>CAWIGI010000014.1:0-340130 GCA_963835685.1 Miltoncostaeaceae bacterium
GGGCCTTGTGGGCCGTATGGCCCGTGGAGGTTCAAGTCCTCTCGGGCGCACCTCAGGAAGCCCCGCAACTGCGGGGTTTTCGTCGAGTTCGGGCCGGTGCTGGCGACGCGCCTCAGCGTCCCTTCGCCGCCCGTCGCTCGGCATCGGCCACCGCCTCCTGCCGCAGGCGCTTGGCGCTGGCGATGCAGAAGTTGCTCACTCCGAGCGGCCTGGCCGTGAAGCGGTTGGCCACGAAGGGCCAGACCCGCCAGACATAGCAGGTGCCCGCGAGGATCCCGACCTTCGGCACCCTGTAGCGCCGCGCCTTCGGGAAGACCGAGTAGACCTTCTTGGCCCTGGGCGCCGCCTTGCCGGCGGTCCGGATGCCCGTGACGCGGAAGACCTGGAGGTTGTAGAGCCTCGTGCCGCGCGGTCCGCTGGTCCACCGCAGGACCGGCCGGCGCGTGAGCAACAGCTTGCCGGCGCGCGGCCGCAGGCGCTTGGCGTTCTGGCGCGGAAGCGCGGGAGGCCGCCTGCGGGTCGGCGCGATCACCGGCGGCCTGGCCGGTGGGCCGATCAGCGTCGTGGGCGGCCCGGGGGCCGTCGAGCTGATCCTGAAGGCCCGCGACTGGCTCTCGCTGCCGCCGGAGTTGCCGGCGTTGTCGTACGTGCGGACGTACCACCGCAGGTCGGTGTCCTTGGGCAACGGCTGGGACCAGACTCTCGGGTCGCGGGTCGCCGAGTACTGGGTGGCGCCGCCGCTGTGCGCCACGCGCGACACCGTCCGGTAGGTGCCTGCGATGCGGACCAAGACCTCGTAGCGATTGAAGCCCGACGTCTCCCCGCCCGGCGCGGGCCCCCAGACGAAGATTGGCTCCGTCGCGACGACCGCCCCCGGGCTCGGTGAGCGCATCGGGGCCGCGTTCGGCTTGGCCGCGTCGAGGTTGAAGGAGGGCGAGGACGCGGCGTCGACGTTGCCAGCACGGTCCTGGGCGCGTCCGGAGCGACGCTGGCCCGCGCCCTGCCTCGTGACGGTCTCGTCCGACGGGCACGAGGCGACGCCCGAGCCGTTCGGGTCCCGGCAGGTCCAGTCGACTTCGAGGCTGCGATACCAGCCGTTTTCCCCGTTCGGACGGCTCGGCGACAGCGTGGCGCTGATCTGCGGGGGCGTGCGGTCGACCACTACCGTGACCGTGTCGTAGGGCCCCTCGACATCCTCAGCATCCTCGACCCCCTCCTCCCGCTCGACCGCCCGCACCCTGAAGGTGTACGTGCCCTCGGCACCGAGACTTCTCCCGGCCGACTGTTCCAGGCCGAAGTCGGCGTTCTCGGATCCGATGCCGCCCTCGTAGCGGAGGATCGTGTGGCCGGGGTCGGGGGTCGATCCGGTCCACGAGAACGTCGCCGAGCCCGCGTTCGTGGTCGAGCCGACACTGGAGGAGACCGACGGCTGCGACGGCCGTGCGGCGGCGGTCGGAACCACGACCAGCAGCGCGCCCCCCACCACCCACCAGACGGGGAGCGGACGCCGACGGATGGATGGGGAGCGGGCGGCCACAGCGATCCCGCGATCCTATTCGCGGGGACGTTACTTTTTCGCACTCTTTGACGGCCAGAACGCTCGCTCGGAGCGTGGAACCGGCCCGGGCACGGCGGCGCTCCCAATCGGCCGGGGTGCTCAGGAGGGCAATCGCACCGGCCCCGCCCGGGAGGTTGAGGGCCTTGTGGGCCGTATGGCCCGTGGAGGTTCAAGTCCTCTCGGGCGCACCTCAGGAAGCCCCGCACCTCGGGTTTCCGTCTCTGCGGAGCGGGTCGCGGCAGCGCGCTTCGGCGTCGTCGTTCAGCAGCGCCCTTGCCCGCAGACCAGCGGGGTGTCGGGCTCGTAGCCGCCGTTGTCCTCGGCGGCCTGGTTCTGCGCCCAGGCGGCTCCGAGGATCGCGAGGACGACCAGGACGATGCCGAGCGCCTTCCCGTACGACCGGCGGGCGGCCTGGCGCCGCGCCGCGCCCTGCGCCTCGTATCTGCGGACCTGAGCCTCGACTGGGTCGGGCCTCCGAGGCTCCGGCAGCGTCGTCCCGCAGATCGCGCAGGGGCTCCGCCGGTTCTCGTAACGGCAGTTCGGGCAGGCGATCATGTCGCCCTCTCGCGCCGCCGATCCTCCGGCGGCGTCGGCTCGTGACGCGGGAGGCGGTACCCGAACGTGTTCAGCCAGGTGGCGCGTTGGCGCGCCCGCCGGATCGTCCATTCGCGGTCGGAGTAGACGTTCCACATGTCGCCGAGGATCATGGTCGCGCTCTCGTGGTAGCGGCCGTCCTGGAGGAACATGATCCGGTACCTGCCGTCGCCGGGGCTCGCCACGACGTTGATCGTGAGCCCACGGAACTGCTCGATCGGGCATGACCAGATGATCCGGGGACCGGGTCTTGGCGATGGCGCCGTGTCCGGTCGGCGGCGCGGGTCCGGCCCTTCACCGGCCGCCGCCGGCCTCACGTCGTATGGGTGACGCTGAACCATGCGCCCGCCATCGTCCGGTTGGATGCTGACGAGGTAGTGGATGTCGTCGTCGTCCAGGACGGTTCCATGCCTGACGTCACCCAGGCTCGTGTTCCAGGAGACGCGTGTGCCGGGAGAGAACGTGCTCATCCCTCCCTCCGCCGACGATGCGCGGGCCCTCGGCGGGCGCCTGCGGTGGTGCGCCGCGCCCCGCACGACGGGCAGTATCGGTGGGGGCCCAGGTCTCTGCCGCGGGCGTCGGGATGGTTGCTCCCGGCCGGGAAGGCCCTGCCGCACGCGAAGCAATGGAGCGGCAGGCACCTCCATCGGGAGGATGTTGGGGTTGTCGCCGGGCACTCAGGTGCCGCCGAAGACGCAGAACCCGCGGGCGCGCAGGTCGAGCTCGATGTCGTAGACGTGGTAGTGGGTCGGTGGTCCGACGCGTGTGGTCATGCCGGCACCGGGGCGAGCTCGTCGGACACGAACTCCTCCGGCCGGTCCGCGGCGGCGTCCTCGCGCTCGTCCGCCTCGTCGTCGGGCCGGTCGCGGTAGAAGAGGTCGGCGTTCAGGAACCTCCAGCGGAACGCGTCCCTGAACGCGAACTCGATGCGGCGCGCGTCCACGGGCCGCGTCAACGCGATGGTGCCCGCGTAGACAGCCTCGCCCGCCCGGAAGCGGACCCGGAGGCCGGGCAGCATCTCGTCCGCTCGACGTGTCTCCCTCATGACTCGTTCTCCTCGTTCGTGGTGGTGCATCTCTCGCGTACGCGTAAATTGTGAAGCATCGGCGCGGAGGGCCGGACGGCGAGTCGGCCGATGCCCGTTCTCGTCGTCGATGCACAACCCGCGGCGCGGCTGGGCGCCGAGCCGCGGGTCGAGGGGAACCCGGGAGCGGCCGACCCGCGGGCCGGCCGGCTCGCGTCCTACTGCCGGGCGCCGTCCGTGAAGTAGCTCAGGGCCGCCCGGGTCTTGGTCTGCTGGTCCCCCTCCGGGTCGATCCCCCGAGAGCGCAGGAACGCGTCGAAGTCCGCCCCGGCCTCGGCCGTGTCCCCCGGCTCCACCTTGATCGACAGCTCGACCAGGTCGGAACCGTCGGGCAGCACCCACTCCTCCACGGTCACCTCGTGGGAGAACCCCTTGGGCTCCACCTTCCACTGGCGCACCTCGACGGGGCCGAGGACGGAGAGGTCGGCCCAGTCAACGCCGCGGGGCGCGTACGCCTCGATCAGGCGCTCCTGGTCCTCCGAGAAGAGCAGCCGGAGCGGGCGGCTGCCGGCCGCCACCTCGTCGATCTCGTCGCGCCGCTGCTCGACGCTCAGCTTGGCCGAGCAGCTGAGCGCGTCCCCGACGGCGTCCAGCTCGATCTCGAAGCCGTCCATCCGCTTGAACCGTTCATCGATGCCGTCCGGGACGACGGGGCGGAGCTTTACGGTGGAGTCGTCGACGCCGTCCCGGACGAGCCGCGCGCGGAGCACCAGCCCGCCCTCGACGAGCGCCAGGTCCTGCGTGTCGAAGAAGTAGACCCGCCGCTGCTCCGGCTCGACCTCGTCGAGCTCGAGCGCCGAGCGCGCGCGCCCCTCCTGCTCCTCGCGCGCGGTGATCTTGAGCTCGACGGCCTCGATCGCCGGGTCCTCGACGAGCGATCTGACGGTCTCATCCGATTTGCCCATGTCGCCAAGCCTCCCGACGTCGCTCGCTCATTCCCCCGGCGGGGGACGCTTGAGAACGGTCGTGGCCACCTTGATGCCCCAGCGCCCGGGCGTGAGCACGACGTCCCACACCTGGTTGACCAGGCCACCTCCCGGCATCTCGACGGTCATGGACTCGATGAGCTCGTCCGAGCCCTCGATCAGATCCGCTCCCACCTCGAGCGCGCCGCCCGCCACCTCGCTCGCCACCGCGCCCGCCATCTCGCTCGCGACGTGGCTCGCCACCGGCACGGCCGCCGAGGCGGCCTGCCTGGAGAGCGGCGCGGCGAGCCGCTCCAGCGACGCGCGCACGTCCTCCGCCGCCCGGGCGCGCCGCTCCTCGAGCAGCCTGCGCCCCTCGGGCGTGCCCCCGGCGAGCAGCTTCCACCACGCCCACCCCTCGCCGCGATCCGCGCGGACGCGCAGGGCGACCGCCAGCAGCGCGCCGACGAGGACCCACGCCCCGGCCAGGACGAGCGCCGCGGCCCAGTCGGGCAGCACGTTCGACAGCGCGTAGACGGCCGCCGCGTTGGCGAGCCCGAATGCCGTGAGGAGCGTGAACCCGATGGCCAGCGGGCCGGCGACGTCGACGGCCCGCCGGCGCAGCTGCGTCTGGTGACGGCCCGCCGCGAGCTGCGCCTCGCAGGAGGCGAGCACCGCCACGTCGGCCCGGAGCCGCTCGAACTCCTGCCGGATCGCCTCCCGGTCGTCCCGCTCAGGCTCGGAAGCGGCCGCTGCGCCATCCGTCTCCGGCATCACCTACCGCATCTCCTCCGAGCGGGGTGCCGCGCCCGATCCGTGCGAGTCTAGACCGGTCAGTCGAAGATGATCCCGATGAGGTCGATGATCCAGGCCAGTATGTACACCGACAGCACGGCGCCGAGGTAGAGGGCGATGGCGATCACCACGACGGCGATCGCGCCCCCGACCCACTTCGCGCCGGTGATGAGGGTCGCGTTGTCCACCGGCCGGGACCCTACCGAAACCCGGCGAAACCGACGACAGGAGGCGACGTGAGCGAGACGCCCGCGACGGACGAGGAGGCGCGCGACGCACTGATCGCCGCGATCGCCGCCCAGGCGGCGGTCGCCCCCAACGCGACGACCCTGCTCCGGCTCGCGGAGGCGTACGCCTGGGTGGTCGAGCCCGCCCAGCCCCACGGCGGCGGGGAGCGGTCCTAGAGGGCCCTCGCCAGGAAGAACGTCGTCACGAAGAAGACGATCGCCGTGATCACGGTGATGCGGTCCAGGTTCCGCTCGACGATGGCCGTCGACCCGCCGTAGGAGCTCGAGGAGCCGCCGACGCCGAAGGCGCCCGAGAGCCCCGCGTCCTTGCCGCTGTGCAGCAGCACGAGGAAGATCAGGAGCACCGAGATGAGCGAGTGCACGACGACCAGGAAGCCCGTCACGGGCCGGACGGTAGCATGCGCCTTCCCGTGGACGATCTGCCGCTGCTGAACCCGCCGGAGTTCCCGGACTGCTTCGTCTGCGGCCCGGCCAACCCCGAGGGGCTCCGGCTCGAGATCCGCCGCGACGGCACCGACGCGGTGGCCCGCTACACGCCGCGCGCGACCCAGATCGGCTACCCGGGACGGGTCCACGGCGGGCTGATCGGGATGCTCGTCAACGAGATGCTGGTCTACGCCGGCGCACCGCACGGGCTCTGGGGGATGACCGCGAAGGTGCGGTACTGGCTGCGCAGGCCGATCCCGGTCGGGGCGGAGCTGACCCTGCGCGGGCGCCTGGTGCAGCGCAGCGAGCGGGGCTACCGGGCGGTCGTGTCGATCCACCTGCCGGGCGACGTGCTCGTCGCAGAGGGCGAGGGGATGTGCGTGGTCCGCGAGCCGGTCGCGCTGGAGACCGCGCCCACGGGCGCCGGGTAGCCTGAGGGACATGGAGATCCGCGCGCGCGACGCGGCCGACCCGTTCACGACGGCGGACGGCAGCGTCATCCGCTCGCTCCTCGACCGCTCGAACGCCCCGGTCGCCAACCAGAGCCTCGCGGAGGCCACGATCGGCGCCGGCGAGACGACCGATCGCCACTACCACCGCGAGAGCGAGGAGTTCTACTACCTCGTCGAGGGCTCGGGCGAGATCGAGGTCGACGGCGAGCTGGCGCGGGTTGCGGCCGGCGACGCGATCCTCATCCCGCCCGGCGCCTGGCACCGGATCCGCGCGGACGAGGCCGGGCCGCTGCGCCTGCTCTGCGCGTGCTCTCCGCCCTACCGCGACGAGGACACCTTCTTCTCGTGAGCGGCGGACGCCTGATCCGGCTCGGGCACAGCCCGGACCCCGACGACGCCTTCATGTTCTACGCGCTCGCCGAGGAGCTGATCCCGACCGACGGGTTCCGCTTCGAGCACGTGCTGCGCGACATCGAGACGCTGAACGACTGGGCGCGCGAGGGGCGCCTGGAGGTCACCGCGCTCTCCGTCCACGCGTACGCCTACCTCTCCGAGCGCTACCGGCTGCTGCCCCACGGCGCGTCGATGGGCGAGCGCTACGGCCCGATCGTGGTCGCGCGGCAGGACGTCGAGGTGGACCCGGCCGACCTTCCCCGCCTGCGGGTGGCGGTGCCGGGCAGGCTGACGAGCGCCTTCCTGGAGCTGCAGCTCGCGGTGGGCCGCATCGACGAGCCGCTCATCACGCCCTTCGACCGCGTCCTCGACGCCGTCGAGGCCGGCGAGGCCGACGCGGGGCTGGTGATCCACGAGGGCCAGCTCACCTACGCCCGCCAGGGCCTCCGCTCGGTGCTCGACCTCGGCGAGTGGTGGCACGAGCTCACGGGCGGCCTCCCCCTGCCGCTCGGCGCGAACGCGGTGCGGCGCGACCTCGACGAGGGCGACACCCTGCCGCGCCTGTCGCGGCTGCTGCGCGCCAGCATCGCCTACGGCCTCGAGCACCGCGCGGGGGCCCTCGCGCACGCCGAGCGGTTCGGCCGCGGCCTGGACCGCGGGCTGGCCGACCGCTTCGTGGGCATGTACGTCAACGACCGCACGCTCGACTACGGCGAGGACGGGCGCGCCGCGGTCGCCGAGCTGCTGCGCCGCGGGCACGAGGCGGGGCTGCTGGCGCGCGCCCCGAGCATCGACTGGGTGGAGGACTGACGCCGGGGCGCGACTGGCAGAGCGAGATCGACCGCTGGACCGAGCGCTTCCGGGAGGTGCCGGACCCGCCGGCGCCCTTCGCGGCCGCGCTGCGCGAGGGGTGGACGCCGGACGCGCGGGCCGCCCTCGCCCGCGAGGCCGAGTCGTACCGGCTCTCCCACGAGGCCCTGCTGGAGCAGGTGCGCGCGGCCGGCGTCGACCTGGTGCGCTTCGACTGCAAGGCCGGCGCGTGCGGGGTCTGCGCCAAGTACTGCGGCAAGGCCTACTCGCTCTCGGGCGCGACGCCGGAGCTGCCCGACCCACCGCCGCTGCCGATCTGCCCCGCCTGCCGCCACACGCTCAACCTGCTGACGCCCTTCTACCTGCAGAGCCTCGGGCTCGACCTGGAGGACCTGGTCGACGAGGCCCAGCCCTTCGTCGACTGAGACGCCGGGGGAGGCCATGAAGAGTCGCTTCGACGTGCGATCGGCCGATGGGACATCCCTCGCCGTGTGGGTCGAGGGCGAGGGGCCCCCGCTCGTCATGGTCCACGGGTCGCTCCAGGACCACACCGCCTCCGGCGCCCTGGTGGACGAGCTGCGAGACGGCGTGACCACCTTCTCGATGGATCGCCGGGGCTTCGGCGCGAGCGGTGATGCAGCCGGGTACTCGATCGACCGGGAGTTCGAGGACGTGGCCGTCGTCGTCGACTGGGTGGCGGCCCGCACCGGTGGCGCGGTTGCGCTGTTCGGCCATTCCTACGGCGCCAGCTGCGCCATGGGCGGCGCAGCCCTCACGACCAACCTCCATCACCTCGTGCTCTACGAGCCGAGCCTGGGCCTCGCCTATCCCGCCGGCTCGATCGAGTCCATCGAGCGGAAGGTGGCGGCGGGCGACATGGAGGCAGCGCTGCTCGAGGTGCTGGTCGAGATCGCGGGGATGACCGACGACGAGGTCGCCGCGATGCGATCGAACCCCAAGATGTCGTGGACGGACCGGCTCGCGACCGTCCCGACCGTGCCGAGGGAGTGCAGGGCCGAGGACGGCTGGGTCTACGGGCCCGGCCAGTTCGACGGGATCGCCGCCCCGACGCTCATGCTGGCGGGCTCCGAGAGCCCTCCCGCGTTGAACGAGGCGACCCGCCAGGCGGCGGCGGCGATCCCCGACGTCCACATCCGAGTGCTCGAGGGGCATGGGCACGTCGCCCACCGCACCGATCCCGCCATGGTCGCCGCGATCATCACGCAGTTCATCGCGCGTTGACGGGCGCCGAGCTACTCGACGTGCACCGCCCGCGCCGCCTCGGGGGGCACCTCCACGACGCGGTCGCCGTCGACGCGTACCGAGATCGGGCCCCCGAAGGGGGCGTGCTCGAGCACCTCGACGCGCGCCTCGGGCACCAGCCCCCGCTCGGCCAGGAAGCGCAGGAGGGCGTCGTCGTGGTCGTCGACCCGCCCCACCACCGCGGTCGCGCCGTCCGCGAGCTCTGACAGGCGCTCCGACGGCGGGCTCGCCACCTGGCCGCCGCTCGTGGGGATCGGGTGGCCGTGGGGGTCGCGCTCGGGGTGGCCGAGCTCCTCGGCGATCCGCGCGGCCAAGGCCTCGGAGACGTGGTGCTCGAGCACCTCGGCCTCGCGGTGCACCTCGTCCCAGGACATGCCGAGCCGGGTGGCGAGGTAGGTCTCCAGCAGCCGGTGGTGGCGGATCACCTCGAGGGCCGCCTGCCGCCCCGACTCCGTCAGCTCCACGCCCTGGCGCTTGACCTGGACGACGTAGCCCAGCGCGTCGAGCTTCTTCAGCATGTTGCTCGCCGACGCGGTGGTGACGGCGAGGGCGTCCGCCACCCGCGACGTCGTGATCGCGCCCTCCGCGTCCGCCGCCTCGCCCAGCTGGTAGACGGCCTTCAGGTAGTCCTGGACGGCGGGGCTGGGCCGGTCCACTGCGTCTCCTTGGGTGGGCGCGAAATCGTACCGTCCCCCGTCGGGGTGGTGAGAGGCGCGCGTCCTGCGGGCATCACCGATCTATCTTGTGCCGGTTCTTAGGGCGCCATAACAATCGAATGCCACATTGTCCCGGATGGCGACGACCCTCTCCGCCCTGCGGATCGACGGGTTCAGGACGTCGGGCGTGAGGACCAACGGCCGTCCCGGACTGAGCCAGATGGACCTGTTCTCGGGCCTGCCCGAGCGGGACCTCTCGCTGCTCGACAGCCGCCTGCCGCTGGTGCGCTGGCCCCGCGGGGCGGCGATGCCGGAGCCGCTCGGCCGCACCGACCACCTCTTCCTCGTCCGCGAGGGGCGGCTCGCGCTGTTCGAGTCCACGGCGCCGGGGCACGAGATCATGATCTCGCTGCTCGACTCGGGCGCGATCTACAGCACCCTTGGCACGGCGCCGGCCGCGAACGTCAGCGCCCTCGTGGACTCCGCCGTCTCGCCGCTCTCGGGCCGCGCGATCGAGGGCCTCATCGCCCGCTACCCGCGCCTGGGGCGCAACCTGGCCGAGCTGCTCTCCGACCGCGTCGCGATGCTGCGCGAGACGGTCGCCCTCGTCAGCGAGATGCGGGTCGAGGACCGCCTTCGCGCGCGCCTGCACCAGCTCGCCGACCGCTTCGGCGTGGCCACGCGGGCCGGCGTCGAGCTGCGGCTGGAGCTGACCCACGCGCAGTGGGCCTCGCTCGTCGGCGCCTCGCGCGAGGCCGTCACCACCGCCTTCAGCAAGCTGCGCTCGAGCGGGTCGGTGGAGATGGAGGGGCGCACGATCACGATCCCGTGGGAGGTCGTCCGCGCGCGCGAGGAGGCACTCAGCCTCGCCGCCGCCACGGACTTCTAGGGCCCTCCTCGCGATCGCAGCCGCCGCGGCCGCGGCGACGGCGGGGGCGGGGACCGGCGCCGCGGCGCCAGACCGCTCGCGCGACGCCGTGCTCGGCCGCAGCGCCGAGGGCCGGCCGATCCTGCTGAGCCGGGTGGGCGACCGGGGCGCCGAGCGCCGCGTGCTGGTGGTGGGGGCGGTGCACGGCAACGAGCCGGCGGGGCGGGCGGTCGTGCGCGAGCTGCGCCGCGGGCCCGCGCCGGACGGCGCCGAGCTCTGGCTCATCCACGACCTGAACCCCGACGGGACGGCGGCGGGATCCCGCCAGAACGCCCGGGGCGTCGATCTCAACCGGAACTTCCCCCACCGCTGGCGCGCCCAGGGCCGCCCCTTCGACGCCTTCCACTCGGGCGCCCGACCGCTCTCCGAGCGCGAGTCGCGCCTGGCGGCCGGCTCATCAGGCGGCTGCGCCCCGACGTGACGATCTGGTACCACCAGGCGCTGTCGCTGGTGGACATCTCGAGCGGCGCCGATCCCGGCGTCGCCCGCCGCTACGCCCGCATGACGGGCCTCCCCGCAAAGCCGGTGGGGCTCGGCTTCCTGCCGGGCATCGCCACGCGGTGGCAGAACCGCACCCAGCCGGGCACCAGCGCCTTCGTGGTCGAGCTCGGGGGCGGGGGCCTGTCGCACAGCGGCCGCCCGGCCGTCACGCGCGGGCGGTCCGGGCGGTCGCGACCGGCGCGGGCTAGCCTGCGCCGCGATGGCGCGCTCGGCGACAGGGCCCACCGACCGCGAGCGGGAGCTGGTGGAGGCCGCCGCGGCGGGCGACGAGGGGGCCTACCGCCGGCTGGTCGAGCCGCTCCGCGCCGAGCTCCACGCCCACTGCTACCGGATGCTCGGGTCGGTCCACGACGCCGAGGACGCCCTCCAGGACGCGCTGCTGCGGGCCTGGCGAGGGCTGCGGGGCTTCCAGGGCCGCAGCTCGCCGCGCGCGTGGCTCTACCGGATCGCCACCAACGCGTGCCTGGACACCATCGCGCGCCGCCCCAAGCGCGTCCTGCCGCCCGACCGCGGGCCGGCGGCCGATCCGCGGGACGGGCCGGGCGCGCCGCTGGTCGAGGCCGTCTGGGTGGAGCCGTACCCCGACGAGCTGATCGGCGTCGAGGACGGGCTCGCGGCCCCCGAGGCGCGCTACGAGCGGCGCGAGAGCGTCGAGCTCGCGTTCATCGCGGCCCTCCAGCACCTGCCTCCCCGCCAGCGGGCGGCCCTGATCCTGCGCGACGTGCTCGGCTTCTCCGCGCGGGAGACCGCCGCGTCGCTGGGCACGACCGTGGCCTCGGCGAACAGCGCGCTGCAGCGGGCCCGCAAGGCGGCCGAGGAGCGCCTCCCGGCCGAGAGCCAGCAGGCCGCGCTGCGGGCGCTCGGCGAGGAGCGGCTCCGCGAGATCGTGGACGGCTACGTGGAGGCCTGGGAGCAGGGCGACGTGGAGGCGATCGTCGCGATGCTCGCCGAGGACGCCGTCGTGGCGATGCCGCCGATGCCGACGTGGTTCTCCGGCCGCGAGGCGATCGCCACGTTCCTCCGCGACTTCGCGTTCGCGGGCCGGTGGACCGGATCTCGTTTCGAGGCCGGCCGGCGGCGCGTGCGCCTGGTCCCGACCCGGGCGAGCGGCCAGGTCGCCCTCGGCGCCTACGGATGGAGCGAGGACCGCGAGGCCTACCTCCCCTACGCGCTCCAGGTGCTGACGCTGCGGGGCGACCGGATCGCGGACGTCACCGGGTTCGTGACGCCCGAGACCCTGCCGGGCGTCGGCCTGCCGGCCGAGCTGCCGGCCTCGGGGTGAGGCGGGGTCTGATGCGCTCGCTGGGCCCTGGTGACGCTCTGGCGCGCCGGCGCAGATGGCTCCGCCCTTCGGGCGGGGCGCGCCATCTGCGCAGATTGCGACCAACCGGATTTCACCGCCTTCGGCGGGGCTGGAAATCCGGAATTCTCCGCTCCGCGGCCAGCGTGAATCCGCGCCGCCGCGCAGGGGGATGTAGGGTCGGGCGGCCATGGCCCCGGCCCCGTTCGCGAACCGGCTCTGCGAGGTTCTCGGGATCCGCCACCCGGTCCTGCTGGCCGGGATGGCCGGCGGCTACACGACACCGGAGCTCGTCGCGGCGGTGTCGGAGGCGGGGGGCCTCGGCACCTTCGGGCTGAACGGGATGACGGTCAACGCCGCCGCCGAGGCCGTGCGGCGGGCCCGCGCCCTGACGGCGATGCCCGTCGCCGTCAACGTGCTCGTTGCCCCGCCGACCCCGCCCGACAGGCGCGGGAGCGACCCGCACGCCGCGCTGGCGCCCCTGCGGCGCGAGCTCGGCCTGCCCGACGAGGCGCCGCCCCCTCCCCCGCAGGCGACGCCGCGCGAGCTGGTGTCCGCGAGCCTCGAGGCGGGGGCGGGCGTCGTGAGCGTGGGGCTCGGCGACCCCGGCGACGTGCACGACCTCGCCCGCGACGCCGGCGTGCCCCTGGTCGCGATGGCCTCGAGCGTGGACGACGCGGTGCGGTCGGCCCGGTCGGGCGCGGACGTCATCGTCGCCCAGGGGGGCGAGGCGGGCGGCCACCGCTCCTCGTTCGACGTTCCCGAGGACGGGGAGGTGCCGCTGATCGGCACCTTCGCCCTGGTGCCGCAGGTCGTCCGCGCGGTCGATGTCCCCGCGGTCGCCGCGGGGGGCGTCATGGACGGGCGCGGCCTCGCCGCCGCCCTCGCCCTCGGAGCCCAGGGCGTCCAGATGGGCTCGCGCTTCCTGGTCGCCGCCGAGAGCGGCGCGCCCGAGGGCTACAAGCGCCGTCTGCGCGAGGCGCACGACGTGGACACGCTCATCACGCGGGCACTCTCGGGCCGGCCCGCGCGCGGCCTCCCCAACCGGCTCGTCGCCGCCCTCGAGGCGGCCGGCCCCCCGGCCCTGGGTTACCCGAGGCAGGCCGCGGCGAGCGCCGACCTGCGCACGGCGGCGGCGGCGGCCGACCACCCCGAGATGATCGCGCTCTGGGCCGGCCAGGCGGCGGGCCTGGCGAGCGGCTCGACGCCGGCCGGGGCGATCGTCGAGGAGGTCGTCGCCGAGGCGGCCTCGGTCCTGCGGGGGCTGGCCGGGCCGCCCGAGGGCTGAGGCCGGTGGCTGAGCAGGAGTTACCGCCTGGCCAGCCGCAGGGTGTGGGACCAGATGGCGGCCGGCTGGGATCGTCGCCGCGACTGGATGTGGGACGCCTCGCGGGCGGTGGGCCTCTGGATGGTCAACGCCCTCGCACCGCGACCGGGCGAGACCGTCCTGGAGCTCGCCGCCGGCCTCGGGGACACCGGCTTCGCCGCCGCGGCCGCGCTCGGCGCCAGATGGGCGGCTGATCTCGACCGACTTCTCCGCCGAGATGGTCGATGCCGCGCGGCGGCGCGCCGCCGAGCTCGGGATCGCGAACTCGGACCACCGCACGATGGACGCCGAGCGCATCGACCTGGAGGACGGGACCGTGGACGGCGTCCTCTGTCGCTGGGCGTACATGTTGATGGCGGATCCTGCGGCGGCGCTGGGCGAGACCCGGCGCGTGCTGCGCGACGGCGGCCGCCTCGCGATGTCGGTCTGGGGCGACCCCGACCGCAACCCGTGGGCGTCGGTGCCGGCCCGCGTCATCCTCGACCACGCCGGGGGGCCGCCTCCCGACCCCGAGGCGCCCGGCATCTTCGCGATGGCGAGCGAGCGGCGCACGCGGTCGCTTCTGGAGGGCGCGGGGCTGGAGGTCCGGCGGATGGAGCTGATCGAGCTCGAGTGGAGCTTCGCCTCCGCCGACGACTTCTGGACCTTCGTCCTCGAGCTCGCCGGAGCGCTTGCGCTCGTGCTCAAGGCCATGCCCGAGGCCGACCAGTCCGAGGTCCGCTCGAGGCTGATCGGCGCGGTCGAGCCCTACCGGAAGGGGCCCGGCTACACGATGCCGGGCGCGGCGCTGAACGCGCTCGCCGGCGTGTGAGCGGCCGGCGCCGCGGTCGCGCGGCCGGTCGCTAGGACGAGGTCTCGCCCGCCGCGCGCAGGGCGGCGATCGCGTTCGAGTAGTCGTCCACGGCCTGCACGAACCGGGTCGGCCTGCCCGCGTCCGCGGCGTCGGTCGCCAGTCGCATCGCCGCGACCACGTCCGCGTAGGCGGCCGCCGCCCGGGCGCGCTGCGCCTCCAGGCGCGAGTCCTCCAGACGCTCGGCCGACAGCCGCTGGGAGTGGGCCTCGGCCTGCGCGAGCGACGCCTGCAGCGCCGGCGCAGCCCGCTCGAGGGCCTCGGGCGTCGCGGTCGTCCCGACCGTCGCGAGGTCGCGGGTGAAGGCGGCGACCGCGACCGCGGCGGCATCCGTGTCGGCGAGGTAGCGCTGCGGCGAGACCTCGGTGCCGTCGCTGACCGGGGCGGTGGCGGGCCCCAGCGAGTCCCCCCGCACGCCGGTGCGAGCGCCAGCGGGATCAGCGCGAGGAGGAGGGCGAGGCGGCGGATGGGAGCGTGCGCAGGGCGTCGAGGAACGGCGTGGCGGCGGCGGTCAGCGCGGCCCGGTCGCCGCCGGCGAGGGAGTCAACCGCGGCCTCCATCCGCGGCACCAGCCGAGCGTACGCGGAGGCCAGGCGGTCGCGGCGCCGGCGCAGGGCCGCATCCTCCAGCCGCAGGGCGCGCAGCGCCGCGAGCCGGGCGCGCGCCGCCCTCACGAGCTCGTCCAGGCGGCTGCGCGCCAGGGGGGCGGCGCCCTCGTCGCGCGCGCGCCTGGAGACCTCGGCCGCGAGGAGGGCCGGGGGCTCGACGAGGCTCTCGACGGCGGCCACGTAGGACGCCGGGCTGTCCGGCCCGCCGGTCCCCTGTTGCTCGCCGTCGCCGCAGCCGGCGATCGCGAGGCAGGTCGCGGCGCCGACGGCGATGGCGGCGGTCAGTCGGGGCGCCATCCGGCGATGCTAGCTGACCCGTCCCGAGCGGCCCGCGGGCGGGGTCGTCGGCTAAGGTGCGGCGAGTGACCGCGGACGGGATCCCGCTCGGCTTGTCCTACGACGACGTCCTGCTGGCGCCCCGCCGCAGCCGGATCAGCTCGCGCTCCGACGTCAACGTCGCCACCCGGCTCACGCGCGGGCTGCGCATGGCCCTCCCGGTCGTCTCGGCGAACATGGACACGGTCACCGAGTCGGAGATGGCCATCGCGATGGCCCGGCTCGGCGGGATCGGCATCGTGCACCGCTTCCTGTCGGTGGAGCAGCAGGTGGCCGAGGTCGCGCGCGTCAAGCGCGCCGAGGCCCTCGTGATCCCGGACCCGCACACGATCGGGCCCGCCGCCCGCCTGGCCGACGCCTGGGAGCGGATGGAGCGCCACGGCGTGAGCGGGCTGGTGGTCGTGGACGAGGAGGGCCGCCTCGCGGGCATGCTGACCCGCCGCGACGTCCTGCTGCAGACCGATCCGCTGACGCCGGTCTCCGAGCTGATGACGCCGCGGGCGCGGCTGGTGGTCGGGACCCCGGCGACCAGCGCCGACGAGGCGGCGCGCCTGCTGCGCGACGCCCGCGTCGAGAAGCTTCCCCTGGTGGCCGAGGACGACCGGCTCGTGGGCCTCATCACGCTGCGCGACCTGCTGCAGCGCACCGAGCGCCCCGAGGCGACCAAGGACGACCGCGGCCGGCTGGCCGTCGGGGCCGCGATCGGCGTCCGGGGGGACGTGGTCGAGCGGGCCCAGGCCCTCCAGGAGGCCGGCGCCGACGTGCTCGTGCTGGACATCGCCCACGGCCACTCCGATCACGCGATCGAGGCGCTCGCCCGCGTCCGCGAGGCCATCGGCGGCCGCACCGACGTCGTCGCCGGCAACGTGGCGACCGCCGAGGGCGCGCGCGACCTGGTCGCGGCGGGGGCCGCCGGCGTGAAGGTGGGCGTGGGGCCGGGGTCGGTCTGCACGACGCGGGTCGTGGCCGGCGTCGGCGTGCCCCAGCTCACCGCCATCATGGAGTGCGCCGAGGCGTGCGCCCCCGAGGGCGTGCCGGTCATCGCCGACGGCGGCATCCGCTCAGGAGGCGACGTGGCCAAGGCGATCGCCGCGGGGGCCGAGAGCGTCATGGTCGGGAACCTGCTGGCCGGGACGCCCGAGAGCCCGGGCGACGTCGTCCGCCGCAACGGCACCCGGGTCAAGGTCTTCCGGGGGATGGCGTCCGAGACGGCCGCGGCGGCGCGGCGCGCGGCCGAGGGCGAGGAGGGCATCGAGTTCATCCCGGTCGTCCCCGAGGGCGTCGAGGCCGTCGTGCCGCTGCGCGACGCGACGTCCGCCGTGCTGCACGGCCTCGTCGGCGGCCTGCGGTCGGGGATGAGCTACTCCGACGCCCGCAGCATCCCGGAATTCCACCGCAACGCCAGCTTCGTGCGCATCACGCCGGCCGGCCTGCGCGAGAGCTATCCGCACGACGTGACCTACTAGGAGGTCGGCCGTGGCCACGACGCTCGCCTCGCCGGAGCTCAGCATCACCACCGTCCGAACGCTGGCGATGGACGCGGTGCAGAGGGCGAACAGCGGGCACCCCGGCGCGCCGATGGGCCTGGCGCCGGTCGGCTGGACCCTGTTCACGAAGCACCTCCGCCACGATCCGTCCGACCCGGCCTGGCCGGGCCGGGACCGCTTCGTGCTCTCGGCCGGGCACGCGTCCATGCTGCTCTACGCGCTCCTGCACCTGACCGGCTACGACCTCTCGATGGACGAGCTGAAGCGCTTCCGCCAGCTCGGCTCCGAGACCCCCGGTCACCCCGAGCGGGGCGACACCCCGGGGTCGAGATCACCACCGGGCCACTGGGTCAGGGCTTCGGCAACGCGGTCGGCTTCGCGCTGGCCGAGGCGATGCTGGCCGCCCGCTTCAACCGCCCGGGCCACGAGATCGTCGCCCACCGCACCTGGTTCATCTGCTCCGACGGCGATCTCATGGAGGGCATCTCCCACGAGGCCGCCTCGATCGCCGGCTTCCTCGGGCTCGAGCGCCTGATCGGCGTCTACGACGACAACAACGTCAGCCTCGACGGGCCGACCAGCCTGTCCTTCGGCGACGACACGCCGGCGCGCTTCTCGGCCTACGGCTGGCGGGTGCTCCGGGTGGAGGACGGCAACGACCTCGAGGCGATCGACGCCGCCCTGACCGAGGCGGCCGAGCCGGACGGGCGCCCGACCCTGATCGACTGCCACACGCACATCGGCTACGGCTCGCCGAACAAGCAGGACAGCTCCGCCGCGCACGGCTCGCCGCTGGGCGCCGAGGAGGTCGCCGCCACCAAGCGCGTCTACGGCTGGCCCGAGGACGCCGAGTTCCTGGTGCCGGACGAGGTCGCCGCCTGGCGCGAGGAGATGGTCGCCCGCGGGCGGGCGCTGAACGGCGAGTGGCGGGAGCGGTTCGACGCCTACGCGGCGGCTCATCCCGCGGAGGCCGCCGAGCTCGAGCGGGTCGTGGCCGGGCGCCTGCCGGACGGCTGGGAGGCCGCGATCCCGGGGTTCGAGCCGGGCGAGTCGATCGCCACCCGCGCCTCGGCCGGGAAGGTCATGAACGCGCTCGCGGGCGCGGTGCCCGAGCTGATCCAGGGCGCCGCCGACCTGTTCGACCTCCACGAGCACGAACCTGGTGGACCTCGGCGTGGTCGAGCGCGGCGACTACTCGGGGCGCAACATCTACTACGGCGTCCGGGAGCACGCGATGGGCGCCATCACGAACGGCCTCGCGGCCCACGGCGGCTGGCGGCCGACCAGCGCCACGTTCTTCACCTTCTCGGACTACATGAAGAACCCCATCCGCCTGGCCGCCCTGATGGGACTCCCGTCGATCTTCGTGTTCACCCACGACTCGGTCGGCCTCGGCGAGGACGGCCCCACCCACCAGCCGGTCGAGCACCTGGCCGCGCTCCGGGCGATCCCCCGCCTGGTCACGATCCGGCCGGCCGAGGCGAACGAGGCAGCCGCGGCGTGGCGCGTCGCCCTCGGCAGGACCCACGGGCCCACGGCGCTCATCCTCTCGCGCCAGGGCCTCCGCACCCTCCCGGGCCCGCTGCCGGTCGAGCGGGGCGCGTACGTGCTCGAGGACGGCGACGACTGCATCCTGATCGCCACCGGCTCCGAGGTGCACGTCGCCCTCGAGGCGCGCGGTGTGCTGATGGGCGACGGGATCTCGGCCAGGGTCGTGAGCATGCCCTCCTTCGAGCTGTTCCGGGGCCAGGACGCGAGCTACCGCGACGAGGTGCTGCCCCCGGCGATGGCGGCCCGGGTGGCCGTGGAGGCGGCCAGCCCCTTCGGCTGGAGCGAGTGGACCGGGATCGGGGGCGCGATCGTCGGGATCGACCGCTTCGGCGCGTCGGCGCCGGGCGCAGGAGGCCCTCGCCGCGATGGGCATCACGCCGCGGGCGGTCGCCGAGGCAGCGAAGGCCCAGGTGGGGCGATGAGCGGCCCGAGTCTCAACCTCGACCTGACGGTGCGGGCGGCCGCGTGAGCGCCGTCGGGACCGCCGCGGAACCGATCGTCGAGCAGGACGTCCGGCTCGTCAGGACGCCCGCGCCCGCCGCCGTCGTGATCTTTGGGGCGACCGGCGACCTCACGCGGCGCAAGCTGGTCCCGGCGCTCTACAGCCTCGCCACCAACCAGCTCCTCGCGCCGGAGACGGCCATCGTCGGCGTGGCGCGGTCTGAGCTCAGCGACGACGAGTTCCGAGGGCGCATGCGCACGGCCGTCGAGGAGCACGGGCGCGAGCCGCTCGACGAGGACATCTGGGACGGCTTCGCCCGGCGGCTGAGCTACGTGGCGGCGCCCTTCGACCAGGAGGACGGCTACGCCCGCCTGCGCTCGCACCTCGAGGGCCTCGACGCGGACCACGGCACCCACGGCAACCGGCTCTTCTACCTCGCGACCGCCCCCGAGTTCTTCCCGGTCATCGCCGAGCGCCTCGGCGGCGCGGGCCTCGCGGAGGAGCCCGACGACGGCGAGCGCTTCGCCCGCCTCGTGGTGGAGAAGCCGTTCGGGATGGACCTGGCGTCGGCGCGCGAGCTGAACGCCCGCCTGAACGCCGTCTTCCGCGAGCGGCAGGTCTACCGCATCGACCACTACCTGGGGAAGGAGACGGTCCAGAACCTGCTGGTCCTGCGGTTCGGCAACGCGATCTTCGAGCCGGTCTGGAACCGGCGCTACATCGACCACGTGCAGATCACGGTGGCCGAGGACCTGGGGGTCGGGACCCGGGGCGGCTACTACGACGAGTCGGGGGCGCTGCGCGACATCGTCCAGAACCACATGATGCAGCTGCTGTCGATCGTCGCCATGGAGCCGCCGGCGCGCTTCGAGAGCCGGGAGGTGCGCGACGAGAAGGTCAAGGTGCTGCGGGCGGTCCCGCCCTTCGACCCCCAGACGGCCGGCCGCGACGCCGTCCGCGGGCAGTACGGGCCCGGGTGGATCGCCGGCGAGCGCGTGCCCGGCTACCGGGAGGAGAAGGGCGTCGACCCGGGCTCCATCACCGACACCTTCGTGGCCATGCGCGTGGAGGTCGACAACTGGCGCTGGGCCGGCACCCCCTTCTACCTGCGCACCGGCAAGCGCCTCCCGAGGCGCGCCACCGAGGTGGCGATCCAGTTCAAGCCCGCGCCCCACCTGCCCTTCGCCTCGACGGCGGTCGAGACCATCGAGCCCAACCTGCTGCTGCTGCGCATCCAGCCCGACGAGGGCGCGTCGCTGCGCTTCCTCGCCAAGGTCCCGGGCCCCCAGATCGACCTGCGGGTGGTGAGCATGGACTTCGCCTACGGCAGCGCCTTCCTGCGCAGCTCCCCCGAGGCCTACGAGCGCCTCCTGCTCGACGCCCTGCTCGGCGACTCGACGCTGTTCACGCGCTGGGACGAGGTGGAGCGGGCGTGGGAGGTCCTCGACCCGCTCATCCAGCTCTGGGAGAGCGGTCCGGCCGACATGCACGACTACCCCGCCGGGAGCTGGGGGCCGGAGGAGGCCGACCTCCTCCTGGAGCGCGACGGGCGGGAGTGGCGGCGCCTGTGACCGAGGCGGGCGGCTGGGACGGTCTGGGCGTCACGATCGCCGAGGTCGCCGACCGGCTGGCGGAGCAGCGGCGCCCGCCCGGGGGCGGCGCGCCCTACACGCTCTCCGGCGTGCTCAACCTCGTCGGCTACGCGCCGAGCGCGGATGAGCTCGGGCCCATGCAGGAGGTCATCGAGGGGCTCGCCGATCACCAGGCCTCGCGCACGATCCTGATCGCCGAGGCCGAGGGCGGCGGCGGGATGGACGCGACGGTCAGCACGAGCTGCCGGCTGGCGGCCGACTCGACGAGCGTCGCCCTCGAGCTCGTGGTGCTGACGATCCACGGGGAGGCCCGCCAGGGCGCGGCCAGCGCCTGTACGCCGCTCCTGCGCTCGGAGCTCCCGACGGTGCTCTGGTGGCCGGCGGCCCCGGACGGCGCCGGGGCCGGGGCGCTCGCGGGGCTCCTCCCCCTGGCGGACCGCGTCGTCACCGAGGCCGGGCGCGGCCGCGACGCCTCGGCGGCGATCGGGGCCCTCGCAGGCTGGCTGCCCGAGGCCGGGCCCGCCGTCACCGACCTGGCCTGGGCCGCCGTCACGCCGTGGCGCCAGCTCATCGTCCAGGTGCTCGACCCCCAGTCGCTCGAGGCCCTGAGCACGCACGCCGAGGCCGTGATCGTCCACTCCGGGGCCGGGGCCGGCGCCGAGGCCCTGCTGATGGCCGGGTGGCTGCGCGACTACCTCGGCGCGGCGGCGGCGGTCGACCTGCGCCCGCGCGACGACCCCGCCGAGGGGGTGCTCGCCGTGGAGATGGCAGGGCCCACGGGCCGCCACCTGAACGTCGAGCGGCTGCCCGGCCGCGACGCGGCGACGGTCACGGTGACCGAGGCCGACGGCGCCGTCCGGACGCGGACCCTCCCCCTGCCCGATCACGACCGCGCGCGCCTGCTCGCGGGGGAGCTCGAGATCCAGCGGCGGGACCGCGCCTTCGAGCGGGCGCTCGCGAGGGCCGCGGCATGACGGAGCCCCGGGTCGTCGTGGTGCCGGACATGGCGGCGCTCGCCGACGAGGCGGCGCTGCAGGTGGAGCGGGTGCTGCTGGGCACGGCGCCCGGGGAGCGGGCCTCGATCGCCTTATCGGGGGGCTCGACGCCCCGGGCCGCCTACCAGCACCTCGCCGCCCGCTGTCCGCCCTGGGCGCGCGTCGGCTTCTACTTCGGCGACGAGCGGATGGTGCCGCCGGACGCCGACGGCTCGAACTACCGGATGGCCCGCGAGGCGCTGCTCGACCGCATCCCGCTCCAGGACGACCAGGTCCACCGGATCCCGGGCGAGCTGCCCGCGGACGAGGCGGCCGCGCTCGCCGAGGAGGACCTGCGGGGGTCGGTGCCGGGCGCCCCCTACCCGGAGCTCGACCTGGTCCTGCTCGGCATGGGGCCGGACGGCCACACCGCCTCGCTCTTCCCGGGCGCGCCGGAGCTGACGGAGACGGAGCGGCTGATGGTCGCGGTCCACCGGCCCGGCATGCCCCAGCCGTGGCGGGTGTCGATGACCCTGCCGGTGCTCAACGCGGGGAGGCGGGTCCTCATCATGGTCGGCGGGGCCGAGAAGGCGCAGGTCGTGTCGAGGGCGATCGCCCGCGACCCCGAGATCCCGGCTGGGCGCCTGGACCCCGCGGGCGAGTTCACCTGGCTGCTCACCGAGGACGCCGCCGCGCAGCTGTAGCCGCTACGCCGCCATCACTTGGTCGCGGCCGCCCGCCTTCGCCGCGTAGAGGGCGGCGTCCGCGCGGCGGAAGACCTCGTCCGGGTCGGCGTCCGAGGCCAGCAGCTCGGTGATGCCGATGGACGCCGTCACGCGGGAGGGCCCGCCCACGGGCACGTCGGCGATGGCCGCCCGCAGGCGCTCGGCGGCCGTCCGGCCGCCGTCGAGGCGGGTGTCGGGCATCAGCCACGCGAGCTCCTCGCCGCCCGTGCGGCCGACCACGTCGTCGCGGCGGGCGTGCCGCCGCAGCAGGCCGCCGATCGCCGCCAGCGCGTCGTCGCCGCAGCGATGGCCCATGGTGTCGTTCAGCACCTTGAAGCGGTCGAGGTCGATCACCGCGAGCGCGAGGGGGCGGCCCCGCTCCGCGGCGCGCTCGAACGCCTCCGCGAGCGCGATGTGGAAGGTCGCGTGGTTGACGAGGCCGGTCAGCGCGTCGGTGGTCGCCTGCGCCACGAGCCGCGCGCGCGTCTCGGCGTTCGCGACGGCCAGGCGCACGAGCTGCGCAAACCGCTCGACCCGGTCGGCGGCGCCCCACGGGGCTTCGGCGGGCGCCGGGAAGACCGCCGCCACGGCGCCCCAGAGGCGGCCGTGGACGCGGATGGGCGCGGAGACGACGTGGGGCGGCCCGGCGCCGGCCGCGGGCGGCCCCGGCCGGCGCCAGGCGCCGACGGTCTCCTGCGCCCCGCCCTCGCGGTAGCGCACGACACGACCGGCCGATGCATCTAGCAGCCGTGCCATCTCGCGGGCGACCAGCGGGTAGAGCGCAGCGCCCTCCGACTCCGAGGCGACCGCCTCGGTGACCCGGTGCAGCGCCCCGTGCTCGGCGTCGGCGAGCCGTCGCTCCGTGACGTCGCGGGTCGCGATCTGCAGCTCGACGACGGCGCCCGCGGCGTCGCGCACCGCGCGCAGCGTCAACTCCAGCATCACCCAGCCCCCGCCGCGGCGGCGGCACCGGTAGGTCAGCGTCTCGCCGTCGAGGCCCCAGCCGAGGCGCTCGCGGCTGGCCTGCCAGACCGGGAGGTCGCCGGGGTGGCACAGGTCCCAGGCCGCGCAGCCCAGCAGCTCGTCCGGAGCGAAGCCCGTGACCTGGAGGGCCGACGGTGAGACGTAGGTCATGACGCCGTCGGGGCCGGCGCGCACGATCATCTCCGCGGCGCTCTCCGCGAGGAGCAGGAACTGCGCCTCAGCCCGGTCCGGGACGGCGCTTGCGGCCGAGTCGGTCATGTCCTCACCCTCTCGGCATCCGCGGGCCACGACTTGAGCGATCGCTCAGCGGCCGAAGGTCTCCTCCAGGGCCGCGACGGCCGCCTCCGGGTCGTCGACCGCCCGCACCAGGGCGATGTCGGCATCGTCCACCACCAGGTGCGCGCGCAGCTGGGGCAGCAGCGCCCGCCAGCGGGGCCCGACCGTGACCAGCGGCCGTGCGCCCACGTCGCCCGTCTGGAGGAGGTTCCAGGCCAGCGCCACCTCGGACAGCGTGCCCACGCCGCCCCCGACCGCCACCCAGGCGTCGGAGGCCAGCAGCTCGGCGACCCTCGCGATGAGGCCGTCCGCCGCCCGCTCCTCGCGCACCCACGGGTTGGCCTCCAGGCGGCCGGCCCACGCGGCCATCGTGACCCCGACGACGTGACCGCCGGCGCCCGCCGCGCCCTCGGAGGCCGCGGCCATGGCGCCGTCGTAGCCGCCGGTGCAGAGCGTCCAGCCCGCACCGGCGATCAGCTCGCCGAGCCGGTGCGCCTCCGCGTACTCGGGGTCGCCCGGCAGCAGCCGCGCGCTCCCGAACACCGCCACCTGCCGCCGCCGGGGCGCCGTCACGGCGAGGGCACCGCGACGCGCTCCACCAGCAGGCGGGCCTCCGGGTCGTCGCCGAGGCGGGCGATCATCGCCACCCGCACCCGCACCTCGCTGCTGCGCGGGTCGGCGCCGCGCGCGAGGTCGCGCAGCGCGGTGGCGGGGGCGACGCGCGACCCGTCCGCCGCGGTCGTCGCCACCGCGACGTCGAGGAGGAGCAGGAGGGCGTCGTCGGGAGGCCGGGGGCGCGGGAACTCGCGGGCGACCGGCGGCAGGCCGGCCAGCGCGGCGCCGAGCTCGGCGAAGCCGGCGTGGGCGACCAGGCGGGCCATCCGCTCGTGGCCGGCGCGGCGCAGGGCGCGCCCGGCCTCGAGCGGCGGGAGCCCCGCGCCCAAGGACCCGCCGACGTCGTGGAGCCAGGCGGCCGCGAGCAGCCGGCGGCGGCCGGCGCGGTCGAGCCGGCGGGCGCGGGCGAGCCGCGCGGCCTGCTGGGCGACGCCGCGCGTGCGGACGTAGGCATCGGCGGGGAGCAGCCCGGCGGCCACGTCGTGCGCCGACGCCGGCTCGCCGGCCCGCCGCCACAGGGCCGCGATCTCCTCCACGAACCCAGGTTAGCCCCGCTCGATCACCGCGAGGACCCGGCCCCCGGCGCGCGCCAGCCTCACCGGCGCGCCGAAGCAGCGGGAGAGCGGCCCCTCGTCGAGCACCCGCCCGGCGGGGCCGGCGGCCACGACCGATCCGTCGCGCAGCAGCAGGGCGTGCGTGGTGGATCCGGCCAGCTCCTCGAGGTGATGGCTCACCTGGACGACCGCCAGATCGGGATGGGAGCCGGCGAGGGCATCGAGCCGGTCGAGGAACGCCTCGCGGCTCGGCAGGTCGAGGCCCGCGGCCGGCTCGTCGAGCAGCAGCAGGCGCGGGCGCGGCATCAGCGCCCGCGCGAGGAGGAGTCGCTGCTGCTCGCCCCGGGACAGGGTCATGACCCGGCGCCCCGCCAGGGCGGCGCAGCCCATCTGCTCGAGCAGCGCCACCGCGCGCGGGCGGGCCGTCTCCCGGCCGTCGGCGAGCGGGACGATCGAGGCGGCGGCGCCGGTCATCACCACCTCGAGGGCCGTCATCCGCGGCCGGAACGCGGCCACGACGCGCGCGTCGACGGCGCCGATGCCGGCGCGCAGGGCCCGCACGTCCGTGGCCCCGAGCGCCGCGCCGAGCACCCGCGCCGTCCCCTCGCTCGGGAACATCGTCGCGCCGGCCACCGCGAGCAGCGTCGTCTTGCCGGCGCCGTTCGGGCCCACGACCGCCCACCGCTCGCCGGGGAGGACGCGCCAGTCCACGCGGTCCAGCAGCACCGCGCGGCCGCCGCCGGGCCGGGCGCGCCAGACGCGCACGCCCTCCATCTCGAGGGCGGCCGGCGCCGCCGGCGCCGGCCGGCTAGCCGAGGAAGAGCGCGCGGGCGTCGTCGACGACGCGGTCGCCCTCCACGTCGGCCCGCGCCCGCTCCTCGGCGGGCACCTCGGGCTCGGGGTCGTCCGACATGCGGCGGGGCAGCGGAGCGCCGACGAGCTCCTCGGCCGCGCTGCACCAGCTCTCGGGGATCTCGTCGTCGAGGTCGGCGTCGAGCATCTCCGCGAACAGGAGCGTCCAGGCGCGCGGCACGACGTCGTAGGTGTATCCGCCGCCGCCGAGCGCGACCCAGCGGCCGCCGGCCGCCTCGCGCGCGAGCTGGTGCAGCGAGCGGTAGGCCCGCGGGAACGATGGCATCGTGACCTGGAGGTGGGCGAGGGGATCGGCGTGGTGCGGGTCGGCGCCGTCCTGGGTGACGATGACGTCGGGCGCGAACTCGAGCACGGCCGGCGCGATCACCTCCTCGATGGCCCGGACGTACGGCCGGTCGCCGGAGAAGGGCGGGAGCGGCACGTTGATCGAGGTGCCCTCGGCGTCGCCGATCCCGCGCTCGGCCATCCCCCCGGTGCCCGGGAAGAGGTAGCGGCCGGTCTCGTGGACCGAGCACGTCAGCACGCGCGGCTCCTCGAAGAAGATCCACTGGGTCCCGTCGCCGTGGTGCACGTCGATGTCGATGTAGGCGACCCGCTCGGCGCCCGCGTCGAGGAGCGCCTGGATCGCCACCGCGGGGTCGTTGTAGACGCAGAACCCGGACGCCCGGTTGGCGAGCGCGTGGTGGAGGCCTCCGCCGGCGAAGAACGCCTGGTCTGCGCGCCCCTCCCAGACCGCCAGCGCGCCCGCGACCGACGCCCCGCAGACCGCCGCGGCCGCGTCGTGCATGCCGGCGAAGGCCGGCGTGTCGCCGCCCGCCGCCAGGCCCCACTGGCCGGCCTCCCACGAGGCCGCCATCGCCGGGTTCTCGCTGTAGCGGCGCACGGCCCCGACGTAGGCAGGCGCGTGGACGCGCTCGATGACCTCGTCCGGGGCGGGCTCCGACTCGATCGCCTCGACGCCGTCCCGCTCCGGCAGGCCGTAGGCACTCATCAGGTCGACCGCCAGGCGCCGCCGCAGGGGCTGCATGGGATGGTCGGCCCCCAGGTCGTAGGAGGGGCCCTCCGCCGGCTGCACGAACGCGGTGCGGGTCACGCGGGAACGCTAGCCCATCGCCCCGCGATGGGAGAGGATCGGCCCCGACCCCCGGAGGTGTCCGATGCGCGGCCTGATGATGGACGGACCCCTGACGCTGTCGGCGATCCTGCGGCGCGCCGAGACCGTCTTCGGGGGGCGCGAGGTCGTGACGCGCGGGCTCGACGGCCCGCCGCGGAGGACCGACTACGCGACCGTCGCCGCGCGGGCCCGACGGCTCGCCGCCGGGCTCGGGCGCCTGGGGATCCGGCCCGGCGACCGGGTCGCCACGCTCTGCATGAACCACGACCGCCACCTCGAGGCGTACTTCGGCGCTCCCGCCATGGGGGCGATCCTCCACACGCTCAACCCGCGCCTGCCCGCGGACGACCTGGCCCTGATCGTGCGCGACGCGGGCGACCGGGCGATCATCGTCGACGAGGGGCTGCTGCCGGTGCTCGAGGCCCTGCGCGAGCGGGCCGACCCGGGGATCGTCGTCGTCGCGGGCGACGGCTCGCCGCCCGCCGGCGCGACGGCGTTCGAGGACCTGCTGGACGACGATCCCGGCGAGGACGCCTTCCCCGAGCCCGACGAGCGCGACGCGGCCTTCCTCTGCTACACGTCGGGCACGACCGGGGCGCCGAAGGGGGTGCTCTACTCCCACCGGGCGCTCGTCGTCCACACGCTGGTGTCCGGCCATCCCGATGTGCTGGACGTGCGGGAGGCGGACACCGTCATGCCGGTCGTCCCGATGTTCCACGTGAACGCCTGGGGTCTGCCGTTCACCTGCGCGATGGCGGGCGCCCGCATGGTGCTGCCCGGGCCGCGGCTCGACCCGGCCAGCCTGCTGGCGGCCATCGCCGAGGAGGGCGTGACCATCACGGCGGGGGTCCCGACGGTCTGGCTCGCGCTGCTCGGCGCGCTCGACGCCGAGCCGGGCGCGCACGACGTCTCCACACTGCGCTCGGTGATCGTCGGCGGCTCAGCTGCCCCGCGGGCGATGATGGAGGGGTTCGAGCGCCGCCACGGCGTGCCGGTGCTGCACGCCTGGGGCATGACCGAGACCACACCGGTCGGCACCGTGAGCCGCGTCCCGGCAGAGCTGGCGGGCGCGGCCGAGGAGGAGCGCTTCGCCGTGCGCGAGGCCCAGGGGCGGCCCGCGCCCTTCGTCGAGGTGCGCGCCCGCGGCGACGAGGGGCTCGTCCCGCACGACGGCCGGACGATGGGTGAGCTCGAGGTGCGCGGCCCGTTCGTCGCCGGGGGCTACTTCGGTCAGGAGCAGTCGGATCGCATCACCGAGGACGGCTGGTTCCGCACCGGCGACGTCGTGACCATCGACGAGCACCAGGTGGTGCGGATCACCGACCGCGAGAAGGACCTCGTCAAGTCGGGCGGCGAGTGGATCAGCTCGGTGGCGCTCGAGAACGCCCTCATGGGCCACCCCGACGTCGCCGAGGCCGCCGTGATCGCCGTCCCCGACCCCAAGTGGCAGGAGCGCCCGCTCGCGGTGGTCGTCCTGCGCGACGGCGCCTCGGCCACCCCGGACGAGCTGATCGAGCACCTGAGGCCATCGTTCGCCTCGTGGTGGCTCCCGGACGCGGTGGAGTTCGTCGACGCCCTGCCGCGCACCGCGACGGGCAAGTTCAAGAAGGCCGAGCTGCGCGAGCGGTTCGGGACCCCTACGGGCTGATCCCTCGGGACGGCCACTTGGCCGTTGCCCGGTTGGCCACTTGGCAGGCCGAGCTCGAGGAGCGCTGCGTCGAGCGACGGCCACGGGCCCTACGGGCCCGTGGCCGGGCCACGCCTGCTCTGCTTGGGAGCGTCGCGGCCCGGCGGGAGTGGCGCACTTTTCGGCTACCGATTCCGGCTCAGGATTCGGTTGCCGTTGACACGCACTCGCTCCTCATCCCTTGCGATAGCGCGACCCAGTTGGCCGAAGACGCCCCTTCACGTGAAGGGAGAAGCGCGTGCGTCCTCGCTGGGCATCGGATCAAGCGCTGCCCGCCGGGACCGGCGCGTTGGCGAGCAGGTACTCGACGGGAAGACCGACGCTGCCGCCGCGAGCCGGGAGGCCGGGGAGAACCGCCTCCCGCTCGGCGCTCGTGTAGTCGGGCGTCCACTCGGACACGACGCCGATCCAGTTGATGCCGTTGGCACCCGCCTGGGCCATCCGCCGCTTGCCATCTTCGTGAGCTTCCTGGGACACACCGCCTGAGCACCGAGAACGCGACCCGCGGCTGGTGGTCGATCAGGATCAGCACTGAGTTGTCGATGGTGATTGGGTTTGGATTCTCCGACATGGGACCTCCGTCGTTCCTGACGTGATTCGCGCGGGATTCGCGCGGGGCGATGGTGGTTGGTCGTCACCGTTCATCGCCGCTACTTCCAGCCTCAGCCCGGGTACGCCGCTTTCGCAATCCGTTCGGCGATCATGATCGTCGTCGGGTTCAAAGCGACCGATGGAACAACCGGCATGATCGATGCGTCAACGACACGGAGTCCGTCGATCTTCTTCACGGCGCCATGCGAGTCCACGACCGCCCACGGGTCCTGAGGACCGCCCATCGGCGCCGTCGCGGCCGGGTGCCCGTAGGACGCCAAGCTCGAAGCGATCACGTCTGCGACCTGGTCGTCCCCGACTGCGTCGCCGGGGAAGATCTCGAGCTCGACGAACCGAGCGAGCGCCGGATTGCGGCCGATCTTGCGGGCCAGCCTCACCCCCTCGAGCATCCGGCGCGCGTCCCGGTCCTCGGCCAGGAAGTTGCAGTCGATCTCAGGCTGCTCGCGCGGGTCGCGGCTCCGCAGGGTGAGGGTTCCGCGGGAGTCGGGCTTGACGACGGCGACACTCAGCGTGATCGCCCCGCCGGTCGGGCTGTACTCGGGAGGCAGGAGGTGCGTGACCGCGACGTGGAGGTCGAGCTCATCGCCGCGGGCTTCGCTGGACTGCGTCCACAGGAGGGCGCCGACCGCCGGCCGCATGTCAAGCGCATCCGATTTCAGGGCGTACGCGTTGTAGTAGAAGGGCTGGTCGTGAAGGCGCTGCCCGACGGGCAGATCGGCCACCACGTCGATGCCGAGCTCCGCCAGGTCCGCGGCCGGGCCGACGCCCGAGCGCAGCAGGATCGCCGGGCTCCCGTACGTGCCCGAGGAGAGGATCACCTCGCCCGCGGGGATCTCAGCGCCGCTCTCGGTGACGACGCCGACCGCTCGGCGCTGGTCGAAGAGGACGCGATCGATGAGGGCGTCCCCCGAGATCTTGAGGTTGGGGCGGTTGCGGACCTCCTCGGTGAGATAGACCAGGCCGGTGTTCTGACGCACGCCGTCGACGACGTTGACCGGGTACCCGCCGACGCCGCTCGGATTCGGCCCGTTGAAATCCTCGACCCGAGCGAACCCCTCCGCCACCGCCGCGTCGATGAACCCGCGCATCGAGGGGGTCAGTTCATCGTACTTCCGGGTTCGTATCGGGAACGGCCCCGTGCGCCCGTGGTAGGAGTCTTCCCCGTCGGGCGTGTTCTCCATCTCCCGGTACGTGTCCTCGACGGCCCCGATCGTCCAATCGTCAAGGCCGTGACGCTGCCAATCGCGGATGTCGCTCGGTCGTGCGCGCATCGCCACCGTGGCGTTGTGGGCCGAGCAGCCGCCGAGCACCTTGGCGCGCGGGGCCGCGATCTCCGGGGCGGCAGCTCCACCGCGGGCGGTGTAGCCCCATTCGTGCTCGGGATTGGCCGGCACGTGCGCGGGGTCGCGCAGGTCGTCTGGATAGCCATCGACGCTGTAGGCCCTGCCTGCCTCGAGCAGCAGGACCGAGCGAGCTGGATCTTCGCTCAGACGACTCGCAAGGACCGCGCCGGCTGAGCCTCCTCCGACGATGACGACGTCCGGGCGACCGTTACCGTTGCCGTTGCGAAAGTCGGACATCCTAGGGAAGCGACGTTCGGGTCTCGGTCCAGTCGACGAAGAGCTTGCGCTCGGCGAAGAGCCAGGCGCCGTCGCGCTTGACGAACCTGTCGTGATATCGAAGGGAGGCGACCATCAGCTTGCGCTCGTCGTCCTCGGTGAACAGGTGGTGGGCGAGGCAGTAGGTCTCGCCGGTCGCTCGATCCCCGTCGAGCGCGATCGTGCTCTGGCCGTTGAAGTGCGTCGTCGCCGCGTACCTGTTCAGGTCGGCGAAAACCGGCGTCAGTGCTTCGCGGCCATTGAGCTCCTGCGATGGCTCGGTGCCCTCCCCGTCCATGTAGACGACGAAGCGGGTATCCACGGTGAAGAGCGCCTTCTGCCCGTCGGCGTCGCGGCGATCGGCGCAGCGTGCGTACGCATCAACCAGCGTCCGGATCGCCAAGCGGTCCGCAAGCTCCGCTGACACTTACTGGGCCCCTTGGCCCTGCGACGCGAGCTTCTCGGCATCTGGCACACCCACCTCATCGACCGCCGATGCGAAGTCGGGCAGCACGCCCATCTGGGCGAACATGATGCTGTAGCCGACGTAGCAGTTGAACGTCTCGATCTTGCCGTCGCGCAGGTACCAGAAGTCGGCGGTCGGCACGTCGATCTTCGCTCCCGTCGGCTGGACGATGCCCGTAGGCGTCTCAAGCGGACCCAGGAACGTGCCCTGAATCGACAGCTCGACGGCGACAACGTCCCCGAGCACGGTGACGCGATGCAGCTCACGGTGGACATCGGGGATGAGCTCGGCCATACGGAGTAGAACGTCACCGAGCTGCTCGCCGCGATAGCTCTCCTGGCCGACGACGTCGTTGAACACACCGTTCTCGGCGAAGCCGCCGGCAAACCCGGCGACGTCCAGGACCTTCCCCTCCGCCGTGTGGTAGGCGTGCCGAACGATTGCCTCGTTGTCGTACGTCATCTCACTTCTCCTTGTGAGGTGTGTGTTGCTCACGCGGTTGCTCCACCGTTGCGATAGCTCCCATTGCGGAACTCGTTGACCAGTCCCGGATGGGAGGGATGCCAATCGAGCTCGGCTCGGGCCTTGGTCGCATCGCGCCCTGATCGAGCAGAAGCACCTCGGCGAGGTAATCGCCCAGGCGCGCCCGAGCCTCGTCGTCGGAACCTGGTACCGCGCCCGGTGCGCCGGCCGCGACCGCGGCCGCCTCGGTGATCTCGGCGACCGTCGGATTCGATCCATCGCCGACGATGTAGAGGCCACGGGCCGAGTCGTCCTCCAGGACGCGCCGGAAGAAGTCCGCGAGGTCGGCGACGTGGACCGTCGACCAGTGCTGTTGCCCCGTGCCGAGCATGATCAGGTTGCCGGCGTCGTCTCGGGGCGAGCCGAGAAGGAGCCCGGGGATGCCTCCGCCGCCGTCGCCGTAGGCGAGGCCGGACACGATCACGACTCCGCGCATGCCCTTCGCGTCGAGAACCCGGCGGTCGATCGGTTCCTTCCAGGAGACGAGCGCAGGCGCGTTCAGTGGGGACTCCTCGGTGATGGCGGGGTTGGCGCCATAGATCCACTGGCCGCTGATGTGGAGGTAGGGCTTGCCGGTGCCGGTGAAAGCCTCGATCGCCGCATCGACGACCGCGGAGTCCAGGCTCGCGCTGGTCTCGTCGCCGGGGCTGGCGGTGTGGATGGCCCCGTCTGAATCGCTCAGCAGGCTCAGGACCGTCGGCCGGTCGTAGAGGTTGACGACGGCCGGGGTGGCGCCGCGGGCGGCGACGATGTCGGCCTGGGCGTCGTCGCGGACGAGCGCGATGACTTCGTGGCCGTGCTCCTGAAGTTCGGTCAGGACGTGAGATCCGATGAAGCCGGTTGCGCCGGTGAGTGCCACTCTCATTGCTCGGTTCCTCCTCCGCGTCGAGTGATTCGATCAAGCGTTTGATTGAGTTTATCGCGAGGACGGCGGATCTTGTCAAGCAACCGCTTGAATTGGTCGCGCGAGGCAGAGCCGGCGAGTCAGCCGATGCCGTGCCCGGAAGGCTCCGGCGAACACCGGGACGAGCAGTCGCTCGAGCTGCTTCTCGGACTTGTTCCGGAGCTCCGTCCCGACGGGTGCGAGGACGAGCCAGTTCAACATGCCGGCGACCGCGCGCGTGCGGAAGTCCAGCTCCTTCTCCTTGACACCGGGAACGTTTGCCTTCAGCACCCGACGGCAGTCGGCACGAATCCGATCGAACCTGGGGCCAAGCCGGTCCCATCCCCCCGGGGGATCGATACCGCTGCGAGCGACGATGCGCATCACGGCGAGATCGCGACCTCCCGTGCTCAGCGCGTGCATCATCGGTCGAGCGAACGCCGCCGCCAGCTCCTCGAGCGTGGCCTCGGAGCCGAGCGCGCTCACGGCCTCCTGTTGAGCGTCGAGGTAGCGCTCCAGCGCATCCTCGATCGCGGCGTCACAGTAGCGATCCCAGCGAGCCGAAGTGGTAGCTCACCGCAGCGACGTTGGCGTCCTGCGGCATGCGTCAGCTCCCGGAGGGTCACGCCCTCCTCGCCACGCTCCGCGATCAGGTCCAACGCCGCATCCATGAGTCGCGCTCCGCGTCCGCAGACCCGCCTCACGACGCTGGTCCGGCCTTGCCGATTCCATCGCGACTTATTCAATCAGACGCTTGAACACATCTCAACGCTCGTGTGGCGATGGGCTCGAGGTCTGGATCGTCAGCCGCGGCGCCGAGGGGGCCCGTTACCCGCGCAGCAACCGGCCCGGCACCTGGACCCCCGCCCCGATCATGCGCCCGGCCCCGCCGCCGCCGACCCCCGCGATCCTGCCGGCGCTCTCGGTCCCCCCGCCCGAGCTCGCCCCCTACGCCGAGCTGATCTCGCGAGCGCGACCGGCGGGCAGGGCTGCCCTACATCGTGGCCAAGCTGCAGGCGCCCCCGATCGGCGAGCGCCTGGCCGGCACCGCCGAGCGCGCCCGCGCCGAGGGGTGGGCCTATGAGGCCTTCCTCGAGGCGTTGCTGGAGGCCGAGCTGTTCGCCCGCGACGCCTCGGGGGCGCGCCAGCGGATCCGGGCCAACCGGCTTTCCCGCCCTCAAGTCGCTGGGGCCCTGGTGGCCCGCCGCTACGAGCGCGGCTCGATTGTGATCACCTCAAACCGCTCCTTCGAGCAGTGGGGCGAGATCCTCGGCGACGCGATGGTGGCGCCGCCCTGATCGACCGCCTCGTGCACCACGCCACCATGATCGGCCTCAAGGGCAAGAGCTACCGCCTCGGAGAACGGGGCGCAGGCGTCGTGCCGGCCGCCCAGGTGCCGGCCGGCCCGGCAGATGGCCGCCGACGCGCCAGATCGTCGTCGCCGCGGCGAACTGACCTCTTGAGCGGCGATCTGAGGCGACTCGAGCACGTCGCCCGACAGACGGGCGACCCCCAAACCTGGGCCCTGCGGGCCCGCCGCCGGGCCACGCCTGCTCTGCTCGGGAAGCGTTGCGGCCCGGCGGGAGTGGTGCACTTTCGGTTGCCGATTCCGGCTCAGGATTCGGTTGCCGTTGACATGGGGGCGCGACGGCCGGCCTCGGAAAGACCCCAGGCCAATGAGTTGAGCTCCACCGGACCCGGCCGCGGTTCGGTTCCCCGGTTGGCCACTTGGCCGTTGCCCGGTTGGCCAATTGGCCGCGTGTATCGAGCGGCCGGTCGCCCGGCAGCACCCGCCTCAGGCCGAGGCCACCACCGTCCAGGGGACGATCCGTCGCGCCGTGACAAGGCCGGCCGCGACGTAGGGGTCGCCCTCGGCGAAGCGATCGGCCTCCTCGGGGTCGCTCCCCGGCAGGACGAAGGCCGCGCCGGTGGGCGGGTCGCCCAGCGCCCCGGCCAGGGTCATCCGCCCGGCGGCGACCCACTCGGCGACGTGGGCCAGATGCGCCTCGCGGTGAGGGGCGCGCCGCTCCAGGATGTCCTCGACGTAGTCGTAGAAGAGGATCAGGTGAGGGCCGGTCACCGCCTGCCGAGACGCTCGATGGTGAGGGTGTAGTCGGTCGCTCCGCGGCGGGCGGCGACCTTCACGAAGTGGCGGCCGTTCTTCCTCGCCATGTAGGCGATCGTCTTCCTCTTCCGCCCACCGCGGCGGGCGGTGATGAGGTTGCGCGGGGCGGCCGCGGAGGCGGCGCGCACCGTCTTGGTGCCCGGCCGCCAGAGAGACAGCTCGAGGCGGCCGCTGCCGTGGACGAGCCTCACCCGCACGCGCTCGCCGCGGTTCATCCTCACCGCGTAGACGTCGTCCCGGTCGTCGGCGTAGTCGATGCTGGCCTCGACGTCGAGGGGCTCGCGGAGCTGCGAGAGGCGCTTGACGCTGGAGAGCCACTTGACGTCGTCGTTGACCTCGGTGTCGTCGTCCGCGGGCGCCTGGAGCACCACGGCCGCCCGGGCGTTGACGGCCCCGTAGCCGGTGTCGTCGTCGCGGCCGGGGGGGCCGAGGTTGACCGCGGTGTTCTCGATCTGGCGCAGCACCTGGTAGGGGCTGAGGGAGTTGCCGTTGCTCGCCATCACCAACGCCGCGACCCCGGCGACGTAGGGCGCCGACATGGAGGTCCCGTCCTTGAGCGCGTAGCCGGCGCGCACGGCGCGTTCGGTCACGCGCCGCGGCACGCTGGAGAGCACGTTCACGCCCGGGGCGATCACGTTGACCGAGCGGTTGCCGTTCGAGAACTCGGCCACCCCGAACGGCTGCGGGCAGTCGGGCGAGAGGCGGTCGTCGCACTGGGCCCCCACCCCGATCACGTGGCGGTAGGCGGCCGGGTAGTTGAGCGCGTTGCCGTAGTCGTTGCCCACCGAGGCCACCACCAGCGCGCCCTGGCGGGTGGCCCAGAGGATGGCGTCCTGGAAGGCCTGCGAGTAGCCGTCGCCGCCCGCCGAGATGTTCACGACCTTCGCGCCGTTGCGCACGGCGTGGCGGATGCCGCGGATCATGGTCAGGTCGCTGCTCCGCCCCACGCGGTCGGCGATCTGGACCGGGACGATCTCGGCCGCGCCGGCGCGGGCGGGCGCGACGCCGACGATGCCGATGCCGTTGGCGGGGGCGGCCGCGATGCCCGCCACGTGGGTCCCGTGCCCGGACTCGGCGCCGTCCGAGGCGTCGGCGTCGCCCCTCAGCGTGCTGCGCGGGGCGACGAGCGGGCTCGGGGCGCCCGCCCACTCCTCGTGCGTGAAGTCCACCCCGCTGTCGAGGATGGCGATCCGCGCGCGGACGGCGGGCGTCGTCAGCTCGCCCCCCCAGGTCGACCGGCCCGAGAGGAGGCCCCACTGCGCGACGGGGGTGAACAACGGGTCGGCGAAGACGGGCGCGGGCCCCAGCGGCGTCGGCGGCGGGGGCCGTGGGCGCTCGTCGGTGCGGCGGGCGAGCGACCACTCCGCGCCCGACACGCCCGGCCGGGCGAGGACCCGGTCGCGCGCGCGGGCCGGGGTCGCCCGGCGCCAGGCTCCAGACGCCGGCCTCGGGCAGGACCGGCACCACGGCGCCGAGGCCCGCCAGCCGCTCCCGCGCCGCAGCCGCCGGGGGCGTGTCGTCGAACGTGACGAGCAGGCGCTGCTCCCCGGGCCGGGTGGGCGCGAAGCCACCCTCGGCCGCGGCGAGCGACGGGAGCGCCGCCGCGACGAGCGCCAGCGCGACCGCCACGGCCGCCGTACGGGCGGCCGCCCGCGCCCTACCGGACATGCCTGGTCGTGATCGGCATTCGGCGGTCGCGACCGAACGCGCGCGGGGTGATCTTGATGCCCACCGGCCCCTGACGTCGCTTGTACTCGGCGCGATCCACCATCCGGACGACCTCGGCGACGAGGGTCTCGGGGTGGCCCCGGCGGACCAGGTCGTCGGGCTCCAGCCCCTGCTCGACGTAGCCCTCGAGGATCGCGTCCAACAGGTCATAGGGAGGAAGGCTGTCCGTGTCGAGCTGGCCGGGTCGCAGCTCCGCCGTCGGCGGCCGCGCGATCGTCGCCTGCGGGATGACCTCGCGCCCCTCGGACGCGTTGCGCCAGCGGGCGAGCCGGTAGACCCAGGTCTTGGAGAGGTCGCGGAGGGGGGCGAACCCGCCCACCATGTCGCCGTAGAGCGTGCTGTAGCCGACCGAGATCTCGCTCTTGTTCCCGGTGGCGAGCACCAGCAGGCCGAGCTTGTTGGAGAGCGCCATCAGGAGCGTGCCCCGCGCCCGCGCCTGGAGGTTCTCCTCGGTGACGTCCGGCTCGCGGCCGGCGAACTCCTCGGCCAGGACCTCGTCGAAGGCCGCGGTGACCGGGGCGATCGGCAGCTCGAGCAGGCGGATCGCCAGCGACTCGGCGAGCTCCTGCGCGCCCGCCAGGCTCTCCGGCGAGGAGTGGGAGGAGGGCATCGCGACGCCGGTGACCCGCTCCGGCCCGATGGCGTCCGCGGCCACGGCGGCGGTGAGCGCCGAGTCGATCCCGCCCGACAGGCCGACGAGCACCCCCGGGAAGCGGTTCTTGTCGACGTAGTCGCGCAGGCCGGTTCGCAGGGCGGCCCACACCTCGGGCTCGTCGCGGAGCGCCGCGGCGACGGAGCCGCCGTCGGCGGGGACGGCACCGTTGCGGTCGGCCGGGGTCGCCGCGATCCGCGTGACCGCGCCGTCGGCCGGCGCCGGGCAGGCGCCGCGCGAGCGGCTCGCGGAGCCGCCGGCGCGCCGAGAGGCCGAGGTCGACGTCGCCCACCAGGAGGTGCTCCTCGAACTGGGGGGCCCGCGCCATCAGCTCACCGGCCGCGTCGAAGAGCGCCGAGCGGCCGTCGAAGACCAGCTCGTCCTGGCCGCCAACCTGGTTGCAGAAGGCGAGGGCGGCCGCGCAGTCGTCGGCGCGGGTCGCGAGCATCTGCTCGCGCCGGTCGCCCTTGCCGCGGTGGTACGGCGAGGCGGAGATGCAGCACACCAGGTCCAGGCGGCCGGCCGCGAGGTCGGCGGCGACCGGGCTCGGGTACCAGATGTCCTCGCAGATCGCGATGCCGATGCGGGCGCCGAGGGCCTCCAGCACCATGGGGCCGTCGCCCGCGCGGAAGTAGCGCGCCTCGTCGAACACCCCGTAGTTGGGGAGGAAGCGCTTGCGGTAGACCGCCTGCACCCGCCCGTCGGCGACGATCGCGGCGGCGTTGTGGCACTCGCCGTCCCACTCGGGGAACCCGATCACGGCCAGGCCCCGGACCACCTCGGCCGCGGCGCGCTCCAGGGCCTCGCGGCAGGCGGCGGTGAAGGCGGGTCGCAGCAGGAGGTCCTCGGGCGGGTAGCCCGAGATGGCGAGCTCGGGGACCAGGGTGACGTCCGCTCCCGCCTCGCCGGCGTGTGCGAGCGCGGCCGCGACGCGGCCGGCGTTGCCGTCGATGTCGCCGACGACCGTGTTCAGCTGGGCCAGCGCGACGCGCACGGGGACGGAGCTCCCAGGGTGTGTGTGCCCTCCGCGCCTCGGTTGCCGGAGGGCGGCGCGGTAGGCTGTCGTGGACCAACGATACGCCTCTCCGGACGCATCGCGACCGCCATCCGGGGGGTGCCGAGGCGAGAGGACGACCATGAACGAAGTGCTGCCACCGCAGCGCCGCCTGGGTGGGCCCGGGGGCGGCCCCGGCGGTCCGGGCGGACGCGCCGGGCGCTCGAACCTGAGCCCCCGCGAGGGCGCGGAAGAGGCGGAGCGCCGCTCCGGGCTCCCCTGCTTCCACGCCGGCCAGAAGGTCGCCGGCATGTTCGGGTGCGTCGCCTGCCAGTTCCAGATCCGCAACCGCGGGACGCTCCCCACATGCCCCCAGTGCGGCGAGATCGTCTGGGCCTACCTCGAGGACGGGCCGCGCCCCGTGCCCGAGGGCGAGGAGCCAGGCGCCGCGCCCGCAGCGGCGCCGGAGAAGGCCGGGCCCGAGGTGCAGGAGGGCGTCAAGCTCGAGACGCCGGTGTCGGTGCAGGAGAACGTGAAGCTCGAGCCCTGACGGCGCGGCCCCAAGGCGGCGGCACCGGCGTCGCCGGGGCTGGCCGCCGCTCGCTGTGGACGGGGCGGACCTCACATTTCCCGAACAGAGTGACGCAAACCGCTTACGCGCCGACCTCCGCTCCCACATCCGGGCGTTGGACCATGCGAGCGACCAAGGCGGGGCCCCGCGCGGGCGCCGCCCCCTCGTTGGAGGTGGAGTGATGCGCCGGGCTCTCGTGGCCGCCGTCGCGCTCATGCTGCTCATCGCCCCCGCCCTCGCGTCGGCCGCCGCGCCGAACGCCCAGTGGGCGGACCAGCGCGCGCCCTCGGCGCGCGTCCAGGCGTCGGGCAGCGGGCTGATCACGGTCGCGGGCCGGCTCTCCGTGAACGGTCAGATCCCGGAGCGCGGGTTCGTGGTGGTGAGGGACCGCAGGGGCGACGCCCGGGCCTTCCTGGCCGGCGAGCCGCTCGAGCTGGAGCGGGGCGAGCGGATCCGGGTGCGCCGGGCCTCGGGCGTCCTCTACGTGACCGGCTCGAAGGTGACGGTCACCGTCATCGGGCGCGGGCTCTCGTTCTCGATCGCCGGTCACGGGCGCGCGCGATTCGCCGGATCCGGCGTCTACCGGCTCGACTCGGAGACGGAGGCGGTGTGGTCCGGAGAGTGGGTGCGCATCGCCCCCTCCTCCTCCTCGGAGAGAAGGAGAGCACGTCGATGCGCAAACTGTTCCTCATCGGCGGCGCGAGCGCGCTGATCGCACTGCCGGCGGTCGCGCTGGCACAGACGGACGAGCCGGTGCCCGGAGACCGATCCGGCCGCCGAGGAGGTCGTCGGCAAGACGACCGACAAGGCGCTCCACTCGGAGGGGACCGGCGGGTTCCGCTACGAGGGCTCCGGCGGCACGACCATCACCGGCAACGGGGTCGTGCGGGTCGTACGACCTTTCCGCTGGGAAGGACCTCGTGAAGACCGCGACGGGATTCGGGTCCACCAAGACGTCCAAGGACGGGCTTCGGACCCGGTACCAGGGCACGGGCACCCTGACCCTCGACGGGTCGCAGTACCGGGTGAAGGTGAACGGGAGGTTCACCGCCGACGTCAACCCCACCGCGACCCATTCCGCGACCGGGACGGCGCGCGACTGGGGCAACGGCGAGACCATCCTCAAGGGTGGCGTGCCCTGGCCATTCTGGAGCAACCAGAAGATCCTGCTCACGGCCGGTCCCATGTCCGTCAACATCTTCGGTCGCGGCGGCCCGCGCTGGCACCGCGACCCGAAGGGCGATGCGCGGCAAGAAGCACGTCGTCGTGCGGAGGGTCGTCATCACGAAGAGGTTCGTGAACGGCAAGCGGGTGTTCTCCCGCCGCGTGGTCACCGAGCGTGGCTGGTGGAGGTGGCACCGGCGCGGGCCGGGCGCGACGTGGCGGCTGAACGGGCCGGCCTCGGGCGCGGTGAACATCACGGACATCGACGGCCGCATCCGCGTCTGGGACAAGTCGGCGGCCAAGGACCTCGACGTGACCGTCCCCGCCGGCACCCCGAGCCCGGACCCTGGCGGACGGCTCGGTCGTCTACTTCCGGCTCCGGGACGCGAAGGTGGCGCTGTCCGGCACCGGCTTCCGCATGAAGGCGGTCGGCTGGGACGTGGAGGGCACCTTCACGCCGGCGGCCGGCAGCCTCGCCCGCAGCTTCGTCCGCGGGAAGGGCACGTTCGACACGGCCCACTTCCAGGACGTGCGGGCCCGTCAGCACGGCGGCTCGCGGGTGCTGCTGCAGCCGGTCGCGACGAAGTGAGCACGGTCGCCGGGGGGCGGCCAGTGGACCTCTCCACGCGGCGCCAGTACCATCGTGCGCCGATGCCGCCCCCCGACGACCGGCAGCGCGTCCTCGTCGTCGAGGACGAGCCCAACATCGCATCCTTCGCCAGGATGTACCTCGAGGCGGCGGGCTTCGAGGTCTCGCTCGCCGCCCGCGGGGACGACGGCCTGAGGATGGCCGAGGAGGAGGCCCCGCACCTGGTCATCCTCGACCTCATGCTCCCGGGGCTGGACGGGTACGAGGTGACGAAGCGCCTGCGCCAGAAGGGCCATACGCCGATCATCATGCTCACGGCGCGCGACGACGCGGTGGACAAGGTGGTCGGCCTCGAGCTCGGCGCGGACGACTACATCACAAAGCCGTTCAACCCGCGCGAGCTGGTCGCCCGCGTGCGGGCGGTGCTGCGGCGGGCCGAGAGCCGCCCGGCGTCGACCGCCCAGCCCCAGCCGGCGACCATCGAGCTCGACGACCTGCGCATCGAGGTGGGGGGGCGCGAGGTCTTCGTGAACGGCGACGGCGTGGCGCTGACGCCGAAGGAGTTCGACCTCCTGGTCACGCTCATCGAGAACCGCGGCCTGGTGCTGACCCGCGAGCAGCTCCTCGAGCGGGTCTGGGGGTTCACCTTCCTGGGCGACAGCCGCACGATCGACGTCCACGTGCGCCAGCTCCGGCGCAAGCTCGGGGACGCATGCCCGATCCAGACCGTGTGGGGCACCGGCTACAAGGTCCCCGCGAAGCGGTGACCCCGGCGGCGCCCTGGCGAACCCTCCGGGGGCGCCTGGTGCTCGCGGCCGTGGCGGGGCTCGTGACCGCGGCCGTGGTGTTCGCGGCCGTCGGCGCGGGGCTCATCCGCTCCCAGTCCCAGGCGGTCGCCCGGGGCGAGCTCGACCGCCAGGCGCGGGCCCTCGCGCAGATCGTCAGCGGCCAGGCCGAGCGCGCCGCCCAGCGGGGCGTCGAGTTCCAGTCCGACTACCGCCCCGACGCCCTCGAGGCCCTCGTCGGCCCGGAGGCGAAGATCTACTACACGGGGCTGGAGCTCACGCCCGGCGCCGAGCAGCCGACCGGCGGGTTCCCCTCGATCGCGGCCGAGGAGCTCGACTACGGGGTGCTCGAGGAAGAGGGCGTCCAGCGCATGGACTTCCGTCTTCCGGGGGGCGACCGACACCTACGAGGCCTCCGCGGCGCCGGTGCTACCAGGGCGAGAACGTCGTGGGCGCCGTGCTCCTGGGGCGACCGCCGGGCAGGCTCGCCTCGGCCTGGCCGGACGTCGCCGGGCGGGTGATCGGCGCGGCCGCCATCGGCCTGGCGGTGGCGCTGGCCCTGATGCTCCTGCTCACGCGCAGGATCACACGTCCCCTGACGGCCATGCAGGCCGCGACCCACAGCGTCGCCGAGGGCGACCTGCGCACCGAGCTCGGGCCCACCGGCACCCAGGAGCTCGACGAGCTCGCGTCCGACTTCAACCTCATGGTGCGGCGCCTCGCGGAGCGCGACGGCGAGACCCGCGAGTTCCTGATGCGCATCACCCACGACCTGCGCACGCCGCTGACCGCGATCAGGGGCCACGCGGCCGCGCTCTCCGACGGCGTCGTCCCTGCCGAGGACGTCGCCCGCTCGCTGGCCGCGATCGAGGGCGAGGCGACGCGGCTCGAGACGCTGGTCGCCGACCTCCTCGACCTCGCGCGCCTGGACACCCACCGGTTCAAGCTCGACCTGTCGCGGGTGGAGCCGGCCGAGGTCCTCGACCGCGCGTTCGACGCGATGGAGGCCGAGGCCACGGCGCGCGGCGTGTCCTACGAGCGCCGCATCGACCCGATGCCCTCCGTGGTCACGGACGAGACCCGGGTCCGGCAGATCGTCCTCAACCTCCTCGACAACGCGCTGCGCTGGACGCCGGCGGGCGGCACGGTGCGCCTCGAGGGGCGGGCCCTCCCGGCCGGCGGCTTCGCCGTCGCGGTCACCGACACGGGCCCGGGCGTGCCCGGACGGCGACAGGGAGCGCATCTTCGACGCCTTCCAGTCGTTCGAGACGCCGGACGGGCGCCGCGGCAGCGGCCTGGGCTTGGCGATCAGCCGCCAGCTCGCCCGCGCCCTGGGCGGCGACGTGCGGGTGGAGAGCCGCGAGGGGGCCGGCAGCCGCTTCCTGCTCGAGCTGCCCGCCAGGGGCGCCGCCGCCCCGGCGGCGGCCCCCGCCCGCGGCTGAGGCCCATCCGCCCCTCTCCCGGCTCCGCCTGACGGCGGGGCGCGCCGTCCGAGGGGCTAACTCCTCGGCACGAGCTGCACCCGCACCGAGATCTTGCCGGGCGTGCCCTGCTCGCCGGGGTACTCCAGATTGACCGTGAAGCGATCCGGCGTCGAGCGGGTGCTCGTGATCACGACGGACCCGGTGTTGCCTCCCGAGATCGTCGCGAAGCCCTGCAGAACGGACTTCCCCGCCGGAGCCGTGTACGTGTAGGTCTGGAAGGCGTTGAAGCCCTTGAAGGTCCTGGGGTTCGCCTTCACCGTCTTGTTGACCACGGTCAACCCCGCGGCGGAGGCGTCCGTCGGCGGCGCGGCGGGCAGCGTGCCCGCAGCCCCCTGGGCGAGCAGCGCGCCGGTGGCGCCGCCGACGACGGCGGCGGTGGCGAGGGCGGTCACGACAGACCGCCCGCGGATCTTGGAGGGCATGCGCATCCTGGGCTCCCTGGTCGAGGTCGGAGGGCCGATCCTCCCTCACCCAGCGCGGCGCGCCACCGGCCCGGAGACGACGGCGCCCGCGCCCTCCTGGGGAGGGGCGCGGGCGCGTTGGGGACCTGCAGGCGAGGTGGGGGCGGCTAGGCCGTCGCCTCCTCGGGATGGGGCGCGAGCACGACGTCGCCCCGCTCCCCGGTGCGGACGCGGATCGACTCCTCCACGGGGAGGATGAAGATCTTCCCGTCCCCGGGCTCGCCCGTGTGGGCGAGCTCGAGGATCGTGTCGATCGCGCGGTCCACGTCGGCGTCGTCGACGACCATCTCCAGCTTCAGCTTCGGACGCAGGAAGATGGTCGTCTTGGCGCCTCGGTAGCTCTCGGTGAAGCCCTTCTGCCGTCCGGAGCCCTTGACCTCCGTGACGCTCATGGAGGGGAGCCCCATGGTCGCCAGGCGGTCGTGGATCGCCTCCAGGGCCTCGTGACGGATGAACGCCTCGATCTTCTTCACGTTGCGCTCCTTACGAGGCCGTGGCGGGGTCGGTGGCCGGGTCGCTCGACGTGGCGGTCCCCACCGGAGGGGGCGCCGGCACGTGCGGGAGGTCCTCCGGCTCGGCGCCGGGGACGTCGATGAAGCGCTCCGGGTAGCCGAACATGCCGTGCTCGGAGATGTCGAGGCCGCGGAGCTCCTCCTCCTCGCTGACCCGCAGGCCCACCGTGTACTTGATCGCGAGGAACACGATCAGCGACGCGGTGAACGTGAAGCCGATGGTCGCGAGCACGCCGTAGAACTGCACCCACAGCTGGCTCCCGCTTCCCGTGTAGAAGAGGCCGCCCTCGCCGACCGCGAGCGCCGCTGCACGCCCCTCGGTGGCGAAGAGGCCGACCGCCAGAGTGCCCCAGATGCCCGCCATGCCGTGCACGGGGATGGCGCCGACGGGGTCGTCGACCTTGAGCTTGTCGACCGCGACCACGAGGGGCGGGACGATGAGGCCCGCGACCAGGCCGATGACGACGGCCGCCCACGGGTCCACGAAGGCGCAGCCGGCGGTGATCCCGACGAGCGCCGCGATCGCGCCGTTGCCCATCTGCGACACGTCGAGCGTCCTGAACATGATCAGCGAGCTGATGGTGGCGCCGATGACCCCTGCAGCCGCCGCCAGGTTCGTGTTGACGGCCACGTCGGCGAAGTTGACGCCGACGGCGTTCAGGAACGAGCCCGGGTTGAAGCCCATCCAGCCGACCCAGAGGATGATCACGCCGAGGATCATCAGCGGCATCGAATGGCCGGGGATCGGCACCGACTTGCCGTCGCGGAACTTGCCGATGCGCGGGCCGAGCACGAGGGCTCCCGCGAGCGCCGCCAGGGCGCCCTGGAGGTGGACGATGGAGGAGCCGGCGAAGTCCTGGAAGCCGCGCTCCAGCAACCACCCGCCGCCCCACGTCCAGTGGGCCACGATCGGGTAGATCACGCCCGCGAAGGCGATCGCGAAGAGGATGTAGCCGATGAACTTGGTGCGGTCGAGCATCGCGCCGAAGACGATCGCCAGCGAGACGGCGCAGAAGACCACCTGGAAGAAGTAGGTGACCTCGAAGTTCGTCGCGCTGTAGGCCAGCGACGCGTAGTCGGCGCCGGGGTTGCCGTTGTTCATGAACCAGCCGCTCGAGCCGACGAAGCCGTTGCCGGTCCCGAAGGCCAGCGAGAAGCCGACCGCCCAGAACATGAGGAAGACGATCGACACGTTGATGAGGATCTTCCCCATCACCGCGCCCGCGTTCTTCATGCGCGAGAGGCCGACCTCGAGCATTGCGAAGCCCGCCTGCATGAAGAGGACGAGCACTGCGGCGATGAAGACGAACGTCGTGTTGACCGCGATGTCCGTGGCGGTCACCTCGTCCTGGGCGGCTGCGATGGCTGGGACCAGCAGCAGCACCACCGCCACCAGCGCCGGCACGAGCCGGAATGACCTCAAGCGCATCTACTCTCCTTGGCGAAAATGACGACGGGCCCGAGGGCCCCGGAGTGGGTTCAGGCTAAGCAGCCCCCCGGCGGGCGGCTTTAGCCACGTGTATGAGCATTCGCCCTCCGGCTTCTCCTCGTGGACAAGACCCCTGTCGGCGAGCGCGCGCCGCGGGCAGGAACCCGCAGCCCGGGCCGGCGAGGCCCGGTGCCATTTGGCGCGCCGGGCGTCTGCCAAGTGGCACGTTCACATTTCGACCGCCGGGCGCCTCGGTTGCCGAGATCCGAGATCGCCCACGGCCAGGGCGATCCCGAGGTGGTGCCAACCGATCGCCGTCGGCCAATGCGTTCGGAGTCGGATGGCTGCAGGCTCAGCCACCTGGTTCAGGGTTCTCCGAGGTCGGCCGGCGCGCCCCCAGTAGCGCAGGCCGGTCGGCCTCGACGGGCCCGCAGGGCCCGTGGCGGTCGTCGACGAAGCGGTCCTCGCGCAGTTCACCCACTCAGGGGTGGCGATCTCCAGGTCGTGGCCCGGGGGGAGGCGGCTCCAGGCGCGCGAGGGCGGCGCCCCGCTCCAGCAGGGGCCAGGCCTCCGCGTCCATGCCCTCGCGCAGGTACCAGCCGCCGGCGTCGAGCGCGACCAGGGCCCGCCAGGCGCCGGCGGCGTCGGCGACCTCGGGCCGGGCGTAGCCCTCGAGGACGGCCGTGAGGACGGCGTCGGGCAGGCGGTTCACCTCGGCCAGGTAGGCGATCTCCTCCGCCGGGTCGCCCATCCTCCAGAACTCCCAGTCGACCAGGGCGGGGCCGCGCGGACCCCAGACGACATTGGCCTCGACGAGGTCCCCGTGCAGGAGCCGGAAGGGCGCCTCGTGCGGGGGCTCCGGCAGGGGGGCTCGGAGCGCCAGGCGGGCGAGCCCCGCGCACGGGGTGCCGGTCAGGAGGGCCTCCGCGTCCTCGGCCCGCGCGGCCCGGTAGCCCGCGAGCGAGCCGGCCGGCGCCCGCCACCACCACAGCCCGCCCTCGTGCGCCCGGCGCACCTCGTGGACCTCGCGCAGCACCGCGCCGAGCCGCCGCGCGTCCGCCGGGGCGAGCGCGGCGAGCGGCCGCGGCGCGCCGGGGCAGCGCGTGGTCACCAGCCTCCCGGCCTCGGCGGCGACGAGGCGGGGGGCCCAGGGGTTGCCGGCCACCAGGCGCAGCGCCTCGGCCTCGCGCGCGAGGGCGTCGACGGCGCCGGCCTTCTCGATCATCGGCTCGGCCCCCGGGAGGTCCCGCAGGGTGAAGCGCGCGCTCATGCCCGGGAGGTTACGGCCGGCCGGGCGCGGCCTGGGTCCCGATGTGCCACCGTTTCCCGATGGCCCGCCGCACGAAGATCCTCGCCACGCTGGGGCCGTCCACGGACGCTCCCGGCCGCCTCGACCAGCTCGTCGCCGCGGGGATCGACGGCGGGCGCATCAACTGCGCCCACGACGGGCCCGAGCACTGGGGCGCCAGGGCGGCCGGGCTGCGTGCCGCCGCCCAGCGGGCCGGACGGCCGCTGGCCCTCGTGATGGACCTGGCCGGGCCGAAGATGCGGCTCGGTGCCGCCGCCGAGCGCGAGGTGGCGCGCGGCGAGCGCGTCGTGTTCGCCGCCGGCGAGGACGGGATCGACGGAGCCGTGCCGACCGCCTGGCCCGGGCTCGCCGAGGCGGTCACCGTCGGCCGCTCGGAGATCGTGATCGGCGACGGCACCCCGCGGCTGCGCGTGGTCGACGCCGAGCCCCGAGAGGGCACCGTGACCGCGCTCGTCGAGCGGCCCGGGCGGATCGGGCCGCGCAAGGGCATCCACGTCACCTGCGCGGGGTCGCCGGCGTCGGCGCTGGGCGAGCGCGACCTCGCGGACCTCGAGGTCGCGTGCGAGCTCGGCGCCGACGTCGTGGCCCTGTCGTTCGTCCGCTCCGGGGTGGACGTGCGCCGCCTGCGCGGGGCGCTCGGGGCGCTCGGCAGCGAGGCGCGCGTGATCGCGAAGATCGAGCGGGTCGAGGCATACGAGGCCCTGGAGGAGATCATCGACGTCTCGGACGGGGTGATGGTCGCCCGCGGCGACCTCGGGGTGGAGGCTGGGGTCGCGCGCGTCCCACTCATCCAGAAGGACGTGATCCGGCGCGCGGGCGCGCAGGGCAAGCTGACCGTCACCGCCACGCAGATGCTGGAGTCCATGCTCTCCCAGCCCGAGCCGACCCGCGCCGAGGCCGCCGACGTGGCCAACGCGATCCTCGACGGGACGTCGGCCGTGATGCTCTCCGGCGAGACCAGCGTGGGGCGCTTCCCGGCCGAGGCCGTCGCGGCGATGGCCGAGATCGCCGCCGAGGCCGAGCGCGGCGCGCCGCAGTCGCTCGGCCTCCTCTCCCCCTGCGCCGGCCGACCCGAGGCCGTCATGCAGTCGGCCGTCCACCTGGCGCAGCAGGTCGGGGCGGCGGCGCTGGTGGTCACGACGGTCAGCGGGGGCGCGGCGCGGGCCGCGGCCAAGTACCGCCCGCGCCCGCCGGTCATCGCGCTCTCCGAGGACCAGCGCGTGAGGCGCCAGCTCGCGCTGGAGTGGGGGGTCGTGCCGGGCCGGCTGCCCCCGCGCCCCGCGTCGGCCGAGGAACTCGCGGCCCTGATGCTCGAGCGCGCGCGCGTCGTCGGCGGCCTCGAGAGCCACGACGTCGTCGTGCTGGCCCACGGCCCGCCCGGCGCCGGCGGCGGGCAGACCAACGCGCTGGCGGTGCGCCAGATCCCCTGACGCCGACCGCCGCCAGAGCTCATGCGGGGGTCGCGGTCGCCGCGGCCTCGGCGCTCCTGCTCGCCGGCTGCGGCGCCGGCGGCGGCGGGGACGCCCGCAGCGACCCGCCGCCGCCGGACCGGCTCACCGTGACCCTCGAGCCGGAGGGGGGCGCGTCGTTCCGCGTGGCGCTCGACTGCGCCGTCGCCGACCTCTCCACCTGCGCGGAGATCCTCGAGGCGCTCGCCGAGGAGCGCGACGCGGAGACCTGCACCCCCCTGCCGGCCACCGGGCGGCGGATCCTCGTGCGGGGCACCATCGACGGACGGGAGGTCGGCGCGGCGATCGAGCGCCGCACCGATTGCGAGGCGCGGCTCTACGACCGGGTCAGGGCCGCGCTGGCGCCGTGAGGCGCAAGCCAGGCCTCGATCACCGCGGCCGCGCCGGCGAGATCGCCGACCACCGCGTCCGCGGCGGCGAGCTCCCCCGGGCCGTGCGGGCCCGTCGCCACGGCGACGCAGCGCGCGCCGCCCGCCCGCGCGCAGGCGATGTCGCCGGGGGTGTCCCCCACCACCGCGACCCCGGCGGCGCCGCCCCCGTCCGCGGCCGCGCGAGCCAGCGCGATCGGCACCAGGGCGCCACGGCGCTCGTGGTCCGACCCGAACGCGCCACCGCCCTCGGGGAACCAGTCGCCGAGCCCCGCGCGGGCCATCTTCGCCCGCGCGATCGGCTCGAGGTTGCCGGTGAGGAGCCCCAGCTCGGCGCCCGCCGCCCTCATGCGCCCGAGGGCGGCGGCGGCCCCCGGGGCGACCACCGGAGCGGGGCCGGCCGCGTCGATCTCGGGGTAGAGGGCCGCGGCGCGGTCCATCAGCGACGGCATCGCGTCGCCGATGGCCGCGTCGCCGACCCCGTGGCGGCGGAGCACCAGGCGCGCGATCTCCGGGTCGGTGCGCCCGGCGGGCAGGATCGCCGCCACGTCGGCTGCGCGCGCCGGGACGCCGTGCACCTCCTCCATGGCCCGCACGAGGGCCTCGACATGAGCCCGTGGCGTTCCGTGGAGCAGCGTGCCGTCGATGTCGAGCAGCACCAGCACGGTCGCCGAGCGTAGCCGCTCCGCGGCGGATCATGCGCCCTCTCCCGGCTCCGCCTGACGGCGGGGCGCGCCGTCCGAGGGCTAACCTGCGAGGTGGAGATGACGGGCGAGCCGGCCGCGCACACCGAGCCCGAGCTGCGGCCCCCGGCGGAGTCGCTCGACCCGCGCGTGCGCCGCCTGTGGGCCCTCTACGGCCTGATCGCCACGGCGGTCGTCGTCGCCCTCGGGGCGGCGGCGATCGTCGCCTGGTCCATGGCCGGCGACGCGCCCACGGGGCCGCTCGCCGCGGGCCTCGCCGGGCTCGCGGCCCTCGGTGTCGCGGCGTCCCTGATCGGGGCGCGCGTCGCCTACCGCTTCCTGCGCTTCGAGGTCACGCCGCTGGGCCTCTACGTGCAGCGCGGGTGGCTCACGCGCTCGTGGACGATCGTTCCCCACAGCCGCATCCAGGCGGTCGAGACGTCGTCCGGCCCGTTGGAGCGGGCGCTGGGCCTCGCCAGCGTCGAGGTGCGGACGGCCTCGGCGGCGGCGGCGCGGATCCCGGGCCTCGACGAGGCCCGCATCGCGCGGCTGCGCGAGGACCTCGCGGCGCTGGCCGGGGAGGGGGAGGCGACGTGACCGAGCTCGCGGGGCAGGCTGCACCCGCTGGCCATCGCGGTCTACGGGTGGCGCGCGGTGCGGATCGTGGGCGTCATCGGCATCATCAGCCTCCTCACGGGCCGCTCGCCGCTGGTCGTGGGGCTCCTCCTGCTGGCGGCGGCCGTCATCGCGGCCCCGTTCGCCGTGCTGGCCTGGCTGCGCTTCACCTACCGCGTCGCGGACGGGCGCCTCGAGGTGCGCTCGGGCGTGCTCACCCGGGCGCTGCGCACGATCCCGCTCGAGCGGATCCGCGGCGTCGACGTCAGCGCCCCTCCCCTCCACCGCCTCGCCGGGCTGGTGCAGGTGCGCGTGGACGACGCCGCCGGGGGGGCGTCCGCCTCTGGGCTGCGCCTGGCCGCCGTGCGCAGGCGCGACGCCGAGGCGCTGCGCGAGGCGGTGCTCGCCCGCCGCCGCGAGACCGCCGGCCCCGCCGCGGTCGAGCCCCCAGGGAGGGTGGCCGCGGAGGTGCCGCTCCGGGTCCTGGCGGTCGCGGGCGCCACGAGCGGGCGCTACCTGCTCGTGCCCGTCGCCGCGCTCGCGGCGGCCCTCAGACTGATCCGCGACGCGGACATCGGCTGGGTGGACGACCTCGCGGCAGAGGGCGTCGACCTCGTGCCCACGAACCCCGCCGGGATCGCCGTCCTGCTGCTCGCCGCCGCGGCCCTCGCCGCGGCCCTCGCCGCGCTCGGCAGCGTGCTCGTGGACGGCGGGTTCCGCCTCACGGAGACCCCGGAGCGCCTCGTGGCCGAGCGGGGCCTCGTCGCGCATCGCAGCGTGACGATCGACCGCTCGCGGGTGCGGGCGCTGGAGGTGCGCGACTCGCCGCCGTGGCGGGCCCTCGGCCTCGCGGGCCTGCGGGCCGTCGTCGCCGGGGTGCCGTCGGGCCAGGGCGACGCCCGCGGCCGCACGACGCTGCTGCCCGCCGGGTCGGCCGACGAGGCGTGGGCGCTGGCGCGGCACCTCGACCCGCGCGCGCACCGCGGGCTCGACCCACACCCGCGCGCGGCCCTGCGGCGACGGCTGGGGCGGGCGGCCGGGCCGCCGGCGCTCGCGGCCGTCGTCGTGGCCGCGCTCGGCCCCTGGCCCCTCGCCGTCGCCCTGGCCGTCGCCGCCGCGGTGATGGTCCCAGTCGGCATCGACCGCTACCGGGCGCTGGGCAACCGCCTCGAGCGCGGCCGCCTGGGCCTGCGCGAGGGGAGCCTCTCGCGGCGCCACGCGCTGGTCGTCCCGGAGGGCCTGGTCGCCTACCGCGTCTCGCAGAGCCCGTTCCAGCGTCGCGCGGGCCTCTGCACGCTCACGGCCTACCTCGGTCAGGGCGCCGGCTCGCGACGGGCGCTCGACGTCGCGCCGGCCCGGGCGGCGGGCCTGCTGGAGCGCCTCGAGCCGGACCTCGTGCGCCCTCTGCTGGCGGACCGGCCCCGCCCCGGGGACCAATAGCCGGGCGCTCAACCTGGACAGCGGGCCAAGGAACCCGCGTCCCCCGCCGTCGAGACTCGACCTCGCGAGCGGGGTGGAGTGCACTGCCTACCGGGTCAGCTCCGTTCGTCGCGGCGAGCGGCGGGGATCGGGGAGTCGCCCCCTTCTTTCCGGTCCACGCCCTCCCGCCGCAGCTCCATCCGGTCGCGCGCGGCGGCGACCAGACCGGCGATCACGCTGCTCTCGGGGTCCGCCTCGGGGTGCCACTGGACCCCCAACGCCCACGAGGGCCCGTGCGACTCGATCGCCTCCGGGACCTCATCGCCCTCGGCGCGGCCCGTGACCCGCAGGCCCTCACCGAGCCGCGCGACGGCCTGGTGGTGGTGCGAGATCACGCCGTGCGGGCTCTCCCCGGCGCTCGCGCGCGCGCGCGACCCCTCGTCCAGGGTCACGCGGTGGTCGTTTCCGACGAGGCTGCCGATCTCGCGACGGTGGTGCTCGTCGCCGAGTTGATCCGGGAGGTGCTGGACCAGCGTCCCGCCCGCGGCGACGTTGAGGAGCTGCATACCGCGGCAGATCCCCAGGAGCGGGAGGCCGCGGCCCAGGGCCGCGCGGGCCAGCGCGATCTCGGCCCCGTCGCGCAGGAGGGCCTCGGGCTCGGCCAGCGGGTGGGGCTCGGCGCCGTAGCGGCGGGCGCCCACGTCCGGCCCTCCGATGAGCATCAGGCCGTCGAGCCGGTCGAGGACGACCCCGGGGTCCTCCTCGACGGCACGATCCGGCGGCACCAGCAGCGCCACGCCGCCGGCCCGCTGGACGGCCTCGACGTAGTTCATGGGCACGAGCGCCGCCGGGAGGTCCCAGACCGACCAGCGCGCCTGGTCGATGACCGCGCAGATCCCGATCACCGGCGCGTCGGAGCGGTGGCCCATGGCCCAAGGCTACGGCAGGGCGGTAGGATCGGCCCGTGATGGCGCTGGCCTACACCCTCGTGGGGGTCCTGCTCGTCGGCGGCCTCCTGCTCGCCGTCGGCATCCTGACGGGCCTGTGGTACGCGGTCTCGGGCTCGCGGCCCGAGCTGCTCGAGAAGGACCGCGGAACGCGCTGATCGCGTCCGGCACGGCGGCTAGCGTGGCCCGTCGTGCTGCGCGAGGACCCAAGCGCCCGCTTCGAGCCCGGGCTGCTGCGCTGCCGCTTCGTGAGCGGGCGGCGTGACTTCCGGCCGGTGTCGCGGATGACCTACCGGGCGATCCTTCGAGACCAGCGCGACGCGCCGGTGCCGGTGGCGGCGGACGACCGGCGCACGTGGTGGATGTTCCGCGACCGCATCTTCTGGGAGGACGACGGGCTCGATCCGGACGAGGTCATGGCGCTGGCCCTGGAGCGGGAGCGCCGTCGCCGGCGGCGCCTCGACCACGCGCTGGACGCCATGGCCGCCGAGCGCGGCGCCGGGGCGCGGCGGGAGCCGATCCCCGAGGAGCTCCGGCGGCAGGTCTTCCGCCGCGACCGGGGCCGCTGCGTCGCCTGCGGCAGCGACGAGCTGCTGCAGTTCGACCACGTGATCCCGGTCGCCCTCGGCGGCGCCTCGACCGCCGATAACCTCCAGCTGCTCTGCGCCCCGTGCAACCGCGAGAAGGGCGTGGCCCTGTGAGCGGCCGCGTCGAGGACGGGCTGGAGGCGCCGCGTGCCCTTCGCTGGATGCGCGAGCACGGCGAGGTCCTGCGCGCATACCTCGCCGAGGAGGGCGACGGCGACGAGGCGCCCGCCGGGGATCCCGCCATCCGGGCCCACCTGCGCTTCGCGGCGGCGGCGGTCGAGGCGACGGCGTCCCCCGCCCTCGCCGGGGGGCTCGCGGGGCTCGCCGCGGGCCTGCCCGCGTGGCTCGAGGAGCACCGCGACCTCTACGAGCGCCACCTCGACGCCGGCGAGGGGGCCATCGCCCTGGAGGAGCACCTGCAGTTCGGCGCCATGCCCGGGACCGACCCGTCGCTCGACGCCGCGCTGCACCGCCGCCTGCGCATCACGGGGTGGGTGCGCCTGACCCTGCTCGCCGCCGAGGCGCGCCTCGGGCCGGCCGCCGACGGCCTGGCGGCCGAGGCGCTCGCCTGGATCGGCGATCGCCAGCGCGACCTGTCGCGCCTCATCCTCGCCCTCGACCGCGAGGCCAAGGCCCGCGCCGCGCGCCGGGCGGGGCCGGACGGGGCAACCGACCTCGCCCTCCAGGACGAGATCGGCCAGGCGGCCACGGTGCAGGCGAACGTCAGGATGATGGTGGAGGCGCTGGCCGCGACCCTTCCCGGCGAGCCGCCAGCTCCGCGTTGAGCACCGCGCTCCCCACCAGGAGCCGCGAGATGATGAACAGCCACAGCAGGATGGCCAGCGCGGCCCCGATTGCCCCGTAGACCGATGTCGCCCGCTCGGCGCTGTCCGCCAGGTAGAAGGCCGTGAACAGGTGCAGGCCCTGGGCCCCGACGGCGACCAGCGACCGCCCCCGGCACGAGCATCCGCCGGGCGACGTCGCGGTGCGGGAGGACCTCCGAGACGCGCAGCCAGAGGACGAAGTAGAAGGCCGCGACCCCGACGACCGTGAGCAGGGTGCCGATGAGCCCCGAGCGCTCGCGCAGCCAGGTGCAGAACACCCAGACGACCAGGATCGCGACGCACGCGACGAACAGCCACAGCGTGGCGGCCAGCGGCCGGGCCATCCGCTCCGGCCGTACCCCCCACGCCGCGGCATGTGAGATCCGCAGGGCCCGCACGGCCCCCACGCCGGCGTAGGCCGTTCCGAAGAGGCCGATGACCAGCGCGATCCACCAGCCCTTCTGCTCGGCGGCGTCGCTCATCAGGTCCGCGAGCACCCCCTGCAGGCCGAGGTCGTCCGACAGGTCATCGGGCGTGTCGCCGAACGCCGCCGTGACGGCCCCCAGCAGGCCGACCAGCAGGAGGGTGAAGGGCAGCAGCCAGAGGAAGAGGCGGAACGCCACTGCCCCCGACAGGAGCCCCCCGAGGTGGCGCCGGTCGCGCTCGTACACGCTGAAGCCCAGGGCGACCACGCGCGAGCGCTCGCGCGCGTCCTCCGCGTACTCCCGGGCGCGCTCGGACTCGAGCCGCGCCCGCTCGATCGCCTCGTTCAGCCGGCCCCGCCGCTCCTCGCTCACGGGGCCATCATCCTCCGCGCGTCGGCCGGTGTCGGCGCGCGGGTGGCCTCAGGCCGGCGGCTCCCGGTCCGCCAGCACCGCGCCGACGGCCGCGGCCCCCACCGGCTCGGCCGGCGGGTGCACCCGCCAGGAGCGGCGGAAGCGCCAGACGAGCAGCGCGACCGCGCCGAGCAGGATCGGCCCGATGTATGTGAGGCCCCGGAACAGGAAGACGCCGGCCACGATCTCGGACTCGTACGCCCCGTCCGTCGCCGTGAGCAGGGCCGAGACGTAGAGGGCCTCCGTCACGCCGACGCCCCCAGGGGTGAAGTTCACGATCGTCAGCAGCCGCACGACCGTGTAGACGACGGCGATCGCCCCGATCGCCAGCTCGTCGCGGTCGAGCCCTGTCGCGCGCAGCGAGAGGGCGAAGATCACGCCGGTCGTCACGTAGGTCCCGACGACCGCGAGCGTGACCTTGGTGCCGAGCGTCTTCCAGCTCGTGCGCAGGTCGTCGCGGAAGCCCACGGCCGCATCCTCGAAGTCCCGGTCGGTCGGGTGGCGTCGGGCCACGGCGACGGCCCACCGCGCTGCCCGCCCGGCCAGCACCCCGGCGCGGCGGGCGAAACGCTCGCTGCGGACGATGCGCACCACGATCCAGACCGCGACGACGGAGACGGCCAGGGCGACCGCGGCCAGCGCGAACACCGACCCCGGCACGTCGTTGTCGATCGCGACCAGCACCACGGCGACCGCGGGCATCACGAGCACCGTGAAGTTCGTGAGGCTGCTGGTGAACAACCAGCTGCGCGCGAAGTCCTCGGTGTAGAAGCCCCAGGAGCGCAGCACCGCGAGCCGCGTCGCCGTGCCCGACGGGCCCGGGATGACGTTCGACGCCGCCGAGGCGCTCTCGACCGCGACCATCCCGCGGGTCAGCCCGAGGCCGGGCACCGTGGCCGCCAGCTGGGCCCCGATGAGGATCTGGGAGACGAGCAGGAGGACCACGAGCAGGATCGCGTCGGCCAGGGAGACGTTCTTGAGGGCCTCGACGACGGCCGAGAGCTCGCCGACGTTGCTCAGCAGCAGCCACACCAGGAGGCCCACCAGGGCGAGGGTCAGCAGCCCCCGCGCGATCAGGTCCCGCGGACTGCTGCGCCGCTTGCCGACCTCGTCGGTCGACTCGGCCGGGGCCTCCGCGCCGGTCACGCCGGGCGCACGACGCACCGGAACCCGATGTGGGTCGTGGAGGTCTCGATCGTCTCGGACTGGCGCGCGGCGGGCCGGTAGCGCAGGCAGTAGTTGGGCGCGCAGAGGTGCGAGCCGCCCTTGATCACGTGGCGGGGGAACCGCTCGCCGCCGGGCGGCGCGCAGCACGGGCGCTCCGAGGCGGCGGGCAGGACGAACTCGTCACGCGTCCACTCCCAGACGTTGCCGGTCACGTCGTGGAGGCCGTAGCCGTTCGGCGGGAAGCGGCCGACGGGCGACGTGCCGGCGAATCCGTCCTCGAGCAGGTTCTCCCAGGGGAACCTGCCCTGCCAGGTGTTGGCCATCATGCGCCCCCGGGGGGCGAAGTCGTCGCCCCAGGCGAACACGGCGCCCTCGAGCCCCCCGCGGGCGGCGCGCTCCCACTCGGCCTCGGTGGGCAGGTCCACCCCCGCCCACGCGGCGTACGCCTTCGCGTCGCGGTAGGCGACCTGGGTGACCGGGTGGTCCTCGCGCCGCTCGACGTCGCTTCCGGGGCCCTCCGGGGAGCGCCAGGTCGCGCCGGGCACCCACTCCCACCAGTTGCGCACGTCCCGCAGGTCGACGGGCCCATCGCTCGGCCGGAACACCAGCGAGCCGGGCACCAGGAGGTCCGGGTCGGCCCCGGGGTAGTCGGCGGCGTCGGGCGCGATCTCGGCCTCGGTCACATGGCCCGTGGCCTCGACGAAGCGGGCGAATTCGAGCCACGGTGACCGGGCCCTCGTCGATCCAGAAGCCGTCCACCGTCACCGGGCGGACCGGCGCCTCCTCGGGGTAGAAGCGGTCCGAGCCCATCGTGAACTCGCCGCCGGGCACCCAGGTCATGCCGGGGTGAGGAGGGGCCTCGGCCACCGGGCGATCATATCCAGAGGCCGGTCGGCGTTCGGGCATCTGCGCGCGTGTGTAGGTTGCCCGCCGTGGGCGATGCCATCGGCCAGTTCCTCCCCATCGCCATCGGCATCGCGCTCAGCCCCCTCCCCATCGTCGCGGTCGTGCTGATGCTCGCGACGCCCCGGGGCCGGACCAACGGCCCCGCCTTCGTGGCCGCCTGGATCGTGGGCCTCGCCGCGGTGGGGATCATCGTGCTCGCCCTCGCCGGAGACGACGCCACGGCGGACTCCGGCGCGCCGGCCGACTGGGTGAGCGGGCTCAAGCTCGCCCTCGGGCTCCTGCTCCTCGCCTTCGCCGTCCGCGAGTGGCGCGAGCGCCCCCGGGCGGGCAAGGCCGGCGAGCTGCCCAAGTGGATGCAGGCCCTCGACACGTTCACGGCCCCCAAGGCCGCGGGCACCGGCCTGCTGCTGTCGGCGGCCAACCCCAAGAACCTCGTGCTCGCCGTCGCCGGCGCGGCGGTGATCGCACAGGCCGACCTCTCGGTCGGCCAGGAGGCGGGAGCGCTGGCCATCTTCGTGGCCATCGGCACGCTGGGGGTGGCCGCCCCGCTCGTCCTCTACTTCGCGCTCGGGGACCGCTCGAAGGCGATCCTCGACGAGCTGAAGGACTGGATGGCACGCAACAACGCCACGATCATGGCCGTGCTCGCGCTGATCATCGGCGTGAAGCTCATCGGGGACGCGATCTCGGGCTACGCGGCGTAGCCGCGGGGCGTGCGCGCGCCGGTCTTCACCTCGCTCGCCGGGTATCGCGGCGACTGGCTCCGCGGCGACATCGTCGCCGGCCTCATCGACGTCGAGCGGGAGCTGGCCGCGGCGATGGCGCGCTACTGACCGCGACGGTATCCGCTCGACCGGATAGCCTCACGCGACTCGTTCACACAGACGGATGGGGGTGGAACGGCCTATGAGCAACGTGCTCGGCAACCTGGCGCTCGACATCAGCTTCGGCGAGTTCCTCTGGTCGCTGCTGATCATCTTCTTCGGGATCGTGTTCTTCATCATCCTGTTCCAGGTCGTCTTCGACCTGTTCCGGGACCGCGACCTCAGCGGCTGGGCCAAGGCCGGGTGGCTGATCCTCATCATCGTCCTGCCGTTCCTGGGGCTCTTCATCTACCTCATCGTGCGCGGCCAGGGCATGGCCGAGCGCTCGGCGAAGGAGCAGGTCCAGGCCCAGCAGGAGTTCGACCAGTACGTGAAGGAAACCGCCGGAGGGGGCGGGGCGTCGCAGGAGATCGCCAACGCCAAGAAGCTCCTCGACGAGGGCGCGATCTCCCAGGAGGAGTTCGACGCGCTCAAGCGCAAGGCGCTCGGCTGATCCGGAGGGCCGGGGGACGCCGGTGGGCGTCCTCCGGCCCGGTGCCTCAGACGTCCCGGAAGGTGCCCGGGCGCGTGATCGACCAGATCACGAACACCGCGAGGGCGATCATCAGGATCGACCAGAACGGGTAGTAGGGGATGAAGAAGAAGTTCGCGATGGCGCTCAGCATCGCGAGCACGATGGCGACCACGCCTGCCCAGAGCTTGCGGTAGAAGAGGCCGATGCCGCCGAGCAGGACGACGATCCCGAGGATCAGGTGGATCCAGCCCCACCCGGTGATGTCGACGTCGTAGGTGTAGTTGGGGCCGATGACATAGAAGTCGTCGTTCACCAGCGCGACGATGCCGGCGAGGATCTGGAAGATGCCGATGAGGACCATGATCGTCGCGGCGAACACGATCCCGCCGATCGCCCAGCCCGACGGCTCGTCGGGCGGCAGGTCGACCCGCTCGGTGGCCATACGCGCTCTCCTTTGTGAGAAGTCCTGGACGGGCGTTTCGCGGGCGGCGATCGGAACCCTGCTCTGACAGGATTCGGCCGCCCGGGAATCGACGAGGGGGGCCAATGGACGTCGCCGAAGCCATCCGCAAGCGCCGCGCGGTCAGGACCTACACCGACCGGCCGGTCGACGACGAGGTGCTCGACCGCCTGCTGCGGCTCGCGCTGAGGGCGCCGACCGGCGGGGGCCAGCAGGCCTGGAGCATCCTCGTGGTGCGCGAGCCCGAGCGCCGCCGCGAGATCGCCGAGCTCGTGATCGCCGGCGGGGCGCGCTACTTCGGGATCATGCGGCCCCAGAAGGACGCCACCGACGAGGAGCACGCCGAGTGGGCGCGGGGCTACGCCGAGCAGGTGCTCGGCACCTACCGCATCGCCCCGGTCTGGATCCTCGGCCTGCTCGTCCCCCGCGGCTACCCGGCCGGGATGGAGGAGGGCGGCCACCTCGACGACCTGATCTCCGTCGCCTTCGCCTTCGAGAACCTCATGCTCGCGGCCCGCTCCGAGGGCCTCGGCACCGTCCCCACGACGGCGTTCCAGCGGTTCGAGAAGGACCGGCTCCGCGAGATCGTGGCCCTGCCGGAGGAGGTGGACCCGGCGATCGTCAGCCCCCTCGGGTACCCCGAGGCCTGGCCCGAGGGCCTCGCGCCCGCGCTAAAGCGCAACTTCAGGTCCTGGCGCGAGCTCGTGAACGACGAGACCTGGGGGAACACCCGGGCCTGAGGCCCGTCACGGACGATGCGCGGCCGGGCCCGGCGACGCCGGCCGCCCTTTTGTGGCCCGCCGAACCCCGCGATAGCGTTTGCGGCGACCTCACCGACGTAGCCGGCCGAGGATGTGAGTGACCGCAGCGGGAATCATCTCCGGACGACCCCGAGCGGGCCCGGCGTGACCGCGGACCGGGCGACGGGGGCTCCCCGCCTTCCGTACATGCCCGGGGTCGACGGCCTGCGGGCCGTCGCCGTCGCCGCGGTCGTCACCTACCACATCGGCGCCGCCTGGCTGCCCGGCGGCTTTCTCGGCGTCAACATCTTCCTGGTGATCAGCGGCTACCTGATCACCTCGCTGCTGCTCGCCGAGCGGCGGGCGACGGGGACCATCGACCTCGTGCGCTTCTGGATCCGGCGCGCCCGGCGGCTGCTGCCCGCGCTCTTCGTGATGATCGCCGTGGTCCTGACGGTCATGGTCGTCCTCCACCCGGGCGAGGTCGCCCGGCTGCGCGGCGCGACGCTGGCGTCCCTCGGCTACGTCGCCAACTGGTACTTCGTGTTCGCCGACCAGCCGTACTTCGACCAGTTCGGCCGGCCCTCGGTCTTCCTGCACCTGTGGTCGCTGGCGGTCGAGGAGCAGTTCTACCTCCTCTGGCCGCCGATCATGGCCGCGGGCATCGCGCTCTTCGGACGCCGGCGCCTGCTGGTCGGGGTGCTCGCGGGGATCGCGGGCTCGACGATCCTCGCCTGGGCCCTCTTCGAGCCCTTCACCGACCCATCGCGCATCTACTACGGCACCGACACGCGCGCGGTGTGCCTGCTGGCCGGCGTGGCGCTCGCCTTCCTGTGGCCGGCCAACCGCCTGCGCCCGCTGACCGAGCGGCGGCCGCGGATCGTGCTCGAGGCGACCGGCGTCGCCGCCCTCGTGGTCGTGGGGCTCGCCCTGACCCGGCTCGGCGAGCTCGACGCCGAGCTCTACAAGGGCGGCTTCCTGTGGGTGTCGCTGGGGACCGCCGTGCTGGTGGCCGTGGCCGCCCACCCCAGCTCGCTGATCGGCAAGGCGCTCGGGTGGGCGCCGCTGGTGTGGCTCGGCTTGCGCAGCTACGGCATCTACCTGTGGCACTGGCCGATCATCATGCTCACGCGCCCCGACGAGGACATCCCCCTCGACGGGGTCCCCCTGGCCACCCTCCAGATCGGCCTCACGATCGCGATGGCCGCGCTCTCGTACACCTTCGTCGAGACGCCCATCCGGCGCGGCGGCCTGCGGGCGCTGCGCGACGGCCTGCGCCGCGACACCGCCGGCTTCCCGCGCCGGGCCCGCGTCGCGGCGGCGACCACCTGCTGCGTCGCGCTCGTCGGCGTGGGGCTCGCGGTCGCCCTGTTGCCGCGCGAGACGCCCGTCATCCCCGGGCTCACGGCCGCGGCGTCCGGCTCGCCGCAGCAGGCGACCTCGCTCGGGCCGCGGGCGGGCGCGGGCGGACCGGGCAAGCAGCGGCCCGCGGCCGAGTTCGAGCCGGTGCTCGCCGTCGGCGACTCGGTGATGCTGGGGGCGTCCCGGACCCTGAAGCCGGTCCTCGGCCGCGGTGCCGTCGTCGACTCGGCGGTCTCGCGCCAGTTCCCGGTGGGGGCCGACGCGGTGCTCTCGCGCCTCCGCTCGATGAAGCCGAAGACCGTGGTCATCCACCTGGGCAACAACGGCTACGTCAAGTTCGACGACCTGAAGGGCCTCCTCGACCGGCTGAAGCGGGTGCCGCGCGTCGTGCTGGTGAACGTGCGCGTGCCGCTGCAGTGGGAGCAGTCGGTGAACGACGCGGTGGAGTACGCCGACGACCACTGGGACAACGTCGTGCTCGTCGACTGGCACGGGGTCACGGACCGGAACCCGCAGGTGCTGGTCGACGGCGCCCACATGACGCCGGAGGGGGCGAGGCTCTACGCCCGGTCGATCGCCGCGGCGGTGAAGGCGCCGGCCGGGACCGCGTAGTGGTCCCGGCCAGGTGGGGTCGGGTAGGGCGCGCAGACCGCGAAGGCCTGGAACTCGATCGTCCTGCCGGTCCGATTCCCAAGGATGACCTGCCAGCGCGCGGGCGTCGCCGTGCCCGGTGGAGCGGCGGAATATAGGATCGCCCGGGTCCTCCGCCCGCCTGCCCGCAGCGAAGGAGCGCTGGATGAGCACCGCAGTCGCACCGACGCGTCCGTGGTACCCCTTCGAGAGCCGCGCGGCGCGATGACGATGGATCCCGCCCGCGCAGCCGAGCTGCTCGCCGCCGAGCGGCGGCGCATCGAGGATCACCTGCGCCGGCTCGACGCCGAGTTCGATCCCGAGACCCGGGAGGGCGACCTCAGCGACGACCACGACTACGCCGACCGGGCCGCAGACCTGACCGACCGGGAGCGCGACCTCGGGCGGATCGAGGAGCTGCGCGAGGAGCTTGCCGCCGTCGAGCGGGCTGAGCAGCGCCTCGCCGAGGGCACCTACGGCCTGAGCATCGTCAGCGGCGAGCCGATCTCCGACCGGCGGCTGGAGCGGATCCCATCCGCCGAGCGCACCGCCGAGGAGCAGCGCCTCTTCGAGCGGGGCCTGCTCTAGAAGACGAGCTCGGAGCTCGAGGAAGTGAGGCGGCCCGCCCCGCCGAAGGCGGTGCCGCCGTATGCCGGAGGCCCCGGCCAGGGGCCGGAGGCGCGTCCGCCGCCCCCGCGAGAGGGGCGGCGCACGCCTTGCCGCCTCACTTCCTCGAGCTCTGCTTCGTTTACGCGGGTTTACGCCTTCGTGATGAGCTTCTCCCGCTCGTCGGCCTCCTTGACGAGCGCGGCGACCACCTCGGAGTTGACCTCGGCGACGATGATCTCGCCGACCTCCTCGGTGGTGCTCTCGAAGATGCCCAGCCGCTGCATGCTCGCGGCGGCGCGGTGGTTGTCGTCGGTCGGCGTCAGATAGTGGATCTGCTGCGCCTTGTAGCGGTGGATGAGGAACAGGTGCAGCAGCGTCATCAGCCGCTTGCGGCGCAGCGCGGTGTCGAAGGTGTTCTGGTCGCGAACCGACAGGAAGGTCCGGCCCCGGCGGTCCTGCAGCGTGGCGAAGACGATGTTCGCGAGCTTGTCCTCGTCCTCGCCGAGCACGCTCAGCTCAAGCAGCTCGGAGCCGGCGGTGTGGGGCCGCAGCGAGACGCGGAGCGCGCCGTCGACCCCGTGGTGCTCGGCCCAGTCGGAGAGCCAGCCCTCCAGGACCTTGGGCGGCACCTCGGTCTGCACCAGGTGCTGGGTCTGCGTCGAGCCCTCCCCCATCGCCTTCGTCATCGCCGTCTGGCCCGAGGCCGAGGCCAGCGCGGCGTCGGCGCGCGGGCCGCCGACCAGCGTCTGGGGCGTGCGGTAGGGCGACTCCAGGAGCCGGAACTTGCGCTGCAGCCGGGCCAGCGCCAGCATGCCGTCCTCGCGCAGGGCCGTCGTGAACTCCTCCGCCGCGGCGCCGTCGATCTGGTGGCCGCCGTAGGTGATGAAGTTGAAGACGAAGCCCATCTTCCCGAGCTCCGCCGGGAAGGCGCGCATCTCGTCGTCGGTCATCCCGGTCGTGTCCCAGTTGAACGACGGCGACAGGTTGTAGGCCAGCATCTGGTCCGGGTGGACGGCGTGGACGGCCTCCGCGAACTCGCGCGCGTCGGCGAGGTCCGCCGTCTTGGTCTCCATCCAGAGCAGGTCGGCGTAGGGCGCGGCCGCGAGCGACTTGGCCACCGCGTAGGGGATGCCGCCCTGGATCTGGTGATAGCCCTCGGGGCTGCGGGCGCAGTCCGGCTCCCAGAAGACGTTGACGCCCATCTCCTTCGCCTTCGCCCGCGCCGTGTACCACGACGCGGTGTCCGCGAAGTCGAGCCACTCCTCGAGCGTCATCGGCAGGTCGGCGCCCTCGTCGGCGCGGAAGGCCATCTCCTCGGCGACCGCAGCGCCGAGAGTCTTCAGGCCGGCCTCGGCCTGCCAGGCCTCGAGGAAGCGGTCCGAGACGATGTCCAGCGTCTCCTCGGCGGTCGGCCCGCCGGCGGCGAGGTGCTCCCGCGCGGCCTGGTCGATCGACTCGGCGACGCCCTTGCGCTCGAGCCACGCGTCGGCGGAGGCGTACTCCTCCTCGGAGAGCGCGTAGAGCAGGTGGCCGTTGACGTCGGTGACGCCGGCGTTGTGGAGGCTGCGCATGGCCGCGAGGAAGCCGGCCTTGTAGGTCGGGATCGAGCGGTTGGTGACGCCGAGGACGAAGGGCTGGTCGCGCTCGTCGCCGGCGCCGTCGAGCAGGTTGGCCGCCTCGGCGTCGGTGCGGGCCACGATGATGCCCGGCACGCCCATGATGTCGAGCTGCAGGCGGGCGGCGTTGAGGCGCTTGATCTGCTCGTCGGATTGCACGAGCACCTTGCCGCCCTGGTGGCCGCACTTCTTGGCCCCGGGCTTCTGGTCCTCGATGTGGTAGCCCGGCACCCCGGCCTCGACGAAGCGCCGGACGAGGTTGCGGACGTGGGCGTCGCCGCCGTGGCCGGTGTCGGCGTCGGCGATGATGAAGGGGGTGAAGTCGACCTCGGGGGCGTCGGCGCGGTCCTCCTCGCTCATCCGCGAGCGGGCGTAGCGCTGGTTGCGGTCGGCGGTCAGGAGCGCCCGCACGAGGCCGGCGGCCTCGTCGGGCACCTGGCTCAGGGGGTAGCTGGCGAGGTCGGGGCCCGGGTCCTCGTCGCGGGAGCCCTTGGCGGAGGTGGCCCATCCGCCGAGGTAGATGCCCTCGATGCCGTTGCGCTTCATCGCGACGGCCTGGCCGGGCGAGTAGGGGCCGAAGGTCGTGATCGCCTGCTTCTGCTCGAAGAGCTCACGGAGCCGCGCGTAGAAGCGCTCGGCCGCGACCCGCGCCACGGTGTAGTCGCACGGCACCGTGCCGCGCTGCTCGGCGACCTGCCGGGCGGTGAACAGCCGCCGGATGCCGGAGAAGCGCTCGCCGGCCATCCAGCCCGCGGTCTCTTCGACCTCGTCCTCGAACGCACCCATCGTCGTGCCCCCCTTACCGTGGTGAGGGGGCCATTCTACGCACCCCGGGGAGGCCGCGATCCTCCCCGTCGACCGGCCCCCAAGGGCGACTCGGAGCGATCGTCCGGACTGGGTGATGCGCGTCGTCTGGGCGCGCCGGTAGGCTGGGCCCCGCAGCAGCCCGGCCGGCGATCGCGGGGGTGGGGGTGGAGGGCTCGGCAGGGGTCGGCGACACCGTCAAGCGCTGGCATCACAAGCTCACGGACGGGCCGCCCACCAGGGGACGGCGCGTCCTGGTGTGGGGCCTCGTCGCCCTGGCCACGATCCTGGTCGTCGTCTGCTCGCTGACGCTCTGGGTGCAGCGCCAGGCGCTCAACACCGACAACTGGGTGGACCTCAGCACCGAGCTGCTCGCCGACGACGAGGTTCGCGGCGCCGTCTCGGTGCGGCTCGTGGACTCGCTCTACGAGCAGACCGACGTGCGGGAGCGGCTCGCCCAGCGCCTGCCGGGGCCACTCGACGCCCTCGCCGCCCCCGCCGCCGGCCTGATCCGCGAGGCGGCCATCAACGCGGCCGACTCGCTCCTCGAGCGGCCCCGGGTGCAGGAGCTCTGGGCGGACGCGAACCGCGCCGCCCACGAGCGGCTGGTGGCGATCCTGAGGGAGGACTCCGACCGGCTCATCCAGTCGTCCCAGGGTGAGGTGATCCTCGACCTCACCCCCCTCGTGATGCGCCTCAACGACCAGCTCGGCCTCGACGTCGCGCTGCCCGAGGGCGCAGGCAGGTACGTGATCGCCGAGTCCGACCAGCTCGCCGCGGCCCAGACGGCCGTCGCCGTCATCGATCCGCTGTCGGTGCTGATGATCATCGCGGTCGTCGTCCTGCTGGCCATCGCTGTCTACCTGGCCGCGGGCTTCCGGCGCGAGGCCCTGCGCGGCATCGGCCTCACGCTGGTCGTGATCGGGGTGCTCCTGCTGGTCGTGCGCCGGCTGGTGGGCAACGCCCTGGTCGATGAGCTCACCACCGACACCAACCGGAGCGTCGGCTGGACCGTCTGGGTCCTGGGCACGAACCTCCTGCGCGACATCGCCATCGCGATCCTGGTCTACGGGCTCGTGCTGCTGCTGGGGGCGCTGCTGGCCGGGCCCTCCCGCTGGGCCACCTGGATCCGGGCCAAGCTCGCCCCGACGATGCGCGACCGCCCGCTCCTCTTCTACGGCGCGGTCGCCCTGGTCTTCCTGCTGCTGCTGCTGTGGAGCCCCCTGAACACGCAACGCGGCATCTGGGGCACCCTGCTCCTGGCCGTCCTCGTGGGCCTCGGCATCTGGGCGCTGCGCCGCCAGACCGTGAAGGAGTTCCCGGCCTCCCCGGCCTGATCCTCAGGGTCGCGGGGCGGCCGGCTCTCAGCCCTACCGCCGAGCGGCCGTCACCGCCGTGCCGTAGGCGCAGATCTCGGTCGCCTGCTCCATGAACTCGGACGTGTCGAAGCGCATGGCGACGATCGCGTTCGCGCCCTTCGCCTCCGCCTCCTCCACCAGGCGCGCGATTGCCTGCTCGCGTCCCTCGGCGAGCATCTTGGTCATGCCCTTCAGCTCGCCGCCCAGGAGCGACTTGAAGCCGGCCCCGATCTGGGATCCGACATGGCGCGAACGCACCGTCAGCCCGAACGTCTCCCCCAGCACCTCGGTGATCTCGTACCCCGGCAGGTCGTTCCCTGTCGTGATCAGCATCCTGCGGCTCCTTCGTCGGGTGGGAGGAGCCTAGGGCCCGGGCGGGCCCCACAGCCGGTTCGGCGACGCTCGCCCGGGGTACAAGGGACCAATCCCGAGGCGAGGCGGAAGGAGACCGGGCGTGAGCAGACCCGACGGAGGCTCCGCGCCGGCCGGCGTGTCCCTGGGCTACACCCTCTCGAGCGAGGAATTCCCGCCCGACGAGCTGGTCGCCCAGGTGCGGCGGGCGGAGGAGGCGGGCTTCGCGTACGCCCTCATCTCCGACCACTTCCATCCCTGGATCGGCGCTCAGGGGCAGAGCCCGCACGTCTGGACGGTGCTCGGCGCGATCGCGCAGGCGACGTCCCGGATCCGCGTCGGCACCGGTGTCACGTGCCCGATCATCCGCCAGCACCCGGCCGTCGTGGCTCAGGCGGCGGCGACGGCCGCGCGCCTGATGCCGGGCCGCTTCTTCCTCGGCGTGGGGACCGGGGAGAACCTGAACGAGCACGTCGTCGGCGCGGGCTGGCCTCCGCCCGGCGTGCGCCTCGAGATGCTCGAGGAGTCGATCGAGGTCATCCGGTCGCTGTGGGATGGCCGGGAGGTGACCCATCGCGGGGCGCACTTCGACGTCGAGCACGCGCGTCTCTACACGACGCCGGGCGAGGAGCTGGCGATCGTGGTCGCCGCCGGCAACCCCGAGGCGGCGCGCCTGGCCGGCCGCCTCGGCGACGGGCTGTGCACGACCTCGCCCGACCGCTCGCTCGTGGAGGCCTTCGAGGAGGGAGGAGGAAGCGGCCCGCGCTACGGTCAGATGACCGTCTGCTGGCACGAGAGCGAGGCCGAGGCGCGGCGCATCGCCCGCGAGGTCTGGCCCAACGCGGCGCTTCCGGGCGACCTGAGCCAGGAGCTCGAGCGACCCGCGCACTTCGAGCAGGCCGCAGAGCTCGTGCGGCAGGAGGACGTCGCCGAGCTGGTCGTCTGCGGACCCGACGCGGAGCGCTACCGCGAGACGATCGCCGCCTACGCGCAGGCGGGGATCGACCACGTCTACATCCACCAGGTCGGCCCCGACCAAGAGGGCTTCATCGGCTTCGCGGAGCGCGAGCTGCTCGGGCGGGCGGCGGCCCTCTCACCGGCCTGACCGACGCCGCCGCGCCCGGCGGCTCGCCTGGGGCGAGGGCGATCTTCTGGTTGATGTGGCAGCGGTTCTCCGGGTCCCGGAAGCCGAGGCGGCGCACCTCGGCACGCAGCGCGACCTCATCAGCCGCTCGGTCGCGCCTGGCCGACCTGGCGACCCGTACCTGGCGCGGGCGCATCGGCCAGGGTCCTCAGGCCGCGCCGCCTCGGGTAGCGTCCGCGGCATGCCCAATGACGGCCGTCGCTTCGCCGGGCGCGTCGCCCTCGTCACCGGCGGCGGACGCGGCATCGGGCGGGCCATCGCGCTGGCGCTGGCCGCCGAGGGCGCGCGGGTGGCCGTGGTCGCGCGTACGTCGTCCCAGTGCGAGGGGGTGGCCGGGGAGATCGGTGAGGACGCGATCGCCGTGGCGGCCGACGTGTCCGATCCGGCCGCCTGCGCGGCGGCGGCTCACGCGGTGGCGCAGGGGCTCGGGCCTCCGACCCTGCTGGTCAACGCCGCCGGCGTCTCGCCGGTGTACTCCCGCGCCGAGGAGCACGACGACGGCGCCTTCCGCCGGATCCTCGAGGTCAACCTGCTGGGCGCGCACCAGATGACCCGGGCGGTCGCGCCCGCGCTGCTCGAGGGGGGCGGGGCGGTGCTGATGGTCGCGAGCGTGGAGGGCGCCGCCGCGAGCCCCCGGCTGGCCGGCTACGGCGCCTCCAAGGCGGGGCTCATCCAGCTGACGCGCACGCTCGCCCGCGAGTGGGCCCCGCGGGGCGTCCGCGTCAACGCGATCTGCCCGGGCTACGTCGAGACCGAGATGACCGCCGCGTTCCTGGGCGTGGAGCGCCTGCGCGAGGGGGTGCTGGCGCGCACCCCGCTCGGGCGCCTCGGCGAGATGCGCGAGGTGGTGGGGCCCGCGCTCTTCCTGCTCTCCGACGAGGCCTCCTACGTCACCGGGGCGGCGCTGCTGGTCAACGGCGGGATGGCGGCGTGAGCGACCCCTTCCTCACCCTGGAGCTCCTCGACCTGCGCGACCGGACCCGCGCCTTCGTGGCCGGGGAGGTCATCCCGGCCGAGGGCCCGGACGGCTCGGCCCGGGACCCGGAGGCCCGGACGCGCGTCCGCGCCGCGGCGCGCCGGTCGGGGCTCTTCGCGCCCAGCGCTCCTCGCGAGATGGACGGTCTCGGCCTGGACCTGCGCGCCTGCAGCGTCGTCTTCGAGGAGGCCGGCTACAGCCTGCTCGGGCCGCACGCACTCAACTGCGCCGCGCCGGACGAGGGCAACATGCACCTCCTCGCGCGCATCGGGACCGAGGAGCAGAAGCGCCGCTACCTGGCGCCGCTCGCCTCGGGCGAGGTGCGCTCGTGCTTCGCGATGACCGAGCCGGCGCCCGGCGCCGGCTCCGACCCCTCCATGCTCCGCACCACCGCCACACCGAACGGCCAGGGGTGGGTCATCGAGGGCGACAAGACCTTCATCTCCGGCGCCGACGGCGCCGACTTCGCGATCTGCATGGCCCGGACCGGCGACCGGGTGACCCGCGAGGAGGGCGCGACGATGTTCCTGATCGACGCCGCCAACCCGGGCTTCCGCGTCGGCCGGCGGATCCCCACGATCGACGTCGGCTTCGTGGGCGGCCACTCCGAGGTGGCCCTGCGGGGCTGCGAGGTCGGCGCCGACGCCGTCCTCGGCGAGCCGGGGCGCGGGCTCGGCCACGCGCAGGCGCGGCTGGGCCCGGCGCGCCTCACCCACTGCATGCGCTGGCTCGGCCTGGCGCGGCGCGCCCTCGACATCGCCCTCGACCGCGCCGCCGAGCGCGAGGCGTTCGGCGCCCGCCTCCAGGACCTCGGGATCGTGCAGGCGCAGATCGCCGACGCGGTCATCGACCTGGACTCGAGCCGGGCGCTCGTGCGACAGGTCGCCGGGGTGCTCGACGCGGGGGCCGACGGCACGCTCGAGTCCTCCGTCGCCAAGGTGCACGTGGGCGAGGCCGTGGGCCGGGTCGTCGACCGGGCGGCCCAGATCTGCGGCGCGCTCGGCGTCTCCCACGATCTCCCGCTCGCGCGCTACATGGCCGAGGTGCGCCCCTTCCGGATCTACGACGGCCCCTCCGAGGCGCACCGCTGGTCGATCGCGCGGCGCGCGGTGAGCCGGCGGCGGCGCGAGCGGGAGGGCGCGCCGTGACGCGCGCCGTGCACCGCACCGAGCTCACCCCGGTGAGCTTCCTGGAGCGGTCGGCGCGCGTCTTCCCCGACCGCACCGCGGTGGTGCACGGGACGCGCCGGTACGGCTACGGGGAGCTGGCCGCCCGCTGCCGGCGGCTGGCGAGCGCCCTGCGCGCGGCCGGGCTCGCGCGCGGCGATCGCGTGGCGCTGCTGTGCCCGAACACGCCGGCCATGCTCGAGGCGCACTTCGGCGTGCCGCTGGCAGGCGGGGTGATGGTGCCGATCAACGTTCGCCTCGCCGCGCCCGAGATCGGCTACATCCTCGGCCACTCGGGCGCGCGGTTCCTGCTGGTCGACGCGGCGCTCACCGGGTCGCTGGAGGGCCTCGACCTCTCACGGGCTGCAGGTGGTGCGGGTCAACGACACGGGCGCGTCCGGGGACCCGTACGAGGATCTGCTCGCCACCGGTGACCCGGGCGGGCCGCGGGGCGTCGCGCCCGAGCACGAGGACGAGCTGATCTCGATCAACTACACCTCGGGCACCACCGGGCGGCCGAAGGGCGTCATGTGCACGCACCGCGGGTCCCACCTCAACGCCCTCGGCGACGTCCTCCACACCGGCCTCGCCGACGGGGCCGTCTACCTGTGGACGCTCCCGATGTTCCACGGCAACGGCTGGTGCTTCACCTGGGCCGTCACGGCCGTCGGCGGCACGCACGTGTGCCTGCGCGCGCCCGATCCGGCGCGCATCTGGGAGCTGCTCGAGGAGGAGCGCGTCACGCACATGTGCAGCGCGCCGACCGTGCAGATCGGCGTCGCGCACCACGCCGCGGCGCACCCGCTGGCGCGCACGGTGACCGTCGCGATGGGCGGTGCCCCGCCGTCGCCGACGCTGCTCGCCCGCCTGCGCGAGCTGGGCTTCCACCCGATCCACCTCTACGGGCTCACCGAGACCTACACGCCGCTCACGAGCTGCGTGGAGCAGCCAGGGTGGTCCGCCCTGGACGAGGACGCACGGTCGCGACTGCTCGCGCGCCAGGGCCACAGCCACCTGCTCGCGGATCCGGTCCGGGTCGTGGACGCGCAGATGAACGACGTGCCGCAGGACGGCGCCACGCTCGGCGAGGTCGTGGCCCGCGGCAACACGGTGATGCGCGGCTACTACGAGGACCCCGAGGCCACCGAGGAGGCGTTCCGCGGCGGCTGGCTCCACACCGGCGACATGGCCGTCTGGCACCCCGACGGCGACATCGAGCTGCGCGATCGCATCAAGGACGTGGTGATCTCGGGGGGCGAGAACATCTCCACGATCGAGGTCGAGCAGGTCGTCTGCCGCCACCCCGCGGTCCTCGAGTGCGCGGTCGTGGCGATGCCCGACGAGCGCTGGGGCGAGCGCCCGAAGGCGTTCGTGGCGCTCAAGGACGGCGCGGAGACGAGCGCCGAGGCGATCATCGACTTTTGCCGCGCCCACCTGGCGCACTACAAGTGCCCCGCGGCCGTCGCCTTCGGCGAGCTGCCGAAGACATCCACCGGCAAGGTCCAGAAGTTCGTGCTGCGCGAGGGGGAGTGGGCCGGCCGCGAGCGGCGAGTCGGTTGACCGCGGACGAGCAGGCGGCGGTCGACCCCGGAGCGGTCGCCGCCTTCCTCGCCGCCCGCGTCCCGGAGCTCGCCGGCCCCTTCACGATCGCCCGGCTCGGCGAGGGGCAGTCGTGCCTGACGTACCTGGTCTCCGGCACCGGCTGGGAGGTGGTCCTCCGCCGCCCGCCGCGCGGAGAGCTGCCGCGGGGCGCGTTCGACGTGGTGCGCGAGCACCGGGTGCTGGCGGCGCTCGCGGACAGCGAGACGGGCGTGCCGGTGCCCCGGCCCCTCGCGCTCTGCGAGGACGCGGAGGTGCTCGGCGCGCCGTTCTACCTGATGGAGCGGGTCCACGGGCACAGCGTCCGCACGGCGCTCCCCCCCGCCCTGACGGGCCACGCGGACCGCCGGCGCATGGGCGAGGCCCTGGTCAACGTGCTGGTCGCCCTGCGCGCCGTCAACGTCCGCGCGGTCGGCCTGGAGGGCCACGGGCGCCCGGACGGGTACCTTGCGCGTCAGCTCCGGCGCATGGGCGAGCAGCGGGAGGCGGTGCGGGGCCGCGCGCTGCCCGCGCTCGACGCGGTGGGCGCCTGGCTCGCCGACCATGTGCCGGGCTCGCCCGCGCCGGCGCTCCTGCACGGCGACCTCAAGCTCGACAACGTCATCCTCGCGCCCGCCTCGCCGGCGCGCGTCGCGGCGGTGATCGACTGGGAGATGTCAACGCTGGGCGACCCCCTGGCCGACCTCGGGTGGCTGCTCTACTTCTGGCGCGAGGAGGGCGAGGGGCCCTTCCCGATCCCCGTCGCCAACGTCACGCACCTGCCGGGATTCCCCCGCCGCGCGGAGCTGCGCGAGCGCTACGAGCGGCTGACCGGCGCCCCGGTGCCCGACGCGCCGTGGTACGCGGCGCTCGGCGGTTGGAAGATCGCCGTGATCATGGAGGCGTCGTACCAGCGCTTCCGGGCCGGGAACGCCGACCACCCGACCTTCGCGGCGCTGGATGAGGGCGTACCGCAGCTGGCGCGGCGGGCGCTCGCGTTCGCGGAGGGCGGGCTGACGACCTAGCCGGGGCCGCGCCGGGTCAGGAGGTAGAGCGTCGGCTCGGCCCGGCGCACCGGCCGCGGCATGTCGGGCCTCACCACCGACTGAGCGTCGTCGAGCTCCCAGTCGTCGCCCAGCAGGGCGACGACGTCCTCCCTGTCCATGCCGCGCGGAAGCACCATGCGCCGTCCGGCCCTGAACGCGACCATCAGCAGTCGCGCCCCCTGCCCGGCCAGGTCGGCGAGCCCGGCGGCGGCGCCCCGGCGGGCCGGGTCGGGCAGCCCCTGGATGCAGCCGAAGTCGTAGAGGAGGTCGTAGCCGGGCTCGAGGCCCAACCCCCCCAGCTGAGCCACGTCGCCGCTCACCCACTGCACCTCGACGCCCTCCTCGGCCGCCCGGCGCCTGGCCCTCGCGAGCGCCTTGTCGACGAAGTCGATCCCGGTGACCTGCCAGCCGCGCGTGGCCAGATGCACGGCGTCCGCCCCGGAGCCGCAGCCGACGTCGAGCGCACGTCCCGGCGCCATGGCGGTCGGCCCCTCGAACAGCGGCCGCCATGACTCCGCGACCGCTCGTCGCTCCCATGGGGCGAAGCCCAACCGGTACATCAGCCCATATGGGGGAGCCACTGGGCACCTCCGCGGTCGCCTGTCGCCGAGACTGTCCCAGGCGGGCCGCGCCCGTCAATCTGGATGTCCCAGGACCAGGCCTTCTGAGCCGAGACGCGCGACGATGTCCTCTGGAGATGACTGAGCTTCCCCTCACCGGTGGCTGCAACTGCGGGGCCGTGCGATTCGAGGTGACCGAGCCGCTCGTCCTGGCCAGCTACTGCCACTGCAAGCGCTGCCAGCGTCGCAGCGGGGCGGCCGCATCGGCGAGCGCGCACCCCGCGCCCGGCGCGTTCCGGATCGTCGCGGGCGAGGACAGGCTGCGCGTCTGGAAGCCCGAGGGCGGCGGCGAGAAATGGTTCTGCGGCGACTGTGGCTCGTCCCTCTTCGCCCGCAATCCCGGTCACGCCGATCCGATCGGCATCCGGATGGGGACCTTCGACGGCGACCCGGGGATCCGGCCGAGCGTCCGTCAGTTCGTCGCCTACGCCGCGCCGTGGGAGCCGATCCCCGACGACGGACTGCCCCGCCACCCCGAGAGCCGCCACACGGCGCGTTGACGCCGCGCCGGTGGCCGCGCGCGAACAGGTGACGTGTTGACAGGTGACCAAATAGTCACGTATTCTTCGGACGCATGGACGCGGTGTTCAAGGCGGTCGCCGATCCCACGCGCCGAGGTCTGCTCGACGAGCTGTTCACGGAGGACGGGCAGACGCTGAGCGCGCTGGAAGCGCGGTTGCCGATGACCCGCTTCGGCGTGATGAAGCACCTGCGGGTGCTCGAGGAGGCGGGCCTGGTGACCACTCGGAGGCGTGGGCGCGAGAAGCTCCACTTCCTGAACCCGGTCCCGATCCGGCTCGTCCACGACCGCTGGGTGAGCAAGTACGCCGAGCCCTGGGCCGCGACGCTCACGGGCATCAAGCGAGAACTCGAGGAGGAGACGATGGAACCGGTTGACGTCCCACACCAGGTGCCACTGAGCCCCGCTCCCGACGGCGACGGCGCAATGGCGGTGTTCGAGATCTACATCAAGACGACGCCAGAGCGCCTCTGGGAGGCGATCACCGACCCGCAGATGCGGGCGAGGTACAGCTTCGGAGTCGAGACCCACTCGGACTGGACGGCGGGCTCGAGCTACACGGCCTCGGTCCCCGGGGTCGACATCGCGGCGGGAGAGAACCTCGAGGTCGATCCCCCGCGCCGGCTCGTTCAGAGCTTCAACGCCCTCTGGAGCGACGACGTCAGGGCCGCGGGGACCTCGAGGGTCACGTGGGAGATCATCCCGGTCGGCGATTCATGCCGGCTGACCGTGATCCACGACCAGCTTCCCGAGGGCGCCAACCCGGAGCTCTACGGCGGCTGGCCGATGATCCTGTCCGGTCTGAAGACGCTGCTGGAGACCGGCGAGTCGCTCACCACGCCCGGCTCGCTGCTCCACTCGCAGGCCCAAGGGGCGGCCGGCTGAGGGTCGTCACGGTGCTCGGAGGGCGGTTCCCCACCGCCCTCCGCCGCGTCATGGAGGATCGCTGCCGAGCTACCGGGCCGAGCGCTCCCGGTAACCCCGGCCGCCGGGGCCGTAGTACGTGCCGAGATCGTTGCGGTACGCCTCGTCGAAGCGGGTGTCGTCGTATTCCGGCGAGTTCTTGATCTCGTCCTTCGTGCGGTGGACGAACACCGTCGCGTCGTCGCGGTCGATGCGGTCGATGACCCCCGCGGGGAGTACGACCTTCTTCCCGAAGATCCAGGGCCCGGTGTCCACGACGATGTAGCTGACGTTCGTCTGGTATGTGGCCCGGTGGACCTTGCCGATCGAGCCGTCCAGCGCCTCGACCTTGTGGCCGGTGATGTCCAGGGCGTCGCCCCAGCCCGTGCCAGAGAAGACCCATATGTCGGTGGCCCTGGTGCTCATTGTGCCTCCTTCTGAGAGATGCCGTTGCTCCTACCGCTACCCCCGCTTTGGCTCGCAGGAACGGCGTGAAGGCCGCGACGGTCATCCCGGAACCTGGGTGGTTTCAGACCCGGGGACCAGCGTCGTGGCGCCCTCTGATGGGGGCCGGGACGCACCCGGCGCTGCGCGCCCAAGAACGCCCGGCCTACACTCCGAACATTCACAGCCGGATGGTGGCGGCGCCGGGGCGATGTTCCCCCCTCCTCGCCCCGGCGCGCTGCGACCCGACGACCGCCCCCGGGCCGACGTCCGGCGAAGACGACGGCCGCGACGATGGCGAATGCCCGGCCATCGGAGCCCCGCCCCTCGGACGGTTGGGGCTCACGGCCGTCAAGGTCGCGGAGTCGCGCTACCCCGCGGGCCGCGAACTTATCCCCGGGATTGTTCCCGCGGAACCGGGATGTCTCCGCTCTCGGCGAACTGAGCCTCCGCGTCGTTCACGGTCTCGAGCTCAACCGCGTTACGTACCCGCCTGCTCGCGTCAAGGATTGGCGTGAGCGTTTGCGGAGCGGGGCCGCGGGGTACAACCGCGCGCCCTCAATGAATTGGAGGAGTCGTGTACATCGGTATCGGCGCGCTCGTGTTGGTGATCATCATCGTCATCCTGCTGATCATCCTGCTCTAGCCGCGCGCCCCCGGCCCGGCCAGCCGCGGCCCAACCCTCCTCGGGCGCAACGAGCTCCTGTTTCGCTCAGACCCGGCGGGGGAATTTTATGTGCATGACGGCGTCTGTGCGCCGTCCCGGACAAGGAGAGCGAAGTTGACTACTGCGGATCGCCTTGCAGAGCGGCGCCACATCGGGCCCGAATACTCGGGGTTGACGCTGCCTCCGAGCATGGACCAGCTCGCCAAGATGAAGGTGCGCGACATGAACGGCGAGAAGATCGGCACGGTCGACGACAGCTACACCGACGCGCAGGGGCCATACCTGCGGTACGTGGCCGTGAAGACCGGCTGGTTCGGCAGCAAGCGTCACCTCATCCCGATCGACGACGTGTTCGTGCAAAGCGAGGGTCGCAACACCTATCTGGTCGTGCCCTACACCGAGGAACAGCTGCGCGAAGGCCCGACCTTCGACCGCGACGAGCTCCTCACGCGCGCGCACGAGGAGCGCGTCTACAGGTACTACGGCCGCACCGGCTACTGGGACGCGGTCCGCGCCCGCCAGACGGCGCCGGCGCCCACGCGCGAGATCGCCGAGGCGGAGGTCGCCGACGCTATCGACCGCGGCGACGACCCCGACACCGTGGCTGTCAAGCGCTGGGGCGTCTGACGACGTCGCCGTGAACGACCGCGGCAGCCCAGGCTAGCCGCGGCCGTTCCAGGAGCAGCGCGGGTCTGACGATCGATGCCGCGCACGCCGCCCCGGTTGCCCGGCTGGCGGCGGCGTGCGCGGGGATCGATGGCATGGCGGATCTGATTCCTGGTCGCCATGCCCATGGAGGATACCGGGATCGAACCGGTGACCTCCGCCTTGCAAAGGCGGCGCTCTCCCAGCTGAGCTAATCCCCCGGAGCGGGCCTACGGTAGCATCGCGCCCCCGCGCCCCCGCGCCCCCGACAGCGAGGCCCCGTGAGCGGCGACCCCTTCGGCACCGTCTACCGGCTGCTGGACGAGCTCCAGATGAAGCACTACGAGATGGCCGGGCTGGTGGACGAGTACAAGAAGCTCGTCGAGGACCTCGAGGAGCGGGCCGATGCCGACCGCCTGAGGATGGCACGCAGCCTCCCCGGGGCGCGCTATCTGGTGAGCACCACCTTCGTGCGAGAGCAGTGGCTGAAGGTCGACGCGGAGCTCAGGCGCCTCTTCCCCGAGGAGCGCGACCCCGCCTAGGTGAGCAGGTCGCGCAGGGCCGGCTCGGCCTCGGTGAAGCGGAAGGCGTACCCGGCCTCCAGAGCGGCGCGGGGGACGATGTGGCGGCTGTCCAGGGCCAGGGTGGCCTTCTCCCCCAACGCGAGCCGCAGCGCGATGGCCGGCGTCGGGAGAATTGTGGGCCGCCCGAGGACCCGGCCGAGCGCCCTGGTGAAGTCGCCCTGACGGACGATGCCCGGCGAGGCCGCATTGACGGGCCCCGAGACGCGGTCGTCGTCCAGCGCCAGCAGGTTGAGCCCCACCTGGTCCTCGATGTGGATCCAGGGCAGCCATTGGCGCCCGCCGCCGATCGGCCCGCCGGCGAAGAGCCGCACCGGCAGGGCGAGCTGGGGGAGCGCGCCGCCGTCCGGCGAGAGCGGGACTCCGGTGCGCAGCCGCACGACCCGTACCCCGCGGTCCTCGGCGCGGACCGCCTCGCGCTCCCAGGCCACGGCGACGGCCGCCAGGTAGCTGGACCCGGGGCCGGCGCTCTCGTCGGTCGGCTCCTCGCGCGGGCCGTAGTAGTCGGCCCCGCTGGCGTTGACCAGCGTGCGCGGGCGATCGCGGCCGGCGAGCAGCGCGTCGACGAGCAGGCGGGTCGTCCCGACGCGGCTCTCGCGGAGCTCCCGCTTGCGGGCGGCGGTCCACGGCAGGAGATCGTCCGTCTTGGAGCCCGCGAGGTTGACGACGGCGTCGGCCTCGAGGGCGGCGTCGGGCGGCGGGCCCTCGGCGGGGTCCCAGCGCACGTCCTCTGCCCCGTCGATCCCCGCCCGCCCCCGGCGCGAGACCGCCACCACCTCGTCCCCGCGCGCGAGGAGCGCCCGGCTCACGGCGCCGCCGATCATCCCGGTCGCGCCCACGACCGCGACCCTCATCGCGTGGGCTCCGGCCGCGCCGTCACCGGCCGCTGACCGGCCGTCGGTCGGCCCGGGCCAGCAGCAGCAGCTCCTCGGCGCCGATTCCCGGCGGCGGCGCGGCGCGCCCCATCGTGACCGTCCCCAGGCCCCGGCCGCGCAGGCGCAGCCTCAGCCGCGCGAGTGCCGGCTCGGAGGTCGGCCCGTCGGCGTCGGCCAGCAGCAGCGCCAGACCGCGCTCGCCGTCGCGCCACATCGCGTCTGTGTCCCGAACCGTGTTGCGGGTGAGCGCGGCGACCCGCTCCAGGACGGGCCCGCCGTCGTCGGGCACGCCCAGGCAGACGAGCGTCATCGGCCGGCGCTGGCTCCGCGCGTCTCGAATCGCCTCCCCGAGCGAGCTCAGTAGCCCCTGGGGATCCGGCGGCCCGAGCGCCGCCGGCGCCGGCCCGAGGGGCTGATGCCGTGGGCTGCCGGCGTCGGTGCGCCGGCGTCGTGGCCCGGTGATCGTCATGCCTCAGCATATGCGTCCGAGGACCGATCGGGCGGCTCGCCGTGGCCGTAGTGGCCCGACGCCGCCGGGTGGCGCGCCAGGACCGCCTCGATCGCGGCCTCCTCGTCGGCCGTCAGCGGCGAGCCGGCCAGGGCCGCGTTGCGGACCGCCTGCTCCGCCGTCCGGGCGCCCACGATGGCGGACGTGACCTCGGGCCGGCGGAGGACCCACGCGACCGCGAGCCCGGCGACCCCGCCCTCGCGGCCCGCCTCGCGCGCCACCCCGGCGAGCTCGTCCACGACGGCCACCCGCTCGGGGAAGGCGCCGTCCGCGAACAGCTCGCTCTCGGCGCGCCAGTCGCCGGCGGGGAACGTCGTCTCGGTCGACATCTTCCCGGTGAGCAGGCCGTGGGCGAGCGCCCCGTAGGCGATCACGCCGACGCCGTGCTCGCCGCACCACGGGAGCTCGGCCGCCTCGATGTCGCGGCGCATCAGGTGATAGCCCGGCTGGAACGAGTCGAGCGGGGCGACGGCCTGGGCGGGCCGCAGGTCGGCCAGCGCGTAGTTCGAGACCCCGATCGCGCGGATCTTCCCGGCCCGGCGCAGGTCCTCCAGCGCGCCGATCGTCTCCTCGGCGGTCACGCCGGCCACCGGCCAGTGCACCTGGTAGAGGTCGATGCGGTCGAGGCCCAGCGCCGCGAGGCTGCGATCGCAGGCGGCCCTCAGGTAGTCGGCCGAGGCCTCGCGCCAGATCCGGAGGGGTGGCCCGCTCTCCCATGCGACGCCGCCCTTGGTGGCCACGACCACCTCCTCGCGGCGCTCGCGGACGGCCTGCCCGACGATGCGCTCCGCGCGGCCCTGGCCGTAGATGTCGGCGGTGTCGATCCAGTTGACGCCCGCGTCGATCGCCGCGTGGCACGCGGCGAGCGAGTCGGCGTCGTCGGCGCCGCCCCAGCGTCCGCCGAACACCCAGGTCCCGAGGCCGACGACCGACAGCTCGATGTCCGTACCGCCGAGGCGGCGTCGCTCCACGTCCCCTCCCTCTCTCGCCGCCGCCAGGCTACTTGGGCGTCAGCGCCACCAATAGGCCGCCGTCGGCGTCGTAGGCCGGGAAGAAGTCGGCGGTGGCCGCGACGTCGCCGCCGGACCCGTTGGGGCGGAAGGTGCAGTCCACGTTCAGCACGCGGACGCCCCACTCGAGGCTGGTGGCGGCCGGGTCGCCGTTCGAGAACCCGGCGAGGCCGAGCCGCGCGACGACCTCGTGCCCGATCAGCTCGCCCTCCTGGTAGCCGGTGACCGCGAACGCCGCGTGGCCGGCGACGAGGATCCGCCGGTCCTGGTCGCAAACGATGAGCGCGGTCTTGGGACTGGCGTAGTAGTCCTCGAGGAGCTCGAAGGCGAAGCCGAAGCCGCAGCGGGAGCAGCCCCGCGGCTGGTGGCGAACGTTGCGGTCGCCTCCCGCCTCGCGGTAGGCGCAGCGCGGACAGAGGAAGACCGGCACCCCCCCAATGGTAGCGGCGTCCCTGGTCGTCGCCCCGAGCCGAAACGCCTACGATTCCGCGGTCGTGTCGTGGCTCGAGGCCATCGTCCTCGGGATCGCCCAGGGGCTCACCGAGTTCCTGCCGATCTCGAGCACCGCCCACCTGCGCATCGTCCCCGCCTTCGCCGGCTGGGAGGATCCCGGGGCCTTCTTCACGGCGGTGGTCCAGCTCGGCACGATGCTGGCGGTCGTCATCTACTTCTGGCGCGACCTGCTCCGCATCGTCCGGACCTGGTTCCTCAGCCTCCGCCGGCCCGAGCTGCGGGGCGAGCTGGACGCCCGCATGGGGTGGTACGTGATCGTCGCGACGATCCCGATCGCGATCTTCGGCTTCGCCTTCCGGGACCAGATCGAGAGCGGGGCGCGCAACCTCTACCTCATCGGCGTCATGCTGATCGTCCTCGGCCTGGTCCTGCTGGCCGCCGACGTGACCTCCAAGCGGATCCGCGACGTCGGCGACGTTGGCATGCGCGACGCGGTCTGGGTCGGCCTCGCCCAGGCGCTCGCCCTGGTCCCCGGCACCTCGCGCTCGGGGGCGACGATCACCGCCGGCCTCTTCCTGGGCCTGAAGCGCGAGGCCGCCGCCCGCTTCTCGTTCCTGCTGTCGGTGCCGGCGATCGTCCTCAGCGGGCTCTACGGGCTGCTGGAGATCTTCACCGGCGAGGACGACGTCAGCCTCGGCGCCCTGACCATCGCGACGATCTTCGCGTTCATCTTCGGCTACCTGTCGATCGCCTTCCTGCTGCGCTTCCTGACCACCCACTCCATGATGGTGTTCGTGGTGTACCGGCTCGTGCTCGGCGCGGTCGTGATCGCCCTGACGGCGGCGGGGACGATCTCCTAGAGCGTCTCGACGACCTCGAACTCTCGCGTCAGGTTGACCAGCTCGAGGACGCGGCGCACGGCATCCGACGGGCGCGCGATGGCGAACGGTCGCCCGGCCTCCAGGCACGCCTGCCGCGCCTCCAGCAGGGCCCGCAGCCCCGACGAGTCCATGAAGCCGACGCCGGCCAGGTTGACGATCACGGGCGCGTCGCCCTCCCCGGGCAGGGCGGCGGCGAGCACGGGCGCGCCCACCAGGTCGAGCTCGCCCTCGGCGACGACCACCACTCCCTCGGGACGCCGCTCGGCGCGCGCGCGGAAGGTGCCCGGGGCGGGGTCCGACATGCGCGCCAGCCTAGCAAGGGGGTTTCCCGCTCCGGGCGATCGGGCACACTGGGCCGGCGATCTCGTCACGCGTCGGTCAGGGGTGGCGACGGAATGCCGGCACGCAGCCAGTCGCTCAGCGACGCCGAACGCGAGCGGCTCATCATGGAGCACCTCCCGCTGGTGCGCGGGCTCGCGCGCCGCTACGCCGAGCGCGGCGAGCCGCTCGACGACCTCGTGCAGGTGGGGACGATCGGGCTGATCAAGGCCATCGACCGCTTCGACCCGGCGCGCGGCTACAAGCTCGCCAGCTTCGCCACCCCGACGATCCTGGGCGAGATCCGCCGCCACTTCCGGGACCGCTCCTGGACGGTGCGCGTCCCCCGCGGCATCCAGGAGGCGCGGGCCCGCATCGCGCAGGCGGTCGACGACGTCGCGGCGCGCGAGGGGCGCAGCCCATCGGTGCGGGAGATCGCCGAGGCGGCCGATCTCTCCATCGACGACGTCCTGGACGCGCTCGCCGCCGGCAGCGCCCAGCGGCCGGCTCCGCTCGCCTCGCCGGGCCGCGAGAGCGACGAGGACGAGGGCATCGCCGTCGGCCTCGAGGACCCGGGCTTCGAGCAGGCCGAGGCGCGCGCGACGCTCCACGCCGGGCTGTCCGACCTGCCGGCGCGCGAGCGGGTGATCCTGCACCTCCGGTTCGAGCAGGGGCTGACGCAGTCCCAGATCGCCGACCAGGTCGGCGTCTCCCAGATGCACGTCTCGCGGCTGATCAGGAGGTCGCTCGAGCGGCTGCGCGAGAGCGCGGAGGGGGGCAGGCCGTGACGGCCGGCGCACGGGCCCGCCGGGTTTCGCCGTCCGCCAGGATGGGCACGGCCATGGCGAAGGCACGCGCCGTCGGGCGAAGGGAGACGGGCAGGCGATGGACGCGAGGCTCGCGCCGCCGGGAGGCCAGGCTGTGACCGAACGCGATCCGCACGTCGAGCTGGTCCTGCCCGCCGACCCGGAAAGCGTCGTGGTCGCGCGCCAGATGGTGCGCGGGCTGATCGACGTCCTCGACTGGGACGACGCGAGCCGCAACGACGTCTCCATCGCGGTCACCGAGGCGTGCACCAACGCCGTCCTGCACGCCTACCCCGATGGCGCCGGGGAGTACGCGGTCAAGGCGTGGGTCGAGCCGGATCGCCTGGTCATCGCGGTCCGCGACCAGGGGCGGGGGATCACCCCGCGCCTCGATTCCGGCGCGGCCGGGCTCGGCCTCGGCCTGCCGCTGATGCTCGCCATCAGCGACGAGGTGGCCTTCACGAGGGACGGCGAGGGGGCCACGGAGGTCAGGATGGTCTTCTCGCCCGACGCGCCCAGGCGCTGATGGAGGAACGGCCCAGGGCGCGCCTCGTGGTTCGCCGGCCCGAGCTCGCCGGACCGGTGCTCGAGCGCGTCGTCGCCGCCCTCGCCGCGCGCGTCGACCTGCCGATCGACCGCGTATCGGACGCCCAGATCGCAAGCGCGGCAGTCGCCGTCGCGGCGAGCCGCGAGCTGGCCGAGGGGCCGCTGTGCGTCGAGTTCGTCGGCGAGCCGGGCTCGGTGACCATGCGGCTCGGCCCGCTGCCGGCCGGCGCCGCCGCCCGCGTGGTGGAGGGCACCGCCGTCCCCGGCGTCGGCGCGATCATCGAGCGGCTGGTCAACGAGTGGAGCGTCGACCGCGCCGACGGGGCCGAGCGGCTGTCCCTCGCGATCGCCGCCGGCACCGGGGCCCGCCCGTCGTAGGCGGCGCCGCGGCCGGGCGTGCGCGCCCCGCGCGGCGCGGGCAGGTAGCGTGCAGTCCGGGATGGCCCGGTGACGAGCGACGCGCCCCCGGAGGGGCCCCGGCGGCCGTGGTCGCGCACCGAGCGGCCCGTCCCGCGACTCGTCGTGCGGCCGCTGCAGCAGTTCTTCCGGCTGGAGGCCTCCGGCGCCCTGGTGCTGCTCGCGACCACCCTGGTGGCGCTGGTCTGGGCGAACGTCGCCGGTGGCTCCTACGAGGACTTCTGGACCACCGAGGTGTCGGTGACCATCGGCGACTTCCAGATCGAGGAGACGTATCGAGACCTCGTCAACGACGGCCTCATGGCGCTCTTCTTCCTGGTCATCGGCCTGGAGGTCAAGCGGGAGCTGGCCGTGGGGGAGCTGTCGAACATGAGGGCCGCCCTGCTGCCGGTGGTGGCGGCCCTCGGCGGCATGCTGGTCCCGGCGCTCGTCTTCCTGGCCGTGATCGGCGGCGGAGAGGGGGCCCGCGGGTGGGGGATCCCGATGGCGACGGACGTCGCCTTCGCCCTCGGCGCGCTCGCCGCGCTCGGCCGCCGGGTGCCGACCGGGCTGGTCGCGTTCCTGCTCGGCGTCGCGGTGATGGACGACATCGGGGCGATCCTCGTCATCGCCGTCTACTACACGGAGAGCCTCGCGTTCGGGTGGCTCGCGGCCGCGCTCTGCGGCCTGGTCGCCATCGCGGTGCTCCAGCGCATGCACGTGCGCCACCTGTTCCCCTACGTGGCCCTGGGGGTGGCCGTGTGGATCTGCATGCTCGAGTCCGGGGTCCATCCCACCATCGCAGGGGTGGCGATCGGGCTGCTGACGCCCGTGCGGCCGTTCCAGGACCCCGCCGCCGTGAGCGCCGAGGCGGTGCGGATCGCCCGCGAGACGGCCGACGAGCCCGACGACCCCGACGCGGACGCCGAGCACTGGAGCCGCCTGGCGTGGCTGTCGCGCGAGGCCGTCTCCCCCCTGACGCGGGTGGAGAACAACCTGCACGTGTGGTCGAGCTTCGTCGTCCTGCCGATCTTCGCCCTCGCCAACGCCGGCATCGTGCTGGACTCCGAGTCGCTCGAGGCCGCCACCGAGACGCGCATCGCGCTCGCCGCGGCGCTGGGGCTGGTGCTCGGGAAGACGATCGGGCTCACGGCGGGCGTCGCGCTCGCGGTGCGGCTGGGAATCGGCGTCCTGCCGGCCGGGGTCCGCTGGGCCCACGTGGTGGGCGTCGGCGCCCTGGCCGGGATCGGGTTCACCGTGTCGCTCTTCGTCGCCGGCCTCGCCTACTCGGACCCCGTGAACCTCGAGGCCGCGAAGATCGGGATCCTCTGTGGCTCCGTCGTGGCGGCGGCCGCCGGCCTGACGGCGCTCGTGGCCGTGTCGCGACGACATCGCCCGGCCGGCCGGGCGCCCTGAGCGCACGTCCGGGGACGCGGCCGGTCAGCCGAGGCGGGCGCCCTCCTGCCCCTGCACGACGTCGAGGAACCGCTGGAGGCTGGGCTTGGGCTCCAGGCCCTCGCGGTACAGGCCCGCCGGCCAGTTGACGTTGTCCTCCAGGTTGAACCAGACGACCGTCTTGACCTGCTCGGTGCGCAGCTGGGGCAGCGAGTAGATCTGGGTCAGGTACTCGGCCTGCTCCTCCTCGGTGACGGCGACGTCCCGGAAGGGCGTCGGCGCGGTCGTGTAACCGGCCTCCGTGATGTAGAAGGGCAGCCCGGGGCGGAAGCCGTCGATCTCCTCGAGGAAGCGGCCGATGCTGCTCCAGCTCGGGATGGCGTCGGTGGGCACCTCCGGGCCGGCCGACGGGTAGATGTGCTGCGAGTAGCCATCGAGCGGGATGCCGCGTTGCACCAGGCCCTGCAGCCAGTCGATCGCGCCGATCCCGGTCTCGCCGGTGCTGCCGCGCGGGCCGCCGACGCCCGCGATCACCTGCACGTCCGGGTTCGCTGCCTTCATCGCCGGGTGGGCCGCCTTCACCATCGCGGCGTAGCGGTCGAGCGACACCGGCCTGCCGTCCTCGAACTGGGGCCGGAGGAACCCGGACAGGTTCGGCTCGTTCCAGAGCTCGAAGTGGCGCACCTCGGGGAGCGGCTCGCCGCCGGATGGGGTGAACTCACCGGAGTAGCGGGCCGTCAGCGCCGCCATGAAGTCGGCGAAGCCGTCCGGGTCGGGCGTCGCCGTGTTGATCTGGTAGCCGGGCGGCTCGTACAGGCCGCCGGTCGCCCAGGTGGGTGCGTTGTACACGGAGACGATCGGCGTGATGTCGCGCTCGGCGAAGCCCTGCAGCACGAGGTCGGCGCGCGCCCAGTCGTAGGCGGGATCGGCGGGGTCGCGCGGGCTCGCCGGCCGCGACGGTGCGACCTGGGACCAGAAGACGTCGTAGCGGGTCGTGGTCACCCCGGTGCCGGCCACGAGGTCGAGCCGCTCGTCGAGGGTCTCCAGCGCGTCGATCGGCAGGTGGTCGTCCTGCACCGCGGCCACGGCGCTGGCCGGGGCGTCGTCGTCCCCGCCGCCGCAGGCGACCGTGCCGACCACGAGGGCGATCGCCGCCGCCACGGCGACGAGCCCCGCCACCACACGCCCCCTGTTGCGCATCTCTCCCCTCGGTCGGGACCGGCGCCGGCGGAACCCTAGGGCAAGCCGGCCCGCGCCGCCTCGGGCGCCACGGCGTCCGACCACGGCAGGCGGGTGGGCTGCGGATCCCCGGGGATGCGGTAGCGCCACGCGGGATGGTCCAGCGCCCCCCCGTCCCAGCGGTGGATCGCGGCGGCGAGCCGGGCCAGGTCGAGCGGCTCGTCCAGCACCGAGGGCACCATCGGGTCGGACGCGAAGGCCAGCACCCGGCCGGCGCCGACGGGGCGGGCGATCGCGGCGGGGGCGCCGTCGATGAAGCGGGCGACGACCGAGCCGCCGGCCGGGACCCCCGCGAACGCGCGGGCCTGGGCCGCGTCGATGGGCACGCTCAGGAGGTCGTCGGGAAGGCCGCCGCCGAGCGCGCCCTGGTCCACCTGCAGGATCCGCCCGGGGCGCGGCGGGCCGAGCGGGGCGCCGATCAGCGCGTCGCGGACCCGGGTCAGCGACGCGCCCGCGGGGGTCCTGGTGAAGGCCGCGGGGTCGGTCACGATCAGCGTGCCGCCGCCCCGCACCCAGGCCGCCAGCTGGTCGGCGAAGGGGGCGTCCAGGGTGTCGGCGCGCGGCAGCCAGATCGTCCGCGCCGCGGCGAGGCGCGCGGGCTGGGCGGCCAGGCGCGTGTCGGCGTCGAAGCTGAAGGCGGCGCCGGCCAGCTCGCCGAGCAGCGAGTAGGTCGTGTAGATCGCGTCGCCGTCGGTGCGGTAGCGCAGGTTCCCCATGCGGTCGGGCTGGCCCTGGCCCTCGCTGGCGGTCGCGTAGAGGACGAGCCGCTCGGGGTCGGCCGGCGGCGCCGGCAGGCGGGTCCCTCGAAGGCTGCGCGCGACGTCGAGCATCGCCCGGTAGAGGCGCCGGTTGGTGAAGCGCGGGTTGTCCGACGCGAAGAAGCTGATGTCGGTGGCGCCGGCGCGCAGCGCCTGGGCGGTCCAGGTCCACAGATCGCCCGGTACCGGCTGGTAGCGCGAGTGGTCGAAGGCCTGGACGATGATCCTCGTCCGCCTGCCGGTCAGGTCGGACAGCAGCTTGGCGCCGAAGCCCGGGTTGTAGCGGCCCCGCCCGGCCCGGTCGCGCTCGGGGAAGCTCACGTAGGGATCGGCCTCCACGACGTCGGCGAAGCCGGCCAGGCGGGAGTAGTCCCAGGGCATGAAGCCGTCGATGAAGCCGTAGTCGTTGGGGCTGACGACCGCGTCCGGGTCCAGGCGCCGGATGAGGCGCGCCTGCTCCTCCTTCATCGCGAAGAACCGGTCGCTCGAGAAGCGCGACCAGGCGAGCCAGCGCAGCCGCTCGCGGTCGGAGGTGCTCGGGCGGGCGGCCGGGTTCGGCAGCGAGAAGCCCGTCGCGCGGCGGAAGTCGCGGGCCAGGCGGCGGCCGAAGGCGCTCGATCGGGCCCGCCCGCGGGGGATCAGCGCGATCGGCTCGTCGCTGCCGGCGTAGAGGTTGACGAAGGGCGCGTTCCGCAGGCGCGGGACGATCCGGCGGATCTCGCGCAGCGCCTCGCGCCGGTAGCCGGGGTCGAGCAGCGACAGCCGGCGCGTGTAGGCGGTGGGGTCCGCGGTCGGATCGGAGACCGTCGCGGTCTTCCGCTGGAGCGCCCTGCGGGCGGCCCAGACCTCGACCGCCACGTCCCACCGCAGGCCCGTGCGCCGGAACTGGGCCGAGAACCGCGCCGGGGTGCGCCAGCCGACCGGCTCCTTCGGGCTCAGGGGGAGCGGCGGGAAGGGCAGGGCGCTCGGGCCGCTGAACCAGAGGCCGTTCGCGCCCGACTCGCTCAGGATGCCGTCGACGATCCGGTACCAGCGGCGCGCCGGGATCACCGGCGCCGTCCTCGGGTTCCACCGCGGGAGCTCGTTCTGGTTCAGCTCGTGAGCCCAGGTGGAGACGCTCCCCGCGGGGCGGTCGCCGGTCGCGGGAGCCGCGGCCGCGGGGGCGACGGCGCCGGCGGCGAGGGCCACGGTGGCGAGCGCGATGACGGGACGGGGACGGGCCACGGCCGCGCCCATCATGCCCGCGCCCGCCCGGGGGCTCAATCGAGCCCGGTGTCCTTACAGATCCATGAAACGTGGTGGCGGCGCGCGGCACCCGAGGTGAGGATGGGGGCCGTGGATCCTCGCCGCCGCGCCGCCGCGCTGCTGCTCGCCGCCGGGCTGGGGCTCGGCCTGGCGGCCTGCGGGGGCGACGACGAGGGCTCCGCGGGCGCCGGCGACGCTACGACGCCGCCCGCGGCGACCGCCCCGCCGGCGACCACGGCGCCGGCGCCCGCCCCGAAGCCGAAGCCGAAGCCCAGGGCGCTCGCCGGGCTGCCGGCGTTCACCGCCGGGTTCCAGCGCTGGGACCGCCTCAACGCCGAGCCGATCCCGCCCGACTCGCCGCAGACCCGGCGGGTCGGCTTCGACGCCCACCGCGGCACCAAGGACGTCTACGTGAGCGTCCCGCGCGAGCGCCTGACCCGCGGCGGCGAGTTCCCGGCGGGCACGATCCTGGTGAAGGCGGCCCGCACCGACGGCGTGATGACGCTGGCCGCGATCATGCGCAAGACCCGGGGAGCCGACCCCGCACACGGCGACTGGGAGTTCGTGGAGTACAAGCGGTCCAGCCCGGACGCCGCCTTCGCGACCGACGCCTCGCTGACCGGCGCGACGTGCTGGGGCTGCCACCAGATCGCCGAGGACACCGACTGGGTCTTCACGGCGCTCGACCGCTGACGCCGGGCCGGGCGGTCGCGGTGGCCGGCCGCCGGCGGGCGGTCGCCGGCCGGGGTTGCCGTCGGTAGGGCGGCCGCCCGTCCACCGGCCCTCGAGAAACCAGCGGCGAAGGGTGCGGCGCGAGGGCGGCAGCGCGCGGCCCTCGCTCTCGCGCTCCCGGAGCTCCTCCATGACCCGCCGCGGCGCCTCGCCGGCCGCGAAGCGCCGCTCGGCCTCGCGCCGCAGCGCGGGCCACGAGTACGAGCCCGGCCGCGGGCGCGCGGGCGGCGGGCCCACCAGCCGCGCGCGATGCGCGTCGAGGGCCCGGTGCCGTGCCCGCGTCAGGCACCCCGCCGCCGCCCACGCCCGCGCGAGCGAGGCCACGAAGTCCCGCCCCGCCCGCCGGCGCTGGAATTCCAGGCTCCGGTGTCCCGCGCAGAGCCACACCGAGACCCCGTACGGGAGGTGGAGCTCCGCCCGCTCCCCGTCGCCCCTCCCCATGCACAGCAGGCACGGCGGCCGGTTCCCCAGCCGCTCCCCCTTGTAAAGGCTCCTCGCCATACCCCGATCCTGGCGAGCCGGGGAGCACGAATCACCACCGAGCATGGTCGACGACCGCGTGAAGGCGTTCCGCCCGTGTCCCAATTGGCCACCACGATGATGGCCAAATGGCCAACCCCGCCCCGGCCCCCTGGCCTCACGGAGGCACCACGGACCTCGCCAGCCCGCACTGGCGGAGATCGGCGAGGCCGCGAGCTTCGCGGCCTCGCAGCGGGCCGGCGCGAGGACCGGGACCATCGGCGACCCCGGCGCGGGGTTCGCCGACTAGGCGGGCGTCCCGGAGTACGCCTCGATCAGGACCCTCGCGACCTCGGGGCGGGTGAACTCCACCGGGGGGATCTCGCCGCGGCCGAGCATCTCGCGGACCTTCGTCCCCGAGAGGAAGACGCGGTCCTCGGGCCCGGCGGGGGAGGTCTTGGTCGTCGCCATCCCGCCGGTCAGGGTGCACCAGAAGGAGTGCTCGAAGAAGAGGGGCTGGATCGCCAGCTCGTCCGCGGTGATGTCGTCGAAGACGCGGTGGGCGTCGTAGGTGCCGTAGTAGTCGCCCACGCCCGCGTGGTCACGGCCCACGATGAAGTGGGTGCAGCCGTAGTTCTGGCGCATGATCGCGTGCAGCACGGCCTCGCGGGGGCCCGCGTAGCGCATGGCCGCCGGCAGCACGCCGAGCACCACTCGCTCCTGCGGGTAGTAGCCCTCGATCAGCACCTCGTAGCAGCGCATCCGCACGTCGGCGGGGATGTCGTCGCTCTTGGTCTCGCCGACCAGCGGGTGGATGAAGAGGCCGTCGACCGTCTCGAGCGCGACCTTGGTGATGTACTCGTGCGCCCGGTGGATCGGGTTGCGCGTCTGGAAGCCCACCACGCTCCGCCAGCCGCGGGCGTCGAACTCCTCTCGCGAGCGCCGCGGGTCGAGCAGGAACGGCACGGCGGCCGGGTCGAGCGGCATCCGAGCCGCGACCCGCACCGGGCCCGCGAGGGCCGTCGTGCCGTGGGCGTAGAGCGAGGCGACGCCGGGGTGCGCGGTGTCCTGCGTCCCGTAGACCAGGCGGGCCTCGCGGGCCGGGTCGGTCTCGTAGCGGTCGGTGACCTCGAGGACGCCGAGGAAGCCGCCGCCCTCGTCCACGAGCTCCACCTCGTCAGCGGTTCCGGCGCGCTCCAGCTCGTCCGGGGCGACCCCCAGCGTGACCGGCACGGACCAGGCGAGCCCGTTCGGCAGGCGCATGTCCTCGACCACGGCCTCGTAGGCCTCGCGGCCCATGAAGCCGTCGAGCGGCGAGAGGGCGCCCGCGGCGATGAGGTCGAGGTCGGCCTGCTGCCGGGCGGTGAGGGTGACCCGAGGCCGGCCGCCCCCCTCGTCCAGCGAGTCGTCGAAGCGCTCGACGAGCGCGCCCCCGTGCGGGGCGATGGGTCCGGGCGTCGCGGCGGCGGCGGTCAAATCCCCGCCCCGTCGACGTTGCCCGTGGTCGTTGAGTCGAGCAGCGTGTCGGCGCGCAGGCCGAGCCGTAGCGTCTCCAGCGGTATCACCTCGTCGGGTGGGATGTTCCCCAGGTTGACGTTGGGGCCGAACTTGCGGATGAACCAGACCTGCTGCGCCTTCAGGGGCGCCTCGAAGATCAGGCGGTTCGGGTCGATGGCGTGCACGATCTCGTCGATGAGGCCCATCCGGACCTCCCCGTCGCCGCGGAAGATGCCGGCGGTGCCGGTCTCCCGGGCCTCCGTGATGACCTTCCAGGCCCCCGCCCGCAGCTCGGCCTCGATCATCTCGACCCAGCGGTAGGGCGCGATGACCGTCGCGAGGTCCTTGGAGCCGACCTCGCTGAGCACCACGAAGTCCTGCGCCAGCCGGCTGATGTGCTCGAGCTTGGCGTCGTGGGGCAGCGTGATGGTGCCGTCCGAGATCTCGACGTGCTGGAGCCCGAGGTCGCTCACCCAGCGCTGCCAGTCGTCGAGCTTCTGCTGGGACTGGCAGATCTCCCAGAAGGTCCCCCCGAGCACCACCGGGATGCCCGCGTCGCGGAAGAGCGCGAGCTTCTCGCGCAGGTTGCGCGTGACGTAGGCGGTGCCCCAGCCGAGCTTCACGATGTCGATGTAGTCGCTGCTCGCCTCGAGGACCCCCTCGACGGCCGGGAGGCTGAGGCCCTTGTCGATGACGTGCGTCACCCCGACCTGGCGCGGCTTCGGCGGCCGTCCCGGCAGCGACAGGAACCCCGCCCCTGGAGCGGTTCCGAGCTCGGTGCTCATGGGGCCGGCGCCGATGGTCATGCGGCGGCCTCGGCGGCCGAGGCGCCGGCGCGGCGGCCGTAGACGACCGTGTCGAGCAGCGAGTTGCCCATCAGGCGGTTGGAGCCGTGGACGCCGCCGGCGATCTCTCCCGCGGCGAAGACGCCCGGGAGCGTGGTGGCCGCGCGCTCGTCGATCGCGAGCCCTCCGTTGCGGTAGTGCAGCACGGGGTAGACGAGCACACGCTCCCGGGTGATGTCGACCCCCGCCTTGAGGTACCGGCCGTGAACGTAGGTCAGGCGGTCGGCGGTGAAGCCCGCGCCATTCTCGCGGTCGATCGCCGGGGTGTCGAGCCAGACGCCGACCTGGCCGTCGGGAGCGGCCGCCCCACGGCCCGCCGCGACCGCGTCGATGATCCCCTGGGCGACCACGTCGCGCGGCGCGAGCTCGTCGACGAAGCGCTCGCCCTCGGAGTCGTGGAGGGTCGCCCCGTACCCGCGCGTGGTCTCGGGCAACGCGTACCCGGCCAGCGCCTCAGGCCAGAGCGAGCCGGTCGGGTGGCGCTGCCAGGAGTTCGACCTCCCGGCCCTCCGCCCCCAGCTCCAGCGCCATCAGCAGGACCTCGGGGGTCGCGTCGGGGTGGTTGGTGCTGCCCACCCCGAGGGCGTCGGCCTCGCCGCGCAGGCCGCCGCCGGCGGCGAGCACGACGGCCCCGGCACGCAGGGTCGCACGCTCGCCGTTGCCGCCCGGCGCGAGCGTCGCGACCCAGTCGTCGGCGCGCGGCACCAGCTCGAGGAGGCGGGTCGCCTCGCGGACCTCGGCGCCGCTCGCCCGGACCGCCGCGCGCAGCGCCTTCACCATCTCGGCTCCGGTGCGCTCGCCCGCCTGCAGCAGCCGCGGCCGGCTGGCGCCGCCACAGCGCAGGAGCCGGAGCTCGCCGTCGTCGCGGCTGAAGCCCACCCCCAGCGACTCGAGCCAGGCGACGGCCCCGGGCCCGCCGCCCGTGAGCGTGCGGACGAGCTCGGGCCGCGCCGCGCGATGGCCGGCGGCGAAGGTGTCCTCGAAATGCGACTCGGTGGAGTCCTCCTCGCCGATCGCCGCCTGGATGCCGCCCTGGGCACGCCCTGTGTTGCCGGCGCCCAGGGCCGACTTCGTGACCACGACCACGCCCGCGCCCGCCTCGCGGGCGGCGAGGGCGGCCGACATCCCGGCGCCCCCCGACCCGACCACGAGCACGTCGGTGCGCGCGTCACTGGACCTCGACACCCCGGGAGCCTAGCCGACCGCTTCCGATGCTTCCAATAAGCGGGCCTTATGCAGCGGCGATCTCCCCGAGCTCGGCCTTGGCGAAGTCGAGGAACGTTGACGTGACGCGTTTCGGCGTCCGCCCGGCATGGCGGACGGAGAAGAAATGGCGCTCGAGCCCGGGGCCCTCGAGACGCAGCGCGACGAGGCTTCCCTCGGCGACCTCCCGCTCCACCGCCAGCCGCGAGATCACCGTGATCCCGAAGCCGTCGAGGACGGCGGCCTTGACGGACTGCTGAAGGCCGAGCTCCATCGCCACGTGCAGGTCGCGGTCGCGCAGGCCGCCCTCCCGCATGGCCGCCTCGACGACCGACCGCACGCCCGAGCCCTCCTGCTGCAGCAGCATCGGCTCGGCCACGAGGCCCTCGAGGGTCACGGCGGGCTGGGAGGCCAGGTGGTGCCCGGGCGGGACGATCACGACCAGCTCGTCGCGCAGGAAGGGCTCGAACACGAGCCCCCGCTGGGGCCGGGCGGCGCCGACGACGCCGAGCTCCAGCTCGTCGTCGAGCACCCGCTCGCAGACGGTCTGGGTGTCGCTGACCATCAGGCTCACGCGGACGTCGGGGTAGGCCTCGTGGAACGCGCCGAGCAGACGCGGCAGCAGCAGCTCGCCCGGCCCGGTCGAGGACCCGAGCACCAGGCGCCCCGAGACGCGCGTGCCGATCTCCCCCATCTCGCGCTCGAGCTCGGCCTCCAGCCCGATCATCCGCTTCGCGTAGCGGTAGGCCACCTCGCCGGCCTCGGTCACCGTCACGCGGCGCCCGCTGCGGTCGAGCAAGCGGTGCCCGAGGCGCTCCTCGAGGGCGCGGATCTGGAACGAGACGGCGGGCTGGGAGATCTCGAGCTCCTCCGCAGCCTGCGAGAAGGAGCCCTTGTTGACCACCGTGCGGAGGGTCACGAGGTGGCGGAGGTCCACGGGCGGCCGATCTTCGCACACCGCCGTGGACCCCGGAGTGGCGGCGGGCGGCCGGGTCGTTCGGATGCGACGGCCCGGGACGGGCGGGAGTGCCAATTGGCCGTCGACCGATTGGCCAATTGGCCGCCTTGCGTTCGTGGTTACGTGCGGTAACCTTGCTGGGCCGGGAGTTACTCGAAGTAACCGCGGCGACCCGTTTCCGCAGTGGGAGATCCTCGAATGACCCAGGACGAGCGTCCGACCACCATCCTCCCCGTCCTCCCCCTCGACGACGCGGTGGTGCTCCCGGGCACGAGCGTGACCTTCCCGGTCGCGACCGAGGAGCAGGCCGAGGCGCTCGACGGCGCCGTTGACGGCCGCATCGTGCTCGTGCCGCGCGTGGAGGGCCGCTTCGCGTCGTTCGGCGCGGTGGCCGCCGTGATGGGCGAGGTCACGCTGCCCGACGGCACCCGCGGGGTCGCGGTCGAGGCCCTCCACCGGGCCGAGCTGGGCCCGGCGGCCGGCGCCGGCGCCGGGCTGCGCGTGAGGGTCCGCGAGCTTCCCGACCCGGACGACCCGGGTCCCGAGGCCCAGCGCCTTGCGCGCGAGTACCGCGCCGTCGTCGAGGAGGTCGCCGACCTGCGGGGCGACCGGGCCCGGGTGGCCCACTTCATGTCGACCATCCTGCACCCGGGGCGGCTCGCCGACACGGCCGGCTACGCGCCGGACATCCCTCTCGCGTCCAAGCTCGAGCTCCTCGAGACGAGCGACGTGACCGAGCGCCTGCGCCTCGCCATCGCGGCGCAGCGCGAGCGCCTGGCCGACGCCAGCCTCCGGCAGCGGATCCGCGAGGACGTGGCCGAGGGCCTCGACCAGACCCAGCGCGAGATGCTGCTGCGGCGCCAGCTCGCCGCCATCCGCAAGGAGCTCGGCGAGGGCGAGGGCGACGGCGACGACGAGTGGGCGACCCGCATCGCCGAATCGGGCATGCCCGAGGCGGCGCGGGTGGAGGCCGAGCGGGAGCTGGGTCGCCTCGAGCGGCAGCCCGAGGGCCCCGAGGCGGGGATGATCCGCACCTACCTGGAGTGGATGGTCTCGCTGCCGTGGGACACGCGCTCCGAGGAGCACCTCGACGTGGCCGACGCCCGCGAGGTGCTGGACGCCGACCACGCCGGCCTCGACGAGGTCAAGGAGCGGATCCTGGAGTACCTGGCCGTGCGACGCCTGCGCCGCGAGCGCGGCATGGACGACGGCCGCAGCGGCGTGATCCTGACGCTGGTCGGGCCCCCCGGCACCGGCAAGACCTCGCTCGGCCGCTCGGTCGCGCGCGCCCTGGGGCGCGAGTTCGCCCGCATCAGCCTGGGCGGCATCCGCGACGAGGCCGAGATCCGCGGCCACCGCCGCACCTACGTCGGCGCGCTTCCCGGGCGGCTCGTTCGCGCCCTCCGCGAGGCCGGGACGATGAACCCGGTGATCATGCTCGACGAGGTTGACAAGGTCGGGACCGACTGGCGCGGCGACCCGTCGTCGGCGCTGCTCGAGGTGCTCGACCCGGCCCAGAACGACACCTTCCGCGACCACTACCTCGACGTGGAGCTCGACCTGTCGCAGGTCCTCTTCATCGCGACCGCGAACGTCGCCGACACCATCCCGCCGCCGCTGCTCGACCGGATGGAGGTCATCGCCCTCGACGGCTACACCGAGGACGAGAAGCTGGCGATCGCACGGGGCTACCTGATTCCTCGCCAGACCGAGCAGAACGGCCTGCGCGAGGGCGAGGTGGAGCTGACCGACGACGCGGTGCGGTCGGTCGTCGCCGAGTACACCCGCGAGGCCGGCGTGCGGAACCTCGAGCGCGAGCTCGGCAAGGTGCTGCGCAAGGCGGCGCGGCGCGTCGCCGAGGACGGTGACCCCGCCGAGGGGCCGATCACGGTCGGCGCCGACGAGCTCTCGGAGGCCCTCGGGCGGCCGAAGTTCCACAACGAGGCGGCCGAGCGCACAGCGACCCCGGGCGTCGCGACCGGCCTCGCGGTCACCGGCGCCGGCGGCGACGTCCTGTTCGTCGAGGCCGGCGCGATGGACGCCGACGGCCCGGGGGACCGCCTGGTGCTCACCGGCCAGCTCGGCGACGTCATGCGCGAGTCGGCCCGCATCGCCCTGTCGTGGACGCGCTCGCACGCGCACGAGGTCGGCATCGACCCCGCGTCGCTGTCCGGCCGCGAGGTGCACCTGCACGTGCCGGCCGGCGCCGTCCCCAAGGACGGCCCGTCGGCGGGGGTCACGATGGTGACGGCGCTGTCGTCGCTCGCGAGCGGCCGCGCGGTGCGGCCGAACGTGGGCATGACCGGCGAGGTCACCCTGCAGGGGCGGGTCCTGCCGATCGGGGGCGTCAAGCAGAAGGTGCTCGCCGCCCACCGGGCCGGGCTCACCGACGTGATCATCCCCGAGCGCAACCGGCGCGACCTGGACGACGTGCCCGAGGAGGTGCTCGAGCAGGTCACCGTCCACCCGGTGCTGACCGTGCGGGAGGTGCTCGACATCGCGCTCGAGCCCGCCCGCGAGCGCGGGGAGGCGCTGGCCGCGTAGCCTTCCGCGCGATGGATCGCTGCCGCTCCCGCCCCCCGGTCTGCCAGCGCTACCAGCGCGCGGCCGAGCTGCTCGGCCGGCGCTGGAGCGCCGCGGTGATCCGGGCGACCATGGAGGGCCCCGCCCGCTTCACCGAGATCCGCGGCTCGGTCGACGGCCTCTCCGCCCGCCTGCTGGCCGAGCGGCTGCGCGAGCTGGAGGCCGCCGGGCTGATGGAACGATGCGAGCGCGGCGGCGGGGTGATCGAGTACCGCCTCACCCCGAAGGGCGAGGCGCTCTCCCGCGTCGTGCACGAGATCGAGGCGTGGGTGGAGGACTGGGACGACGCCGCCGAGGCCCCGGCGCGCCCCGGCGGCGTAGGCTGACGCCGTGGCCGAGCTCCCTCCGCAGGTCGCCGACCTGATCGGCGAGCGCAACTACGCTCACCTCGCGACGCTCGAGCCGGACGGCTCGCCCTCCTCGCGGCCCCTCTGGGTCGACGTCGAGGAGGACCGCGTCATCTTCGTGACGCAGCTCGGCAGCCGGAAGGCCGCGGCGATCGAGCGCGACCCACGCGTCGCGCTCTCGATCGCCGACCGGCGGCGACCCCTACCGCCAGATCGACCTGCGCGGCCGCGTCGTCGACCGCATCGACGGCGACGCAGCCCTCGTCCTCGCCGACCGGATCGCCCGGAAGTACACCGGCGATCCCTTCCCCCTGCGCGGTGAGGCGACCGTGATCTACGTCATCGAGGCCGACGAGTCGCGCCACACCAAGCTGCCCTTCACCGACAAGGGCTGAGCACCGCGGTATGAGGCCGCGGCGCCGCGGCCGGCCAATTGGCCAACCGGCGCGCGGCCAAATGGCCAAATGGCCGCTGCCGCAACGGAGGGCCCGTGCCCTCCGCGCGATCAGCGCGTCGTGAAGTGGTGCCCGGCGGCCCCGCACCAGAAGACGAGGCAGCCCTCGTCCTCGCGGCGGCCGACGCAGAGGCACTCGCCGCCGTGGTCGGGGCAGGGGCGGCGGACCCGCGAGAGCAGCCCCCATGGCGCGACCGCGACCGCTCCACGGGGGAGATCGGCCTGGGTGCGGTCGATGACGCTCATGGGTTCTCCAGGTGGGTGACGGTGGGCGGCGCCATCCTCGTTTCGCCGTCCGGCGCGGCGATCCTTGCGCCGCGCAGGGTTGACCAAAGGGCATCGGCGACCGACTCGGGCCGGCCGGCGGCGATCCGCCGGCCGAGCTCGTCGATGCCGTCGCGCAGGACCGCGGGGTCGAGCGGCGGGCGGGTGGCGCGCATGATCTTCCCGTAGCGGGTCGGGCGCACCTCCTCGTCGACGTTGAACAGCTCCTCGTGGAGCTTCTCGCCCGGCCGGATCCCGACGACCTCGATCGCGACGTCCTGGCCCGCCAGCTCGATGGTGCGACGGGCGAGGTCCATGATCCGCACCGGCTCGCCCATGTCGAGCACGAAGATGTCGCCGCCCTCGGCGATGCCGGTCGCCTCGATGACGAGCTGCACCGCCTCGGGGATCGTCATGAAGAAGCGCGTCATCTCGGGGTGCGTCACCGTCACCGGCCCGCCCTCGGCGATCTGGCGGCGGAAGATCGGGAGCACGGAGCCGGAGCTGCCGAGCACGTTGCCGAAGCGCACGGCCGCGAACCGCGTGCCCGACACGCCGACGCGCGCCTCGACGACCCGCTCGGCGAGGGCCTTCGAGGCCCCCATGACGGTCTTCGGCTCGACGGCCTTGTCGGTGGAGATGAGGCAGAACCGCTCGACCGCGAACCGCTCGGCGAGATCGGCCAGGACCGCCGTGGCGAGCGCGTTGTTGGCGATCGCCTGGACCGGGTTCAGCTCCATCATCGGCACGTGCTTGTACGCCGCCGCGTGGAACACGATCTCGGGCCGCTCGGACGCGAAGAGGCGCTCCATCGCGGGCCCGTCCTTGCAGTCGGCGATCACGGGCACCAGCAGCCCGGAGTGGCCGCGCTCACGCAGCTCGAGGTCGATCTCGAAGAGGTTGTTCTCGGAGTGGTCGACCATCACCAGACGGCGTGCGCCGGTGGCCGACACCTGGCGGCAGAGCTCCCGCCCGATCGACCCGCCGGCCCCGGTGACGAGGACCGCGCGTCCGTTGAGGTAGCGGGCGACGCGGGCGAAGTCGACCTCGATGGCGGCGCGGCCGAGCACGTCCTCGACGCGGACCTCGCGCAGCTGGCTGACCGTGACCTCGCCGGTGATGAGCTCGGGCAGGCCCGGCAGGGTCGTGCACTGCACGCCCGCGGCGCGGCACGCCTGGACGATCTCCTCGCGCACGCGGCCCGGCGCGGACGGCATGGCGATGATGACCTCGTCGACGTGCACCTCGCGCAGCACCCTCGGCAGGTCGGCGCGGGTGCCGCGCACGCGCGTGCCCTGCACGCGCAGCCGGCGCTTGCGGGGGTCGTCGTCGATGAGGCCGACCGGCGTGTAGCCGAGCGCGCGGTTCCGCTTCATCTCGCGCAGCAGGGTGTTGCCGGCGTCGCCCGCGCCGCAGATCAGCACCTCCTTGCCGCTGCTGACGAGCTCGGAGCGCGGCGGCCGCTCGATCACGCTGCGCACCGCGAAGCGGGCGCCCCCGATCAGGACGAGGGTCAGCAAGAGGTCGAAGGCCAGGACGCCCCGCGGCACGGGCACGAGGTCGTCCGGGCGCCACGTCGAGAGCAGCGCCGCCAGGATCAGGCTGGACCCGGCCGTCGCCAGCAGGATGGCCTGCAGGTCGCGCAGGCTCGTGAAGCGCCACCACTTCGTGTAGAAGCGCATCGCCACGAAGACGACGAGCTTGACGCCGATGACGATGCCGACCGTCCCGACGAACAGCCGCTCGTAGCGGCCGGGCACGTCGCCGTCGAAGCGGAAGTAGTACGCGAGCCAGTAGGCGGCCGTGACGAGCGCCATGTCGACCGCCACCTGGGCGGCGCGGTGCGCGAGCGCACGGGGGCGCCAGGTGAGGGGGGCAAGGCTCACGTGGCAGGCACCCTAGCGCGGGGGGCGTCGAGAATCAGGTCCACGAGTGCCTCGGGGTCGCGCAACGGCGGCGCCGGGCCCCGGTCGCGGCGGCGGAGCGCGACGTCCTCGGGGCGCTCGAGCCTGCTCAGGCGGCGCTCGGCGATGAGGAGCCGGTCAACCGCTCCCAGCCGCGCGGCGAACGGGGTGTAGGCGGGCACCCCCAGCGCGGCGGCCTCGCGGTTCATCGTGCCCCCGGCGCTCACGACGAGGTCCGCCGCCGCCACGAGGCTCGGCCCGTCGATCGCCCGCTCGGGCACGACGGCCGGGCCTCCCGCGAGCGCCCGCCGCTGCTCCTCGGTGCGGGGCAGCACCACGGTCTGCACCTCCGGCGCCGCGAGCAGGCGGGCCAGGGTGGCGGCGAAGAGGTCGGTGCCGGCGCCGCGGTGGTACAGGGTGACCTCGGGCGGAGGGCGCACGACGGCGATGATCCGCCCGCGATCGAGGCCCAGCTCGTCGCCCACCGCCGGGTCGATCGCGTGGTCGGCCAGGTAGTACTCCTCCTTCAGCCCCGGATAGCGGACCAGGCGCGGCGGGCGCATGCCGTAGCGCGACAGGGCCTCCTCGGGGATCGCCGCCGGCACCAGAACCCGGGTCGCCAGGCGGCCGTTCCAGTGGTGCATCGCCGCGGCGAACTCGTAGTCGAACATCGTCACCTGCGGGGTGCCGGCGATGCGGGCGGCAGGCGGCTGGTCGGTGCTGCCGTGCGCGACGGCGAGGTCGAAGCGCTCCTCCCGCGCGAGGCGCGCGAGCGCGGCCGACCGGCCGGCCATGGCGATGGCCTTGCCCCGCCGCGAGGCGCCGCCGTGGGCGCCCACCACCGTGTGCGGGATGCCGAAGCGGTCGAGCAGCCCGACCGTCTGGGCGAACTCGCGGGAGGTCACCGTCACCTCGTGGCCCCGGTCGCGCATCCGCGCGATCAGGGGGCGGAAGATGACCGCGTGAGGCGAGTTCGTGATGTCAACCCAGACCCGCACCGGCGGCCGGAGTCTAGGTACGCTCGGCCGAGGATGAGGATTCTGGTCACCGGCGGCACCGGCTTCGTCGGCTGCCACACGGTCGCCGCGCTCGTCGGGGCCGGGCACGAGCTCCGCCTGCTCGTCCGCTCGCCGGAGCGCGTCGCCCCCGCCCTCGAGCCGGTCGGCGTCAACCCGGGGGGTGTGGAGGCCGTCGTCGGCGACGTCACCGACCGCGCGTCCGTGCGGGAGGCGATCGCTGGCTGCGACGGCGCCGTCCACGTCGCGAGCGTCTGGTCGCTCGACCCTCGACGTGCCGACGAGATGAAGCGCGTCAACGCCGCCGGGACCGAGACCGTGCTAGGGGCGGCGGCCGAGGCCCGGCTGGACCCGATCGTCCACGTCTCGAGCTACGCCGCCCTGCTGCCGCGCCGCTCCGAGCGGCTCCTGGACGGCGACTCGCCCGTCGGCACGGCGTCCACGCCCTACTGTGCCTCGAAGGCCGCCTCCGAGGCGATCGCGCGCCGCCTCCAGGACCAGGGGGCGCCGGTCGCGATCACCTACCCCGGCATGGTCTGGGGCCCGCACGACCCGCACCTCGGCGAGACGTCGCGCGTCGCGCTCCAGGTTCTCGCGGGCCGCCTGCCCGCGCTCGCCCCCGGGACGCTGGCGGTCAGCGACGTTCGCGACCTGGCCGCCGTCCACGCCGCGCTGGCCATCCCCGGGCGCGGCGCGCGGCGGTACGCCGTCGGGGGCGGCAACCTGCCGGTCGTCGAGATCATGCGCACCGCGGTGCGGCTCACCGGGCGCCGCGTGCCGATCGTGACCGTCCCCGCGCCCGTCGCCGCCGCGAGCGCCGTGGCCGGCCAGGCGCTGGCCCGGGTCGGCATCGACCTGCTGCCGACGCGGGAGGCCGCGTGGCTCGCCTCGCAGGACGGGCCCCTGGACACCTCCGCCACGGTCCGCGATCTCGGGGTGTCGTTCCGGCCGCCCGAGGAGTCGATCCGCGACACCGTGCGCTGGCTCCACGCCGCGGGCCACCTGAGCGCCCGCCGGGCGGGCGCCCTCGCTCAGGCGGCCTGACCCCCGCTCGGCGCGGCGACCGGCCGGTCGTCGAGCGCGCTCTCGACGGCGCGGACCACGATGGCGACGTCCTCGCGGCTGAGGTTGGGGTGCATCGGGAGCGCGAGGGCCGTGCGGGCGCACTCCTCGGCCACCGGCAGGTCGCCCTCGGAGTAGCCGAGGTGCGCGAAGACCGGCTGCAGGTGCATCGGGATGCCGTAGTACACGGCGCTGCCGATCCCGGCCTGCGCGAACGCGGAGTGGACCTCGTCCCGCCGCGGGTGGCGTGCCATGAAGAGGTGGTAGATGTGGCGGGCGCCGGCCGCGACCCCGGGCAGCGCCATCCGGTCACCGAGGCCCTCGGCGGCGTACCAGGCGGCGACCTCGGCGCGGCGCGCGTTCCAGTCGTCGAGGTGGGGGTAGAAGACGCGGATGATCGCGGCCTGGAGGTCGTCGAGGCGCGAGTTGTAGCCGACCTCGTCGAAGACCACCTTGTCGGCCGAGCCGTGGAAGCGCAGCCGGCGGACGCGGTGGGCAAGCGCCTCGTCGCGGCAGACGACCATGCCGCCGTCGCCCATGCCGGGGAAGTTCTTGGTCGGGAAGAAGCTGAAGGTGGCGGCGTCGCCGGCGGTCCCCACCTCGCCGCCGGCCGTCCGCGCCCCGAACGCCTGGGCCGCGTCCTCCACGACGGCCAGGCCGTGCGCCTCGGCGAGCGACGCGATCGCCGTCATGTCGGCCGGGTGGCCGAAGATGTGCACCGGCAGGATCGCCTTCGTCGCAGGGCCGATCCGCGCCTCGGCGGCCACCGGGTCGAGGCAGTAGGTGCCCGGGTCGATGTCGGCGAAGACCGGCGTCGCGCCGACCCGGGCGATGGCCTCGGCCGTCGCGTAGAAGGTGTAGGGCGTCGTCACGACCTCGTCGCCCGGGCCGACGTCCAGGGCGTGCAGCGCGATGACGAGGGCGTCGGTGCCGTTGGCGACACCCACCGCGGGGCGGCCCGCGAGCCGCTCGGAGACGGCCCCCTCGAGCGCCCGCCCCTCGGGCCCGAGGATGAAGCGGCCGCTGTCGAGGACGCGCGCGATGGCGGCGTCGATCTCCGCCCGCAGCGGCCCGTACTGGGCCTTGATGTCCATCAGGGGAACGGCCATTGCGGCGGCGCGGGACGCTATCACGGCCCCTTCGAGGGGAAGGTCACGGTCACGGTCGTCCCGAACCCCTCGCGGGAGGAGGCCTCGGCCCGCCCGCCGAACCGCTCCGCGATGTGCTTGACGATCGACAGGCCCAGGCCGGTGCCGCCGAGGCGCTTGGACCGCGACGGGTCGGCGCGATAGAAGCGCTCGAACACGTGCGGCAGGTCGCGCTCGGGGATCCCCCCGCCGTCGTCGGCGACCGTCAGGGTCACGGCGCCGTTCTCGCGCCGCACCGTCGTCGTCGCCGTCGCCCCGGGCCCGGCGTACTTGACCGCGTTCTCCACCAGGTTGCGCACCACGGTGGCGGCCATGCGCTCGGTCAGCGGGGTCCAGGCCGGGCCCGGGGCGTCGAGCCCGAGCCGCACGCCGTGCTCCTCGGCGACGCCCTGCAGGTCGGCGACGGTCGCGGCGGCGGTCTGGGCCAGGTCGCTGCGCGAGGACGAGGGGAGCCCGGGGGTCGTCTCCAGCTCCGAAAGGAAGAGGATGTCGGTGATCAGCGCCTCGAGCCGCTGGGTCTCGCTCGCGGCGCGCGCGACGAAGTCGCGCCGCGTCTCCGGGTCCATCTGCGGGTCGTCGAGGGCCTCGAGCAGGCCCCGCAGCCCCGTCAGCGGCGTGCGCAGCTCGTGCGAGACGTTGGCCACGAACTGCGAGCGCAGCTCCTGGTAGGCGACCGCCTCGCTCTGGTCGGTGAGGAAGACCAGGGCCTCGCGGGCCTCCCCGACCTCGTACGGCTCGACCGCCGCACGGTAGGTGCGGCGCCCGCCGGCGAAGAGGCGCACCTCGAAGCTCTGGCGGGACAGGTCCGCGAGGGCCTCGTCAACCTGCCGCGCCAGGCTGTGCTCGCTGAAGGCCTCGAGGACCGTCATCCCGGCGACGAGGAAGGGGAAGCGCTCGAGCGCGACGGGGTTCGCCTCCACCAGGCGCCCCTCGCGGTCCACGCGGAGGGCGACGAAGGGGAGGTCCTGCAGCACCTGGCGGCCGCGCCGCTCGGCGATCGCCAGCTCGGCCTCGGCCCGCGCTGCCCGCTCGCGCGCCCGCCGGGCCTCGGCGCGGGAACGGGACACGAGGACGAGGCCCGCGCCGGCCAGCACGAGGACCGCGACCGCCAGCAGGATCACCGCGACGACCACGGCGTCAGTGTCGCAGACGGCCAATTGGCCGCGCGGCTCGTTGGCCAATTGGCCGCGCACGCGTTGGCCACTTGGCCGCGCGGTCATTGGCCAATTGGCACGCCGGCGCCCGCCCGGCCCGCTTGGGGGTCGCCGGGGGCGCATGATTGGGTGCCCGGGATGAGGCGCGCGCTCCCCCTCGCCCTCGTGGCGCTCGCCGCCGGGGCAGCTCCAGCCCTGGGTCAGGGCCCGGTCGAGGCCCTGCCGCCCCCCAAGCCGCCCTCGGTTGTCCAGGTGGCGCCCGGCATCGGCTACCAGCGCCAGGTGCAGGACGGGGGCCAGGTCGTGCATGTCGTGCGGGCCGGGCCCTCGCCGCGCGTCGGCCTCGCGCCCGCGCTGGCCGCCGGATCGCCGGTGCGGCGCGGGCCGCTGACCGACGCCGTCGGGGCACGGCTGAACTCCGGCGTCGTCGCCGGGATGAACGGCGACTTCTTCAGCTACGACACGAGCTCGCCGAGCGGGGTGCTGCTGATCGGCGGCGACCTGATCCACGAGCCCGAGGCCAGCCGCCCGGCCCTCCTGATGCCGTCGACCGGCGTGCTGGCGTCGGCCACGCTGGTGCTCCAGGGGAGGTTCCAGGCGGTCGATCCGACCGGCGTCCGCCGCTTCGCGATCCGCGCCTTCGGCGGCATCAACCGGCCGCCGCTGCGCGGAAGCGAGACGATCCTCTACACGCCGGCCTTCGGCGCGACCACCCCGGCGTCGGGGTCGGTCTACGAGGTGAGCGTGCGGCTCGACCAGCCCGGCCCGCTCACGCCCAACCTCCCGCGCACGGGCACCGTCGTGGCGGCCGCGCAGGGTGGCGGGATGCCGATCGCCATCGGCAACGTGGTCCTGGCGGGGGTCGGCTCGTCCGGGCCGCCGCTGGTCACCGAGTACCCCCTCGGCCAGCCGGTCGCCCTGACGCCCGGCCTCCTCGGCCTGCCCCCTGACGCGCTGAACGCGATCGGCGGGGGGCCCGCGCTGGTGAGCGGCGGCGCCGCCGTTCCGCGCCCGTCGAGCGGCTACACCTCGTCGCAACTCGACGCGCACACCTCGCGCTCGGCCGTCGGCCAGACGGCCCAGGGCTCGCTGCTCCTCGTCACCGCCGAGGGCCCGTCTCAGGGGAGCCCCGGCCTGACGGCCGGCGACCAGGCCGGCCTGATGGCGTCACTTGGCGCCCAGACCGCGTTCGCGATGGACGCCGGCGGCAGCGCCCAGCTCGCCATCGGCACGGACCTCGTGATCCCGTGGTCGTCCCCGCGCAGCCTCTCCGACGTGCTGCTGCTCTCGTACAGCGGCGTGACGCTGCAGCCGCTGCCCTTCCGCCTGTCGGCGAACGGCGACCACGTTGACGACCGTGCCACCGAGGTCGTCCGCTCGCCGGCGCCCGGGGTGGCCACCGTGACGATCGCCAAGCGCACGGGACGGCCGACCAAGCGGCTCTGGCAGGGGCGGCTCGGCCCCGGCGCCGTCAAGGTCAACGTCAACCCCAAGCGGCTGCGCCTGGGCGACGGCGTCTACGTGATCGTCGCCAGGTTCACGCCGGACGACAACAGCGGCGAGACCGAGCAGCGCCGCCGCGTGATCTTCGACCGGACGCTCTCGGCGTTGACCGCGCGGCCCTCGGTGAGCGGCGCCGGGCGCCGGGCGCGGGCCCGGCTGGCGGTCGGCTTCCGCCTGCTGCGCCCCGCCCGCGTCACCGTGCGGGTGCTGTCGGCCTCGGGGGCCACGCTCGCGACGCTCGCCCGCAACCGCCTCACGCGGCCGGGGCGCACGACGATCGCGTGGGACCGCCGCCGCGGCCGGTCGATCGTCTCCGGCGCCGTGCAGGTCACCGTGGAGGCGCGGAGCCGGTTCGGCACCTCGGGCCTGGTCCGCAGCGTCACCATGAAGCCGCCGCCGGCGGCAGCCGTAGGCTCCCGGCGGCCCGCCGATGAATTCGGCCGGGCGCGGCGGTCGAAGGGTCAACACCGACGAGGGAGGCGGTCATGGCGCGACTGCGCGTGGGGATCACGATGTCGCTCGACGGCTACGTCGCCGGGCCGGACCAGAGCGTCGACGACCCGCTCGGGGTGGGCGGCGAGGCGCTGCACGAGTGGGCCTTCCCGCTCCGGACCTTCAACCGCGTGCAGGGGCGCGAGGGCGGCGAGACCGGGCTCGACGACGACGTCCTGGCCGAGACCTTCGCCGACCTGGGGGCCACGATCATGGGGCGCAACATGTTCGGCGGCGGCCCCGGGCCCTGGGACGGGCGGGACCCGTGGACCGGCTGGTGGGGGCCGGACCCGCCGTACCACACGCCGGTCTTCGTCCTGACCCACCACCCGCGCGAGCCGCTCGAGATGGAGGGCGGCACGACCTTCCACTTCGTCACCGAGGGCATCGAGCGCGCCCTCGAGCGGGCGGTCAACGTCGCTGGCGACCGCGACATCAACCTGGCCGGCGGCGCCCAGGCGATCGGCCAGTACCTGGCGGCCGGGCTGGTCGACCTCCTCGAGGTGCACGTCGTGCCGGTGTTGCTGGGCTCCGGCGCGGGGCTCTTCGACCTGCCCCCCGGCTGGCAGGAGCGCTACGAGCCGACCCGCCTGGTCGCCTCCGGCGCGGTCGCCCACTACCGCTACCGCCGCGTCGGATGAGCCCGCTCAGCCCTTGTCGATGAGGCGCTCGAGGAAGTCCGGGTAGCGTTCGCCGGCGGCCGCGCCGGGCGGCAGGGCGTCGTCGAGCGCGGCGAGGTCCGCCTCGTTCAGCTCGAGCGCCAGCGGGCGGCGGCGTTCTGCTCGAGGTACGCGCGCTGCTTCGTGCCCGGGATCGGGACGACGTCGTCGCCCTGGCTGAGCACCCAGGCGAGCGCGAGCTGGGCCGGGGTCGCGCCTCGCTCGGCCGCCAGCTGACCCACGCGCGCTGCGAGCTCGAGGTTGCGGTCGAGGTTCTCCCCCTGGAAGCGCGGCAGCACCCGGCGCAGGTCGGACTCGCCCAGGTCGCCCGTCAACGAGAGGGCGCCGGCCAGCAGGCCGCGCCCGAGCGGGCTGAAGGGCACGAGGCCGATCCCGAGCTCGCGCAGGGTCGGGATGACCTCCTCCTCGGGCTCGCGGTGCCAGAGCGAGTACTCGCTCTGGAGCGCGGCGATGGGGTGCACCGCGGCGGCGCGGCGGATGGTCGAGGGCGCGGCCTCGCTCAGGCCGAGGTGGGCGACCTTCCCCTCGGCGACGAGCTCGGCCATGGCCCCGACCGTCTCCTCGATCGGCACGTCGGGGTCAACCCGGTGCAGGTAGTAGAGGTCGATGCGGTCAACGCCGAGGCGGGCGAGCGAGGCCTCGCAGGCCGCCCGGGCGTACTCCGGGCGGCCGTTCACGGCGCCCCAGGAGCCGTCGGCGGCGCGCACGTTCCCGAATTTCGTCGCCAGCTCCACCCCGTCCCGGCGCCCGGCCAGCGCCCTGCCCACGAGGCGCTCGTTCGCTCCCAGGCCGTAGACGTCGGCGGTGTCCCAGAAGGTGACTCCGAGCTCGCGCGCGCGGTCGAGGGTCCGCAGGGCCTCGGCCTCGTCCGGGAGGCCGTAGGCGTCCGACATCCCCATGCAGCCGAGGCCGAGCGCCGACACCTCGAGGCCGCCTCGGCCCAGGCGGCGGCGGCCGGGGCGCCCCGGAACCCGCTCAGGCCTCGTGGAGGGCCTCGATCTCCGCGCGCACGCCGCGCATCTCCGACACCAGGCGGTCGATCTCGGCGTCGAGGCCCGTCTCGCCCTCGCGCTGGCGGAAGACGATCTGGCCCAGGTCGGCCGCGAGGGCCTTCTGACGGCGCTTCAGGTTCACGCCCTGGCCCTTGTTGCGCGCCGTGGCCAGCCCCTTCTTGGCGGCGTCGCCAGCGCGCTGCGCGTAGTCACGGACGTCGTCGGTGATAGCCACTGCCGCCCCCTTTGCCTGAGACGCGATGCGCGAGTCTAACGCGCCTCCTCGCGGGCGTGCAGCACCGCCAGCACCGTCGCCACGAGCGAGAAGATCAGGGCCAGCCAGACGCCGTACTTGCGGCCGGCGGCGCCGAACCCGTCCAGGAACACCATCAGCGTGACGATGAAGGTCACGCTCGTCAGGTAGGCCGCCCAGAGGGTTGGGTTGACGACCGCCGGCAGCTCGAAGTTGTAGGCGTCGGCCACGAGGATCACCGCGGCCACGGCCGCGAAGACCAGCATGAGCCACCACGACGGGATCACGTCCTGGCCGTCGGCGTCAACGTCGCCGATCCCGTACCAGGGGAAGAAGAGGCAGATGATGAAGAGGACGTTCGCGGCCGCGGCGCCGAGCATCCTCTGCTCACGGGTGATGGATCGCAACATGAGGTCCTCCGGTGCCGGGAACGAACGGTGCGCCATTCGACGCCGGCCGCGGGGTCCCCTGCCGCGACGTCAGCCGGGGACGATCGGCGCGGGAGGGTTGTGGCCCGGGATCAGAACGGTCGCGCCCGGCGTCGCGGATCGCCCGGAACGCGGCCAGGTGCTCCTCGCGGCGGGGGTGGTCGTCGGGCAGCCATCCCTCCGCGAACCACGCGGGATTGGGCCCGGGCGTGTCGCCGGCGATCGCGACCACGCCGTCGGCCGTCTGCACCATGAACGCGACGTGGCCGTCGGTGTGGCCGGGCGTGTGGATCCAGCGCACCCCCGGCAGAACCTCCCCGGAGGCGCCCGAGAACGGCCGCTCGGCCGCCCGGTCGCGCCAACCGCGCCCGGCGCGGGCGTGCGGCGTCGCGAGCTCGACCTCGTGGACGTGCAGGTCAACCTCGCCGAGCTGCGGCAGCGCCGAGACGTGGTCCGAGTGCAGATGGGTGGCGAGGACCGTCCGGACGTCCTCCGGCGAGAGGCCGCGGGCGGCGAGCGCGCCCACGAGCATGTCCCCCTGGGTCTGGTAGCCGGGGTCAACGATCACGGCTTCCGACCCGGTGAGCAGCACGGTGTTCGGCCAGGCGATCATCCCGTGGACGGCGTCCGGCAGGCCCCGGTAGACCCCGAAGGTGCCGAAGGTGGTCGATCCGCTCAACTCGACGACCTCGTCCCCCGTCAGCGCGAAGACGACCCGGTGCGCGGGGACGAGGACCTCCGCGCGCCACATCGGCTAGGAGGCCGCCTCCGTCCGGGCCGAGCCGGCGGCGCGCGCCTCGGCGCGGTCGTGCTCGTAGCACGGGGCCTGCTGGAAGGGCGCGACCGGGTCGTCCGTGCCGCGCCCGAGGCGGGCGGCGCGCGCGCGCAGCTCGATCCCGGCCCGGCGGGCCTGCGGGGAGAGCGCCAGCCCGAGGATGCCGCCCGCGATGAGCAGGCGCCGGCGGGGCAGGCTCACTTCAGGAGCGACAGGAACTCGTCGACGGGGATCGCCGTCAACGTCTGGAAGTGCGCCGTGCCTCGGGCGCCGAGCTCCACGGAGACGCGCGCGATCACCTTCTCGTCGGGGGCCTCGACGATGTTCACGAAGTCGTAGGGCCCGAGCACCGCCCACTGCTGGATCACCTTCGCCCCCATCTGCTCGACCTCGGAGTTCACCTCGAGGAGCCGTTGGGGGTTTGCCTTGAGGGTTCCCACGCCGTGCGGGCTGAGCGTGCTGAGGAGGATGTAGGTCGGCACCGTCGTCGGCTCCTTCCGACCGCTCACCGGGACCGGTCGAGCGTACCACCGAGCGGGCCGCGGCCCGCCCTCAGGGGACCCAGCCGCTCAGATCTCGGCCGATCAGCTCGCCCAGCTCGCCCACGTCGTCGCGGAAGTGGTCGCGCAGCTCGGCCGCGAGCTCCGGGTCGATCTCGCGCCTCCGGGTGACCTGGCGGTTTCCGCGCCGCACGCGCTCGAGCACGCCCAGCCGGTCGACGCCGGCCACCCGCTTCACGCCCCGGGCGACGCTCACCAGGGGCGCCGGGGGGCGCTGGGTGAAGCGGGCGACGGCCTCGGCCCGGTGGACCTTGTTCTCGTTGACGCGCGGGAAGTGGGCGCGGCCGTCGTCGGGGAGGCCGAGGAACGCGAGCGTCCGCCGGTAGACCGCGCCGGTGTCCTCGCGCAGGTCGTCGAAGACGAGCGCCAGGACCTGCTCCCGCGGCAGGACGTCGTAGACCCGACGCAGCTGCGCGCCCAGCCGGGCCGCGTCGCCGTACTGGAGGAACTCGGGCACGCGGACGCGCGGCGGCAGGTGCTCGCCCCGGCTCCTGGCCTCCTGGAGCGCCCAGGCCCGCGCCGGGTCGGGCTCGTCCTCGTCGAGCATGTAGAGGAGCTGCGAGTGCAGCGACGGCACCAGGTCGATCGGGTTCCGGAGCATCACGACGACCCGCGCGTCCGGGTCGAAGGCCGCGATGTTGCGCGCCGCGTCGGTCGAGTAGAGGTACCAGACCGACGCCTCGCCGACGGCCAGGTGCTCGTCGGTCGCCGCCTCGAAGAGGCGCAGGTAGTGCGCCTCCGTGCGCTGCCCGGGCGCGTAGTAGTAGTCGAAGTCCCCGCAGAAGTAGTGGGGCTCCTTGGGCTGCGAGAGGAACGCCCCGGGGTGCTCGCGCAGGTACTCGCTGAGCGCCGTGGTCCCGCACTTCGGCGCCCCGAGGATGAAGAAGTTCGGCCGCCGCCCCACGGCCGGTGACGCTAGCAGCACCCGGCCGCGCGTAGTCTTGGGCCGATGGAGCGGACCTCCTCACCGGCCGCGATCGCGCCCGCGACGAGCCGGGGCGGGCGCAGGCCGGTCGCGGTGCTCGTCCTCGGGATCGTCTCCCTCGTCACCGGGCTCGCGGTGGTGACGCTGCTCTGCGCCGTCGTCGCCATCACGCTGGCCTCGCTGGAGCTCCAGGACCAGTCCGAGGGGCGCGGCGACCCGGGCCGGCGGGGCCTGGCCGTCGCCGGGATGGTGTGCGCGATCTGCGCCCTCTGCATCTGGATCCCCGTGGTAATCGCGGTCGGGATCGCCCAGGCGTGAGCGCCCGCCGCCAGGCCATCCTCCGCCCTCGGCGGAGCGGGGCGCCCTACGTCGGCATGCTGTCCGGGATCCTCGTCGTGGTCGCGGCCTTCCTGCCGTGGTACGCCACGAACCTCGGCCCCCCGTTCTCCCCCGAGAGCGTCGCGGGTTGGGAGGCCAGCAACCTGGCGAAGGCCTCCGTCTTCATGGGGGCGATCGTCGCCGTCGCCTCGGCCGTCGCCGCGCTGGAGGCCCGCGGCGGGATGCGCCTCGACTCCCCGGTGGGCGACGCCGTCGCCTGGGTGGTCATCGGCGCGTCGGTCATCGCCGCGGTGCTCGTGGGCTACCGGCTGCTGGTGCTGCCCGACCCGGCGCAGTTCCTGTCGCGCGAGATCGGCGTCTACCTCGCGGCGGCCGGCGCGCTCGGCGGCATCCTCAGCGGGCTCGCGCTCCTCGCCACACGGGAGTAAGGCGCACCGGCTTCGCCGGGGCGGGCGCCGGAAAAAGCGGCTGATGCCCTTGAGCGCACCGTCATGCCCGGGCCCTGCGGATCCAGTAGCCGGCGCTGACGAGCAGGGCGAGCGCGACGAGGAGGAGCAGCGCGAAGACGAGGTGGGCCGCGATGCCGCCGAGCTGGACGACGACGCTGGCGAGGCCGGCCACCACGGCCGCGCCGATCGCCGAGGCCGTCGCCAGGCCCGCCGCCCGCGGGTTGGGGGTGCCCTGCGCCATCCCCGTCACGGTAGCGCCCGGCCACCGGCCGGGCGGGGACGTCAGGCCCCGAGCAGCACGGCCACGTGCAGCCAGGCGAGCAGCGCGCCGGCCGAGGTGAGCAGGAGGGCCAGCGCCCAACCCGGCATCCCGGAGCCGCGACCCGGGCGGGACCGCGCGCGGCGCCTCATGGTGACCTCCCGATGCATTCACCAGGTGCATCGGCCGTCGGACCATCAACCTTGAGAAGGTCGACCCCAGCCATGGCCGCGAGCGATGCCACGATCGTCGAGGCCGGGGGGCGCGAGGTGCGCGTCTCCAGCCCCGATCGCGTGATCTTCCCGGAGACCAGGCGGTCGGCCCCGGTGACGAAGCTCGACGTCGTCAGGTACTACCTCGCGGTCGGCGAGGGCATCATGCGCGCGCTCGAGCGGCGGCCCACGACCCTCGAGCGCTGGCCGAAGGGCGTGCACCCGGGCATCGTGCTCTCGACGCGCGACCGGAGCGGCGGCGACGCCTTCTTCCAGAAGCGGATCCCGCGCGGGGCTCCCGACTACGTCCGGACCGCGCGGATCCGGTTCCCGTCGGGCCGGCACGCGGATGAGATCTGTCCCACGGAGGTCGCCGTCGTCGCCTGGGCGGCGCAGATGGGGACGCTGACGTTCCACCCGTGGCCGGTCCGGAGCGACGACGTCGACCACCCGGACGAGCTGCGCCTGGACCTCGACCCGCAGCCCGGGAGGGACTTCGCCGACGCCGTGCGCGTGGCCGGCGAGGCCCGCGCGCTGCTGGACGAGCTTGGTTACGTCGGCTTCCCAAAGACCTCGGGGGGGCGGGGCGTGCACATCTACGTCCGGATCGAGCCGCGCTGGACGTTCACCGACGTCCGCCACGCCGCGATCGCCTTCGGGCGGGAGCTCGAGCGGCGCCTGCCGGGCCAGGTGACCACCAGGTGGTGGAAGGAGGAGCGCGGCGAGCGCATCTTCGTCGACTACAACCAGAACGCGCGCGACCGCACGATCGCCTCGGCGTACAGCGTGCGGCCGAGGCCGGGGGCGCCGGTCTCGGCGCCGCTGACCTGGGACGAGCTCGCCGAGGCCGCGCCGGAGGACTTCACGGTCGCGACGATGCCCGCGCGCTTCGCCGAGGTCGGCGATCGCCACGCGGCGATCGACGACGTCCCCCACTCCCTGCAGCCGCTGCTCGACATGTACGAGCGCGACGAGACCGCCGGGGAGGCCGACATGCCCTACCCGCCCGACTATCCGAAGATGCCGGGAGAGCCGAAGCGCGTCCAGCCGTCGCGCGACCGCGACCGGCCGCGGGACTGACTACGGCGTCTCGGGCGCCTGCGGCAGCTTCTTCGCCCCCCGCCGGGTCACCGGCGCCGACGGCGGCGGCACGACCGGCCCGATGTCCCCGTCGGGCGCCTCGTCCAGGTCGACCATCACCGGCGCGTGGTCGCTCGGGCCGCTGCCCTTGCGCGCCTGCCGGTCGACCCATGCCGCCCGCACCCGGCCCGCGACGCTCGCGCCGGCGAGCACCAGGTCGATGCGCATCCCGAGGTCCTGATGGAACATCCCCGCGCGGTAGTCCCAGTAGGTGAAGACCCGCTCGCCCGGCCAGCGGTCGCGCACGACGTCGTGCAGGCCGACATCCATCAGCTCCGCGAGGGCCGCCCGCTCGGGCGCCGTCACGTGGGTCTGGCCCACGTAGGCATCGGGGTCGAAGACGTCGTCGTCGGTCGGCGCGATGTTCATGTCGCCGCACACGACGGTCGCCTCCGGGCCGGCGGCGACCATCTCCCGCAGCGAGGACAGCCAGGCGAGCTTGTAGGCGTAGTGCTCCGAGCCGGGGGTCCGCCCGTTCGGCACGTACACGGACACCACCCTGATCCCGCCGCAGGTCGCGGAGATCGCCCGCGCCTCAGGCTGCGGGAAGCCCGGCCCGTCGGGGAGGCCCGTCACCACGTCGTCGAGCCCCGCGCGCGAGAGGATGGCCACCCCGTTCCACGTCGCCTCGCCGTAGACGGCCACCTCGTACCCGCGCGCGGCGAGCTCGTCGCCGAGCAGCTCGAGGAAGGCGTCGTCGGCGAGCTTGGTCTCCTGAAGGCACACGACGTCCGGGCGCCGCTCGTCGAGCCACGGCAGCAGCCGCGGCACGCGCTGCTTCACCGAGTTGACGTTCCAGGTCGCGAGCCGCACCGGACCACACGGTACCGGCACCGGCTAGGGTGACGGCGCATGGCGGACGACCCGTTCACGACGGCCCTGGAGGACAGCCGGGAGGTCGGCCTCACGGTCACGGGGCGGCGGTCCGGCCGGGAGATCTCCCACCCGGTCTGGTTCGTGCGGGAGGGCGGCGTTCTCTACCTGGTGCCGGTGAGGGGATCGGACGGCGACTGGTACAGGAACGTGGTCAGGACGCCGACGATCCGCCTCGCCGCCGGGGGAGCCCAGATCGAGGCGCGCGCCACCCCGATCTCCGATGCCGCCAGGCTCGAAGAGGTCTTCGACAAGTTCCGGGCCAGGTACGGCGCCCGGGACGTGGCGGCGTACTTCCCGAAGCAGGACGCCGCCGTCGAGGTGCAGCTGGCCTGAGCCGCCACCGGGGCGGCTCAGGCGATCAGCGGACGGCCGGCTCGGCGACCGCGAAGGTCAGCTCGTCGCCGTCGGCGTCGACGACCACCCGGTCGCCGTCGCGCACCTCGCCGGCGAGGATCCGCTGGGCGAGCGCGTTCTCGATCCGCCGCTGGACCAGCCGCTTCAGCGGGCGGGCGCCGTAGGCGGGGTCGTAGCCCTCGCGCGCCAGCAGCTCGGCCGCGGCGTCCGTGAGCTCGAGCTCCACGCCGCGCTCGTCCAGGCGCCGGCGCAGGCGGGCCACCTGGAGCTCGACGATCTCCGCGAGCTGCTCGCGGTCGAGGCGGCCGAAGACGACGATCTCGTCCACGCGGTTGAGGAACTCGGGGCGGAAGTGGTCGCGAAGCGCGCCGATCACCCGCTCCTCCGCGATCTCCTCGTCGGCGGCGTCGGCCAGGAACTGGCTGCCGATGTTGCTGGTCATGATCACGACGGTGTTGGTGAAGTCGACGACGCGCCCCTGGCCGTCGGTCAGGCGCCCGTCGTCGAGCAGCTGCAGGAGCACGTTGAAGACGTCGGCGTGCGCCTTCTCGATCTCGTCGAGCAGCAGCACCGAGTAGGGGCGGCGGCGCACCGCCTCGGTGAGCTGGCCGCCCTCCTCGAAGCCAACGTAGCCCGGCGGGGCGCCGATCAGGCGCGCGACCGCGTGGCGCTCCATGTACTCGCTCATGTCGATGCGGACCATGGCCCGCTCGTCGTCGAACATGAACTCGGCCAGCGCCCGGGCGAGCTCGGTCTTCCCCACGCCGGTCGGGCCCAGGAAGATGAACGAGCCGATGGGCCGGCTCGGGTCCGAGAGGCCGGCGCGCGCCCGGCGGAGGGCGTTGGCCACGGCGGAGACGGCCGAGTCCTGGCCGACGACCCGCTCGTGCAGGCGCTCCTCCATGTGCAGGAGCTTCTCGACCTCGCCCTCCATCAGGCGGCTGACCGGCACGCCGGTCCAGGACGCCACCACCTCGGCCACGTCCTCCTCGTCGACCTCCTCCTTGAGCATGCGCCGGCTCGCCTGCTGCTCGGCCAGCTCGTCGTTGGCCGCCTCGAGCGCCTTCTCGAGCTCGGGCAGGGTGCCGTACTGCAGGCGCGCGGCCCCCTCCAGGTCGCCGTCGCGCTGGGCCCGCTCCAGCTCCTGGCGGGCGGTCTCGATCTGCTCCTTCACCTCGCGGATGCGCGCGATGGTGGCCTTCTCGAGCTCCCAGTGAGCCCGCATCGCGTCGGCCTCCTCGCGCAGCGAGGCGAGCTCCTCGGCGATCGCGTCCCGCCGCGCCTCCGAGCCGGGGTCCGTCTCGGGCTCGAGGGCCTGCTGCTCGATCTCGAGCTGCATGATGCGCCGCTGCACGGCGTCGAGCTCGGCCGGCACCGAGTCGATCTCGATCCGCAGCCGGCTGGCGGCCTCGTCGATGAGGTCGATCGCCTTGTCGGGCAGGAAGCGGGCGGTGATGTAGCGGTCCGACAGCCGGGCGGCGGCGACCAGCGCGCCGTCCTGGATGCGGACGCCGTGGTGCACTTCGTAGCGCTCCTTCAGGCCGCGGAGGATCGCCACCGTGTCCTCGACCGAGGGCTCGCCCACCATCACGGGCTGGAAGCGGCGCTCGAGGGCCGCGTCCTTCTCGACGTGCTTGCGGTACTCGTCGAGGGTGGTGGCGCCCACGGCCCGCAGCTCGCCCCGGGCCAGCATCGGCTTCAGGAGGTTGGCGGCGTCCACCGCGCCCTCGGCCGCCCCCGCCCCGACGATCGTGTGCAGCTCGTCGATGAAGAGGATGATCTGGCCGGCGGCGTCCTGGATCTCCTTGAGCACGGCCTTGAGGCGGTCCTCGAACTCGCCGCGGTACTTCGCGCCGGCCAGCAGGCCGCCGATGTCGAGGGCCACGACGCGCTTCCCGGCCAGGCCCTCGGGGATGTCGCCGGCCACGATCCGCTGCGCCAGGCCCTCGACGATCGCGGTCTTGCCGGTGCCCGGCTCCCCGATCAGCACGGGGTTGTTCTTGGTGCGCCGCGACAGCACCTGGATGACCCGCCGGATCTCCTCGTCGCGGCCGATGACGGGGTCGAGCGCCCCCTGCTCCGCGGCCTCGGTGAGGTCGCGCCCGTACTGCTCGAGGGCCTGGTACTTGTCCTCCGGGTTGGGGTCGGTCACCCGCGCCGAGCCGCGCACCGACTGCAGGGCGCTCAGCAGCCCGTCGCGGGTCACCCCGCTCGAGCCCATCGCCTCGCGCGCGGGCGAGGGCTCCTCCAGCAGCGCCAGCAGCAGGTGCTCGGTGGAGATGTACTCGTCCGACAGCCCCTCGGCCTCCCGGCCGGCGCGCCGCAGGACCGCGCGGTAGGCGTTCGAGAGCTCGGCGCCTGCGGCCGCGCCGCTCACCCGAGCGCGGCGCTCGATGGCGGCCACCGTCGCGGCGCGCAGCGCCGCCAGGTCAGCGCCCGCACGCTGGAGCACGGGCTCCACGACGCCCTCGCGGGCGTCGAGGAGCGCGAGGAGCAGGTGCTCGGGCTCGACGACCTGGTTGCCGCGGTCGCCCGCGAGGCGCGCGGACTCGGCGATCGCCTGCTGTGCCCGCTCGGTCGGCTTGTCCACCGCCATCAGGCGCGCCCCTCCGTCGTCGTCACGCGCGGCACCGCCGGGGCGTAGCGCGGCACCAGGGCGGTCTCGTCCCGCGCCGCCACGATCACCTGCCCGCGGGCCGCGCGCGCGGCCGCCAGCTCCGCGCGGTGGCGCTCCGTGCTCTCCGTCAGCTCGTCGGCCAGGTCCCGGACCCGGCGCTCCGCGCGCTCGAGCCGCTTCTCGAGCTTCAGCACCCGCTCGACGCCCGCCAGGTTGAGGCCCTCCTCGGAGAGCTCCTGGATGCGCCGCAGCAGCGCGACGTCCTGCTCGGAGTAGAGCCGCGTGTTCCGAGGACTGCGGGCCGGCGTGATCAGGCCGCGGCGCTCGTAGACACGGAGGGTCTGCGGGTGCATCCCGGCGAGCTCGGCCGCGAGGCCGATGAGGAACGCGGGGGGGCGGCGGGCGCTCATCGGAACAGCGCCTCCCGCGGGTCGTCGCCGTCGAGCTCGGCGAAGTGCTCGAGGGCCTCGCGCTGCTCGTCGGAGAGCCGGCGGGGCACCTGCACGCGCAGCTTGGCGATCAGGGCGCCGCGGCCCTCGCCCTTCAGGCGCGGGGCGCCCTTGCCGGCGAGCCGGAGCTGGCGGCCGTCGGCGCTGCCGGGGGGCACGCGCAGCTTCACGCGGCCGTCGATGGTCGGCACCTCGACCTGGGCGCCGAGGGCGGCCTCGGCGAAGGTCACCGGGACGTCGATCACCAGATCGTCCCCCCGGCGGGTGTAGAGGTGGCTCGGGGCGACGCGCGTGATGACCTGCAGGTCGCCCGCGGGACCGCCGCGCAGGCCCGCCTGGCCCTTGCCCTTCAGGCGGATCTTGGTGCCGTCTTTGACGCCCGGCGGGATCTTCACCTTGATCTGCGAGCGGGTCGAGGTGCTGCCGGTGCCGCGGCAGGTCGGGCAGGGGTCGTCGATCACCGTCCCGTTGCCGCCGCACCGCGGGCAGGGCTCGCTGAAGGCGAACGAGCCGACGTCGCGGCCCCGGACGCCGCGGCCCTTGCACTCGGGGCACAGGCGCGGGCTCGTGCCCGGCTTGGCGCCGCTGCCGTTGCAGTCGGCGCAGGCCACCGGCGTCTCCACCTGCACCGGCACCTGGGCGCCGGCCATCGCCTGATCGAACGACAGGTTGACCTCGACCTCGACGTCGGCGCCGCGCCGGGCGGCGGGCTCGCCCGCCTCCTGGGCGCGGCCGCCGCGGAAGATGGACGAGAACAGGTCGGCGAAGTCGCCGAAGCCGCCCCCCTCGCCGCCGGTCGTCCACGTCGCCCCGCCGCCTCCGTTCGGGCGCCGCCCGCCGAACGCGGCCATGGCGTCGTACTCGCGCCGCTTGTCCGGGTCGGACAGCACGTCGTGGGCGTGGGAGATCGCCTTGAAGCGCTCCTCCGCCTTGGGGTCGCCCGCGTTGGCGTCCGGGTGGTACTCGCGGGCGAGCTTCCGGTACGCCTTCCTGATCTCGTCGGCGCTCGCCGTGCGCGAGACCCCCAGCGTGGCGTAGAGGTCCTCCACGCCCCGCTCCCTCAGACCTCGCCCGTCGGCTCGCCCGGCGGAGCCGGGGGCGTCGCGGCGACGACCACCCGGCTCGGACGCAGCACGTGATCCGAGATGCGGTAGCCCTTCTCCACGACGTTGACGACCGCGCCGTCGGGATGCTCGTCCGACGGCACCTGGGCGACGGCCTCGTGGACGTTGGGGTCGAACTCCCGGCCGGCGGCCTCGATCTCCTCCACGCCGTGGCCGGCGAGCAGCTCCGCGAGCTGGACGCGGACCATCTCGAGCCCCGCGACGATCTCCGCGCCGCCCCCGCCGAGCGCCGCCACGGCCCGCTCGAGGTTGTCCATCACGGGCAGCAGGGTCCGCACGACCTCGCGCTGGGCGGCCGCGACGACGGCCTGGCGGTCGCGCTCGGTGCGCCTGCGGTAGTTGTCGAACTCCGCCTTCAGGCGCTGGAGCGCGTCGAGGTAGTCGTCGCGCTCGGCGGCCACGCGCGACAGCTCGTCCGAGCCGTTCTGCTCGGCGGGCGGCGGTGCCTCGGCCGCGGCGGCGGTGCCTCGGGCTCGGGAGCCGCGGCCGGGCCCTCGGGCTCCGGAGCCGGGGCGCCCGGAGCCCGCTGGGGGTCGGCGTGGTTCACGCCGACGTGGTCCCGTTGCTGGCCACGGCGATCTTGCGCGGCTTGACCTCGTCCGCCTTCGGCACGCGCACGGTCAGCACGCCGTGCTCGAAGGTCGCCGTGATCTCGTCCGGCTTCACGCCCTGGGGCAGCGTGACGCTGCGCTGGAAGGAGCCGTACGCGCGCTCGACGCGGTAGTAGCGGCCCTCCTCGACCTTCTCCTCGAAGCGCCGCTCGCCCTTGAGGGTGAGGACGTTCTCGTCGATCTCGATGTCGATGTCGTCCGCCGACAGCCCCGGGAGCTCCGCCTTCAGCACGATGGCGTCGGCGGCGTCGAAGATGTCCACGGCCGGGGTCCACGCGGTGCCGGCCGAGGAGCCCTCGCCCAGGGTCCGGGTGAACAGGCGGTTCATCTCGTCGCGAAGCGAGGTGATGTCGCGGAACGGGTCGAACCTCACGACAGCGGGCATTGTGTCTGATCCTCCTTGCTCGTCGTTCGCTCGGGTGGGTCAGGACGCCTTGGGGGCGTCCTCGTCGATGACCTCGTACTCGGCGTCCTCGACGGTCTCGTCCGCGGAGGCGCCGCCGTTGGTCGCGGTCTCCTGCTGGGCGGCCGCCTGGCGGTACACCTGCTCGGAGAGCCGGTGCAGGACGTCGGTCAGGCTGCTGGCCTTGGCCTCGATCTCGTCGGCGTCGTCGCCCTCGGCCGCCGTCTTCGCGGCCGCGATGGCGCCCTCGAGGTCCCGGCGCAGCTCCTCGTCGACCTTGTCGCCGTTGTCCTTGAGCTGGCGCTCCGCCTCGTGGACCCGCGCCTCGGCCCCGTTGCGGGCGTCGGCCACCCGGCGCAGCCGGCGGTCCTCGTCGGCGTGCGACTCGGCGTCGCGCACCATCGTGTCGATCTCCTCGTCGGACAGGCCGCTCGAGGCCTTGATCTCGATCTTCTGCTCGTTGCCGGTCCCGAGGTCCTTGGCGCCCACGTGCACGATGCCGTTGGCGTCGATGTCGAAGGTGACCTCGATCTGCGGCACGCCCCGCGGCGCGGGGGGGATCCCCACCAGGTTGAACTTGCCGAGCGTGCGGTTGTAGGTCGCCATCTCGCGCTCGCCCTGGAGGACGTGGATCTCCACCTGGCTCTGGTTGTCGTCGGCGGTCGAGAAGACCTCGCTCTTCTTGGTCGGGATCGTGGTGTTGCGCTCGATGAGCCGCGTGAACACGCCGCCCTTCGTCTCGATGCCGAGGGAGAGCGGGGTCACGTCCAGCAGCAGCACGTCCTTGACGTCGCCCGAGAGCACGCCGGCCTGGATCGCGGCGCCGACCGCCACGACCTCGTCCGGGTTGACGCCCTTGTGGGGCTCCTTGCCCGTGAGCTCCTTCACGCGCTCCTGCACGGCGGGCATGCGGGTCATGCCGCCGACGAGCACCACGTGGTCGACCGTCACGCCCGAGTCCGCCAGGGCCTGCTTCGTCGGCCCGACGAGCCGCTCGAGCAGGTCGTGGGTGAGCTCCTCGAGCTTCGCCCGGGTGAGCTGCAGGTCGAGGTGCTTGGGGCCGGTCTGGTCGGCCGTGATGAACGGCAGGTTGATCTGGCTCGACGTGGTCGTCGAGAGCTCGATCTTGGCCTTCTCGGCGGCCTCGTAGAGGCGCTGGAGGGCCATCCGGTCGCTGCTGAGGTCGATGCCCTGGGACACCTTGAACTCGGCGACCATCCAGTTGACGATCGCCTTGTCGAAGTTGTCGCCGCCGAGGTGGTTGTCGCCGGCGGTGGCCTTGACCTCGAAGACCCCGTCGCCGATCTCGAGCACCGACACGTCGAAGGTGCCGCCGCCGAGGTCGAAGACGAGGATCGTCTGGTCGCTCTCCTTGTCGAGCCCGTAGGCCAGGGCGGCCGCCGTGGGCTCGTTGATGATGCGCTTGACCTCGAGGCCCGCGATCTTGCCGGCGTCCTTGGTGGCCTGGCGCTGGGCGTCGTTGAAGTACGCCGGAACGGTGATGACGGCGTCGGTGACCGTCTCGCCGAGGAACGCCTCGGCGTCCGCCCGCAGCTTCTGAAGGATCATCGCGCTGATCTCCGGCGGCGTGTACTCCTTGTCGGCGACCTTGATGCGCGCGTCGCCGTTGGAGCCGCGGACCACCTCGTAGGGGACGATCTTCATCTCCTCGTCCACCTCGGAGTACTTGCGCCCCATGAAGCGCTTGACGCTGAAGACGGTGTTCTCGGGGTTCGTGACCGCCTGCCGCTTGGCGACGGTGCCCACCAGCCGCTCGCCGGTCTTGGAGAAGCCGACGACCGACGGGGTCGTGCGCCCCCCCTCCGCGTTGGGCAGGACCTCCGGCTCGCCGCCGGTCAGCACGGCGACCGCCGAGTTGGTGGTGCCCAGGTCGATGCCGATCGTCTTGCTCATGCGTTCACGTCCTCCTCGGCCGGGGCGCGCCCAGCCAGCGGTTCGGGGTTGTCCGAGGGGATGGTAGATCTTAGTCGTGTCATGTCAAGTCGATCTCAGTGTCATCGACTTAGATCGAAGACGCGCCGGCGTGCCGCTGCGGGGCCCTGAGGCGTCCGGATAGGCTCGACGGCGATGAGCGAGCCGGCTCCCGTCGTCGCAGCGGCCCCGAAGGCGCCCTCCCGGGGCGTCGCGGAGCGGGTGCTGCTGGCCGCCTGCCTGATCGTCGCCGTCGCGGCCGGGGTCGCCGGCGTCCTCATGCTGGTCGTTCCCGAGGACACCGGGGACTACTTCGCCTGGGCCCTCGCCCCGAGCCCCCTCGCGGCGATCGTCGGCGGGCTCTACCTGGCCTCGGCCGTCGTCTTCGGCGCGGCCGCCGGGACCCGGTGGCCGGCCGGACGCGGCCTCTGCGTCGGCGCGCTGGCGCTCACCCTTCCGACCCTCGCGGCCACGATCGCCCACCGCGACGTCTTCGACTTCTCGCGCGCCCTCGCCGTGATCTGGGTGATCCTGTTCGTCGCGAGCCCGCTCACCTTCGCGGCGATCCTCCTCGCCCTGCGCCGCGAGGGCGGCCCGCCGGGCCCCGTGCCGCCCGGGTGGCTGCGCGCCGGCCTCGCCGTCCTCGCGCTCGCCTATCTGGCCGGGGCGATCGCCTTCCTCGCCGACCCGAGGGCGTTCCCCGCCCCGTTCGACGTGCCGGCTGCTGGGCGGCCGGTTCCTGGGCGCCTGGTGCCTCCTCATGGCGGTGATGGCCGCCTGGCCGGCCCTGCGCGGGCGCCGCGAGGCCCGGATCCCCCTGCTGGCCCTGATCGCCTTCCCCGCCGGCGCGCTCCTGGGCGCCCTCCGAGGCGCCGGCGACATGGAGGCCGGCTCCGCCCGCGCGACGTGGATCGCCGTCCTGGCCGCCCTCACCCTCATCGGCGGAGCCGCATTCGCGCTGGCGCGGTCCCCGAGAGCGCCGCCCGGCGCGGAGCGCTGAGCCCAGGCGCCGCGCGGTGGCCACTTGGCCGCCTTGCGCTTGGCCACTTGGCCGCCTTGCGCTTGGCCACTTGGCCGCCTTGCGCTTGGCCATTTGGCGCCTTGCGCTTGGCCATTTGGCCGCCTTGCGCTTGGCCACTTGGCCGCTTCGCGCTTGGCCACTTGGCCCCCGGCCCCGTCCCGGTCGGCCTCAGGTTCGGCGACGGCCCTTCGGGGCAGAGGTCGAGGAGCGGGCATTCGCCGCACCGCGGGGAGCGGGCGGTGCAGATCGTGCGACCGTGGGCGATCAGGTGCATGTGGGTCGCGTAGGCGAGGTCGGGCGGGATCCAGCGGCTCAGGCGCTCCTGGGCCATCACCGCGCTCGCCTTCGGTGGGACGATCCGCGTCCTCAGGGCGATCCGGTGGACGTGGGTGTCGACGGGCACGACGGGAGCGTTGAAGCAGAAGCACATGACGCAGCCGGCGGTCTTCGGCCCGACGCCGGGGAGCGCGGTGAGGAAGGCCATCGCCTGGTCGAGCGGGGTGTCGCCGAGCCACTCCAGGTCCGAGCCGCGCGGGTCGTCGGCGATGACGTCGAGGACGCGCTGGATGCGCGGCGCCTTCTGGCCCGCCAGGCCCGCGACCCGGACCGTCTCCTCCACCTCGGCGGTCGGCGCGCGCCTCACCTCGTCCCAGCTCGGATAGCGGGCGCGCAGCGCCTCGAACGCCCTCAGCTGGTTGAGGTCCGTCGTGCTGTGGCTGAGGAGCGTGGTGACCAGCTCGCTCACGGGGTCGTGACGGCGGCGCCAGGGGATGTGGCCCTGCGTGGCCTCCAGGCGAGCGGCGATCTCGCGCGCGTGGGCGCGGGTGCCGGGGCGCGGCGGTGCCATCGCGGCAGCCTAGTGCCCCCCTTGACGCTCCCGGGACGCACCGCGAGACGCGCCGGGGACGAGGGCGACGTACCGTGCACCCATCGCAGCCCGACCAGGGAGGCTCAGATGTCCACCGCCGCCATCACCATCGCCCACCGCGACGAGCTCGAGCGCACCGGCAACTGGTCGCTCGTCCGCCGGTCGCTCGGGGTCAGCTCCTTCGGGATCAACATCGTCGACATCCCGCCGGGTGAGGGGATCCCGGAGCACGACGAGACCGACCGGGACCACGAGGAGCTGTTCATGGTCCTGAGCGGCTCTGCCGTGCTGGTCATCGACGGCGAGCGGACCCCGGCGCCCGCGGGCACCCTGGCCCGCCTCGACCCCGAGCCGAAGCGAACCGTGGTCAACGAGGGCGACGAGGTCGCCTCGGTGCTGATCGTGTCCGCGCCGCGCACGAGCGGCTACGAGCCGATGGGGTGGGCGTGATCGCCGCCCCGCACGCCGCCGCCGAGGCCATGGGCTACCGCGACCTCTGGCTCGCGGCGCCCGCCGGGCTGGTGGCGCGCCACGGCATCGCCCACCTCGACGTGGCCGGGGGGGTGTGCCTCGGATGCGCCTCCATGTCGGGGGACCCGATGCTCAACCACGCCGTCGGCATCGGCGTCGGCGCGCCGGCAGGCGCGGCCGAGCTGGACGAGGTCGAGGGCTTCTACCGGCGGCTCGGCGTCGCCTACACCGTGGCCGCCGACGCGGCGGCGCCCGGGCTCGCCGGGCTGCTCGCCGAGCGGGGCTTCGAGGAGGCGCGAGCCTGGATGACCTTCGCACGGGAGCCCGGCCCCCCGCCGGCGCGCGCCACCGAGGTCGTCGTGGAGGACGCCGAGGCGGGCGGCGCGGCCGGCTTCGGGCGGGTCGTGGCGGCGGGTTTCGGCATGCCGGACGACCTCGCCGGCTGGATGGCCGCGCTCGTCGGCAGGCCCGGCTGGACCTGCCTGGTCGCGCGCGACTGCGGCGAGCCGGTCGGTGCCGCGGCCCTGTTCGTCCACGGCGACACGGGCTGGTTCACGATGGGGGCCACCATGCCGCAGCACCGCGGCCGCGGCGCCCAGGGGGCGCTGTTCGCCGAGCGGCTTCGGCGCGCGGAGCGGCTCGGCCTGCGCCGCCTCGTCACGGAGACCGGCGCACCGGTCGCCGACGAGGGGCCGGGCCCCTCGTACCGCAACATGCTCCGCTACGGCTTCGCCGAGGCCGGCCTCCGGCCCAACCTGCGCTCGCCCGCGGCAGACCTCTAGTCCAGGTCCCCGGCCTCGTCCACGAGCGCCCGCTCGATGGCCTCCTCGGCCAGCGAGAGGATCGTCGGCACCCAGACGAGGTCCTCGGCGGGGTCCTCCGGCGGGGGGCCGGAGGCCAGGTGGCGCACCCCGGCGGCGGCCTCGGGTGCCTCGCCGTCGTCGGCGGCCGCCACCGCGCCGCGCGCCCAGGCGCGGATCTCCGGGTCCCCGGTCGAGCGCGCGAGCTGGGCGATGTCCTCGGGCCGGCGCCCCGCCTCGACGTACGCGGCGATCTCCCGGCCGAAGTCCTCGGGGTCGAGGTCGAGGAGGTCGGCGGCGATCGCGCCGGCGGCCGTCGCGGCGGCGACCGCCGCCCCGGGACCACCCTCCGCGATCGCCTCCTCGGCCGCGCGCAGGCGCTCCCGGGCCCGCGCGTCCGCCGCCGCCAGCTCCGTGGCGGCGCGGACCGCGAGCGCGCGCGCCAGGGGGTTGTCGGGGCTCTCGTCGGCGGCCCAGGGGAGGACCATCGCGAACGCCTCCCGGTCCTCCGGCCCGGCGGCCGCCGCTCCGCGCAGGAGCGCCGCCTCCATGGGGCCGCGAAGCTCCCGCCAGTGCGCCGCCGCGGCCGCCTCGGCCAGCTCCGCCGGGTCGGCGCCGGGGGCGCCATCCTCGGACAGCGCCCGCGCCAGCGCCCACGTCGCCGGCCCGAGCACCCCGCGCGGGAAGCCCAGCCCCGTGAGGGCGAGCACGCGCAGCAGGGCCTCCTCGGGGGTCACCGCACCGTGTTCTCGAGCGCGCCGAGCCCGTCGATCTCCACCCGCACCCGGTCCCCGGGCGACAGGAATGCGCCCCGCGCGACCCCCACGCCCGCCGGCGTGCCGGTGGTGATGACGTCGCCGGGCTCGAGGGTGAAGCTCGCCGAGCACCAGGCGACGAGGGCGGCGACGGAGAAGACCATGTCGGCGGTGCTCCCGTCCTGGCGCAGCTCCCCGTTGACCGTCGTGCGGATCGCCAGCGCCTGGGGGTCGGGGACCTCGTCGGCCGTCGTGACCCACGGCCCGAAGGGGGCGAAGGTGTCGCCGCCCTTGGCGCGCACCCACTGCGGCTCGGCGCGCTGGCGGTCGCGGGCGGTGACGTCGTTCATCACGGCGTAGCCGAAGACGTGGCCGAGCGCGCTCCCGGGCGCCACGTCGCGGGCCCTGCGCCCGATCACCACCGCCAGCTCGCCCTCGTAGTCGAGCTCATCGGTGTAGGCGGGCCGCACGACGTCGCCGGCCGGGGAGGTCACGGACGACGGCAGCTTGGCGAACAGCAGCGGCTCGCGCGGGAGCTCGGCGCCGGTCTCCGCCGCGTGGTCGCGGTAGTTCAGCCCCACGCCGATCAGCTTGCCCGGCACGAGGGGGGCGAGGAGCTCCAGGCCGTCGAGGGACACCGCCGGGCCGGCGGGCTCCGGCGGCCCGGCGAGGGCGTCGGCCACGTCGCGCCCGGCGAGCGGCACGACGACGCCGTCCTCGACGGACCCCAGCCGCGAGCCCCCCCGGTCGCGGTACGTGCACAGGCGCATGCGCCGCTATCCTAGTCGGGGCGGGGCGCGGGCCCCCGTGACGTGACCCCAACCCCCGAGGGGCGAGCGCAGATCGCCACCGAGCTTCAGGAGCTTGACGCCGCGTCGCCGCGCCGAAGGTCGGGACCGTCCCGGGCGGTGCTGTGGCTGATCGACCGCAGCCGGATCACGCCGAACGCGGTCACGATCATCGGCTTCCTCGGCATCTGCGCCGCGGCCGGGCTCGCGCTGGCGCGGTGGTGGGTGCTCGCGTCGCTGGTGTTCATCGCCTCAGGGCTGATCGACTCCCTCGACGGGCTGCTCGCGCGCTACCAGAACCGCGTGACGGCCTTCGGGGCGTTCCTCGACTCCACGCTCGACCGCCTGGCCGAGGGCGTGATCATCGGCGCCATCGGCATCACGCTCGCCCAGGACGACGACATCTGGGGGCTCGCGGCCTGCTTCGTCGCCCTCACGGCCTCCTTCCTCGTCTCCTACGCGCGCGCGCGCGCCGAGGGGCTCGGCATCCCCGGCTCGAGCGGCGGGCTGATGGGCCGGCCCGAGCGGCTCGTGATCGTGGGCGCCGCGCTCTTCCTCGGCGGCGTGGGGGACGTCCTGCCGGTCGGCATGGCCATCCTCGCCGGGTTGAGCCTCATGACCGCCGGGCACCGCATGCTGCTCGTCTACAACGCCTCGCGGTGAGCCGGCCCATCCGCATCGCGCTGGTCTCGCCGCTGCCCTCGCCGCCTCGCGACGAGGTCGCCCGCCACGTCGCCGAGGTCGCCCGGGCGCTGGCCGGCCGCGGGCACGGCGTGACGGTGCTCGCCCCCGCGACGGCCCGCGACCGCGTCGCGGCCGGGAGGGCGCGGCTGCGCGCCGCCGAGGCCGGCGACCCCTCGGCGGTCGTCGCGGCCCCGGGCGAGGTGCGCGAGGTGGCGGTCGGGCGCGCGCTTCCCGCCGGTCCCGGCCGCCGGGTCGGCGGTCCGTTCGACCTCGTGACGGCGCTCGAGGCCGCGCTCTCGCGGCCGACCTTCGACGTCGTCGACCTGCACGAGCCGCTCGCCCCGAGCCCCGCCCTGGCCGCCCTGCGCCACGCGCACGGCGTGGCCGCCGTCACCTTCCACCGCGCCGAGCCCCTCGCGGGGGTCGCGTTCCTGCGCCCGCTCGTCAACCGTGCGCTCTCGCGGGCGGACCTCCGCGTGGCGACCAGCCGCGCCGCGGCGGAGGCGCTCGCGGAGATCCTGCCCGGCGACTACGCCGTGATCCCGCCGGGGGTGGACCTCGGGCTGCTCGCGCGCCCTCCCCGGCGGAGGTCCGGCCCGCCGCCGCTGACGCTCGTGGCGCGCGGGCGCGACCGGACCGGCGTGCGCTTCGCCCTCGGGATGCTCAAGTCCCTCGACCTGGAGGCGCTCGGCCGGGTGACGCTCGTCGGTCCGCCCGATGCGCCCTGGCGGACCCGCGCCGCGGTGCCGAAGGCCCTGCGCGATCGCGTCGAGGTCGTCCCGGACGCGGGCCCGGAGGCGCGCGCGGCGGCCCTGTCGCCCGGCACGATCGCGGTGCTGGTCGCGCCCGAGGACGCCTCCGGCGCGGCGATGCGGGAGGCGATGGCCGCCGGGTGCGCCGTGCTGGCGCCGCGATGCGCCGCGGCCGACGAGGCCGCCCGCCACGGCGTCGACGCGCTGGTGCTGCCGCCCTTCTCGCGGGACCTGTGGTCCGCGGCGGTCGCGGACCTGGCCGTCGACGGCCGCCGGCGCGCGGCCCTCGGGACCGCGGCCGCGGAGCGGGCTCGCCGCGGATGGGACGACGTCGCCGCCGACCTCGAGGCGGCCTATCGGACGGCCCTCGCGTCGGGGCGGCGGGCGGTCACGACGGAGGATCGCGTGCTCGCCGACCTGCGCCTGCGCCCGCCGGCCGGGGTCGAGCCCCAGCGGATCGTCGCCGCCTGCCGCGAGCGCGGCCTGGGGGCGGTCGCCGTGGCCTCCCCGGACGGGATCGCGCCCGCCCTCGCCGTGGCCGACGCCGCCCCGGACGACCTCGCGGTGGTGATCGGACAGGAGATCGCCACCATCGACGGGGCGCTGATCGGGCTCTTCCTCGCGCGCGACGTGGAGGCCGGCCTCGACCTCCAGGCGGCTGCCGCCGCCGTCCACGCGCAGGGCGGCGTCGTCATGGCGCCCCACCCCGACGGCCCGGCCCCGCCGCCCTCGCCCGAGGGGCTGCGGCGCCTCGGTGGCGAGGTTGACTGCCGCCAGCTCGTGAGCGGTTCGGCTCCGGGGCAGGCCGAGGATGAGACGGCCCGCATCGCCCAGCGGATGGGGGTTCTCGGCTGCGCGGGCAGCGGGGCCGTCCGCCCCGAGGACGTCGGCTCCGCCGTCACGGAGCTGCGCCCGTTCCACGGGCCCTCCGACTTCCTCGACGCCCTCGGCGAGGCCCGCCTCGCGCGTCCGCCGCGCCGTCGCCGGGCCCGGGCTCCGCAGGGCCGGCCACGCGGACGGCGCGTTCCCGACTCGTGAAACACCCCCCGGCAGGAGTAGCGTCGGACCCGCCTAAGAGGACCGTCGGCCATGAGCCCTGACCCATCCACCCCGCGCTCGACCCGGCGCTCGCGAGGCGGCCGCCGGGCGCCGGGCGCCGCCGTCGGCGGCGCGAGCCCGGAGGACATCCAGGACGCGTACCAGCGCCGCGCGATCGCCGAGATCGCCGCGCTCAACGACGCCATCACCGCGTGCGAGCGCTGCCGCCCGGACGCCGAGCTGCCGGTCATGAGCTCCGGCTCGCCCCAGGCCGAGATCATGCTGATCAAGTGGACCGCGAGCCTCTCCGAGCGCCAGGAGGGCGTCGCGTTCTTCGGCCGAGCCGGCTCCGCGATCCTCAAGAGCGTGCAACGCCTCGGCATCGACCCGCTGATGCTCTACGGCACCCTTTGCGTGAAGTGCACGCACCTCGATCCCGCCGAGGCCGCGCGCCTCTGCCCGGCCTGGCTGGCCCAGGAGCTGCACATCGTCCAGCCGAAGCTCGTCGTGCCGATGGGCGAGCGGGTGGTGGAGACGCTCAACGGCCTCGCGTTCCCGCTGTCCGAGCCGCTCGGCACCGAGCCGGGCGCCGTCCAGCGCTGGACGCCCACGATCGACGCGATCTACGTCCCCGACATCGACACCTCGCTGGACGAGCAGGCCTCCAAGCGGGCCTTCTGGGAGGCGTTCCGGGCCGTCGGCGACTGGCACCAGGCCCAGCCGCCCTACTGATCGCCTGACTCCCCCATACCGGCGCGCAGCCGGCGGACGGCGGGCGGCTCGGGGCCGGCGCGCCACAGCGCGAGCAGAGGCAGGCGCAGGTCGTCGGCGAGCGGCACGGCGACCGTTCCGGCGGTGTCCGGCGAACCGACGGGGAGCAGCGTGACCGCGCCGGCATCGGCGAGATCGATGAGCGACCCGGTCCCGGTGACGCGCGCCTCGACCGGCGTCACCGCGGCGCCCGCGCCGGCGAGCGTCGCAAGGAGCATGTCGGTGTAGGCCGTGCCGGGCGGGCTCCAGACGAGCATCCGCTCGCCGTCGAGATCGGCCAGGGCCGCCTCCGCGCGACCGGCCAGGCGATGGCCGGCGGGGACGTGCAGCTCGGCTGGGGTCGGCCGCAGCGGCGCGGTGGTGAGCCCGTCGCCGGCGGGCGCGGTGCGGGCGACGACCACCTCGACCCGCCCGGCGCGCAGGGCCTCCCGCACCTCGCGCGGCCGCAGGTCGTGGAACGAGACCGACAGCGCGGGGGCGCCGGACCGCAGCGCGCGCACGATGTCCTCGCGCTCGCCGGCCGACACGGCGGGGGTGACGCCGACGCGCGCGGTCCCCGCCGTCCCGCGGCCCACCTCGCGGGCTCGCGCGAACGCGGCATCGGCCGCGTCGAGCGCGCGGACCGCGCCGTCGAGCAGCGCCAGCCCCGCCGCGGTGAGCCGGACCTCCCGCGTGGTCCGTTCGAGCAGCGTGACCCCCAGCTCGCGCTCGAGCTGGCGCACCGTCTTCGAGACCGCCTGCTGTCCCATGTGCAGCCGCTCGGCGGCGCGCGTGAAGTTCAGCTCCTGGGCCACCGCGACGAAGGCGCGCAGGTGCCGCAGCTCAGGCATCGACGCCTCGTGGTGGTGGCTCCACCGCCGATCGGCGTTTCACGGCCGGGGCCATCGCACCCATCATCTCAGCACGACACGAGGCGAGCCCGAGGAGAGCGAGGGGACATGGAGATGAGAGCGCTCGGCGCGGCCGGCCCGCGGGTCTCGGCCCTGGGACTGGGGGCCATGGGGATGTCCGACTTCTACGGCCCGGCTGACGAGCGCGAGAGTGTCGCCACCCTCCACGCCGCGATCGACGCCGGCGTCACGCTGCTCGACTCGGGTGACTTCTACGGGTCGGGGCGCAACGAGCTGCTGATCGCACGCGCTCTGCGGGACCGGCGGCGCGACGAGGTGGCGATCAGCGTGAAATTCGGGGGGCTGCGCGACCCGGCGGGCGGCTGGATCGGCACCGACGGCAGGCCGCAGGCGGTCAAGAACTTCCTCGCGTACACGCTCAACCGGCTCGGCACCGACCACGTGGACATCTACCGGCCGGCCCGGCTCGACCCGGCGGTCCCGGTCGAGGAAACCGTCGGCGCCATCGCCGAGATGGTGCGGGCCGGCTACGTGCGCCACGTCGGGCTGTCGGAGGTCGGCGCCGAGACGATCCGGCGAGCCGCGGCCGTCCACCCGGTCAGCGACCTGCAGATCGAGTACTCGCTGATCTCCCGCGGCATCGAGCCCGAGATCCTGCCGGCGTGCCGCGAGCTCGGGATCGGCGTCACCGCCTACGGGGTCCTGTCGCGCGGCCTGCTCAGCGGGCACTGGACGCCCGAGCGTGACCTGCCGATGACCGACTTCCGCGCCCACCAGCCACGCTTCCAGGGCGACAACCTCGGCCGCAACCTCGCCCTCGTCGAGGCGCTGCGCGCCGTCGCCGAGGAGCGGGGCGCGACCGTCGCCCAGGCGGCGATCGCGTGGGTGCTCTCGCGCGGCCACGAGATCGTCCCCCTGGTGGGGGCCCGCACCCGGGAGCGGCTCGCCGAGGCCCTGGACGCCCTGGACCTGGAGCTGACGGGCGACGACCTCGCCCGCATCGAGGCGGCCGTGCCGGCCGGGGAGGCCGCCGGATCGCGGTACGCCGAGCCGCTGATGGCCGGGCTCGACAGCGAGCGCTAGCGCGTGAAGCGCGCCACCGCCTCGATGTGGGGCGTCTGAGGGAACATGTTGACCGGGCGGACCCACTCGAGCCGGTAGCCGCCCGCCACGAGGCGGGCGGCGTTGTCGGCGAAGGTGGCCGGCTGGCAGGACACGTACACCAGCGTCGGCGGCGCCAGCTCCAGCACGCGCCGCAGGGCCCGGCCGGAGAGCCCGGCCCGGGGCGGGTCGACCACCGCGACGTCCGGGGGCGGCAGCTCGCCGCGGCGCTCGCGCAGCACGACCCCGACGTCGCCGCAGAGGGCGGTGTGGTTGGCCAGGCCGTTGGCGGCGGCGTTGCGCCCGGCGTCGGCGACCGCCTCGGGGACGACGTCGATCGCCACGACCTCGCGCGCCCCGGGCGCGAGCACGACGCCGATGCTGCCGGCGCCGCAGAACAGGTCGTAGAGCACCTGGGAGCCGTCGAGGCCGGCCGCCTCGGCCACGCGCTCGTAGAGGCGCTCGGCCATGCGCGTGTTGGTCTGGAAGAACGAGCCCGCCGACAGGCGCAGCGTGGTCCCGAGGACCCGCTCCTCCACCCAGTCCCGCCCCGCGACGAGCCGGGTCGGATGGCCGGCGGTCGTCTCGGCGACCCCGGCGTTGACCGCGTGGAGCACCCCGACGAGCTCGGGGTGCGCACGGGCGAGGCCGGCGGCCACCGCGTCGACGCCCTCCTCGGCCCCGGCGGCCGTCACCAGCGTCACGAGCACCTGGCCCGTGGCGATGCCCTCGCGCACGATGACGTGCCGCAGGACGCCCGCCTGGCCGCGCTGGTCGTAGGGCGCGATGCCGGCCTCGGTCGCCGCGGCCCGCACCGTCTCGCGCACCGCGTTGCCGAGGGGCGTGGCGAGCAGGCAGGCCTCGACGCCGACGACCTCGTCCCAGCGCCCGCGGGCGTGGAAGCCGAGGGTGAGCTCGCCACCGGGCCCCGGGGCGGCCGAGTACTCCATGCGGTTGCGGTAGCCGAAGGCCTCGAACGCGGCGTCGGCCGGCAGCACGGCGATCCCGTCGAGGTGGCCGATCCGCGTGAGGTGCTCGGCCACCTGGTCGCGCTTGGCCGCGCGCTGGGCCTCGTAGGCCACGTGCTGCAGCCGGCAGCCGCCGCAGCGGGGCACGTAGGGGCACGGCGGCGCGACGCGGTCCGGCCCGGGGCGCAGCACCTCCACGAGGTCGGCCTCGGCGAAGCGGCGGCGCGCCTTGGTCACGCGCGCGCGGACGGCGTCGCCGGGGGCGGCGTCGCGGCAGAACACGACGAAGCCGTCGCGGCGGGCGACCGCGGCCCCGCCGAAGGCGAGGTCGCCCACCTCGAGCTCGAGGACGTCATCGCGCCGAGGGCGCTCCACGTTCCTAGTATTGCGCCCGTGGCCGGCGCCGCTCCCGACCTCGAGGAGTACCGGCAGGGCGTCGAGGAGCTGCTCGCCGCGCCCGGCCCCGCGGCCGACGACCGCCTGGCGCGTCTGTTCAGCGCCGAGGCCGTCGCCGGCCTGCGCGCCCAGGGCGCACCGGCGCTCGCGCGCTTCGCCGCCGAGGGGCTCCTCCGGCGCGCGAGCGCGGGCGAGATGGCCGAGATCCGCGCCCGGATCGCCGAGCCGGTCGTCGAGGGCCCCGGGGGGCTGCTGGCGCCCGCCGAGGTCGATGCCGCCCTGGCCGCCGAGCCGGACAGGGAGCGCCGCCGCGTCATCCAGGCCGCCCGCCTGAGGGCCGTCGAGGGCCGGCTCGGCCCGCTCCTGGCCGACGCCCGGCAGCGGCGGGAGGAGGCGGCCCGGGACGCCGGAGCGGCCTCGCCCGAGTCGCTCCTGGCCGGGGCGGCGGGCCTCGAGCTGGACGGCATCGCCGCGGCCGGCGAGGGGCTGCTCGACGCCACCGACGACGTCGCCGGCCGTGCGCTCGCCGTCACGGCCGCGGCCGCGCTGGGCGACGCCGCCCCGACCGAGGCCGCGGACCTGCCCCGGATCGTCCGCGCGCCCCAGCTCGAGGACGAGGTGTCGTCCTCCGGAGCCCGCGGCGTGGCGGCCCGCACCCTCGAGCTGCTCGAGCTGGAGCTCCCCGGGGGGCCGGCCGTCCCCGCCGGGGGGCGCGAGGGGCTGGCGCTGTGGCTCGAGACGCTGGGCACGCTGGGCGCCGCGCTCGCGGCCTCGGGCGCCTCGCCGCGCCTGCCCCCGGAACGGCGCCTCCTGGCCGACCCGAGCCTCGCGCGTGCGTCGGGGCTGCTGCTCGAGGGGCTGGCGGCCGACCCGGCCTGGCTCGCCCGGGCCGCCGGGGTCCGCGACGCCGGCGGCGTCGCCCACGCGGCGGCGGCGGTCAGGCTGCTGGCGGCCCGCGCGGCCGCCGCCAGGGCGGTCGCCATCGCCCGCGGGGGCGAGGCGCCGATGTCGCGCGCGCTGGGCCTGGCGTGGCCGGCGGCGCTGGCCCTGGCCGACGGCCTCGCCGGCCTGGGCCCGGCCGACGAGCTCCGGGCACAGGCGCTGTCGGCGGCGCTGCGCGCCCACCTGCGCGAGGCGCACGGAGCGCGCTGGTTCGCCGACCCACGGGCCGGGCGCCTGCTGCGGGAGCTGTGGCTGGAGGGCGGGGCGCTGGAGCCCGAGGCGCTCGCGAGCGAGCTCGGAGCGCCGGGGCTGGACCTCGGCCCGCTCGCCGCCGAGCTCGCGGGCGCCGTGGGCTGAGCAGGTCCTGTCGTCCCGGCTCAGGCCGAGAGGGCGCGCCCGCCGTCCACGACCAGGCGCTGGCCTGTCACGAAGCCGGCCCCCTCGGACGCGAAGAAGCTGACGGCGTGGGCGACGTCCTCGCGCGTCCCCATGCGCCCCGCCGGGACCGAGGCGAGGTAGGCGCGACGCACCTCGTCCGGGACCTCGTCGTGCCGCTCGACCGGCACGAAGCCGGGCGCGACCGCGTTGACGGTGATGCCGTGCGGGGCCAGCTCCCGCGCCCAGCTCCGGGCGAGGCCGATCTGGGCGCTCTTGGCCGTGGCGTAGGCCGATCGGCCGGGGGGCGGGCGATCGGCGACCTCGGAGTCGATCTGGACGATTCGCCCCCAGCGGCGCGCCCGCATCCCGGGGACCACCAGCCGGCCGAGCACCACCGGGCTCTTCACGAAGAAGGCGAGCTGGGCGAGGTGCTCGTCCCACCCCACGTCCGTGAGCGGCGCCTCGGGCTGCGGACCGGTGGCGTTCAGCACCAGGACGTCGACCGGTCCGAGCGCCCCCTCGACGTCGGCGACGAGGCCCGCGGCCTGCCGCTCGTCGGTGACGTCGGCCGCGAACGCCTCCGCCGCGCCGCCGTCGCTTCGGATGTCCGCGGCGACGGCCGCCGCGCCCACGTCGTCCCGCAGGGCGTTGACCGCCACGGCGAGCCCGTCGCGCGCCAGGCGGCGCGCGATCTCGGCGCCCAGGCCGCGCGAGCTGCCGGTCACCAGGGCGACGCGCGCGGGCATGTCAGGGCCGGCCGTAGACGTCCGGCCGGCGGTGGCGGAGGGCCGGGAGCCGGTCGCGGATCTCGTCCATCCGCGCGAAGTCGAGGTCGGCGACGGCCAACCCGTCGCCGTCGGGCGCCTGCGCCAGGACGAGCCCCCAGGGGTCGATGACCATGCTCCGTCCGTGGGTCTCGCTGCCGTCGTCGTGGCGCCCGTGCTGGCCGGCGGCGACCACGAAGGCCTGGTTCTCGATCGCGCGGGCCCGGAGGAGCGGCTCCCAGTGGTCGCGCCCGGTCACGGCCGTGAAGGCCGCCGGGACGACGATGATCTCGGCGCCCCCGTCCGCCAGGCGGCGATAGAGCTCGGGGAAGCGCAGGTCGTAGCAGACCGACATGCCCACGGAGCGGCCCAGGACCTCGGCCACCACCACCTCGTCGCCCGGCGCCGTGGCGGCGGACTCGCGATAGGAGACGCCGCCCACGTCCACGTCGAACATGTGGAGCTTGCGGTAGACGGCCGCGACGGTCCCGTCCGGGCGCAGGAGGACGCTGGTGTTGCGCGCCCGCGCGTCCCCCTCGACCCGCTCGACCACGCTGCCCGCGACGATCGCGATGCCCAGCTCGCTCGCCCAGGCCCGGGCCGCCGCCAGCGAGGGCCCGTCGAGGGGCTCCGCCCCCTCCAGGAGCCGCGGACCGTGCATGAACGGCCACTTCTCGGGCAGGACGACCAGCCGCGCGCCCGCGCCGGCCGCCCGCCGCACCAGGGCCTCCGCGGCGCCGATGTTGCGCCCGCGGTCGGCTGAGCTGCTCATCTGGACCGCGGCGACCCTCAGGGCGCTACCATGGGGCCGGTCGGAGCCATCACCTGGAGGCGGCATGTCGGCGGAGATTCTCTCCCAGATCGAGGACGTCCTGGACCAGATCCGCCCCGCGCTGCACGCTGACGGGGGCGACGTCGAGCTCGTCGAGTTCGACGAGGAGGGCTTCGTCTACCTGAACATGCAGGGCTCCTGCGGCGGATGCCCGATGTCCACCGCCACCCTGACGCTCGGGATCGAGGCCGAGCTGCGGCGCGCGATCCCCGAGGTCGAGGGCGTCATCACCGTCTGAGCCCCGCCATGGGGTACGATTCGCCGAGCCGCTGACGGCGGGGTGTGGCGCAGCTTGGTAGCGCGCTCCGTTCGGGTCGGAGAGGTCCCCGGTTCAAATCCGGGCACCCCGATCGCACCGTGAGGGCGCCGGGACCGGCGCCCCGGTGCGTGGGTAATTCTCGGTAAGGACATGGCCCGCGGCGTTGTTGCGGCCGCGTAACAGACGATACGGTCTCGGGCACGATCGTCTGGGACCTGTGACGAACGTCGAACGATGCCCGTGACACCGCCCACAGACGCGCAGGACCGCACCGCGCCCGAGGCAGCGCCGACGGCGTCGGCGGTGAGCCGCGCCGGCGCGCTCATCCGGCGGCCCTTCGCCAAGCACCCCTGGACCTTCGAGGTCGCGCTGTTCGCGCTGGCGCTCGTCGTCTACCAGGCCTCGCGGGCGCTCGTCATCGGCGAGCCCTCGACCGCGTTCGAGAACGCGGCCGGGATCATCGACTGGGAGAAGAGCTCGGGCCTCTTCGTGGAGACCAGCATCCAGGAGTGGGTGCTGAACCACCTCCAGCTCGCCGAGGTCCTGAACTACTTCTACATGTACGCCCACTGGACGGTGACGCCGCTCTTCTTCATCTGGCTCTACCGGCGCCGCCGGCGGGTGTACCCCTACGTCCGCAACGCCTTCCTGGCGGCGAACGGCATCGCCCTGGTGATCTTCATGCTCTACCCGGTGGCCCCGCCGCGCCTGGTCGGCCAGGGCTTCGTGGACACCCTGAACCGGGTCAGCGACATCGACCTCCACGGCGGGGTCTTCTCCGGCTGGTTCAACCCGCACGCCGCCGTGCCGTCGATGCACTTCGGCTACGCGCTCATGATCGGCATGGTCGGCCTGCTGCTGCTGCGGTCCTGGCCGCTGCGCCTGATCGCGCTCGCCTACCCCGTCGTCGTCTTCATCACGATCACCGGCACGGCCAACCACTACGTGCTCGACGCCGTCGCCGGCGGGCTGGTGGTGGCGATGGGCTTCATCGTCGTCTGGGCGCTGATGGCCGCTCGCGGGCGCCTGCGCCCCCAGCCCGCTCCCCGCTCGGTCGGCTGACCCGGGGCCGGCTCCGGCCCCCTCACCCGGCGCGGCGGTGTTGTCCGCACGGAGCGGCTACGGTGGTTGACAATGGGCCGCCGCGGGTCGATAACACCCGGTACATGGACGAGCGAACCAGCGGCTCTGCGGCCTGAGCGTTCGGTTCGCCATGACCCGACCCCAGCCACGATCCCCCCGGCTGGCGCGTGAGCGGGTTGACAGATCATCAAGGAGGTCCTCCTGATGGCCAATCACCTCACGCCGGACGAACTGTCCGAGGCGCTCGGCCTCGCCCGCAAGCAGGTCGTGCGCCTCTGCGTCGAGACATCCGTGCCGATCTACAACGGCAGGATCGACAAGACGCTGTTCGTCAGATCGGTGACCGCCGCGGGTCACCGGCTGCCGGCGGAGGCGGAGCGGATGCTCGAGGCCGCGGCCACGTAGGGAGCAGACACCGGCGGCGCCTGGCCGGCGCCGCCGTCGCCCTCGCGGCGCTGGTGTGCCCGGCCGGCGCCGCGCTGGGTGCCGGGCAGGTCCAGTCGGCGATCTCGTCGTTCGGGGCCGGCAGCCCGGGGACCTCGGCGCTGGTGTGGCGCCTCGACGGCTCCGGCACCGGGATCCAGGTGGCGGGGTTCCGGGCCGAGACCGGCCGCGTCCCGGCGTTGACGATGAAGCTCGTGACCAGCGCGGGCGCCCTGCTCCAGCTCGGGCCGGCCTTCCGGTTCGAGACGCGGGTGGTCGCGGGCGCGAGCACCGTCCGCCGGAGCAAGGCGCTGGTGGGACCGATCTACCTGAGGGGCGCCGGCGACCCAGTGCTGGCGACGCGCTCCTACGCCTCCGCCTACCTCGCCGGGAGGGCCACCCAGATGGCGGCGCTCGCGCGCCCCCTGAGGAGCCGCGGGATCCGGCTGGTCCGCGGCCCGATCGTCGCGGACGAGCGGATCTTCGACTCCCGGCGGATGGGGCCGGGCTGGCCGTCGTACTACCGCTACTACGCCGGGCCGCTCTCCGGGCTTGCCACGAACCAGAATTACGCCGGCAACGGGCGTAGCGCCTATGTCTCGAGCCCCCCGGTCGCGGCGGCCCAGCGCCTGAAGGCCACGCTCGGCGGCTTCGGCGTGTCCCACGTCGGGCCGCTGAAGACGGGCGCCGCCCCTGAGCGCGGCCGGGTGCTGGCCAAGGCCGAGTCCCCGCGGCTCCCCGTGATCCTGCGCGCCATGAACCTCGCCAGCGACAACCACATCGCCGAGACCCTGATCAAGGACGTCGGCGCCTACGGGTCGGGGCGCGGGACGACGCGGCTCGGCGCCGCCCGCACCCGCACGCTCCTCGCCCAGGAGGGCGTCATCGGCGCCGGCGACAGGCTGGTTGACGGCTCGGGCCTCTCGCGCGACAACCGGCTGAGCGCGGCGACCCTGGTGCGGCTCGTCGCGGCCGCCGACGCCGACCCGGAGTGGGGCGCCGCGCTGATCGGCTCGCTGGCGCGGGGCGGCGAGGGAACCCTGGTGCGGCGCTTCACCAGCGGCCCCGCCACGAAGCGCGTGCGCGCGAAGACCGGCTATCTCGACGGCGTCAGCGCGCTCGCCGGGCGCGTGATCAGCCGCCGCGGCCAGCGGTACGCGTTCGCGCTGCTGATGAACACCGCCGACATCGGCGGCGCACGGGCCACCCAGGACCGGGTCGTCACCCTCCTGGCGTCGGGCGCGGAGGACGTCGTCGGCGGCTAGCCTGCTCGCCCCCGGGCCGGGGCTCCTCGGCCCCGAACTGCCCCCGCAGACCCGCCCACAGCACGTCCATCGCGGCCTCGACGAGGACCGAGCGAGGCACGTCGGGATGCGCCGCCCACCACTCGGCCAGGCCGTGCAGCCCCTGCTTGGCGAACTCGGCGAAGAGCTCCAGCCTCCGCTCCCGGTCGGGCGCGGACGGGAGGAGCTCGCGCTCCGCCCCCAGGAGCCCCGCGAGGCGAGCGGTGACCTGCCCCTGGACGACCCGCGACGCCTCGAGGGCCTCCGGGGCGCCTCCGGGGCCGAGCAGCAGGACCCGCGCCGCGGCCGGCCGCTGCTCGACGTAGCCGAAGAACGCCTCGACCGCCGCCCGCACGCGCGCTTCGGCGGGCGCGTCGGCGGCCAGCGCCGCCGCGCCACGGGCGGTGAGCTCACCGCTGATCTGCTCGAGCAGGGCGACGAACAGGCGCTCCTTGGAGTCGAAGTGGAGATAGAGGACGGGCTTGGTGATGCCCGCCGCAACGACGGCCCTCGAGCCGTTCGCCCGCCGGAGGACCGCCGTGCTCGCGACGTACAAGCGCGACGGCAGCCCGGTCGAGACGCCCGTCACCATCGCGGTGGAGGGCGACCACGCGTTCATCCGCACCTGGGACCGGGCGTGGAAGGCCCGGCGCACGCGGAGGAACCCGGTTGTCCGGATCGCGCCGTTGACCGTCCGCGGCCGGCCACGCGGTCCCGCCGTCCGCGCGCACGCCCGCCTGCTCGGCGATGAGGAGGCCGCACACGCGGCGCGCGTCCTGGCGCGCCGGCAGCGCATCCTCCAGGGGATCCTGGTCCCCCTGACGCACCGCGTCCTGCGCTACCGCACGGTGCACTACGAGCTCACGCCCGCCGGGGGCGGGGAGCCCGCCTCGGACAGGGCGCTCGCCGAGCGCCAGAGCCCCCGCTAGCCCTCCTCGCGCTCGGGAGGCGGCCGCCTCCCCTCCAGGATCGCGACGAAGTCCGCCTCCTCGACCACCGGCACGCCGGCGGCCTCGGCCTTCTGGAGCTTCGAGCCCGGGTCGACGCCGGCCACCACGAAGGCGGTGGAGCGGCTGACCGAGCCGGTCGCCTTGCCGCCCGCCGCCGCGATCGCCCGCTTGGCCTCGTCGCGGGTGTAGGCGTCGAGGCCCCCGGTGACCACGATGCTCAGGCCCGTCAGCGGCCCGTCGCGCGAGGGCGGCGGCTCGTCCGACTCGATCGTCAGCCCGGCGGCGCGCAGCCGCTCGAGGAGCGCGCGGTTCCTCTCGATGTCGAGGAACTCGCGCACCGACTCGGCCACGACCGGCCCGACCCCCTCGGCCTCGGCGAGCCGCTCGCCGCCGGCGGTGAGGAGGGCGTCGAGCGAGGGGCAGACCGCGGCGAGGGCCTCGGCCGTGACGAAGCCGACGTGCCTGATCCCGAGGGCGAACAGCACCCGCGGCCAGGGGCGCTCCTTCGAGCGCTCGATGCCCGCCAGCAGGTTGTCGACCGACACGTCCTTGAAGCCCTCGAGCGCCACCAGGCGCTCGCGGTGCCGGTGCAGGTCGTAGATGTCGGCGAAGTCGCCGAGCAGCCCCTCGTCGTAGAAGCGCTGCACGGTCTTCTCGCCCAGCCCCTCGATGTCGAGCGCGCCGCGGGAGGCGAAGTGGATGAGCCCCTGCACGATCTGCGCCGGGCACGAGCGGTTGGGGCAGCGCACCTGGACCTCGCCCGGCGGCTGGACGAGATCGGTGCCGCAGGCGGGGCACTCGGTGGGCATGACGAAGCGCCGCTCGCGGCCGCTGCGCTCCTGGGTGAGCGGCGCGACCACCTGGGGGATCACGTCGCCCGCCCGCTGCACGACGACCCGGTCGCCGATGCGCAGGTCCTTGCGGGCGATGTCCTCCTGGTTGTGGAGGGTCGCGAGCTTGACCGTCGCCCCGCCGACCGAGACGGGCTCGAGCTCGGCGAACGGCACGAGCGCGCCGGTGCGGCCGACGTTCACCTTGATGTCGTTCAGCGTCGTGGTGACGGTGGTCGGCGCGAACTTGTAGGCGATCGCCCAGCGCGGCGCCCTCCCCACGGCGCCGAGGCGCTCCTGGACGTCGACCTGGTCGATCTTCACCACCGCGCCGTCGATGTCGAAGTCCACCGAGCCGCGCCGGTCCTCCCACGCCTCGCACTCGGCCTGCACCTCCTCGAGCGTCCCGACGACGCGGATGTCGGGGTTCACGCGGAAGCCGGCCCCGCGGAGCCAGTCCAGTGCCGCGGACTGGGTCGGCAGGTCGAGCCCCTCGGCGTGGCCCACGCCGTAGATCCAGATCGACAGCGGCCGCTCGGCGGTGGCGGCCGGGTCGAGCTGGCGCAGGCTCCCGGCCGCCGAGTTGCGCGGGTTGGCGAAGGTCGGCAGGCCGGCGGCCGCCCGCATCTCGTTGAACTCGGCGAAGGCCCGCAGCGGGAGGTAGACCTCGCCGCGCACCTCGACCACCCCCGGCAGCGCCGCGCCGTCCGGGGCGCGGAGGCGCTGCGGGATCGCGCGGATCGTGCGCAGGTTGGCCGTGACGTCCTCCCCCACGACGCCGTCGCCGCGGGTGGCGCCCTGCACGAAGCGGCCGTCCACGTAGGTCAACGAGATCGCGAGGCCGTCGATCTTCGGCTCGACCACGAACTCGACCTCCCGGGCGCCGAGCCCCTCCTGCTCCATGACCGCCCGCGCGCGCCGGTACCAGGCCGCGAGCTCCTCGGGGCCGCGGGCGTTGGCGAGGCTGAGCATCGCGCGCCGGTGGCGCAATTCGGGGAAGCGCCCGGACGACGGCGCGCCCACCCGCTGGGTGGGCGAGTCCGGCGTCCGCAGCTCGGGGTCCGCCTCCTCCAGCGCCTCGAGCTCGCGCATCCAGTCGTCGTAGACGGCGTCGTTGACCGTCGGCTGGTCGAGGACGTAGTAGGCGTGGTTGGCCTCGTCGATGAGCTCGCGCAGCTCGGCGGCGCGGGCGGCGCCGTCGCTCACGCCGCCCGTTCCCCGAGGCAGGCCCGCACGAGCTCGGCCGGCGTCTCGACGATCCGGTCGGGGCCGACGGCCTCGAGGGCGTCGCGCGAGAAGAAGCCCCACGTGACGCCGATCGTCACCACCCCGGCCGCACGGCCGGACTCGATGTCGAAGGGCGAGTCGCCGGCGTAGCAGGCCCCGTCCGGAGCGGCGCCGAGGCGCTCGAGCGCCCCGAGGACCGGGTCGGGGGCGGGCTTGTGGCGCTCCGAGTCTTCGGCCGCCATCACCACGTCGAAGAGCTCGCGCAGCTCCGGCAGGACCTCCCAGGCGAGGGCCACCGCATCGCGGCTCTTGGAGGTGACGATCCCGAGCCGGCGGCCCGCGGCGCGCAGCTCCCGCAGGGCCGCCTCGATGTCGGCGTAGGCGAGCAGCAGGGCGGCGGTGTTCGCATGGTTCCACTCGCGGTAGACGCGGTAGAGCTCCTCCGAGCGCTCGGGCGAGAACGCCGCCATCTGCTCCAGGAGCGGACGGCCGACGTTCGCGACCAGGCGCTCGTCCTCCCAGTCCTCGCCCAGCACCGTGCGGACCGCGTGGCGGTGCGATTCGCGGATCAGGGCCACGGAGTCGATCACGGTCCCGTCGAGGTCGAGGAGGATCGGGTCGTACCCACCCGGGCCCGGCCCGCCTGTCACGCGGGCCTCACGGCCGGGTCCTCCTCCAGGAGGTCCGCGAGCGACATCCGCTCCAGGCGGTCCATTCCGTCGATGTCGGTGAGGTCGAAGTGCATCGGGGTCACGGCGATCTCGCCGGCCTCGATGGCGGCGAAGTCGGTCCCCTCCTCGCGCTGGTGACTCGCGCTGCCGCCGTAGATCGTGTAGCGCCGACGGTTGCCCTCCGTCGACTCCAGCATCAGCTCGTCGTTGTAGATGCGGCGGCCCAGGCGGCTGACGCGCGCGCCGGCGATCCGCTCCGGCGGCAGCCCGGGCGCGTTGACGTTCAGCAGCACCCGCCGCGGGAAGCCCTCGCGGCAGACGACGGGGACGAGGCGGGCGGTGAAGCTCGCGACGGCCCGGAAGTCGTACGCGGTGCCGTCCCACTGCCCGGCGGTCTGGTCGATCGCCTGCGCCGACACCGCGATGGCCGGCCAGCCGAGCAGCAGCCCCTCCAGGGCGGCCGCGACGGTGCCGGAGTAGGTGACGTCGTCCCCCAGGTTGAGGCCCAGGTTGATGCCGCTCACGACGATGTCGGGGCGCGCGTCCAGCAGGCCGAGGGTCGCGAAGCGCACGCAGTCGACGGGCGTGCCGTCGGTGGCGAGCGCCTCGGAGCCGTCGGCCAGGCGCACCTCCTCCACGTGCAGCGGCTGGTGGATCGTGATGCCGCGCCCGATCGCGCTGCGGTTGGAGTCCGGCGCGATCACGCTCACCCGCCCGAAGGGCTCCAGCGCCTGCTTCAGGGCCAGCAGGCCGGGCGACTGCACGCCGTCGTCGTTGGTGACGAGGATGTGGGTCAAGGGCCGTCAGTGTCCCGAGTCGTAAGTTGCATGCATTTCCCGAGCGAATCACAAGCGAGGCAAGGACGCAGATCAGCCCCAATATCGGGAATATTGGGGCTGCCGAGGACGCCGCATCGCGCCGTGATGCAGCCGGGAAATGCCGCGCTATTTGCGACTCGGGACACTAGGGTAGCGGCCGGGACGGGCCGCCTGTCCCGAGGCGGCGCGGCGGGTTAGCCTGTGAGGCCCCACCCGAGAAGAAGGCGGCCCGATGAGGACGACCCTCTGGCTCTGCGGCGCCACTCGCCGCGCTGGCGCTGGTCGCCGGCTGCGGCGGCGACGACGACACGGGCTCCGCCACCACCGCCGAGCCGGCCTCGGACGATGCGGCCGCGGCCGTCCTGGCGGCGTACGAGCAGCTGCGCGGGTCGTCCTACCGGGCGACGGTGATGCAGACCATCGGCTTCGACACCGGGGACGCGCCCGAGCAGCTGGGGCGGGCACTGGACTCCGCATCCGGGACCACGACCTCCGAGGTGGAGGCCGAGAGCGGGGGCTCGCGCGTGCGGGGGGTCGTCGACTCGCCCCAGTTCCCCGTTAACCTGACCGTCGTCCTCTACGACGGCGAGACCTTCGTCTCCGCGGGGGACTCCGGCGCCAAGCGGCTGGCGGGATCCCTCGGCGACCTGTTCGGCGATCTCGCCGACATCGGCTCGGAGGAGCTCGCCCAGGCCCTCGAGAACGTGACCGACGAGGGCCCGGCGACGGTCGACGGCCGGGAGGTGCGGCGCTACTCGGCGACGCTCTCGGAGGAGTTCACCGACCAGCTGACCGACCAGGTGCTCAGCGGCTTCGGCGTGGACGCGTCGCAGGTGGACGTGTCCTTCCGGGAGGCGGGCATGACGATCGACCTGCTGCCGGACGGCACACTCGCCCACCAGCTCTCGACCGCGGTGACCGAGATCGACCTCACGGAGGTCGCCGGGCCCGACGCGGTCCTGATCCAGACCACCGAGGCGGAGCAGACGATCCGGGACGTGGGCGCCCCGATCACGGTCGAGCGGCCGGAGGCGACCGGCGAGATCACGAGCCCGGTGGAGTTCGCGCAGCTCCTGAGCTGACCGGCCCGTCGGCGTAGCCGACCCCGGTGAGCGTGAGCGCGTGCGCCGGCGCCGTCGGGCCCGCGGCGCCGCGAGGCGCCCCGTCGAGCAGCCGCGCGAACCGCTCGACCGGCCATGCACCGCGGCCGACGAGGAGCAGGCTCCCCGCGAGCACCCGCACCATGTGACGGAGGAAGGCGTCGGCCTCGACCGTCAGCACCAGCTCGTCGCGGCGCCGCGCCCACTCGCAGACGGTCACCGTGCGGTCGAAGAAGACGTGCTCGGTGCGGGTGGGGGTGAAGGCGCGGAAGTCGTACCGGCCCACCGCGCGCCGGGCTGCGTCGGCCATCGCCTCCGGGTCGAGCGGCGCCGGGTGGTGGAGGACCCTGGCGCGGCGCAGCGCCGACGGCGGCCCCGGCAGCACGCGGTACTCGTAGCGGCGCGAGCGCGCGTCGCGGCGGGCGTCGAACCCCGGCGGCGCGAGGCCGGCGCCACGCACGCTGACATCGGCGGGGAGGAGCGCGTTGAGGCCGCGGCGGATGCGCTCGGGCGGCAGGTCCGAGGACGTCGCGACGCTCGCCACCTGCCCCGATGCGTGCACCCCCGCATCGGTCCGTCCCGCCACGGCGAGCTCGACGGGGCCGCGCAGCAGGGTGGCGAGCGCCTCGCGCAGCACGCCTTCGACGGTGCGGAGCCCCGGCTGGGCGGCCCACCCGGCGAAGCGCGCCCCGTCGTACTCCAGGTCGAGCCGGAGCACCCGCATCAGCCGGCGTCGGTTACAAGCGGCATGGATGCCGCGGTAGACCCCCCAGGAGGCGTTCCGACGACGGCGTTCAGGTCGCCGTTCAGCCGGAGGCCGGAGCCCCGATGTCGCGGGTGAGCTCCAGGAGGACCATGTCGGCCGCGTCGCCCTGACGGGGCCCGAGCTTCAGGACCCGGGTGTAGCCGCCCTGGACGTCGCTGAAGGCCGGCCCGATCGTGTCGAAGAGCCGGTAGGTGACCTCCTTGTTGCGCAGCAGGGCGATCGCCTGGCGGCGCGCGTGCAGCGTGTCCTCCTTGGCCAGCGTGATCGCCTTCTCGGCGATCCCGCGGGCGAGCCGGGCCTTCGGCGCGGTCGTCTGGATGCGGCCGTGCGTCAGGAGCGCCGTCGCCAGGTTCGCCCCGAGGGCCTTCCGGTGGGCGGAGCTGCGGTTGAGCTTGGGTCCCTGGTTGCGATGGCGCACGGCGGTCCTATTCGTCGTCGCTGCGCAGCGCGAGGCCGTGCGCGGCGAGGTTCTCCTTGACCTCCTCGATGCTCTTCTTCCCGAAGTTGGGGATGGCCGAGAGCTCGGCCTCCGTCTTCGAGATGAGGTCGCCGATCGTCTCGACGCCCACGCGCTTGAGGCAGTTGTAGGAGCGCACGCCCAGCTCGAGCTCCTCGATCATGATGTCGTGCATCCCGCCGCCGGGGGGCGGCTCCTCGACGACCGGCTCCCCGAGCATCTTGGTCGCCTCGGGGTCCGCGAAGATCGCGAGGCGGCCGATGAGGCTGCCCGCGGCCTCGGAGAGGGCGCCGCGCGGGTCGACGCTGCCGTCGGTCTGGATCTCGAGCGACAGCTTGTCGTAGTCGGTGCGCTGGCCCACGCGGGCCGGCGACACCTCGTAGCGCACGCGCAGCACCGGCGAGAAGTTGGAGTCCACCGGGATCACGCCGATGGTCGTGCCCGGGCCCTTGTTGAGCTCGGCGGGCACGTAGCCGCGGCCGCGGGAGATGGTCAGGATCATGTCGAGGCGGGCGCCCCCCTCCAGGTTGGCGATCTCGAGCTCCGGGTTGAGGATCTCGAGGTCCGCCGGCGCCGAGATGTCGGCGGCGGTCACCTGGCCGGGGCCGACCCGCGACAGCTCCACCTCGATCTCGCCGATCTCGCCGTGCAGGCGGCAGACCATCTCGCGGAGGTTCAGGATGATGTCGGTGACGTCCTCCCGGACGCCCGGGATCGTGGTGAACTCGTGCTGCACGCCCTCGATGCGGACGGACGTGACGGCGGCGCCCTCGAGCGACGACAGCAGCACGCGCCGCAGGCTGTTGCCGAAGGTGTGGCCGAAGCCGCGGTCGAGCGGCTCGACCTCGAAGCGGCCGAGGGTCTCGCTGACCGACTCGTAGGTCATGCGCGGGGACTGGATGTCCAGCACGTGCAACTCCTCCTCCGGCGCGGGGCCGGAACGACGCGGTGACCGGGCCGGGCATCGGCTCCCCGCCCGCGCGTCACGGACGGGGGCCATCGCGGTCGGCCCGCCGACGTTACTTCGAGTAGTACTCCACGATGAGCTGCTCGCTCACCGGCGTGTCGATCTCGGTGCGCTCCGGGACCTTCAGGACCTTGCCGTTGAGCGCGTCGTAGTCGGCCTGGAGCCAGGGCGCGACCGAGGCGACGAGCTCGGTGGCCGCGCGGATGATGGGCTCGGCGCTCGAGCCCGGCTTCACGGTGATGACGTCGTCGGGCCGCACCTGGTAGCTCGGAATGTCCACCTTCTTCCCGTTCACCCGGAAGTGCCCGTGGTTGACGAGCTGGCGGGCCTGGCGGCGGGTGGCGGCGAAGCCGAGGCGGTAGACGACGTTGTCGAGCCGCTGCTCGAGGATGCGCAGCAGGTTCTCGCCGGTGATCCCCGGCTGCCGGCTCGCCTTCTCGTAGTAGCGGCGGAACTGCTTCTCGAGGACCCCGTAGAAGCGGCGCGTCTTCTGCTTCTCGCGCAGCTGGAGCAGGTACTCGCTCTGGCGGATGCGGCCGCGGCCGTGCTCTCCGGGCGGATACGGGCGGCGGTCGAGGTACTTCTGGCACTTGTCCGTCAGGGCGACGCCCTCGCGGCGCGAGAGCTTCACCTGGGGGCCGGTGTAGCGGGCCATTCGGCGCCGCCTAGACCCGGCGCCGCTTGCGGGGGCGGCAGCCGTTGTGGGGGACCGGGGTGACGTCGGTGACCGAGGCGACCTCGATGCCGGCCGCCTGCAGCGAGCGGATCGCGGTCTCGCGGCCGGAGCCCGGGCCCTTCACGTAGACGTCAACCTTCTGGAGCCCGTGCTCCATGCCCTTCCGGGCGGCGGAGTCCGCGGTGACCTGGGCGGCGAAGGGCGTGCTCTTCCGCGAGCCCTTGAAGCCGGCCGAGCCGGCGGTCTCCCAGGCGATCACGTTGCCCTGCTTGTCGGTCAGGGTCACGATCGTGTTGTTGAAGGACGTCTTGATGTGGGCGTTCCCCACCGGGACGTTCTTCCGCGCGCGCCGCCGGGTGCGGCCACGGGTCACCTTCGGTCGTGCCAAGGGGCTCCTCGGTCCGGGGTTCTGGGCGTGGTCTGGCCTAGATGCCCTTGCGCTTGCCGACCGTGCGCTTGGGGCCCTTGCGCGTGCGGGCGTTCGTCTTGGTGCGCTGGCCGCGCACGGGGAGGCCGCGCCGGTGGCGCAGGCCCCGGTAGCAGCCGATCTCCATCAGGCGCTTGATGTCGTTCGAGCGCTCGCGGCGCAGGTCGCCCTCGACGGACAGCGTCTTCTCGATGACGTCGCGCAGGCGGCCGACCTCCTCCTCGGTGAGGTCGCGCACGTACGTGTCGCGGTTGATGCCCGTCGCCTCGAGCACCGTGTTGGCCGTCGAGCGGCCGATGCCGTAGATGTAGGTCAGCCCGATCTCGATCCGCTTCTCGCGGGGGATGTTGACGCCGGCGATGCGCGCCATCAGCCCTGCACCTGCTTGTGGCGGACGTTCGGGCAGATCACGAGCAGCTTGCCGTGCCGCTTGATGACGCGGCACTTCTCGCAGATCGGCTTCACTGAGGCGCGGACCTTCAACGGATCCCCTTCGGACCTGGGCGCGGGCAGCCCGCGGGTGCCCCCGCGAGCGACCGCTGATGTTAGCACCGCCGCCGCGTCCCGTCGGGACGGCGCGCACCCCCGCCGGATGGTGTCCGTCCCAGCCGAGCCGGACGGCTCACCAGCCGCTGGCCGCGAAGACCGACTCGAGCAGCTGCTCCCGCTCGGCCGGGGTGGTCGGGCGCGGCTGCGAGTAGTCCTCAAGCAGCGTGGTCGACAGCCGCGTCGAGAGGTGCCGGCCCCGGTGGAAGACGTGCGTGTCGACGATCCCCTGCCGCGTCCCGAGCGTCTGCATCTGGTCGAAGAAGAGGTTGCCCAGGCCGTAGTGGACCAGCCGGCCGCGGTGGAAGGCGAATCCCTGCGGGTGGTGGGCCTGGCTGCCGCTGACGATCGCCGCCCCCGCCGCCGACATGAGCCCGAAGTCCTCGACCTGCTGCGCCGTGGGTGCGTACTGGTAGGTCTCCCAGTGCTGGAAGGTCACGATCGGCAGGTGGCCCCGGGCGCGGAGCCGGCGGACCTGCCGCTGCATGGCCGGCACGTCGCAGGTCGCCGAGCCGGGGTGGCCCCGGTCGGCCCATGCGTACGGCGGCCCCACGGGGTTGCAGCCGATGAAGGCGAGCCGGTTGCCGTGGTGGGTGATCGTGAGGGGCCGGTGCGCCTCGAGGTGATCGCGGCCGCCGGCGAACCACCTCCATCCGCGCGCCCGGTACATGTCCAGCGTCCGGCGCGCCGCCTCGGGCCCCCAGTCCAGGTTGTGGTTGCCCGACAGCTCCACGATGTCGGTGCCCACGTCCGCGAGGAGGCGGATGTAGCGAGGGTCGGAGCAGAACCTCGTGCCGCGCATCGGGCCGGGGCAGTCGTCGGTGAACGAGACCTCGTTGCTGATGTGCAGCAGGTCGTGCTCGCGCAGGAGCCCGCGGACCCTCTCGGAGGGGTAGGTGACCCCGTTCGACTCCATCCGCGAGGCGATGGTGCGGCTCAGCGCCGTCACCCCGGTCATCGTGAGGACCGTCATGCGAGCCGGGGTCGCGGTCGGTGCGCGCGCCGGCCCGGGCGACGGCGCGGCGCAGCCGCGCGACGGCCTCGGGCGGCCCCTTCGCCCCGATCCGCGCGACCAGCGGGTAGCGGCGGACGCGCAGGCCGCGGTCGAGGACGCTGCGGCCGTCGAGCGCGAGGACCTTCCATCGGGGCCGCAGCTGGTCGAAGGGCACGATCGACCAGGCGCCGGGCTCCGCGCTCCAGACGGCGTCGATCAGCCGGCCCGGAGCGACGGTGCGGATGCGGGCCGCCCGCGCCGGACGGCCGAGGCGGGACTCGAGGGTCGCCCTCGTCGTGGCCGTGAGGTGGAGCGTCGGCGCCGATCCGGCCCGGAGCTCGGCGGCCAGGCCCCGCCCGTCACCGCTCCAGAAGCGGCGGACGGCCGCCCACGAGACGTCGTCGGCCGGCGTCGGGAAGGGGACGACCGGCACCAGGACGGTTCCGGCGAGGGCAGCGGCGCCGGCGCCCCGACGGGACCGCTCGACCGCCACCCGCACGTCCGCCTCGCCCCTCGCATGCGCGGCGGCGAGTCGCTGCGGGTCGGCCGCGATCGCGGTGGCGACCGCCCGGCGCACCGGGGGCGGGACACCCGGCGCCACCCAGACCCTGGCTGGGGCGGCGCCCTCGGCGGCGGGGGCCAGCGCGCTCTGCCCGCAGCCGGCCGCCCACAGCGCCGCGCCCGCGGCGAGCGCGGCGCCGGCGCCGGTCAGGCGCCGCTGTGAGGTCCTGGTCACGCGCCTACGTGGTTCTCCCCCCGGCGGGGATCACCTGTCGGCGCTCGGTCCCGTCAGCGGCGGGGCAGCTCCGAGAGGACGGCCGGGGGGAGGGCGACGGACGAGAACGAGCCGCTGAGGCGTCCCGTGGATCGCGGCGGAGGCCTGAGCGTGAGCCGGACGGTGGTGCTGCGCCCGACCGCCAGCCGCGGAACCGTCCACGTGACCTGCAGGCCCGAGCGCGTGCCGCCGGGGCTGGCCGCAACCAGGCGGGTGCCGCAGCAGATGCCGAGGCGCAGGCGCACGCCCTGGGCCGCCACGCGCCCGCGGTTGCGCACCACGGCCGTCCAGGCGACCGTGCCGCCGGCCCGGCGCACCCCCGCCAGCCCGGCGGTGAGGACCGGCCGCGGGTAGCTGTCGAAGTCGGCGGCCTTCAGGGCCCGCCCGTCGGCGCTCTCGGAGGGGAGGACGGCCAGGCCGTTCCCGCCCGAGGACGCGGACAGCGCGATGTCGAACAGGTCGCCTCCCACCGGCACCTCGGCCGTGGTCCAAGACTCGCCGGGGCGGGCCGCCGCCAGGGTCGCCGTCGCCGAGCCGGGCCCCTCCTGGTCGAGGAAGGCGACGAAGCCGCGACCGGTCCCGCCGATCGCGACCCGCGCCAGGGACGCCTCGACCCACGTGAGGTCCTCGCCGGGGCTGAGCTGGCTGGGCGCCGGCCAGGGAGCGCCTGCCGGCTTCACCGCGGCCAGTATGGGCGTGGCAAACGGGTTCCCGACCCCTCCCCAGCTGAGCACGAGGTCGCCGGACGCGTTCGCTCCGACTCGCGGCGCCTCCCCCGGCGCCACGGGCTGCGCCGCCCCCCAGACGGTGCCGAGGCCGGCCTCGGCGACCGTGACCTGCGGCGTCGCGGCGGAGCGGTCCTCCCAGGCCACGGCGGCCCGGCCGTCGTAGCCGGCCGCCGCCGACGGGATGCGGGCGCCGCCCGCAGCCAGGGGCGTGATCGCGGTCCATGCGCCGTCGGTCGAGCGCACCGCGGCGTAGAGCGGCCCCGTCACGAAGAACCCGGGGGCGGGGGGCACGGTCCAGGTGACGGCGGCGGTCCCGTCCGGGGAGAGGGCGAGGGACGGCTCCGTCGCGCCCTGGCCGAGGGCCAGCGGCGGCGTCTCGGCCCACGCCGCGCCGGTGCCGGCACGGCGCGCGGCCCGCACGGTCCACGCCCCGCCGGCGCGCTCGGCCCAGATGAGCGCCGCGGAGTGGTCGGAGTCCATCGTCGCCAGGGCGCTCCGGAAGCCGAAGTCGTCGTCCACGACGCTCCCGGGCGCCACCGGGACCACGCGCCAGTCGCCGTGGGGCCGGTCCCTCACCGCGGAGCGGATCGCGCCACCGGGGATCCGCCAGGCGACGACCGCGCGGCCGGCCGTCTCCATCGCGGCCGCCGGCGGCGCGGGCGCGGTGGGGAAGGTCCCCGAGAGCACCACCGGTACCCAGGGTGCGTTGGCGGGATCGCGGACGCGGGCCTCGACGCGGCTGCGCCCCTTGATGGTCGAGCTGAACGCCGCCAGCGCCTCGCCGCCGGTGCCGGCCGCCGCCGAGGGGCCCCCCGGCTCGGCGCCGCGGGGCGTGATGGTGAGCGCGGGGTGCCACGTGCGGCCCGCGGCCGCGGCCGTCCCCGCCGTCGCCACCGCGACCAGCACCCCCGCCAGCGCCACCCGTCGCCAGGTCATCGCGGCACCATCTCACCGGGGGCCGGCGGCCGCATCCCGTCCGGGTGCGCACCGCCGGGGCCAGGGCGCTCCGCTCAGGCCGCCAGGCTGAGGATCCGCGGGCCGTCGGCCGTGACGGCGACGGTGTGCTCCCAGTGGGCCGACAGCGACCCGTCCTTGCTGGTGATCGTCCAGCCGTCGTCGCCCAGCTCGACCTCGTGGGCGCCGGCGTTGACCATCGGCTCGATGGCGATCACCAGCCCCTCGGGGAGCTCGACGCCCGTGCCCGGCCGGCCGAAGTTGGGGACCTGGGGCTCCTCGTGCATCGAGCGGCCGACGCCGTGGCCGACGAGGCTCTGCACGACCGAGAACCCGGCCGCCTCGACCTCGGTCTGGACGGCGTGGCCGATGTCGCCGAGGTGGCCGCCGGCCCGGGCGGCGGCGACGCCCCGCTCCAGGGCGCGGCGGGTGACCGCGATGAGGCGGGCGGCGATCGGCGACACGGTCCCCACCGGATGGGTGCGGGCCGCGTCGGTGACCCAGCCGTCGAGGATCACGCCCACGTCGAGCGAGAGGACGTCGCCGTCGCGCAGCGCGTAGCCGTCGGGGATGCCGTGGACGACCTCGTCGTTCACGGACGTGCAGATCGACGCCGGGTAGGGCGTCGGGCCCGGATAGTCCTTGAAGGCGGGCACGCCTCCGCGGGAGCGGATCAGCTCCTCCGCGACCGCGTCCAGGTGGGCGGTCGTGACGCCGACCGCGACCTCGGCGGCCAGCGCGTCGTGCGTCTCGGCGAGGACGGCGCCCGACGCCGCCATGGCGTCGATCTCGCCCGCGGTCTTCGGGACGATGCCGCGCGGCGCCGGCGGCGGGCCGGCGCTGCGGCGGGGGGGCGGCGGCTTACGCGGACGCCGGGACGTGCGAGACGATCTGGGCATACACCTCGTCCGGGGGCCGCTCGCCGTCGACCTCGCGCAGCAGGCCGCGGGAGCGGTAGTAGTCGATCAGCGGCGCGGTCTGCTCGTCGTAGACCGCCAGCCGGTTCCGCACGGTCTCGGGCTTGTCGTCGTCGCGCTGGTAGAGGTCGCACCGCCCGCCTCCGGCCGGGCACGGATCGCCCGGGTACGGGTTGAAGACCTCGTGGAACGAGCGCCCGCAGCGGCGGCAGATCCACCGGCCGGCCATCCTGCGCACGAGCTCGTCGCGCGACACCGCGAGGGAGACGACCGCGTCGAGCGGGAGCCCGAGCTCGGACAGCATGGCGTCGAGGGCGTCGGCCTGGGGCACCGAGCGCGGGAAGCCGTCGAGCAGGAAGCCCCCGCCACCGGCCGCGGCGAGGCGGTCGCGGATCATGCCCACGACCACGGCGTCAGGCACCAGCTCGCCGGCGTCCATGTAGCGCTTGGCCTCGCGGCCGAGTCGGGTGCCCTCCGCCACGGCGGCGCGCAGGAGGTCGCCGGTCGCGAGGTGCAGCAGCCCGTACTCCTCGCGAAGGCGCTCGGCCTGGGTGCCCTTGCCGGCCCCGGGCGGCCCGAGCAGGACGAGGCGGGCTATTTCAGGAACCCCTCGTACTGGCGCATCATGAGCTGCGCCTCCATCTGCCGCATCGTGTCGAGCGCCACGCCGACCACGATCAGGATCGACGTGCCCCCCAGCACCCCGAAGAAGGCGCTCGACTCGGGCAGGTAGCGGAAGACGATGTTCGGCAGCTCGGCGACGGCCGCCAGGTAGATCGCGCCGGGAAGGGTGAGCCGGGTGAGGACGCGGTCGAGGTAGACCGCCGTCGGCCGCCCGGGCCGCACCCCCGGTATGAAGCCCCCGTACTTCTTCAGGTTGTCGGCCTGCTCGACCGGGTTGAACTGCACCGCGGTGTAGAAGTACGTGAAGAGGATGATGAGCAGGGCCTCGAAGATGATGTAGTACCAGGACCCCGGGGCCAGGAAGTCGGACACCGACTCGAAGAAGGAGCCCCGCCCGCCCAGCTCGGCCAGCGTCGGCGGCAGGATCACGACCGACGAGGCGAAGATCACCGGGATCACGCCCGCCATGTTCACGCGCAGCGGCATGTAGGTCGTGCCGCCCGAGGTCATCCGGCGCCCCACCACCCGCTTGGCGTACTGGATCGGGATGCGCCGCTGGCCCTCGTTGATGAACACGACGCCGACCACGACGGCGAGGGCGATCACGCCGATCAGCACTTGACTCACCGGAGGCAGCGACAGCCAGCCCTCAATAGCGTCGGGAACCGAGGCGACGATGCTGGCGAAGATCAGCAGCGAGATGCCGTTGCCGACCCCCCGCTGGGTGATGAGCTCGCCGAGCCACATCAGCAGCACCGTGCCCGCCGTCACGGTCAGGACGATCAGGTAGAAGTCGCTCGCGTTGAAGTCGGGCAGCGCGTCCTGGGAGCGGAAGTACAGGACGTAGGCGATGGACTGCAGGAACGCCAGCACGACCGTGAAGTAGCGCGTGTACTGGGTGATCTTCTGCTGGCCGCTCTCGCCCTCCTTCTGGAGCGCCTCGAGCCGCGGGACCACCACGGTCATCAGCTGCAGGATGATGCTCGCGGTGATGTAGGGCATGATCCCGAGCGCGAAGACCGCGAAGCGGGTGAGGGCGCCCCCCGCGAAGAGGTTGAGGAAGTCGAGCAGGCGGCTTCCGCGCTCGTCGATCGCGGTCTGGAGGGCGTCGAGGTCGACCCCCGGCACCGGCACGTAGGAGCCGAAGCGGTAGACGAGCAGGATGAAGGCCGTGAAGGCCAGCTTCTTGCGCAGGTCGGCCGAGCGGAGCGACGTGAGGATGGTCTTCAGCACCAGCCGCCCCCGCTACCCGTCGCCGTCGCTCGCCCCGATGAGCTCCACGGTCCCGCCGGCCGCCTCGATCTTCGCGCGGGCGGCCGCGGAGGCCGCGTGCACCCGGACCGTCAGGGCCCGGTCGATGTCGCCGCCGGCCAGCAGCTTGACCGGCCAGCCCCGGTTGGCGTTGTTCTTCACCAGGCCGCGCTCGGCCAGGGCCGCGGGGTCAACGGTCGTCCCGGCCTCGAAGACCGCCAGCCGCCCGACGTTGACCGGGACCGCGTGGGTCCGGAACGGCCCCATCGGCATCGACATCTTGCGGTTGGAGCCGCGCAGCTTGCCCTGCTGCATGTAGATCGGCATCTGGCCGCCCTGGAAGCCGACGCGCACGCCGCCGCCCGAGCGGGCGCCGAGGCCCTTCTGGCCGCGGCCGGCGGTCTTGCCATGGCCCGAGCCGATCCCGCGGCCGACGCGCTTGCGCGCCCGCTTGGCCCCCGGGCGCGGGGACAGCCGGTCGAGGCGGACGTCCTCGGGCGCCGTCTCGGGGATCTCGGGGGTGTCGCGATCGGTCATTCGGCCACGGGCTCCACTCTGACGAGGCGGGCGACGAGGCGCAGCATCCCCTGGAGCTGCGGCGAGTCCTCGTGCTCCACAGTCTGACCGATCCTGCGCAGGCCGAGGGCGCGGAGGGTTCCGCGGTGGCGCGGCTGGGTGCCGATCGGCGACCGCACCTGGGTGATGCGGAGCCTCACTCGCCGTCCCCGCCGGCCGCGCCGACGGCCTCCGTCGCCCGCGCGCCGGAGCCGGCGGGGATGCCGAGGACCTCGGCCACGGTCTTGTCGCGCAGCGCGGCGACCTCCTCGGGACGGCGCAGCGACTTCAGCCCGGCAACCGTCGCCGCGACCAGGTTGACCGGGTTGCTGGTGCCGAGCGACTTGCTGAGGATGTCGCGGATCCCCGCCAGCTCGAGCACGGCGCGCACGCCGCCGCCGGCGATGACGCCGGTGCCCTCCGAGGCCGGCTTCAGCAGGACCTTGCCCGCGCCGGAGCGGCCGGTCACCTGGTGGGTGATCGTGGTGCGGTACTTGGGCACCCGGAAGAGGTTCTTCTTGGCGTCCTCGACGGCCTTCTGGATGGCGACGGGGACCTCCTTGGCCTTCCCGTGGCCGACGCCGACGGTGTCGACCTCGTTGCCCACGACCACGAGGGCGGAGAAGGAGAAGCGCCGCCCGCCCTTCACGACCTTCGCGACGCGGTTGACCTGGACGACCCGCTCGTTGAGCTCGAGCCCCTCCGGGTTGATCTTGCTCCCATGGCGTGTCTCGGCCACGCGCTCCCGCCTTCCCTGGACTAGAACTCGAGCCCGCCCTCGCGGGCTCCGTCGGCGAGCGTCTTCACCCGCCCGTGGTACTTGTAGCCGCCGCGGTCGAAGACGACCCGGCCCACCCCGGCCTCCTTCGCGCGCTCGGCGAGCAGCTTGCCGACCTCGCCGGCCGCCGCGGCCTTGGACAGCCCGCGCAGCGCCGCCTCGTGCGACCCGGCCGCCGCGAGGGTGTGCCCCCGCTCGTCGTCGATGAGCTGGGCGTAGATGCGCTTGTTGGAGCGGGCCACGGACAGGCGCGGCCGCTCGGCGGTGCCCGAGATCTTGCCGCGGACCCTGCGGTGGCGGCGCGCGCGCGACTGGACGGTGGTCAGGCTCACGCCCGCTTCCCGACCTTGCGCCGGACGACCTCGCCGGCGTACCGGATGCCCTTGCCCTTGTACGGCTCGGGCGGCCGCACGGCGCGGATCTGCGCCGCGATCTCGCCGACGGCCTGCTTGTCGATGCCGCGCACGACGACCTGGGTCGGCGCCGGCACCTCGAAGCTGATCCCCTCGGGCGGGTCGATGGTCACGGTGTGCGAGAACCCGACCGAGAGCTCGAGGGTCTGGCCCCGCAGCGCCGCGCGGTAGCCGACGCCGACGATCTGGAGCTGGCGCTCGAAGCCGTCCGTGACCCCCGCGACCATGTTCGCGACCAGGGACCGGGAGAGCCCGTGCAGGGCGCGGTGCGGCCCGCGATCGGTCGGGCGGGTCACGACGAGGGCCCCGTCCTGCTCGGCGATCCGGATCGGCTCGACCACGGTGTGGCGCAGCTCGCCCTTGGGCCCGGTCACGACGACCCTCTGGCCCGAGATGTCCACCGTCACCCCGTCGGGGATCGGGATCGGCGCGCGTCCGATGCGGCTCATGCGGCCCGGGACCTCCTCACCACACCGAGCAGAGGACCTCGCCGCCGATGCCGCGGCGGCGGGCCTCGTGTCCCGTGATGATGCCCTGGGAGGTCGAGATGACGGCGATGCCCATGCCGCCGAGAACGCGCGGGATCGACGTCCGGTCGACGTAGACGCGGCGCCCCGGCTTCGAGACCCGCTGAAGGCCGCTGATGACCCGGCGCCGGTCGCGGTCGTACTTCAGCCGCACCACCAGCTCCGTCCCCACCTCGGCCTGCCGCAGCTCGTAGTCGCTGATGTAGCCCTCGTCCTTGAGCACGCGGGCGACCTCGGCCTTCATCCTGCTGCCGGGCATCTCGACGGTGTCGTGGAGGGCCATGTTGGCGTTGCGGACCCGCGTCAGCATGTCGGCGATGGGGTCGGTCAGCATGGGCTCGGCCCCCTTACCAGCTGCTCTTGGTCATGCCGGGGATGACGCCGGCGTGGGCCGACTCGCGCAGGCAGATGCGGCACAGCCCGAACTTGCGGAAGACCGCCCGGGGGCGGCCGCAGGAGTGACAGCGGCTGTACTGCTGCGTCTTGTACTTCGGCGTCCGTGACGCCTTCACCCGAAGGCTGGTCTTGGCCACGCTCCTCCTCAGTGTCCCGCGGCGCGGGCTCGCTTTGCATTTCCCGAGCGAATCGCCCGCGAGGCAAGGACGCAGGGGAGGTCAATGGTAGGACCATTGGCCGACCCGAGGACGCAGCATCGCGATGCGATGCAGCCGGGAAATGCCTGCGTGTCCGCGCCGTGGGGCACTCTATCTCCGGCCGCGCCCGCGGCCGTACTTGCGCTGCTTGCGGCGCGCGCGGGCGGCCCGCTCCTCGGCCGTGTAGCCCTCGGCCCGGAACGGGAGCCCGAGGTGCCCGAGAAGCGCCCGGCCCTCCTGGTCGGTGCGCGCCGTGGTGGTGATGGTCACGTTGAGCCCGCGCGACTGGTCGATGCGGTCGTAGTCGATCTCGGGGAAGATCGTCTGCTCGCGAAGGCCGAGGGTGTAGTTGCCGCGGCCGTCGAACCCGTCCGGGTTGATGCCGCGGAAGTCGCGGATCCGCGGGAGCGCGACCGACGTGAGGCGGTCGAGGAACTCCCACATGCGGTTGCCGCGGAGGGTCACCTTGCAGCCGATGGCCATGCCCTCGCGCAGCTTGAACTGGGCGATCGACTTGCGCGCCCGGGTGATGTGCGGCCGCTGCCCGGCGATGACGCCGAGCTGATCCATGGCGTCGTCGAGCGCCTTGCTGTTGGTCTTGGCGTCGCCGACGCCCATCGACAGGGTGATCTTCTCCAGCCTCGGGTGCTCCATCGGCGAGCGGTAGGCGAACTCCTCCTGCAGCCGCGGGCGGATCTCCTGCTCGTACATGAGCCGCAGCCTGGCCGGGGGGACCGGCGGCGCCGCCGGCGCCTCGGGCTCCGCGACCTGCGTCGTCTCGTCGGCCATCAGTCCAGCACCTCTCCGGAGCGGACGGCCACGCGCACGCGCTCGCCGTCCTTGACCTCGATCCTCACGCGGGTGGGGCGGTCGTCCTTCGGGTCGATCAGCGCGACGTTCGACCAGTGGATCGGCGCCGGCTTCTCGATCACCCCGCCCGGCTCGTTGGGCGGGCGCGGCTTGGTGTGCCGCTTGACGATGTTGAGCCCCTCCACGAGCACGCGCTGCCGCGTCGGGTGGACCTCCATGACGAGCCCGCTCTTGCCCTTGTCCTTGCCGGAGATGCAGACGACCCGGTCGCCCTTGCGGATGCGGGCGGGCATGCCTAGAGAACCTCCGGCGCGAGGCTGACGATCTTCATGAAGTTCTTCTCGCGCAGCTCGCGGGCCACGGGGCCGAAGATGCGGGTGCCGCGCGGGTTCTGGGCGTTGTCGATGATGACGGCCGCGTTCTCGTCGAAGGCGATGAACGTGCCGTCGTCGCGGCCGTGCTCCTTGCGGGTGCGCACGACCACGGCGCGGACGACGTCGCCCTTCTTGATGGCGCCGTTCGGCACGGCCTGCTTCACGGTGCCCACGATCACGTCGCCCACGGACGCGTAGCGGCGGCGGGATCCCCCCACGATGCGGATGCAGAGGATCTCGCGGGCGCCGGTGTTGTCCGCCACCCGGAGGCGTGACTCGACCTGGACCATCGCGTCCTCAGCGGGCCTTCTCGAGGATCTCGACCAGGCGCCAGCGCTTCTGGCGCGACAGCGGGCGGCACTCGACGATGCGCACCACGTCGCCCTCGGAGGCCTCGTTGCGCTCGTCGTGGGCGTGCAGCTTCGACGAGCGGCGCACGGTCTTCTGGTAGACCGGGTGCGGCCGGGCCGTCTCGAGCAGCACGGTGATGGTCTTGTCGCGGGCGGCCGACACCACGATCCCCTGGCGGGACTTGCGCCGGGCGACCGACTCCTGCGGGGTCCTCGACGCCGCGGTCATGCCGCGCGCTCCCGCTCGCGGGCGACGGTCAGCAGCCGCGCGATCTCGCGCCGGCGCGCCGACAGCTCCGAGACGCGCTCGAGCGCGCCCGACGCGTGCTGGAAGCGCAGGTTGAAGTACGCCTCGCGGGCCTCGGCCAGCGCGCGCTCGAGCTCGTCGTCGGACAGGTCCCTGATCTCCTTGGCCTTCACGTCGTCAGCCGTCGCGGGTCACGAACTTGCAGCGGATCGGGAGCTTGTTGGCCGCGAGGCGCATGGCGTCGCGCGCCAGCGGCTCGGGGACCCCCGACAGCTCGAACATCACCTTGCCCGGCTTCACGACCGCCACCCACGTCTCGGGCGAGCCCTTGCCGGAGCCCATGCGGGTCTCGGCCGGCTTCTTGGTCACGGGCAGCTGAGGGAAGAGGTTGATCCAGACCTTGCCGCCGCGCTTGATGTGCCGGGTCATCGCGATACGGGCCGCCTCGATCTGACGGTTCGTGATCCAGGCCGGCTCGAGGGCCTTGAGCCCGTACTCGCCGAAGTGGACCTCCAGGTGACCCTTGGCCAGGCCCCGGCGGCGGCCCCGGTGGCTCTTGCGGTACTTGGTGCGCTTGGGCATCAGCATCAGGCAGCACCACCCTCCGCCCCGCCGGCGCTGTCGTCGCCGCCCTCGCGTCGTGCGCCGCGGTCGCCGCGGTCGCCGCCGCCGCCCGGCCGGCGCTCGCGGCGTGGGCGCCGCGGCGGCGGGGCCGCCTCGAGGTCCGTGCGGCCGCGTGAGTCGGTGACGCCTTCGGGCAGCACCTCGCCGCGGTTGATCCAGACCTTCACGCCGATCCGCCCGAAGGTGGTCTTGGCCTCGTGGAAGCCGTAGTCGATGTCGGCGCGCAGCGTGTGCAGCGGCACGCGCCCGTCCGAGTAGTGCTCGGAACGGGACATCTCGGTGCCGCCGAGCCGGCCGCCGCACTGCACCTTGACGCCCTGGGCGCCGGAGCGCATCGCGGAGGTGAGCGCGCGCTTCATCGCCCGGCGGAAGCTGACCCGGTTCTCGAGCTGCTCGGCGATCGACTGGGCGACCAGCTTCGCGTCGAGCTCGGGGCGCTTGATCTCGTTGATGTTCACCTGGATCTGCTTGCCGGTGAGCCGGTTCAGCTCGCGGCGCAGCGCGTCCACCTCGGAGCCGCTCTTGCCGATCACGATGCCCGGCCGCGCGGTGAAGATGTTGACCGTGAGCTTGGTCTGGTCCTTCTTCAGGTGGATCGACGACAGGCCGGCGTGGCTCAGCTTCTTCGTGATGTGGTCGCGCACGGCGCGGTCCTCGTCGAGGTAGCCCGCGAAGTCGCGCTGCGAGAACCAGTTGCTGCGCCAGCCGTTGAGGATGCCGAGGCGGAAGCCGATCGGGTTGATCTTTTGACCCATGCCTACTCGCTCTCCGTCTCGGCCAGGCCGATCGTGATGTGGCAGGTGCGCTTGTGGATGCTCGTCGCGCGGCCCATGGCCCGGGGACGGTAGCGCTTGATCGTCGGCCCCACGTCCACCGTCACGCGCGCGAGCACGAGGTCGCGCGGGTCGAGGCCGTGGTTGTGGTCGGCGTTGGCGATGGCCGACTGCAGCACCTTGCGCACCGGGACGGCGGCCGCGCGGGTGCTGTAGGCCAGGATCGCCTGCGCGTCGGCGACGGGCTTGCCGCGCACGAGGTCGGCCACCAGCCGTGCCTTGCGCGCGGAGGTGCGGACGTAGCGCGCCGTCGCCTGGACGGTCCGTGGCGTCTGGGGGGCGTCGGTGCTCATCGGCGGATGGTGGCGGTGCGGTCGGAGCCGGCGTGGCCGCGATAGGTGCGCGTGGGCGCGAACTCGCCCAGCTTGTGGCCCACCATGCTCTCGCTGATGAACACGGGCACGTGCCTGCGGCCGTCGTGGATCGCGATCGTGTGGCCGACCATCTCGGGGAAGACCGTGGAGGAGCGCGACCAGGTGCGAACGATCCGCTTCTCGTTGGCGGCGTTCATCTCCTCGATCTGCTTGAGGAGCTTGGGGTCGACGAACGGACCCTTCTTGAGCGAGCGGCCCACCTAGTGGCCTTCCGTGTGCTTGCCGCGCTTGCGGCCGCGGACGATGTGCTTGGAGCTCTTCTTGCCCTTGGCCCGGGTGCGGTACCCGTGCGTCGGCACCCCCCACGGCGTGACCGGGTGGCGGCCGGAGTTGCTCTTGCCCTCGCCCCCGCCGTGCGGGTGGTCGACCGGGTTCATCGCCGAGCCCCGCACCTTGGGCCGCCGGCCCTTCCAGCGCTTGCGGCCGGCCTTGCCGATGGTGATGTTCTCGTGCGTCACGTTGCCGATCTGGCCGACCGTGGCGCGGCAGTCGAGGTGCACCATCCGCATCTCGCTCGAGGGCAGCCGCAGGGTGGCGTAGTCGCCGTCCTTGGCCATGAGCTGGGCGCCGGTCCCCGCCGAGCGGCAGAGCTGGCCGCCGCGGCCCCTCTGGAGCTCGATGTTGTGGACGATGGTGCCGGTCGGGATGTCGCGCAGGGCCAGGGCGTTGCCGGGCCGGATGTCGGCCGTCGGGCCGCTCATGATCGTGTCTCCCACGCGCACCCGCTGCGGCGCCAGGATGTAGCGCTTCTCGCCGTCGGCGTAGTGCAGCAGGGCGATGCGGGCCGAGCGGTTGGGGTCGTACTCGATCGCGGCGACCTTCGCCGGGACGCCGTCCTTGCGGCGCTTGAAGTCGATGATGCGGTAGCGCCGCTTGTGCCCGCCGCCGATGTGCCGGCTCGTGATGCGGCCCTTGTTGTTGCGCCCGCCTGTCTTGTGGATCTTGCCGAGCAGCGACTTCTCGGGGGCGGTCCTCGTGATCTCCTCGAAGTCCGACCCCGTGACGAAGCGCCGCCCGGGCGAGGTGGGCTTGTACTTCTTGATCCCCATGCCGGCTCAGGCTCCTTCGAACAGCTCGATGGTGTCGCCGGGCTGCAGCTCGACGATGGCCTTCTTCCAGCCCGGCCGCCGGCCCCGCGTGAAGCCGCGCCGCTTGGGCTTGCTCCGCACGGTGACGGTGCGAACGTCGGTGACCGTCACGTCGAAGAGATCCTCGATCGCCTGGCGGATCTCGGTCTTGTGCGCCGAGTCGAGGACGCGGAACGTGTACTGGTTGTGTGCCTGCACGAGCTGGAAGCTCTTCTCGGAGATGACCGGGCGCACGATCACGCGCCGGATGTCGTCGCGGAGCGAACTCACGAGGTCTCCTCCTCCGCCTCGGCCGGCGGCGTCTCCTCCGCGGGCTCCGCCGGCGGCTTCTTGGCCCGCGGCTTCGGCTTCGGCTTCGGCTTGGGCTTGGGCTTGGGCGCCTCCTCCTCGGCGACCGGCTCCTCCGCCGGCTCCTCGGCGGGCGGCTTCTTGGCCCGCGGCTTGGGCTTCGGCTTGGGCTTCGGCTTCGGCGCCTCCTCCTCGGCGGCGGGTGCCTCTGGCTCGGTGGCCTCGGGCGCCTCGACGACCGCGGCCTCGGCCTCGGGCGCCTCCTCGGCGGCGGGCTCCGGGGGCGGCTTGGGCTTCGGCTTGGCCTTCTTGCGCGGCTTGGGCTTCGGCTTGGGCTCCACCGCCTCGACCTCGCCCAGGGCGCCCGCCAGCCGCTCCCAGGCCGGGCGCTCGATCAGAATCGCCCGCGCCGCGACGACGTCCACCGTCTCGAGCTCTGCGGCGGCCAGCACCAGGACGCCGGCGATGTTGCGGAAGGACCGCGCATCGATCCCGTCCCCGTCCTCGAGCACGATCAGCAGGGGCCGCCCGGCGAGGGCGTCGGAGGCCTGGCGCAGATACTCGGCCGCCCGCTTGGTCGACGGCGCGTCCCAGCCGGTGGGGTCCATCAGCGCGGCGGTGCCCCGCTCGGCGTGCGCGCGCAGGGAGGCGCGGAACGCCTGCTGGCGCACCTTGCGGTTGACCTTGCCGCCGTAGCCGCGCGGCGTCGGGCCGAACGCCACCCCGCCGCCGGTCCACTGGGGCGAGCGGATCGAGCCCTGGCGGGCGCGCCCGGTGCCCTTCTGGCGCCACGGCTTGGCGCCGCCCCCGCGCACCTTCCCGCGGGTGAGCGTCGAGGCGCTGCCCGCGCGGCGGGCCGCGAGCTCGGCCACGACGGTCTCGTGGATCAGGTGCTGCTTGATGGGCTGGCCCGCGAGTGCGTCTGGGAGCGCGGCGCGCCCGACCGTCACGCCGTCGGCGTTGAGGAGCGGCAGCGGCGTCACTCGGGCCTCACGATCACGATGCCGTTCACGCCGCCCGGCACCGCGCCGCGCACGAGCAGCAGGTTGCGCTCGGGGTCGCGGTCGATGACCTGCAGGCCGCGCTGGGTGACCTGGCGCGCGCCCATGCGACCGCTCATGCGCATGCCCTTGAAGACCCGGGCCGGGTAGGCGGCCGCGCCGATGGACCCCGGCTGGCGGATGTTGTGCGAGCCGTGGCTCTTCGGACCGCGGCTGAAGTGGTGGCGCTTGATGGTCCCCGCGTAGCCCTTGCCCTTGGAGGTGCCGGTGACCCGGACGATCTGGCCCGGCTCGAACGGCTCCACGGTGACGACGTCGCCGACGGACACCTCGGCCCCCAGCTCCTCCGGGGAGAACTCGTGCAGGTGGCGCACCGGCGGCGCGCCGGCCACCTTGAGATGCCCGAGCTCGGGGCCGTTCAGGCTCTTGGGCTTCGCGGCGCCGAACCCGAGCTGCACGGCGTCGTAGCCGTCCGCCTCGGCGGTCTTCACCTGGGTCACCGGGCAGGGGCCGGCCTCGATCACGGTGAGGGGCACGCGGGCGCCGTCCTCCCCGAAGATCTGGGTCATCCCGAGCTTGCGGCCGATGATCGCCGGCACCGTCGCGCCTAGGCCTTGATCTCGATGTTCAACGCCGGCCGGGAGGTCGAGGCGCATCAGCGAGTTGACCGTCCGCGGCGTGGGCGAGTAGATGTCGATGAGCCGCTTGTGAGTGCGGATCTCGAAGTGCTCGCGCGAGTCCTTGTCCTTGAAGGGGCCGCGGATCACGCAGTAGACGTTGCGCTCCGTGGGCAGGGGCACGGGGCCGGAGATGGTCGCGCCGCTGCGCTGGGCCGTCTCCACGATCGAGGCCGCGCTCTTGTCGATCAGCTCGTGATCGTAGGCCTTGAGCCGAATCCTGATCTTGTTCTGCTGCACGTCTGCCGGGCGCCTTTCGAAGAAAGAAAACCCCGCCGCCTCCTCTCGGAGACGACGGGGTTCGGGAGCTCCTGAGCTACTCCTGGATGCTCTCCACGACGCCCGCGCCGACGGTGCGGCCGCCCTCGCGGATCGCGAAGCGCAGCCCCTCCTCCATGGCGATCGGCTGGATCAGCTCGACCTGCATGGTGGCGTTGTCGCCGGGCATCACCATCTCGACGTTCTCGGCGAGGGTGACGACGCCGGTGACATCGGTCGTCCGGAAGTAGAACTGCGGCCGGTAGCCCTGGAAGAACGGCGTGTGGCGGCCGCCCTCGTCCTTGGACAGGACGTAGACCTGGGCCGTGAACTTCGTGTGCGGGGTGATCGACTTGGGCGCCGCGAGCACCTGGCCGCGCTGGATCTCCTCGCGCTTGACGCCGCGCAGCAGCGCGCCGATGTTGTCCCCCGCGCGGCCCTCGTCGAGCAGCTTGCGGAACATCTCGACGCCGGTCACGACGGTGGTCTCGGTCTTGGGCGTCATGCCCACGATGTCGACCGACTCGCCCACCTTGATGATGCCGCGCTCGACGCGGCCGGTCGCGACGGTGCCGCGGCCGGTGATCGTGAAGACGTCCTCGACGGGCATCAGGAACGGCTTGTCGACGTCCCGCTGGGGCAGCGGGATGTAGTCGTCCACGGCCGCCATCAGCTCCAGAATCCCCTGGGCCGCCTCGGCGTCGCCGTTCAGCGCGTTCAGGGCCGAGCCCTTGATGATCGGGATGTCGTCGCCCGGGAACTCGTACGCGGACAGCAGCTCGCGCACCTCGAGCTCGACGAGCTCCAGCAGCTCCTCGTCGTCGACCATGTCGGCCTTGTTGAGGAAGACCACGATCGACGGCACGCCGACCTGGCGGGCGAGCAGGATGTGCTCGCGCGTCTGCGGCATGGGGCCGTCGGCGGCCGAGACGACGAGGATCGCCCCGTCCATCTGGGCCGCGCCCGTGATCATGTTCTTGATGTAGTCGGCGTGGCCCGGGCAGTCCACGTGGGCGTAGTGGCGGTTCTCCGTCTCGTACTCCACGTGGGCGGTCGCGATCGTGATGCCGCGCTCGCGCTCCTCGGGTGCCTTGTCGATCGCGTCGAACGACACGGGCTCGGTGCCGCCGCTGCCCTGCTCGGCCAGTACCTTCGTGATGGCGGCGGTGAGCGTGGTCTTGCCATGATCGACGTGGCCGATGGTGCCCACGTTGACGTGCGGCTTCGACCGGTCGAACTTCTCTTTCGCCATCGGCTGAACTCCTTGAGGGCACTCTGCGTATCGGCCACGCCGGCCGGGCGCTCCCGGCGGGCAAAACCCCTCCCGGCGCAAAAAGCGCGGCCCGTAGGCCGCGCACGAAGAACCGGGCGCTCCGTGGAGCCGAAGTAGGTTAGCAGAGGGCAGGCCGCCCGCAAGACGGATCGAGAGCGGGATCCGGGCCTTCGGCGAGGCCGTAGCATCACCTCCGTGGAGGCCGCCACGACGATCGCGCGCCTGCGCCGCGAGGCCGCCGGCGAGGTCCGCTCCGACGACGCCTCGCGCGAGCTCTACTCGGCCGACGCGAGCATCTACCGCCGCCTCCCGGTCGCGACCCTGCGCGCCGCCGTGCCCGAGGACCTCGACGCCGCAGTGGCGGCCTGCCGGGAGGGTGCCGTGCCGCTCACGATGCGCGGCGCCGGCACGAGCCTCGCCGGCCAGGCGGTGGGAACCGGCCTGGTGGTCGACTGCACGGCGCTGGCGTCGATCGAGATCGATCCCGGCGCGCGCGTCGCGCGGGTGGGCCCGGGCGTCGTGCTCGACGACCTCAACGCCGCCGCGGCCGCGCACGGGCTCGCCTTCGGCCCGGACGTGGCCTCGGGCAGCCGGGCGACGCTCGGCGGCATGGTCGCCAACAACTCGGCCGGCGCGCGCTCGATCGCCTACGGGCTCACCTCCGGGCACGTGCTCGCGCTCGAGGTCACCCTGGCCGACGGGACGCGGGCCACCCTGCGGCGCGGCGCCCCGGCGCCCGCCGCGCTCGAGGCCGCCCGCCCCCTGGCGGGGGCGGCCCCGCCGCCGGCCCTGCTCCGGCGCGTCTCGGGCTACGACCTCTGGGCGCTCGAGGGCCCCGACCCGGACTGGCCGCGCCTGCTGTGCGGGTCGGAGGGAACGCTCGCGGTCATCCGAGCGGCCGAGGTCGCGCTCGTCGAGCCCCCTGCGGCGCGCGGTCTCGCGCTGCTGTCGTTCCCGTCGGTCGAGGCCGCCCTCGAGGCGGCCGTCGACGCCCTTCGGGGCGGGCCGTCGGCGGTCGAGCTGATGGCCCGCTCGGCGATCGATCTCGACGCCCCGGCCCAGCTCCTGGTCGAGCAGAGCGGCGAGCCGGGCGACGTGGCCGCCCGCCTGCGCGCCCTCCCCGGGGCGCGGGTGGTGCTCGACGAGGCCGAGCAGGAGGCCGTGTGGGCCGTCCGCCGGGCCGGCATCGGCAGCGCCCTGCGCGGCGCGGCACCCGGCCCCGGCGACCCGCGCCCGCTGGCCTTCATCGAGGACCCGGCCGTCCCGCCCGAGCGGCTGCCCGAGCTGGCGCGCGGCGTGCGCCGGATCCTCGAGCGCGAGGGGGTGCAGGCGGTCTGGTACGGCCACGCCAGCGTCGGCTGCCTTCACATCCGCCCGCGCATAGACCTGCGCCTGCCCGGCGCGTCCGCGGCGCTGCGCCGGATCGCCGAGGAGACCGCGGACCTCGTCTGCTCGCTCGGCGGGTCGCTGTCGGGCGAGCACGGCGACGGCCGCGCCCGCAGCGAGCTGCTGCCGCGCATGTACCCGCCCGAGACGATCGCCGCCTTCGGCGAGCTCAAGCGCCTGCTCGACCCCGGCGGCCTGCTGAACCCCGGCGTCATCACCGACCCGGAGCCGCTCGACCAAGGGCTCCGCCTGCTGGCCTCGCCGCCCCGCCGGGCGCGGCGCACCGCGCTGAGCTTCGCGGCCGAGGGCAGCCTCGCGCGCGCCGGCGAGGCCTGCAACGGCAACGGCGCCTGCCGGTCCGGGGCCTCGACCATGTGCCCGAGCTACCAGGCGCTGCGCGACGAGCGCCACTCCACCCGCGGCCGCGCCGTGATCCTGCGCGCCGCCCTCGAGGGTCGACTTCCCGCCGGACTTGCCGATGACGGTCTGCATGAGGCCCTCGATCTCTGCCTGGGGTGCAAGGCCTGCGCCACGGAGTGCCCCGCCCGAGTCGACATGGCCGCGCTCAAGGTCGAGGCCCTGACCCATCGGCACGCCGCCCGCGGGGTCCCCCTCGCCACCCGGCTCGCCGGCCACGCCCACGGGCTGCTCGCCGCAGGCTCCCGGTTCCCCGCCCTCGCCCGCCTCGGCGCCCGGGCCGCCGGACGGGTCCTCGGCGGCGCCCCCCCGGCGCCCGTGCGCCGGTGGCGGCCCGAGGTGGCCAATTGGCACTCCGTCGACGTGCCAATTGGCACACCGGCCGGCGCGCCCGGCGTCGCGCTCATGGCCGACACCTTCACGCGCTTCCTGGAGCCGGGGGTCGGCGAGGCCGCGGTCCGGGTGCTCGCGGCCTGCGGGGCGGCCGTCCACGTGGTGGACCCGGGCTGCTGCGGGCGGCCGCTGCTGTCGCAGGGCCTCGTCGGGCCGGCGCGGCGGCGCGCGCGGCGGGCGCTCGGGCGCCTGGCCCCGCACGCGCTGGCGGGCCGGCCGATCGTGGTGCTGGAGCCGTCGTGCTGGTCGATGCTCGTCGACGACCTGCCGCGCCTGGTGCCGGGCGACCCGCGGGCCCGCTGGGTCGCCGGGGCCGCGGTGACGTTCGAGCGGGCGGTCCTCGACCTCGGCCCGCCGGCCCTCTCGCCGGGCGGCGAGGTGCTCGTGCACGAGCACTGCCACGCCAAGGCGCTGGGCGGGGGGACCGAGGGCGCGGCCGCGCTCGCGGCGGTGCCGGGCCTGCGCGCTCGCGACTCGGGCGCGGGCTGCTGCGGGATGGCGGGCGCGTTCGGCCACCGTCACCGGGACCTGTCGCTGCGCATCGCCGAGGACCGGCTCGCCCCCGCGGTGCGGGCCGCGGAGCTGGCCGTGGCGGCCGGGACCTCCTGCCGGGAGCAGATCCGGCGCACGACGGGCCGGCCGGCGCTGCACCCGGCCGAGCTGCTCGCGGCGAGGCTGGCGTGATCGCCCCGAGGCGCCGCCGGCCCGGGGTGCCGGCCCGGACGCTCAACCGTGCCGTGTCGCTCTGGGTCGGCCGTCTCGGCCTGCCGGCGCGGCGGGTGCGGATCCTGCGGGTGCACGGGCGCCGCTCCGGGAAATTGCAGACGACACCCCTCCTGGTCCTGCATCTCGGCGGTTTTCGCTACCTTGTCGCTCCCCGGGGGGAGACCGACTGGGCCCGCAACCTGCGGACGGCCGGCTGGGGAGAGCTCATGAGGGGGCGGCGGGTGGAGCGCGTGAGGGCGACGGAGGTCGAGGGGGAGGAGCGCGTCGCGGCGCTGGCCGCGTACGTCCGGCGCTTCGGATGGCTCACGGGCCGCTTCTTCGACGTCCGCCCCGGAGCGGGCCAGGACGCGATCCGCCGCATCGCCGGCCGCCACCCGACCTTCCGGCTCGGCGCGATGGCGCTGCTGCTGGCGCTGGCGCTCGCGGGGCCCGCCCTGGGGGCGCGCGCCGGCTACCGGGTGTCGGAGTCGGCGCTGCCGCGCGACGCCGACCGGGCGCGCGTGGTCCTGCAGCGCGCGTTCGACGCCGCGCCCCCGGGGTCGCAGGCGCGGGCCGACATCGGCTGGCTGCTCAGGCTCGACCGCAAGCACCTCCTGCGCCGCGGCGGGCCGCCCGGGCGGCGGACGACCGTCGCCCGCACGCTGAGGCTGAACGCGTGGTGGTACTCGCGCAACACGGCGCCGAACAGCCGGATCATCGTGCGCGACCACGCCGGCATCCTCTCGACCTACTGGGAGGGGCGCGGGCTCGCCGTCAACCCGGTGGCGACCACCGGGCGCTGGCAGGACCTCAACGCCGGCCTCACGCCGGAGCAGCTCGCCGACGCGCTCCTGCCGTTCGCCGTCGAGCGCCGCGCGCGCGGGCGCGAGTTCATGGTCTGGGAGTACTACGACGTACCCGACCGACCGAGGAAGGTGCGGCCCGGCTCGTCGGGGATGGCCCAGGGGCGCGTCGCCCAGCTCATGGCGCGGGCCTACCACCGCACCGGCGAGGCCCGCTTCGCCCGCGCGGCCGCGGGCGCGCTGGCCGCCTTCACGGTCCCGGTGCGCCGCGGCGGCGTCGTCAGCCGGGTCGGGCCCTCGTCGCCCTGGTACGTCGAGCGGGCCTATCCCGGGGCCGGGCCGTGGAAGGGCGCCGCGCTCAACGGGTTCATGGTGACGCTGCTCAACCTGGAGGCCGCCTCCCCCTACCTCACCTCACGGCCGCGCCCGCGCACCCGCGGCCCGGCCGAGCAGCGCATCCGGCGGCGCGCGCCCGGCGCCGAGGCCGCCGGCGAGGCCGCGAAGGCGATCGTGGAGCGGGGAGAGCGGACGCTGGCGCGCTTCCTGCCCCTCCACGACACGGGGTCGTGGAGCCTCTACGGCCTCGCCACCCCCGGATGGGGCTGGCGCACCCACCTCGCCGACGCGGGCTACCACTGCTACCACGTCACGCTCCTCCGGCAGCTCGACCGCCAGGCCCCCGGGTACGGCTTCGGCGGCTGGGCCAACCGGTGGGACGGCTACGCGCGCCGGGCCGGGCTGAACTGCGGGCTCAAGAACCCGCGCTGGCTCGAGCCCCGCCCCGATCGGCCACCCGAGAGCATCCTGAACCCGCCCGAGCCGGAGCCCGGCGGCGAGACCCCCGAGGACTCGCCGACGACGACGTCCTCCTCGTAGGCCCGCGGTCTTCTGGCTGACGAAGAGGCGCTCTGCGGGCCGGATGTGCCCCGCCCGCAGGCCCGTGGCGGCTATGCGGCCGCGCCCACCTTCTGGCGGATGTCCTCGGCGATCGAGCTCGGGACCTCCTGGTACGAGTGGAACTGCATCGTGAAGGTCGCGCGGCCCTGGGTGGCCGACCGCACCGAGGTGGCGTAGCCGAACATCTCCGACAGCGGCACCTGGGCGGTGACGACCTCGGTCGTCGCCCCGCGTGCCTCCATGCCGCCGATCCGCCCGCGCCGCGAGGTCAGGTCGCCGACGACGGTCCCGACGAAGTCCTTCGGCACGACCACCTCGACCGCCATCACGGGCTCCAGGAGCGCCGGCGACGCGCGCTTGGCGGCCTCCTTGAGCGCCATCGAGCCGGCGATCTTGAAGGCGACCTCCGACGAGTCGACCTCGTGGTAGGAGCCGTTGACCAGCTCGACGTGGATGTCCACGATCGGGTAGCCGGCGAGCACGCCGCCCTCGAGCGCCTCCCGGACGCCCTGGTCCACGGCGGGGATGTACTCGCGCGGGATCGCTCCGCCGACGATCTTGCTCTCGAAGATGTAGCCGGCGGCGGGCCCGGCGGGCTCGACGTTGAGGTAGACGTGGCCGAACTGGCCGCGGCCGCCCGTTTGGCGGACGAAGCGCCCCTCGACCTTCTCGACCCGCTTGCGCACGGTCTCGCGGTAGGCGACCTGGGGCGCGCCGACGTTCGCGTCGACGCCGAACTCGCGCATCAGGCGGTCGACGATGATCTCGAGGTGCAGCTCGCCCATGCCGGAGATGAGCGTCTGGCCGGTCTCCTCGTCGGTGCGCACGCGGAAGGTCGGGTCCTCGTCCGACAGGCGGCCGAGGGCCTGGGCAAGCTTCTCCTGGTCCTGCTTGGTCTTGGGCTCGATCGCGAGGCCGATGACCGGCTCCGGGAAGGTCATGCGCTCGAGGATCACCGGGTCGGCGGCGTCGGTAAGGGTGTCGCCCGTGGTGGTCGACTTCAGGCCGACGGCGGCGACGATGTCGCCGGCCGAGACGGAATCGACGTCCTCGCGGTGGTTGGCGTGCATCATCAGCAGCCGCCCGACCCGCTCCTTGCGGTCCTTGGTGGCGTTCACGATGCTCGAGCCGCTGCCGACGGTGCCGGAGTACACGCGCATGTAGGTGAGGCGGCCCACGTAGGGGTCGCTCATGACCTTGAAGGCCAGCGCCGAGAACGGGGCGTTCGGGTCGGGCTCGCGCACGACCTCCTCGTCGGTCCCGGGAACGGTCCCGGCGGCCGGCTGCACGTCGAGGGGCGATGGGAGCAGGTCGATCACGGCGTCGAGCAGCGGCTGCACGCCCTTGTTCTTGAACGACGAGCCGCACAGCACCGGCGTGATCGCGATGGCGAGCACCGCGGTGCGGATCGCCGCGACGAGGCGGTCCACCGGGATCTCCTCGCCCTCGAGGTAGGCCTCGGCGAGCTCGTCGTCGACGTCGGCGAGCGTCTCGATGAGGGCCTCGCGCGCGGCGTCGGCCTCGGCCGCCATCGCCTCGGGGATGTCCGTGACCTCGAACTCGGTGCCGAGGTCGTCGTTGTAGACGATCGCCTTCATCCCGATCAGGTCGACGATGCCGCGGAACTCGGCCTCCTGGCCGATGGGCAGCTGGATCGGGATCGCGTTGGCACCGAGGCGCTCGACCATCGTCCCCACTGCGGCGCGGAAGTCCGCGCCGACGCGGTCCATCTTGTTGACGTACGCGATCCGCGGCACGCTGTATCGGTCGGCCTGGCGCCAGACCGTCTCGCTCTGCGGCTCGACGCCGGCGACCGAGTCGAAGACCGCGACGGCGCCGTCGAGCACCCGCAGGCTGCGCTCGACCTCGATCGTGAAGTCCACGTGGCCGGGGGTGTCGATGATGTTGATGCGGTGGCCGCGCCAGAAGCAGGTCGTCGCGGCGCTGGTGATCGTGATGCCGCGCTCCTGCTCCTGCGCCATCCAGTCCATGACCGCGGCGCCCTCGTGGACCTCGCCCATCCGGTGGGTGCGGCCCGTGTAGTAGAGGATCCGCTCGGTGGTCGTGGTCTTGCCCGCGTCGATGTGGGCCATGATCCCGATGTTCCGGGTCTTCTCGAGCGATGTCGTCTTCGCGGTCGTCGTCACTGCACGTCACCTTCTGTCGTCTGCGCGCCGCCGCCCGCCAACCCGCGCGCTTGGAGGGGCCACGTCCCACCACCCCCGCCCGCGCGAGCGGACGGGCCCTCTACCAGCGGTAGTGCGCGAACGCCTTGTTCGCCTGGGCCATCCGGTAGAGGTCGTCCTTCCGCTTGAAGGCGCCCCCCTGAGAGCCCAGCGCGTCGAGCAGCTCGTTCGCCAGCCGCTCGCTCATCTGCTTCTCGCGCCGCTCGCGCGCGAACCGAACGATCCACCGGATCGCGAGGGTGCGACCGCGCCGCGGGGGCACCTCGATCGGCACCTGGTAGGTCGCGCCGCCGACGCGCCGCGACTTCACCTCGAGCGCGGGCGTGACGTTGCGCACGGCCTCCTCCATCACCGCCACCGGGTCGCGGCCGGTGCGGTCGCGGATCCGCTCGAGGGCCCCGTAGACCACCCCCTCGGAGGTGGACTTCTTCCCGTTCTTGAGCACCTTGTTCACCATCTGGGTGACGAGGGCGCTGTTGTAGACCGGGTCCGGGTCGAGCGGACGCCGCGTGATGACGGCTCTGCGCGGCATTACCTGGGCGCCTTCGCGCCGTACTTCGAGCGAGCCTTGCGGCGCTCGGTCACCCCGGCGGCGTCGAGGGCCGCACGGATCACCTTGTACCGCACGCCCGGCAGGTCGCGGACCCGGCCGCCACGGACCAGCACGACCGAGTGCTCCTGCAGGTTGTGCCCCTCGCCCGGGATGTAGGTGGTGATCTCCGCCCCGTTCGTCAGGCGCACGCGCGCGACCTTGCGCAGCGCCGAGTTCGGCTTCTTGGGCGTGATGGTGAAGACACGCGTGCAGACGCCGCGCTTCTGCGGCGCGCCGCGCAGCGCGGGGGTCGAGGCCTTGGCGAGCTTGGGCTTGCGGCCCTTGCGGACCAGCTGGTTGATCGTGGGCACTGACGCCTTCGTCGGAGCAGACGGAAACCACCCGGGCGGGCGGCTCGGGAACGGTAGCACGGCCACCGGGGCCGCTCCAGGTCGGCCCGGCGGGAGGGCCAGCTAGCGCGCGTGCGTGTGGAAGCTCGCGTAGTGCGCGCGCGTGAGGTCGCCGTAGCTGGCGGCCGAGTAGCTCAGGAACAGCGTGCAACGCGAGCGGTCCGAGCGATTCGGTCCGCTCTCGTGCGGCACCAGGGTGCCGAAGACGATCATGTCCCCGGCCGCGAGGTCGGGGGTGTCGGGCGCGACGCCCGCGATGGCCTCCGGCGGCGTGAGCCCGCCGCCCGGCTTCAGCCAGTCCCCCATGTCGAAGTCGGTGACGTGATGGGCGCCGTGGCGGCCCGGGTAGAGGCTGAGCCCGCCGTTCCAGGGGCCCGCCGGATCGACGGCCACGAGCAGCGTGACGATGGCCTCGGGCGGAGCCGGCACCTCCTGCCAGAAGGTGTAGTCCTGGTGGGCGGTGTACCCGTGGGTTCCGGGACGCTTGTAGATGAGCTTGTCCTTGAACGGCACGGCGTCCTCGCCGAGCGCCGCTGCGGCGAGCGCCGTGACGCGCGGGTCGCCGACGAGGCCGGCGATCAGCGGCGAGACGTCGCTCACCGGGTCGATCCGGTCCGGTACCTGCTCCCCGTCGTCCGACCCCCGGGTGACGACGCGGCGATCCGAGGCGTCGGCGCCGGCCAGGTGCTCGGCGTGCAGGCGGTCGCACTCGGTCGCCAGCGCGGCGACCTCGCCATCCGAGAGCACCGACCGGCAGACCGCGTAGCCGCGGGTGGCGTAGCCGTCGAGGGTGGCGATCGCCGGTTGCATCATGGCCACCGGAGGCTCCTGGACCACTCGATGAGCGCGCCCGCGGGCCGCAGCCCGGCCGCGTCGTAGAGCGCCGCTCCGGGGGTGTCGCGCACGCCGAGCACCCCGACGGCGTCCCTGCCGCGCTCGACGGCGTCACGCCAGATCGCGCGGACGGCGGCGAGCCCCACGCCGGCTCCGCGGGCGTCCGGGTGCACGAACACGTTCTTGATCCTGAGGACGTCCGGCATCGGGACGATCCCGATCGTCCCCCGCGTGCGGCCGCCCGTCTCGATCAGGTAGCACTCCATCCCGCCGGCCTCCTGCTTGCGGCGCATCAGGGCCCACCAATCGTCCGGCGACGAGAGATAGCCGTCGGGCGCGATGGGCGAGTCGCTGTGCAGGTCGCGCGCGGTCTGCCAGAGGCGGCCGGCGATCGGGACCAGGCGCGCGTCGTCGGGCGGCGGGGCCGCGCCCGGCGGCGAGACGAAGATGTCCTCGACGCGGCGGTCGTAGCCCATCGTCAGGAGCTCGCGCTCGAGTTCCGGCACGGGGGCGTCGAGGTAGACGCGGACGATGCGGCCGCCGTGCTCCCGCGTCGCCGCCTCCGCCGCCCGCACCCAGGCGCGGGCGTCGGGTCCGGCCGCCCCGCCGTCCAGGACGATGACCACGCAGGCCGCGGGGAGCCGGGTGAGGCCGTCAACCGCGGCGAGGACGGCTCCGGGGAGCGGCGTCAGGCTCGCCGCGAGGCTGAAGTAGCGGCTGTCGCTCCGGGCGACCTGGGCCGCGAGCTCGGCCGACCGCCGAGAAGACCACAGCGTGCGCTGGAGGACGTCGGGTCATGGAACGAGGGTAGGAGCGCCCGTTGCGAGGGCGCGACCCCCGTTCGTCCAATCCGGCCCCGCCGACCGGGGGGCGCTCAGGTGAGCGGCTCGGCGGCCTCCAGCCGCAGATCCGCCGTCGTGTCCAGCGTCACGGTGCCGCGGATCTCCATCTCGATCGCCCACCGCAGGGGCAGGGCGAGCCGGGGGGACCACCAGAAGGTGTCGGTGCGCCGGCCTGGGTGGGCGCCTCCGGTGTCGCTGACCGTGCGCACCACGACGGCCGGCAGGCGCTGGCCGCCGACCACGACCGCCTCGCGCCGCAGCACCTCGCCCCGGTACGAGACCGGCAGCTCGCCCGCGACGTATCGTCCCGACCAGGTCCGGCCCACGCCCTGCCGGCGCGGCATGTGAAGCGGCGGCGGCCGCAGCTCGCGGCGGTCGTCACGGCCGATGCCGACGAAGGTGACGTCGGTCCGCCGCCACACGGCCCGCGACCCCTCCGGCGTCATCCGGAAGCGCACGCCCTCGATGTGCTCCTCGCTGAGGGAGAGCTCCTCCTCGAAGCCCTCCGGCGTCGTCGTGACGACGTACCGGGCCTCTCCGGGGAGGTCGCGCGTGACGCTGAGCGGGCCGGCCCCGCCCCGGTCGGTCCCCGTCTGCCGGTAGGTGTAGACGCCGGCCTGCGGGATCCCCGGGCGCGCGTCATCGCCGCCCCCGCCGCCCTCGCGGAACGACTCGATCGCCGCCTCCTCGCTCACCGGGCTGCTCGAGCTCGCCGCCAGCCAGAGCCAGATGCCCGCGCCGATCAGCGCCAGGACGATCACCAGCGCGACCAGGACCTTGCGGGGGAGGACGCTGGGAAACATGGCCACAGGGTAGGGGCCCTCGGCCACGTGGCCGTCGCCTCGTTGGCCAATTGGCACACGGTGGCCCGGCCAAGTGGCACGCCGAGGCGCGACCGCCCGGCTCGGTGGGGATCGGTGCATCGTTCGGGGGTCCCGAGGCCGGCCGGCGCGCCTCCGCAGCGCAGGCCGGCCGGCCTCGACGGGCCCGCAGGGCCCGTGTGCGTCGGTCGGCGATGCGCCGCCGAGCGCGGCCCGGCGGACCGGCCCGCCGGCTCCCGCAGCTCGTCGCGGTTCAACCGGCCCATTGGCACACCGCGGGCCGGCCAATTGGCACACGGGCCGAGGGGCAGACCCAGTCCACAACGAGGATTTCACGGAAATTCCCTTGCAATTGCTAGCGTCGTCGGAGGTCATGCGATCCCGCTCATCGCGCCGTCAAGCCCTCCACTGCTGCCCCGCCTGCGCCGCCTCCGTCGGGGGCCGGGGGCCCCATCACCGGCGGCGCGCGCCGTGGGCCTGGATGGGGCTGCTCGCGGTCGTCGCCGCGCTCGTGCCGCTGGCCGCCCTCGACGGACGCGGGGGGGAGGCCGGCGTCGCCCGTGCGGCGACGACCCCGGCCGCGCCGGCGCCGGCGCCCGCTCCGCCGAAGCCGAAGCGCCCACCCAAGAAGCCCGACCCGCCCGACCGCCCGCGGGTCGCGTGGCGCGAGAGCCTCGCGCTCGGGACCGCCAACGCCGGCCGCCTCGTCAACGGCGTGCGCATGCCGGTCGAGTGGCCGGGCCTCTACACGTACGATCCCCACACCCAGCGACCGCCGGGCAGCCCCGACCGCACCTGGGGCACCGCCTCCCTCGTGCGCGAGCTGCTCGAGCTGGGCGAGTGGTGGGCGCGGACCTACCCCAACCAGCCCCGGCTCGGGATCGGCGACATCTCCCTGGAGGGCGGCGGGCCGGTCGGCGGCCACCTGTCCCACGAGAACGGGCTCGACGCCGACATCCGCCTCGTCCGGGCCGACGGGCGCGAGGACGGGGTCGACGCGGGCAGCTACGACCGCGGGATGACCCAGGTGGTCGTCAACCGCCTCGTCGCCCAGGGCGCCTCGCTCGTGCTGATCGGCCCCAGCCTCGACCTGCGCGGCCCGTCCGGCATCGTCATGCGCTGGCCGAACCACGACAACCACCTGCACGTGCGCTTCCCCGACGCAGACGGCCTGGGCAACTGAGCACGGCGCCCGCCGCGTAGGGCGGCCGTGCGGACGGGTACCGATGAGACCATGCGCGCGCCGCGGATCCGCCCATGAGCCCCGCGGCGATCTCGCCCGGGCTGGAGGCGCCCGACCTCTACGCCGTGGGCCTCCTCTTCGCCGGGCTGGCCGTGCTGGTGGCGATCCTCGCGCTGACGCACCAGCGCCTCCGGGCCTACTCGGCGAGCATCGTCTACCTCGCGATGGGCGGGGTCGGCGCGGCGGGGGTCGCGCTGCTCGACGCTCCGTGGCTGGACCTCGTGGAGGACGGCGAGACGGTCGAGCGCATGAGCGAGCTGGCGGTGATCGTCGCGCTCTTCGCGACCGGGCTCCGCCTCGACCGGCGCCTGACCTGGCGCGCCTGGCGATCCACGGCCCTGCTGCTGGCGGTCGTGATGCCGCTGACGATCGCCGCCGTCGCCGCCTTCGGCGCCCTCGGCATGGGGCTCTCGGCCGGGGCCGCGATCGTCCTCGGCGCGGCCCTCGCCCCCACCGACCCCGTGCTCGCGGGCGAGCTCGGGGTGGGCCCGCCGGGCGAGCGGGACGAGACCGAGCCGGCGTTCGCCCTCACGTCGGAGGCCGGCCTCAACGACGGCCTCGCCTTCCCCTTCCTCCTGCTCGGCCTCGTCGTCGCCGGGGGCGCCTCGCCCTCGGACGTCGGCGAGTGGCTCGCGGCCGACGTCGTCTACGCGACCGTCGCGGGCATCGCCATCGGCGCGGCCGCCGGCTGGGCGCTGTCGGCCGTCGCCGCGCGGCTCCGCGAGCGCAGCCTCGTCGACCGGGAGCTCGACGGGTGGGCCGCCCTCGGAGCCGTGCTCGCCGTCTACGGGCTGACCGAGGTCGCGGGGGCGTACGGCTTCCTCGCCGCGTTCGCCGGGGGGATCGCCTTCCGCCGCCGCGAGCGGGACCACGAGTACAACCAGGCGGTTCACGCCGGCGCGGCGACGGTGGAGAAGGTGCTCGAGCTGGCGATGATCCTCCTGCTGGGCAGCCTGGTCACCGCCGAGGGGCTGGAGGCCCCCGGGCTGGCGGGCTGGCTGCTCGCCCCGCTGCTCCTGCTGCTCATCCGCCCCGCGGCCGTGGCCGTGGGCCTCACCGGCTCGCCGCTGCGGCCCCGTGAGCGCGCCTACGTCGGCTGGTTCGGGGTCCGCGGGGTCGGGTCGCTCTACTACGCGACGGCCGCCGTCGGGGCCGGCGTGCTCTCGGCCGGCGAGGCGACGACGGTGCTGTGGACGGTCGTGGCGGTCGTCATCGTCTCGATCGTGGTCCACGGCGTGACCGGCGCGCCGCTCACCCGGCGGCTGCTGGGCGAGGAGGCGCTGCTGCGCGAGGACGAGCCGGAGCTCGAGGTGGCCGCCCGCTCTGCCCGAGTCGGCGCGGGGCAACGCGTTCAGGAGGGCTCGGGGCCCGAGAGCGACGACGAGGGCCCGCTCGCGCGGGCCCTCGGATCCCGGGATCCCGGAGCGCCTAGGACGAGAGGTCCTCGTCCAGCTCCGGGCCGAAGGAGTAGGTGCCGCCGTCGCCGTCGCCCAGGCTCAGCAGGGCGTCGTCGTCGGCCTCCGAGAACGGCTCGTCGAGGTCGAACTCGAGCAGCGCCGGGGCGCGCCGGACCGCCTCGATCTCGAGCTGCCGGTACCGCTTCAGCCCGGTGGCCGCCGGGATCAGCTTGCCGATGATCACGTTCTCCTTCAGGCCGCGCAGGCGGTCGACCTTGCCCTCGAGCGCCGCGTCCGTGAGCACCTTGGTGGTCTCCTGGAACGACGCCGCCGACAGGAACGACTCGGTTGCCAGGGAGGCCTTGGTGATGCCGAGGATGAGGGGCTCGAAGCTCGCCTTCGCGCCCTCGGCGCCGCGCTCCACCTCGGCGTCGTCGCCGGTGAACTCGCCGCTCTCGCGCTTGGCGAGCAGCTGCTCGCGCATGCGCTCGGCGGCCCGCTCGTTCTCACGGTAGAGCACCGGCTTGTCCACCAGCTGGCCGTGCAGGAAGGGCGTGGCGCGCGGGCTCTCGACCCGGACCTTGCGCAGCATCTGGCGCACGATCAGCTCGATGTGCTTGTCGTTGATGTCGACGCCCTGCGAGCGGTAGACGTTCTGGACCTCGCGGACCAGGTACAGCTCCGTCTTGGTGGAGCGGTCCCGCACGCCCTCCGGCGCGAAGAAGCGGTCGCCGGCGGACACGAGGGCGCCCTTCTCGATGACGGGCCGGGGTCGGTCGTCGGGCAGCCGCAGCCACCGCTGGGACACCCCCGCCTCGGTGTCGACGTCAACGCGGAGCCAGCCCTTGCCCTCGTCCTTGATCCGCTTCACCGTGCCGGTGGCGCCGAGGGCGACGCCCGGCTTGGAGGCCAGGATCTCGGCCGGGAAGGCCGAGCCGGTCGTGAGCAGGTCGCCGGCCTCGACCCACTGGCCGTCGTCCACCCGGATCTGGGTGCGGCGCATGGCCGGGAAGGTGTGCTCGCGCACCGGCGCGCGGGTCGCCCCCGTGCCGGCGTCCTCCTGGTCGACGTACTCCGGCTCCACGACCTCGAGGACCGCCGAGCCCGGCCGGTTCTCGTCGTTGACGATCCGGATCCAGCCGTCCACCGGCGCGATGTGCGACTGGGCCTTCGGCTTGCGGGCCTCGAACAGCTCGACCACCCGCGGGAGGCCGTGGGTGATGTCGGCGCCCGCGACGCCGCCGGTGTGGAAGGTGCGCATGGTGAGCTGGGTGCCCGGCTCGCCGATCGACTGGGCGGCGATGATGCCGACCGCGTCGCCGGGCTCGGTGAGCCGGCCCGAGGCGGGGCTGCGCCCGTAGCAGCGCGCGCAGATCCCGACCTCGCTGCGGCACTTCAGCGGCGAGCGCACGGTGACGATGGCGTTCCGCGGAACGCCCGCGTCGTCGCGCAGCTCGCGGTCCAGCCGCTGGCCGCCGGCCGTCGTGACCATGTGGCCCCGGAGGGCGGCCGCGACGGCCTCCTCGTCGTCGCCCTCGGCCTCCGGGCGCAGGTCCACGATCACCTCGCCGGTGACGCGGTCCACGACCGGGCCGAGCAGCACGCGCCCGGGCAGGCTGGGGTTGAGAGCGTTGTCGTCGCGGAAGACCGGGACGTCGATGCCCTCGTCGGTGCCGCAGTCGAGCTCGCGGACGATGACGTCCTGCGAGACGTCGACCAGGCGGCGGGTGAGGTAGCCGGAGTCGGCGGTCTTCAGGGCGGTGTCGGCGAGGCCCTTGCGGGCGCCGTGCGTGGAGATGAAGTACTCCAGCACCGACAGGCCCTCCATGAAGTTGCTCTTGATGGGCCGCTCGATGGTCTCGCCCTTGGGGTTGTTCATGCAGCCCCGCATCCCGGCGAGCTGGCGGATCTGCTTGAACGACCCGCGCGCGCCGCTGTTGGCCATCATGTAGATCGGGTTGAGGCGGAAGAGGTGCTGCTCCATGGCGTCGGCGACCTCGTCGGTGGCCTGCTCCCAGAGCTTCACGACCTCCTCGTGGCGCTCTTCGGGGCTCATCTCGCCGAAGGCGAAGAACTCCTCGACCTCGTCAACCTTGGCGTCGTACTTGGCGATGATCTCGCCCTTGGTCGGCGGGACCACGATGTCGTTCTTCGACACGGTCAGGCCCGACTCGCTGGCGTAGCGGAAGCCCAGCGCCTTGAAGGCGTCGAGCACCATCGACACCGCCGTGGCGCCGTAGAGGTTCACCAGCTCCTCGATGAAGTCGCCGGTGTTGCGCTTGGTGAGGGTCTCGTGGCGCTCCGGGAACGGCTGCTCCTCGAGCTCCTCCGGCTCGACGACCGACGCGAGGGCCTCGCGCACCTCGTGGTTGAAGATCACGCGGCCGGCCGTGGTGAACCGGCGCGAGCCGCCCGGTCCGCGCAGCTCGATCACGTCCTGCAGCCCGAGGGCCCGCTGATCGAGCGCGATGAGCACGGCGTCGACGCTCGCGAAGGGACGCGGGTCGGCGACGTCGGCGTCCGGCAGCTTGCTGGTCCAGTCGCCGCCCTCGAACCGGACCTCGTGGTTCCGCGGGATCACCCACTTGCGCCGCTCGGGGTTCCAGAGCTCGATGAGCTCCACCGGGCGGCCGTCGGAGTCGGCGTTCTTCTTGCGGAGGTCGACGACCTGGGCGTAGGTGAGGTAGTAGAGGCCGAGGATCATGTCCTGGCTCGGAACGGCGATCGGGCGCCCGTTGGCGGGCGACAGGATGTTGTTGGCGGACAGCATCAGGATGCGCGCCTCGGCCTGGGCCTCGACCGACAGCGGGAGGTGCACGGCCATCTGGTCGCCGTCGAAGTCGGCGTTGAAGGCCGTGCAGACGAGCGGGTGGATCTGGATGGCCTTGCCCTCCACGAGCACCGGCTCGAACGCCTGGATGCCCAGGCGGTGGAGCGTCGGCGCGCGGTTGAGCAGCACCGGGTGCTCCCCGATGACCTCCTCGAGCACGTCCCAGACCTCGGGGACCATGGCGTCCACGAGCTTCTTGGCGGCCTTGATGTTCTGGACCTGCTTGCGCTCGACGAGCCGGCTCATGATGAACGGCTTGAAGAGCTCGAGCGCCATCAGCTTGGGCAGCCCGCACTGATGGAGCTTCAGCTCCGGGCCGGCGACGATGACCGAGCGGCCCGAGTAGTCCACGCGCTTGCCGAGCAGGTTCTGGCGGAAGCGGCCCTGCTTGCCCTTGAGCATGTCCGACAGCGACTTGAGGGGCCGGTTGCCCGGGCCCGTCACCGCGCGCCCGCGGCGCCCGTTGTCGAACAGGGCGTCAACCGCCTCCTGCAGCATCCGCTTCTCGTTGTTGACGATGATCTCGGGCGCGCCGAGGTCCAGGAGCCGCTTCAGGCGGTTGTTGCGGTTGATGACCCGCCGGTAGAGGTCGTTCAGGTCGCTCGTGGCGAAGCGGCCGCCGTCGAGCTGCACCATCGGGCGCAGCTCGGGCGGGATGACCGGGATCGCCTCCAGGATCATCCACTCCGGGCGGTTGTTGCTGCGCCGGAAGGCGGACACCACCTTCAGGCGCTTGAGGGCGCGCGCCTGGCGCTGGCCCTTGCTGGTCTGGATGGTCTCGCGCAGGGACTCGGCCTCGGCGTCGAGGTCGATCTTCTCCAGCAGCTCCTTGATCGCCGACGCGCCCATCCCGCCCTGGAAGAACTCGCCGAAGCCGTGGGGGGAGCCGAAGCGGTCCTTCATCTCGCGGAAGAGCTGCTCGTCAACCTCGATCTGGCGCGGCTTGAGCTCCTTGAAGGACAGCCAGGCGCGGGTGATGCGGTCGATCGCCTCCTCGGTGTAGCGCTCGATGTCCTTCTGGGCGACCTCGGTCTCCTTGCGGAGGTCGGCCTCGGCCTGCTTGCGGTCGGCGTCGGTCAGCTCGCGGCGGGCCTCGGGGTCCTCCGAGGTGCGGTCACGCCGGAGGTCGTCGATCCAGTACTCGTCCTCGTCGGTCAGCCCCGGGGCCTCGTCCTCGCGCAGCCAGGTGACCCGCCGCTCGAGCCGCTCGGCCATCTCGAGCAGCCGCTCCTCCTTGTCCTGGCGGTACTGCTCGATCGTCGCGTTCACCTCGTCCTGGAGGCGGTCGAGGTCAGCGGCGCGCGCCTCCTCGTCAACCTCGGTGACGATGGAGCCCGCGAAGTAGAGGACCTTCTCCAGCTCCTTCGGCGCGATGTCCAGCATGTAGCCGATGCGGCTCGGGACGCCCTTGAAGAACCAGATGTGGCTGACGGGGGCGGCCAGGTCGATGTGGCCCATGCGCTCGCGGCGCACCTTGGCGCGGGTCACCTCGACGCCGCAGCGCTCGCAGATGATGCCCTTGTAGCGGACGCGCTTGTACTTGCCGCAGTAGCACTCCCAGTCCTTGGTGGGACCGAAGATCTTCTCGCAGAAGAGCCCGTCCTTCTCGGGCTTCAGCGTCCGGTAGTTGATGGTCTCGGGCTTGGTGACCTCGCCCGAGCTCCACTGCCGGATCTGCTTGGAGGAGGCCAGCCCGATCGTGATGGAGTCGAAGTTGTTGATGTCGATCAATCCCGCGCCTTTCTCGTGTGCCGCCCGCTGCGCTCCCGCGCGCCGCGGCGTGACTCCGCCCGTTGCCCCAAAGTTGGTGGCGGGCCGGGGCGGGGCTGCATCGCTGCGGCCGCGCCCCGGCGCCGCCGGGCCCCGCTAGCCCTCAGTCCCGTCGGCGTCGGCCCCGTCGGTGGACGAGGCAACGACCTCCGCCTCGTCCTCCGGCTCGCCGGCCTCGTCGGTCTCCGCCGCCTCGTCGTCGCCTCCGTCCCGCCCGGCCCCGAGCCCGCCGGAGAGGTCGATCCCGAGCTCCTCGGCCGCCCGCAGGAGGTCGTCGTCCTCCTCGCGCGCCGCGAACTCCGGCCCGGCCTCGCCCTCCACCTTCACGTCGAGGCCGAGGCTCTGCATCTCCTTGAGCAGCACCTTGAAGCTCTCGGGGATCGAGGGCTCCTGGATGTTCTCCCCCTTCACGATCGCCTCGTACGCCTTCACGCGGCCGACCGTGTCGTCGCTCTTGATGGTCAGCATCTCCTGCAGGGTGTAGGCGGCCCCGTAGGCCTCCAGCGCCCAGACCTCCATCTCGCCGAACCGCTGGCCGCCGAACTGCGCCTTGCCGCCCAGCGGCTGCTGGGTGACGAGGGAGTAGGGGCCGGTGGAGCGGGCGTGGATCTTGTCGTCCACGAGGTGGAGCAGCTTCAGCATGTACATGTAGCCGACCGTGACCTTGCCCTCGTAGGGCTCGCCGGTGCGGCCGTTGTAGAGCTTCATGCGCCCCGAGGCCCGCCGCCCGGGCCGGTCCTTCTCGTCGATGGAGAGCTGGATCGGGTGCTCGCGGTGGCTCGCCGACCAGTCCATCAGGACCCGGTCGACGTCCTCCGGCGTGGCCCCGTCGAACACCGGGGTCGCGACGAAGGTGCGCTGGGGCTTGTCGCCGTTCGGCCCCTTCTCGGCGTACGCGCCGTTGACCCAGCCGTGGTGGGCGGCCCACCCGAGGTGGGTCTCGAGGATCTGCCCGATGTTCATGCGCGAGGGCACGCCCAGCGGGTTGAGGATCATGTCGATCGGCGTGCCGTCCTCGAGGAAGGGCATGTCCTCCTCGGGGACGATCTTCGAGATGACGCCCTTGTTGCCGTGGCGGCCGGCCAGCTTGTCGCCCTCGGCGATCTTGCGCCGCTTGGCCACGTAGACGCGCACCAGCTCGTTCACGCCCGGGGGCAGGTCGTCGCCCTCGTCTCGGCTGAACACCTTGACGTCGATGACCTTGCCGCCCTCGCCGTGGGGCACCTTCAGGGAGGTGTCGCGGACCTCGCCGGCCTTCTCCTTGAAGATGGCGCGGATGAGCTTCTCCTCGGCGGTCAGCTCGGTCTCGCCCTTCGGCGTGACCTTGCCCACCAGGAGGTCGCCCGACCCGACCTCGGCGCCGATGCGCACGATGCCGCGCTCATCGAGGTCCTTGAGCGACTCCTCGGAGCGGTTGGGGATGTCGCGGGTGATCTCCTCGGCGCCCAGCTTCGTGGTGCGGGCGTCGATCTCGTAGGCCTCGATGTGGATCGACGACAGGGCGTCGTTCTTGACGAGGCGCTCCGAGATGATGATCGCGTCCTCGAAGTTGTAGCCCTCCCAGCTCATGAAGGCGACGAGCACGTTCTTGCCGAGCGCGAGCTCGCCGCCGTCGGTGGAGCTGCCGTCGGCCAGGACGATGCCGGCCTCGACCCCCTGGCCCTTCCGCACGATCGGCTTCTGGTGGATCAGGGTGCCCTGGTTGGAGCGGGTGAACTTGTGCAGCTCGTAGTGCTCCAGCTCGCCCTGCGGGTCCTCGATGATGAGGTGGTCGGCGTTGACCGCGGCGACGGTGCCGTCGGTGCGGCTGACCACGACGTCGCCGGTGTCGATGGCGGCGCGGCGCTCGATGCCGGTGCCGATCAGCGGCGCCTCGGTGATCATGAGGGGCACCGCCTGGCGCTGCATGTTCGCGCCCATGAGGGCGCGGTTGGCGTCGTTGTGCTCGAGGAACGGGATCAGGGCCGTCGCGACCGAGACGATCTGCTCGGGCGAGACGTCCATGTACTCGACCTCGGACGGGTCGGCCAGGATCGGCTCGCCGCCCTTGCGGCACAGCACCGGGCCGACGAGCTTGCCCTTGGCGTCGATCTCGGCGTTCGCCTGGGCGATGACCTTGTGCTCCTCCTGGGTCGCGTCGAGCGGCTCGACCACGCCGGTCACCTTGCCGTTCTTCACCTGCCGGTACGGCGTCTGGATGAAGCCGAACTCGTTGACCGTGGCGTGGCTGCCGAGCGAGCCCATGAGGCCGATGTTCGGGCCCTCGGGCGTCTCGATCGGGCACATGCGCCCGTAGTGGGTGGCGTGGACGTCGCGCACCTCGATGGGCGCGCGCTCGCGGGTGAGGCCCCCCGCCCCCAGCGCCGACAGGCGGCGCCGGTGGGTGAGGCCGGACAGCGAGTTGGTCTGGTCCATGAACTGCGAGAGCTGGGAGGAGCCGAAGAACTCCTTCAGCGCCGCCACCACGGGACGGATGTTGATGATCGTCTGGGGCGTGATGGTGTTGACGTCCTCGGTGCTCATGCGCTCGCGGACGACGCGCTCCATCCGGTAGAGGCCGATGCGGAAGGCCTCCTGGATCAGCTCGCCCACCGTGCGCAGGCGCCGGTTGCCGAAGTGCTCGTACTCGTCGAGCTCGCCGGCGATCTCGTCGCGCGGCATCGTGGCGGCGTCGGCGGCGAAGTCCTTCGACTCCTCGGGCAGGCCGATGCGGATCGGCAGGTTGACCAGCCGGCGGATCAGCTCCACCAGGTCGTCGGTCATGCCGGTCTGCCGCCCGGTGAAGCGCGGGCTCGTGAGCGTGCGGACGTCGGAGCCGATGCCCAGGCCAAGGCGCGCGTCGAGCTTGTAGCGGCCGACCTTGGTCAGGTCGTAGCGCTTGGGGTCGAAGAACAGCGATCGCACCAGGGCCCGCGAGTTGTCGACCGTCGGGGGCTCGCCGGGGCGCTGCTTCTTGAAGACCTCGATGAGGGCGTGCTGCATGATGTCGCCGGAGCGGGCGTCGAGCTTCCGCTCGAGCCCCTCGATCTCCGCCTCGATCTCGGCGCGCCCGTCGGTCGACGCGTCGTCGGCGCCCTTGGCGAGCTTCTGGATCTGGCCGACGATCTTCTCCATCTCCTTCAGGCTCTTGCGGTCGCCGGCCGGCGTCGGCGCCCTCGGTCGCGTCCTTGTCCAGGGTCATCTGGATGAAGGGGTTGACCCGGTCGGGGTCCTCCGGGTGGCGGAAGAGGTTGGCGACGTCGTCGCGCGTGTAGCCGAGCGCGAACAGCAGGGTGGTGACCGGCAGCTTGCGCTTGCGGTCGATGCGGACGTGGACCAGGCCCTTCTTGTCGATCTCGAGCTCGACCCAGGAGCCGCGCGAGGGCATCAGGTTGGCGATGAAGACCTGCTTCTCGCGATCCTTCGGCTCCATCACGTAGGCGCCCGGGGAGCGCACGAGCTGCGTGACGATGACGCGCTCGGTGCCGTTGATGATGAAGGTGCCCCAGTCGGTCATCAGGGGCAGGTCGCCCATGAAGACCTTCTGCTCGCGGATCTCGCCGGTCTCCCGGTTGACGAAGGCGACCTCCATCGTCAGCGGGGCGGCGTAGGTGAGGTCCTTCTCGCGGCAGTCCTTGATGGAGTCGTTCGGCTGGATGTGGTCGAACGGCATGCCGGGCTCCCAGCCGCCCAGCGTGTACTTCCCGAACTGCACCGCGAGCGTGCCCGTGAAGTCCTCGATCGGCGAGATGTCGTCGATGGTCTCGCGCAGGCCGTCGTTCAGGAACCACTCGAACGACGAGCGCTGGATCGCGATGAGGTTCGGGACCTCGAGCATCTCGAGGTCCTTCAGGCCGTCGAAGACCTTCTGGAGCTTGGAGAAGGAGTAGCGTGCGCGAGCAGCGGGAGGGGTGCTCAACTCGCAGGGCCTCCTGGCGAGAGCGGGTGGATGGCGGCAGCCGTGCGTGGCGCGTCCGGCGCGGGCGTAACGGCAAAGTCTAGCACCGGCATCGGGGCATGGCTACCCGCGCCCGCCGCTGCTCGCGGCGGGGTCCGTTGGGGCCGCTCCGGGCGGGTGGCCTCCGTCAATCGGACCCGGCGTCCAAGGCCCCGAAGGTTATCACCGCCGTCGGCCGTCCCGGCGGCCCGCGGTGGCTCGCGGTGGCTGGCGGTCGCCGAGGGCGGGCTTGCCATACTGGCGCGATGTCGTCGCTGCCCTCCTACGCGGACGGGGGCTCGGACGCCCCCGTTGACGGCCGCCTCCGCGAGCTCGTCGAGACCACCCACCTGCAGTGGACCTCGCCCGGCGAGCGGAGGCGCATGCGCGCCTTCGGCTTCCGCCCCGCGGTCGAGCCGGGGGTGCTGAAGCGCGAGTGGCGAGGCCTTCGGTGCGCGTCTCGGACGCGGGCATCCGCGCGGCCCGCCCTGGGCGCGGCGAGCTGGCCTGGGTCGCCGCCGACCGGACGCTGCTGCTCGACGGCCGGCCCTACGCCGGCGGGCGCTCGGGGGTCGGCCTGGTCCAGGAGCTGCTGGACCTGATCGGCGCGTACGAGCGCTGGGTCGAGGCGCGGGAGGGCCGCGAGGGGCGGATCCGGCGTGAGCGTCGAGGCCTTCCCCGACCGGCGTCCGGTCAACGCCCTCGCGGAGACCCGGCGCCTCCAGCGGATGCTGCACACGCCGCGCTCCCGCGGCCGCGGGCGCTGACCCCGCCGGCGGCCGCCGCGTCAGAACTTGCCCGGCACGCCTCCGCCCTTGACGACCGACAGGTCCTCGAGCCAGCCCTGGAGCCGCGCGTAGTCCTTTTCGTCGGGGTCGAGCGTCGCGAGCGCCGCGTTGACCTCGTCGGCGACGTCGTTGACGTTGGACTTGTTGGCGGTCGAGACCTTGTCGCGCAGTGTGCTCTTGAGGGCCTGCTCGAGGGGCATGGCGGTCCTCCCGGGGACGTGGATGGAGACGAGCCCGCCGGCACCGATGACGGCGGCGCCGCGATTGTGCGCGATCGCACGACCCCGTGTCCAGCGTCAGCCTCGGGGAATCCCGTCGTCGATGAAGGTGGCGAACGGCGACTGCCGGACGCCGAGGTGCTCCAGCTCGAGGCGCTGCTCGAACCCGTCGAAGCCGCTCCCTCCGCCGAGGACTGGCGGCTCGCCCGCGAGACCCGTTCCCGGGCCTCCGGCCCGGCCGCCGGGCCACGCCTGCTCTGCTCGTGGAGCGTCGCGGCCCGGCGGGGCGGGAGCCGGATCCCGACGGGCACACGAGCGGGGCTCGTGGCGCGCCTCGAGTCATGTGCCAATTGGCCAACAAGCCATCGGCCAATTGGCACCAGCCTCGACACACTCCGGGCTCCTCCACGCGCCGCTCGACCGGTGATCCGTCGTCGCCTCTCGGCGAAGGTCGCCGCGTGGCGAGGAGCCTGTACAAGGGGGAACGGCTCGGGAAGCGGCCGCCCTGCCTCATCTGCATGGGGCCGGGTCGCGGCGAGCGGGCGCCGCTGCATCTTCCTGGCGGGGTGTCGGTGTGGCTCTGCGCGGCGCATCGGAGCCCGGAGTTCCTGACGCGGCGGGCGGGGCGGGACTTCGTGGCGAGCGTGATGCGGGCCTGGCAGGCAGCGGGGTGCCTGACCGGAGGGCGCGGCCGGGCCCTCGATGCGCACCGGGCGCGCCTGGCGGGGCCGCCGGCGCGGTCGCGGCCCGGCTCGTACGCCTGGCCGGAGCTCAGGCGCGAGGCGGAGCGGCGGTTCGCGGCGGGGGAGCGGCCCGGCCGGGTGATCGCCGAGCTTCGCGAGCGCGCCGGCGCCGGGCCCGCGACGCCTCCGTCGCGGCGGACGATGGCGCGCTGGTTCCGCGAGGGGCGTTGGTTGGGCGGAGGCGGCGCGCGGGCGCGCCCGCCGTCAGCGGATCCGGATCGTCCGGGAGACGGTCGCCGGGTTCCCCGCCCGGTCGCGCAGGTCGATGCGCACCCGGTAGCGACCACGCTCCAGACGGCCGAGGGCGATCGTGCGCACGGGGCCGGGCTTGACCTTCAGCGTTCGGAGGGAGACGAAGCGGCCCGAAGAGGTCCGAAGCTCGACGCGCGTCGTCAGCGACCCGGTCGTGCCGGCGTCGCCGACGGCGACGACCAGCCGCGCCTGTCGTCGGGCCCCGGGCGGCGGCCGGCGCGGGCCGCGCTCCGACAGCACGCGGCGGGCCTTCACGAGCCGCACGCCACGGACCACGAGCCTGGGCCGGGTGTTGTTGACCTTGACCGCCCACTCGCGAAGGCCGACGTTGCCGGGGAAGTCCTTCGCCTGGATCGAGAAGGCGTGCCAGCCGTCGGGAAGCCGCCGGGTGTCGACGCCGATCCCGCGTGGGTAGGTCTGGGCGCGACGGACGGCCGGCGTCCCGTCGAGGCGGAGCGACCACTGCGTGACCTTCGAGCGCGACAGGGCCTTGAAGCGGACCGTGACCCTGCCCCGCACCGAGCTGAGGGGCGTCGGCTGCAGGGCCGTCATCCGCGGCGGGTCGATGTTCACCCGCACCCGGCCGGCGCCGAAGACCGGATCCGCACCGGGCGCCCCGAGGTTGACCGCGAGCGCGGCCAGCTGGCCCCGGACCTCGCCGGCCGAGGGGAACAGCCCCACGCGGCGGTTGGCGGCGAGCAGGACCGCGGCCGCGCCGGCGGCGTTCGGCGCCGCGATCGACGTGCCGCCGACCGACCGGGCGCCGATGGGGCCCATCAGGCGGGTGTCGGTGGGGGCGACGAGGTCCGGCTTGAGGCGCCCGTCGTCGCTCGGCCCCTGCGACGAGTAGCCCTTGAAGCGGTCGCCGCGCCAGTTGACGGCGCCGACCGCGATCGCGCCGGCGGCGTCGCCGGGGGTCGGCGTGCTGCTCACGGCGGTCCCGCCGATGTCGGTCACGGCGATCTCGCGCGAGAAGAGGGTGAGCGGGCCCTCGGGCGGCGGTCCCGAGGTCAGGACGACCCGGAGGCGGAAGACGCCCTCGGCCGGCGGGGAGTAGCCGACGATGCGCTCCGCGGTCGGCGCTCCGGCGGCCTGCCGGTCGCTCGAGCCCATGGCGGGGAGCCATGCCCCGCTCGCGTCGAGCCGCTCCAGGACCAGGTCGAGGTCCGTGGCCGGCCCGCCGGGCGGCGAGGCCCACGACAGCGCGAAGGTGATCGGCAGCCCCGCGCTTCGCTGGAAGGTCCAGCTGTCGCCGTTGGGCCAGTCGAGATCGGCATCGGCGTCCGCGTCGATCCACTCGCCGCTCCAGTGGCGCTGGGCGTAGTTGCCGGCGGAGTTGAACCACAGGATGCCCGCGGCCGCGGCGCGGTCCACCGCCCGCGCGGACGGGCTGGTGCCGTCGAAGGGGCCCTCGATGAAGCTGTTCGAGTGGACGACGATGTCCGGGCGCCGGGCGATGAGGGCCTCGGCGGCGGCGAGGAAGTCGGCCTCGGTGTGGTAGTTGACGAGGAGGTAGCGGGCCTTCGGGGCGTAGTCGAAGACGGTCTGGGCGATGAGCTCGCCGTGGTTGGTGCGGTTGCCGTAGGCGTTGGTCCCCGCGAAGCCGCCGGCCGCGTCGAAGGAGAGCGTCTCGAGCTGGCCGGCGGGCGGGAGCTCGCCGCGGGCCTGCTGAGCGCCGAGGTTCTGGCCGAAGCCCAGGTCGAGCACCGCGATCAGCAGTCCCTCGCCACCCCCGGCCACGCGGCCGAGGACGTCCGCACCGGCGCGCTCGAGACCCTGAGACACGACCGGGGCGTCGGAGAACGCCCCGGACGCGACGCGGGCGCCGGCCACGCCCGGTAGCCGGGACAGGGCGCGGACGCGCGAGGGGTCGGCGACGACCTGGAGCTGCGCGCCACGCCGGCGCTGGACCTTCAGGCCGCTCCGGCCCAGCGCGGCGGCGGCGCGCTTGACGTCGCCGCGCTCGGCCTGGACCGAGATCGACCGCGGCTTGGCGGAGGCGTCCGGCGCCGCGGTGCCCGCCGCGAGCGCGGCGGCGGCCACGAGACCCAGCACGACCCCTGCGACGCGCCGGGTCATCGCCGTGCCCCCCGCAGGGTGCGGGTCCGCCTCGCGACGTTGCCCGCCATGTCCTCGGCCGTGATGAAGACCCGGTTGCGGCCCGGCCGGAGCGCCGGGAGCCTGACCCCGACCGCCGGCCTGCGGACCGCCCGCAGCGACCGTCCGTTCAGGGTGATGCGCACGAGCCGGATCGTACCGTCGTCCGGCGCGCGCACCCTCACGACCGGGCGCCGGGCGGAGGTGACGCGCACCGCGATCCGCGGCGGGGAGGTGTCGAGCCGGGCCATGCCCGCCCCGTAGAGAGGGTCGGGCCCCCGGGCGCCGAGGTCGAGCGCGCCGGCGGTCAGGACGGCGCGGAGATCGGCGGCGCCCGCCGGCTGGCCTGCCGCGAGACGCGCCTGGCGCAGGAGGACGGCGGCGCCGGCCACGTGAGCCGTCGCGGCCGAGGTCCCTGCCGTCCCGGGCCACTCGGGGTTGGACGTCACGTAGACCGGGCCGACGAGGTCGGGCTTCGCGCGGCCGTCGTCCGTGAGGCCCTGCGACGAGTAGGGCTCGAGGGCGGTGCCCGTCCACTTCACCGCGCCGACCGACAGCGCCCCGGCGGCGTCTCCGGGCGTGGGGATGCTGCCCGGGGCCACGGCGAGGGGGCCGAAGCCGGCAGTCTGGGAGAAGAGCGTGAGCTCGGCGACCGGGCCGGCCTCCTGGCGCACGACTAGCCGCCACGATCCCGCGCCGGCGGTGAGCGGCGTCGTCGTCGCGTGGGTCGGGCCGGCGGGGGCGCTGCGCTGCGCCTCGGCCCAGGCGCCCGAGGGATCGAGGCGCTCCACGGCGACGCTGGCCCGTGCGGCGGGCGACGCCCACGCCAGGCTGAACAGCAGGGGCGTCCCAGGCGCCGGCGCGATCGGGATGACGGTGCCCTCGGGCCGCGCCGTCCCGCGCCAGTGGCGCTGCGCGTAGTTGCCGACGGAGTTCACCCAGAGCACCCCCGCGGCGGTGGCCGCGTTGACCGCGCGCGCCGCCCGCCCGGTGCCGTCGTACGGAGGGATCAGGAAGGAGTTGGAATGGCTGACGATCGGGATGCCCTGGCCCGTGATCCAGGCGGCCGCCTCCTCGAACTGGTCGAGCGTGCGGTAGCCGACGAGCACCAGCCGGGCCTGGGGCGCGAGGTCGTGGACGAGCTCGGCCATCCGGACCCCGTGCTGGGTGGGGATGCCGAACTCGGTCAGCCCGTCCAGCCCGGCGAGGGGGTCGAAGGTCCGGATCGTGAGCGCGTCGCGCGGCGGCAGCTCGCCGAGGGCGATCGAGCGGTCGAGCCCGGCGAAGCCCTCGTCCAGGATCGCCACGGTCTGGCCCTGGCCGAGGACGCCCTCGCTCCAGAGCACGTCGGCGCCCATCCGGACGCCCCCCTGGCCGACGATGGCCGCGCTCGCCGGGGCCGCCATCGCCACGGCGGCCACGACGCCCGCCGCAGCCGAGAGGAGCCCCTTCACGGCGGGCCAAGCAATCAGACCCTCCGCGGGGCGTCCAGTCGGCCGGGTCGGGCGGAGTGCCAATTGGCCACGCGCACGTCGGCCAATTGGCACACGGACACCCCCACCCCTGGCCTCAGCTGAGACTGACCACCCCGCCGGCCTCCTCGAGCTGGGACTTGACCTGGTCGGCCTCCTCCTTGGCGACGCCCTCCTTGATCTTGCTGGGGGCGTTGTCCACCAGCTCCTTGGCCTCCTTCAGGCCCAGGCCGGTGACGGAGCGGACGACCTTGATCACCTGGATCTTCTTGTCGCCCGCCGCGTCGAGGCTGACGGTGAAGGCGGTCTGCTCCTCCTCGGCCGGCGCCGCGCCGCCGTCGGCGGCCGCGCCGGCGCCCGGAACAGCCGCGACGGCGACCGGCGCCGCCGCGCTCACGCCGAACGTCTCCTCGAGCGCCTTGATGCGCTCGGAGAGCTCGAGCACGGAGATGCCCTTGAGCTCCTCGATCCACTCCTCGGTGGTCACTGCCATGTCGTTCTCCTCGGGTTCGGTGGGGGTGTCAGTCGGCCGGGGCCTCGGCCGCCCGCTGCTCCTGGAGCGCCGCCAGGCTGCGGGCGAGGCCGCCGATCAGGTTGGACAGGCCTCCGGCGAGGCCGGAGAGCGGGGCCGCGAGGCCGCCCGCGAGCTGGGCGAGCAGCTGGTCGCGCGAGGGCAGGCGGGCGAGGCGGGCGACGTCCGCGCTCGGCAGGTCGGCGCCCTCGAGCAGGCCGCCCTTCACCGTGAGCGCGTCCGGGTGCTCGGCGGCGAAGCCGCTCAGCGCCTTCGCCGCGACCGCCGCGTCGCCCGCGACCCAGGCGATGGCCGTGGGCCCCTCCAGGTACGCGAGCAGGGCGTCGCGCCCGGTCTCGGCCGCCGCGCGCCGCGCGAGGCTGTTCTTGACAACCGTGAACTCGGTCCCGGCGTCGCGGAGGCGTCCGCGGAGCTCGGCCATCTCCTTCACGGTCAGCCCGCGGTAGTCCGCCGCGAAGACCGTCTCGCTCGCGGCCAGGCGCTCGCTCAGGGCGGCGATCGCCGCTTCCTTCTCGTCTCGTCTCAGTGGGTCACCTCCGTGCTCCGGCCCGCGCGGGCGGGCGGGAGCCGGGGCGCCCGAGGGGCCCCTCAGCGTCTCGCCGACCTCGCACGGGTGCCCGCGTGGCGCGGGCGGTTTGAGGCGGGCGTGCCGCCCCCGTGGGTCTTCGGTCGCGTGTGCTGGCGCGCGCCTAGGCGGGCTCCTCCAGGACGTCGCTCGCCGAGGTGCGCGTCGTGTCGATCGGGATGCCCGGCCCCATCGTCTGGGCCATGGTGATCGACTTGAGGTAGCGCCCCTTGGACGCCGCGGGCTTGACGCGGACGATCTCCTCGATCACGGCCTGGTAGTTCTCGATCAGCTGGCGCTCCTCGAACGAGCGCTTGCCGATGCCGATGTGCACGATGCCGGTGCGATCGGTGCGGTACTCGACCTTTCCCGTCTTCACGTCGCCGACGGCCTTGCCGATGTCGAACGTGACGGTGCCGCTCTTGGGGTTCGGCATCTTGCCCGAGGGCCCGAGGATGCGGCCGAGCTTGCCGACCGTGCCCATCATGTCCGGCGTCGCGATGGCGACGTCGAAGTCGGTGAAGCCGTCCTGGATCCGCTTGGCCAGGTCGTCGCCGCCGACGAAGTCCGCGCCGGCCGCCTCGGCCTCGCGCGCCTTGTCGCCCTCGGCGAACACGGCGACCGTCACCTGGCGGCCCGTGCCGTGGGGCAGGCTGATCGTGCCGCGGAGCTGCTGGTCGGCGTGGCGGACGTTGACGCCCAGCCGCACGTGCAGCTCGACCGTGGGGTCGAAGCGGGTCAGCTCCTGCCCCTTGACCATGCGGACCGCCGTGAGCGGGTGGTACACCCGCTCGGCGTCGATCTCCGACCTCGCCTGCTCGTAGCGCCTGCCGTGCTTGCCCACCGCTCCCTACTCCCCGTCGACGGTCACGCCCATACTACGCGCCGTCCCCGCGATGATCGTCATGGCCGACTCGATGCTGTTGGCGTTCAGGTCGGGCATCTTCGTCTCGGCGATCTGCCGCAGCTGCGCGCGCGTCAGGTCCGCCACCTTCTCCTTGTGCGGCTCCGGGCTGCCCTTGTCGATCCCGAGCGCCTGGCGGATGAGGACCGCGGCCGGCGGCGTCTTCGTGATGAAGGTGAACGAGCGGTCCTCGAAGACCGTCACCTCGACGGGGGTGATGGTCCCGCCTCCGGACTGGGTCTGGGCGTTGAAGGCCTTGCAGAACTCCATGATGTTGATGCTGGCCCCGCCGAGCGCCGGGCCCACGGGGGGCGCCGGCGATGCCTGGCCGGCGGGGATCTGGAGCTTGATGACCTGCAGGACCTTCTTCGCCATGACGTCCTTCGTTCAGCGGGCCCGCGGCCCGGTCGGCGGTGCGCCGGGCCGCGGCCCGCGGCGCCTTACGTGAGCTTCTTGACCTGGTCGAACGAGAGCTCGGCCGGCGTCTCGCGCCCGAAGATGCTGACGAGCACCTTGAGGCGGCCCTGCTCGGCGTTGATCTCCGCGATCTCCCCCGTGAAGTCCGATAGCGGCCCGGCGATCACCTTCACGCTCTCGCCCTCGGTGAAGTCGGCCCGGACCTTCGGGCGCTCGACGCTCGCGACGTTGAGCAGCCGGTCGACCTCGGGCTGGGTCAGGGGCACGGGCTCGTTCTCGCGGCCGCCGCCCCCCACGAAGCCGGTCACGCCGGGGGTGTTCTTCACCAGCCAGAGCGTGTCCGGGGTCATGTCCATGTTGACGAGCACGTAGCCCGGCAGCCGCCGCTTCTCGGTCTGGACCTTCTGGCCGTCCTTGGTCTCGACGACCTGCTCGGTCGGGATGATCACGTCGCGCACGCGCTCCCGCTGCCCGAGGGAGATGAGCCGGTGCTCGAGGTTGGCCTTCACCTTCTTCTCGTGCCCCGAGTAGGTGTTGATGACGTACCAGCGGAACATCGGTGCCCTAGAAGATCGCGTCGATCATGCGGCTGAAGACGGCGTCGAGCGCGGCCAGGTAGGCCGCGACGATCGCGACGACCACCAGCACGACCGCGGTGGACTGCATCAGCTGGGTCCGCGTCGGCCAGCTGACCTTGCGCAGCTCGGCGATCACCTCGGAGAGGAACCGCGAGCCGCGCCGCTCGGCGGCGACGGCCTTGGTGACCGTGCCGGCCTTCTGGGGCCCGCGGCGGCCCTGCGGGGCCGGGCGCGGGCTCGGCGGCTGCTGGCGCCGGGACTGCCGCGGCGCGCGGGCGCCGCCGGGGGCCGGCGCCTTGCCGTCTCCCGAAGCTCCCTGCCCTCGTGCGGGTCGGATGCGGGCCATGGTTCGTTCAGTTCACCTTCGTCGGACGACAGGGCCGGAGGGACTCGAACCCCCAACCCCCGGTTTTGGAGACCGGTGCTCTACCAGTTGAGCTACGACCCTTCGTCTCCGCGCACAACCGGCCGCCGCTCGCGCCGCTACCGGGTTTCCTTGTGCGAGGTGTGGCGTCCGCACCATCGGCAGAACTTCCGCAGCTCGACGCGGTCCGGCGTGTTCCGCCTGCTCTTGTTCGTCTGGTAGTTCCGACGCTTGCACTCCTCGCAAGCCATCGTCACGGCAACGCGCTGGCCGGTCGCCAAGGTACAGCCTTCCGGTGCGGGGACGGGCTCGCTGAGGGTACCACGCGGTCACGGCGCGCCGAACGTGGCGATCTGCTCGGGCCGGACGTAGGCGAGGACGCGCTCCTCCCCCTCGGCGCGGAAGGGATAGGGGTACTGATCGACGTAGAGCCGCGCGAGCTCGTCGATGCTCTCCGTCGCGAGGTGCCCGCGCCCCGGGTCGGCCTCGTCCACGATCTCGTCCACCTGTCCGTAGACCGTCACCCAGTGGTACGGGTTCTCGGGGTTGGTGATCTGGATGGCCACCGTGGGGTCGCGCCGCATCTGGCGGTCCTTCACCCGGCCCTTCACGGTGTTGATCTCGAGCCGCTCGCCGTCGGGCGCCGCCCGGGTCCAGACCGGCGACAGCGTCGCCCGGCCGTCGCGGCGGCGGGTCGCGAGCACGACCGTGACCGGCCCGTCGATGAGCTGCCGGTACGCGGGCGGCAGCTCGTCGAGTGCCCTCAGGGTCTCCTCCTCGACCCGCTTGAAGTCGCGGCCGCTGCCGATCGCGCCGATCGCGGTGCGGCGGTAGCTCATCGGCCCTCCTCGGGCTCGGGGTCGGCGACGGGGCGGCCCTCGGAGGGCCGGGCGATCGGGTCGAGCTCGGGCAGGTTCACCACCACCGGATCGCGGCCCGAGCGCACGACCGCCCACACCGTGGGCTCCTCGTCGGAGGCGTTGATCTCCTGGTGGACGGTGTGGGCGGGGATGAAGACGAAGTCCCCCGGTCCGGCCTCGGCCTCGTGCTCCAGGCGATCGCCCCAGCGGTAGCGGGCGCGGCCCTCGATGACGTAGAGGATCGTCTCCTGGGGGCCGTGGTGGTGGGCCCCGGTCGCCGCCCCGGGGGCGACCCAGCTGCGGAACGCCGACAGCACCTCGCCGTCGGGGTTGCGCGCGTCGAAGGCGACCGTGCGGACCAGCCCCGCGGTCTGGGGCGTGTCGCCCCCGAAGCTGCCCTCCCGGGCGACCCGCACGTGCCGCTCGTCCCCGTCGCCCATCCCCGTCTCCTTTCAGTCACCCGGACCATAGAGCCCGAACGCCAGCGACGGGTCGCCGGGCGTCCACCCGCCGCCGAACTGCGACCGGTCGCCGTTTCGAGCGGAGCGCGCGACCAGGCTGCGGCCCACCTCGAGCTGGCGCGGCTCCCATCGCGCGAGCGCGCGGTCAACGTCGCCCTGCGCGGCGCTCAGCGCCTCGCCGAGCGCCCACGCGTCCGCGCAGGCCTTGGCCGTCCCGGCCGCGGCGTGAGGCCGCGCGACGAAGGCCGCGTCGCCAACGATCGCCACCCGTCCCAGCGCCATCCGGGGCGAGGCGAGGTCGCCGATGACCTGGACGAAGGGCTGTGCGGTCGAGGTCACGACGACGGCCAGCTGCGGCGGCAGGAGCTCCCGTGCCGCCGCGCGGAGCTCCTCGACGGTCGCCTCGGGAACGCCGCCGGGCGGCACCGACAGCCGCCCGCCGCCCTCGCCGTCGTCGAGCAGGGCGTCGAGCCCCGCCTCGTCGAGGTTGCGGTACCAGACGTAGTTGATCCGGCGGCGGCCGGGATCGACCTCGCCGCCCGCGTCCGGGATGGGGTAGACGACGATGTGCGTCCCCGCCGTCGCGTAGTAGGTGATCCCGTCGCCGACGCGGTCGAGCACCTCCCCGGGGAGGTCCTCCTCGTCGACGAGCCCGCGCCAGCCCACGTAGCCGGCCGGGCGCCAGCGCACCTCGGGCAGCAGCCGCCGGCGCAGCGTCGAGTCGGCGCCGTCGGCGGCCACGACGAGGTCCGCCCGGGCGAGCGCGCCGCCGGCCAGGCGCACCCCGCCGTCGGCGACGTCCTCGGCCGCCCCGCCGCGGTGATAGCGCTCCTCGCCGAAGTCGCCCAGCAGGTTGCGGTAGAGCGTGTTCCACGCCGTGAAGCGCAGGTCGCTCGCGCGCTCGTAGGCCACCGAGCCGTCGCGGGCGAGGTAGCGGAGCGCGCGGCAGGGCGTGCTGATCCGCTCGACCGGGACGCCGCCCGGGCCGGTGGGCCACCGGAGCGTCTCGCGGTGCAGCACGATGCCCGCCCCCCGCCCCTCCAGCGGCGCCGAGGCCCGCTCGTAGACGTCCACCTCGCACCCGATGGCGCGCAGCACCAGCGCGGCCGTCAGCCCCCCGATGGAGCCGCCCACCACGGCCACCCTCGGCGCCGCCCCGGCCAGCGGCTCGATCCCGCCTGCCCTCACCCTCCTAGTCTGCCCGCCGGTCGGCCCGCGCCGCCCCCGCCGGGCCGGTGTGCCAATTGGCCGATGCGACGGTGGCCAATTGGCACACGAGGCTCAGGGCACCTCGTCGTCGATGACGGGCGCGAGGCTGGAGCCCGTGCCTGGGATGCCGAGCGCGCGCCATCGGCAACCGGGGGCCATTCCCGGGCCTGGAAGGCCGCCGTCCACCCGGCCGGCTCCCCATGTGGTCTACTGCCCGACCGGATGCGCGAGTGGTCGGACTGGTACCGGCGCGAGGACCCCACCGGGTGGGTCCTGCCGAGGATCCTGAGGGAGCGCGCCGAGGAGCACCCGGACCGCGATTACCTGAGCGTCGGCGGCGGGCCGTGGCGCTCGTACGGCGAGGTCAACGCCCGCGCGAACCGGGTGGCGAACGCGCTGATCGCACGGGGCCTGCGGCCGGGCGAGGCGGTCTCGACGCTCCTGCCGAACTGCGAGGAGAACCTCGCGCGTGTGGTTCGGGATCCAGAAGGCCGGCGGGGTGCAGTGCCCGATCAACCTGGCCTACCGGGGCGACTTCCTCTCCTGGGTGATCAACCTGCCGCGCTCGCGCTTCCTGGTGATCGACGCCGGCCACCTCGACCGGCTCGAGGCCGTCGCCGCCGACCTCCCGTTGATTGAACATGCAACGATCCTCGAACGCGGCGAGCCGTCCGGGCCCGCGCCACGCCGTGGCCCACGAACCGCTCGACGCCCTCATGGACGCGCCGGATCACGAGCCGGGCGTCGAGGTGGCATGGACCGACGATGCGCGGGTCATGTTCACCTCCGGCACCACGGGCCGCTCCAAGGGCGCGATCAAGCAGCACGCCTCCGACTACTTCTCGGGGCGCACCTACATCGAGGTCTGCGGCGTCACGCAGGAGGACACGGTCTTCTCGTGCCTGCCCCTCTTCCACTCGAACGCCCAGGTCCTCGCCGCCTACCCGGCGATGATCGCGGGGGCCCGGATCGCCTTCGCCGAGCGCTACTCGTCGGGCGCCTTCTGGAGCCAGGTCGTGGCGGCCGACGCCACGATCCTCAACACGGTGAGCGCGATCAACTACTTCATCTGGAACACGCCCCCGGGCGCGCTCGACAGAGCCCACCGGGTCACCCGGATCATGGCCATGCCCGCCCCGAAGGACCTCTACGAGCGGTTCGAGGAGCGCTTCGGCATCCGCTTCATCGAGGGCTACGGCCTCACCGAGACCGGCATGGTCACCTACCAGCCGCCCGGCGTGCCGCCGCGGCCGGGGAGCTGCGGCGTGGCGACGCCCGGGTTCGAGGTGAGCGTCGTCGAGCCGGGCACCGACCTGCCGGTCCCGCCCGGCACCCCGGGCGAGATCGTCGTCAACATGAAGATGCCGAACATCGTCATGCGCACGTACGCGGGCATGCCGGAGAAGACCGCCGAGGACTTCCGCAACCTCAAGCTCCACACCGGCGATCTCGGGCGCATGGACGAGGACGGCTACCTCTACTTCCTCGACCGCGTGAAGGACTACATCCGCCGGCGCGGCGAGAACGTCAGCTCCATGGAGGTGGAGCGCATCGTCTCGTCCCACCCGGACGTGCTCGAGGCCGCGGCCGTCGGGGTCAGGGCGCTCGAGGGCGCGTCGGCGGAGGACGAGATCCTCGTCTGCATCGTCGCGCGCCACGGCCGCAGGCCCGACCCTCAGGCCCTGCTCGCGTTCTGCGACGAGCGCATGCCCTACTTCGCGGTGCCGCGCTACCTGCGGGTCGTCGAGTCGCTCCCCAAGACCCCGACCGAGCGCGTGCGCAAGGTGGAGCTGCGGGACGCGGGCATCACCGCGGACACGCACGACCGGGTCGTCCACGGCCCGCCCGCCCCGTCGCGGTGAGCGACGACGGGCTCGACCTCGGCGAGGCCGCCGACTACATCCTCTCGGAGCGCCCCGGGCTGGACGAGGACGCCGTCTGGGCGGTGCTCAACGAGCTCGGCGCGCCGCCCGCCCGCGGCCAGGAGGGCATCGCGCTCCAGCTCCTCGCGACGGCCCGCCCGGAGGTCCGGAGCAAGGACGCGCGCCGCATCCTGAGCGAGTGGCAGGCGTACGCGAGGATCGCGCGCGAGGACGACTGGGACGACGTCAACCCGCCCTAGCCGCGCGGGCAGGGCGAAGGCGCGGCCGGCCTCCGTGCCATCTCCTGCACTACGATGACGCCTCGTGTTCAGGGACGACGTGGACCGGCTGTTCGCCGACCTCTTCCCCGGGGGGCGGCACGGGGCCTCGAACGAGGCGCGGGCCCCCGTCAACGTGTACGTCGCCGACGGCGAGCCGCCGACGCTCGTCGTCGAGATCGACGCGGCCGGGGTCGACCCCGACCGGGTGGACGTGTCGCTGCACGGCGACGTCCTCGTCGTGCGCGGCGAGCGGCGGCGACGGCCCGGCGGCCGGCGCGTCTACCACCACGCCGAGATCGCCTGGGGCCCGTTCGAGCGCCGCCTGAGGCTCGGCGTGCCGGTCAACGGGAGCGCCACGACGGCCTCCTTCGAGGACGGGATCCTGAGGATCGCCCTGCCGCTGGCGCCGAAGCAACCGCTGCGACGGGTGGACATCACGGCCGGCGGGACGCAGCCGTGAGCACCGACGAGGCCCTCGAGCCGGTCGAGCCTCCCGCTCCCGGCCAGACCGCGGCTCCCGACGACGCCGAGGAGCTCGCGCCGCTGCCGGAGACCCTCCCGGTGCTCCCGCTGAAGGAGACCGTCGTGTTCCCGGAGGCCGTCGCCCCGCTCGCCATCGGCGAGCCGCGCTCGATCCGCCTCATCGACGACGTGATGAACCGGCCCGAGCGGCTGCTCGCCCTCGTCGTGAGCCGCGACCCGGAGGCCGCCGAGCCGCCGCCGGAGCAGCTCCACGAGATCGGCACCGCCGCCGTCGTGCAGCGGATGGTGCGCGTGCCGGACGGCACGGTGCGCATCCTGGTGCAGGGCCTCCGCCGCGTGCGGATCGGGCCCTACTCCCAGACCGAGCCGTTCCTCGAGGCCCGCGTCGAGGAGCTGCCGGAGTCGGGCGAGCGCACGACCGAGGTCGAGGCCCTCGCCCGCAACCTCCAGGGCATCTTCACCCGGATCATCCAGCTCGTTCCCCACCTGCCGGACGAGCTGCAGGTCGCGGTCGCCAACCTCGACGACCCGACGACGCTGTCCTACCTCGTGAGCTCCTCCCTGCGGCTGTCGGTGCAGGAGCGCCAGGAGCTGCTGGAGGAGTCCGACCTCGAGGCCCGCCTGCGCCGGCTCACCGTGCTCGTCAACCGCGAGCTCGAGCTCCTCGAGCTGGGGGCGAAGATCCAGAGCGACGTCCAGGAGGACATGGAGCAGGGCCAGCGCGAGTTCTTCCTGCGCCAGCAGCTGAAGGCGATCCGGGAGGAGCTCGGCGAGGGCGACGACGAGCAGGCGGAGGTCGAGGAGCTGCGCCGCCAGCTCGAGGAGGCCGACCCGCCCCCCGAGATCCGGACGGCCGCCGAGCGCGAGCTGAGCCGGCTGGAGCGCATCCCGTCATCCTCCGCCGAGCACGCCGTCATCCGCACCTACCTCGACTGGCTCGTCACGATCCCGTGGAACCGGACCACCGAGGACAACCTCGACCTCGAGCGCGCCCGCACGATCCTCGACGAGGACCACTACGACATCGAGAAGGTCAAGGACCGGATCATCGAGCAGCTCGCGGTGGCGAAGCTGAGGGGGCAGGCGGCGGGGACGATCCTGGCCTTCGTGGGCCCGCCCGGGGTGGGCAAGACGTCGCTCGGCCAGTCGATCGCCCGGGCGCTCGGGCGCGAGTTCGCGCGCATCTCGGTGGGCGGCGTGCGCGACGAGGCGGAGCTCCGCGGGCACCGGCGCACCTACGTCGGGGCCATGCCGGGCGTGATCGTGCGCGCCATCCGCGACGCCGGCTCGATGAACCCGGTCATGATGATCGACGAGATCGACAAGATGGGCGCCGACTATCGCGGCGACCCGTCCTCGGCGATGCTCGAGGTGCTGGACGCGGCGCAGAACCACGCCTTCCGGGACCACTACCTCGACCTGCCGCTCGACCTCTCGCGGGTCTTCTTCATCGCGACGGGGAACATCCTCGAGACGATTCCCGGGCCCCTGCTGGACCGGATGGAGGTCATCCGGCTGTCCGGGTACACGGAGGAGGAGAAGCTCCACATCGCGCGCCGCTACCTGCTGCCGCGCCAGATCGAGGCCGCGGGGCTGCCCGACGGCGTCCTCGAGGTGTCCGACGACGGGATGCGGACGGTCATCTCCGAGTACACGCGCGAGGCGGGCGTCCGCCAGCTCGAGCGGCGCCTCGCCGCGATCGCCCGCCGCGTCGCCCGGCGCGTCGCCGAGGGCGACGCGTCGCCGGTCGTCGTCGGCCCGGACGAGGCGCGCGAGATCCTCGGCCCGGAGCGAATCCACAACGAGGTCAAGCGGCGCACCAGCGAGCCGGGCGTCGCCACCGGGATGGCCGTGACCGGCGCCGGCGGCGAGATCCTCTTCGTCGAGGCCCAGGCGATGCCCGGGACCGGCAAGCTCATCGTCACCGGCCAGCTCGGCGACGTGATGCGCGAGTCGGCCGACGCCGCGGTCTCGTTCGTCCGCGCGCGCGGCGCGAGCATCGGGCTCGACCTCCCGGAGGACTTCTTCTCCGCCCACGACGTCCACATCCACGTGCCCGCGGGCGCCGTGCCCAAGGACGGGCCGTCGGCCGGCGTCACGATGGCCACCGCCCTCGTCTCGGCGCTGTCGGGGCGGCCGGTCAGCGAGGACGTCGCGATGACCGGCGAGATCACCCTCACCGGCCAGGTGCTGCCGATCGGGGGCGTGAAGGAGAAGGTGCTGGCCGCCCACCGCGCCGGGATCGGCACCGCGATCCTCCCGAAGCTCAACGAGGACCAGCTCGCCGACCTGCCCGAGGAGCTGCGCGAGGTCATGCGGATCGAGCTCGCCGAGCGGATCGAGCAGGTCCTGGACACCGCCCTGGAGCCGGTCGCCCAGCCCGTCTGACCCTCTATGAGCCTCTATGTGGTCGTTTCATAGAGCCTCATAGTTCGTTAGCATCAGCGCGTGGACCCCATCAGGAACCCGTACGCGCCGGGCGCCGGCACCACGCCGCCCGAGCTCGCCGGCCGCGAGCGCGAGCGCGCGGCGTTCGACGTGCTGCTGCAGCGCATGGCCGCGGGCAGGCCCGAGCAGAGCCTCGCCCTGTGGGGGCTCCGCGGGGTCGGCAAGACCGTGCTGCTGAACGACTTCGCCAACCAGGCGCGCGAGCGCGGCTGGGGCACGGGCTACATCGAGCTGCGCGGGCGCGGGCCGCTCAGGCCCGCCCTCGCCCAGCTGGCCGCCCAGGCCGCCCGCGACCTCTCGCGCCGCGAGGGGCTGCGCCAGCGGGCCCGCGCCGCGCTGGCGGTGATCAGCTCCTTCTCGCTGACGGCCATGCCCGCGGGCGTGACCTTCCAGCTCGAGGTCGACCCCGAGCGCGGCCGCGGCGACAGCGGCCAGCTCGACGCCGACCTCTACGAGGTGATGCTCGAGCTGGGCGAGCTCGCCCGGGAGGCGGAGGCCGGCGTCGTGTTGCTCTTCGACGAGATGCAGTTCGCCGAGCGCGACGAGCTGGCGGCCCTGCTCGCCGCCCACCACCGCATCGGGCAGCTCGGGCTGCCGATCGCGCTGGTCGGCGCGGGGCTGCCCCAGCTCGCCGGCCGCCTGGCGGAGGCGAGCTCGTACGCCGAGCGCCTGTTCACCTACGTCGAGGTCGGCCGCCTCAGCGACCAGGCGGCGCGGGACGCGCTGGTCCTCCCGGCCGAGCGCGAGGGGGTGGAGTACCGGCCCGAGGCCCTCGAGCTGATCCTGGAGCGGGCCGAGCGCTACCCGTTCTTCCTCCAGACCTACGGCCGTCTGGCGTGGCAGGTCGCGCGCGGGTCGCCGATCGAGCCGGCCGACGCCCAGAACGCCGACGTCCTCGCGCGCGAGCAGCTCGACATCGGCTTCCACCGCGCCCGCTTCAACCGGGCGACGCCGGTCGAGCGCCGCTACCTGGCGGCGATGGCCGACCTCGGCGACGGCCCCCAGCTCACCGCCGACGTCAGCGCCAGGCTCGGCCAGACACAGCAGGCGACCGCCGTCCAGCGCCAGCGGCTGATCGACGTCAAGGGGCTGATCTACAGCCCCCAGCGCGGCTACGTGGACTTCACGGCGCCGCTGTTCGGCGACTGGATCCGCCGCACCCACCCGCTCGACTCCATGTCGTAGGGCTCGCCGGGAGGCACGGCCCGGGGTAGGGTCGGATCGTGCCGCTTTCGCACCACTTCGACCGGCTCCGGCACCTGCTCTGCTGCCGGCCGCCGTCGCGGGTGATCGGCGTCGTGACCGGGACCGGCGGCGGGAGCGGCGAGGTGTTCGTCGCATGGAGCCCGAACCCGCCCGGCGAGGACATCGCCTTCTACCGCGTCTACCGCCGCGTCGGGACGGGCGTGTGGCGCAACCTCGCGGCCGTGACCCCCGACGCCTCGGACGGCAACTTCCCGGGCAAGATCGCGATGCTCGACTTCGAGGGGAACTTTCCCGGCGGCAGCGACTTCGGCCCGAACGGCGAGCGCACCTACGTGGTGTCGGCGGTGAGCCGCGCCGGCCTCGAGGGCCCGGTGTCGAGCGAGGTGGTGGGCACGCCGCCGTAGGTCGCCCGTCGGGGATCTGATAATCTGATCCCCATGACGGAGGTCACCGCCACGGAGGCGTCGCGCAACTTCGCGCGGCTCCTCGATGCCGTCGAGCACGACGGGGACGCGTTCACGATCGTGCGCCACGGCCGGGCGGTCGCCCGCCTCGAGCCGGCGCGGGCGGTGAGCGGCAGGGAGGTGCTCGAGATCCTCGCGGCGACGCCCGTCGATGATGAGTGGGCCGACGAGCTGCGCGCGTTGCGCGCCGAGACGAGGCCGCAGGAGCGCGACTGGCCAGGGTGATGCTCGACACATCGGTCCTCATCGCGGCCGAGCGTGGACGACGCGATCTGGCCGACGTGCTGCGCGGAGACGACGAGCCCGCAATCGCCACGATAACGGTCGCGGAGTTGCTCGTCGGCGTCGAGCTCGCGGCCGCCGCGCGCCGCCTGAGCCGGGCGCGGCGCATCGAGGACCTTCTGGCCGCCGTGCCGGTCGAGCCGTATACGGTGGATGTCGCGCGGGCCCACGCGGCCCTTCTGGCGGCGACCCGCGTGGCGGGGCGGCCTCGTGGGGCATTCGACCTCATCATCGCCGCGACGGGGGTCGCCACGTCGCGGGTCCTCATCAGCGCCGACCAGGCCGCGTTCGCGGACCTCCCCGGCGTCGCGGCTCGGATCGTGGGGTGATGGCCGAGCCCCGAGCCGCGATTGCCTCCGCGACCTCGAGCAGGTCTCCTCCCCGCGCGTCGGGGTCCGGCAGCAGCGAGGACAGCGCCCCCTCGCCGCGCGCCACCCAGGCGACCCGCATGCCGACCGCGCGCGCGCCGCGCAGGTCCCACCAATGGGCCGCCACCATCGTGGCCTCGGCCGGCTCGGCGCCGAGCACGGACAGGCCGTGCCGGTAGACGCGTGCGTCGGGCTTGTAGACGCCGACCCGGTCGGTCCCGATCACGTGCTCGAAGCGGTCGCGCAGGCCCGCCGACCGGAGCCCGGCCTCGGCCCGCTCCGTGGGGCTGTTCGTGAGCACCGCCAGGCGGAGGCCGGCCCCGGCGAGCCGGTCGAGGGCGGCCGGCGCCTCGGGGTAGGCGGGCATGGACGCCGCGGCCTCCGTGACGGCCGCGACCGGCGGGCCCCCGAGCGCCGCGTGCCGGCGCTCCGCCGCGGCGGCCATCAGCTCGGGGAGGGGGCGGTACTCGCCGACGTGATTCAGGGTCATGGCGGCGAAGAGCGCCTCGCGCAGCAGGTCGTCGCCGACGGCCGAGACGTCCAGCAGGGTCCCGTTGAGATCGAAGACGGCCCAGGCCACGGCGGTGACTCTGGCACGATTGCCATATGAAGGTGCGCTGGACCGCGGACAGCCTCCGGCTCCGCATCACCCCCGCCGAGCTGGCGGCGCTGGAGCGGGGCGACGCGGTGGCCGAGGGGCTGACCTTCCCCGGCGGCGGCGCCTGGTCGGTGAGGCTCGAGCCGACCGCCGAGGCGGCCGGCGTCGCCTGGGCCGGGGGAGCCGTCCGGGTCGGGCTGGCCCCGGCCGACGTCCGGCGCCTCGCCGCGCCCGACGCGGAAGGCGTCTACCCCCAGACGCCGGACCTGCGCCTGACGGTGGAGAAGGATTTCCCGTGCGCCCACCCGCACGCGCCCGACGCCCGGGAGCCGGAGACCGAGCGCTTCCCGCCCAGCCCGGGGTTCCTCGCCCGCAAGGCGGCGAGCCCAGGCGAGCACGGGACGGCGGCATGACGACCGGCCGCACCCGCGTCGCGCGAACCCGGGTCATCGCCGTCCGCGGGGGCCGGGCGCGCGAGCGCGCCGACGACCTCGCCGCCGAGGAGCCGCTCGAGATCCGGGCCGGCGGCCCCAGGCAGGAGCCGGTGCGGGTCGCGGTGACGATGCGGACGCCCGGCCACGACTTCGAGCTGGCGGCCGGCTTCCTGGTCACCGAGGGGCTGCTCGGGGCCGGCGACGTCGTCGGGGTCGCCTACTGCGAGGATCCGGGGGTCCAGCGGTACAACGTCGTGACGGTGCGCAGCCGGGCCCGGTTCGACCTCGGCGCGGCCGAGCGCAATTTCTTCGCGACCTCGAGCTGCGGCATCTGCGGCAAGGCGGCCCTCGAGGCGGTGGCGGTGCAGTGCGAGACGGTCGTGGACGACGCGGCGGCCGACGCCTCCACCCTGCTGTCGCTGCCCGGCGCGATGCGCGCGGCCCAGCGCGTCTTCGAGCGGACGGGGGGCCTGCACGCCGCCGGCCTGTTCGACACCGACGGGAGCCTGCTGGCGCTGCGCGAGGACGTGGGCCGCCACAACGCGGTGGACAAGGTCGTGGGGGCGCTCGCGCTGGACGGGGGCGACGGGTCCGGGAGGATCCTCCTCGTGTCCGGCCGGCTCTCCTTCGAGATCGTCCAGAAGGCGGCGGTGGCGCGAGTCCCGATCGTCTGCGCGGTCTCGGCGCCGTCCAGCCTGGCCGTGGAGGCCGCGGAGGAGCTCGGCGTCACCGCGGTGGGCTTCCTGCGGCCGGGCGGCTTCAACGTCTACGCGCACCCCGAGCGCGTGATCACGGCGGACGCTGCCTGATGGCCAGGACCCGCCCGCGCCGGCGCGACCTGTGGGTCGGCTGGCGTCCCTACGGGATCGGCGAGACCAAGCCCAACCACTACGGCGACATCCTCCGGACGCTCTGGGCCAACCGGCGGCGCCTGCCCTACGCGGCCCGGATCGTCCGCCAGGGCGTCTGCGACGGCTGCGCGCTCGGCGTCGCGGGCCTCCACGACTGGACCATCGACGGCGTGCACCTCTGCACGACGCGGCTCTCGCTGCTGTCAACCAACACCATGGACGCCGCCGACCCGGCGCTCCTCGGCGACGTCGCCGGCCTGCGGGCCCGCTCGGGCCGCGAGCTGCGGTCCCTGGGGCGGCTCGGCCACCCCATGATCCGGCGCAGCGGCGAGCCGGGCTTCTCGCGGGTCCCATGGGACGCGGCGCTCGACGCGGTCGCCGGCGCCGTCCGCCCCGCCGACCCGGCCCGCTGCGCCTTCTACCTCACGTCGCGGGGGATCACCAACGAGGTCTACTACGTCGCCCAGAAGGTGGCGCGCTTCCTCGGCACCAACAACGTCGACAACGCCGCCCGGGTCTGCCACGCGCCCTCCACGGCCGCGCTGAAGCAGGCGGTCGGCGCCATCGCGACCACGATCTCCTACCGCGACCTGATGGAGACGGACCTGGTGGTGCTGTGGGGCGCGAACGTCGCCAACGCCCAGCCGGTGATGATGAAGTACCTCTACCTCGCCCGGAAGGAGGGCACGAGGGTCGCGGTGGTGAACCCGCACCGCGAGCCCGGCCTGGAGCGGTACTGGGTGCCCTCGAACGCCGAGAGCGCCCTGCTCGGGACCCGCATGAGCGACGCCTTCCTCCAGGTCAACGTCGGCGGCGACGAGGCCTTCGCGACCGGGGTGCTGAAGCTCCTGATCGAGGAGGGCGGGGTCGACGAGCGCTTCGTGCGCGAGCACGCCGTCGGCTTCGAGGCCGTGCGCGACGAGTGCGCCCGCCACACGCTGGCCGATCTCGGGGCGATGAGCGGCGTGGGCGAGGAGGGGCTGCGCCGCTTCGCGGAGATGTACCGCGCCTCGGAGTCGGCGGTCTTCGTCTGGTCGATGGGGATCACGCAGCACGCGTTCGGCTCCGACAACGTGCGGGCGCTCCTGAACCTCGCGCTCGCCCGCGGCAACGTCGGCCGCCCGGGCGCGGGCCTGATGCCCATCCGCGGCCACTCCGGCGTGCAGGGCGGCGCGGAGATGGGGGCGTACGCCACGGCCTTCCCCGGCAACGTGCCCATCGGCCCCGAGTCGGCCCGGGCGCTCTCCGACCAGTACGGGTTCCCCGTCCCCGACGCCCGCGGGCTCACCGCCGAGGAGATGATCGAGGCCGCCGGCCGCGGCGAGCTCGACGTGCTCTACCTCAGCGGCGGGAATTTCCTCGACGTCCTGCCGGACCCCGCCCTGGTGGCCGAGCGGCTCGCCCGTGTCCCGATGCGGGTGCACCAGGACATCGTCGTCTCGAGCCAGATGCTGGTCGATCCTCCTCCCGGCGGCGCGGTCGTGCTGCTCCCCGCGGCCACGCGGTACGAGCAGGCCGGCGGCGGCACCCAGACGACCACCGAGCGGCGCATCGCCTTCAGCCCGGAGATCCCCGGCCCGCGGCCGGGCGAGGCGCGGGCCGAGTGGGAGATCCTCCTCGACCTCGCACGCCGGGTCGACCCGGAGCGCGCGCGGCTCCTGGACTTCCCCGACGCCCAGGCCATCCGCGAGGAGATCGCGCGCGTCGTGCCCTTCTACGACGGCATCCAGCACCTCCGGGAGACGGGCGACCAGGTGCAGTGGGGAGGGCCGCGCCTCTGCGACGGCTGGGTCTTCCCCACCCCCGACGGCAAGGCCCACTTCCACGCCGTCGCCCCGCGCGACCCGCGGCCGCCCGCCGGGCGCTTCCTGCTGTCGTCGCGGCGCGGGAAGCAGTTCAACTCGATGGTCTTCGCCTCGACGGACCCGCTCACCGGCGCCGGGCGCGACGCCCTGTTCATGTCCGCCGAGGACGCCGAGCGCCTGGGCGTGGCGGAGGGGGCGCCGATGCGCGTGCGCTCGGACGCCGGCGAGGTCGAGGCGCACGTTCACCTGGCGCCGCTCCGGCCCGGCAACCTCCAGATGTTCTGGCCGGAGTGCAACGCGGTGATCGAGGCCGGGGTGCGCGACCCCGACGCGTTCGTGCCCGACTACAACGCGATCGTCGAGCTCATCCCGGGCTGACGCCCCCCAGGGTGACGACGTCCCCGGCGACCAGGGGGTGCTCGGGGTCCCAGGCGACGGGCTCGCCGTTGACGGCCACCGCCACCAGCGGCGCGCCGCTCCCGAGCGCCTCGCCGAGCGTGGCGGCGCGGGCGGAGCGGACGACGCCGCCGCCGCGGTCCACGCTCACCTCGGGCGGGGGCAGCGCCCGTGCGGCGGCGTAGTCGGCGGGGTCGTTGAGGTTGCGCAGATCATCGCCCGCCACGTCGAGCCAGGTCACGCGCAGCCGCCCGAGTAGGTCGTCCATGCGCCTGCAGTCGTCGGCGAGCAGGCCTGCGACGAGCGGCAGCACGGAGGGGCGGTAGGCCGCCGCCAGCGGATGGGCGGCGGGCGTCGCTGCGGGCGACGGCCGCATCGGCGCCGGGCGCGACCGCCCCGAGGACGCGGCGGACGAACGCCGGCTCGAGCAGCGGGACGTCGACGGCCGACACGTAGGCCACCTCGACCGCTGGGGGGAGGGCCTCCAGGCCCGCGAGCAGGCCCTGCAGCGGCCCTCGCCCCTCGCTCGCGTCCTGGACGACACGGATCCCCGGCGGCAGGGCGGGCAGCTCCTGCCCGGGGGCCCGCACCACGACGACCGGGCCGGCCGCCCGCCCGACGATCCCGGCGACACGCCGCAACAGCGTCGAGCCGTGCCATTCCAGCGCCGCCTTGGGGGCGCCCATCCGGGAGGACCGCCCCCCGGCGAGGACGATCCCCGCGGTGGCCGTCATGCGGCGAGCATATGCCTGGCACGATGCGGCGGTGCGCGATGTGACCCTTCAGCACGCGCTCGACCTGGCGCGCCGGCACGAGGTGCGGACCGAGGCCGAGGACGTCCCCGTGGCGTCGGCCTCCGGGCGCCGGCTCGCCGCGGCCGTGACCGCGCGCGCCGATGTGCCCTCCGGCGACGTCTCAGCGATGGACGGCTACACCGTCCGGGCGGCCGACGCGCCCGGGACGCTGAGGATCTGCGGCGAGAGCGCGGCCGGGGCGCCGCTCGCGGCGGCGCTGGGCCCCGGCGAGGCGGCGCGGATCTCGACCGGCGCCGCGCTCCCCGAGGGCGCCGACGCGGTCGTGCCCGTCGAGCTCACCCGGGAGGAGGACGGCGGCGTCCGGGTGCCGGCCGTCGCGGCCGGCGACCACGTGCGCCGGCGCGGGGAGGTGATGGTGCGCGACGCCGTGCTGCTGGAGGCCGGCGCCTGGGTGGCGCCCCACGAGGTCGTCGCCCTCGGCTCGGCGGGGCACGCGTCGGTGAGCTGCCGTCGCCGCCCCCGGCTCGCGCTGCTGGCGACGGGCAGGGAGCTCCTCCCCCTGGGCGCGCGACTCCGCCCCGGGGCGGTGTGGGACTCCAGCCGGGTCGGGCTCGCGGCCCAGGCCGCGGCGGCGGGCGCGCGGCCCGTCGCGGCGCTGACCGTGGGCGACGACGTGGACGAGACGATCCTGGCCCTCGAGGGCCTTCTCGACGAGGGCGACGACCGCCCGGGGCTGGTGGTCACGGCCGGCGGCGTCGGCGGCGGCCGCCACGACCACGTCCGCGCCGCGCTCGCGCGCATCGGCGTCGAGGAGGTCTTCCGGGGGGTGATGGCCGACCCCTGCCGCCCGGTCTGGCTCGGCCGCCGCGGCGACCAGGTCGTGCTCGGGCTCCCCGGCAACCCGGTGTCGGCCGCCGTCGGGTTCCATCTGCTCGGCCGCGAGCTGCTCGGTCGCGGCGAGGACTGGCGACGGCGCGCGCCGCTGGCCCGCGACGTCCCGACGTGGGCCGACCGGGCGGACCTGCCCCGCTGCCGGATCGTCGGACGGCGCGCTCGACCCCATGCCCCAGCAGGGCTCGCACGCGATCACGTCGCTCTGCGGAGCCGACGCGATCGCATGGATCCCGGCGCAGGAGGGCGGGCTGCGGGCCGGCGAGGAGGTGGCCTACAGCCCGTTGCCCTGACGGCCCGGCGCGCCCGCGACATCGAAGGTGCTCACCCCGATCGGGGTCTTCGGATAGCCGCCGCGCAGGTAGGGCCACACGCGCCAGGCGTAGGTCCGGCCGACGGCGAGCGTGCGGGCCGGGACGCGCAGGCGGGGCCCGGCGGGGAAGGCCGACATCACCTTGCGGACCGAGGAGCCGTTCACCTCGAACACCTGGACGTTGTAGAGCCGCGCGTCGCGACGGGGCCGCCAGCGCAGCAGCGGCCGCAGGGTCTTGAGCCGGCTCGCCGCGGCCGGCGACATGAGCCGGTGGTTGCGCGCGAGGCGGATCGGTGCCGCCGGCGGCCGGCGCGCTCGGGGCGGCTGCAGGACGGTCGGGCCCGCCGGAACCGCGGCGGGAGCCGGCGCCGGCACCGGGGCCGCTGCGGGCGGCGCCGCCGGCGCCGGAGCCGAGGCGGGCGCGACCGCGTAGTCCACCACCGCCCTCGTCACGTTGCCCGCGTTGTCCACGGAGCGCACGACGAAGCTCGCCGGTCCGACGCGATCCGTCGGAAGGGCCTGCCCGTCGGCCACCGGTCCGGCGCAGGTGACCGCGCCGGTGCACGAGTAGCGCGCCGCGACGATCTGCCCGAACGCGTAGGAGGCCCCGCCCCGCGGCTCGACGATGTTGATCCTCGGCGCGACCGTGTCCACGCGGAAGCGCCTGCGCGCGACGTCATCGCCGCCGCCGCCGCTGTCATCGCCGCCGCCGTCATCATCGTCATCGTCGTCACCGCCGCCCCGGCGGTCGCGGGCGAGCAGGACGTGCTGGCCGTCGGCGATCGGGTCGAAGGCCACCACGAGCGGTGACCTCCCGCGCGTCCACCCTCCACCGCGCCCTTCGAGGCGCCACTCGACGCGCGATCCCCGGGAGGCCGTGACGGTGTAGGTCGGGGCCGGATCGGCGGCGTTCCAGACCTCCCCGTCGGCGCCCGAGATCGTCGCCGCCCCGGCGTGGGCCGGCGCGGCGAGCGCGGCGCCGATGAGGAGGACCGTCGCGAGCCGGGCTCGCACGCTGCATTCATATCGCCGCCGGCCCACCGCGGCCACTGGCAGCGTTGCCGGCGGGCGCCCGCCTAGCCGCCGATGAGGCTCATCGGCCGGCCCGTGTAGGTCCACTCGGGGTCGGCCATGCCGTGGCCGGGCTCCTTGCGGGCCACGGCGCCGGCGGCGATCTCCGCCAGCTCGGCGTCGTCCGCGCCCGCGCGCAGCGGGCCGCGCAGGTCGGTCTCCCACTCGGCGAAGAGGCAGGTGCGGAGCTGGCCGTCGGCCGTCAGGCGCAGCCGGTCGCAGCTGGCGCAGAACGGCTCGGTGACCGACGAGACGAACTGCAGCATCCCCGCGCCGTCGGCGAAGCGCCAGCTCGTCCCGGTGGCCGAGGCCCGCTCCGGGGCCATCGGCAGGAGCGGCCAGCGGGCGCCGATCAGCTCGCGGAGCTCCTCGCCCGAGAGCACCGCCTCGCGGGTCCACTCGCGCGGCGCGTCGAGCGGCATCACCTCGATGAAGCGCACGACGTAGGGCCGCCGCCGGGCGAGCTCGGCGAGCGGCAGGACGTCCGGCTCGCTGAGGCCCCGCAGCGCGACCGCGTTGACCTTGATGGGCCGCAGCGACGGGTGGCGCTCGCAGGCGGCGAGGCCGGCCAGCACCCGGTCGAGGTCGCGGCGGCGGGTGATCAGGGCGAAGCGCTCGGGGTCGAGCGAGTCGATGCTGACGTTCACCCGGTGCAGGCCGTTGCGCCACGAGGTCGTCCACGGCGCCGGCCAGCAGGACGCCGTTGGTGGTCATCGCGACCTCGCGCACCCCCGGCACCGCGGTGATGCGGCCGATCAGCTCAGGGAGACCGGGGCGCACGAGCGGCTCGCCCCCGGTGACGCGGATCTCGCTGATGCCCATGCGGGCGAAGAGCGACACCATCCGGACGAGCTCGTCGTCGGTGAGCAGCTCCTCGCGCGGCAGCCACTTCATGCCCTCGGCGGGCATGCAGTAGCGGCAGCGGAGGTTGCACCGGTCGGTGACCGAGAGGCGCAGCGACCGGTGCGTCCGTCCGAAGCCGTCGATGAGCGGTGGCTGGCTCATGACGACAGTATGTCGCGCCCTACCGCGAGAGCGCCTCCTCCACGGCCCGGCCGGTGAGGACGCGGGCGAGGTGGCGGCGGAAGTCGGCGCTCGCCCAGGTGTCGCTGGGCGGGTCGGTGCCCTCGTCGGCCTTCTCGGCGGCGCCCTTGACCGCGTCGCGCCCGGCGCCGGCGAGGGCCGCCTCGACGCGCCGAGGCCCGCAGCGGCGTCTGGCCCATGTTGGTGAGCCCGACGCGCGCGCCCTCGATGGAGCCGTTCTGCGCCCCCACGAGGGCGGCGACGCCGACCGTGGGCCAGTCGAGCGACCGCTGGCGGAACTTGATGTAGCTCCAGCCGGCGCTCCCGGCCTTGGGCACCCGCACCTCGGTGATGATCTCGTCCTCGCCGAGAGCGGTCTCGAAGAACGCCTTGAAGAAGTCCACCGCGTCGATCGTGCGCTCGCCGTTCGGCCCGCGCGCGACGATGTCGGCGTCGAGGGTCAGGCAGACCGTCGGGAGGTCGGAGGCCGGGTCGCCGTGGGCCAGCGAGCCGCCGATCGTGCCCGCGGTGGCGCACCTGGGGGTCGCCCACCATGCCGGCCACGTGGGCGATCAGCGGGCAGTGCTGCTTGGCGAGCGGGTCGTGGTTGAGGTCGTGGTGGCGCGTGAGCGCCCCGATGGCGAGGTGGTCCCCCCTGTCGCTGACCCCGGCGCAGGTCGGACAGCCGGCCGATGTCGACCAGCGTCCCCGGCCGGGCGAGGCGGAGCTTCATCAGCGGCAGCAGGCTGTGCCCGCCCGCGATGAGCTTCGCGTCCTCCTTGGTGCGCAGCAGCTCGAGGGCGTGGTCGGCCGACTCGGCCACCTCGTAGTCGAAACTGGCAGGGATCATGACCGCGCCTCCTGGATCGCCTTCCAGACCCTCTCGGGGGTCGCCGGCCGCTCGATGTCCGTGACGCCCAGGTGCGAGAGGGCGTCCACGATCGCGCCGACCACCGCGGGCGGCGCGGCGATCGTGCCGGCCTCGCCGACCCCCTTGACCCCCAGCGGGTTCGTGGGGCTGGGGGTGACGGTGTGGCCCAGCTCGAAGCTGGGCATCTCGGTGGCGGCCGGGATCATGTAGGTGGTCATCGTGCCGTGGAGGAGGTTGCCCTCCTCGTCGTAGCGGGCCTCCTCGAAGAGCGCCTCCGCGATGCCCTGAGCCACGCCGCCGTGGACCTGGCCCTCCACCACCTGCGGGTTGATCTGCACGCCGCAGTCGTCGACCGCGATGTACCGCTGGAGGTCCACCGAGCCGGTCTCGGTGTCGACCTCGACCACGCAGGCGTGGGCCCCGTGCGGCCAGGAGAAGTTGGGCGGGTCGTAGATGTGGGTCGCCGTGAGCCCCGGCTCGTAGCCGTCGGGCAGGTCGTGGGCGCTCCAGGCGGCGAAGGCGAGCGTCTTGATGTCCACCGAGCGGTCGGTGCCCGCGACGGTGAAGTTCCCCGGCGTCCACTCGAGGTCGTCCTCGGAGCACTCGAGCTGGTGGGCGGCCAGGGTGCGCGCCTTGGCGAGGATCTTCTCGCCCGCGTGGTAGGCGGCGATGCCGCCCACCGCCAGGCTGCGGCTGCCGTAGGTGTCCAGGCCCAGCGGCACCATCTGGGTGTCGCCGTGGATCACCTCGACGTCCTCGTACTCCACGCCGAGCTGGTCGGCCACCATCTGGGAGAAGGTGGTCACGTGGCCCTGGCCGTGGGGCGAGGTGCCGATCAGGACCCGGACGGTGCCGGTCGGGAGCATCTCGATGGTGCTCGCCTCCCAGCCGCCGCCCGGCGTAGTGGAGGGCGGCGAGGACCCGCGAGGGCGCGAGGCCGCACATCTCGAGGTAGGTCGAGAAGCCCACGCCGAGCGCCTTCGTGTCGCCGCGCTGGCGCCGCTCCGCCTGCTCGCGCCGGATGCCCTCGTAGTCGAGCATCTCGAGGAGCTTGTCGAGGGTCCCCGTCGTAGTCGCCGGAGTCAACCGTCAGGCCGCTCACGATGGTGTAGTTGGGGAACTTGTCCGTCGTGATCATGTTCTTGCGGCGCAGCTCCACCGGGTCCATGCCCAGCTCGCCGGCCAGCTGGTCCATCGTCCGCTCGATGGCGTAGGTGGCCTCGGGGCGGCCGGCGCCGCGGTAGGCGTCGGTCGGGGTGGTGTTGGTGAAGACCATGTCGTAGGCGAAGTCGTACGCCTCCGGGTCGTACACGCCGGCGTAGAGCCAGGCGCCCAGCATCGGGATGGCCGGGGACACGACGCGCAGGTAGGCGCCCATCGACGCCTCGAGCTTCACCCGCACGGCCTTCAGCACGCCGTCGCGGGTCGCCGCCAGCTCGATGCGCTGGTACATGTCGCGCCCGTGGATGGTGGCGAGGTAGCCCTCCGACCGCTCCTCCGTCCACTTCACGGGCCGCCCCAGCTCGCGGGCCACCGCGACCGCGACGGCCTCCTCGCCGTAGTGCTCGAGCTTGGAGCCGAAGCCGCCGCCGACATCCGGGGCGATGACGCGCATCTTGGCCTCGGGGATGCCCAGCTCGATGGTGAGGAAGGTGCGGATGAAGTGCGGGATCTGCGACGCCGTCCAGAGCGTGAACTCGCCCTGGGCGAGGTTCGGCTCGGCCAGCACGCTCCGCGGCTCGATCGCGTTCGGGATCAGCCGCGGCAGGAAGTACTCGCCGGTGACCTTGACGAGGTCGGGGTCCTCGAAGTACGGGCCCGGGTCGCCGCGGCGGGGCGCCGGCGAGTCGAGCTCGAAGTCCCACGTCCCGGCGTTGTTGGTGCCGAGGTCGTCGTGGACGAGCGGCGCGCCGTCCGCGAGGGCGGCCCTGACGTCGGTCACGGCCGGCAGCGGCGCCCAGTCGACCTCCACGGCCTCCACCGCGTCCACGGCGAGCGCCCGAGATTCGGCCACGACCACCGCGACCGGGTCGCCGGCGTAGCGGGCCTTGTCCTTGGCGAGCGGCCAGTGGGGCGGCTGCTTGAGGTCGCGCAGCGGGAAGGCCATGAACAGCGGCGCGGCGAACTCGAGGTCGGCCGCGGTGTAGGCGGCGACCACGCCGTCCATGGCGAGCGCCTTGGAGACGTCGATGGTGCCGTACCTCGCGTGCGCGAAGGGGCTCCGCACGAAGCCGAGCCACAGCATCCCCGGCACGCTGATGTTGTCGGTGAAGCGGGCGGCGCCGGTGATGAGCTCGGGGTCCTCCTTGCGGAGCTTGCGGGCCCCGATGTTCGGGGCGGACTGCTCGGTGGTGGCCATCTCCCCTCCCTACGAGCCCGCGACGGCCGCGACGGCCTTCACGATGTTGTGGTAGCCGGTGCAGCGGCAGAGGTTGCCCTCGAGGCCGTGGCGGATCTCGTCCTCGCTCGGGCTGGGGTTCTCGTTCAGGAACCCGACCGCCGCCATGATCATGCCCGGGGTGCAGAAGCCGCACTGCAGCCCGTGGTACTCCTGGAAGGCGGCCTGCATCGGGTGCATCTCGCCGTTGGTGGCGAGGCCCTCGATGGTGGTGACCTCGGCCCCGTCGGCCTGGACCGCGAGGACGTTGCACGACTTCACCGACTCGCCGTCCACGTGGACCGTGCAGGCGCCGCACGAGGTCGTGTCGCAGCCGACGTTCGTGCCGGTGAGGCCGAGACCCTCGCGCAGGTAGTAGACGAGCAGCTCCCGCTCCTCGACGTCCGCCTCGTGGCGGACGCCGTTCACGGTGACGGTGATGCGCCTCACGTGGTCTCCCCCTCTCTCGGCCGAAGCCGAACAGTCGTTTGATCGCCCCCACCAGCGCGGTGACCGCGAGCGAGAGGCCCGAGACGGGCTTCTGCGCCTCCTCCACGGCGGCGGCCCGCTCCTCGGGCACGGCCGACAACTGGCCCTTGATGCACTCCGCGAACTGGCCGACCAGCTTGTTCGAGACGTCCTTGACCACCCCCGGCCGGCCGAGCTGGGCCGCCTGGCCGGAGAACCGCAGGTCCGTCGTCATGGAGATGTTGGTCCCGCCCGAGTCGGTCGGGCGCAGGGCCGAGTCGACGGTGGCCTCGGCGCCGCCCTTGCCGCGCGTGTCCCGGGCGCTGACGCCGAGCTTGACCGTGTGCGCGGCGTCGTCGCGGTCGAGCATCTTCACGTCGGCCAGGAAATCCATCGCGACCGGGCCGAGCTTGATGGCGAGCTCCGACTTCCACGTGCGGTCGTCCACGACCTCGAGCAGCTTGGCCCCGGGCATGCACGGCACGACGCGCTCCGCGTCGAGCAGCAGCTCGAGCGTCTGGTCCGGCGAGGCCGGGACCTCAAACTCGTGTTCGAGCTGCAACGTCCTCCTTCCGGGACGCGCGGTTGGCCACGGAGACGATCTCGGCGCCGATCGCGATGGCGACCTCCTCCGGCGTGCGCGAGGCGATCGGCAGGCCGATCGGCGCGTGGACGCGCTCGAGCTGGTCCTCGCCCACGCCCTCCTCGATGAGCTTCCCCCGCCGGCGCTCCGTGGTGCGGCGGCTGCCCATGGCGCCGATGTAGCGCGCCGGGGTCGCCAGGGCCGCCTTGAGGGCGGGCACGTCGAACTTGGCGTCGTGGGTCAGGACGCAGATGGCGGTCCGCTCGTCCACGGGCGCGCGCTCCAGGAACTCCTGGGGCCACTCCGTGACGAGCTCGTCGGCGTCCGGGAAGCGCTGCGGCGTGACGAAGATCGCGCGCGGGTCGCAGACGGTCACCCGGTACCCCAGGAACTTCCCGACCGTGCAGAGGGCCGAGGCGAAGTCGATGGCGCCGAAGACGTACATCGCCGGGCGCGGGACGAAGGACGAGACGAAGACCTCGTCGTCGCCGACGGTGACGACGCCGCTCTCGCCCAGGCGCAGCAGCGGCCGCGCGGCGGCCTCGACCTCGTCGGCGGGCTCTCCCTCCGCGTCGATCAGCCGCGGGTTGCCGGTGACGGCGCCGGCGATGGTGGTCAGGTAGGCCACCGGCCGCTCCTCGCGCACGGCCGCGGCGACCGCGCGCACGAGGTCAGGCTCCATGGGCTCGACGAAGATCCCGACGTTGCCGCCGCAGGGCAGCCCGACCTCGAAGGCCTCGTCGTCGGCGTAGCCGTAGGTGGCCATCCGCGGCGCGGCGCCCTGCAGGACCTCCTCGGCCTGCGCGTACACCGCCGGCTCGACGCACCCGCCGGTCACCGACCCGACGACCTCGCCGGTCTCCGAGACCGCCATGACGCTGCCCGGCTCCCGCGGCGCGGACCGGTTGACGGTGACCACGGTGGCCATGGCCGCGCGCCGCCCGTCGCTGATCCAGCGCTCGAGCGTGGGCAGAACGTCCCGCAAATGCGCACCCTCCGTGTTGCCCGGGGGCATCGACCCTACGGCCGGCCCGAAAGTTCGTCAACATAATCACGATCTCCCGGTTCCGCGTCCCGAAGCGCGATAGACGGCAGGGGAGCCCGCATGGAATTCACGGACGTCGAGCAGCTTCAGGAGGCCCTGGCGCGCGAGCGCTACATCGCGGACCGGGGCCTCGCCGTGTCCGTCTACCTCGCCCTCGCCCTGCGCCGCCCGCTGCTGCTCGAGGGCGAGCCGGGGGTCGGCAAGACGGAGGTCGCGCGCACCCTCGCGCGGGTCCTGCCCGCGCAGCTCATCCGGCTCCAGTGCTACGAGGGGATCGACGCGGGCCAGGCGCTGTACGAGTGGAACTACTCGCGCCAGCTGCTCTACGCGCGGACCCTGCAGGAGGGCTCCCTCGACCCCGACCGGAAGGCGGCCGAGCTGTACGGCCCGGAGTTCCTGGTGGAGCGGCCCCTGCTGGCGGCCGTGCGCGCCGGATCCGGCGCCGTGCTGCTGGTCGACGAGCTCGACCGCGCGGACGAGGAGTTCGAGGCGTTCCTGCTCGAGGTGCTGGCCGACGCGGCCGTGACGATCCCCGAGATCGGGACCGTCACCGCCGAGTCGCCCCCGGTCGTGGTGCTCACCTCGAACCGCACCCGCGAGCTTCACGACGCCCTCAAGCGCCGCTGCCTGTACCACTGGATCGACTACCCGGAGCGGGAGCGCGAGGTCCAGATCATCAGGCTGCGCGCGCCGGAGGCTGAGCCGGGCCCTCGCCGAGTCGGTCGCCGAGCTCGTCGGCCGGCTCCGCACGCTGGACCTCGCCAAGCCCCCGGGCCCGGCCGAGGCGATCGACTGGACGCGCGCGCTCGCCGCGCTCGGCATCGGCTCCGTGGACGCCGACTCCGTCGGCGACACGCTCGGCTGGGCGGTCAAGGGCCGCGACGACCTGGCGATCGCGCGGCGCGCGCTCCCGGAGCTGCTGGGCTGATGAGCTCCGCCGCCGGCACGGAGCCGCTCGGCCGCATCCGCGATCTGGCCGAGGCGCTCCGCGCCGCCGGGGTGCCGGTCGGGACCGGGCGCCTCCTGAGCCTGGCGCGCGCCGCCCAAGCGGTGGGTCCCGACGACCTCTACTGGGCCGCCCGGGCGACCCTGATCTCGCGCCGTGAGGACCTGGCCGCCTTCCACCGCGCCTTCGCGTCCGTGTTCGGGCTGCCCGACCGGCCGCCGCCGGGACCGCAGCCGGTCCCCGACCGCCGCCAGCGCGTCACCGTGCCGGCCGACCTGGGCGCGGCCGCCGCGGTCGACGGCTCGGCCGACACCGCGCTGGCCAGCCCGGTCGAGACGCTGCGCCGCAAGGACTTCGCGGGCTGCACCGATGCCGAGCTGGCCCAGATCGCGCGCCTGATGGCCCGCCTGCGGGTGCGGGCCCCCGAGCGGCGCACGCGCCGCCGCCGGCCGGCGCGGTCGGGCGACCCGGACCTGCGCCGCACCCTGCGCCGGGCGATGCGCACGGGGGGCGAGCCGATCGAGCGGGCCTGGCGGCGGCGGCGCGTCCAGCGGCGGCGGCTGCTGCTCGTCCTCGACGTCTCCGGCTCCATGTCCACCTACTCGCGCTCGCTCGCGCTCTTCGCCCACGCGTCGCTGCGCGCGGGCCCCGGCGACTGGGAGGCCTTCGCCTTCGGCACGCGCCTCACGCGGATGACGCGGGCGCTGTCGGTCGCCGACGCCGACGTCGCGATCGCCGCGGCGGCCGCCGAGGTGGCCGACTGGGACGGCGGGACCCGCATCGGCGCGTCGCTCAAGCGCCTGATCGACGAGCACGGCCGCACCCGGGCGGTGCGCGGGGCGACCTGCGTGATCCTGTCGGACGGCCTCGACGTGGGCGACCCCGAGCTCCTCGGCGAGCAGATGGCGCGCCTCTCGCGCCTGGCCCACCGCGTCGTCTGGCTCAACCCGCTCAAGGGCCACGACGCCTACGAGCCCCTCGCCCGCGGCATGGCGAGCGCCCTGCCCCACGTCAACGTCTTCCGCCCCGGCCACAACCTGCAGAGCCTGGAGGAGGTCGCCGACGTGATCGCCCGGCTCTGAGCTCGCACCGGCTCCCGCCGGCGCTGGTCTCCATGACCGGCTTCCTGCCGTGGATCGTCTACTGGATCCTGGTCGGGAACGTCTCGTTCACGACGTCGATCCTGGTGACCCTCGGCGTCGCCGTGGCGGTCAACGCGGCCACCTATGCCCGCACGCGCTCGTTCAAGCTCTTCGAGGCGGGGGCGATCGCGATCTTCGTCGCGCTGCTGATCGTGTCGCTGGTCGGCGAGGAGAGCTTCCTCGAGCGCTGGATCCAGCCGCTGTCGAACCTCGGCATCCTCGTCCTCGCCCTCGCGACGGTCGCGGCCGGGCGGCCCTTCACGCTCGAGTACGCCCGGGAGTCGGTGCCGCCGGAGGTGCAGGCGACGGCCGGCTTCGGCTACGTCAACCGGCTGCTGACGTGGGTGTGGATCGGCGCCTTCGCGATCATGACCCTCGTCTCGTTCATCCCGCCGGTCGTGCAGGGGGAGGCCACCATCCGCGACGGCGCCAGCACCCTGTCGATCGTCTGCTACTGGGTGATCCCGTTCTCGGTGCTCGCGCTCGCCGGGATCGTCACGGCGAAATTCCCCGACTGGCTCGTGGGGAGCATCGACCGGCAGCTCGCCCCGGCCGAGCGGGCACCGCGCACGCCGGCGCCGCCCGCCGCGCCGGTGGGCGAGGCGCGCCACGGCGGCCTGCGGCTCGCGCTGTCCCCGGCCGCGGCGCCGCTCGACGCGTCGCTCGACGTCAGCCTGGAGGGCGCGCCGCCCGGCGCCGACGTGACCCTCGGCGCCGTGGCCGCCGACGCGTTCGGCACGCCGTGGCGCTCGGATCTGACCCTGACGGCCGACGGGGCGGGGCGGGTCGCGGCCGACGCCGCGGCGCTCCTGTGGTCGATGGAGCCGTCGTCGGCGGAGCCGGTCGGCATCTTCGCGCCCGCGGCCGAGCCCTTCGCCCTGACCGTCCGGGCCGAGGCCGGCGACGGCGTCGTCGAGTGCAGCGCGGTCCGCGGGGCCGCGCCGGGGGTGCGCCGCATCGCCGTGAGCGAGGGCGAGGTCGTGGGCGAGCTCCACCTCCCCGCCGGCGACGGCCCCCACCCCGGGGTGCTCGTGCTCCCGGGCTCGGAGGGCGGCCTCGACTCCCAGGCGTCCCTGGCGACCCTGCTCGCGGTCCAGGGGTACGCCGCGCTCGTGCAGGGTTACGTCGGCGTCGAGGGGCTCGAGGACCACGTCGTGGCGATCCCGCTCGAGCGCCTGGCGGCGGGCGTCCGGGCGCTGGCGGCCCGCCCGGAGGTGGACGGGGCGCGCCTCGGCGCGATGGCGATCTCGAAGGGCTCCGAGGCGCTCCTGGCCACCGCGGCCGCGTTCCCCGACCTTCCGCTGTCGGCCCTGGTGCTGCTGTCGCCGTCGAGCGTGGCGTGGCAGGCCGTCGGCGGCGACGGCGCGGTCCCCGGCGTCGGCTCGTGGACGCTCGTCGGCGAGCCGCTGCCCTTCCTGGCCGTCCACGAGGAGGGGCTCATGCCGCAGTTCCTCCGCAACGCCGTCTTCGCCCGCGCGGAGCGGCGCCGGCACGAGCCGGCCCTCATCCACCTGACCGCCAGCTACGCCCCCGGGCTCGAGGACGCCGGCGAGCGCGACCGGGCCGCCATCGCCGCCGAGCGCGTGGCGGTGCCGCTGCTGCTGGGCGCCGGCGAGGACGACCAGCTCTGGCCCTCCGCCCGCATGGCCCGCGACATCGCGGCCCGCCGCCGGGGGATGACCCCGTCGCAGCCCGACCGGCTCGTGATCCTTCCCGGCGCCGGGCACCTCCTGCGCCCCCCGCTGCTGCCCACCGCCGGCGCCTGGCGGGACGGCATCGCCTTCGGCGGCCGCCCCGGCGAGATGGCCGCCGGCCACGCGCGCCTCTGGGAGGACGTCCTCGCCTTCCTCGGCGAGCACGTCCGCGGGATGCCTGCACCTGGCCAGTGTGGGCCAGTTGCGCGGTTTAGCGCGGGCGCCGGTGGCCGATCAGCCCGGCTCGCGTTCGCCGGACAGGAGGGCCTCCAGCCGGTCGAAGGCGTCGGTCCAGCCGTCGCGGTGCAGGGCCCGCCGCGGCTCGGTGGCGAAGGGGCGCTGCTCGAGCTCGACCTCGGTCGAGTCCTCGAGCGGTCGAAGCTCCAGCGCCACGACGTTCGGCCGGTCGTCCGGGTCGGGCGTCTCCCACTCGAAGCTGAAGGCGAGGCGCGCGGGACGCTCCACCTCGCGGAACTCCCCGGCCAGGTGGAAGGCGTCACCCTCGGGCGGCTGCATCAGGATGCGGTAGCGGCCCCCGGGTCGCGGATCGAGCTCGATCATCGGCGCCGTGAACCCGCGCGGCCCCCACCATTCCGCCAGCAGCTCCGGCGTGGTGAAGGCGTCGAAGACCCGCTCGCGGGGGGCGGGGAGCACCCGCGTGAGCCGGAGGACGAGCCCGCGGGCGAGGAGGCGCTCGTAGTCCTCGGACGTGTCAACGTCCTCGGGCGGGTCGCCCCCGACCTCGGCGAGGTCGACGACGCCGAGGTGGCTCGCGACCAGCTCGCGCGCGCCGACGTCGCCGCGCAGCATCTCGATCCCGGACCACGTCGAGCGGGACAGGAGGACCGGGTGCGCCGGCCGCCCGCGGTAGGCGGCCCGCACGACCGGGGAGCCGTGGACCCAGAACCAGTCGATCACCGCGCGGATGGCGTCCGGGCGCACCTCCGGCTGGTCGGCGAGGAGGATCACGGCCGCGCGCGAGCCCTCCGGGGCCGCGTCGAGGCCGGCGCGCAGCGACGTCGACTGGCCCTCCGCGTGGCGGGGGTTGAACACGATCTCGACGCCGGGCGGTCCCTCGATCGCCGCGGCGATCTCCTCGCACGCGTGCCCCAGCACGATCCGCAGGTCGATGATGCCCGCCGCCGCCGCCGCGTCGATCGGGTGCTGGAGCAAAGGCTTGCCCGCGAGCGGGAGGAGCTGCTTGACGCGGCCCCCCATGCGCCGCCCCTCGCCGGCCGCCAGCACGATGGCGCAGACGCTCACGCGGCGGCCCCCGGGGATAGCGTCCCGGAGGACAGGTACACCGCGGACGACTGGAGGACGCATGAGGATCAGCGCACGCAACCAGCTGCCGGGCCGGGTCACCGGCATCACGAGCGGCGAAGCGATCGCCAACGTCGAGATCGACGTCGGCGGGCAGCGCCTGGTCGCCTCGATCACCGTCGAGGCGGTCCAGGAGCTCGGCATCGCCGAGGGGAGCGACGTCACCGCGGTGATCAAGGCGTCCGACGTGATGATCGGAGTCTCGCACTAGAACCCCGCGGGGGGGCGCGGGCCGCTCGGCTTGCGCCGCCCCGGGGCCCTGGGCGATAGTACCTAGGCAATGCCTAGGCAGCGATTCGTTCCCGCGGGTGAGGCCGCTCAGGTGCTCGGCATCAGCCTCGACACGCTGCGCCGCTGGGATCGCCAGGGACGGATCAGGGTACGGCGCGACCACGCGAACCGCCGGCTCGTCCCCGCATCGGAGATCGACCGCCTTCGCGGCCGCGCTCCCGGCGGGGGCCTGTCCGCCCGCAACCGGCTTCGCGGGGAGGTGCGCGAGGTGAGGATCGAGGGGATGGTCGCGCAGGTCGAGATCGAGGTGCGCGAGCCCGCGCGAGTCGTGGCACTCGTCACGCGCGAGGCGGTCGAGGAGCTCGGCCTGCGGCCGGGCGACACCGCGAGCGCCGTCATCAAGGCCACGTCCGTGATGGTGGAGCGGTGAGCGCCGCGGGCGCCCGCCGCCGTCTCCTCGCCGCGCTGGCGCTCGTCGCGCTGGCCCTCGTGGCGCTCGGCGTCATGGCGGGTTGCGGCGACGATGACGACGACGAGGGCGGCGCCACCCAACCGGCCTCGTCGCTCACCGTCTTCGCCGCCGCCTCGCTCACGGATGTCTTCCCCCAGATCGAGCCGGACGCCGAGTACAACTTCGCCGCCTCGGACACCCTGGCGACCCAGATCCGCGAGGGCGCTCCGGCCGACGTCTACGCCGCGGCAAACGAGCGGCTCCCGAACGAGCTCTTCGACGAGGGGCTGGTCAACCAGCCGGTCACCTTCGCCACCAACGAGCTCGTGCTGCTGGTGCAGACGGGCAACCCAAAGGGCATCCAGGGGGTGGCGGACCTCCAGAAGGAGGGCGTGACCTTCGTGATGGCCGACGAGGGCGTGCCGGTGGGCGACTACACCCGCGAGGTGCTCGCCAACCTCGACCAGTCCGACCTCGTGGGCAGGGCCGCCAGCCAGGAGGACGACGTGCGCGCGGTGACGGGGAAGGTGGCGCTCGGCGAGGCCGATGCCGGCTTCGCCTACGCGACGGACGCGCTCGCGGTCGCCGAGGACGTCGAGGCGGTGGAGATCCCGGCCGGCGCGCAGCCGCCGATCAACTACGGCATCGCGGTGGTCGCCGACAGCGAGGACAACGAGGCCGCCCAGGCCTTCGTCGACGCGGTGCTCTCGCCGGCCGGCCAGGGAGCCCTTCGGGCCGCCGGCTTCGGCCTTCCGTGAGGGGGAGGGGCTTCGAGGCGGTCCAGGGGGCCGCGCTCGCCCTGACGCTGGCGTTCCTGCTGCTGCCCCTGGCGGCCATCTTCATCCGGCCCGGGCTGGCCGAGATCTACCGCCAGCTCGGCTCGGAGGTGGTGGTCGACGCCCTCGTGGTGACGGTGAAGACGAGCCTCATCGCGCACGCCATCGTGCTGCTGGTCGGCACGCCCGCCGCGTACCTCGTCGCCCGCCGTCGCTTCGCCGGGCGGGACCTCGTCGTGTCGGTGCTGGAGCTCCCGCTCGTGCTGCCGCCCGCCGTCGCGGGCATCGGGATGCTGGCGGCGTTCGGGCGCCGGGGGCTGCTCGGCGAGACCTTCGAGGTGCTCGGAATCAGCGTCTCCTTCACGCAGACCGCGGTGATCATGGCCATCGTCTTCGTGTCGGCCCCCTTCCACATCCGCGGCGCGATCGCCGCCTTCGAGGCGATCGACGCCGACCTGATCGCCGCCGCGCGCACCCTCGGCGCCCACCCGTTCCGGGTCTTCTGGCGCATCGCCCTGCCCCTGGCCGCCGCCGGGCTGGGCGCGGCATCGACGCTCGCGTTCGCGCGCGGTCTGGGAGAGTTCGGCGCCACGATCATCTTCGCCGGGAGTATCCAGGGCCGCACGCAGACCCTCCCCCTCGCGATCTACGCCGAGTTCGACCGCAACTTCGACCGCGCCCTCGCCATCGGCGCGCTGCTCATCGTCGTCAGCATCGTCATCCTGTTCGCCGCCAAGGTGGTGCCCCGCTGGACCCGCTGGCTGTCGACATCGCCGTCCCCCTCCGCAACTTCGAGCTCGCCGTACGCCTGACCGTCGGCGGCGAGCCGGTGGCGCTCGTCGGGCCCTCGGGGGCGGGCAAGTCAACGATCCTGAGGGCGATCGCGGGGCTGGTGCGCCCACGCGCCGGGCGGATCGCCCTGGGCGACGAGGTGTGGTTCGACGGGGAGCGGCGCCGCCATCTGCCCCCCGAGGACCGCGCCGTCGGCTACCTCTTCCAGGACTACGCGCTCTTCCCGCACATGAACGTGGAGCGCAACGTGGCCTTCGGCGGCCGTGGCCGCGCGGGCGACCTGCTCGAGCGGCTCGGGATCGCCCACCTGGCCCGCGCCCGCCCGCCGACGCTGTCGGGCGGGGAGCGCCAGCGCGTCGCCCTCGCGCGCGCCCTCGCGCGCGAGCCGCGCGTGCTGCTGCTCGACGAGCCCACCGCGGCGCTCGACGCCGAGACGCGGCTGTCGGTGCGGGCCGAGCTCGCGGCCATCCTGCGCGAGCTCGCCCTGCCGGCGCTGGTGGTGACGCACGACTTCGAGGAGGCCGGCACGCTGGCCCGCACGGTCGGCGTGCTCGTCAACGGGCGGGTGCGGCAGGAGGGGACCCCGGCCGAGCTCATCGCCGCGCCCGCGGACCCGTTCGTGGCGCGGCTCACCGGCGCGAACCTCCTGCCCGGCACGGCCCGCCCGGCCGGGGACCTCACGGTCGTCGAGCTCGAGGGCGGCGGGGTCGTCCGCTCGAGCGACGCGGCCTCAGGGCGCGTCGCGGTCGTCGTCCACCCCTGGGACGTGACCGTGGCGCTCGCCGCCGCCGACGACTCCGCCCTGAACCACATCGGCGGGCTGGTGGGGTCGGTGGTCCCCGTCGCGAACCGCGTCCGTGTGACGATCGGCGCGCTCACCGCGGAGATCACGGCAGACTCCGCGCGGCGGCTGGGCCTCGCGCCCGGCCTGCGGGCGTTCGGGAGCTTCAAGGCGACGGCGACGCGGCTGGTGCCGCTGCCGCCGTTCGATGCGGGGTCGAACGGGCAGCCCTAGGAGATCCCCGGCGCTACCCGCTCGCGCGTTGCGCCCGGCGGCGCGGGGCGCGGCCGAGCAGGAGGTCGCGCGCCGCGTTCAGGGCCACGGTGAGCCCCTCGGCCTGCCGCCGGATGGCGGGGTGGAGGCCGGCCACCCGGTCGGGGTGGCAGCGCGAGACCTGGTCGCGGTAGGCGCGATCGACCTCCGCCGGAGGGGCCCCCGCCTCCAGACCGAGCAGGGCGGCGGCCTCGCCGGCGCTGCGCGGCAGCGGCACCTGGCCGTTGGGGGCGGGCGACGGCACGGGCCGGACGCGCCGCCGGCGGGCGCGCTCGGCGGCCACCGACGCCCGCTCCTCGGCCAGGGCCGCGCGCTCCTCCATCAACCGCTCGCGCTCCTCGGCGACCTCGCGCGCCAGCCTCACGAGGCGGCGGTCGCGGGCGGCCGGGTCCTCGCGCAGGGCGCCCAGCATGGCCTCGGGGTCGAGGTCGGCGGGCCGGTCGTCCGGCACGTCCCAACCGGGCCCGGCGTCGCCGCGCCGGATCGCCCCGATGACATCGGCCAGGGACGTGTGGGCGCGGTTGCCGAGCGACGGCCCCTCCGAGGGACCGAGGCGCACCAGCCGCACCGACTCCCAGCCGGGCTCGATGATGAACGCCGCCGAGGACCGCCCGGCAAGCAGGACGCGGCGCCGCGGCCGGGCGCGGTGGCCCAGGATCGCGAAGCGCGCGTCCCGGTCGTCCGCGCCCGACAGGGCGGCCAGCTCGTCTGCGAGGTCCTCCAGCCGCCGCGCCACCTCGCGGCCGTCGGGGCCCTCGGCCGGCGCCTCGAGCGCCGCGGCCAGCGCCTCGTCCCGGCCGCGGGCGTCGGCCGCCTGGCCGGCCGCGAGCACGCCCCACCAGCGGGCCCAGGGGTCGTCGCGGCTCGGCGCGCTCCAGGGCCACGGCCGCCGCAGCCGGGTGGTCGAGTGCCAGGAGCGTCGCCGCGAGACCGGTCGCCGCCCGCGGCGAGTCGCCCATCGCGGACGACGCCGCAAGCAGCGCCACCTGGCGCCAGCGGCGCTCGGTACCGCGGGCGGGGGCGTGCCCGGCGGCGGCGATGAAGGGGTCGATCACGGGTCGAGCGTAGCGGAGCGGCGGCGGGCGCGGGCGACCGGAGCGGGGCTATGCTCGCCGCGTGAACCGGCTCGCGCAGGAAGCCAGCCTGTACCTGCGCCAGCACGCGGAGAACCCGGTCAACTGGCAGCCGTGGGGGGAGGAGGCCTTCGCGCGGGCGCGCGCGGAGGACCGGCCGGTGCTGCTGTCGGTCGGCTACTCGTCGTGCCACTGGTGCCACGTCATGGCGCACGAGTCGTTCGAGGACTCCGAGACGGCCGCCGTCATGAACGAGCTGTTCGTGAACGTGAAGGTCAACCGCGAGGAGCGCCCGGACGTGGACGCGCTCTACATGCAGGCCACCCTCGCCCTGACGGGCCAGGGCGGCTGGCCGATGACCGTCTTCCTCACGCCCGACGGGCGCCCGTTCTACGCCGGCACCTACTTCCCCAAGACCGCCCGCGGCGGGCTTCCGGGCTTCGCGGAGCTGTGCCGGGCCATCGCCGACTCCTACCGCTCGCGCCGCGAGGACGTCGATGGCCAGGCCGCCGAGGTGGCGCGACGGCTCGCCGCCGCGTCCGACCGGAGCCCCGCGGCGGAGCCCCTCGACCGCCAGACGCTCGAGGACGCGGTCGTGGGCCTCGCCCGCGCCTTCGACCCCGTGGAGGGCGGGTTCGGCGGCGCGCCCAAGTTCCCGCCGTCGCTCGCCCTGGAGTTCCTGCTGCGGCGGCTCGCCCGCCGTCCGGAGGACCACCACGCCCGCCAGATCGTCAACCTGACGCTCGGCAAGATGGCGGCCGGCGGCATCTACGACCAGGTGGGCGGCGGCTTCCACCGCTACAGCGTGGACGGCCTGTGGCTCGTGCCCCACTTCGAGAAGATGCTCTACGACAACGCGCTGCTGGCGCGCGACTACGCGCTCGCCCACCGCGTCACCGGCTCGCCCGACCACGCCCGCATCGCCCAGGAGACCCTCGACTACCTGCTTCGCGAGATGCGCCTGCCGGGGGGCGGCTTCGCGGCGGCGCAGGACGCCGACTCGCCCGGCGGCGAGGGCGCCTTCTTCGTCTGGACGCCCGAGGAGATCGCCGCGCTGCTGCCCGCGGAGCAGGCGCGGGCGGTCGTCCTGCGCTACGGGGTCCGCCCGGAGGGGAACTGGGAGTCGGGCAAGACGATCCTCCGCCTCGCGGCGCCGCTCGACGCGGTGTCCCGCGAGCTCGGCGAGGACGCGCGCCCCCTCCTGGCCGCGGCCCGCCGCACCCTCTACGAGGCCCGCGCGCGACGGCCGGCACCGGCCCGCGACGACAAGGTGATCGCCGCCTGGAACGGCCTGGCGATCGCCGCGTTCGCCGACGCCGGGCTGATCCTCGGCCGCGGGGACTACATCGACGCCGCCGCGGCGACGGCCGCCTTCGCGCTCGACGCGCTGGTCGTCAACGGCCGCCTGCGCCGCGCGCACATGGACGGCCGCGCGCACCACCTCGGCCAGCTGGACGACCACGCCGATCTCTGCCACGGCCTGCTGAGCCTGTACGGCGCGACGTTCCACCCCCGCTGGCTGGCGGCCGCGCGCGATCTCGCCGAGCGGATGGTCGAGCTGTTCGCCGATCGCGACGGCGGCGGGTTCTTCTACTCCGGGGCCGACGGCGAGGCGCTCGTCGCCCGCACGCGCGACCTGGAGGACCACCCCACGCCCGCCGGCAACTCGCAGGCGGCTCACGTGCTGCTGCGCCTGGCCGGCCTGACCGGCGACGCGGCCCTCGAGGAGCGGGCGACCGGGGCGCTTGCGCTCGTGCGCGGCGAGATGGCGCGCTTCCCCCAGGCCTTCGGCACCGCGCTGATCGCCCTCGACGACCACCTGGCCGAGCGCCGCGAGATCGCCGTCGTCGGGCCGGCCGACGACCCGCGCACGGCCGAGCTGGTGCGGGCCGCCCGGGCCGGCGCGGCGCCGGCCGACGCCCTGGCCGCCGGGGATCCCGCCGACCCCGCCGCGGCCGAGGCTGCGCCCCTCCTTGCCGACCGGCCGCTGGTGGACGAGGCGCCCGCGGCCTACGTCTGCGTCGGCTTCGCCTGCCGGGCCCCGGTGACCAGCCCCGAGGAGCTGACGGAGACCCTGGCGGCGTGACGGCGGCGCCTCGGGCGGTTAGGAATTGGTGCCGCGCGGGGCGGCGAACGTTCCCGCGGGACAGGAGGTAGAGCGTGACGGCACGGAAAGCGCGGAGGACGGCCCTCGCGTTGACGCTGACCGCCGCGATCGGGGTCGGGACGATCGCCGGGTTCGCCACGGCGGCGACGGCGAAGCGGAACCTCACCGCGAGCGGCACCAAGCTGGCGTTCAGCAAGAAGTCGCTGACCGCGCCAAGGGGTCAGGTGCAGCTCGTCCTGACCAACAACGCGTCGATCTCGCACAACGTGGCGATCCGGGGCAACGGATTGGCGGCCAAGAAGGGGAAGGTCGTCGGTCGGAACGGCGTCTCGAAGGTCACGGCGACGGTCAAGCCGGGCAAGTACACCTACTACTGCAGCGTGCCCGGCCACGAGGCGGGCGGCATGAAGGGGACCCTGACCGTCCCGAGGCCTCGGCGGTAGCCGTGCGCCGCGCGGGCGTGGCGCTCGCCGCGGCGGCGATGGCCGCCGGAGGCGGCGTCGCGCTCTCGGGCGCGGCGGGGCAGGCGGGGGCGCCCCTGACGCCCGCCGACCTGCCCGGCATCCCGGCCGCGGACGCGGCCGCGACGGTGGCCTCGCAGGACTGGCTGCGCCTGACGCGCCGCCCGCTGCCGTCGCTGCGCCCGCTGGGCAGCGCGCACCCCGGGGCCAAGTCGATCCGTGTGAACCGCACCCGCGCGCGGCTCGCGACGGCCCGGGGGCGCCAGCGCTACCCGTACCCGACCGGCACCGTCGTCGTGAAGACCGCCACCGCGGGCGGCGCCCTGAGCCTGGTGGCCATCATGCGCAAGGTGCGGCGCGGGAGCGGGCCGGCCTCGTGGCGCTACGTCGAGTACGTCCGCGGCCGCGGGGGCGCGGGCTTCACCAAGGTCGGCGGCGGCCAGGCGGTCTGCAGGAGCTGCCACGTCCAGGCGACCGACGTGCAGCGCAGCGACTGGGTCTTCTACCGCCTGCCGGCTACGGGGTGACGGTCAGCGGGACGACCATCCCCAAGCTGCAGCGTGGCCGGGGACCCCGCAGAAGATCTGGTACGTGCCCGGCGGCGAGCGTGACGTCGACGGACGTCGACGCCGCCCCGGCCGACGCGTCTGGCGACTGGCCGATGAGCGACCGCCCGGGCGACGTCCGGCGCCGATCCGGTGCCGATGTGGTCGTGGGCCGATCGTTCGTGAGCGCGCAGCCGGAGCGGGCACGCCGGCGCTCGCCGTCTGCGGCGTCGGAGGGGTTGAACTCGAAGTCCGTGCCGACTGAAGGAGAGCGTCTGGGTGCCCGGCGGCGGCGGCGAGGGCGCCGGGACCGGGCGGCGGGTAGGGGTTCCGGGGAGGCGCAGCCGGCGCGCACAGCGCGGCCTGCGCGACCGGAGGATGCCGGATCGCGCGCCGCAGCTTCTTCTTCTTGGCCCTGAGCACCTTGGGCGAGGCCTTCGCCGCGTTCTTGAGCGCGGCCGCGCGCAGGCGCCGGGCGGTCCGCGCCTTCCCGCGCGGCCGCGTCGCAGCGGGCGGAGGGCGCGATCCTGCGGAAGGTCCTGTTCAGGCCCGCGAGCGGGGACGCCGCCGCGCTGAGGTGGGCCGGATGGGCGGCCTGCGCTCTGCTCGGGGCCGGCCCCGAGGCCAGCGCGGAGCCGAGCGCCAGCGTCGCCGCGGCGGCGGCGCAGGACACGAGGACGATGGCGACCAGGCGGCGCAAGATCCTCCGCGCCGACCCTATCGGCCGGCGCCGAGGAGGCAACCGGCCCGGGTCGCGTACGCTCCCGCCGTGGCCCGCCTCGCCGTGACCGCCCGCCTGTCCGACCCGGGCGCCGTCGAGCGCCTCCGCGCCGCCGGCCACGAGGTCGCCGTGCGCGACGACCCCCGGCCCGGCTCGCCCGAGGAGCTGCGGGCGCTCGCCGCCGGCTGCGAGGGCGTGCTCTGCCTCCCCGCCGACCGCATCGACGCGGCCTTCCTCGACGCCTGCCCGGCCGTGCGCTGGGTCGCCAACCACGCCGTGGGCACCGACAACGTCAACCTCGAGGCCGCCGCGGAGCGCGGGGTGGCCGTCGCGAACACCCCCGGCGTCCTCAACGACGCGGCGGCGGACCTCTGCGTCGCCCTCGCCCTCGCGGCGGCGCGGCGGGTCGCCGAGGGCGACCGGCTGATCCGGTCGGGGGGCTGGACCGGCTTCTCGACCGACCTGCTGCTCGGGCTCGACCTGGCCGGCGCGACGGCCGGGCTGGTGGGGCTCGGCGGGATCGGCCGCGCGGTGGCGCGGCGGCTGGTGGCGGGCTTCGGGATGCGCGGCCTCTACACCGCGCGGCGGCCGCACCCCGAGATCGAGAGGGAGCTCGGCGTGGCGTACGCCTCCCTCCACGACCTGCTGCGGACCGCCGACGTCGTCACCCTGCACGTGCCGCTGACCGGACGAGACCCGCGGCCTGATCGGGGCGCGCGAGCTCGCGCTGATGCGGCCCGGGGCGGTCCTGGTCAACGTCTCGCGCGGGCCCATCGTGGACGAGGCGGCCCTGGTGGCCGCGCTGAGCGAGGGCCGGATCGCCGCAGGGCTGGACGTCTTCGACGAGGAGCCCCTGGCCCCCGGCCATCCCCTGATGGCGCTCGACAACGCCGTCCTGACCCCGCACATCGCGAGCGCGGGCCGCGACACCCGCTCGCGCATGGCCGCCCTGGCGGTGGACAACCTCATCGCCATGGCCGCCGGGCGGCGGCCGCCGAGCCCGGTCGTCTGGGACGGGCGGGTGCTCGGGTGAGGCCGCTATCCTGAGGCGCGATGGCGGACCTGGCGGAGCTGACCGCGATGATCGAGGGAGCCCTTCCCGGCGCGACGGCCGAGGTCGTCGACCAGGGCGGCGGCGACCACCTCGCGGCGACGGTCATGGCCCCCCAGTTCGCCGGCCTGTCGCGCCTCGAGCAGCACAGGCTCGTCTACGCGGCGGTGCAGAGCCGATTCGACGACGGCAGCATCCACGCGCTCGCCCTGAGGACCCGCGCACCGGAGGCGACATGAGCGACACCATCACGATGTCCGAGCAGGAGATCCTGGACCAGATCCAGACCGAGGTCGCGGACAACCGCGTGTTCCTCTACATGAAGGGCACCCCCGAGATGCCGCGCTGTGGCTTCTCGAACCAGGTCGTCCAGATCCTCAACCACATGGACGTGGACTACGGCGCCCGGGACATCCTCGTCGACCCGCGCATCCGGGTCGTGCTCTCCGAGTGGTCGGAGTGGCCGACGATCCCGCAGCTCTTCGTTGACGGCAAGCTGGTCGGCGGCTGCGACATCGTCACGGAGATGTTCCAGGACGGCGAGCTCAAGGAGATGCTCGGCAGCAGCTAGCCGGGCCCGCAGGCTCCGGTGAACCAGGTCTTCGCGGCCGACGAGCCGCTCGCCGAGCTGCACGCGCACCTCGGCGGCGGCGTTGACGCCGCGACGATGTGGGAGCTCGCCCACGAGCAGGGCATCAAGCTCCCCTACCGCGACTACTGGGCCTTCGCCGCGGCCACGAACGTGGGCGCCGGCACCGACGGCCTGGCGGGCCTCGACCGCATCTACCACCTGACCGAGCTCATCCAGAGCAGCCCCGAGGGGGTGTTCCGGGCCGTGCACGGGATGATCTCGGGCGGCTACCGCTCCCAGCGCATCACCACGCACGAGGTCCGCTTCAACCCGGCCAAGCGCAACCGCGGGGGCGAGCGGGACCTCGACGCGATCGTCATGGCGGCGGTGCACGGCATCGACCGCGCGGCCCTCGAGTACCCGGTGCGGGCGGGGCTGATCCTGATGATGGACCGCACCTTCGACCCCGACCTGAACGGCGCGATCGTCGAGCGCGCGATCCGCTTCCGCGGCCGGGGCGTCGTGGCGATCGACATCGCGGGGCCGCGACCGCATGGCTCCGGCCCTCCCTATCCCTACCGCGACCTCGCCCCGCTCGTCGCGCGCGCCCGCGACGCCGGCCTCGGCGTGACGCTGCACGCGGGGGAGGAGGGGGTGAACGCGCCCGACCCGGGGGCCTACGTCGAGGAGATGCGCCAGGCGCTGGAGCTCGGAGCCGACCGGATCGGCCACGGGATCATCGTCGCGATGGAGCCGCGCCTGCTGGAGCTCGCGCTCGAGCGCCGGGTCGTGCTGGAGATCTGCCCCACCTCCAACGTGCGCACCGGGGCGGTCCGCGACGAGGAGCAGATGGCCGAGATCGTCTTCGGGCTGGAGGCGGCCGGCGTGCCGCTGGTCGTCGCGACCGACGGCCCCGAGATGATCGGCACCCGCCTACGGGCGGAGTACGCGATGCTCGTCCGCCGCGGCGCCCTGAGCTTCGCGGGGGCCCGGGCGGCCAACGAGCGCGGTCACCGGGTGAGCTTCATCGGCGACGGCGCCTCGTCCGGGGCGCCGTCCTGGGAGGCCGCGCCCACCGGCTGAGCGCGGGGCGCCTCCGCCGGCCACGAGATCGGCACCGGCCGCTCGATCGCGACCACCACGACGTCGTCGCGCAGACTCTGGTCCTCGTGGCGGCGGGCGGCGTCGATGAGCCGCTCCACGCGCAGCTCCACCGCCGAGCGCCGCTCGGCGGCCAGGACCTCGCACGCCCGCTCGATGCCGAACGTGTCGGTGCCCCGGCGCGCCTCGATCAGGCCGTCGGTATACAGCAGGATGGTGCCCCCGGGCGGCAGGGACGCGTGCGTCACGGGCCACTCCGCCTCGTCGAACACGCCGAGCAGCGGGCCGGTCACGATCGGCTCGAGGGGCTGGCACACGGTCGCCGTGAGGAAGAACGGCATCGGGTGGCCCGCCGCCGCGAAGCTCACCGAGCCGCCCGGGTCGATGAGCATGTAGATGATCGACGCGAACAGGCCCTCCGCGCGCTGGGCCGGCTCGGCCATCTGCGCGTTGAGGGCCGCGAGCACCGCCGCCGGGTTGGGGTTGACCGAGACCAGGGTGCGCCAGCCGAACCGCAGGCCGGCGGCCTGGGCGGCCGCCTGGGCGCCGTGGCCGGCCATGTCGCCCACCATCACCGCGAGCCTCCCGTCGAGCAGCGCGATGGCGTCGTAGAAGTCGCCGCCCACGAGCAGCGCCCGCTCGGCGGGCTGATAGCGGGCGGCGAGGCGCAGGCCGCGGACGCTCGGCAGGCGCTCGGGCAGCAGCCCGCTCTGGACGGTCTCCCAGAGCTCCCGCTCGGTGCGCTGGGCCGCCTCGCGCCGGGCCGCCGCGGCGACGGCGTCGCGCTCGCCCTGGACCTCCCGCTGCATGAGGTTGAACCCCTCCATCAGCTCGGCCAGCTCGCGCACGGCGTCTCTGCTCGGGGGGATCGGGTCGGACAGGCGCCCCCGGGTGACGCGGCCGACGCCCTCGCTGAGCAGCGCCACCGGCCCCCCCACCCGGCGCCACAGCTGGCGGCTGGCCACGGCCACCACGATCAGCGTGAGCAGCGCCGCGGCGCAGATGGCCACGAAGGTCAGCACGCCCCGGCGGTCGTTGGCCGCCAGCGCGTCGGCGCGCTCGCGCTCGACCCCCTCGAGCAGCCGGTTGTGCTCCGCTCGGAAGGCGTTGAACCGCGCCTCCCCCAGGCCCTGGTTGATGCGGCGGATCGCCTCCTGCTCGCGCCCCTGGCGGCGCAGTCGGATGAGCTCGACCGCCTCGGAGAACCAGAGCTGCGCCGTCCGGTCGACCGCGTCCGCCGAGGCCTCGAGGTCGGGCTCGCCGCGCACCCGCTCGCGCAGCTCCGCCATCGCCGCCGGGTACCGGTCGCGCGCGACCTGGTACTCGGCCAGGTTGTCGCCGCTCGGCAGGAGGATGTAGGCGCGGTTGGCGCTCTGGGCGCTCAACAGGTCGGTGAGGAGGGCGTTCGCGACCTGCTGGCGCCCCCGGGCGCGCTCGGCGCCGTCCCGGTAGTCGCTCGCGGTGCTGAGGATGCCGACGATCGCCGCGGCGATCAGGACGCCCAGCACCACCGCGAGCCCCGCGACGAGCGCGGCGAGGACGCGGCGCAGCGACCCCGGGCCCCGACGGCCCCTGAGGCTCATCCGGCTGCCTCCCTCAGGCGGGCGGGCCCTCCCGCACGAGGCGGTTGATCTCGTCGAAGCTCTCCGGGCGGCCGATCACGACCAGCGTATCGTCGGCCCGGAGCACCTCGTCGGGATGGGGGGTGGCCAGCGAGCCGGACTCGCGCAGGATGGCGACGATCGTCGCGCCGGTCGTCGAGCGGATGCGGCAGGTCGCGACGGTGAGGCCGACCAGCGGGCTGTCCGCGGGCAGCTCGATCCACTCCATCACGAGGTCCTTCAGGGCGACCTCGAGGTCCTTGACGAGCTGGGGCCGGTAGACCACGCCGCCGAGGATGGCGCCGAGTTGGCGGGCCTCCTCGTCGTTGAGGGTGATGACGTGGGGCTCGTCGGCGTCGCTGTAGTGGTAGATCTCGCGCATCCCGTCCAGGTGCACGACCGACGACAGCTTCTCGCTGCGGTGGGTGCGCAGCGTGAACTTCGTGCCCACGCCGGGAAGCCGGGTCTCGCGGACCTCGAGCATCGGGGTCATCTCCTCATCTGTCGGCTCGGCGAGCGGGCGGGGAACGCGAGCCTCCCGATGCGCCGCGACTCTCTCATCAATACCACCCCGGCGACCGCGGTCGCCAGGACGAACAGGCCTGCGAACGGGCCCACGAGCTCGCGGAACTCCGCGTCGAGGGCGACGCCCGCGGTGGCGACGCTGGCGAGGATGATCGTGAACTCACCCCGGGCGACGAGGGCCGCCCCCACGTTCACGCTCTCGCGCGAGGTGAAGCCCGTCGACCTCCCCGAAAGGTAGCCCCCCACGAGCTTCCCCGCCACCGCGACCGGCACGGCCAGGAGCAGCCATTCGGCGGCGTCGCCCGCCTCGCCCAGGTCAACCTCGAGGCCGAACGCGAAGAAGAAGATCGCCGCCGCGAAGTCGCGCAGGCCGAGGAGCTGCTGCTCGATCTGGTTGCGCACCTCGCTGCCCGACAGCAGCACGCCCGCCAGGAGGGCGCCGACGGCCTCCGACAGCCCGGCCGCCTCGCCGAGCGCCGCGCCGCCGATGGCGATGGCGAGCGCCCCGAGCAGCAGCTGCTCGCGGTCCAGGCGCGGCCCGATGCGGTCGATCGCGTGGTGCGCCCAGCGCCCCACCAGGAGGAACACCACGACGAACAGCAGCGCCTCGCCGGCCGTGACCGCGATCTCCGCGGCGCTCACGGAATCGCCGGTCGCGAGCGCCGCCGCGACGCCCAGGAAGACCGCGATCGCGAGGTCCTCGAACACGAGGACGCCCAGGACGAGGTCGGTCTCGTCGTCGGCCAGGCGGCGCAGGTCGAAGAGGGCGCGGGTGACGATGCCGCTGCTCGAGATGTAGATCAGCCCCGCCAGCAGCACCGCCTCGGCGCCCGGGCCGACCAGGACGATCCCGACCATCAGGCCGAGGCCGGCGTTGAGGACGAGGTCGACGACCCCGCCCACGACCACCATCCGGCGGGCGGCGGTCAGGCGGTCGAGCGAGAACTCGAGCCCCAGGAAGAACAGCAGCAGCACGATCCCGAGCCGCGCGAGCAGGTCCGTGCCCTCGGAGGGCTCGACGATCGTGGGAAAGCCCGGCGACGGGCCGAGCAGGATCCCGGCGACGATGAAGATCGGGATCGCCGAGAGCCTCAGCCGGCCCGCCAGCACGCTCGCGGCGACGAGCGTCACCAGAACGACGGCGAGATCGCTGAACTCGAGCAGGGACGCCTTCGGCCGGGGGCGGTGGTCGCGGAGGAGCCTAGAGGACCCGCGCCGGGCCCTTTATGAACCTCTTCGACCGCGTTGAGGGTTCCGCCAGCCTCGCTGGCTACCGTTCACCGCACCGACGAGCGAGACGAGCGGGGGGACGAGTGCACGATCACGACCGCGGGCTGTCCTGGGACCTCTCGACGCTGATGACCCGCCGGCGGGCGCTGCAGCTGGCAGCCGCCGGCGGCCTGGCGGCCGTCGTCGGCTGCGGCTCCTCCCAGTCGTCAGGGGACGCCACGGGCGCGACGTCGTCCGCCACGACGGCGGCGCCGACGACGCCGTCGACGGCGGCGACCGTCGCCGAGGAGATCCCCGAGGAGACAGCCGGGCCGTTCCCCGCCGACGGCTCGAACGGCCCCGACGTGCTCGCCGAGAGCGGCATCGTGCGGGCCGACATCACCTCGAGCTTCGGCGGGTCGTCCGGCAGGGCGGACGGGGTCCCGTTGACGATCGACCTGACGGTCCTCGACGTCGCGGCCGGTGGGGCGCCGGTCGAGGGGGCGGCCGTCTACATCTGGCACTGCGACCGCGAGGGGCGGTACTCGATCTACGAGTCGTCCGTCGCCGACCAGAACTACCTCCGCGGGGTCCAGGCCTCGGACGCCGACGGCCGGCTCGCCTTCACCAGCATCTGGCCCGGCGCCTACCGGGGGCGCTGGCCCCACATCCACTTCGAGGTCTACCCCAGCCTCGACGCGGCGACCGCCGCCGGCGCCAAGCTGGTGACCTCGCAGATCGCCCTCCCCGAGGACGCCTGCCGGACCGTCTACGCCACCGCCGGCTACGAGCAGAGCGCGCAGAACCTGGCGCAGACCTCGCTCGCCACCGACATGGTCTTCGCCGACGGCTACTCGACCCAGCTGGCGACGGCGGGCGGGTCCCCGCAGGCCGGCATGACCCTCGCGCTCAACGTGGGGGTGTGAGCGACCCCACGACCTCGGAGACGTGCCGGACCCCCTCGCGGTCCATCCGCTCCAGCAGGCCGGCGGCGATCGCCCGCGCGGTGCCGGGCCCGCCGTAGACGAAGCCGGTGTAGAGCTGCACCAGCGACGCCCCGGCGGCCAGCTTCTCCCATGCGTCGTCCGCGGTGAAGATCCCGCCCACGCCGACCGTCACCAGGCGCCCGGCCCCGCGCGCCGCGACCCGCCCCACGAGCCTGGTTGCTTGATCACGCAACGGGGCGCCGGAGAGCCCGCCGGGCCGCGAGGTGAGCCGCCCCGGCGACCTCAGGCCGTCGCGCGAGACGGTGGTGTTGGCGACGACGACCCCGGCCAGGCCGCGCTCGAGGGCGAGGTTGACGGCCGCGTTGACCTGGGCCGGCTGGAGGTCGGGCGCGAGCTTCACGAGCACCGGCAACGGCTCGCGGCCGGCGGCGCCGGCCTCGCGCCGGTTGACCTCGTCGATCGCGGCGAGGATCCCGCCCAGCGGCCCGGCGGCCTGCAGGTCGCGGAGGCCCGGCGTGTTGGGCGAGCTGACGTTCACCGTCACGTAGTCGGCGTGGCGCCACAGCCGCTCGACGGTGCGGGCGTAGTCGGCCGGGGCGTCTGCGGCCGGGGTGGCCCTCGACTTGCCCACGTTGATGCCGACCGGCGCCCGGCCGAGCAGCCCCCGCCGCTCGAGGGCGCCGAGCCGCGCGGCGGTGGCGTCGGCGCCGGCGTTGTTGAAGCCCAGGCTGTTGATCAGGGCCCGGTCGTCGGGCAGGCGGTGCAGGCGCGGGCGCGGGTTGCCCTCCTGTGGCAGGGCAGTGACGGTCCCGATCTCGGCGAAGCCGAATCCGAGCGCGGGCCAGGCCGGCACCGCCTGCGCGTGCTTGTCGAAGCCGGCGGCCAGGCCCACCGGGTTCGGGAAGCGCGTCCCGAGGAGGTCCTGGGCGAGGCGGCCGCCTCCGTCCGGCGGCCCGGCGAGGCCGCTGAGCACCGGCGCCGAGGCCGCGAGCGACGCGAGCGCGAGCGCGTGGGCGCGCTCCGGGTCGAGGCGGAAGAGGAGCGGCCGGCCGAGGGCCGCGTAGAGGTCCACGCCTCCGGCTAGGGGGAGGCCAGGCGATCCGCCTCGGTCGCCATCTTCAGGTCGTTCTCGGTGACGCCGCCCTGGCTGTGGGTTGACCAGCTCACCGTGACCGTGTTCCACGAGATCGTGAGGTCGGGATGGTGGTCGGCGGCCTCGGCCGCCTCGGCGAGCCGGTTGACGTAGCCGACCGACCCCATGAAGCCGCCGTCGAAGCTGAAGTCCTTCACGATCGCCGCGCCCTCGCTCCGCCAGCCCGGAAGCTGGCGCAGCGCCTGGCGCACCTCCTCCTCGCTCAGGGTCGCCACTGGGCCTCCCCCCGTCGGATCCGAGCGAAATCTACCGCTCCCCGGCGCTTCGGTAAGGGCTCGGCAAAAGGGGCCGCGTCGAAGTGGACCGGCGACTCCGGTTGGTCTAGCGTGCGGAACCGGACCGTCGCGTCCGTTTGCACCCGACCCGCCGGAGCCGCCCCGTGACCACCGCCGCACCGCGCATCGCATCGAACAAGTGGCTGGTCCTCGTGCTCGTGTGCATCGCCCAGTTCATGGTCGTGCTGGACGCGACCGTCGTGAACGTGGCGCTGCCCTCGATCCAGGAGGACCTCGACTTCTCCACCAGCTCGCTCCAGTGGGTGGTCAACGCCTACACGTTGGCGTTCGGCGGGTTCCTGCTGCTGGGCGGCCGGGCCGCCGACTTCGTGGGGCGCAAGCGCCTGTTCATCGCCGGCGTGATCGTCTTCACCGGCGCCTCGGCCCTCGCGGGGCTCGCGACGTCCTCCGAGTTCCTCATCGTGGCGCGCGCGCTGCAGGGCCTGGGCGCGGCGATGGTCTCGCCCGCGGCGCTGTCGATCGTGACCACCACCTTCAAGGACGGCCCCGAGCGCACGAGGGCGCTGAGCGTCTGGGCGGCGATCGCCGTCGGCGGCGCGGCCGTCGGCCTGCTGCTCGGCGGCATCCTCACCGAGTACCTGTCGTGGGAGTGGGCCTTCTTCGTCAACATCCCCGTCGGCGCCGCGGCGGTGCTGCTGTCGCTGCGCTTCATCCGCGAGTCGCGGACCGACACGCGCGGCGTCGACGTGCTCGGCGCGCTCAGCGTGACCGCCGGCCTGACCCTCCTGGTCTACGCGATCGTGAGGACGCAGGACTACGGCTGGCTGTCGATCGAGACCCTCGGCGTCGCGGGGGCGGCGCTCGCGCTGCTGGCGGGCTTCGTCGTCACGGAGCTGCGCTCCAAGGCCCCGCTCGTCCGCCTGGGGATCTTCCGCAAGCGCTCGCTCACCAGCGCCAACGTGGCCATGCTCGCCGTCGCGGGCGGCATGTTCGCCGTCTTCTACTTCGCCTCGCTCTACGTGCAGGGCATCCTCGGGTTCACGCCGGTGCAGGCCGGGCTGGCCTTCCTGCCGCTGACGGCCGGGATCATCCTCTTCTCGGTCCTCGCCCAGCAGGTGATCGCCCGGCTCGGCGTCCGCTGGGTCGCGATGATCGGGATGGCGACCGCCGCGGTCGGCCTGTTGCTGCTGTCGCTGGCGCCCGTGGACGGCAGCTACGCCGCCGACGTGCTGCCGGGGCTGCTGGTGATGTCGGCCGGCCTGGGCTTCACGTTCGTGCCGCTGACGCTGATCGCCACGACCAACGTGGCCGACGAGGACGCGGGGCTGGCCTCGGGGCTGTTCAACTCGTCGCAGCAGATCGGCGGCGCCCTCGGCCTGGCGATCCTCTCGACGGTCGCGGCCAGCACCACGACCGGCGCGCTCCCGGACGGCGGCGCGCCGACGGGCCTCCAGCAGGCCTCGGCCCTGGTCAACGGCTACCAGATGGCGTTCGCGGTCGGCGCAGGGCTTATGATCGTCGGAGTGATGATCACCGCGCTCTTCATCCGGCGCCGCGACGTCGAGGCGATCCAGACCGGCGAGGCGGCGATGAGCGGTGTCTAGCCCGGCCGTCCTGCGCTCGGACGCGGCCCGCAACCGGGAGAAGATCCTGGCGGCCGCGTCCGAGCTGTTCGCCGAGAGCGGCGCCGATCTCAGCGTCAACGAGATCGCGCGCCGCGCCGGCGTGGGGCACGCGACGGTGTTCCGGCGCTTCCCCACCAAGGACGACCTCGTCGTCGCGATGTTCGAGGAGCGCCTGATGCAGGTCGCCCGCGTCGCCGAGGAGGCCTGCGAGCTCGAGGACCCGTGGGAGGGCCTGCGCACCGCGATGGAGCACATCGCCGCCAAGCAGGTTTGCGACCGCGGCCTGTTCGAGGCCGTGGCGACCGAGGTGATCGGGTCGCCGAAGCTGCGCGAGGCGCGCCACCGCGTCATGGAGCCGTTCGCCCGGCTCCTCCATCGCGCCCAGGAGGCGGGGGCGGTGCGCGGCGACCTCGAGCCCCAGGACGTCATCTTCCTGGTCACCGCCGCCGGCCACGCGGCACCCTGCCGCATCGACCTGCCGGACGTCTGGAAGCGCTACCTCGGGGTCATCCTCGACGGCATGCGGCCCGAGGGCTCGTCGCCGCTGTCGCCGCCGGCGCCCTCGGTGAGGGCGCTCGACGCCGCTCTCGAGCAGGCGGCCGGCCGCTCGGAGCCGCGCTCCTAGGATCCCGAGCGCGCCGCGGCCGCCCCGGGGGGCGGGACGACCACGATCGGCTCGACGAACGGCACCACCTCGCGGAACAGGCGCCGCCCGACGACGAGCACGAAGATCGCGATGGCCGTGGCGGCGATCGAGAAGACGAGCAGGCTCCCGGTGAGCCCGATCGCGTCGGCGAGGTAGCCCAGGGCCACGGTCGGGACGGTGCCGGCGTAGGCGAAGGTGTAGACGAGCGACATCAGCTTGCCGCGCTCCTGAATGGGCACGATCGTGCCGGCGATGACGGTCCCGCCGTAGAGGATGAAGCCGTTGATGAAGCCGATCGCGCCCGCGGCGAAGACCACGAGCCCCACGGCGTCGAGCTGCGACGAGGCGACGATCAGGAACGAGAGCGCCGCCGAGCAGGCGACGCCGAAGATCACGGAGCGACGCGGCTCGAGGTTGCGCGCGACGAACGGGGCGACGCCGCCGACCGCGAGCACGAGGAAACCGATCGCGCCGACGACGGCGAGGTTGTCGACCCCGAGCGTCTCGACGACGAAGATCGGCACCACCGACAGCAGCGGTCCCCTCGATGAAGCTCATCATGAAGGCCGCGGGGGCCACGAACGTCAGGAACCCGAGCGCCTGGCCCCGGGGCACGCCGATGCGGATCCGGAAGGGCTCGCCCCTCTGGCGCCGCATGAGCGTCTCCGACGCCGTCGCGATCGCGATCATCCCGACGACCATCAGGGCGATGTGGATCTCGAAGATCAGGTGGCGCGGGTCGGCCGCGTACTCGGCCGTGATGCCCGCGATGCCCGGGCCGAGGCCGAAGCCCAGGCGGAAGAAGACGCCCGCCAGCGCCGCGGCGAGCGCCTTGCTGCCGCGCCGGGCGTGGTCGACGACGAAGGCCGAGCCGACCCCGAGGAACCCGCCGATCGCGAGCCCCTGCAGCACCCGGCCGGCGAACAGCAGCGGGACCGACTCGGCCAGGGCGAACACGAGCGACGCCAGCGTCATCACCGCCATCGCCGGGCAGCAGGATGCGCTTGCGCCCGAGCCGGTCGCTCAGGTTGCCGGCGATCAGCATCGTCGGGCAGACCGTGATCGTGTAGGTGACGAACAGGAGCGTCGCCGTGCCCGTCGAGAGGCCGAAGTCCTGCTGGTAGAGCGGCAGCAGGGGCGTCAGCGTGCTCGTCCCCATGGTGAGGACGAGCAGCCCGATCAGGGCCTTCCACGAGCCGGAGGTCACCCGGCGAAAAATACCAGACGATTCAGTACGCTAATACCGTGTCCGCCACCACGCGCCCCCGCCGGGCCGGCCGGCCGCGATCGGCCGCCGTCAACGCCGCGATCATCGACGCCGCCCTGCGCCTGCTCGCCGCCGAGGGCTACGCCCGCATGAGCGTCAACGGCGTCGCCGCCGAGGCGGGCGTGAGCAAGGCGGCCATCTACCTGCGCTACCGCGGCAAGGCCGACCTCGCGACCGCCGCCCTCGCCCACCTCCGCGAGACCGGCCAGCGACCGCCGACCGGGGACCTGCGCGCCGACCTCGTCGCCGAGCTGCGCCGCCTCCGCCGCAACGCCGAGCGCGTGTCGGCGATGGCGCTCGTCGGCACCTGCCTCATGGAGGAGCAGCACACCCCCGAGCTCCTGCCCCTCTTCCGCGAGCGCACCCTGCGCCCCCGTCGCGCCCGCCTGCGCGAGATGCTCGAGGCCGCCCGCGAGCGCGGCGAGATCGAGTCCGGCGCCGAGCTCGAGCCGGCCATCGACCTCTTCATGGGCGCCTACCAGTCGCGCTACCTGTCGGGCGAGCCGTTCCCCGCCCGCTGGGAGGAGGGGATCGTGGGTGCCCTCCTGCGGCAGCCTCGGGCACAATCCGGAGTCGGGCCGTTAGCTCAGCTGGTAGAGCAGGGGACTTTTAATCCCAAGGTCGCAGGTTCGATCCCTGCACGGCCCATGCTGAGAACCCGCATTGCAATGAGGTTCTCGCCGCTCGGGGGCCAAGTTGCAACTTTGCCTGCCCGCCGGTTGCCCGCAGGTGGGGGGCGCGTCCCGCCGCTCCTGCCCCGGGAGCGGTCGGCTCCGAGAAGGGCGGGCCGGGCTACTCTTGCGGGGGATGACCGTCCAGCGCATCCCGCTCGCACCGGCGCGCGTCGCGGAGCCCGGGAGCGGCGAGTGGCTGCGGCTCGCGCGCTGGGCGCGAGCGCTTAGCTGGGTCAGCCTCGGGTGGATGGCCGCCGAGGGCGTCATCGGCGTCCTCGCCGGACTCGTGGCCGGGTCGATTGCGCTCGTCGGCTTCGGGCTTGACTCGGCAATCGAGGGGTTCGCGAGCGTCATCATCATCTGGCGGTTCACCGGGAGCCGGATGCACTCGGCCGCCGCTGAGAGGCGGGCGCAACGGCTGGTCGCCGTCCAGTTCTTTCTGCTGGCTCCGTACGTCGCCGTCGAGGCGGTCCGCACCCTCGCCGGGAGCGAGCACCCGGAGACAAGCTGGGTCGGCATCGGGCTGGCCGTTTCCAGCCTGATTGTGATGCCACTCCTGGGGGTCGCGAAGAAGCGCCTCGGCGTTCGTCTCGCCTCGCCCGCCACCCGGGGCGAGGGCGCCCAAAACCTCTTGTGCGCGTACCTCGCCGGAGCCCTGCTGGTCGGGTTGCTCGGCAACGCCCTGTTCGGAGCGTGGTGGCTCGATCCGGCGGTTGCGCTCCTTATCGCCGGGCTCGCGGTCAAGGAAGGGGTCGAGGCCTGGCGCGGCGAGGGCTGCTGCATCGCCCCGGGGCCGGAGGTGGACGCGGCCACCCCAGGTTGCGGCTCCGACTGCGCCTGACCCGCGACCGTCAACGCCTGAGACTGGAGCGGCGCGGGCCCGGGCGTGCTGCTGTGGTGCTCAGGTGGCGGCGCGGGCGCGGTGCGCGGCCACCCGGCAGCGGGTCGAGCAGAAGCGCGCGTCGCTGCGGCTGGCCACGAACCCGGCGCCGCAGCGCTCGCACGCCACGTCGTGCTGCGCTGGCGGGCGCGGCCAGCGGCAGCTGGCGCAGCGGTTCCAGGGCGAGCGCCCACCGCGGCGGGTGGCGTCGACCAGGGCCCGCAGCCTGGCCAGCGACCTGGTGCTCCACCCAGGCCGCGTCAGCCGTGGTGGGCAGCGGGTACGTGGCCACCAGCTCCCAGCCGCGGTGTAGGTGCAGCCGCGGCCTTTAGACCCAGGCCGAGGGGCTGGCCCGCCCCCGCGCGCGGCCAGCCGCCCCGCGCGGCCCCTGGTACGCCTGCCCTCGGCCCGCCGCCTACGACGGGCCAGGGAGCGCGCTTCGCTACCGCCAGCTGGAGTAGTAGGACCTAGATGGGCTGGAGCGCCAGTAGCCGCTGGTCCAATGGCCCGTCGAGGGACGGAAGTACGGGCGGGTGTAGCTGTACGTCCGGGGCCGGTAGTTGTACTTGCTGATCGTGCCGTAGGTCGAATACCCGCTGTAGTCCCGGTACGACGAGTACGAGTAGGACGGGTACGAGTACGAGTACGACGGCGACGAATAGCTGTAGCCGGTGGAGGCCGTTGCGGAACCCACGCCCACGGCGAGTGCGCCGGTCGCCAGTCCGGCGACGGCCAGGGTCCGGATCAAAGACTGCGCTTCAAGACAGCTCACCCCTTTGGTGTTGGTGAGACAAAAGGTAGAGAAACTTCCAGGCCCCCTACTAGCCGCAGGAGCAGACCTACCCTGGGCTGCCTGGACCATCGGCCGTCCGACTCGCAGCCGAGGCTCGTACCGGGAGCGATCCCATCAGGACTGCTTCATGGACATCGGCCCCTCCACACGGGTACCTGAGCCGCGCCAGCTAACTCCCGGCAAAGGGGCCTGCCAGGGACCGGGGGGCCCGCGGGCAGGCCGGGCCCGTCGGCATCGCCGGCGGGAACGTTTTGGCCGTCGCCGGCGCGGGGATCAGAAAGCATGCGCTTCGGCATCGCGGTGCTGCGGATCGTGGTCGGCGTCCTCCTCATGGGCCACGGCCTGCAGAAGCTGAAGGGCTGGTTCAGCGGCGGCGGACTCGAGGGAACCGGCCAGGCCTTCGAGAGCATGGGCCTGCGGCCCGGCAGGGCCCACGCCACCGCGTCGGGAGTCAGCGAGACCGTCGGCGGGGCCCTGTTGGCCACCGGGTTCCTGACGCCGCTGGGCGCCGCGATGATCACCAGCGGGCAGACCGTCGCGATCGAGCGGGTGCACCTCAAGAACGGGCCGTGGGTGGCCGACGGCGGCTACGAGTACAACCTCGCGTTGATCGCCGCCGTCTTCGCCGTCTCGGCCGCCGGGCCCGGGGCGCTCTCGCTCGACGGCGCCCTCGGCACCGAGCGCCGGGGCGCCGGGATCGCGCTGGCCCAGCTTGCCGCGGGCACCGCGGCCGCAGTGCCCGTCATCGCGCGCGCCCGGGAGGCGTCCGCCGCCGACGCGGCCGGTGGCGACGGGGCCGGCGGCGACCAGGCCCCGGCCTAGCCGGCCGCCTCCTCCAGGATCAGCGACGTGAGCGCGTCCGCGTCGTCGTGCTCGACCCGACCCGGCCGACGCGGCCCCTGACCTCAGCGCACCGCCGAGCGCCCGAAGGCGCGGACGGCCACGGCGACCAGCCAGCGCGGCGAAGCCCGCGAGGAGGGCCGCGCTGAGCGCCGCCATCGCCGCCGGGTCGTCCATGCCCCAGATGTCGCGCAGCCCGAGCCCTGCTGCCCGCAGGTGTGCCCGCAGCCACCACGCGCCAGGGCTTGCCAACGGGGCCCAGGGGCGGTGGCATGGCACGTTGGCCGCTCGCCCCGGAACGCCGTAGTGGTGCGGCTTCTCAGCGAGCTAGGGCCTGGGCGCTGGCACGCCCTGGCACGTCCCGGCCAAAACTCTTAATCCCAAGGTCGCAGGTTCGATCCCTGCACGGCCATCCTCCGAACGCCTGCTCTTGCAGGGATTTCTTGGTGATGGGCGCAGACCTGAAGGGCGCAGGAGGGCGGGGGGTCACGCCAGGGGCCACGCGGAGGTCGCCGCGCTGCGCGGCGCGCACGTGCAACTCCGCTCCCTCATCGAACGAGAATCTCGTCGTCAGCGCGAGCGCGCAGCGGGCGGATCGTTCGCACGAGCGGACTCGTCGCCGAGCTCGCGGAGAAGTCGCTCAACAGCCGCGGGTGATGGCGTCTCGGGCCTGAGCTCGGAGGGAAGCTCCTGCCCGGTGAGCCAGGCCTCCACCATCCGCACGTGCAGCTCCGGCGCCCTGGCGAGCCAGCCATGACCGAGTCCGGGCGCGAATCTGGCGACCGCGTGCGGCATCAGCGAGGCCAGCGCCGCGTTGGCCGGTCGGACCACCGTCTCCTTCTCCCCGGCGACGAGCAGGGTCGGCGAGGGAGCGCTCACCTCGACACGGGAGACGCCGGACTTGAAACCCTCCACGAACGCGCGCCGGAACGCCCAAGGTGACGAGGCGCGCAGGTCCGCCCTGCCCACCTCGTCCATCCCGATGATGCCGCTGAACAAGGCCGTCACCGGCCGGGTGTGGAGCAAGGGCGACACGACGGTGACCCCGAGGAGGATCAGCCGTCCGGCCCACCACGTCAGGACGCCGGCCCCGTCGATCACCGCCCTGTCAACGAGTCCGGGGTGGCGGTCCAGCAGGGTGTGGGCCACCGCGCCACCCCACGAGAGGCCGACCACATGCGCCCGCCCTGCCGGGACCCGCGTCGCGATGAGCTCGGCGACGAGATCCGCCATGACGGTGCGCGAGAGGCACGAAAGGTGGTTGCTGCGTCCGAAGCCCGGGAGATCGGGGGCCAGGCACCGAAACCCGGTGAGCCTGGCGATGTGCTCGCGCCACATCCGGCCGCTCGCGCCGGCCCCGTGCAGGAATACGACGGCCGGGGAGCCCGGCGTACCGGACTCGTGAACGTACATCCGCACGTCGGTCGCGCTCGCGACTGGTGCGATCTCCGGCGCGCTCATGGTGCGGCCTCCTGACTGCCGGGACCAAGGTGGGATCGCCCCAACGGCGGGTTCACCCGGCCCTCCGTCCTGGCCTATTCAGCAGGCGAGTCGTTGGAGAAGGGTCAGGGCGCAATCACAGTGTAGGAAATGCCTTTCCGAGGCTCAGCCATCCAGGGTGCGACCGTCTCGCGCCACGCCAAATAGTGCGGCGTCTGCCTATGGGCTGCCGTTCCAGCCTCGCTTGCATAGGCTTCGTACAGCATGAATCTGCTCAGATCATTTGGGTCCTGCAAGACATCGAAACGCATGTTCTGTGACTCTCTTATCGAGGATTCGTGGTTAATTCTGATGGCTTTGATGAAGTCTTCAATGTGTTCGAGCTTGACAGATACATGCACGCAAATGACGACCATTGAGCTGACCCCAGGATTGAGTTCCGGCATAGAGTTGTAGGGAAGTCGGTGATCACAGTCGGCCGTGACCTCGTATGAGCGGCGCGATCTCCGCCGCGAAGTGCTGCACCCGTTCCTCAAGCCCGGGACTCTCGTGATCGAGGTTGAGGACGAAGCCGTCGCAGCCCGCGTCGACGTACTCGGACAGCCGCTCAGCAATCCATTCAGGTGGACCGGCGATCGCGTGCCGGCCGCGCTCGTCCGCTCCCGCCTGCGGCTCGGGCCTGACGTAGACGCCGATTCGCAGGATCACCCGGCTGTCTGCTCGTCGTTCGCGAAGCTCCGCGGCCATCATGCGTAGCTCGTCCGGCGGCAGCGCGACCGGGTGCCAGATGCCGGTCACCTCCGCCCGCCGCAGCGTCGCGCGCGACACGCCGGCCGCCCACAGCTCCGGCCCGCCCGGTCGAACGAGCGGGGGCGCCATCCACCCGTCGAGCGAGAACAGGCGTCCCTCGTACCGGACGCGTCCTGGCATCTGCTCGAAGAGCGAGGCGGCGACCGAGAGCCACTCGTCCAGCAGCCGGCCGCGACCCTCGTACGGGACGCCGAGCGAGGCGAACTCGCCCTCCATCCAGCCCGCCGAGACCGCGGTCACGATTCGGCCGCCCGAGAGGAAGTCGAGCGTCGTGAGCTGCTTCAGCGCGACGAGCGGCTGGCGCTGTGGGACGACGAGCGCGGAGACCCCGAGCTCGAGCCGCCGCGTGCGGCCCGCGAGGAAGCCGAGCGATACCAGCGCCTCGGCGATCGTTCCGTACGTCGCCGCGCGCTCGCCTGGCACGATCAGGTGGTCGGTCACCCACCCGGACTCAAAGCCGGCCTGCTCGGCAGCGAGAGCGACGCTCGCGAGCCGCTCCGCCTCGAGCGCCGCGCCGTAGTTCGGCAGGATCACGCCGATGTGGAGTGATGCCACGTAAGGACGCTATCGCCTGAGCCTCTCTGGGCCCCCGAGTGCACGTCTCGGGGCGGGTGCCGGCTGATCGACTGTCCGCGCCGGGTGCCAACAGGGTGACAACAAGACCCGCAGAGACGGGCCGAGAGCCGGGCCGGGCCGAGCAGCCAGATCCGGCTCAAGGGTCGCTTTCGCCGAGACGCCGCGAGCACGCCGAGACGGACGGCGGGTGCTTTTGATCCCAAGGTCGCAGGTTCGATCCCTGCACGGCCCATCGCCCCGGATCGCGAGAAGCGCGTCGTCACGCGAGATCACGCTCACGAGCGCGATCTCGTGATGTGCGAGTCGTGCTAGTTCTGCGAGTAGGGTCGCTCTCGTGCTCCCACGGGTGCTCCCACGCGCTCGCGCGGCAGGCTGAGGGCTCGTCGAGCCCGCGCTCGTGCTCGAAGCGAGCGGGCGGGGGGAGGGGGGGTGTGCAGCCCCGGAGATCGCGTGCACACCTGCACACCTTCCGCGCGCCCGGCTCGGTGCACACTGCACCCCGAGCTTCGACGAGCGCGACGGCGACGCTCAGGCGACGCGCCGGGGAGCGCCGCGCCCGTAGGCCCGGACCCGGCCTCGACGATCGCGCGGTTCGCCTCCAGCCGCGCGCGTCGCTGCTCGCGGCATGACGCGGGTCACGGGACAGCCTTTGCTGCCCTGGCGATCCAGCCCGAGTCCGCGAGAGGACCGCCACCCCGGACGGCGAACGCCTCCATTTGATGGTCTCCGCGCTGCTCATGTGGCGGCGCTTTGCCGCCGCGATGCGCGTCGCCCTGCGTGACCAGGACTTCGCGCGGATCCTCGGTGCGGGGCTGCTGCTCATCATCGTCGGCACGGTGACCTACACGCTTGGCAACGGCTGGAGCGTCGTGGGCGGCTTCTATGTGGCCGTGGCGACGCTGACGACCTCCAGCGTCCTCGACCCGAGCCTGACGATCACCGACGGCTGGCTGAAGGTCTTCACGGCGCTCTACGTTCTCGTCGGCATCGGCATCCTGGTGGAGGTGGCCCGCCGCCTCGGCATGGGCTTCATCGCCGCTCGGGCCGAACAGGAGGCGGCCAAGAAGGGCGAGACGACGGGTCATTCCGGGCCAGGCACACCGACCTGAGGCCTAGTACGACTTTCTGACGGTTGGCCCTGAGCAGGTCGCGCGCGCCGGGCTCGTGATGGCTCGACGCGCGTCGCCCTGTGCCGTCGCGTGTCGCGATCGTGCTCCCACGGGTGCTCCCACGCTCGTCGGAAACCCGGAGGTTTGCAGGGCGCGTTCGATCCCTGCACGGCCCATCACGAAAGTCCCGCTCGGGCTGGGGTTCTCGTCCGCGGGCGACTGAGCCTTGAGCCTACGGTCGCGATTCTGGCCGCTACCCCGCCTGCCAGAATCCGACGGTGCCCGGCGGACCGCGCCTGGCCCTGGTTGAGCGGAGCGGGCGAGCTGACCAGCGGAGTGGCCGCTGAACATCAAGGGGGCCTCAAGCGCTCGGTGAGGGCTCCCTGCGGAGGTCGGCGCAGAGGCGCAGGAATCGCGCTGCGCAAGCTCCACCGTCCGGCCCGAGCAGCTGAGCGCTCAAGGCTACGGACATCCGGCCGATAGCTCTGCGGGAGGCCCGACTCTTTCACCCTTTCGTGTCGGGCGCGCGAGTGGGCAGCCTCCACGTTCCACTCGGTGGGCCACGACCCGCTGGCTCCGGTGACGACGACGAGGGATTGCGTGCGAGGCCTACTAGCAGACGCCCGGTTGATGGGTCTGGGTTGGAAGCGCAAAGCGCCGCCGGGGGATGAGTGGCGTCAGGTTCTGGACCGCCACATCGCCGGCGAGCCAACCGAGCCCTTGCCAGCGGCGCAGGCCACAGCTCATGTGCGCCGACGGCTCTCCACGGCACTGCTCGTGGGTGGCGTCGCGCTCATCGTCCTCCTGCTCGCCGGTGGCGGCTATCTCGGCTATCTCGCCATGGAGAACAACGACCGGGCCGATCGTTGGCGGGATCGCTCGACGGCGGAGCACAGCCTGGTCGAGAAGAGGACGGAGGCCCTGAACAGGCAGACCGCGCGCCTCAACGTCGCCTCGACGCGGCTCCGGGACGCCCGGCGTGCGCTCGCCAGGTCCGAGCGGGACGCCGAGGCGCTGGCGGCCCGCCAGACGGAGCTCGCCGCCGAGAAGGCTCAGGTGGAGGACGAGCGGGCGGCCCTCGAGCTGCGACAGCAGGACCTCATCGAGGTCGCCAACAGCCTCAACTCCTGCAGCATCGGCCTCGCGGGTCTCGTCGACACCTTCGCCCAGGGGTTCTACCCCGCCACCGGCGAGTATGAGAGCACAGCCTCCGAGTGCCAGGCGGCCGAGGCAGCTGTCGACTCCTACGTCGGTGGTTACGGCGGCGAATGAGGCGCTGGCCCCTCCTGCTCGTCGCGGCCGCTGTCGCCGTAGCGGCCGGGTGCGGCGGGCTGGCCGCAGAGCCGCCGGCGGCCTCGCCCGAGAGGCTCTCCCCGCCCGTGGACCGCGACGCGGCGACGGCCCGCGGCATCACCCAGGTCAGGATCCCCACCCTGTCTCGGGACGGGTTCGAACGCCGCGCCGAGGGGATCACGGTCCGGGTGCGGAACCTCTCGTGCGCCGGGCTCGGGATGGGATCCGGCTTCGCGATCGACCGATCCACACTCATCACCAACCGCCACGTCGTCGCCGGGGCCAGCCGTCTCGAGGTCAACACCTCCGACGGGCGGACCTACGACGTGACGGCCGCCGAGGTGGGCGTCCTTGGAGACGTCGCGTTCGTGAAGGTCAACGGCGAGCTGCCCGTCGTCGCGAGCCTCGATGGCCGGGCGCAGCCGGGATCCAAGATCGCCGCGGTCGGCTACCCCGAAGGCGGGCCCTTCACCCTCGAGAGCGGCAGTGTCATCGACCGGATCCCGGGCGAGCCGTTCGGGATCAACGGCCGCCTCGTCCGCATCAGCGCCGACGTGCGCCCGGGCAACTCGGGCGGGCCCTTGCTCGACCGCCGCGGGAGGGTCGCCGGGGTCGTCTTCGCGCTCGAGCTCGACACCGGGCTTGGCCTGGCGATGCCCATGAGTACCGTCAACGACCTTCTCGAACAAGCAGGGACGACGAGCGTGCCTGCCTGCGGCTTCGAGTAGTTCGCGGGCCGGCCCTCTTCTGCACGAACGCTCGCACTCGGTAAGCGGGCGGTTAACGGTGCGCCAGTCGGTCCGACGATCGAGCGCACTCGGCGGTCGTATGAGCAGAAGGCACCGGAACGAGGGTGAAGGGGAGCTCGATGAAGCGCTTGATAACTGCTGGTCTCTGCGCGGTCAGCCTGCTGGCCGTGGCAGGCACGGCCTCGGCCGTCCCGATCAGCGTGCCAAAGGTCACGGTGAACAACGGCCACGATCTGTACGCGGTCGGCCGCGTCTGGTCTCCGCCGTCTGCCTCGAACTGCTCTGCCCTCGTCCGAGCGCAGCTGCAGGTGCCGTCTGCATACGGCTGGCGGGTCGTGCGAGCGATCGGCAGGTTCCGAGTGGATGTCTGCGAGGGCGGCTCCAGCGGTTGGACGTCCGGCTCCGTGTACGTGCACTGGTGGGGGGTGGGGTATCTCCGCTCACAGCCGGCGCGGCTGTGTTGGCAGGCTCACCAGACCGTGAATGGCTATCCGTCGAAGCACAACGCATGCAAGCGCTTCGATCTGCGAGGCGGTAGCTGATTCCGCGGCGTCCCCTGAGCCTCGCGTAAACCGGGGCGCAGGGCCGGCTCCCTAAGTTCGATCCCTGCCACGGCCCATGACGCGAACGCCGCTCAGCGAAGGGCGTTCAAGCCCTCTTTCCAGCGGCTATTCGACCCGCACCCTCTGGGGGCCCGCGAGCCGTGACGCTGCCCTGCGGCGCTCGTCGGCCCGCCGGCTGGCGGGTGCGAACGCGCTCCAGGCGAACCAGCGTCCGAACCCGCGCTGAAGCGCCCTCGGACCGCTCATCGTCAGCTTGCGAGCCCGGAGCGCGCCGGCCAGCTCGGCGCGCCCCAGGTAGACGCGGTAGAGGGTCGCGGTGTCAACCGTGACCTCGAGGTCGACGTCGAACCCGGGGTGCTGGAGGCAGACCGAGACCTCGGAGGGCTCGAGCACCATCCAGTAGCGCTTCGCCGGGTCGCGGAAGTCGAACCTGACCACCGTGCGATCCGGGGGAACCTGCTCACGATCGACGTGGCGGGCCATCCAGACGATCAAGAGGTCGGGGTCGAGCTCCTCGGGGCGGGGATCGGTGAACGACCAGGTCACCCCCCACTCCCCGATCGCCTGCACGACCGCCTCGAGGTCGCGGCCGGCGAGCGTCAGCCGATAGTCCAGCGTCCTCCCCTTGGGGCCGGTGCGCCGCTCGACGATCTCGGCCCGCTCGAGCGAGCGAAGCCGATCGGCGAGGACCGAGCGCGAGATCCCCGGCAGCCCGCGCTCGAGCTCGTTGAACCCGCTCGCACCGCCCAGCATCTCGCGCACGATCAGGAGCGTCCAGCGGTCGCCGAGGATCTCGCTCGCCTTGGCGACCGGGCAGTACTGCGCGTAGCTCCGCATCCTCCGAGGATGGTAGCCCCCGGATGCGGGCCAGGTTCGGGATTCGAACCGCTTGGTTCGAAATTCGGTCTAGTCCGTGGCGGGGCCCCGCGTAGCGTGGGCGACATGACGACCGAGACGACAACACTGGCCGCGGCGAACATCGCTCCGGCGAAAGAGAGGTGAGCGTGATGACCGGACTTGCCTTGACGCAAGGAACAAGGGAAATGCATTGGGAACCCGACACGTCGCTGCTCGACGCCGCGCGCGAGATCGCTCCGATCATCCGCGAGCACAGCCAGGAAGCAGAGCGGGAACGACGCCTGTCCCAGCCGGTCTTGAAGGCGCTGCGCGAGACGGGCCTCCTGCGCATGACGACTCCCCGTTCGCTCGGGGGGTTGGAAACCGACCCCGTCACCCGCGCCCTCGTCGGCGAGGAAGTCGGTCGCCACGACTCGGCTGCGGCGTGGACCTTGGAGAACCCTCTGGACTGGGCCTTCTTCTGTTGCCGTCTCCCCGACGAGGGGGCCGAGGAGATCTACAGCCGCGGAGCGGACATCCTGATCGCCGCCCAGTTCGGCCGCCCCATGAAGGCGACGTCAACGAACGGCGGATACCGCATCTCCGGTCGAGCCCCGTTCGTCAGCAACTGCTACGACGCCGACTGGATCTCCTCGACGGTCCTCGTGGACGAAGACGAATCCGCCGGGGACGAGCCCGAGATGCGCATGGTCTACTTCCCCAGCGAGGAGTGCGAAATCGTCGATACGTGGGACGTCATGGGGATGCGGGGCACGGGCAGCAACGACATCTCCGTGACCGACGTGTACGTGCCCAAGTCCAGGACCTTTCCGATGGTGCCGGACTTCGAGCCGGGATCGCACTATCGCGGCCCGCTGTATCGACTCCCGGTCGTGGGCGCGGCGGCGTCTGGCATCCCGACGCCGATGTTGGGGGTGGCGCGACGAGCTCTCGACGAGGTGACCGAACTCGCTCGGAACAAGACTCCGGTGGCATCGAGTGGCCCGCTGAAGCAACGGGCGTCGGCCCAAGTCCAGCTGGGCCGAGCGGAGGCGATCCTGCGCTCAGGACGCTTGCTGCTCCTCGACAGCCTGAGCGAAGCGTGGCGGAGATGCGTCGACGGCGAGACCCACTCGCTTGAGCAGAAGGCGGACCTCCTGCTCGGGATGGCCCACGCGATGAGCAGCGCCGTCCAGGCTGTCGAGCTCGCATGCAGCATCGCGGGGACGACAGCGTTTCGAGCCACCAACCCGCTGGAACGTTGCTTCCGGGATGTCGAGACGATGAGACACCACGTCTTCGCCTCTGAGCAACGCTATGGGACCTTCGGCCAGGTGTATCTCGGGGTTCCACCGGACTTCCCCGTGGTTGCCTTCTAGCGTTCCCTTGACGTAGCGGTCGACGGACGCGAGGGCGCGAGGTCGGAAAAGCTGATCGGCTGCTCGGCCATGGCCCAACCCGACGCCGGGCCGGGGGCGATGGCGATGGCCCGGGGCGACAGCCGGCCGCGGCTAGAGTGGCCGCATGGCCGAGCGCAACGCCGCATATCGGGGGAGCCGGGCAAGGTCTCGAAGGCCGTCCTACGCCGCGACGCAGCCCGACGACCTGGCGCGTAGCGGATGACCCCAGAGCCCGAGGAGCCGTGGGAGGCTCGCGTGGGCCGGGCGGCGGCCCGGCGTGACCTCAAGGTGCAGCGGTCGCGCGACTGGGACCCCTCGCTGCCCGACGACGGCACCTACGTCCTGGTGAACCTGTGGACGAACGGCGCGGTCGCGGGGCCGGGGCTGAGCCGGGAGGGGATCGAGCGGGCTCTCGCGGTGGACTAAGTTCATCCTGTCGGCCTCGCGGCGCGCGTCGCAGCTCGAGCTGCACGAGATCCCGGTTTCTGGCCCGGCACCCGCTCGGGAGCTGGGCCGGGCCTACAAGGCGCCCGGCGTCCCGCGCTTCGGCCTCCACGACCTGCGCCACCGCTGGATCAGCCGGCGCCTCCACGAGGGCCTGCCGATACACGAGGTCGCCCGCGCCGCCGGCCACGCCCGGGCGTCGATGACGCTCGACGCCTACGCCAACGTGCTGGTGGATGACCGCGAGGTGGAACCGGCCGGCAGTGCTCTCGTGCCGCCCTGGTGGCCCGCGGGGCTTCCCGTCACCCTGCGTCGGCTGCGCGCGTGGGAGTCGGGCGCGCCCCGCGCTGCCGGTCAACGTGGCTGCGCGCCGGAGGCAACCGTCTTGCCAACCGGGATTGACCGGCGCCCGGGCTGATTGGAGAATGGCGCCGCCTTTCCGCCGGTCGCCGCGCGAGAGAGACGAGACCGATGCCCCGACGCCTCCGACCCGTGATGGTCGCCGCCCTGAGCGGCGGAGCCCTGGTCATCGCAGCGGCTGTCGGAACCGCGGCTCCGCCATCGTCGGCGGAGCCCCTCGTGATCGCCGTGGAGGGCCCGCAGAGCGGCGGGCAGGCGTCCAACGGGCTGGACCAGCTCCGGGGGGTGCAGCTCGCGGTGCGCCAGGTCAACGCCCGCGGTGGGGTGCTGGACCGGCCGGTGCGGATCGTGAAGGCCGACGACTTGGGATCGGCCGCTCGGGCGAGGCCCGTGGCGCGCGCGGTGATCGCGCAGGACATCGGGTTCGTGATCGGCCCGTACAACTCCTCGGTCGGGCTCCAGAACCTGTCGCTCTACCGGCAGAACCGGGTGCTCCCCGTCTGGATGACTTCAAGCGACGAGACGAAGGGCGCGGGCGCGACGGTGCAGCCGATGAACAGCCAGATCGCCCCGATCGAGCAGCGCTACCTGAGCTCCCTGCCCGCCCGGCGGGTGACCATGCTCGTGGACGACACGCCGAACGGGGCCTTCACGGAGGGAATGGCGCGGCGGCTTCGGACGGCGCTGGAGAGGGTCGGCACCACGGTGAGCTGGATCTCGGTTATTGAAGGCGCCACAAGCGCGTACTACGCAGGCAAGACAGACGAGGCGCTCGCGACGAGGCCGGATCTCGTCTACGTGAGCACCTACTTCCCAGAGGGCGTGCAGATCGCCAAGGCGCTCGCTGCAGTGGGGACCGAGCCGCCGTGCCTGATGGGCCTCGCGAACGTGGACAACGGCTTCGTGGCGCAGACGACGCTGCCCGAGGCGCAGCGGTGCGTCTTCAGCGGCGTCCCGGCCGCCGGGCAGATGCCCTCGGCGCGGGGATACGTGCAGCAGTACCGGCGGGCGTTCGACAAGCGGCCGGGCGTGTGGGGGTCGTTCACGTACGACTCGGCGAGGATCCTCTTCGCGGCGATCGAGCGGGCCGGGAGCACCCGGTTCGGCGCGGTGTTGAAGGCGCTGCACGTCACCCGCAATCACCGGGGCGCGACGGGGCCGATCACGATCGACGGCGACACCGGCTACCGGACGAACGTGCCGGTGAGCATCTTGACCGTCAACGCCAAGAAAAAATTCGTGATCGCGCGCACCGCCTGACCGGCTGCTGGGGGGCGCGATCGCGCATGGTCGTTTGAAGGTAGCTTCGGGCGCTCCGGCCCGAGGGGCACGCGGATGGGGCGGGCCGGCGCCTCCGAGCGCCCGCCCCACCGTTTCCTTACCGAACCCTGGACGACCCCCGAAGCCTCCCTCACCCGCCCCGGTGGTCCTCGCCCCTACCGTGGTCATCGCCCTGACCCTGAGTGGGGACCACGGCGCCCTCGGCGCCATGACGAGGAGGAGAAGGCGATGCGCAGAGGGATCACTGCCACGACGGGCGCCGCGCTGACGGCCCTCGCCATCGCAGCCGGCGGCGTGCCGGTGGCGCTCGCGCAGGGCGGGGACGACCGGGACGTCGAGCGGACGGCGCGGTGCTCGCTCAGGAGCACGGTCGAGCTCAAGCTCTCGCCCGAGGACGGCAGGGTCGAGCTCGAGGTGGAGGTTGACGAGAACCGGGTCGGCTCCCGCTGGAGCGTGGTCGCGAATCGCAACGGCCGGCGGGTGATGAGCCGCAGCGCCGTGACCCGGGCCCCGAGCGGCTCGTTCGAGGTGCGCCGCGTCATCGCGCCGGGCAGCCCGCGAACTCGCGTGACCGCGGTCGCCAAGCGCGCCGCCACCGGCGAGGTCTGCCGCGTCACCGCGACGCTCTGACCGTCCGTCAGCGAACGCGGGAGGTGTATCGTCCCTCGGCCCGTCGCCCGTCCAGTTCGGCGGCTGCCGGCTGCTCACCGTCCGGGTGCTCGGGCGCGAGGAGGGCATGCACGAACTGGATCGCGATCGAGCCCTCCCCGACCGCCGAGGCCACGCGCTTGACGGATCCATGCCGCACGTCGCCGACCGCGAAGACGCCCGGCATGCTGGTCTCGAGCAGGAACGGCAGGCGGTTCAGTCGCGGGCTGTGATCGTCCGGGAGGTCCGCCCCCGTGAGCAGGAACCCGTGCGCGTCCCGCGCGACCTCCGCGGGGAGCCAGTCCGTGTGCGGGCGGGCCCCGATGAGGACGAAGAGGCCGTCGGCGGCGACCGTCTCGTGCTCGCCGGCCGCGCCCTCGCGGAGCACCAGGTACTCGAGCCGCCCCTCGCCCCCGCCGCCGACGACCGAGGTGCCGAGGCGGACCTGCACGTTGGGCGTGGCCTCCACCTCCCGCACCAGGTAGTGCGACATGCCGGCACGGAGCGACTGGGCGCGGACGACGAGGGTGACGCGGCGGGCGTAGCGGGCGAGGTGCAGGGCCGCCTGGCCGGCGGCATTCGCGCCCCCGACGATGAGGGCTTCCTTCCCGGCCATCGCGTGAGCCTCCGCCCCCGGGCCGCTGTAGAAGACCCCGGCGCCGTCGAACGCCTCGAGGACGGGGACGTCCAGCCGGCGGTAGGTGGCGCCGGTGGCCAGGATCACGGCTCGGGCGCCGACGCGGCGGCCGTCGGAGAGGGTCACGACGAGGCGGTCACCGACGCGATCGAGACCCATCGCCCTCAGCATGAACGCGAAGCCCGCTCCGAAGACCCAGGCCTGGTTGTAGGCCCGCTCGGCCAGCCGGCTGCCGCTGACGCCCCGCGGGAAGCCGAGGTAGTTGCGGATCATCGAGCTCGCGGTGGCCTGCCCGCCGATCCCGCCCGCGTCGATCACCAACGTGTCGAGGCCCTCGGATGCTCCCGAGACCGCGGCCGAGAGGCCCGCCGGCCCGGCACCGACGATCACGACGTCGAAGTCGTCCCGGCGAGGCTCGACCGAGGGGCCGACGGCCTCCGCCATCTCGGCGTCGCTCGGGTCGTGAAGGATCCGCCCGTCAGGCAACGACGACGAGGGGCAGCTTCGCCTCCCCGCCCGCCCTGACGATCAGCTCGCGCCCTTCGCTCGACTCGGCCAAGTAGAAGGCGTGCGGCATCACGCAACGCTGGAGCACGTCCCTCAGCTCGTGGGCCCGGCCCGACCAGGACTGGGCGACGAGGCGGGTGGTGTGAGGGGCGATGAGCCGCGCCCTGCTCCAGTCGAGCAGGAAGCTCGTGACGGACTGGTGGAACAGCTCGTCCGGCGAGGCCGCCGGCCTGAGCACGTAGTAGTCGATCCTTCCCAGGGCCATCGAGTCGAGGATCGCCTCCGCCGTCGGGCGATCGCCCCACGCCCGCCACGGCACCAGGAGCGCGCGCTTGGCGTGGGGGTGAAGCTGCCGCACCCGCACGAGCAGGTCGCTGCCGGTGGTCCCGGAGAGCCACTGGGCCGCGAGCACCAGGGCGACGTCGTCCCCCGAATCCGACAGGCGCGTGAGCATCGCGAGCGCCTCGTCCGGTGAGCTCGTGCAGACGACGCTGTACTCGCTCGCGTACCGCGCGCACAACTCACGCTCGACCTCCCCGAGTGCGGCGGGATCGGCGTCGATGGCGAGCAGCAACGGGGCGGCCATTAACGGATCACTGCGGCATCTCGGCCGCGACCTCGTAGAACTCGACCGAGGCGCGCTGTCCCGTGGCGGCGGCGGGGGGGGTCATCGCGTTGAGCGTCGCGTCGCCCGTGCGCATGTCCTCCTCGGACTCGAAGAAGGAGATCCCCAGGCTCGTCCCGCTCGAGCGGTCGAGCAACAGCATGAAGCGGGTGGCCGGCACTCCCTCGGGCGGCCCGGTCTCGCCCTTGATCTGATCGGCCATCTCCTGCATGCGGGCCGGGTCGGCCCCCTCGAACCTGGCGATGCGCGCGTACACGTGGCCTCCCTCGAGTCGGAGCGCGGAGCGCGCAGCATAGGCGAGGGCCGGCGACCGGGCGCGAAGGGCGCCCGGCCGCCGCTCGCCGGTCAGCCGGCGGTGGACGCGCTCGCCCGCTCCGGCGCCGGCTCCCCGGCGACGGGCTCGGCGACCGGCTCCGGCCGCCGCCGGCCGCGCACCAGGGCGAGCACCGCCAGGGCACCCGCGATCGCGAAGCCGGCCGCCGCGATCAGCGCGATCTGGAAGCCCTCGGTGAGCGCCACCGGGGCCGCCGTGCCGTCCGCGATCAGCTCGTCGCTGCGCGTGATGGCGAGCGTGGAGAGCACCGCCACGCCGAGCGCGCCCCCGACCTGCTGGGTGGTGTTGACGAGGCCCGAGGCCAGGCCGGCGTCGCGCTCGGCCACCCCCTCGAGCGCCCCGATCGAGAGCGACACGAACGCCGTCCCCAGCCCGAGGCCGGTCACGAGGAGACCCGGCAGCAGGTCCGCCACGTAGTCGCCGTCGGCCGGGATCTGCGCCAGCAGCAGGAGCCCCGCGCCGGCCACCACCAGCCCCACCGCGAGCGGGAGGCGAGGGCCGACCCGGGTCACCAGCACCGACGCGACCATCGACGAGGCGAGGGCCGTCAGGGACATCGCCAGCCACGCCAGGCCGGTCTCGATCGGCGAGTAGGCGAGCACCTGCTGCATGTAGAGGGTGGCGATGAAGATCATCCCGTACACCGCGCCCCCGAGGGCGAGACCCGCCACGTTCGAGCCGGTCACCGCCCGGATGCGGAAGATCGAGAACGGCATGATCGGGGCGCGCGAGCGCAGCTCGATCGCCGTGAAGAGCGCGAGCAGCGCGGCCGAGGCGCCGATCAGCCCCAGGGTCTGGGCCGACGCCCAGCCCGCCGACTCGGCCTCGACCAGCGCGTAGACCAGCAGCGCGATCCCGGCCGTGACCGTCAGGGCGCCCCCCAGGTCGAAGCGCCGGTGTGCCATGTCGGCGCGGCTCTCGCGCAGCAGCGCCGGCGCGACGGCGATCACGCCGAGGGCGACCGGGACGTTGAGGAAGAAGATCCACTCCCAGCCGATGGTGTCGGTGAGGATCCCTCCCAGCAGCACGCCCACCGTGCCGCCGGACGCCCCCACGGCGCCCCAGATGCCGAGGGCGGTGTTGCGCTCGGCGCCCTCGCGGAAGGTCGTCATCAGAATGGACAGCGCCGCCGGGGTCATGACCGCCGCGCCGATGCCCTGGAAGGCGCGGGCCGCGATCAGGATCGTGTCGGACCACGCGAGGCCCGCGAGCAGCGACGCCGCCGCGAAGAGCGCGAGTCCCACGATGAAGAGGCGCCGGCGACCCAGGAGGTCGGCGGCGCGGCCGCCCAGCAGGAGGAGGCCGCCGAACGTGAGGGCGTAGGCGCTCACCACCCACTGCAGGTTCTTCTGCGAGAAGTCGAGGTCGACCTGGATCGTCGGGAGGGCCACGTTCACGATCGCCACATCGAGGATCACCATGAAGAACGCGGCGCACAGGGCTGCCAGGCCCAGCCACTTCCGCCGCTGGGGCGGCTCGTCGGTGGCCGTGATGGGATTCATCGTCATCGTCTCCTGTTGCCGAGTCCGGCTGTTGAGTAGTTGACCGGTCGATTACTGGTGGACGCGAACGGTCTTTCCGAGTAGACGCAGCGCGCCCCGCGAAATCGACAGGCGGGCCGCGTCGCCTCAGGTCGTGGGCGCCGTCCGGGGGATGCGGGCCGGGTCGGCCCCCGCCAACCGCAGCGCGAGGGGGAGCAGGTCGGCGGCGGCCAGCGGGTCGTCCTTCGCCTTGATCAGGACCCCGAGCCCTTCGATGAAGGCGAGCACCGCGCGCGCCGCCTGCCAGGTGTCGATCTCGGGCAGGTCGCCGGCGGCGACGGCGTCGTCGAGGGCCCGCTGCAGCAGGCCGGCCCAGTCGTCGAAGAGCTCGGCCAGGCGTTCGCGCAGCACGTCGTCCACGGTGGCCAGCTCCACGACCAGGTTGCCGAAGGAGCACCCCACCGTCGCCCCCGTGGCCTGCTTCAGCTGGAGCTGCTCCTCGAGCCCGCGCTCCAGGAACACCGTCAGCCGCTCGAGCGGCGGAAGCGGGCCGGTCAGGAGGGGCGCCATCTGCCCGAGCCCGTGGACGCGCCACTCCTCGTCGATCACCGCGAGGGCGAGGTCCCGCTTCGACGAGAAGAAGTGGTAGAAGCTGCCCTTCTGCACCCCGGCGTGGTCGCAGATCTCGCTGACGCCCACGTCGGCGTAGCTCCGCGTGTGCCAGAGCTCGCCGGCCGCGTCGATGAGCCGCTCCCGTGCGTCGCTGTGCCGTCCCACGTGCTCCTCGCCTACTAGCCGACCGGTCAACTATCCCAGCACCGAGGAACGCTGTCAAGCCGGGGTCACAGCGTCGGGCGGTACACGTCAGCGACCGCGTCGGCGATGGCACGCCAATGGTCTTCCCGGGCCTTCGGGCTCTGCTCGATCTGGATGCCGCCCGCGCCGCCGGCGCTGAGCCGGTTCACGATGTTGCACGGGTCGTCACCGCCGAATTCCTCGTCCGGCCCGGCGATGCGCACCTCGATGCACGATGCGGCGGTCGCGCGCTCGAGGGCACAGCGGATCTCCTCCTTCAGGGCGTCGGAGGCCGTGCCGCCGATGAGGATCTCGGGGTCGTCGAACCCGTGGAAGGCGACGGCGTGGGTGAAGCCACGGGAGATCACGCGGTTGAGGCGGGGGAAGCTCGCCTCGTTGATGTCGGTGGAGGTGATGTGCCAGGCCGCGAAGGCCCCGCCGTCGCGGTCCCAGCCCTTGCAGCGCCAGACGCTGGCCACCCTCAGGCCCAGGCGCGAGCGGAGCCGCTCGGCCTGGCGGTCGGTGTTGGGCTCGATCGCTCCGCCATGTGGCGCGATGACGATGAGCCGGCTCTGGGCGCCGTCGTCGCGAAGCCGCTCGATGAACTCGCCCTCGTCCTGGGCCCTCGCCTCGGAGATCGTTGGATGCGGCGCCCGGGAGTCGACGACGCCGGCGAACTCGTCGCTCGTGCCCAGCCGCCTCCGACCGGCCGCGCCCATCCGGACGACCTCGTCGGGGTCCTCCGGGCGGGCCTCGCTGACCGTGTACAGCGCGACGTGGTCCGGCTCGCGCGTGATCCGCACCTGATGCCGGACCGCGGACCCGATGGAGGCGAGCCTCTGCGGATTCGCCGAGCAGTGCTCGCGGCGCTTCTTGAGGTCCTCCTGCGACGCACGCGCCCTCCTGACCGACGCGTCAGAGGTCGCCATCAGACCTCGTCCCTCGGCCAGCGCCGGAACAACGACGTCGTCCAGCGGCCGGCCCGGAGGACGATGCGAAGCGAGACGAGGGGCGGGTTGAGGAGCCGCCGGAGGAAGGTGGCGGCGCTTGCGTCGAGGGCGCGACGCGCGTCGGCGGCGACGTGCGGGTCGAGCAGGCGCTGGGCGTTGTACCAGGCCATGCCGCGGGCCAGCCGCACGCCGTAGTCGGTCAACACGAGGTCGAACTCGCGCCCGAGCCGGTCGAGCCAGGAGAACCACGGGCTGTAGCGCCGGCTGACCTCGCGCTGGATCCCCGGGACCGTCTCGGCGATGAGCGCGTTCGCCAGATGGAAGTCGCCGACCGACCCGAGGCGCCCCGCCGCAGCGAGGTCGGCGAGGACCAACGTCAGGTCGTGCACGATGTGCGTGTAGACCCCGAGCACCAGGTCCTCGAGCGGCGAGGTGCGGCGCCCGGTCATCTCCCCGAAGACATACCGCCACGTCTCCGGGACATCCGAGCCCCGATCCCATGCGTCCAGGGCCATGGCGTAGCGCTCGTGAAAGCCGCGCCCCACGGCACGGATGAACTCGGGATCGCGGAAGCCGGCGGATCCGAGCTCGGAGGCCAGCCGGCGGGTCAGCATCGCGTAGGCGTGCGTGAAGACGCAGCGCGAGTCCCGCGCCCGCTCGTACCGCCGAGCGCGCGCGCCCAGGTCGTCCGCGATCGACTGGAGCTCCGGGTCGGGCGTCACGGCAGCGGTGGCCCGCTCGAGCGTGCCGGTGCCGATTGTACGGCGGTCCGACCGAGCTCACGGCGCGACCCCAGGCGCCAGGTCGAGGGCGGTCAGGGTGCCGTCGGCCACGTCGCCGGCCAGCAGGCCGTCCTCGATCCGCGCCATCAGCTCGTTGGCCCGCCGCACCGCGGCCTGGGAGATGCGCTGGTTGATCAGCAGCTGGGTGGTCGAGAGCGAGATCTGGCTCGGGTCGCCGGGCTTGGCCGGGGCGATCGTTGTCGTCGATGCCGCGGGCGGGCTGGCCGGCGGCGGGGCGGCCAGCACCCGCAGCCCGGCGGCGAAGACCGGCTGGGCCAGGGTGCGGTCGTTGACGTCACCGCCGGTGAGGCCGGTGTCCATGCGCGCCTTGAGGCGCGTTCAGGCGCCGGATGGCCGCCTGGGAGATGCGCTGGTTGATCAGCAGCTGGCCGGTGGTGAGCGTGATCTGGCTGGGATCGGCGGGCTTGGCGGCGGCCACGGCGATCGGCCGCGGGTTGGGGGCGACGAGGGCGAGCGGGGGCCCGGCGAGGTCGCTCACGATCCCCGTCGCCAGCTCGCCGGCGCCCAGGGCCCCCTGGCACACGTCGCGCCCCTCGATGCCGTCGCCGAGCCAGCTCGAGACGCCGTTGGCGCGCCGGATCGCGGCCTGGTCGATGCGCTGGTTGATCAGCAGCTGGCCGGTGCTGAGCGTGATGTCGTCCGGGTCGCCCGGGCTCGATGGCGGCGGCGGCGGCAGGGTCCTGCAGACCGCGGCTGCCGCTGGCTGGCGGGCGGGCACCGGCGCCGAAGCGGCGCGCGAACACCTCGAACTCGTCGTTCGCCTGCGGCGGGTCGGGGTCCGCGTCCCAGGCGATCAGGTACTCGTTGGCCTGTGCGCCGTAGGCGACCGCGGGGGCGAGGCCGTCGCTGCGATCGTTGCCGTCCACGCCCATCGCCGAGACGCGCACGTCGTCGCCCCCGATCTCGGCCCCATCGGCGCCGAGGCGTTGGGCGTAGACCTCGTTCTCGTCGCTGACCAGCGCCCCGGCGTCGTCCTCGCCGGCCCAGGCCACCAGGTACTCGTTCGAGCGCGTGCCGACCGCCACGCTGGGGCTCGGTGGCGTCGAAGGCGGTGTCGCCGTCGGGGTTCATCTGGGAGATCCGCCGGTCGTCGGCGCCGACCTGGGCGCCGCTTGGAGGCGAGGCGCTGGGCGTAGATCTCGAACTCGCTCTCCACGAGCGGCCCGGTTTCGTCGTCCGCCTCCCAGGCGGCCAGGTACTCGTCGCTCACCGGGTTGTACGCAAGGCTCGGGAACGTTGGCCTCGAAATCGCCGTCGCCGACGGGTCCCATGTCGGAGATCCGGCGGTCGTTGACCCCCTTCTGGACGCCCTTGGCGCTGAGGCGCTGGACGTAGATCTCGTCCTCGCTCTCGACGAGCGGCCCGGTGTCGTCGTCGCCCTCCCAGGCCACCAGGTACTGGTTGCTCGTCGGGTTGTGCGCGACGGCCGGGTTGTCGGCCGAGAAGTTGACGTCGCCGTTCGGCCCCATGTCGGACACGCGCCGGTCGTTGGCCCCGACCTGGGCGCCGTCCGCGTTGAGGCGCTGGACGAAGATCTCGTCCTCGCCGTCCACGAGCGGGCCGGCGTCGTCGTCGCCCTCCCAGGCCACCAGGTACTGATCGCTGGTCGGGTTGTAGGCGACGCGGGATCCTCGGCCGAATAGGCGGTGTCGCCGTTCGGCCCCATGTCGGAGATCCGCCGGTCGTTGGCGCCCACCTCGTCCCCGCCGGCGGTGAGGCGCTGGGCGAAGATCTCGAACTCGCCGTCGACGAGCGGGCCGGCGTCGTCGTCGCCGCGCCAGACGACCAGGTACTCGTTCCTGCGCGAGTTGTATGCGACCGCCGGCGTCTCCGCCTCGAACCCGGCGCCCAGGGGCGGCCCCATGTCGGAGACGGCGAACTCCGCGCCGAGGGGCGTACCCGCCGCGTCGACCAGGCGGGCGTGGATCTCCCTCTCGCCGGTCTCCGGGCCGCTCTGCCAGACGATCAGGTACTGGTCGGCGGCCGGGTTGTGGGCGACGCTCGACGTCCTCCGCGTCCAGGGTGGAGTCGCCGTCGAGCCCCGTGACCGAGATGCGCGTCTGCGCTCCGAGCGGCGTCGTGGCCTGCGCCGGGCGAGCGGGGCCAGCGCGATGAGGCCGAGGCCGAGGATCGCGGCCAGGCCCATCGCGTGTCGCCTGCGTCGCCTGCTGATGTACATGTCTCCTCCGACCCGTGATCCGGCGCAGGGCGCCGCTCACCAGGGAAGGACGCCGCCGGGCCCGGCCCCATTCCGTCCTGGGGCCGGCGTGCCGATTTGTCGAGGCAGTGACTAACCGGCCCGTGTCACCGGGGCCTCACGGCCGCCCAACGGGGTCGCGCAGGGTTCGCCCGCCAACCGGCGGGCGTCCGCCGCCCTGCTCATGCTGCTGCTCGGGTGCAGCGGGAGGTCCTGCGTGCCGCGCGCCGCGTCGTCGAGCGGGGCGCGCTGGGAGATCGGGCGCGCCGGTCAGGCGCCGCCGCCCCACTTGCTCGCCCCGGCCCAGTCGATGGCCACGGCGGGCTCATCGCCCACCACCCAGGCGTCGTGCCCCGGGGGCAGAACCGACACCGTGCCGGGGCCGATGTCGAACTCGTCTCCGTCGGCCATCACGACGTGCACGGTGCCCTCCACGACGTACTGGAAGTGGGGCGCCTCGCAGAGCTCCGTGCCGGCGACCTCCTTCAGGTGCGTGCTCCAGCGCCACCCGGGCTCGACGGTCAGGCGGCCCACCTGGCCGCCGCCGATGTTCAGGAGCTCGAGGCGCGCCTTCTCGAAGTCCCGCACCTCGTCCGGTGTACCGAAGTCCTTGTGCTCTGCCGACGCCATGTTCTCCCCCTTCGTGTCCGTCGTACCGCGCGATCATGCGCGGCCCGGGCGGACGGGGTCAATCCCCGCATCCGACCCTCACTCGGGCCATTCGCCGTCCTGGAAGAGCCGCGCGCCCCCGCCGCGCCGCCAGGCGAGCTGGTGGAATCGCATCAGGCAGAGCAGCGTGACGAGGCCGATCGCTGCGCCGGGGATCAGGGACGCGACGAGGGACCCGTCGGAGGCGGCGGCGGCGAGGACGCCGACGGCCGAGCCGGCGAGCACGGCCGTGATCACGGCCACCATGCCCGCGACCGTGAGGAACTTCTGGAACGGCCGCGCCCAGATTCCCTGGACGGCGAGGCGCTCGGAAGGGTCGACGCTCATCAGGTACGGGGCCAGCTCGGGCGCGGCGTCGAAGTAGAAGGCGCGGAGCCGCGCGATGCGCCGCGCGTAGCCGTGGTCCTCGATCCCCGACTGCAGCACCCGCTCGAAGGTCACCAGCCCGACGAAGGCGAGCGTGGGAAGCAGCACCAGGGCGAAGGCGTAGAACGCGGCCCCCACCCCGGTGGCGGTCGCGACCAGCCCGAGCGCCACGAGCCCGCCGGAGACGGCGCTCAGGAACATCGTCGCCCGGCCGGTCAACTCCGAGATGGTCGCCGCGCGGGCCCCCTGAAGGGTGAAGTGCTCCGTGGTCAGGACCGTGACCGCCGCCGGGCGGGGGTCCCGGGCCGGCTCGCCGCTCGTGGGGCCCTCGCTCACGCCGGCCTCAGAGGGTCTTGAGGAGGCCCGGCAGCACTGCCGCCTCCGCGCTCAGGGCGTCGAGCTCCGGGCTCGACCTGCGGGCGCCGGCCACGACCCTCGCGCCCTCCTCGGTGAACGCCCGCGCGACGGCCAGGCCGATGCCCTGACTCGCGCCCGTGATCCACCGGTGCCTCCTCGTCGTCGCAGGGGCGGCCGGGTGAGCGTACGGGGTTACACGAAGCGCTTCACGAGGGCCAGCGCCGTGTCGCACACCTCGCGCCAGCCGCTGTCGATGGGGCCTAGAGTGGTCACGTCCGATCCCCGAGGAAGGAGGGGCCTTGCGAGAGCGAGACGGATATCCGCCCGGCGTCCCCTGCTGGATCGACACGGCGCAGCCCGATCCGGAGGCCGCGGCGGCCTTCTACGGCGGCCTGTTCGGGTGGGAGTTCGAGGACCGCATGCCCGCCGACGCGCCGGGGCGCTACTTCGTCGCCCAGCTGCGCGGCCGCGACGTCGCCGCGGTCGGGTCGCAGCCGCAGGGGCTGCCCCCGACGCCGGTCTGGAACACCTACGTCTGGGTCGACAGCGCCGACGAGGCCACCGCGAAGGCCAAGGACGCGGGCGGGACGGCGCTGATGGAGCCCTTCGACGTCCTCGACGCCGGCCGCATGGCCATGCTCGCCGACTCGGAGGGGGCCTCGTTCGGCGTCTGGCAGGCGAAGGGCACCAAGGGGGCGCAGCTGGTCAACGAGCCCGGCACGTGGAACTTCAGCCAGCTCACCACCCGCGACCCGGATGGCGCGAAGGCCTTCTACGGCGCGGTGTTCGGCTGGGAGGCCGAGGCCGTCGATCTCGGCGACGGCGGGTTCACGTTCTTCCGGCTCCCGGGCTACGGGGACTACCTCGAGCGGGGCGACCCCGACCTTCGCCGCCGCCAGGCGGCGGACAGCGCGCCCCCGGGCTTCGAGGACGCGGTCGCCTGGCTCGTGCCGATGACGGACGACCAGTTCCCGCCCGACGCGCCGCCGCGCTGGGACATCACCTTCGCGGTCGACGACGCCGACGCGGTCGCCGCCACGGCCGCGGAGCTGGGCGGCACGGTGGTGGTGCCGCCCACCGACGCGCCCTGGGTCAGGATGGCGGTCCTGAGCGACCCGCAGGGAGCGACCTTCACGGCGACCAAGTACATGCCGCCCACCTGACCGCGGGCCCTCTCCGGCGATCAGGTAGCGTCGATCGCGCATGGCCGACGCCGAGCACCTCGAGCTGGACGCCGACGGGCGCACGGTGGCCGTCAGCAACCCGGCCAAGGTGATGTTCCCGGAGCACGGCGAGACCAAGGCCGACCTCGCCAGGTACTACCTGGCGGTCGGCGGGCCGCTGATGCTCACCGTGCGGGACCGGCCCACGCTGCTGCAGCGCTTCCCCAACGGGGCGACGGGGAAGTCGTTCTTCCAGAAGCGCATCCCGGACTCGGCGCCGGAATGGCTGCAGACGACGATCGTGTTGACGCCCAACGGCACCACCTCGCGCGCCATCGTCATGGCCGACATCGCCCACGTGGTGTGGGCGGCCAACCAGGGCTGTCTCGGCTTCCATCCCTGGCCGTACCGGGCGTCGGCGCCGGACGACACCGACGAGCTGCGCCTCGACCTCGACCCCTCCCCCGGGGTCACGTTCGAGATGGTGCGCGAGGCCGCCACGGAGGTGCGGTCCTTCCTCGACGAGGTCGGCATCACCGCGTTCCCGAAGACCACGGGGAACCGGGGCCTCCACCTCTACGCGCGGGTGGAGCCGGGGTGGGACTCGATCGGGGTGCGCCAGGCCGCCGTGTCGGTCGCCCGGGAGATGGAGCGGCGCCGGCCCGACCTGATCACCGGCGCGTGGTGGAAGGAGGAGCGCGGGACCAGGGTGTTCATCGACTTCAACCAGAACGCCCCCCACAAGACGGTCTTCGGCGCGTGGTGCGTGCGCGCCCGCGGGGGCGCCCAGGTGTCGACACCGTTCGCGTGGGACGAGCTGGGCGCCATCGAGCCCGACGAGCTGTCGATCCGGACCGTGCCGGCGCGCGTCGAGCGCCTCGGGGATCCGTGGTCGGCGATCGACGACGAGCCGCAGTCCGTCGAGCCGCTCGTCGAGCGCTACCGCGCCGATCTCGCGGCCGGGGTCCCCGACAACCCCTGGCCGCCGGTGTACCCCAAGATGCCCGACGAGCCCCCGAGGGTCGCGCCGAGCCGGGCGCGGAAACCCGACGGCGGCGCCTGACTAGACCACCGGGGTCGGGTCGACCTCGCGAAGCTCCCGGTAGGGGTTGACCGCGCGGCCGCCGCCGGGGTGCATCTCGAAGTGCAGGTGGTGGACGCCGCCGCAGGCGTTGCCGGTGCGGCCGACCGCCCCGATCCGCTGGCCGGCGGCGACCCGCGACGCCCGGCGCGAGGCCCGGCGCGATCGCCGACAGGTGGGCGTAGTAGTAGGTCGTGCCGGCGTCGTCGCGCAGCCAGAGGCGGATGCCGCCGAGGCCGGTGTCGGCGCGGCTGAGGCTGGTCGATGACGCCGTCCGCCACCGCGACCACGGGCGTGCCGAGGGGGGCGACGATGTCGATGCCCTTGTGCGGGCCGTCCTGGGGCCGCGGAGCCCCGAAGTCGTCGGTGAAGCTGTGCACGCCCTCGACGGGGAAGACCATCAGGTGCCGGGCCCGGAGGGCGTCGAGGCGGCGCAGCAGGGGGAGGTCGGCCGCGCCGTTGACCGCGAGCCCCTCGCGGCGCTGGAAGCGGGCGACGGCCAGGCGGGTGCGCGGGCCGAAGGCGCCGTCGATCGCGAGCCGGTAGCCGCGGCGGCGCAGGGCCGCCTGCAGGCGGCGCACGCGTCCGCCCTCGGCGCCGACGGCGAGGGTGCCCGGAGCCGTGGGCACCCGGGCGCGGAGGGGCTCGCGCAGCCGCGCCCGCAGGCGCGGGTCGGCGATGCCGGTGGGCCGGAGACCCAGGCGGCGCTGGGCCCGGCGCACGGCGGCCCGGGTGCGGGGGCCGTAGCCGCCGTCGACCGCGACCGGCTCGCCCGCCTTCACGAGGACGCGCTGCAGCGAGCACACCTGAGGGCCGTAGGCCCCGAGGCGCAAGACGCCGTTGCGCCCGCCGCGCGCGGTGGTGGGGCCGGGCAGGCGGCAGACCGACAGGCCCAGCCACCAGAGCAGGGGACGGTCGACCACGCCGTTCACGCGCAGACCGAGGCGCCGCTGGAACCCGACGACGGCCCGGCGGGTGGCGCGCCCGTAGACGCCGTCGACCGCCACCCGGAAGCCGCGGGAGCGGAGCTCGCGCTGCAGCGCGCGCACCGTGGGGCCGCGCGCGCCCACGCCCAGCACGCCGGCCTCCGCCGTGGGCGGCGGCGGCTGAGGGGCGGCGCTCGCGCGGCCGCCCGCGTGGCCGGCGAGGACGGCGGCCAGCACGACGAGGGCGGCCAGCGCCGCCCGGCGGACGCCGCGCGATGGCATAGGTCATGCTCTTCGGCGGCGTGCGGTGCGCCCCTCCTCGACGTGTGCCGTCCGTCCGGCGACGATCGTCATGCGGCAGCGCAATTCGGCGAGCTCGGCCGGCGCGACGGCGAAGGGATCGCGGTCGAGCACCGTCACGTCGGCGGTCATCCCGGGCGCCAGCGTGCCGCGGCGCCCCTCCTCGAAGGTGGCCGCCGCGGCGCCGTGGGTGTAGAGGCCGAGCGCCTGCGCCACGCTCAGGCGCTCCGGCGGGCGGGCGAGCTCGGGAGGCGCGCCGGCGCGCGTCGACGGCGCTCGCGATCCCTCGCAAGGGATCGAGCGGGTCGATGGGGGCGTCCGAGCCGCCGCACGCCGGGATCCCCAGCCGCAGCATGCTCCCCCAGGCGTACGAGGTCGCCGCGCGGCCGGGTCCGATCCGGGCGGTCACCCAGGGGGCGTCGCTCGCGAGGAACCCGGGCTGGATGTCGGCGACCAGGCCGGCCGCGCGCATCGCCGGGAAGGTGTCTCGGCCGGTGACCTGGCAGTGGATCAGGCGGTGGCGGGCGTCGGGCCGGGGGTCCTCGGCGTGCGCGGCGGCGACGGCCTCGATGGCGAGGTGGGCCGCGCGGTCGCCGATCGCGTGGATCCCGAGCTGCGATCCGGCCGCGTGGACCCGGCGGCAGATGACCCGGAGCTCGCCGGGCTGCTGGACGAGGACGCCGGCGGTTTCGGGCGCGTCGGCGTAGGGCGCCCGCAGCGCCGCCGTCCGGCCGCCGAGCGAGCCGTCGGCGAACACCTTGACGTGGCCGACGCGCAGCCACTCGTCACCCCAGCCGGTCCCGATCCCCTCGCGCCGGGCGAGGTCGAACTGGTCGATGGGCAGCATCAGCGTCACGCGCACCGGCACGCCCGCCGGGCCCGCGACCGACCGGAACAGGTCGAGGGTCGCCTCGAGGCCGCCGCCGATGCCGGCGTCGTCGGTCTGGACCTGCGTGATCCCGAGCGCCAGGCACTCGCGCAGCGCCCGGGCGAGCAGGCGGGCCCGCTCGGCCGGGCCGGGCGGCGGGATCAGCCGGCCCACCAGCGCGAGGGCGGTCTCGCGGAGCACGCCGGTGGGCTCGCCGCCGGGGTCGCGGTCGACGACGCCCCCGGGAGGGTCGGGCGTCCCCCGCGTGATCCCGGCGCGCGCCAGGGCGGCCGAGCTGACGACGGCGATGTGGCCGCACGTGCGGCCGAGGTAGACGGGGCGGCCGCCGGCGGCGGCGTCCAGGTCGCGGCGATCGGGCATCCGCGCCTCCGGCCAGCGCTCCTGATCCCAGCCGTGGCCGACCACCCACCCGTCGGGCGCGGCGCCGGTTGCGGCCTCGGCGACCATCGAGCCGAGGGCGGCGAGCGAGCCGGCATCGCCGGCGGGCAGGCGGTCGAGCGTCAGCGCGTAGCCGAGGATGTGGAGGTGGGCGTCGGTGAGGCCGGGGAGGGCGCAGGCGGCGGCGAGGTCGACCTCCTGCGCCGCCGCGCCGGCGAGCCGGCGCACCTCCTCGCGCGTCCCGATCGCGGCGACGCGGGCGCCGGCGAGGGCCAGCGCCTCGTGCGCCCGCCAGCCGTCGTGGCCGGAGCGCACGGTCCCTCCGCTGAGTATCAGGTCGGCCCGTATCCCGTCATGATGCGGCAATCGCCCGGTACTCGGTCAACGATCGCGCAGTCGCCCGCGCGAGGCGCCTCATCGCCGCCCGCCAGTACGTGCTGCGGAGCGATTGGGGCGACGTCCAGCCCAGCGCTGACGACGAGAACGCGTTCCTCGACGCGCACTCGTGGGACGAGTACGCGGAGTGGCATCTCGGGCTCACGGACGGCGCCGCAGAGGAGACCAAGGCGAGGTACGCCTTCGTCTACGGCGACTTCCGCCGCGTCCACCGCTCCGGGCTGATCGCGTGCGTCTACCGCGCGGCGGAATGGCACCACAAGGACGTCGAGCTGGCGGCCCACGACCTCCTGCAGCGGCTCGACGCGACCAGCGCCTGACGCGTCATCGGGCCGGCCCACCCGGCGGGAAGCGCCCCTCCCGCAGCCACTGGCGCAGCTCGACGCGCCGGATCTTGCCGCTGACGGTCTTCGGCAGCTCGTCGACGAAGTGGACCTCCCGCGGGTACTTGTACGGCGCCGTCTCTCGCCTGCAGTGCTCCTGCAGCTCGCGGGCCAGGTCGTCCGAGGCCGCGGCGCCGGGCGCCAGGACGACGAAGGCGCAGACGATCTGCGTCCGCTCGGGGTCGTCGCGCCCGACGACGGCCGCCTCCGCGACGGCCGGGTGCTCCACGAGCGTCAACTCGACCTCGAACGGCCCGATGCGGTAGGCGGCCGACGTGATGACGTCGTCGTCGCGCCCCTCGAACCAGAGGTAGCCGTCGGCATCCCGCGCCGCCCGGTCGCCGGTGTGGTACCAGCCGTCGCTGAAGCGCGCGGCCGTGGCCTCCTCGTCGCGGTAGTAGCAGTCGAACATGCCGACCGGGCGGGGCTCCGCGCGGATCGCGATCGAGCCGACCTCGCCGTCGCCGGCCGGCGACCCGTCGTCCCGCAGGATCTCGACGTCGTAGCCGGGCAACGGCTTGCCCATCGAGCCCGGCCGGATCGGCAGCGCCCGGACGTTCGCCACGGTGATGGTCGTCTCGGTCTGGCCGTAGCCGTCGTAGATCTCCAGCCCCGTGCCCTCGCGCCAGGCGCGGATGACCTCGGGGTTGAGCGGCTCGCCGGCGCTGGTGCAGTGGCGCAGCGCGCTCAGGTCGTGGGCGCCGAGGTCGGCGAGCACCAGCATCCGGTAGAGGGTCGGCGGCGCGCAGAAGGACGTGATCGCGTTCCGCGCGACGACGTCGAGGATCACGTCGGCGTCGGGCTTCCCGAGCGCGACCTGGACGACGGTCGCGCGCTCGTGCCACTGGCCGAACAGCGAGCCGTAGGCCGCCTTGGCCCACCCGGTGTCCGAGATCGTCCAGTGGCGGTCGCCCGGCCGCAGGTCCTGCCAGAAGCGCGCCGTCCGGATGTGGCCGAGGGCGTTGGACTGGGGCAGCAGCACCATCTTCGGGTGCCCCACCGTGCCGCTGGTGAAGTACAGGAGCATGGGGTCGGTCGCCGCCGTCGGGTCGGCCGGGGTGGCGCCGTCGCCCGCCTCCTTCAGCAGGGCGTCGAGGTCGTGCCAGCCCTCGCGCGGCTCCCCGCCGGCCGCCCAGCGGATCCGGTGGGCGAGCGAGGGGCACTCGGCGCAGCCCGCATCGACCTTCTCGGCGCCCCCGGCGTCGGCGACCACCGCGACCGCCCCGCCGCGGTCGACGCGGTACGCGATGTCGCGCGGTGTGAGCAGGCCCGGCCCCGGCATGGGGATCGCGCCGATCCGGATGGCGCCGAGCACGGCGGCGTACCAGGCCGGCACCCGCGGCAGCACCACGAGCAGGCGCTCGCCGGCGGCCACGCCCAGGCGCGCGAGGGCGCGGGCGGCCCGGCGCGACTCGGCCACGAGCTCGGCGACGGTCTGGCTCGCGACCGGCCCGCCCGCCCCGTCGAGCGACACCAGGGCCACGGCATCGGGATCGTCGCCGGCCCACCGGTCGAGCACGTCGACGACCGCGTTGAAGCGCTCCGGGACGTCGATCGAGAAGCTCGCGCGCTCCCGGTCGAGATCCGCCATGCGGGGCGGCGCATCCCGTCCGGGCGCGGCGGCCCGAGCCGGCTTCGGCGTGGCGGCACCCCCCGTCACTCGAGCGGCTCCAGCACGACCAGGTTGTCCCCGGCGGCGCGCGCGTCGTAGCCCACGAGCACGGCGCCCGGGACGACGCACAGCGCCTCCGGCCTGCGCTTGCCCTCGCCCCCGAGAGCGGGCACACGCCAGTCGTCCTCGACGGCGGCCTCGTGCGCGGCGGGGTCGAGCGCGGGCGCGATGCGGGCGATGCGGCGGGAGCTGGAGCTCACGAGCAGGATGCGGCCCTCCTCGTCGAGCGCGAGGTCGTTGGCGCTCTCGATGCGCTTCGCGGATCGGGGCGAGAGCCGCCACCAGGCCAGGACCTCGTAGCGGACGGGGCCTCTGCGCCGCCGGGCGCCGAGGGCGAGCTCGTCCCGCGGCCCGAGCAGGGACCCGGGCGCGATGCCGAGGGGCGCGTCGCCGGGCGGGCCGAACTCGATCAGGCAGACCGGCTCCTTCTGCTTGGCGACGAGCAGGTGCCCGCGCCGCATGAGCAGCAGCCCCTCCCCGCGGGCGTTCTCGTCCTCCTCCCACTCCCGGCCGAAGCCCGGTTGGTCGCGGGCCACGGCGAGCTCGATTTCGGCCTCGGGGCGGGCCAGGCCGGGGGCGAGGACGATGACGCGGCACTGCCCCTCCTGCAGGATCAGCACCCGCCCGGCGCCGTCGCACGCCAGGCCCTCGAAGCCGGACGCGCCCGGACCGTCGACGAGGGGCCGCAGATCGTGCCGTTCCTCCTCGCCGAGGGCGGCCCGGTCCCCGAGCGGGATCGCGAGGAGGTCGTGCTCGCGGTCGCCGACGCACAGCAGCTCGCGGGCGCGGCCCGTCTCGCGCACCGCGAAGGCGGAGACCTCGCTCAGCCCGAGGGCCGCCCGGGAGACGACGTGGAGTGACACCGCCGCCGCCCGCCTACTGGTCGGGGAGGCCGGGGGTCGTGCGGATGTCCCGGACCTCCCCGCCCCCGTCGATGAACGCCCGCAGCTGCTCCGGCCGGTACCCGTCGAGGCCGAGCCGGTCGCGGGCGCTGGAGGCGATCGCCTGGCCGAAGGCGACCTCCTCCCGGCCGGCAGCCCGCTCGCGGCCCGGGCTGCGCCGGTACGCGCGCAGCCACCGGTAGATCCCCTTGCGCGACTCGTGGGCGAGCCCGTCGGCGCTCGGGGCGACGTATCGCCCGGCGGCGCGCTCGTCCGCGGCGGCGCGGGGGTCGTCGGGCCGGCGGCCGGAGAAATGGCCCTCCCGGAACTCCAGGCCGGCGCGGGCGGCCCGGTGAACGAGCCAGAGCAGGGGGATCTCCGCGAGCGCGCAATCCTCGTACCCGCCCCCGACGTCGGAGTGGACGCCCGCGAACCAGACCTGCTCGAGCACCTGGTTGCGCGCCTCGTCCTGGCGGTTCCAGAGGCTCGGCACGAACGGCCCGCGGGCCTCGTCGATCGCGAGGGCCTGGTACGCGAGGTCAACCATCGTGCTCAGGTCCGTGTCGTGGAACTCCCAGCGGCGATTGAGCACGTTGGCCCAGCCGGGCCCGAGCACGGGGATCCCCAGGGCGCCGACCGTGTCCCAGACGCCGATGAAGTGGATCCGCGGCTCGTGGGAGAAGGAGCGCCGGAAGAGGGTCGCGCGGGTGCCGCGCGGGTGGGACGTCGGGTCGCGTCCACGGTAGATCGCGTAGGCGTCGCCGAGCCGGCCCGCGTGCTCGCGCCGCAGGATCCCGCTGTTGCGGACCATGCCGGCGGTGCTGCGCGCCGTGAACGCGCCCCGGCTGAAGCCGAAGAAGTAGAGCTCGTCGCCCGGCTCGTAGTTCTCGACCAGGAACCGGTAGCACTCGCGGACGTGCTTCGACAGGCCGAACCCGAAGGCCCCGCCCCTCAGCCGCTCGCGGGGGCTCGTGCCGAGCCCGGCGTTGTAGAAGACCCGCTGCGCGACGCCCGACGAGTCGCGGTCGGCCAGGGCGAGCGCGACCTTGACGACGTTCGTCGGCGACACCTGGTCCGGGATGTTCCAGGTGCCGTCGCAGCAGACGACGATCCGCTTCACGCCGCAAACCCCCGGGGTCGTTCCGGGGCGAGGCTATTCCATCGTCGCCGTTCGGCGGCGGGTTTCGCCTCTGGACCGGCGACCGGACGGGAGCTTAGGGTGGACGCCCCCCACCTCGAAGGAGCGGACGCCCTGGCCCGATCCCGGCACAGCCGACCCCGCGCAGCGCTCTTCCGGGCCGCGGCGGTCGTCGCCGCGGCGGTCGCGCTCGCCGTCGCGCCCGCTGCGGGGGCCTTCGACACCGGGCCCCACTTCGACATCACGCGCGACGCGCTGACGGCCGAGGGGTTCAACGACCGCGCGATCCAGACGGCTCAGGTGAGCAACTGGTTCGTCAACCTCTACGAGAACGCCGAGTCGATCCCCTTCTCCGGGCACGCCGGCGCCTTCAAGGAGCTGGTCGGCGGGGTCAGCGGCCTCGAGGCGGTGGCCGTCGCCCTCAACCGGTGGCCGGACGAGGTCGTCAACAACGCCGACTTCAGCCACTTCGACGCCAGCGGCGGCGGCTTCTCGACCGCCGGCGCGCTCACGGCGGAGTGGGACCGGCTGCGCCGCGCCATCGGCGCCATGGCCGTCGAGGCGCGCGACCAGAACGACCCGCTGCAGCTGCTGAGCATCCTCGGGATCAGCCTGCACCAGGTGCAGGACTTCTACTCGCACACGAACTGGCTCGAGCCCGGCGGGGTGGCGGGCGCCGAGGGGCCGGACTGGGAGGCGCAGGGGTTCGGCCGCACGCCCACCTGGTTCGACGTGCCGCCGGCGGTGCGCGGCGCCGAGAACCTCTACGCGGGCGGCAGCGTCGGGATCCCCCGCAACCACGGCGGCTGGAACGCCGACAAGAACCGCAGCCTGACGCGCTTCAACGCCAAGGACTGGCCGGGGCGGCCGCTCTACGCCGAGGCCCACCTGGCCGCCTACTTCGCCACCCGCCAGTGGGTGCAGGCCCTGCGCGCCCACGTCGCCGACGAGGCCTTCTGGGCGCGCGCGATGCGCCTCGCGAGCTCCCCCTCCCTGCTCGCCAAGGACCAGAAGGGCGCCCTGAACATCTCGTTCGCCTCCGGCCACTGGCAGGGGCAGGGCGAGGCGTGCAACCCGAGCTTCTCGACCCTGAGCTGCGGCGACCGCAACGGTCCGGGCGGGGACCTGATCGATCTGCGGGGCGCGGTGATCGACTACTTCCGGCCCGTGCTCGTCGTGAGCGAGGCGCGACGGCGATTCGAGAGCAACATCACGCGCACGCACGGCCCCGCGGACGGCACGCCGTTCCCGGTCCCGTCGAGCCAGCCGCTGCAGCAGTCGACGCGCTTCGTGCGGCTGCAGGTCACGTCGATGGCCGAGATCGACAACCTCGACATCCCGGGCCGCGCCGACCTGTTCACCCGAGCCCGCATCGGCTCGCAGCGCTTCCTGTCGGGGGTCATCAACAGCCGCGACTCGTTCTCGTTCCGGCTCCCCAACTACCCGTTCACCTTCATCAAGGCCGTCCCTCGGGGGACGAGCTTCGGGACCCCCGTGACGTCGATCCGGGTGCGCATCCGCACCGGCGACGTCCGCTTCGCCGGCACCGACGACGACGTCTACCTGCGCATCAGCGACAGCCGGCGCTTCGCGCTCGACAAGCGCCTCTACAACGACTTCGAGCGCGACGACCACGACACCTACAGCGTCCCGATCGACGGGGCCGTCGCCGACGGCCTGCGGGTCGGCGACATCCGCTACCTCCAGATCGAGAAGTCGCGCGACGGGATCGCCGGCGGCTGGCGCCTGGGCGGGGCGCAGGTGTGGGTCAACGAGCGCCTGGCCGTCTCGAACGACCGCATCAACCGCTGGCTCGAGGACGACCGCCGCACCTGGCGCGCGCGTCGCCCCTCGCTGCCGGCGGCGACCGGCCGCGCGGCGCCCGTCTTCCTGCAGCTCTGGGAGATGGACGCGCCGATCCGCGGCGACCACGACCACACCGACACCCACCCCTGGGACCGGCGCAAGGACACCGCCCTCGCCTACGCGCCCGGCTCCGGCGACCGGACCGGGCGGGCCGTGGCCGGCAGCCGCTTCGGGGGCCGGCTGGGCGACGGCGAGGACGCGCGCCTCTCGTGGCTGCTCTCGACGCTCGACCCGGCGCCGGCGACGATCGGGCCCTCGCCGCCCCCCACGGGGACGGGCCCGGGCCCGCCGCCGCCGCCGCCGCCGCCGCCCGACCTGCGCATCACCGCGTTCGACCTCGACGGGTTCACCGTGACCAACTCCGGGGCCGGGCCGGCCGGGCCCTTCCTCGTCTCGGCCCAGTACCGGGGCAGCTTCAGCTTCCCCGGCCTGGCCGCGGGCGCCTCGATCACCCAGCCGGCGCTCCAAGTGTGCAGCGACGGGGCGAGCTACACCGCGACCGCCGACTCGGCCGGCCAGGTGACCGAGTCGGACGAGACCAACAACACCTTCACCTTCGGCCCGATCTTCTGCTGAGCGGCGTGGCGCGCGTGCGTCAGGGGGTCACGGCCACCTTGATGACACCGTCCTCCTGGTTCGAGAAGAGCGAGTAGGCCTCCTCGATCTCGTCGAGGGAGAACCGGTGGGTGATGAGCTGGCCGAGGTTCAGGCGACCGGTCTTCACGAGGTTCATCAGGGCGCCGAGCCGCTTCTTGCCCCCGGGGCAGAGCGTGGTGCGGATGTCGATGTCGCCGATCCCGTAGATGAAGGGCTCCAGCGGGATGGTGACCTTGTCCCCGTAGACGCCGAGCGACGAGACGACGCCGGCCGGGCGCACGGCCTTGAGGCAGTTCTCGAAGGTCTCCTGGATGCCGAGCGCCTCGATTGCGACGTCCGCGCCGCGGCCCTCCGTGAGCGCCTTCACCTTCGCGACCGGGTCCTCCTGCGTGTAGTCGATGACGATGTCGGCGCCCATCGTGCGCGCCATCTCGAGGCGCTTGGGGTTGGCGTCCACGGCGACCACCAGGCCGGCGCCCCGCAGCCGCGCCCCCGCCGTGGCGCAGAGGCCGATCGGCCCCTGGGCGAAGACCACGACCGAGTCCCCGAGCTGCACGTCGGCGGTCTCGACGGCCGAGATGCCCGTGGTGGCGATGTCGGTGACGAAGAGGACCTCCTCGTCCGAGAGCCCCTCAGGGATCTTCGCCAGGTTGGCCTGGGCGTAGGGCACGCGGAAGTACTCGGCCTGGACGCCGTCCATCGAGTTGCCCAGGCGCCAGCCGCCGATGATCCCCCACTGGTCCTCGAACCCCGCGCACTGTGAGAAGTCCCCGGCCTGGCAGAAGTAGCAGCTGCCGCAGGGCGTGATCGCCCCGACCACGACCCGGTCGCCGACCTCGTAGCCCTGGACGGCCTCGCCGACCTCGTGGATGACGCCCGACGGCTCGTGCCCGACGACGCGCCCGGGCGCGACCGGGTACTCCCCGCGCCAGATGTGCGAGTCGGTGCCGCAGATCGTCGTCGTCGTGATCTTGACGATCGCGTCCGTGGGGCCGCAGCTCGGGACCGGGACCTCCTCGATGTGGATGTCGCGGACATCCTTGAAGACCGCTGCGCGCATGGCCTCGGGCATCGGCGCTCCTCCTCAGGGGACGGGTGGCCGCACGATACTGACGGGGAAGGCGGGACGCGGCAACGCGTGCCGTCGGGCGCTTTTCGCGCTCCGGCCTCCCCGTGGGCCGCGCCGCCGACCGGTCGGCCTTTCTCCGTCCGGACCCATGGTTCATGATGCGCGGGTCCCGACCGCGGTTCACGGACCGGTCGCCTCTTGCCCAGGAGGCCGTCCCCCTGCACGACCCCCATCTCGACATCTCCTTCCACGAGCGCCTGCCGCGCCGGCTGGTGGCGGTGCCCCGCGCGCGCAAGCTCGCCGCGGAGGCCCTCACGACGGCCGGGGCGCCGGGTGCCGGCGACGACCTCGCCCTGGTCATCACCGAGCTGGTCGCGAACGCGGTCCGGCACGGGCGCGGCCGGCGGATCAGCATGCGCCTCCAGGCGGACGGGCGGTCGGTGCGCGTCGAGATCGAGAACCGGCGCTGGACGACGCTGCCCCGGCGACGGCTCGCCTCGGACGTGCGGCCCAACGGCCGCGGCCTCGCGCTGGTCGCCGCCTGCTCGCGGGACTGGGGCGTCGTGGCCGAGGGCCGCGGCCTGACCCGGGTCTGGGCCGAGGTTGACCGCTAGTCGGCGGACCATACGCCCCTCTCCCGGCTCCGCCTGACGGCGGGGCGCGCCGTCCGAGGCGCTAGTTCGGACCGCCGTCCGAGAGGATCGACCCGAAGCGGGCCTGGCCGCCGCGCCAGTGGATCTCGCGGACGACGCCCATCACCAGCTCGGCCCGCTCGTCGTGCTCCATCTCCTCGAGCTGGCGCACCTGCTCGGCCGAGGCGCTCACGTCCCCGGCCTCGGCGAGCGCCCGTAGCGGGTCGCCGATGAGGGCCTCGCGGAACGCCGGGTCGGCGACCGCCCGGGCCCAGAGGGGGACGCCCTCCGACGGCTCCATGGCCGCATCATGGCACGGGGCTCACGGCGCGGCCACGAGGCGCACCTCGCGGCCGTCCGCGCCGGACGCGACCAGGCGCAGCAGCCTCCTGCCCTCCGCGGCGACCGAGGCGGCGGCCCGCTTCGGGATGCCCGCGTGCGTGACCACGAGCGTCGCCCTCCCCGAGCCGCGGTCGCTCTCGAGACGCCAAACCGCGCGCACGAGGCCGTCGACCAGCACCGAGCCGAACCCGACCCCCGCGACCGCCGACAGCCGGGCCCGGTCGGCGTCCGCGACGACGCGGCTGCGGTCGGCGTGGGACAGCAGGACGTTGTCGTACTCGGGCAGGAAGCGCGGCGGGGCAGGCGTGCCGGGGTCGGGCCGCGGCGCGTCCGGCAGGTCGAAGAGCTCGCGCCCGCGCTCGTCGCGGAAGGTCCGCAGCCTCGGGCGCAGGCGCTCCAGCACGGCCCGCATGCCCGGCAGGCGCGACCACGCGGCGGCGTCGGCGGGCGCCGCCGGCCCGAAGGCCGCGAGGTACCGCAGCACGGCGTCGTCGATCGACAGCTCCGGCGCCGGCGGGCGGCCCAGCCACGACTCGGCGGTCGCGAGCGTGACCTGCGCCGTGCGCCCCCAGACGCCGCGCGGCGGAACCTGTACGAGCGGCAGGAGGCACCGGCAGGCGTAGGCGAGGGCGGCGGCGTCGTGCTCCGGGAAGCGCTCGCCCATGATGGCCCGCAGCTCGCGCGTGCTGCGCGGCTCGGCGAGCGCCATCCGCGCGGCGCGCATCACCGGCGCGAGGTCGACGCCGGCCAGCAGCGGCGAATAGGCCGGGTGGCGCGAGAGCTCCGCGTCGAGCACCGGCTGCATCAGCGCGCGCAGCGGGAGGCAGTCCTCGGCGCTCACGAGGTGGATGGTGCCCCGCATCGCGGCGATTCGGACGGCGCGGCGCTGCTCGAGCAGCGCCGCCAGCGCCGCGGGGCGGAAGCCCGACAGCCGCGACCACAGCGCGGTGTAGGGGTCGAGCGGCTCCTGGGCCTGGAGCCCGACAAGGCGCTCGACGGCCTCGAGGGGCGGCACGTCGGCCCGCTCCAGCAGCAGCTGGCGCGCGAGAAGGGCGCGGTTGAGGGCCCTCGGGCTGAGCGTCTCGGCCGCCACGAGGGCCCAGGGATATCACCGCGGGTCAGCTCGGGGTCGTCGACGACCCCTGGCCGTCACCGCCCTGCCGCGACCCGCCGGGGCAGTCGCCCCGGTCCGGCGCCTGCTGCTCGGGCGTCGTCGTCCCGTCCTGCACGAACGTCGTCGCCGCCCCGCTCGACGACGAGCCGGTCGGCTCGCCCCCGTCGGCGAAGGCGCCCGTCGCGGCCAGGCCGAGCCCGCCGAGGCCGAGCGCGAGGGTCGCGCCGGCCACGGCGAGCCGCGTACCTCGGCGGCGGCCCGCGGGCCGGTCCGTCTCGTCGGTCATCTCCGTCCTCCTGTGTCGTTGCCGGTCGAGGCCATCCCGACAGATCGACCTCAAAGGAGCGTGAAGCGCGTCTCAGGATCCGGTGAGATGCGGCGTCGGCGGCCGACGCGCGGCCTAAGCTGGAGACCTGATGGGGGGCGGTTCCTGCAGCAGCTGAGCATGCTCCGGGGGGGAGCGGTGCTGACGTGGGCGCCGGCCTTCTCGTCGGCGCTGCCGCTCGCGCGCGCCCGCTGGCGCGAGCGCGGAGGGCTGCTCGTGGTGCCGCGGCGGGAGGACGCGACGCGGGCGCTGCAGGAGGAGACCGGCGGCGGGGCGGCCGTCCTCGGCCGCGAGGCGGTCACCTTCGCCGGCCTGCGCGGGCGGGTCGCCGCCGCAGCCGGCGTCCCGGAGCCCGCGCCGCCGTCGCCGATCGAGGTGCGCCTGGCGCTGCGCGAGGTGCTCGACGCCGCCGACCTGTCGGCCTTCGGCGCCTCGGCGGCGGCTCCCGGGTTCCTGTCGGCGGCCGAGCGGGCGATCGGGGAGCTGCGGGTGGCGGGCGTGCCGCCGGAGCGGGCGGCGGCGGCGGCGGCGACCCCCGTGGCCGTCGCGGTGGCGGCGATCCACGCGGCGGCCCGGGACGCCGTGCCGCACTGGAGCGACGCCCTCTGGGCCGCGGCCGGGCACGCGGAGGGCGTGGACGCCTTCCCGCCGGTGACGGTGTCGGGGTTCGACGACCTCGTCCCGGGCCAGTGGGCGCTCCTGCACGCGCTCGCGCGCACGACGCGCGTCGAGGTCGTGATGCCGTTCGATCCCGGGCGACCGGCGTTCGAGGCGCGTCATGCCCGCCAGGCCCGATGGGCGCAGGCCGCCGAGCATCAGCGCGCCGGGGCGCAGGCGACCGACGGGCCCGCGGGCCTCGCCGCCCGCCTCTTCGACGAGGGGGCGCCGCCGGCCGCGCCCCCGCCGGTGCGGCTGGTCGGCGCCGCGGGGACGCGGGGAATGCTGCGGGCGGCCCTCGAGGAGGCGCTCGACGCGGCCGCCGCCGACGGGCTGCCGCTGTCGGCGGTCGCGCTCGTGGTGCCGCGGCTCGCCGAGGTGCGGGACGACCTCGAGCGCCTGCTGGACGACTGGGGCGTCCCGGCATCCTTGGCGAGTCGAGTGCGCGCCCTCGAGGCGCCGCTCGCCCTGGCCCTCGTGCACCTTCTGCGCCTGGGCGAGCTCGACGCGGAGGAGCCCGGGGCAATGGACCACCTGCTCGGGTGGCTGCGCAGCCCCTACAGCGGCGCCGACCAGGAGGACGTGGACCTGCTTCGAGGTCGCCGCGCGGCGCGGGCGGCTCGAGGGGCGCGAGCGAGCTGATGCGCCGCTGGGAGGGCCCGGCGATCGCACCGGCGCGGCGGCTGGTCGCCGCGGGGCGGCAGGGCCCGCGGGCCCAGCTCGCGGCGATGGTCGAGGTGGGCTGGGAGGCCCTGCGCCGCGCCGGGCGACGCCAGCGACCTGCCGACGCGGGCCGACAGCCGCGACCGGGCGGCTCTCGCGGCGCTCGCCGGCCTGGCGAGCGCGATCGGGGACGAGCGCCGACGCCGGGGATGGCGGGGGACGGGTCCCCGCCGGCCGCGCGGGCCGCTGCCGCCGGGCGTCGTCGGCGAGCTCATCGCCGACCTCACGACCGTCGCCCGGGAGGCAGGCGCCCGGGCGGGCTGGAGATCCACGACTTCGCGTCGCTGCGCGGGAGCCGCTACGAGGTCGTGGTGATCGCCGGACTGGACGGGGACGGCTTCCCCACGGGCCCGGCGCCCGACCCGCTGCTGGCCGGCCTCCGCGAGCCGCTCGCCGACGTCCTGCCGGCCCGGGCGCCCGGCACCTCGGAGAGCCGCCTGCGCTTCGTCCACGCGGTCGACGCCGCCCGCTCGCGCGTCGTGCTCTTGCGGCGCACCGTCGATGACGAGGGGCGGCAGGTGGCGGCGTCGCCCTACTGGGTGGAGGCGTGCCGGGTCGCGGGGCGATCGTTCGCCGACCTCGACCGCGCGGCCGGCGCTCGCGGCGAGGTGGCGGATTCGCCGGGGGCCGCGCCGCACCGAGCGCGAGGCCCTGCGCACGATGGCCCTCGATGGCGCGGTCGCGCCCGGCCTGCTCGCCGACGCCGCGTGCCGGCGGGTGCGGCCGGTGGGCGTCGCGCCGGAGGCCTTCCGCGATCTCGACCGCCTGCGGGTCACCGAGCTCGAGGCCTACCTGCGTTGCCCGTACGGCTGGTTCCGCGACCGCTACCTCGCCCCGGAGGAGATGGAGGAGCTCGATCGACCCGCGGTTCGAGGGCACCCTCGCCCACAGGGCCCTGCAGCGAGACCTACGCGCGCATGCACCGAGGAAGGCGCCGGGCCGTGCGTGCCGGCGACCCTCGAGCGCTACCGCGAGGCCCTCGAGGCCGAGCTGCCCGACGTCTGCGCCGCCGCGAGGCCGGCCGGCGCGGGCGCCGTCTACGACGCGCTGCAGGAGCGGCTGCGGCGCCACCTGAGCGCGCTCCTCGGCCGCGACGCGGCGCTCCGGTCGGAGCTGCGGCCGAGCCACTTCGAGCATCGATGGAGGACGCGACCCTGCTCGCCGCCGCGGCTCCCGGGGTGACGATCGCGGGGACGGTCAACCGGCTCGACGTGGCGGAGGACGGGGCCGCGCTGGTCGTCAACTACAAGCGGACGGGCGGAGAGTTCAAGGCGGCGAGCGCCGCCGTGACACGATCGGCTGCAGCTCCCGCTCTACGGGATCATGGCCCGCCGGGACCTCGGGCTCGCCGGCGAGCCCGCGGGCGGCCTCTACATGGGGATCCTCTCGGCCAGCATCAGCGGCGCCGTCTGCGACGACGTCCCGGGGGCGCCGGCCGTCCGCTCGGGCCTCGCCGTGACCCGCGGCGCAATGGGACCGAGATCCCGGACGATGCTCTCGCGGCCGCGCGTGAGTGCGGCCGCCGGCATCCACGCCGGCCGGCTCGACCCGCCTCAGCCGTCGACTCCTGCTCCCACTGGTGCCGCTGCGAGGACCTGTGGCGGTGAGCCCGCCGACGCCCGAGCAGGAGCGGGCGCTCGCGGCCGCCGCCTCCGCGCCCGCCACGGCGGTCGCCGCCGGCGCGGGCGCCGGCAAGACGACGCTGCTGGTGGAGGCGGTCTGGCGCGACCTCGAGGACGGCGCGGTCCCGCTGGAGCGCGTCCTCGTCGCGACCTACAACCGCGCGGCCGCGGCGCACCTGGTCGAGCGCCTGCAGGCGCGCTTCGCCGATCCCGACGAGGGGCGCGGCCGCGCGCGGCCGGGGCTCGACCTCTCGGACGCATGGGTCGGCACGTTCCACGCGCTCGCCGCCCGCATCGTGCGCGAGAGCCCGTTCGCGGCCGGCGTCGACCCGGCGTTCGGCGAGCTCGACGAGACCGAGGCGGCGTCGCTGATGGAGCAGGCCCTCGACGAAGCGGTGGAACGTCGCTCGCCGACCCCGGCTTCCTGAACCTCGTGAGCGACGCGACCGGCGTGACCGCGATCAGGAGGCAATCCGCCACGTCCACGAGCGCCTGCGCGCCGCCGGGCACCAGGAGCCCAGGATCGTCGTGCCCGACGCGCCGGGCCTCGACGACGCGCAGCGGGCGCGAGCTGGCGGGGGCGATGCGGGCGGCGGGGGCGCATCGGCGACGCCCGCCCTCACCACCACGCGCAGCTGACATGGCTGCGGAGATGCTGCTCGCCGGCGAGGCCGGTGCGCAGGCTCCGAGGCTCTCCCTCACCTGCACCGCGGCCTTCCGCCGCCTGGCGGAGCGGGTCAACGCGGCGGCGGCGGCGGTCTTCCAGCGCGCTTCTCGACGTCGAGGCCCGTGACCAGCTCGCGGGATTCGCCGCGAGCCTCGAGGCGTTCCGCACGCGCTACGCGGAGCTCAAGCGCGAGCGCGGCGCTCTCGACTACGAGGACCTCCTGCTCGCCGCGCGGCGGGTCCTGCGGGCCGGCCACGACTACCGCTTCGCCCGCGTCTACGTCGACGAGTTCCAGGACGCGAACGCACTCCAGGCCGAGATCGTCGACCTCCTTGCGGCCGATCGGACCGTCGTGGTGGGCGACGGCTGCCAGGCGATCTACGGCTTCCGCCACGCCGACGTGGCCCACTTCAACGCGCGGACGGGCGACCCGCCGGCCGTGACGCTCCGCGACAACCACCGCAGCCAGGCGCCCCTGCTCCACGCGCTCAACGGCCTGCTCGCGGGCGTCGCTGAGCGACGAGCGGGCGTTCGGGCCGCTGCGCCCGGCGGCCGGTGACCCGGCCCGGGCCCGCCGCTCGCGGACGCCTTCACCGGTCGAGGTCATCGACGTCGGCTCGGACGGCGGCGGGGCCGCGAACCGGGCGCAGGAGGCCGAGGTCGGTCGCCGACCTCGTCGCGGGCCTGGCCGGCCGCGGGTACGCGATGGCGCGAGGTCGCCGTGCTGTTCCGCGCCCTGACCGAAGTCGAGCCCTACCGGGCGGCGATGGACGCCCGCGGCATCCCGGCGTACCTCGTCGTGGGGCGCGGGCTTCTTCACCCACGACCAGGTCGCCGACACGATGGCGCTGCTCGCCCTCGTCGAGAACCCACTCAACGAGGGGGCGCTGATCCGGGTGCTCGCCTCGCCGTACGCGGCGGTCGAGCGACCAGGACTTCGTCGAGCTGCGGCGCGAGGCCGGGCCGGCCGGGCGACGGCCGACTGGCCCGGCGCCGGGGCGCTGCTGCCGGCCGCGCGCAGCGCTCGACGCGACGCGGCCGGCGGTGGAGGCGGCGGAGGCCCTGCGGCCACTCCTGCGCGAGCGGGGCCTCGCAGGGCTGGTGGAGGCCGCGATCGAGGCCCGCGGGTACGACCTGGCGGTGCTCGGCCTGCCGGACGGCGCCCGCCGCCACGCCAACCTCCGCAAGCTCGTGCGCATGGCGCGAGGAATTCTCTGCCGTCCGCGGCCCGGACCTGCGCGGCTTCCTCGGCCTCCTGCGCCGCATGGCGGAGGCCGGCGACCAGGATCCCGGGGAGGCGACGGTGGTCGATCCCGACCTCGACGCCGTCCGCCTCGCGACGATCCACGCCGTCAAGGGCCAGGAGTTCCCGGCCGTCGTGATGGCCGACGCGTCCCACGCGCTGCCACCGCGATCTCCCGATGGTGCTCGTCGGACCCGACGGCGAGCGCCGGGATCCGGGTGTCGCGAGTCGGCGGGACGGCGGTGCCGCGCTCGGCTACGAGCAGCTGCGCGAGGCCGCGCAGGCCGCCGAGCCGCCGAGGAGCGCCGCTTGACTACGTGGCGGCAACGCGCGCCGAGCGCCACCTCGCGGTGGTCGGCCGCTCGACCGCGCGCGGCAACGTCAAGGACACGGCCTTCCAGATCGTGCGCGAGGCCCGCGGCATGGCCGCTCACGGGGGGGTCGCGACGTACCCGCGCGGCGGCTCGCGTCGCCGCTGGTCGAGCGCTCGGCGGCCGCGCCCGCCGGGGACGGACGGCGCCCGCGGGTCGAGCCCCTGCCGACCACGGCCGCGGCGGCCCCCCCGGCGCCCGCACCACCCGCGGCGGACCCCGTCGCCGGCCGGCGCCTGTCCTTCACGGCGCTGGCGACCCTCGCGGTGTGCCGGCGGCGCTTCCACCTGGAGTACGAGCGGGGTCTTCGCGGGCGGCCCGAGGCCGTCGTGGCCGCGCCCGGGGCCCCGCCGCCGCCGACCGCCTGGGGCGGGACCGCGTTCGGCGACCTCGTGCACCGGTTCCTCGCCGCGCTCGACTGGCGCGCCCCGGCGCCCGCGCCGGGCTGGGCGGCGAGCGCCGCGCGCGCCGCCGGCCTCCCCGACTCGGCCGTCGACCAGGAGCGCGCCGAGCGGCTGGTGGACGGGCTCCTGCGCTCGGCCGTCGCCGACCGCATCCGCGCCGGGAGGGGGCGCGCCGAGGAGCCGTTCGCCGTCGAGGTCGGCGGCGCGGTGCTCTCCGGCGCCATCGACCTCCTGGTGGACGAGGGAGACGGCCGCGCCCTGCTGGTCGACTGGAAGACGCACGCCCTCTCGGCGGGCCTCACCGCCGCCGGCGTGGCCGCCGAGTACCGCCTCCAGCAGGCGCTCTACGGGCTCGCGGCCCTGCGGGCCGGGTGGCGGGAGGTCGAGCTCGCCTGGCTGCTGCTCGAGGACGTCGCCGGCAGCCCGTCGCGGACCGTGCGCCAGGCGGACGAGACGGCCCTGGAGGCCGAGGTGGCCGACGGGCTCGCGCCGCTCCGGGCTCCCGAGCGGCCGGCCGCCGCGACGGCGCCCCAGCCCTTCTGCAGCGGCTGCCCGGGGCTGGAGGCGATGTGCCTGGTGGCGCTCGCCGGACCTGTGGGATGATCGGGCTCCGTTCCACCCCGGCCGCGGGAGCGGACCTGTCGGACACCTTCCACAACGTCGAGGTGGAACTCATGGAGGCGCCCCGCTGGGGCGTCGTGCTGTCGGGCGATCTGGACCTGGCGGACGCCGACGCCATCCACCACCTGCTGGCCCGGCTCGCCCGCGACGCGGCCCCGGGCGCGGTGCTCGTGGACCTCCGCGGCCTCGAATTCATCGACTCCCACGGCGTCCGGGCCCTCTTCCGCGCCCGCGACGACGCCGAGCGGGCCGGGAGCCGGATCACGCTCTGCGCGAACGACGGGGCGGTGCGCCGCACGCTCGACCTCATGGACGCGGGCGCCGCGTTCGACGTCGTCCCCGAGCCGCCCGACGATTCCGGGTGAGAGGGGCCCGCTACCAGTAGCGCGGGAGCGCCGGCTCGGCGCCGCACGCGCAGCGGCCGTCGGGCCCGGGCCGCGCCATCTGGCCGCAGGCGGCGCAGCGCGCCCAGAGGCCGTTGAGGCGGTGCGGCTCCCAGACGCCGGTCTGGCCGCCCGCGGCCAGGCCGCCGGGGTTCGGGGCGAAGAACGCCCGCATGGCCTCGGCGTGGGCGGGGCTCTCTGAGAGCCGGGCGACGTCGCCGGGGCCGTCCCACGCGGTGATCGTGAACATCCGGTTGTCGACCACCGCGCCCACCCAGCTGATGAACCCCGGGGTGCCCATCAGCTCCGAGACCACCTCCCGGCTTCGCGAGCGGACCTCCTGGATCTCCTCCGGCGAGCGCGCCTCGAGCACCGTCAGGCTCATCGCGCCGGGCTCGCGGCCATCGGTCGAGACGTAGGTGCTCGTGCCGAAGACGAAGGGTCCGATCCGGTCGGGCTGCACCAGCACCTGGAGCCCGAGCTGGCGCGGGACGACCGCGGTGTCGAAGTAGCCGACCACCGAGCGGACCCGGTCGCCCTCGACCGTGATCACGTCGGCCCCCGGCAGCCGGACCTCCCGCCCCGACGGGGGCAGCCCCTGGTAGGGGCCGGCGTTGGTGCCCGTCATCAGCCACTGGGCGGCGACCGACCCGTCGGGGCGGACGCCCGAGCTCTCGATCTCGAAGGCGAGGTCGGGGAACCCGGCGAAGAGACCGCCGGCGTACTCGGCGGTCGCCTCCGCGCCGATCCCGTCCGGGACGTTCGGGTCGGTGTAGGTGCCCCCCTCCGCGAAGACGGCCGCGATCGCCTCCGGATCGCGACGGTTCCAGGCCTCGAAGTAGCGAGCGGAGACGGCGGACGCATCCATCGTGCACCTCCGCTCGGAGCCTAGAGTCGTTGCGGGTGCCGTTGCAATCGCGTGCCGGTGGTCGCCTCAGGGGGCGGCCGCGGGGGAGGATGGCGGGATGGCCATCGACACGGTGCGCGGCCGCGGGGCCCGGTGGGCGGCCCTGGCGGCGTTCGCCCTGGCCACGATGTCCGTCATCGGGCGCGAGAGGCGCATGCCGCTGCCGCCACCCGGCGCGACCCCGAGCGCCCCGCCGGCCGCGCCGGCCGCTGTCGCCGCCCCCGCCCCGCCGGCCGCCACGCCCGTCGATGCGGACCGGAGCGAGCCACGCGGCCTGAGCTGCGCGGTCCTCTCGCTCGTGGTCCCCGGTGCGGGGCAGATCCACGGCGGGGCCCGCGCGCGCGGCGCCGCGATGGTGGGCGTCGCCCTCGCGCTGCTGATCGGGGCGCTCGTGCTCGCGCGCCAGGACGTCGTCTTCCTGGTGGGCCAGGCCCTGCGGCCCGAGGTGCTCCTCGGCGCGCTCGCGCTGAACGGGGCGGTGCTCGCGTTCCGTGGCGGGGCGGTCGCCGACGCCTGGCGGCTGGGGACCCGGCCGGCGCGCCGGGCCGCGCGCGCGGCGGTGCTCGCCGTGCTGCTCGCGGTCGTCGCCGTCCCCCACGCCGTGGCGGCCTGGTACCAGTGGAGCGCCTACGACGCGGTGACGACGATCTTCGCCGACGTGGACCCGGCCGACATCCCGTCCGGCCTGCCGTTCGGTACGACCGACGGCGTGGAGCAGGACAAGCTCCAGGCCCTCCAGGCGAAGGCCCGCGCCGAGGCGGCCGCCGCCTGGCCGCCGGGGGGCCGCCTGACGGTGCTGCTGCTGGGGGGCGACGCCGGGCCCGGGCGCTCGGGGCTGCGCACCGACACCATGGTCGTGGCCACCATCCACGCCCGCACGCGCCGGGCGGCGCTGCTCTCGCTCCCCCGCAACATGGGGGCGGTGCCGCTGCCGCCGGCCGCCGCCGGCCTGGTGTCGGACGGGCGCTTCCCCGACATCCTCAACGCCCTCTACGGCTGGGCCCGGCGGTACCCCGACCGCTTCCCCGGCCGGGACCCGGGCGCGACGGCGCTGAAGCAGGTGGCCGCCAACCTCACGGGCCTGCGCGTCGACTACTACGCGCTGGTCGACTTCCGCGGCTTCGTCGAGATGGTCGACGCCCTGGGCGGGGTGACGATCGACGTGCCCCGGCCGGTGCTCGACCGCGTCTCGCCCCCCGAGGACGGCCAGGACTGGATCCGCATCGACCTCCAGCCGGGCCGCCAGACGCTCACCGCACTCGAGGCCTTCGCCTACGTCCGCGCCCGCAGCTACAGCTCCGACTACGAGCGGATCCGGCGCCAGCGCTGCGTGATGGTCGCCCTGGCCCGCCAGGCCGACCCCGCCCGCGTGCTCCGGGCCTTCCCGCGGCTGGCCCGGGCGGCGCGGCAGAACGTGAGCACCGACATCCCGCGCCGCGTGCTCCCCGAGCTCGTGCGGCTGGTGGCGGGGATCGACCAGCGCAGGGTCGTGTCGCTCGGGTTCGTCCCGCCCGCCTACTCCGCCGGCTGGGTGGACCGGGGCTATCCGGTGCCCGACATCCCGGCGATCCGGGCGGCGACCAGGAAGGCGATCGGGCCCGGGGGGGTGCGGGGGGCGACGACGCTCGGCGGGGAGGTCTGCGCCTGAGCGTCCGGGGTGCGAGACTCGGGCCGGTGGCAGCTGTCGCGAAGGGGAGCCCACCGGGGCCCGACGCCGGCTGGGAGGCCCTGAGGGCGGCGCGGTGGACGACCGCGCGGGCGTGCTTCGAGGCCGTGCCGCCCGATGCGCGCGACGGCGAGGCCGAGGAGGGCCTGGGCTGGGCGGCGTGGTGGCTCGACGACGCCGAGACGGCGCTGGGCGCCCGCGAGCGCGCATACCGCCTCTATCGGGCCGGCGGCCGGACGGTCCCGGCGGCGCGCATGGCGGTCTGGCTCGCCTGCGACGAGCTCGACTTCCACGGAGCGCTCGCCGTCGCGCAGGGGTGGCTCGGCCGCGCCCACGCCCTGCTCGACCCGCGCCGACCGCCTCGAGGGGGACGATCTCGTCCTTCGCGGAGCGCGCCAACCGCGGCGCCCCGGGAGGGGCCGCGGAGTACCCCTACGGGTACCTCCTCGTCGTGGGGCGGACCCGCGGGGCCGATTAGAATCCCGGCACGGTCCCGCGTCCGGAGGGGGAGCTGTGCCCGCCGAGCTGATCCACACGATGATCCGAGTGCTCGACGAGGAGCGCTCGCTGGCCTTCTACCGCGCCCTCGGGTTCGAGGAGCGCGGGCGCCGCCGCGTGGGAGGGGACACGGCGACGGTGATCTTCCTCGGGCTCCCCGGCGACGGCGCCAAGCTCGAGCTGACGCTGAACGACGGCCGCACCGAGCCGTACGACGTGGGCGAGGGCTACGGGCACATCGCGCTCGTGTCGAGCGACGGCGCCGACGCCGAGATCGCCCGGATGGCCGAGCACGGGATCGCGCCCGAGAAGGAGCCGTACGCCCCGTATCCGGGGGGGCCGAAGATCTTCTTCGTGCGCGACCCGGACGGCTACCGGATCGAGGTCCTGGAGCGGAACCCCGAGGCCGAGCTCTGAGGCCCGGGACGGGGCGCCGCCCGCGGCAGGTTCGCCGCGGGCGGGCCATTCGCCTAGGGGATGATCACGCCACGGCCGCGGACGTTGCCGCCCTCCAGGTCGTGGATCGCGCCGTTGATGTCGTCGAGCCGGTACTCGGCCCCCTCGAGCTTCACCCGTCCCTGGCCGGCCAGGTCCATCAGCTCGGCCAGCTCGTTGTAGTTGCCGACGAGGCTGCCGACGACGGCGATCTCGCTGAAGATCATGTCGATTGCCGGCACCTCGACCCGGCCGCCGTAGCCGACCACCCAGTAGGTGCCGCCCTTTCGCAGCATCCCGAGGGCCTGGGGGATCGCGCTGCCCTCGCCGACGAAGTCGATGACCGCGTGGGCCCCCTCGCCGCCGGTGAGCTCCAGGACCCCCTCCACGGCGTCAACCTTGGAGCCGTCGACGAGATGGTGGGCGCCGAGCGACGAGGCCAGCTTCAGGGCCCCGGCGGAGCGGTCCACCGCGATGATCTCGGTCGCGCACAGCTCGCCGAGCACCTGTACGCAGATGTGCCCGAGCCCGCCGACCCCGATGAGCGCGCACGTCGTCCCGGGCTGCAGGCGCTCCGCGGCGCGCTTGGCGACCCGGTAGGCCGTGATCCCGGCGTCGGCGTAGGGGGCGATCGCCTTGGGCTCGAGGCCGTCGGGGAGCTTGATGATCGCCCGCTCGCCGGTGAGCAGGTACTCGGCGAAGCCGCCGTTCGTGGTGATCCCGGGGAAGGAGAGGTCCACGCAGTGCATGTCCTCGCCCCCGCGGCAGGCCCGGCAGAGGCCGCAGGTGATCACCGGATGGACGATGACGGCGTCGCCCGGCTTGACGTTCCGCACGCCGGGCCCGACGTCCTCGACCCAGCCGGCGTTCTCGTGGCCGAGGATGTACGGGAGCTCGACGTCAACCTTCTCCTTCCAGATGCCCTCGATGATGTGCAGGTCGGTCCGGCAGAGGCCGGCGCCGCCGATCCTCACGATGACGTCCGACGGCGACTGGACCTCGGGCGCCGGGACGTCCTCGATCGACAGCTCCGAGTCGTAGGCGGGAAGCAGTGCCGCCTTCATGCCGCCACCTCCTTGGCGCGCCACTCCTCGAGGCCGGCGCCGTAGCGCACCGCGAGGAGGCCGGTGCAGAACTCCGTGTTGGACTCGAGGCTGACGCGCACCGAGCGGGCGAGCCGGAGGTAGTCCGGCAGCCCGTCCGCCGCGAGCGGCCACCCTTGGGCGTCGGTGAAGACCAGGGCGTCGTGGTCCTCCCCCATGCCGAGCTCACGCCTGCGGACGAGGTATTCGGTCCAGTCGTCCGGCTCCGCCCACGGGGGCCGGGAGCCGTCGCCCATCCGCAACGCGACCGCCGCGGCGTCCCCGATCGCCTCCCGCGCCGCGCGGAGGACCGGCTCCTGGCGCACCACGTACGCCTTGAGCCGGAAGCGGCGGCGCAGCTCGTCGAGCTCGCCCTCGGCCTGGCTCGGGAAGGCCGCCTGGAAGGAGCGCCCGGCGGCGACCGCCTCGGTGATCCGCTCGCCCTCGAAGTGGTCCACCAGCCTCACCGAGACCGCCGGGGCCCCGGGAAGGGCCCGCAGGGCCTCGTGGGCGTCGCTCATCATCAGGTAGGCGAAGTTGGGCGAGCACCAGTAGGTCGGCAGGCGGACAGTGACGCTCACCCGCCCGTCGGCGACGTCCAGGGACTGGACGAAGTCGAGCGCGACGAGGGACTTGTCGAGCTCGGGGTCCATCACCCGCGCGAGCGCGTCCCTCGCCTCGGCGAGGCTCGGGCTCACGTCGTGACCTCCTCGGCCAGCGCGCCCTCCGCCTGCGGGCCGGGGCCGGTCGCGGCCGGCGCGGCGGGCCCGGTCGCGGCCTTCTGCCCGAACTCGTCGGCGCGGAGCTTGGCGCCGTGCTCGACGGGGTCGATGTCGTAGAGCTTGCACGCGTTCAGGCCCAGGATCTTCTGCTTGGCCTCGACGCTCAGCGAGACGCCGACGTCGGTGCTGACCTGCTCGGGCAGCTGGAAGTTGACGAACTTCTCGACGATCCACTTCGGGTGCCAGAGCGCGTAGTCGGAGGCGAAGAGCAGGCGGTCCTCGCCGAGCCAGAACAGGAGCTCCGCCATCACGTCGGCGAAGTACCTCGGCCGGGGGTGGATGAAGGGCATCAGCACCGCGAGGCCGCCGTAGACGTTCGGCTCCTGGACGCCGATCCAGCAGAAGTCCTCGATCCGAGGCATGCCGACGTGCTCGACGATGAAGTTGAGGTCGGTGAAGTTGGTGGCGACGTAGTCAACGTCGGAGACGTCGAAGCTGTCCTTGTCGAGCGGCCAGATCGTCGGCCCCTTGTGGACGTGGATGTTCTTCACGCCCAGCTCGACGCACTTCTCGAGGTACTTCTCCGCCCACGGGCTCTTCAGGCTCCACCCGCGCGAGTCACCGCGCCATGCCGCGGTGTAGAGCTTGACCCCCTTCAGCTTGTACTTCTCCACCTTCTCCTCGAAGTCGGCGAGCCCCGCCTCCTCGGCGCGGGGATCCCAGGCGCTGTTGAGGATGAAGCGGTCGGGGTACTTGTCCTTCACCATCGCGTTGCGCTCGGTCGTGTTGAAGCCGTTGACGTAGAAGTCGGACAGGTAGGTGGACTGGAGGATCCCCATGTCCACGTATCCGTCGACGAACAGGTCGTTGACCATCGTCTCCTGGTCGTACTTCTCGTACTTCTCACGGGGCCAGACGTACTCCGCCGGCGACAGGCCCGAGTGGTAGTCGTAGAAGCAGGAGATGAAGCCCGCCCCGTACTTGTTCTTCTGGTTCTCGGGGCTGCCGTCCCACCAGTGCAGGTGGCTGTCAACGACGAAGTACTCGTTGCCCTCATTGTCGCGGTACATCGAGCCTCCATATCGTGACGTCCGTTACGAGGGGCCATCCTCCCGCGGTGGCGCCGGGGCCGTCGAGGCGGGGCCGCGCAGACTCCGGTATCCGGAAAACTGGCCCCGCCCTGCGCCGTCGCGTAGGGTTCCGGCGGGCCTGAGCAGGGTTTTCGAGGCCCGCGCCGGGGCGGGAGTGCGCATGCCGGACGGTCGGGGGGCGGGGATGGAGGGCGCCGCGCTGCGGGCGACGCTCATCGCCCAGGCGCAGGAGCCGCGCGACCTCCTGGCGTCAACCGAGCGGGCGCTCCGCGCGCTCGAGCTGATCGCGGCCGCGCCCGGGCCGCTGCCGGCGAAGGCGCTCGCGCAGCAGCTGGGGGCGAGCCTGGGGACGAGCTACCGGGTGCTCCACACCCTGGAGCACGAGGGCTATGCGGTCCGCCTGGGGCACGGCTGCTACGGCCTCGGGCCGAAGCTCTCCGAGCTCCTGCAGGCCTTCCAGCAGCGCCTCGACCCGGCGGAGGTGACGCTCCCGCTGGTCGCCGACCTCGCCGAGTCCGTCGAGGAGGACGCCTACCTGGCGGTGATGCGGCGAGGCGAGGTGGCGGTCGCGGAGGTCGTGCGGGCGTCGCAGCGGCTCCACCTCGCGGACCCGGGCGTCGGCTTCAGCCGGGTCGCCCACGTCGCGGCGGTCGGCAAGGCCCTGCTCGCCGCCTGCCCCCCGGAGACGATCGACGACTACCTGGGCTCGCGCCCCCTCCCCCCCTGCACGCGCCAGACGCTGGTGACGAGGCGGGCGATCAAGCGCGACCTCGCCGAGACGCGCGAGCGCGGCTACGCGGTGGAGATCGAGGAGCTCGCCGAGGGCTGCTGCTGCGTGGCGGCGCCGGTGCTCGACGCGGGCGGCGCCACGGTCGCGTCGATCGGGGTCTCGGTGCCGATCGAGCGGTTCCAGGTCGAGTCGCGGCAGATCATCGCGCACTGCCGCGAGACCGCCGCGACGGCCTCCCGCGCCCTCGGCTTCGCCAGCAGCCCGGCCTGACCCGCAGCCCGGCAGGGCGACGGCGGATCAGGCCGGGCCGGCCATCTCCGCGAGCCGCGTCACGGTCCTCCAGTTGCGCGCGGTCCCGCTCCGCCCGAGCTCGGTCTTGCCGAGCGCCGCCATGAGGGGGCTGCGGCCGATCCCGCCGGGGCACCACGCGTAGACCTCGCGGCCGGCGGCCTCGAGCCGCTCGTCGCCGAAGTCCTCCCGCTGGAGGGCCCGGACGGCGGACCGGTCCGCCTTCGCCGGGAGGAAGATCACCATGCGCTTCGCGGGGTCGTCGGCGACGTCCCCGAGGCGGTCGGCGACGACGATCTCGGCCAGCTCGCCGCCCGTGCGGACGATGGCGGCGACGTCGAGCCCGAGGCGGTCGGCGATCGCCGCCTCGACCGCCTTGGCCACGGCGGCCGCGGTCGCGTCCGCCGTCACCACCGCGTTGCCGCTCTGGAGGTGCGTCCGCACGTCCTCGTAGCCCAGGTCCTCCAGCAGTGCGCGCAGGTCGGCCATCGCGACCCGGTTGGTCGGGCCGAGGTTGATGCCGCGCAGGAGGACGACCTGCCGGCGCACCTCAGGCGAACGTGTCGCAGGCCTGGATCGTGCCCTCGTCGAAGCCGCGCCGGAACCACTCCTGCCGCTCCGCGGAGCTGCCGTGGGTGAAGCTCTCCCGGTCGATCCTGCCGGTCGCCTGCTGCTGGATGCGGTCGTCGCCGACCGACGCCGCCGCGTTCAGGCCCTCGTCGAGGTCGCCCTCCTCGAGGAGGTTGTCCTCGTAGGCCGAGTGGGCCCAGACGCCGGCCAGGCAGTCGGCCTGCAGCTCCAGGCGCACCGACAGCTCGTTGGCGTTCTCCGGGTCGTTGCGCTGGGCGGCCGCCACCTGGTCCATGATGCCGAGCAGGTTCTGCACGTGGTGGCCGAACTCGTGGGCGATCACGTACGCCTGGGCGAAGTCCCCGGGCGCCCCGAAGCGCCGCTCGAGCTCGCGGAAGAAGCCGAGGTCGAGGTAGACCCGCTGGTCGGCGGGGCAGTAGAACGGCCCCGACGCGGACGAGGCCGTGCCGCACGCCGTGTCGACGACGCCGGTGAAGAGGACCAGCCGGGTGGGCTGATACTGCTCGCCGCCGGCCCGGAAGATCTGGTCCCAGGCGGTCTGCACGTCGTTGACCACGAAGGCGACGAAGTCCCTGGTCTGGTCGGGCCCGTCGTCGACCACGTTGCCCGCGGCGTCCGGCGCGGCCGGGAGGGGCTCGAGGGCGTCGCCCACGTCGAAGGCCCGGCCGCCCCCTCCGCCCAGGAAGACGACCAGCAGGGCGACGATCACGCCGACGATCCCGGCACCGCCGATCCCGCCGCCGATGCGGCCGCCCGGGATCCTCCCGCCGAAGCCGCCGCCGGCGCCGCGGCGATCCTCGATGCCGGAGCTGCCACCCGGTGATCTGCGCCAGCGCATGTTCGGAGCCCGGGCCGAGCCGGGCCGCGATTGTACGCCGGTGCGGCGGCGCCGGGGTGTCCGCCGACCGCCATAGGATCGCCCGCGTGCCGCCCACCGAACCCCACGAGCCCGCGCTCACCTCGGAGACGGCCCTCCTCGGGGCCGCCCTCGCGCTCGGCGCGCGGGAGGTGCCGGGGTGGTCGCCGGCCGAGACCGCCCTCGCCCGGGCGCTCGACCCCTCCCCGCCGGCGGCGGGCGTCCTCCGCCGGCTGCGAGCGCGCATCGCCGAGGGCGCCGACCCGCTGGGGCAGGCGTTCTGCCGGCTGCGCCCGCCCGGGGTGCGGCGCGGCGACGGCGCGACCTACACGCCGCCCCCGATCGTCGAGTCGATGGTGGCGTGGGCCGCCGGCGAGGGCGCGCCCGAGCGGGTGGTCGACCCGGGCGCGGGCTCGGGCCGGTTCGCCGTCGCCGCCGGGCGCCGCTTCCCCTCCGCCCGCATCGTGGCCGTGGAGCTCGACCCGCTCGCCGCCGCGGCCTGCCGCGCCCACCTCGCCGCCGCCGGGCTCGCGGGCCGATCCCGGGTCGAGGTGGCCGATTTCCGCTCCGCGGGCGCCGGGGCCGCCTCGCCCCGGCGCTCCGACCCTCTACCTCGGCAACCCGCCCTACGTGCGCCACCACCAGATCCCCGCGGGCTGGAAGGAGTGGCTCGCGCTGACGGCGCGGGCCCACGGCCTGGAGGCCAGCCGGCTGGCCGGCCTGCACGTGCACTTCTTCCTCGCGACGGCGGCGCGGGCGCGGCCGGGGGACCGCGGCGCCTTCATCACCTCGTCGGAGTGGCTCGACACGAACTACGGGCGCCTCGTGCGCGAGCTCCTGCTGGACGGGCTCGGCGGGGAGGCGATCCACGTCGTCGAGCCGACGGCGGTGCCCTTCGAGGACGCCTCGGTGACCGCCGCCATCACCTGCTTCCGGGCCGGCCGCCGGCCCGGCGCCCTGCGCCTGCGCCGGGTCGCGGACGTCCGCCGCCTGGGGGCGCTGGAGGGCGGCCGGCCGGTGCCCGCCGAGCGCCTGCGCGAGGCGCGGCGCTGGTCGCCGCTCACGCGCGCGGCGCGCGCCGTCCCCGAGGACCACATCCAGCTCGGCGACCTCGTGAGGGTGCACCGCGGCGCCGTCACCGGGCGCAACTCCACCTGGATCGTGCGGCAGGGCGAGACCGACCTGCCGCCCGAGGTGCTCTTCCCGTCGGTCACCCGCGCGCGGGAGATCTTCGATGCCGGCTCGGCGCTGTCGTCCACCCGCCACCTGCGCCTGGTCGTCGACCTCCCGCACGACCTCGGCGCCTTCTCGGGGCCGGAGCTGCGGCGCATCGAGGGCTTCCTCGCCGCGGCCCGGCGCGACGGCGCGCACGAGGGCTACATCGCCCGGGCGCGGCGACGGTGGTGGTCGGTGGGGTTGCGGGCGCCGGCGCCGATCCTCGCCACCTACATGGCGCGCCGGCCGCCGGCCTTCACCCGCAACCTGGCCGGTGCCCGCCACATCAACATCGCCCACGGCCTCTACCCCCGGATGGAGCTGCCCGAGGCGGCGATCGAGCGGCTGCTCCTCGCCCTGCGCAGGAGCGTCAGCGTGCACGACGGCCGCACCTACGCGGGCGGGCTCACGAAATTCGAGCCGCGCGAGATGGAGCGCCTCCCGATCCCCGACCCCCTCGGGGAGGCGACGTGACCGTGGGCTCCGCGTTCGTGGCGCCGCCGCGCTGGAGCGCGGACGCGCTCGACCGCGACATCGCGGCGGCCGTCGAGGCCTTCCGGCTGGAGCGGTTCGAGGAGCCGCTCGAGCAGTACCACGCCCACCTCGACGACTGCCTCGGGACCGTCGAGGAGCTGATCGAGCTCACGGTCGACCTCACCGAGCTGCGCGAGCGCGCCGGCGAGATCGCCGCCGAGGCGCGCTACATCGAGGCGCTGCGCTTCCTCGCCGGCCCGTTCATCTCGGTCGACGACCTGCGCGTGATCGCGCAGGCCAGCCTCGCTCCCACCGCCCTGCGCGCCGACCGCGAGGCCGCGGCCCGGGTGGTCGAGACCGTGCTCGCCGGCCTCGACCGGCGCCGCTTCCCCTGGGTCGGCGAGGGCCGCGAGCCGCACGAGGACGAGAAGGCCGCCGCCGCCCTCGCCACGGCGTCGCTGATGGCCACCGAGCGCGTGAGGACCCTCCGCCGCAACGAGGCCCGGGTGGTCCAGGAGGCGGCGGTCGCCGACGCCCTGCGGGGGGCCGGCTTCCGCGAGGTCGCCGCCCCCCGCGTCATCCGCACGCTGGAGGAGGCCCCCGGCCCGGGCGAGTTCTGCACCGAGCGGACCTTCGGCGACCGCAAGGCCGACCTCGTGGTGGGCCTCTGGGACCGCCGCCGGATGCCGCTCGAGTGCAAGGCATCGAACTCGGCCACGAACTCCTACAAGCGCGTCAACCACGAGGCGGCCAGCAAGGCCGAGACCTGGCTCCAGGACTTCGGGCGCAGCCAGGTCGTCCCCGCCGCCGTGCTGTCGGGAGTCTTCAAGCGGGCCAACCTGGAGGACGCCCAGGCCCGCGGGCTCACCCTCCTCTGGGCCCACCGCCTCGACGACATGCTCGCCTGGATCTCGCGCACGCGCCCCTGAGGGCGCGTGCTGCGGACGGGCAGCGAGGGCGGCCGCCGGCGACCGCGTGGTCGCCGGCGGCGGTCCTTGGCCCTCAGTCGTCCCAGTCGCCCCTTCGGCGCCGGCGCCAGGGGCCGGTGATCGCGTAGGTGCGCGCCGGCACCTTCACGCCGTCCTCGCCGCGGTTGCCCTGCTGGCTCACGAACAGCACCCGCCCCGAGGGGTCGAAGGTCGCCCCGCAGAACTCCGAGCCCGGGGCGTCGATCGCGCGGGCGAAGTCGGAGATCTCGCCGTCGGTGGTGAGGAGCCGCAGGAACATCGGCTCGTCCGCGTCCTCGCAGAGGACGAGGTCGCCGGCCGGCGTGACCACGATGTTGTCCGGGTTCTTCAGCGCCTCGGGGCCGGGGGACTCGTAGATCAGCGTGAGGCGGCCGCGGCGCGGCTCGAGCTGCCACACCTGGCCGAGGTCGGCCGGGCCGCCCAGCGTGCAGTCGAAGTAGAAGCGCCCGTTCTCGACCCAGCAGCCCTCCTGGCGGTCGAACAGCGCGGCCCCCTTGCCCGCCGCCTCGACGCGGACGGTGTCCGCCGGCGGCTCCGGCTCGTCGATGTCCACCCAGCTCACGCGGACGGGCTCCCCCACGCGGAAGCCGGCCGAGGTGTTGACGGCCGGCATGCCGTCGATCGCGAGCGCCTGGAGGCGCCCGGTGGACGCGGCCAGGTCGCCGGCCCGCCGGATGCGCCCCTCGGGTACGTAGCGGTAGAGGCACGCGTTCGGCGAGCGATCCTCGGTCTGGTAGAGGGCGCCGTCGACCCAGCCCACGGCCTCGTGGACGAGCCGGCCCGCGCCGCGGATGGGCTCCGCCTTCACCGGCCGCGTCGCGAAGGCGTCGATCTCGAAGTTGTAGCCGTGGGGCGTGCCGGTCGCGCCGGTGTCGAAGACCTCCTCTGAGGTGATCCACGTGCCCCACGGGGTGAGGCCGCCGGCGCAGTTGGTTGACGTGCCCCCCTGGATCGCGAAGCTCGAGACGACGCGCAGGTCGCGGTTGACGACCAGCTTCGTGCAGCCGCCGGTGTAGGTGGGGTCGGCGTCGTAGCGCAGGGCCGGCGGCACGACGACCGCGGTCTCGCCGGCACGGCGGCGGTTCTCGTGGTTGCGGATGAGGATGGTCCTGCCCCGCGAGCCGCGGAAGGCGGCCGTGCCGTCGAAGATCCCCGGCGTGGGCTGCCCGTCGCTCATCGGGTCGCCCTCCCGGGAGATGACCGTGTAGCGGAAGCCCTCGGGGAGCGCGAGCTCGCCCTGGTCGATCAGCGGGCCGAACCCCTGGCCGCGGGTCCCCCCGCCCTCGGCCGCACGCGCCTGGAAGGCCGTGAGCGGGCCGGCGAGCGCCAGGCCCGCCGCGGCCGCGGCCGAGCGCTTGAGGAACGTCGAACGGTCGATCGCTGTCGTCACTGTCGCCTCTCCTCTCCGCGGGTCGGGCCGCTTGTTGCCCGTTGGGCTCCTCGGCTGAAGCCTTCCGCCTGCCGCCGGCGCTGGGGAGTGTGGGCCGCGCGGGTTCACGCTCCTGTCACGCGGCCCCGTGGAGGCGCGACCGGCTCGGCGACGGGGGTGCGCGACCGGGGCCGAGCGAGGCGAATTCACGCCCTTGTATCCTCGTCCCGTGCTGCTGGCGAGCGGCGCCGAGATGCGCCGCACCGGCCCGGAGGAGGGCCCGGCCGTGGTGTGCCTGGACGGCGGCGTCGCCCGGGCACGGCCGGGCGACTGGAGCGCCTCGGTCGACTGGCTGGTGCGCCGACTTGCGGCCGGGAGGCCGGGCCTCGCCTTCTACGAGGTCCGCTACCGGGTCCGGTCGTGGAAGCGACTCGACATGTGCGTCGAGGACGCGCGCGCGGCGCTCGACGTCGTCGCGGCATCCGGCGAGCGGCGGGTCGCCCTGCTGGGCTACTCGATGGGCGGCGCCGTCTCGCTCGCGGTCGCCGACGACCCGTCGGTGACCGCCTTCGTCGGGCTCGCGCCGTGGATCCCGGAGGAGGTCGGCGTGGAGGGGCTGGCCGGCCGGCACGTCGCCGTGATCCACGGCTCGATCGACGGGCGCCCGTTCGGCGTCTCGCCGCGCGAGTCACGGCGCGCCGTGGAGCGCATGCGGGCGCTGGGCATCGAGGCGACCTACAGGCTGGTCCGGGGCGGCCTCCACGCGATCGCCCTCCCCGGGCCGGGCGACGCCCTCGTCCCCCTCCCCCGCGCCGGGGAGTGGGCGCGCCTGGTGGGCGCCGAGCTGGAGCGCTTCCAGGCCGGGGCCTGAGCCTCGCCGACGCGCCCGGGCTCAGCCCAGGGCGCTCCCCACCGCGCCCTGCACCGGCTCGCCGAGGGTCGGGTGGATGTGGATCGCCGACAGCAGCGGGTCCGCGCTCCCGGCCTCCATCGCCACCGCCACCGGGTGGATGAGGTCGGCGGCGTGGTACGCGAGCACGTGGGCGCCGAGGATGCGGCGCGCGGACCGGTTGACCACCGCCTTGACGGTCCCGCGCTCCTGGCCCCACGCGCGGGCCTTGCCGCCCGAGAAGCCCGACGTCGCCACGCCGACGTCGTGGCCGGCCTCGCGCGCCTGCGCCTCGGTGAGCCCGATCGTGACGTACTCGGGATCGGTGAAGATCGCCGTCGGGCCGTCGTCGCGGCTGACGTCGTGGGGATCGGTGCCCAGCGCGTTGTCCACGGCCTCCCGCCCCAGGCGGCGCGCCGTCGGCGTGAAGGCGCCGAACGGCGGGCCGAGCACGTCGCCGGCTGCGAAGTGGCCGTCCTGCGAGGTGCGAAGGCGCGCGTCAACCGGGATGCCCTTCGGCCCGCCCTCCACCCCCGCCGCCTCGAGGCGGAGCGACTCGACCGCCGGCCCGCGGCCGGCGCCGAGCAGGATCGCGTCGCCGTCGAGCTCGTGGGTCCGCCCCTCGTGCCCGACGGTCAGGCGCGGCCCGCCGCCGGGGCGTGCCTGCGCCCGCTCGATCCGCGCGCCGGTCATGAGCTCGACGCCCTCGCCCGCGAGCAGCTCGGCCAGCGTGTCGCCGATCTCGGGCTCAGCGTCCGGCAGCAGGCGCTCGGTCACCTCCACCAGCGTCACCCGCGAGCCGAGCCGGCCCAGGGCCTGGCCGAGCTCGAGCCCGACCGGCCCCGCCCCGATGACGAGCAGGCGCTCGGGCAGCTCCCGCAGCCGCAGGACGTCGTCGCTGGTGAGGTAGCCGGCCTCCTCCAGGCCAGGGATCGGCAGCGCCCGCGGGGCGGCGCCCGCCGCGATCACCACCCGCGGGGCACGCAGGCGCTCGCCGTCGACGCTCACGACGCCCGGCTCCTCGAAGCGCGCCTCGCCCATCACGAGGCGCACGCCCGGCAGCGACTCCAGGTAGGAGCGCGCCCCGTTGGCCCCCTTGTCGACGATCGCCTGGACCCGCCCGATCACCGCCCCGACGTCAACCTCGAACCCCTCGACCCGCACGCCGTATCCGGCCGCCGAGCGCACCTCGTGGGCGACCTCGGCGCTGCGGATGAGCGCCTTGCTCGGGATGCACCCGCGGATCGGGCAGGTCCCGCCGACCCGGTCGCGCTCGATCACCGCGACGCTCGCCTCGGCCTCGGACGCCCGCGCCGCCGCGTTCATCCCGGCCATGCCGGCGCCGATCACGATCAGGTCGACGTCGGACACGGTCCTGAGCCTACCCGCGGCCCTCGCTCCCCGAACCCCCGGTCAGGCTGGGCCTGGACCGTCGGCCGCGCCCCTCGCTATCGTCCTCTCACCACGGAAAGGAGGTGGTCCTATTGCATAGCACCAGTGGAGGTGGCAGTAGCTAGGGGCGCGCCCCTACGCGCAAGCGGCAGCTAGGGGGAGCGCAAACCGCGCCCCTCGGCAATCCACTGCTGCCACCGGGGGCCTGGGGCGGTGCGCGAGCCACCCCGGGCCCCTTTGCTTGTCCCCCGCCCCCATCGTCTAGCGGCCCAGGACACCGCCCTTTCAAGGCGGCGGCACGGGTTCGAATCCCGTTGGGGGCACTCCCCTCAGCACCCACGAAACCCCTGCTACCGCAGGGGTTTCGTCCGCTGTGGCATCAACGCCACGAAACGCCAAGAATCGCCGTCGGAGGCCATTTTGGTCCTAGTTTGGTCCTGGAATGGTCCTGGTGTCGCGCCCGTTCCAGAAGGCGAAGGCGAACCACAGGACCTGGTCCTCGTCGCACAGGCCGCCGAGGCCGTCCTCGTTCCACCGGTAGGCCCGCGAGCGGGCGTGATCGTGGGGGAAGAAGGCCCAGGCGTCGCCGTGCGGGCTGTAGTCCTCGCGCACGGTGCCCCAGGCGCGCTCGCTGAGGTACGGCCCCCAGCGGCGCCAGTCGGCGCCGCCGCCGTCGCGGCGCGTGAGCTCCTCGTTCGGCACACCACCCTCCTCCAACGCGATGGATGCTGGCGCGCCCCCGGGCGGACGCTACTGGACGCCTCGACTCCCCGCCTGACCGGCATGAGCCTCCCGGCGGAACCTAGGATTGCCGGGAACGGGCGTCGGTCGGGCTGGCATCTCTTCACCACAATCCTCGTTCCGCCAACGTGCTCGGTGACCTCTGGGACTGGGTCGTCAACGTCTTCGGGCGCATGGGCGACATCTCGATCCAATGGCTCCTTCTGGCGCTGGCTCTGAAGACGGCCGAGTCGGCGTTCCTCGCGGTCGGCTGGCGGAACATCCTGCGGGCGGCCTACCCGAGCGCGGGGCTGTCGTTCAAGACCGCATGGGGCGCGTCACAGGGCGGAACCGCGATCAACGCCGTCGCGCCGGCGCAGGCGGGGACGGTCGCGACGATCGGCATCTTCCGCTCGAGCATCCCCGGCTCGACGGTCGCGGGAGTGACGTCGGCCACCGTCGTCCAGGCCCTGTTCTTCACCGTCCTGAGCGTCCTCGCGCTGATCGCGGTGGCGATCTTCCGGCCGCGGACCGTGTCGACGGGCTCGCCCTCCGACGAGGCCGGCGGCTTGGTCGCCTCCCACCCGGTCCTCGTGGCGGTCGGCGTCCTGGTGGTCGTCGTCGTCCTCGTCCTGCTCTGGCCCCGCCTGAAGCCGCGGCTCCTCGACACCTGGCACAAGGCCAAGGCGGGCCTCGCGATCTTTCGCGACTGGCGCCGTTACGTGCTGGAGGTGGCGCTGCCCTCGGCGGCCTCCTACGGCTGCCGCACCGGCGTCAACGTCGTCTTCATGGCGGCCTTCGACATCCCCGTCACCGCCTTCACCGTCTTCCTGGTCGCGTCGTCCCACATGCTCTCGGGGCTCTTCTCGATCACGCCGGGCGGGATCGGACAGACCCAGGCCCTCGACGCCGTCACGCTGCGCGGCCACGCCCGGAGCGAGGACATCGCGGCGTTCTCGATCACCCAGGACGCCGTCCTCACGATCTGGAACATCGTGCTCGGCATCGCGGTCATGCTCTGGGCGTTCGGCTACGGGCAGGTCAAGGAGCTGCTCTCGAGGAAGGACGAGAAAAAGGTCGAGGAGCAGCCCGGCGTCTGAATCAGCAGGCCCCGCGCGGCGCTCTCACACACCCCGGTAGCGAACGTCGACGACGCGGGAGCCGAACGTCCGCGTCCCGGCCAGCTCCAGGTCGATCCTCTCGTCCAGGGGCCGGGAAGTACGGCGTGCCCGCACCCAGCACGACCGGGCTGACGAAGAGCCGGTACTCGTCGATGAGCCCCAGCTTCATGCAGGTGGAGGCCAGGCCCGCGCCACCGACGGCCAGGCACACCACCCTCCTCGATGCCGTGGCTGGCGCGCCCCCCAATTGCGGACGCTACTGCACGCCCGGGGCTCCCGCACCAACCCACGGGTGTGGGGCCGTGCGGCGCCGCGAGGCTACGAGGCGGTCTCCCCCACGTGCTCGACCTCGGTGATCTCGGGCGGGCCCTTGAGGCCGGCCGAGGCCATGATCTCGCGGGTCCGCGGGTCCGCCAGGAACCGCTCGAAGCCCTCCTTGGTCCAGTCGAACAGGACCAGCACCTCGTCCTGGACCTCCTTGTTCCGGAGCACCCTGGCCCCGGTGGAGCCGAACGTGCGCCGGTGCTCGGCGCCCGCGGTCGTGAACATCGACCAGAACTGGTCGAAGTCCCCGATCTTCACCCTCGCCAGAAGCACGCCAGCCTCCTCTCGCGTATTCGGGATGGCTCCGCCCACCTTACGGCGACCCCCGGCCGGCGGACAGCGCGTAGGATCGCTGCGACCGACGAGGAGGCGGCCGCGTGGAGAGCGGACACCAGGAGCTGGGGGCCATCCCCCTCGAGGCCGTCGCCCGCGCGCGCGGCTGGTCGGATGGACAGACCTACAACGCCAAGCGGCTGATCGACGGCGGCATGGGGGAGCGCCTCGGCTACAAGGCCTTCGAGGAGACCAGCCTCGGCGGCGGCGAGGAGGAGCTCGCCGGGGAGGGGTGGGTCTACTACCTCTACGAGGACCGCGTCGCGGAGGTCGCGGACCTGATCTGAGCCCCGGCAGCGGGCGTCAGGGGCCGTCTGGGACGATGAGGTCGATCTCGCGGAGGCGGTCCGGGTCGGCGATGACCTCGACCGCGGTGATCCTGCCCCCACGGGTGGTGAAGTCGAGGACGGCCCGCGGCCGGCCGCCCGGCGCCCAGACCGCCGCCGCCCAGCCGTGCAGGAGCGCCGGCCTGGCGCCGCGGGCGTGTTGCAGGAAGGCGGCGACGCCCTCCGCCCCCCGGGCCTCCTTGGCCGCGCCCAGCCTGACGGCCTGCGCGTCGGCGCGGAGGACGACCTCGGGGTCGAGGAGGGCGAGCAGCGCGTCGAAGTCGCCGTGGCGGGCCGCGGCGAGGAAGGCGTCGACGAGGGTGGACTGGCGGAGCCGGTCGGCCTCGGCCGGTCGCGTCCTGGCGTTGCACGCGGCGCGGGCGCGGCTCGCCAGCTGGCGGGTCGCCGGCGTGCTGCGGCCGACGATCGGCGCGATCTCGTCGAAGGGGACGCGAAGATGTCGTGCAGGACGAAGGCGACGCGCTCGGCGGGCGTGAGGGTGTCGAGCACGACCAGGAGCGCGAGCCCGACCGAGTCGGCCAGCAGCGCCTCGTGCTCGGGGTCGGACCGTCTCGCGGGCGGCTCGGGCAGGTCCGGCGGCGAGCGGACTCGGGCCGCGACCTCCGGGCCTGGAGTATGTTCAGGCACACCCGGGAGACGACGGTGGTGAGCCAGCTCGCCGAGGTTGTCGATCGCGTCGGTGTCCGAGCGGCTGAGGCGGATCCAGGCCTCCTGGACGGCGTCGTCGGCGTCGCTCGGGGAGCCCAGGATCCGGTAGGCGATCGCCCGCAGGCGCGGCGGTGCTGCTCGAAGCGCTCGGCGAGCCGGTCGTAACTCATCGGTCACATTCCTCGCTCGCGGTCGGTCTCACACACACAAGACCGGCGGCGCGACCGCGCCGATCGGGACCGAACACACAGGAGGACATCCATGACATCACCCATCCTGGTCACCGGCGGCACGGGCACGCTCGGGCGCCTGCGTCGTCCCGCGGCTGCGCGACGCCGGCCGCGCCGTGCGGGTGCTCAGCCGGCAGCGGCGGCGAGTCCGGCGACGGCATCGAGCTCGTGACCGGCGACCTGGCGACGGGCGAGGGGATCGAGGCCGCGGTGGAGGGAGCCGAGACCATCGTCCACCTCGCGGGCCCAGCAAGGGCGACGAGGAGAAGGCCGCGAACCTGGTCGAGGCGGCCTCGCGGGCCGGGACGCGGCACCTGGTGTACATCTCGGTCGTCGGCGCCGACCGGATCGCCGTCGTCAGCGGCGTCGACCGCGCCATGTTCGGCTACTTCGCGTCGAAGCTCGCCGCCGAGCGCGTCGTGGCCGAGTCCGGCCTGCCCTGGACGACGCTGCGCGCGACCCAGTTCCACGACCTGATCCTGATGGCCGCGCAGCAGATGGCGAGGATGCCGGTGATGCCGGTCCCGGCCCGGGCCGTTCGCACGGCGTTAGAACCGCCGGGTGAGGTGGGCTCGACGTACCACATGGAGCGTGAGCTTCCGGGCGGGCGGGCCGAGAACGAGATCGAGATCATCGACCGCGAGCCGCAGCGGGAATTCGCGATGCGCACGACCTCGGGACCGACGCCCTTTGTCTACCGCTACCGCTTCTCTCCCGAGCGCGGCGGGACGCGCCTCGACCTGGAGGCGGCAGGCGAGTTGGAGGGCGTCGCGGCCCGGCTGGGCCCGCTCGCGGCGCGCGCGGTCAAGCGGGGAGTTGACGACAACCTCGCGAGGCTCAGGCGGATCCTCACCTGACGAGCCGGTCACCCGCCCATCATCTCGGCGGATCGGGCGAGCGAGATGCCTGCCGAGGAGGTCAGCCTGGCGCCCGCCAGCAGCTGTCCGGCGCCGCGTTGGTCACCGACGTCGGGGCCTCCTCCTGCGGCGCGCCTCCTGCGGGGCGATCACGCGGTCTTGCCGTACGCGTCGTGGTAGTTCCACCACTCGTACGGCGGGGTCTGCGGATAGCCCTCCGGCGAGTCCTCCCATGCCTCCTGGCGCCCGAGCGCGGTGATGTCCAGGTAGCTCCAGGTGCTTCCCATCGCCTCGTCGCCGCGGCTGTCGATGAAGTAGGTGCGGAAGATCCGCTCGCCGTCGCGGATGAAGGCGTTGGTGCCGTGCCACTCGTCGACGCCGAAGTCTTTGTCGAAGTCGTCCGTGATCGTGTACCACGGGATCGGCTCCCAGCCCATGCGCTCCTTCAGGCCCTGGATCTCGGCCTGGGGGGCGCGCGAAACGAACGCGAGCGTCGTGTCCCGCGCGTTCAGGTGGGCGGGGTGCGCGACCTGGTCGGCGACGAAGGAGCAGCCCACGCAGGCCCGCTCCGGGTACGCGCCGCCCCCCTCCGGGTAAGTGGTGACGTCCGGCGCGTAGAAGGCGCGGTAGACGATCAGCTGGCGGCGCCCCTCGAACAGGTCGAGCAGGCTCGCCGGGCCGTCCGGGCCCTCGAAGCGGTAGTCCTTCTCCACCGCCATCCACGGCATCCGGCGGCGCTGGGCGGCCAGCGCGTCGCGGGCGCGGGTCAGCTCCTTCTCCTTGACCAGCAGCTCCTGGCGGGCGGCCTCCCACTCCTGCGGTGACACGATCGGCGGAGTCTTCATCGCGGCCTGTCCTCCTTCAGGTACTCGTCCAAGACGCCGAACAGGCGCCCCGGTCGTGGATGTTCGTCGAGGGGGTCAAAGACGTGCCCTCGCCACTTCTACTGGGTTTGGGCACCACTCGAGACGAGAAGTGAACGGCGAGGTGAGCGAGCCCTCGGGGTGCGCCCTGATCCGTTTGGCGCCGTCTCGCCGGGTGACCGCGAAAGCAGCGAGTCGCTGCCGCTGTCCATGGATGGGAACAGTGAGGTTGGACTGCTGCTGCTCTTCGCGCAAAGCAAGAGCGAAACCTTGGGCTTGGCCGCTTCTGCTGCTCGTCCCAAGCGGTCGTGAGTCCAGTCCTCGCAGGAGCGCCTGCTGTTCGTCCCTGAGCGAGCGTCTCTGGCCTCGGCACGGCGGATCATGGGCTAGCCGCACGACGTACGTCACTGGAATGACCGACGTACGAAAGTGTCGTCGCCGGACGCATGCACCTGGATCGGACGCCGGCCAAAGTCGCCGATGACCAAGCCGACCTCGTCCCGAGGCCGGCCAACGCTCAGGGGGTCATCCATGACTGATGTGCAGAACATCGTGCTTGTGCACGGCGGGTTCGTCGATGGGTCCGGGTGGCAGGGCGTCTACGACCTGCTGACGGCGGACGGGTTCAACGTGAGCGTCGTGCAGAACCAGACGCTCTCGCTCGAAAGCGACGTCCGAACCACCCACAACGTGCTCGACCTGCTGGACGGCCCGGCGATCCTGGTCGGCCATTCATACGGCGGGGCGGTGATTTCGGAAGCCGGGCGCCACGAGCGCGTCGCCGGCCTGGTCTACATCGCGGCGTTCGCGCCCGATGCCGGTGAGTCGGTCAACACGCTGATCGCCGACCCGCCGCCCGGTGCGCCGGTGCCGCCGATCCTGCCGCCCGTCGATGGGTTCTTGTACCTTGACCGCGACAAGTTCGCGGCCTCGTTCGCGGCGGATGTCCCGGCCGGCTGGCGGCGTTCATGGCCGACTCGCAGGTCCCGTGGGGCGTCGAGGCGCTCGGCGGCGCCGTCAGCGAGCCTGCCTGGCGCAGCAAGCCGAGCTGGTACCTCGTCGCCACCGACGACCGCATGATCCCGCCGCCGGCGCAGCGCGCCATGTCCGAGCGGGCCGGCTCAACGATCATCGAGGCACTCGGCAGCCACTCGATCTACGTCTCGCAGCCGCACGCGACTGCCGATCTGATCACGCAGGCCGCCCGGGAGGCGCGCGTCGAGACCGCGGAGGCAATCCGATGACGACAGCTCGAAACACCAACCCTCTGGGGCGCCGTGCGGCGGCGACGCTCGCGCTGATCGTCGCCCTGCTCGCCCTGGCCTTCGCAGTAGGGACTGCGGCAAGCTCATCCAGCAAGCCCAGGCGAGGCCAAGCCCACGATTGTGCTCGTGCACGGCGCCTGGGCGGACTCCTCGGGCTGGAACGACAGCGTCAAGAAGCTGCAGAGCAAGGGTTACACGGCGCTCGCCGTCGCCAACCCGCTTCGCAGTCTCCATGGAGACGCGGCCTATCTCTCCAGCGTGCTCGCCAGCATCGCTGGGCCGATCGTGCTCGTTGGCCACTCCTATGGGGGCATGGTGCTGACGAATGCGGCCACGGGAAACCCGAACGTCAAGGCACTCGTCTACATCGCCGCTTTCGCGCCCGACCAGGGCGAGAAGCAGATTGACCTCATCCTGAAGAACCCGGGCAGCCAGATCGGTCCGGACACGCTGACGGTCCGGCCCTATCCGGGCGGCCTCGACAGCTACATCACCCCGAGTGTCTTCCATCGCATCTTCGCCCACGACGTGCCGAAGAGCACGGCTGCGGTGATGGCCGCGACCCAGCGGCCGTTCGACCTCGCGATCCTCGAAGAACTCTCAGGCCCGCCAGCCTGGAGAACGATCCCCTCGTGGTACCTCATCGCCACCGAAGACCGCGCCATCCCGCCTGCCACCCAGCGGTTCATGGCCGATCGGGCCGGTGCGACAACCGCCGAAGTCCGGGCCTCGCACGTTCCGATGAACTCTCGGCCGTCCGCGGTGACCGATCTGATCCTCGACGCCGCCAACGCCGTCGGTTGACTCTCCGCCTTCGTTCCCGGCCGGCCGCCGCACCCTTCACCGTGGCCGGCCGGGAAGGGCCTCTTCCCCGACTGGCGCCGACTGAGCGACGACGTCCACCTGCCAGACGTGCCGCGTCGGTTGAGCGGCCTCGCCACTGCCCGTTGTCAGCGCGAGCAGTGGTTTGTGGGAGGATCACCGCGCCATGCCGGCCGTGGCGCACGACGACGCTGGCCCCCTCCTCGGCCGCGATGCCGAGACGGAGACGCTGCGCTCCCTGCGAGATCGGATCGAAAGCGGCGGCTCAGCGCTCGTGCTGCGCGGCGAGCCGGGCATCGGGAAGTCCCGCCTCCTGACGGAGGCGACGGCACTCGCGCGCGAGCGCAACATCGCGGTGCTGAGAACGACAGGGGTGCAGTGCGAGGCCAGCGTCGCGTTCTCAGGTCTGCACCAGCTACTGCGCCCCGTTCGCGACCACGCAGCCGGCTTGCCCCCCGCACAGCGCGCCGTGCTCGACACTGTGCTCGGCCTCGGAGACGACACTGCGCCCGAGCACTATCGCATCGCCATGGCGGTCCTCGACCTGCTCTCCGAGGTCGCCGCCGACGCGCCGCTCCTGCTCATCGCCGAGGATGCCCACTGGCTCGATCGCCCGTCATCGGACGTACTCGCGTTCGTCGCCCGCCGCCTGGAGTCCGACCCAATCGTGCTTCTGGCCGCCGTACGCGACGGTTCATGGTCTTCGCTCGTCGATGCGGGCCTCCCGGAGCACCGGCTCAGCGCCCTCGACGCCGCCAGCGCGGCAGCACTGCTTGACACCTCAGCGAAGCACCTCACCCCGACGATGCGCAACCAGATCCTGCGTGAGGCCGCCGGCAACCCGCTGGCGCTCATCGAACTGCCGATCGCCGCCGCTCGTATGGAGCAGGGCACGCCGATCCCGGGCTTGGTGCCCCTCACAGACCGACTCGAGCAGGCATTCGCGGCCCGGGTCTCCGATCTGCCCGAGGAAACCCGCCTGCTCCTGCTGACCGCGGCGCTCAACGACAAGGAGCGCGTGAATGAGGTGTTAGCGGCAGGCCGGATCGTCAACGCTGCCCCAACGGACGTAGATGTTCTTGACCCTGCCGTCGAGGCCGCGATCGTCGACCTCGACGAACGGGCCGTCCGCTTCCGCCACCCGTTGATGCGCTCAGCCGTGCGCCAGGCCGCAAGCGTGGTGCAACGCCGCCGCGTGCACGAGGCGCTGGCCGACGTGCTCCACGACGAGCCAGACCGACGGGTCTGGCACCGGGCGGCGCTCATCGCCGGCACGCACGAAGACGTGGCCGCGGAACTCGAAGAGGCAGGCCGGCGCGCCCGACGCCGCGGAGCGGTCAGCGTCGCCGCAATCGCGCTGCGTCGCGCCGCTGAGCTCAGCGATCCCGCGCAACGCGCCCGGCGCCTGATCGCCGCGGCCGAGGCCGCCTTCGAGCTCGGGCAGCCCGACATCGTCGCCCCGCTGCTTCGCGAGGCTGAACAGCTTGAGCCCGGACCGCTCGAGCGCGCGCGCGCCACATGGATCGACGAGATGATCAATCTAAGAGCGCCGAGCCCCACACGGGCCGCGGCGTTGATCGCAGCTGCCGAGCAGGCCGGCCAAGCCGGCGATCGCGACCTGCACTTTGCCTTGCTCTGGCTCGTCGCCACGCGTGCACATTGGGCAGACCCCGGTCCCGCGGCGCGGCGGACCCTCGTCGAGGCGGCAAGTCGCCTCGGCGACGCCGACGACCTACAGGTGCTGGCGATCCAGGCGTACGCGGATCCCTTCGGCCACGCCCCGGCGGTGCTCGCCCACGTCCAGAAGGCCGCCGCCGAGGGCGGGAACGACACGGAGGCCTTGCTCTACCTGGGCAACGCCGCGGTCGCCGTCGGCGCCTTCGACGTCGGCGACACGTTGCTCAGCGCAGGGACCCAAGCGCTGCGCGCAGACGGACGCCTCGGACACCTGGCATACGTGCTCTCTGTGCAAGGGATCGTGACAACGCGACTCGCCAAGTGGGACGTCGCAATCCCGGCTGCAGCAGAGGCAAGTCGCTTGTCGACCGAGCTCGGCCAGCCGCTCTGGAAGGCGGCAGCGGACACCATCGTCTCGGCGATCGCAGGGATGCGCGGTGACGCGGACGCGGCAGAGCAGGCGTCGGCAGAAGCCGAGCGGATTGCACTGCCGATAGGTGCCAACATGATCGTCGCCTTGGCCCAGTTCGGGAGGGTCTCCGCCGCGCTCGGAGCATCCCGACACGATGACGCCTACGAGGCTGCCGAGCGCCTCTTCGACCCCACCGACCCGGCCCATCATCCTGCGATGGCCTCGTGGATCATCGGAGACCTTGCCGAGGCCGCCCTCCACATCGGCCGCATCAAGGAGGCACGAGCGCGCGTGGCACAGATCGAAGCCGCCGCTGGCAAGAACCCGACAATCTGGATCGCGCTGGGTTTGCGGCACGCCCGCGCAGTGCTCGCCGACGACGAGCAGGCCGCCGAACGCTTCGAGGAGGCGCTGGGCGCCGACCTCGGCCGCTGGCCCTTCCAGCGCGCCCGAGCCCTGCTCGCTCACGGCCGGTGGCTGCGCCGCCAGCGTCGGATCACCGAGTCGCGCGCACCGCTGCGCGAGGCCCGTGACGCGTTCGACGCGCTTGGCTGCGCCGCATTCAGCGAACAGACACGCCGCGAGCTGCGCGCATCAGGGGAGTCGAGCCGGCGGCGCGACCCCGCCGCCCGCGACCAACTGACCGCGCAGGAACTCCAGATCGCTCACCTCGCCGCAAAAGGCCTCCCCAACCGCGAGATCGCTCAACAGCTGTACGTCTCGCAACGCACGATCGGCACGCACCTCTACCGGATCTTCCCGAAGCTCGGAATCACCGCGCGCAGCGAGCTCGGCGCCGCTCTGTCAGCAGGCGCGGCACCAGCGCAAGGATGACCCAGTAGGCGACTAACCGCGTGCAATCATCGGGCGCTGGACATCCGACGAGCAGCGCGCTCTTACACCTGGTACGAGAGCCATGGCGCGGACGGTGCGCGCTGTCGCTTTGGCCTGGAGGGGCGTGGTCTCGGCCCAGCCCCATATGGCCGCTCCGGACGAGCAGCATGAGCGGCCAAGCCCAAGGTTTCGCTCTTGCTTTGCGCGACGAGCGCGAGCGGGGGCCATGGTCTCAGCCGCCGCCGAAGGCCCGGGCTGCGGCGGCGACGATCTCGTCGTGGGGGACGTCGCGGAGCCGTTGGGCGATGTTCCAGCGGTGACCGAACGGGTCGGTGAGCTGCCCGTGGCGCTCGCCCCAGAACGCGTCAGCGAGCTCGTGGCGGGCCTCGGCTCCGGCGTTGAGCGCACGGGTCCAGAGGCCGTCCGCGTCGTCGGTGTTGATCTGGAGAACGGTCGCGGTACCACCGATCGCCAGCGGCGAGACAATGCCCAGGTCGGGGAACTCGCTTGCGACGTGCACGACGGAGTCGCCGAAGGCGAGCTCGACGCTCATCACCTTGTCGCCCGGCAGCGGGATGCGGTTCAGCTCGCGCGCGCCGAAGGCGTTCGCGTACCAGGCGGAGGCCTCGGCGGCGTCGCGGACCACGATGTGCGCGGTGATGTTCATCGCCGGGACCGTAGGTCAACCGAGCGCCTGGGTCTTGTACGTCTGAGCGGTCAGGCGGGCGTAGCGGGTGGGTGTCATCCCGAGCGTGCGGCGGAAGTGCCGATGCAGGTGGCTCTGGTCGAAGAACCCGGTCGCCTGCGCGACCTCGGCGACGGCAACCCCGCGCTCGAGCATCCGCCGCGCGTCTCGGATGCGGTGGGCGAGCTGGAAGCGGTGCGGCGGCAGGCCGTACGCCGTGCGAAACAACCGTGACAGGCGGTGGCGGCTGACGCCGGCCGCGCGCGCGAGATCGTCGAGCGTGACGTTGCCCGCAAGCTCGTCGCCCGCAGCTCGCACGCGCGTCGCAGCGCGGGATCACGACGGGCGGCGCGGCGGCGGTCCTCGAGGCTCGGCGTGCCGTCGCTGACGTCGCGCAGCCAGTCGGCGAGCAGCGTCTCGCGCTCCAGCGCCCACGACGGGGTCTGCAGCGTCCGGTGCAGCTCCACGAACCGCTGCGCCAGCCGAGCGTCGCGCACCAGTGGTCTCGAGAAACAGAGGTCTGTCGCCAGAGGCTCGGGGCCGCGAAGGATCCGCTCGAGCGCCGGGGACTCGAGGATCAGCAGGCACGCCTCCCAGTGCGTGCAACCGTACGGAGTCCCGCAATGCGCTGCGGACGGATCCCACGTGCAGACGTCCCGCGGCCCGAACACGAAGCGCTCACGGCCCCGGCGCACTCGCATCGCGCCGGCGACTATGACTCCCACGACGTATTCGCCCACCGGATCCACGGCGTAACCGGTGGTCGCGCCGCTGATGCACACGCAACCGCCCGCGACGTCAGCTCGCCACACCCGCACACTGCCCTCGCGCTCCACACCCCATAGTGTGACGGAACCCGACGCCCGCTCCCGCTACGCGCGAGAAGCGGGCGCGTCGGCTCGCATTGACCAGGCGCCCGCTCTGGACGACGAGCAGCAGCCCCAGCCGACCCGCCGCACGCTTCCACTTTCGCGTGAAAGCGGCCTCGCGTGAGCTGCGCTTGGCCTCGACGACACCAAGCGGTCGGCCATCCTTGCCGAGCAGCGGTGATCGCCACCGTCAGCATCGCGACCGACACGATGATGGTCGCGGCCACGGCGGAGGGCCGACCACCCCCCGGGGTGTACGACACGCGCTGTCGTATACGCGGCTCAATGTGGACGCCAGCTCGGGAGGGACGGACGAGGCGATGACCTTCAGTCCGATCAGTCCACCTCGAGGGCCCGCTCGACCCCCTCCCGGCTCAACCCCGCCCCGCGACTGCGCCGTTCGTCCACAGGTTCACCAGGACGTAGGTGCCGTCGTCGGGCAGCGAGGGGTTCCAGTCGCGCGACCGCTGCACCTTGAGGTCACGCCGGGCCGCCGCCCGGGCCACGCGAGCCTCCCAGGGTTCCTCGGGCACTGGGGTCATCCGCCACGCGCCAGGTCGTCGGGCTGGATCGCTCCCCACCACACCCGCCTGCCCGGGGGTCCGGCGACCACCTGCGGCCGGGCGGGGTGGCTCGGGCTCGCGGCCCTGCGCTCCTGCTCAAGCAGCCGCGCCCTCCTGCTGTTGCAGCCGACATGGGCCGCGGCGAGCCGGTCCAGCGGTGGGATGCGTGGACCGTGTGTCGAGACCGGATCCAGACGGTCGACGCTGTCCGCGCCCGGGCCGCCGCAGATGTGGCAGCGGTAGCCGTCGCGGGCGAGGACGGCCCGCCGGACCCGGGTCCAACTCCGCCCGTAGGGCGAGTATCGCGGGGGCACTGGGTGCACTGTAACCGCGACCGGCACTTACATCTCGGCACCATGGCCGAGCAGAGCAGCGGCGAGCGAGGCGGCCTCGTCGTTGCGATCCCCGTCTCCGCCGGCAACCGGGCCCCGCGTGGGGGGGAAATGATTTCCCGAGCGCGCCCTGTCCGGCGCGGTACCCGCGCCAAAAATCGCTGCGAGATTTTTCGTCGCGACTCACGAAAGTATCTTCGCCCGCCGCGCGAACGCCTGCACCTCCGACGCATGCGTCGGAGGTGCCGAGCCCTAGAACGTCTCGACGATATGCGCCTCGAAGACCTCCGGCTCGCCCGAGAGCTGGATGCCCGCTGCTTGAATCCTTGGGAGGTTCCTCATGAGCATCGTCGTCCGTATCCGCCCTCGAAACATGACGAGGCAGCAGTACGACACCGTTCGCAACGCGCTCACCGAGGCCGGTGATTGGCCGGCCGACGGTTGCCAGCTTCACGTTCTCTTCGGCGACGAGAACGACCTCCGAGTCAGCGAGGTCTGGGAGTCTCAGGCGAAGCTGGATGCCTTCGGCGACAAGCTACGGCCACGGTCGAGTCGCCGACTCTATCGCGGCCGGATTCGCACCAGGCCGGGAGTTGCGCGCAGTTGTCGCCGTGTTCGATCGGCGGCCACAGCGACCCTCTCATCGCGGCGAGCCCGCGAGACTCGATCATGATCTCGTGATCCGCACGGCGGAGGAGAACGAGGAGAGGCATCCCCGCCCCCGCCGGGCGCCGGGCCGGACGCGTTCGCTTCCGGATCTGGCGTTCGACCTCCCGACGGGGCGTACGCTTGGATCATGCCTGCCTACGTGATCGTCGAGACGGACGTGCACGACCCGGAGCAGTATGAGCGCTACAGGGCCGCCGCTGCGGCCGCGATCGCTGCCGGTGGCGGCCGCTTCATCGCCCGGGGCGGCGAGCTGGCCGTGCTCGAAGGCGACCGGCGGCCGAAGCGAATCGTGGTACTGGAGTTCGAAGACCTTGAGGCGGTGAAGCGCTGGTACGACTCGCCCGAGTACCGCGAGGCGAGGCGGCTGCGCGAGGGCGCGGCGACCCTCCAGGCGGTCGCGGTCGAGGGTCTGTAGAGCGGCGACGGTCGGGAGCTGGCCGCCGCATCCATCGCGCGGTCCAGCTGCCCGAGCCGAGCGACCACACGCGCGACTACGACCGCGTGATCCTGATGCTGGAGCTGGCCAAGGCCGAGCGCATCACGCTCTCCGAGGTCGAGTTCTCCCAGTACGTGCTCGACGAGTGGGGCTGGCGCACGGCTCCGCCCGGGGCCCGGTACCTGGCTTGACGATGCGCCCTAGCGGCGTTCAAGCGCGCCGACGAAGCAGTTCCTGGACCCGGAGTACCGAGCGCTCCTTGTCCTTCACCTCGAGGATGCAGTCGAGCGGCTGGTCACCCACCTCGGCGACGAAGCGTTCGACGGATGAGACGTCGATCGTCTCCGCGTGCGCGCCCGGTCGCTTGCCAGGCTCCTGTGTAGAGAAGTGCACTTCGGACGACCGTCGCCGCAACGCCAGCTCTCGGCGGCGCGGAGGACGACCTCGCGGTCACCGAGCCCGCTAAGCGAGGGCGCGAGCCGGTGGTGGAACACGTCGAACACGACCGGCACCCCGAGACGCTCTGCCAACGCGAGCACCGACTCGAGCGGCCACCGCTCGTCGTTCTCAAGCGCCAGCCGCCCGGCCGGGCCCGCCGGGAGTCGCTCGAAGCCGGCCGCGAACCGGTCGCTCGCGACCGGGTCCGCCGCGCCCGAGCCGACGTGGAGGACGATCTTGTGCGATTGGTCGAGTCCGAACGCGCTCAGCAGCCGGTCCTGATATGCGAGCTCGGCGACAGCGGCGGCGACCACGTGCGGACGAGCGGACGACAGCACCGTGTACTGCCCCGGATGCGTCGACAAGCGCATGCCCGACGCCCGCATGAACGCGCCCAGTTGGGCGAGGCGAGGCTGGAACTCTTCCCACCACGCGAGCTCGTTCGCGGGGTGCGAGCCGAACGGAATCAGGTTCGAGGTCAAGCGGAAGACCTCGATGCCGTGCGCGTGGTTCCAGTGGAGGATCGCCTCGAGCGCGTCGAGATTCGCGCCGATCAGATCACGCAGGCGCTCGGCCGTTACGTTCGCCATCCGCAGAGTCCGCGACGCGGAGGGGAGCTGTGTGTTGACGCACGCATAGCCCACCCTGAGCGCGTCCACGTGAGCGCGGGTTCCGGTCACGACTCGGCAGGCGATGACCGGGCAGACATCGCAGCCCGGGCGGCGTCGTCGAAGGAGGTCAGCCGCAGCGGCACGAGCCGACGCAGGCGCCCGTCGCGAGACACGGTTGCAGTTCGGAGGCCCTCGATGAGCGGCCGGGCGACACCCGCCTTCACCGGGGTCACCAGGTGCAGCCAGTAGGAGGAGAGGCGAGGGGTGAGGACGGGCACCTCGACGATCAGCGGGTGCTTGCGACGGATACGGGCGATGCGCTCGATCATTTCGCGGTACGTCATCACGTCGGGCCCGCCGGCGTCGAACGACGTACCCATCGTCTCCTTCCGGCCGGCAACCGCGGCCAGGTAGGCGGCGACGTCCGCAAGCGCGATCGGCTGCGTCCGGGTCGAGACCCAACGCGGGCAGATCATGCCCGGGAGACGGTCGACGAGCGCGACGATCGTCTCGAAAGCTGCGCTGCCGGCTCCGATCACCATCGCGGCACGGAGGGTGGTCACCGGCACGGAGCCGGAGGCGAGGACGCTGGCCGTGTCGGCCCGGCTGCGAAGGTGACGAGAGAGGTCGGGGGAGTCGTCTCCGAGGCCGCCCAGGTAGACCAGCTGGCGCAGGCCTGCACGCTCGGCCTCCCTCGCGACGGTTTCGGCCGCGAGGCGATCACGCGCCTCGAAGTCGCGACTGCCGAGCGAATGCACCAAGTAGTACGCGAGCTCTCGATCCTCGAACAAGCGGCGCACCGCCTCCCCCTCGGTCGCATCGGCGGCTTCCCACCGGATGCCGCCTGTCGCGTCTGGCGGCCGGCGCGACACGGCCAGAACGTCGTGCTGCTGCGCGAGCAGGGGCAGGAGCGCGCGGCCGACGGTGCCGCTCGCACCGAGCACGGCGATCTTCAACGGCCTGCCTCCTGGCAGAGCCGCGCGAAGAACCGCCTCCCCAGCGCGACGTGCAGCCTCTGCTGAATCTGCGCGTAGAGCAGGCTGTTCCAGCGAGACCGGTGGGAGTAGCCGGCGAGGCGAGGGAAGAAGCCGCTGATCGATGAGCAGACGGCGACATCGTAGGACCCCGTCTGCGTGAACGAGATCGAGCCGGCCGCTGCGCGGGCCAGCAGGCCGCCTCGAATCGGATAGAGACAGCTCACCGAGCTGGGGCTCACTCGAAGCTCGGGCTGCCCGAAGCACAGGAGCGCGGGCCCGACCCCGAGCAGTCGCAGCCGCGGTGCGCCGCCCGTGGGGCGTGCTCGAACGAGGCCGAGGGTCGAACGCTCCAGCTCGCGCCAATACAGCTCCCCCAGCCGCTTTGCCCCGGCAGCGCTGCACTCGATGACCGGCTCCGGCAGCTCGACGCGCTGAACCGACTCGAACGCACCCGACAGCGACCGAGCTTGTCGAGCTCCACGTCCCGGGTAGGCGGCCGCGCAGGCTCATCGATGCTCGTCCGCGACCCGCTCGGCCGCGGTGACCGGATCCCCTTCGAGCACGACGGCGCCCGTGGCACGGGCGATCGCGGCAGTGGCACCGGCGCCGGCGAGGGCCAAGGGGACGTGCCGCGCCAGCTCTGTCAGCCGCGGCTGCGCGGCGCGGAGACGCCGCCTCGTCGCCGCGGCGATCACCACGAGCCTGGGCTCCACATCCGCGAGGTGCTCCTCGATCGTGGCGATCGGCGTGTCCGGCCCGAGGTACGTGATCACCCAGCCGCGTCTCGCGAGAACCAGTCCGAACATGATCAGCGGCAGGTCGTGGAGCTCGCCCGGTGCGCAGGCCAGCATGGCTCTGGGGCCGCTGCCTCGGCCCCAGTCGCGGGCCAGCCCGAGCAGCCGTCCGCGCAGGACGTTGCTGGCGAAGTGCTCCTGCGCCACGGTTGCCTCGCCCTGGTCCCACCGCTCGCCGAGTTCGTGGAGGTAGGGCAGGAGGACGTCACGAAGCACCGTCTCGAGCGTGAACGTGGCGAGCAGGCGATCAAAGCATCGCCTGAGCGTTGGGGTCGTCGAGCCGATCGAGCGTCGCCCCGGAGCTCCAGTGACAACCGTTCGAGATCCGCGGACTCAGGCTCTCCCGCCTGATCGGGTGCGGTTTCCGCAAGCGCCAACCGGGCCGCCTCGGCGGCAGATACGCCCGCGTCCAGGTGTCGGCGCATCGAGCGCACGCGCTCCTCGTCGGCCTGCGAGTAGAGCCGGAAGCCGCCGCGCGAGCGGAGCGGCCGGAGCAACCCGTAGCGCTGCTCCCAGGCGCGCAGCAGCTCGGGCGAGACGCCGACTCGACGGCTCAACGCCCCGATGCGGAGATGTGCCGGCGGGGTGCTCATGGCGCCAGTCTATACCAAATCTCTACAAACACTTGACGAGCCAGGCGTTCATCCCTATTATCCTCTACATACCTTCGACAATACCTCTACAGGAGGGAGCACAGTGAACGTGTCCAGTCCGATCTCAGTCTCGAAGAAGCCGCTCATGCGCCTTATCGCAGGCGCCGCGGCGCTGGTCGCCTTGTCGGCCCCGACGCTGGCGAGCTCGCAGCAGGTGGTAGGCGCACCGGCGGCGCAGGAGAACATCGTCCGCACCGCGGCCGCTACGGGCCAGTTCAAGACCCTGCTGGCCCTCTCCAAGCAGGCCGGTCTCGTCGGCGCGCTCTCCGGCCCCGGTCCGCTGACCGTCTTCGCACCCACCGACTCCGCCTTCAAGGCCGTCCCGAAGGCGACACTCGACAAGCTCGCCAACGACCGCGCAGCGCTCCGACGCGTGCTCCTGTACCACGTCGTCAAGGGGAACGTCACGGCAGAGCGGGTCGTCGAGCTGCGCTCCGCGAGGACGCTGGCCGGCCCCAGGATCAGCATCCGCGTGCGCGGCGGCTCAGTCTTCCTGAACGGGTCGACGAAGGTCGTCAAGACCGACATCGGTGCCACCAACGGGACCATCCACGTGATCAATAAGGTGCTGCTGCCGCCGAAGGGCTAGGCGTCACCGCAACGCAACCGAGAGGCGGGCCGCCGTGCCCGCCTTTCGACGTTCCGGCGGCTGCGCATTTGGACGCTGTGGTGGACGTCGCGATGCGATGATCAGGCCATCATCGCGGCGGCCGCTCGGACGAGGGCGGCGTTGTCCGGCGCCGGCTGTCCGTCCGGCAGCACGGTCGTGTCCTCCAGGCCGGTGCGGATGCCGTGCCCGCGCGCGAGCGCCCGCGCGTTGACGGCCCAGTTGGCGATGCCGTCGCCGTGGTGCACCTGCTCGAGCGCGATCCCGGCGCCGACGAGGAGGTCTTCCATGGCGGCGCCTGCGCTCCCCTGGGGCGAGCGTCCGGCAGCTCCTCGGCCGCCCCGGAGAGGTCTGGGGCGCCGAGTCGGGCGCCGACCGGCTCGTCGTGGCGCGGACGGGCTAGAGCCCGGCGGGTCGAACTTCCTCGACGAGCGCGGGCCGATCCGGGGACTGGAGCCGATCACGGTCGATCCCCAGGCGCAGGGCGCCCGCGTCGGCCGCCGCCTGATGGAGGCCGCGCTGGAGCGGGGACGGGACGCGGCCGGCATACGCCTCTTTCAGGACTCCTTCAACGTGGGGTCGCTCGCGCTCTATGCGTCACTTGGCTTCGAGGTCAAGGAGCTTTGCGTCGTGATGAGCGGCACGTCGAGGAGCGGCCCGGCTGGCGGCGTCGAGGTCCGTGCCCTCGAGGAGCGCGATCTCGAGGAATGCGAGGACCTCTGCATCAAGGTCCACGGCTTCGAACGGACGAACGAGCTGCGCGACGCCCTCCAGGTTCCCGTCCTCTCGCCGTTTGTCGCGGTCCGCGACGGTCGGATCACCGCCTACGCCACGACGCTTACCTTCTTCCACCATCGTGTCCTCGTTCCAAGGTTCGTCGCCACTCGGGGTACGCCGGCCGCCCCACAGATCGACCACCTTCTCGCCTCGCCAGTACGCAGCGACGGCGGCTCCGATCTCGTCGCGCTCGGCGAAGTTGCGCTCGAACTCGGCGCGTACTTCCTCGAAGCCCGGTGCCACCCAACCGCTGGGGCGTCCGTTGCGCGGTTCGGTGGTGTCGAGTTCCGGCATGGTGCTCGCTCCTTGGTTGCGGACGAGGACAGCCTTGCCGCCTGGTCCGTAAGTTCCATCCGGACGGGCTACGGCACGTCGTCCGTGTAGACCACGGACGCAGCGTCGTCTCGATCCCACGGGGTGGCCGCGGTTCCCCTAGATCGCGATCTGTGCCGCCTTCCCATGGGCGGGACACTCTCGACAGTGGCAGCCGAGAGTCTCCCTCCGCGTGGATGCGAGCGTCTCGACGGCCAGCTCCCAGACGCTCGCCTGGGACGACACGCGGTCGTCCGCGTCGGCGCCGAGCTCGCGCCCGCATCTCGTGAGGAGCGAGTGTGTCCGCCCACCCAATCCGTGCGCGAGCTTCTGAATTGAGAGAGGCCACTTAGCGCATTGATCCGGTGATGTCACCGGGTCGCTCCAGCCGCGGCTCTCTCGGCCTCCGCGAAGCGGGAGACGGTGCCGAAGAGACCGCCTCGGGGGCTGACCCGGAGCGCTCACCCGTCGATGGTCACGCCCCGGAGCTTCTCCGGGTCGGCGCGATGTTCGACCGAGGCGATCCGCCCGTCGACGACCGTGAACCCGATGACCCCCTGCGGCCGGCCGCCGGGCGCGAAGATTAGGCTGGCGGCGCCGTTGACCAGCGCGGGCCGGCAGAGCGGTGCATACCGGGGCGCCGTCGCGAGCACCGCCCGTGCCGCCGCGGCCGCACCCACCACCGGCAGCCGGGCCGCGGGGGCGAGTCCGCCCGTGTCGACTCGAAAGACGGCATCGGGGTCGAGCAGCGCCACCAGCGCCTCGAAGGTCGCCCGCTCGCGCGGCGGCGAGGAACGCGTCGCCGACCCTGCGCTGGAGCGCGATGTCGGCGTCCGGATCCGGCGCGGTGCCCCGCACCCGGCTCCGGGCCCGGCTCGCCAGCTGACGCGACGCGGCCGGCGAGCGCCCGACGATCGTGGCGATCTCCTCGAACGGCACGCCGAACATGTCGTGCAAGACGAAGGCCACCGCGCCGGAGCCACTCGCGCTCGGACCCGATCCGAGCCATCGCCGGCCGTCCTCGCCACGGCCCGCTCGAGCTGCACACCGGAATCAATTTCGGGGGGGCCAGATCGGCTTCTCAGGGCTTGATCCTTTGGGCGCCGTGCCGCGCACCGCCGTCCGAACCGAGACATCGAGACGGGAGGCCCCGAGCAGCCGCCATGCCCCACGACCACGACGACCACGAGGACCGTCCCGTTCCTCTCACCCCGCCCCACCGCGACAACGGTGGGCCGCCGCGTCGCGCAGCCGGTGCCGAGCGCGGCTCCCGGACGCCCCAGTTCGAGCGTCTCATCACCGAGGTGATCGTCTCGGGCGGGCCGGCGCTGCTGCGCCTGGCGGCCTCGATCTGCCCCCAGGACGCCGAGGACATCCTCAACCTCGCCACCGAGCGCGCGCTCGCGCGCCCCGAGGCGTTCGCCCACGGCGAGCCGGGCAAGCTGTACCGCTGGCTCGAGCGCGTGGTGCGCAACGAGGCGATCAAGACCCTGCGCGCTCGCCGCCGCGAGCTTCCGACCGATCCCGAGGCGCTGGCTAAGGCACCCGACCAGTCGGCCGGCGCCGACCCGCACGCGGCGCTCGCCGCGACCCAGGAGCGCATCGCCACCCTCGAGGCGCTTGCGGAGCTTCACCCCCTCCAAGCGAGCTGCCTGGCGCTTCGGGCCCGCGGCTTCAGCCGGGCCGAGATCGCCGAGCTGCTCGGCCTCACCCCGCTGACGGTCAAGCGCCGGCTCGCCGAGGGGCGCGCCGCGCTGGCCCGCTTCGGCGACGACCTCGACGCCGGCCGGCGCTGCGCCAAGCTGCGCCCGCAGCTGTCCGACTACCTCGATCGCGCCCTCGAGGCGACAGCGCTGCGGCGCCTCGAGCGCCACCTCGATCACTGCGGGCGCTGCCGCGGGCAGCTGGTCGCGCTTCGCCGCCAGCGCTCGCGCATCGCCGCCGCGCTCCCGTCGGCGCTGCTTCTCTCTGCCGCTGAGATGGCCGTCAACGGCGGCGACACCGACCTCCAGGTCAGCCGCCAGCTCGCCGAGGCCGCCCACGACGGTTGGATCGCGCTGTCGGGCGGATTCCTGGCGCGCGTCATCGAGGGCTGGCACGCGCTCAGCCCGCTGGCTCGGCTCGCCGGGGCGGGGGTGGCGGCGCTGCTGGCACTGGCCGGCGTCGGCACCCTCTCGGGTGGAGAGCGTGCGCCCGCTCCGGTGAGCGCCAGGCTGCCCGCCGCCGCTGAGGCGCCAGCGCCGGCCCGCACCGGACCTGCTGAGCAACCGCCGAAGGCGCGGACGTCACAGGCGCGGCCTGCCGCCCCCGCGGCGCCGAGGCGGCGCGCGACTAAGGCGGCGCGGCCGGCGACGTCCGCCACCTCGGCCGCCGCGACGGCGTCCGCGGGCTCGCCGGCCGCCCGATCGGCCCCCGCCGCCGAGCCGCCGTCGGTCTCGAACGTGCCGGCACCGGCACCGGCGAGTCCGAGCTCTGCGGTTGACCTGGCCCGCGCCGAGTTCGAGCCGGGCCCGCCGTAGCTCAGCGGGGGATCAGCGCTCCCACCCAAGGCCCCGCTCACGCCCCGGCGGCTCGCGCTCGATCCACCACGTGGTCGCGGCCTCCTGTCGCCCGTCGCGGCCGAGGTCGCGCTCGAGCCGGCGCAGCGCGTCCTCGGGCCGGTCGACGTGGCGACCCCCCAGCTCGTCGCGCTCTCGGCCGCGCTCGGGGCCGTCGGCCGACAGGTAGAGGTGCGACTCGGCCCGCGCCCGCGACAGCGCCGTATAGCCCCACTCGCGATCGAGGCCCGCCGAGCCCAGCACGAAGGCGCGATCGACGCTCATCCCCTGGGCCTTGTGGGCGGTGATCGCGTAGCCGTAGGTCAGGTGGCCGTCGGCCAGGTAGCCGCGCGACAGCTCGAGCAGGGCGCCGGCGTCGCTGACGATCCGAAGGCCGCCCTCGCGCCCCATGCCGAGCACCGTGGCGCGCATCCCGTTCTGGACCCCGAGTCCAGGGTCGTTTCGCAGCGCCATCACGCGGTCGCCGGCCGCCACCGGCCCGCAGGGTAGGTAGCGCTCGGGCCCGCCGACCTCGCCGATCTCGATCAGCAGCGCCCGCGCCTCGCGCGACAGCTCGGCGGCATCTTGAAGCCGCGGCGCGATCATCATGGCCTCTGAGCCCTCGCGGTGGGCGGCCAGCCAGTCGGCCACCAGCTCGCGCCGCGCCGCCTCGGGGCCGGCGGCGACGTGGATGCGCCCGTGGGACTGCGTAGGCGGCGAGGGCATCGCGCGCCCGGCCCTCGCGGATCGCCACCAGGGCCTCGCGCTCCCAGCCGCGCTCCTGGCGCCGGTTCTGCGCCAGCTCCAGCGCTCCCAACGCCTCGGCCAGCGCGCGGAAGGCTCCCCCGGCGGCGATCTCGCGCAGCTGGGCGTCGTCGCCGACCAGCACCAGCTTGGCGCCGGCCTCGCGCGGCGTGGCGCGCGAGCTCGGCCAGGTCGCGCGTTCCCACCATGCCGGCCTCGTCGAGCACCACCACGCTCATCGCGTGCAGCGGCGAGCGCTCCAGGTCGCGGGCGTCGATCAGGCAGGCGCGCCAGCGTCCGCGACGGGATCCCCGATCCGGCCTCGAGCTCGGTGGCGGCCCGCGCCGACAAGGGCCGCGCCGATCACCTCGTAGCCCGCGGCCTCCCATGTCTCGCGCGCCGGCTCGCAGGGCGTAGGTCTTGCCCGAGCCGGCCCGCCCCAGCACGACCTGCAGGCCGTCGCCGCTCTCGGCGAGGCCGCGCACCATCGCCGCCTGCTCGTGCGACAGCTCGAGACGGGCGGCGAGCACCTGCGTCGATCGTGCGCCCGTCCACCAGCCCGGCGCCCTCGCGCCGGCGCTCGAGCGCGCCCTGCAGCAGCTCGCGCTCGGTCCCAAGCAGCTCGGGCGTCGAGTAGCGCGCCGGCGCGTAGGGCTCATCGGGCGCCAGCAGCACCGCCCGATCCGATGCCAGGAAGAGGTCGGCCGCCGCGCCCAGCGCGCCGGCCCCCCACATCGGGCCGGCGCGCGCGCACAGCTCGCGCAGCGCCTCCTGGCGGGTGAAGGTCGCGGCGTGCGCGGTCAGGCCCTCCGGGCTCGCCGAGCTGCGTGGAAGAGCGGCCGAAGCTCGGCCCGATCGGGCTCGCGAACATGCCCGCGCCAGAGCGTCGCCTCGAGCTCGCGCTCGCCGAAGCCGAGCTCCTGCGCTCGGGCGCGCCAGTCGGCGAACAGGTCCTCGCCGCGCACCGAGTAGTCCTTGGCGGCGCGCGTATCCAGCGCCGCCACCTCGGCGGCCCGCCGGCCCGACTCGCCGCGCTCTGCCAGGCGCGCCTCGATCTCGGCCCGCCGGCGGCTGAAGGCGGTCGAGGACGTCGGGCGGGAACGCCGGCGATCTCGGCGGCGCCCTTGGTGACCGGCGCCCCACTCGACGCCGAGGTTCCTTGGTCAGCTGGTGGCGCAGCTCTGCCTGGTACAGGTAGCCGGCGCTCTTGGCGTTGCGGTAGATCGCCCGCGAGTCGAGCGCCCCGAAGCGGCCCTCGTGGTCCTGGGCGAGGTTGGCCACCAGCACGTGGGTGTGCAGGGCGGGGTCGCCGGCGCGCGAGGCGCGGTGGCGAAAGCCGGCCGCCACCAGCCCGAGCGCCGGGCACGCGCTCTGTCCCGTTGTGGCCGCGGCGAAGGAAGGCGGCGTGGCCCTCGAGGTAGCCGATCGCCGCGTCCACGGCGCGCTCGTGGGCGGCGATCGCGGCCTGGCGCTGCTCGGGATCGCCAAGGGCGAACAGCAGCGACACCGACTTGGGCGCGCTAGAAGGTGAGGTCGAAGCCGGGCGTGCGCGTCCGCCCGCCGGCGGGGCCGCGCACCAGCTGGGCGTCGTGGCGAGGATCGCGGCCGGCAAGCAGGGCGCGCAGCTCGGGCGCGCCGACCTCGCCCGACAGGTCGAGGCCGCCGTCGGCCAGCCAGCGCCCGGGCGCCTCGTCCGGCGCGCAGGTAGTAGTCCTCGCGGCCGGCGGCGACGGCGTGCAGGTAGTAGTCCTCGCTGCCTGATCCGAGCTTTCCGATGCTGAGCACGGGCGGCGACCTCCGCCCGATAAAGCCGCCAGGGCGTGCGCTGGCCCCCCTCCCGCATCGGGATGCCAGTGTGTGCCGCTCTCTGGGCCGCTCTCTGGGTCCTACGTCTTAGAGAGGCGATCCCTGATGGCGGTCAGGCAGGTCCGGGCGATCTCGACGCGCGTTGCGACTTCTTCGTTGGTGAGGTGGAGGTCCTCTCCGGGGTAGCGGATTCGGACTGCGAAGGGGCTGAGCTTGTCAACGTTCGTCAGGGCCGATTCGAGCTCGGGCTCAAGCGCGACGCACCGGTCGGCCAAGGGCCCAAGGTCGTGCGTCCGAGGCGGCATCTCCCGCCGCGCGATCAGGAACGCCTTCAGGGCCTTCTCGGCTGTCTGTTGGGCGTGGAAGAGTGCAGCGACCACGAAGGCGCGCTCCTCGTCCGGCGCCGCGTCCCGGAGCCTCGCCACCAGGAAGTCGGCAACCCGGAGGTCGTCGGCCGCCCGGTCGAGCCAGGCCGCGGGGACCTCAGCGGCCAACGAGCAGGAGGCCCTCGCGCACGACCTCGGCCGGGAGCGAGCCGAAGAGGTCCTTTTGGCGATCGAACGTGCTGCGTCGATAGACGTGGATCTCGGCGGGGAAGCTCAGGCCTCTGAGCTGCCCGTAGGCGACCTCCGCCATCTGTGTCTCGCGAGGGGCGTCGTCAGGCACGACGAGCATGAGGTCCCAGTCGCTCCACTCTCGGGCGTCGCCGCGAGCGCGCGAGCCGAAGAGGTAGATCGCGTCGGGCTTATAGGCGCTTGCGAGGCGGCGTACCGCCTCCTCGAGGCGTGGATCCTTCGGGGCTGTCTTGGTGGTGGCCATCGGCTCCCGGCCCACTGTAACGGCGCGACCGGCCGGGGGGGCCAGCGCCATCGCTGCTGGCTTCTCCGAACGTGGGAATCGTCGCCCTCAACGAGGCGGCCCGGCTGCTCGGCATGTCGCGGCGCACGCTCGACCGCCGCATCGCAGCCGGGGCGCTGCGCGTCTTCCGCGACGGGCGCATCGTCGGGGTGCCCTCCTACGAGCTGACGCGCTACGTCCATGAGCACACCATCAGCGCATCGTCGCACGGTGCGAGAGCGCGACGCGGCCAGCGCACGTCGTTGCCCCTCGGGGCCCGCCTTTGGGATTAGGCTCGCCAGCCCATCCCAGCTCCGAGGGGAGGACCATGGGCCACCATCCCGGCGTCGATGAGCGACGCCAAAGAACCGGGACGGTCTACCGCGCGCGGGTGCGGCGCGACGGGCGGACGTTTGCCAGGACGTTCACGACGCTGCCGGCTGCGCTCGCGTGGCGGGCCGAGATGCTGCAGGCCGTCCGCGACGGCGCCGAGCCGCCGCCGCCGGCACCACCGCCGATGGCCGAGCGGTGGGAGTCCGCGGTCGTCGCGGAGGCGGCGCGGGCCCTGTGCCGCGGCATCGTCGCGGGCACGGTCAGGTCGCGGGGCGGCACGCCGTTCAAGCCCTCGGTGGCGCGCAAATACGAGTCGATGCTGCGTCTGCACGTCCTGCCGGCGATTGGCGGGCTGCCGCTCGCGACGCTGCGCAAGCGCGACGTCCAGCGCTTCGTCGACGACCTCGCCGCGCGCGAGTCGGCCGAGACCGCCCGCAAGGCGCTCACGGCATTGCGGGTGGCGCTGCGGCTCGCCGAGCGGGACGGGCTGGTCAACCTCAACCCGTGTAGCGGCGTCCGGGTGCCGGCCGACTCGGACGGCGAGCGGCCCGCGCGCACGCTGTCACCAGAGGAGGCAGCGGCGATCGTCGCGGCGGCCGACGCCGACGACGCCCGGCTCGGGCGGTCGCTCGGAGGACCGCTGTTCGCGCTGGCATTCGGGACTGGCCTGCGCTCGGGCGAGCTCCTGGCGCTGCGCTGGGGCGCCGATGGGCTCGACCTGGACGCCGGCGTCGTCCGCGTGCGCCGCTCGCTCGACCGGCTCCGCGCGACCGCCGGGGCGTTCGCCGAGGTCGCTCCGAAGTCGCGGGCAAGCCGGCGCGACGTGCCGCTCGCGCCTGCCGACGCCGCGCGGCTGCGACGACACCGGCTCGCGACTGGACGACCGCCAGATAGGGCACTTGTGTTCGCCGACGAGGACGGCCGGCACCTGAACGCGACCGGCGTCGTCCGCCACGCCTGGCGACGGGCGGTGCGGGATGCCGGCATCGCCGTGCCGCTGCCCCGGATTCACGACGCCCGCCACGCGTGGGCGACGTCGATGCTCGCTGCAGGCATCGGCGCGCAGGCGGTCACGCGCCTGGGCGGATGGAGCGAGGCGGCGCTCGTCCACCGCCGCTACGGGCACGCCCTGCCGGACGAGCTGGCGCGCGCGGGAGAGGCGCTCGAGCGCTTCCGCGAGGCGCGTCTGGCGGCCCGGATTGGTCCTAGTTTGGTACCGGCCGGCAAGGGCTCCCGCTAAACCCCTGCAAATCGGGCTCAGGACACCGCCCTTTCAAGGCGGCGGCACGGGTTCGAATCCCGTTGGGGGCATAACCCGCTCAGGTCTCAGGATCGGCCAGTTCAGGGCGTTCCCGCCCGAATCCTCCCGGGCCGACAGAGACCGCCCCGGGCCGACCAGAGACCGCCGCGGGGCCGGCCGGCTGAGCGTCAGCCGAGCTCGTCGCGGCGCTCGCGGTACTCCTCGCCGCTGATCTCCCCGCGCGCGTAGCGCTCGGCGAGGATGTCCCGCGCCTGGTCCATCCCGGACCGCCCGCGGTTGCGGACCGTCCGGACCACCAGCCAGATGACGGTGCCGATCACGGCCGCCCAGAGCAGCGCGAACGGTATCCACCAGCCGCCGCCGTGATCACCATCCGCGGCCGCGGCCATCGATGCGATGTCCATGAGTGTGTTCATGACGGTCACGGTAGGCCCGCCGCGCCGCGGGCACGACGCCCCCAGGGAGGACATGTGGATCACCCCGGCGGGGGACGCCAGAAACCCGCCGTGAGCCGACGACGCCGCGGGTCCGGGCCGCCGGCGTCCCTCTCGACCGCACCGGACCGGAGAGGTGCTGATCTTCCACGCGCAGCCGCCCAGACGACGGCGAGTCGGTGCTGGTGGAGACCGTCCTCCGCCCCGGCGCCATGGTCGCCGCCGCGCACGTCCACCCCCACCAGACCGAGCGCTTTGAGGTCCTCGCGGGGCTTCGTGGGACTCCGGGTCGGCCGCGAGGAGGTCGTGGCCGAGGCCGGCGACGCCGCGTCGGTCGAGCCGGGCACCCCGCACCGCTTCTGGAACGCTCCAGCGGGCGGCGCTGGCGTTGGCCGCGCCCCTGGGGCGGGCGCTCCGCTACCCGGCGACCGCGACGAGCGCCGCCCGGCACGGCGCGCCGCTCGCTGCCTGACACCGCGGCGCGGGGAGCATCGATCACCAGGCGGGCGGCCGCTCCTCGCGCCGGCCCGCCTGGTGGCGAGCACACGCGAGCGCGCGGCCCGGCGCGGCCCGGATCCCGCTGGGATAGCTTGCGCGTCACCGAGAGGAGGCCGCATGGGGTTTGTGTCGCGAGGGTTCCGGGGGCGGCGCCGGGCAGACGGCCCGCCGGGGCGGGTCCCCCCGGGGCAGTACCTGGTGGACGACTTCCCGGTGCTGTCGGCCGGGCCGACGCCGGACGTCCCGCTCGACGAGTGGGCCTTCGCCATCACCGGCGAGATCGACGAGCCGCGCTCGTGGACCTGGGAGGAGCTCCATGCCCTGCCGCGCGAGACGGTCACCCGGGACATCCACTGCGTGACCAAGTGGTCGAAGCTCGACACCGCCTGGGAGGGCGTGTCGGTGGACGTGCTGCTGGACGGCGTCAACACCGCCGCCGAGTACGCGCTGGCCCACTCCTACGGCGGCTACACCACCAACCTGCCGCTCGAGGACCTCACCGGCGGCAAGGCCTGGGTCGCCTACGCCTTCGACGGCGCGCCGCTCGAGCCGGAGCACGGCGGCCCGGCCCGCCTGCTGGTGCCGCACCTCTACTTCTGGAAGAGCGCCAAGTGGGTGCGGGGCCTCGACCTGCGCCTGACCGACACCCCGGGGTTCTGGGAGCGGTACGGCTACCACAACTACGGCGACCCGTGGCTCGAGCAGCGCTACACGGGCGACTGAGCTGGCTGCTGGCCGAGGTCGCCGCGGTCGTCGATGAGACCGCCGGCACCCGGAGCCTCGTGCTCGACGTCCCGGGCTGGCCGGGGCACCTACCGGGCCAGCACGTCGACGTGCGCCTGACCGCCGACGACGGTTACCAGGCCCAGCGCAGCTACTCGATCGCGACGCCGGCCGATGACGCGCGCCTCACCCTGACCGTCGAGCGGATCGACGACGGCGAGGTGTCGCCCTACCTCACCGAGGAGCTGCGCCCGGGCGACCGGCTCGAGCTGCGCGGGCCCATCGGCGGGTGGTTCGTCTGGGAGCCGGCCCGCGGCGGCCCGCTGCTGCTGGTCGGCGGCGGCAGCGGGGTCGTCCCCCTGATGGCGATGCTCCGCGCCCACGCTGCAGCCGGCTCGTTCGCCCCGGCCCGCCTGCTGCTCTCGTCGCGCTCGTGGGACGAGGTCATCTACCGGGACGAGCTCGCCGCGCTCGCCCGCGAGCACGCCGCGATCGAGGTCGTGCACACGCTCACCCGGAGCGCCCCGCCGGGCTGGGAGGGGCGGAGGGGCAGGATCGACCGCGAGCTGCTGGCCGAGCTGGCGTGGCCGGCGTCCGAGGCGCCGCTGGCCTACGTCTGCGGCCCCACCGGGCTGGTCGAGGCGGCCGCGAGCGCCCTCGTCGATCTCGGCCACGACCCGGCCCGGGTCAAGACCGAGCGCTTCGGACCGACTGGAGGACCGTGATGAGCGACGACGCCCACGTCAACGGCAACGCCCTTGGCGGCATGATGATCGAGCTCTTCGGGCGCGAGATGACCGACGCCCGCGGCTGCTGCGACGACTGCGGCGCCGTCAACGTCCTCGGCGCGCTGCTGGCCTACACGCGGGCGCCGGGCGACGTGCTGCGCTGCCCGGCCTGCGAGGCGGTCATGCTGGTGGCCGTGAGCCTGCCAGGCCGGGTGCGGGTCAGCCTGGGGGGGGTGCGGTGGCTCGAGCCGGCACCACCGCGCTGACGCGCGAGGGCCCGGAGGCGGAGGCCGCGGCGGGCCCGTAGGCCAAGTCCGCCGTGCCTGACACGGGGGCTTGGGCGCATTTCCCAGTCATGCCTGAGAATCGGCAAGACAAGCCGATCTCGCCGGACTCGGTCGAGGGACCTCCCGCGGACGTCTACGGACGTCTCGCAAAGTCCGCCAGGGTCGAGGCCCGCGGCCGCTGGGCCGCCCACGAGGCCAGCCCTGGGGCCCAGGCCGCGGAGCGTCCCAGGGAGACGATGTCCCCAGAGCTTGAGCCGCAGTAGCGTTGCCCCCGTGGCGAGGGGCAGGAGCCGGGAGCGTGCTCAGGTCGTTGCGGCGCTGGTGGGCGCCTCGAGCGCGCCGGGTGCTGTCTGCTCGGGCCCGGCGGCGGTGGCTCGGATGGTGACCGTGGAGGAGATCGGGCGGTTCGAGGTGTTCGCGCCCCTCGATCCGGCCGACCGCGAGCGGCTCTGTCGTGTTGCAGCCGACATCTCGCTCAGCCCCGGCGAGTACGCCGTGCACGAGGGGGACGAGCGGGCCCTGTTCGGCGTGCTCCAGGGTCGGATGGAGGTGGTCGGTGTCGCCGACGGCCTGGAGCGCGTGATCGGCGAGCGACGGCCTGGTGACGTCTTCGGGGAGATGTCGATCGCGCTCGGAATGCGCCACCCCGCCGGGCTGCGGGCAGCGGAGGCGTCGCGCGTCCTCCGGATCGAGCCGAACGACTACCACGCCGTCGCCGCCGTCGCGCCGGAGGTCGGGAGGCGGGTGGGCCTCCTGGCGAGCAACAGGATCAGCGGGCCCAGAGGATGGCAGGCCCGCGTGGCCGCACCCGGCCCGCCCCGGGCGATCGTCCTCGGCCATCGGTGGGACGCCGCCTGCGCGGAGCTGAGGCGCTTCCTCGACCGCAACCAGATCCGGTTCACATGGCTCCAGCCGGACGTGCCCGCCGATGCGGAGCAGTGGGCGGGTGCCCTGCCGGCCGAGGGTGACTACCCCGCCATCCGCCTCGTGAACGGCACGACGGTCGTGCGACCGCAGCTGCGTCGGGTGGCCGAGCTCCTCGACATCGCCACCGAGCCGGCGGCCGCGGAGTACGACACCGTGATCGTCGGCGCGGGGCCCGCCGGCCTGGCAGCCGCCGTGTACGGCGCGTCCGAGGGGCTCCGGACGATCGTGGTGGAGCGCGAGGCGCCGGGCGGTCAGGCGGGCACGTCCTCCCGGATCGAGAACTACCTCGGCTTCCCCTCGGGCGTGTCCGGGGAGGAGCTGTCGAGCCGAGCCCTCCAGCAGGCGCGCAGGCTCGGCGCCGAGATCGTCGTCACACGGTCGATCACGCGGATCGACGCGGCGACGCATAGGACCTACCTCGATGGCGGCGACGTCCTGCGGACGCGGACGATCATTCTCGCCTGTGGCGTTTCGTGGCGGCAGCTCGAGATCGAGGGGTTCGACCGCCTCGTGGGCAAGGGGATCTTCTACGGCGCCGCACGCAGCGAAGCGGCGAACACCCACGGCTTGGACGTCCAGATCATCGGTGCGGGAAACTCGGCGGGCCAGGCGGCGATGTTCTTCTCGTCCCATGCGCGGAGCGTCACCATCATCTGCCGCGCACAGATGCTGGAGAAGAGCATGTCGCGCTATCTCGTCGACCAGCTCGCCACCCGGGCGAACGTCCGCGTACTCTTCCGGACGGAGGTGACGGCCGCGCACGGCGACACCTCGCTCGAGGCGATCGACGTCCGCAACGCCGCGACAAGCGAGACGACCCGGCTCGAATCGGGTGGGCTGTTCATCTTCATCGGCGCGGACGCCGAGACCGCATGGCTCCCACCAGAGATCGCACTCGACCAGAAGGGCTACGTGCTCACAGGCTCCGACGTGCGCGCCGCGGGACGGTGGCAGCTCGACCGGGACCCATACCTCCTCGAGACCAGCGTCCCGGGCATCTTCGCCTCCGGCGACGTCCGATTCAGTCCCGTGAAGCGGGTCGCGGCAGCGGTCGGCGAGGGCAGCATGGCCATCGCTTTCGTGCACCAGTACCTGAGATACGCCGAAGCCCGCTCGTAGACCTTGAGAGGACGGCCGGTCTCATCCCTGATGGTCCCGTAGGTGGCGCTCGGGCCGCAGCGGTAGCCGCCGGCCGCCGAGATGAGCGGCCCGCGGGCACGTGGCGGAAGGTTTACCGCGCCAGCGAGCCGCCCGCGGGCCAGGCGTCGGATTGGACCCAGATCGCCTCCGCGGCCGACGCCCGGCCGGACGGGAGCGGCTCGGGGCCGGCGCGACCTACCAGAGGTCTTGGATCACCGTCCCGCTGTGCATCGTCTGCACCTTGCCCTTGGCACTCCACTCCACGATGGCGTTGAGGTCCTGCCAGTTGTCCATCGCGTCCTGCCAGTGCCTCGGGACTCCGGCCGGCGACTCGTAGTACTCGTCGAGCACGTAGATCGTGTTGCCGGTCGGATCGGAGGTGGGATCCAGCGGGTTCGACAGCTCCGGGCCCTTGGAGATGGTGTACGACAGGAGGGCCTCATCGCCCTCGCGGGGGTGGCCCTTCATCCACTCGCCGTGGCTAGCGAAGATGCGGTCTCCTTCGCCGACGTCATCAGCGCCCACGGTCCACATGATGATGATGTGCGTCTTTCCCATGTTGGCCATCTCGCGTCCTTTCAGGGGTGTCGGAGCCCTCGGCTCTGAGCCGCGGCCTGCGGGACCCGGCGATTCCTCAGGAGTGCCGACTATCCCCCGAACTCGCCGCCGGTGGCAACGCGGAGAACGCCGTGAATCGCCCCTGGCGGCACTCGGCGCGGAGGTCGTAAGTGCCGGGTAGGTGACCGCCGCGATGGTGCGCTCGTCACGTCACCGCGTCACGAGGCCCCATGCGACACGAGCCCACCATGAGCCGCTTCCGCGTCGCCCGCGCGATCCTCGGCTTCCTGGCCGCCCTCACGATCGAGCTCGCGATCCCCCGGCCGGACCGGCCCGCCTGAGCCCTGGCCGTCCGGCGGGATGCTTCTATGCCGGTCAAGTCGGTACCGCGGCGGACTCGAGCAGCCGGAAGAGGTGACGGGCGACGTAGCGCTTGAGGCAGCGCACGGCTTCGCGCGTGCTCTTGCCCTGGGCGACGCGACGCTCGACGTAGGCGCGCGTCCGGGGATCGCGCTGGCGGCGGCAGAGGACGATCGTGTGCAGGACGCGGTTGAGCTGGCGATCGCCGCCACGGTCCAGGCGATGGCGGACGACCTGGCCAGATGAGGCCGGGATGGGCGCCACCCCGGCCAGGCGGGCGAACGAGCTCTCCGCCGGGCAGCGGCCTGGATGCGACCAGCTGATCAGCAGCTGGGCGGCACAGATCGGGCCGACGCCGGGCTCGGCCAGCAGCTGCGGGCAGATCGCCCTGACCCAGGCGGCGATGTCGCGCTCGTGCTGGCGGGCCTCTCCGTCGGCCGACAGCGCTCGCCGGGCCAGGGCGCGCAGGGCGACCACGGTCGCCTGCAGAGCCGGGTCGGGGTCTGCGGGCCTGCGCAGGCCAGCACAACGGCCAAGCAGGGTCATGCCGTCAAGGCGCCGCAGACGCCCGCGCAGGGCATCGGGGGCGGTGATGATGAGCGCCTTGAGCTGACGGATGGCCTGGCGGCGAGCGTCGACGGCGCCCGAGCGGGCGACCATCAGCACCCTCGGGGCCTCACGGCCGGCGCCGGCGCGCGGGGAGGCGAGCCTGGCGCGCGCCAGGGCGGTGCGGGCCGCCCGGAGGGCGTCAAGGCGATCGCTCTTGGCCTGGGTGCGCTCGGAGCGTCGCTCGGGCCGGTCGATCTCGATCACCCGCTCGCCCCGCTCGAGCAAGAACCGGGCCAGCCCGGCGCCGTAGCCGCCCGAGCCCTCCACCGCCCAGGCCCGCCGCCCAGGCGCGTGGACGGCGATCAGCTCCAGGGCTTGCCGGTAGCCATCGGCATCGGCTGGCACGGCCATCTCAGAGAGCACAGCGCCGCTGCGCGCGGCCAGCGCGCCCAGGCTGTGGGCATCGCGATGGGTGTCCACGCCGATGACGACGTCAACCTCGTCTGCCAGCATCCACACCACCTCCAGCTCGATGTTGGGGGAGCGCTGGTGCCGGTCTGGGGCAGGAAACCGCGCGGCAGGACTGTGATGGGTCACGCCCGAGGGCGGACAGGCTTCTGATCAGGCCAGCAAGCGGGCGCCAGGCCGGCACCGAGCCGTCGCGCGGACACATCCCGGGAAAGACACCAAAGGGTCAGTCAGAACACGAGTCACGCGCTGACGGCATCGGAGCCAGCCTGGCAGCGGCCCCAGACGGAACCGCCTGCCCGCAGACTCACAGTCAGATCAGGTCGTGCACCTCCTGAATGCGCTCCTCGTAGAGGTAGTAGACCCAGCCCTCGCCCTCGAGCGCATCCTCGTCGTCGCCGAACGTCGTCTCCTCGAACGACTTGTAGCCCAGGCGCTCGCCCAGCCCGCCGTCGATCAGGCGCCGCGCGTTGTACACCTGTGCGTCCGACCAGCCCCGCGCCCGCGCGGCCGCGGCCAACGGCACGGCCGCGAGATCCTCGTGTCCCGTCCCCATGGCGCCTCCCCGTCGGCGATGGCTCCGATCCTAGGGATCGGAGCGCGTCGTCCAGAGGGCAAGACTCGCGGAGTTGTGAGCGAACCCAGGTCGCCAAGGTTCTCGCTCGGGACACGCATCGCGGCGACCGTCGGCGAGATCGCCTCGATGGTCGGCATCGCGACGGGCATCAAGGCGCTCATCGACGACGATGGCGGCCCCCCGCCCGGGGAGACGCCGGCGGACATCCGCGCGGCTCACGTCCGCGACTGCGTGCGGGAGCACGAGCTCACCCAGGCAAGCCAGAGGCGAGAGCCTCTCCCGGGCGAGACCGAGATCACGAAGCCCGACCCCCCTGCCCGAGTTCGCGGTCTTCGAGCAGCGCACCTACGCGACCTGCGACTGGCCGCCGCCGCCAGGCGGGTTCCCCGATGGCTACCGCGCCATCACCGTGACCACCGTCAACGGGCCTGGGGAGTTCGAGGCGACGGGCACGAACTACGCCGACCGGGTGGAGTCACGATGTCAGGTCCTCGAGCTCGACTTCATCTTCGGCTCCATGGGCGCGTTCGAGCACCTCCCCCCGATCCGCGGCCGGCCGGCCAGACGCTGCACAGCAACGGCGAGGCGTGGTCGCCGGGCGCCTTCGGCGAGGGGGAGGACGCCACCCTCCCCTTCTCTCCGGCTCGCGACGAGCTCGTCGTGCTTCACAACGCAAAGAACGCCCTCGAGGACGTTCGCTGCGTCTCCTGAGGCGGAGGAGGCGGCGGCGCCGCGGCGCCGCGCGCCGTGAGGATCAGCGACCCCGCGAGCCGGCAGACGACGCGGTGGTCACGAGCCGCTCGGCCGCGTGCGGGTCCCCCCCGGGCCGCCGCATCACGCCGGCGAGGCGGCGCGCCCAGCCGTCGCGGATCTGCGCGGCGGCGCGGAACCGCTCGGCCTCGCGGCGGCGGTCGGCGGCGATGGTCGCCGCCAGGTCCTGCATCAGAGTGGGGTGCATCTCGGCCTCCGGTCCCTCGTTGCACCGCCACGCTACGGCGGGCCGGGGTCGCTTCACATCGGTCGGGCCCCCCTAGGTTTGGGGCCGCACCCCTAACTCGGGCGCCGCGGCGCTTACGCCAGGCGGCGGGCCTCGCGGGCGGCCTCGCCGCGCGAGGCGGCGCCCAGCTTGCGTCGCGCCGAGGCGACGTGGTGCTCGACGGTCCGCGCCGACAGCACCAGCCGCTCGGCGATCTCGGGGTTGGACAGCCCCTCCCCGACGAGCTCGAGCACCTCGACCTCGCGCCGCGACAGCCCGGCCGGGTTCGCGCGCGTGGAGGCTCGCGGCCCGCGCGGGATGCGGCTCGCCCCCAGCTCGCGCAGGCGGCCGCGGACGCGGGCGGCGAGCGGCGCCGCGCCGAGGTCGTCGAGCAGGGCGAGCGCCTCGAGCAGGGCGTCGGGCTCGTCGGCCCCGATCAGGGTGAGCGCCCGCTCGTAGGGCGCGCCCAGCTCCGCCCACTCGGCAGCGGCGGCGCGGTGCGCGCCGCCGATCTCCAGGGCGTAGGGCTCGAGGCACGGCTCCGGGGGCTCGAGCAGCAGGCCGGCCCGTGCCCGCCACACCGCCAGCTCGCCGATGTCCCGGCCGTTGCCGACGCGCAGGGCGAGCTCGAAGGTCTCGGCGGTCGCCTCGTCGACTCCGGCCGCGTCGCCGGCGAGCCAGGCGCGCTCGGCGCGCGCGGCGGCCACGGGGCGCAGCCGCTGGAGCTCCTGCGTCGCCCGGGCGGCCTGCCAGGCCTCGTCGAGGCGGGCGCCCGGTCGTCGCCGCCACGGCGCAGGTCGACCAGGGCCGACGCCTGCTGGGCCGGGACGCGGTGGTTGGTGATGCTGCTGCCCTGCGCGAGCGAGTCGCGCGCGCTCGTGGCCGCGGCGTCCCAGTCGCCCTGCCACAGGTGGACCAGCGCCAGCAGGGCGTACAGGTAGGTGGCGAAGCCCCACTGATCGCGCTCGGCGGCGAAGGCGAGCCCACGCTCCCCGGTCTCCCGGGCGAGGTCGAGCCAGAGGAGGTCGTTGGCGCTCCAGGCGAGGTTGGTGTACGCGCGGCAGGCGTGCTCGTCGAGCCCGGCCGCCTCCGCCCGATCGATGCTGCGCTCGAGCAGCTCTCGGCCCGCCTCGATCCCGTCGCTCATCATCAGCGCGGTGCCGAGGTTGGTCTCGGCGTGCACGAGGGTCTCGTCGTCGCCGAGCTCGGCGGCGAGCGCGATCGCCCGCTCGGCCGCCGCGACGCACTCGCCGGTGCGCTGGGCCAGCATGGCGAGCTGGGCGCGGTTGCTGAGGGCCATCGCCAGCTCGCGGCTGGGCGGCAGCGGCTCGAGGATCGCCACCGCCTCGTCGCCCGCGCGCTCGGCGGCCACCGGGTCCTGGGTCCACCAGCGGATCCGCGACAGCCAGCGCAGCGACGCCCCGGTCGCGAGCGGGTCCCCAAGCTCGCGTCGCAGCGCGACCGCGCGCTCCTGCGCCTCGATCGCGAAGGCCGAGTCGTGAACGTGGTACGCCTCGACCGCGGCCTCGTCGAGGGCCTGGGCCCGCTCGGCCGGCGGAGGAGGTCGGCGTGGCGCACGGCCCGCGCGTAGAAGGCCGCGGCCTCGCGGTGCGACCGCGCCGCGACCGCCCGGCGCGCCGCGGCGAGACCGTGCTCGAGCAGCGCCGGCGGGTCGCCGGCGGCCTCGGCGTGGTGGGCGAGCCGGGCCGGCTCGGCGCCGGCGTCGAGCAGCGCGTCGAGGACCGCGCGGTTCAGCTCTTGGCGGCGCCGGGCGCCGGCGAGGCCCTCCTCCACGGCGCGCCGGCCCAGCTCGTGGCGGAAGCGCGCGGGCCCGTCCTCGACGACGACGAGGCCCCGCTGCTCGCACTCGGCCAGGGCGGTCGGACCGTCGCCGCCGAGGCAGCGCCTGGAGCACAGCGATCTCCGTCCGGCCTGGGACGACGCTCGTCTGGTCGAGCGACGCGCGAGCGGAGGGCGAGAGCCGCGCGGCCCGGGCGAGCACGGCGTCGCGCACCGTCGGCGGGGTGCGCTCCAGGCCGGCGCCGATCGCCTGCATGACGAAGAAGGGGTTGCCGCCCGTCGCCGCGTGGAGCGCATCCGCGTCGTCGTCGCCGCCCGCCAGCTCGCCGACCGCGTCGCGGCTGAGCAGCACAGCTCGACGCGCCGCGCCCGGCCCGGGGAGACCCCGGCGGCCGCGCGGCGCAGCGGGTGGTCGGCGGCGAGCTCGTCGTCGCGGAACGTCA
>CAWIGI010000015.1:0-98520 GCA_963835685.1 Miltoncostaeaceae bacterium
TAGGCCGTTGAAGTGGGAACCGCGGAGAACAAGGCCGTCCTGCGCCGCATCGTCAACGAGCTGATAACTCGGAAGAACCTCGGTCTGGCCGACGTGCTGTACTCCGAAGAGCACGTGCTTCACCCTGAAGCGTCCGGCGTCGGTCGCGGTCCCGAGGGGATGCAGCAGGCGTTCGCCGGCTTGCACGAAGAGTTCCCCGACGTCCGGGTCAACATCGAGTCGATCGTGGCCGAGGGGGACATGGTCGCCGTACGCCTCACCTTCAGCGGTACCCACGCGCCCACCGGCGAACGGGCAACGTGGCCGGAGATGGTCTTCACGCGCTTCTCCGGGGGCAAGGCTGTGGAGAGTTGGGAGGTTACGGATACCGGGCGGAGCTGGAATAGCCCTCCCTGGTAGAGGGCGGGCGTCGCACGCCGTCGCAAGTCCGGGTGACGCCGCCATCGCGGAGGCGCCGATCAGGCCGTTGTAGGGGATCACGCCGTCGAGGCCCGCACGGGCGGCGGAGGGTCGGAACACGAGGCTGCGCCAGTTCCCGAGTGGAGGAGGGCGGCGGCCTGTACGCTCGCGCGCGGCCAGGCGACGGGGGGCGACGATGACGAGCAGCGAACGGGCTTCCGTCGGCGACGACTACGTGCTGGCGACGGGGGACGAGGGGGCCGCGCGCCTCCACCTGCTGGACGAGGTCTACGGCGCCTCGTCGCGGGCGGCGTGCGCGGCGGCGGGGCTGGGCGCCGGGTGGCGGGTGGCCGATGTCGGCTGCGGGGTGGGCGACATGTCGTGCTGGCTCGGCGAGCGCGTCGGGCCGCACGGCGGCGTGATCGCCATGGACGTGAGCGCCGACCAGCTCCTCCACGGGCGGGAACGGGCCGCCCGGCGCGGCCTCGGCAACGTCTCCTTCGTCGAGGGGAGCGCGTACGAGCCGGGGCTGCCGTCCGGAGAGCTCGACCTGGTGTTCTGCCGGTTCCTCCTCTGCCACCTCCAGCGCCCGGCGGACGCCCTGGCGCAGATGGCCGCCCTCCTCCGGCCCGGCGGCACGCTGGTTGCCCAGGACATGGTGATGACCAGCATGTTCAGCGACCCGCCGAGCCGCGCCTACAGGCGCTTCGCCGAGCTCGGCGTCGAGGTGGGCGCGGCGCTCGGGGTGGACTACGACGTCGGGCGGCGGCTGTTCGGCATGTTCCGTGACCTCGGCCTCACCGACCTGAGCGTGTCCGTGCACCAGCCCGCATTCGCGACCGGGGAGCGAAAGCGCCTCTGGGAGTACACCTTCCTCGAGGCCGCGCCCGGGGCGGCGGCCGCCGGAATCGGGTCGGAGGAGGAGGTCGCCGAGCTCGCGGCGGAGCTCGCCGCCATCAGTGCGGACGACTCGGCGCTGGTCGTCCAGCCCGCCCTCCTCGCGGTGAGCGGCGTCGTGCCAGGCGCGCGGACCGGGTGAGCGAGCATTCGGGGACGGCGACGCGTCTGAAGAACCGGGATCGGCAGGCGCCGGGCGGTCGCGCTCGTCTCCTCGCTCACGAGACCCTCCTGCCGCGACGAGAGGCCCAGGTCAACTGCAGCAGGCGCACCCGGGGCCGCAACACTCGGACGGCGCTTCCACCTCAGCGGCGGAGGCGACACAACAGCCCTCGCCTCGCCACGCCTCCACGCCCTCCCAGACCGCGAGCCCGGCGATCAGCAGCGCCACCGCCGGGTCGAGCCACCACGCCCCGAACAGGGCGTTGCCGAGCAGCCCCACCAGGAGGGCTCCCGCGAGGTACGCGCACAGGAGGTTTTGGGCGCCCTCGCCACGGGTCGCGGCCGAGCCGAGGCGCACGCCGATCCGCTTCTTCGCCACGCCGAGGATGGGCATGCCGATCAGGCTCGTCACGGCGAGCCCGATGCCGACCCAACTCGTCTCGGCATGGTCGCCCCCGGCGAGGCTGCGGATCGCCTCGAACGAGACGTAGGGGGCGAGCAGGAAGAACTGGATCGCCACCAGGCGTTGGGCTCGCCGCTCGGCCGCTGCCGAGTGCATGCGGCTCCCGGTGAACCGCCAAACGATGATCAGGCTGGCGAACCCCTCGATCGCGGAGTCGAGCCCGAAACCCACGAGCGCAATGGACCCGGCGACGAGCCCGGCGAGGACGGCGATCAGCCCCTCGGCCGCCATCCAGCCGAGGCTGACCCAACTCAGCGTGCGCGCCCGCCGCGCCAGCCGTAGCCATTCCCCTGTTCCCGGTGCCAGCACGCCGGGCGAGGACGCGCTCCCCGGTATGGGCTGGGTCGTCATCACGACGAAGGCTAGCCCTCGCGGCACGCGCGCCCGCGCGGGGGCGGGGCTCCGTCGATGGGAGCCGGGCGTCGTCGCCGTCCGGCCCCCCTCCGTTCGGCGCCGGCGCCGCGTACGCTCGGGGCCCGAGGCTTGCGGTCACGGCGGATGTGTGGGCGTATGAGGGGCGACCGGATTCCGAATTGGAGCGCCCCCATGAGCATCGTCGTTCGCTTCACCCCCGCGGGTCTGACGGCCGAGCAGTACGGCAAGGCCCTCCGCATGCTTGAGGACCAGGGGGCCTTCCCTCCCGAGGGCCTCGACTACCACGTCTGCTTCGGCTCGGACGGGGACCTCCGGGTCAGCGAGATCTGGGACTCGGAGGAGCAGTTCGAGGCGTTCGGGAAGCGCCTTACGCCGGTACTCGCCGAAGTCGGGATCAAGGCCGAGGACCCCCCGGCGCACTTCGAGGTCCACAACATCTTCAAGCGCTAGCCCGCCGCGCGTTCGCCGAGGGCTTCGGCCTGGCGTCCCTCCGGCCGGACCTTCGCGGAGAGAAACGGAGACGGGGGGGTTCGGCTCGCGGGCTCGCGCCTCACGACGGCGGCCCGCGCCCATCGGGATCCGCGTGGCGTCCGGGATCTCACGCCGCCGGGCGTCGAAAGGCTGCGACGGCCGCCCCGCGCCGCGGGAGCCGCCGCAGCCAGACGCGGCCGTCAGATCAGGTGCAGGTCCTGCGGCGGAGGAATGGTGGTGGCCGGCGCCGGCTCCTCCATGCGCGTCCAGCGGCGCCTGCGAACGTAGTCGAGCGGGTGTGTCCAGGTGGTGGTGGGCACTCTTGAACCCTCCTCGGTCTCGCCGTCGCGGATGGGGACCCGGTGCGCGGCGACACTCCCACGCCGTGGCCAAGGCACGGGTAACCGGACGCCAATTCGCGGCCAACCTGACGAAGCCGTGACCAACCCCGAGTGGAGCGCGCTCTCGGAGCGGCCGACGATCCTTACGAGCCACGTCGACGGCTTCAGCCCGGCCGAAGGAGCGTCACCGTGCGGGAGACGGCTTCGGGGACCTTCGACCCTGGTGCCCGTGGCCAGGTCCTGAGGCCTCCTCGCGCCGGCGTGCGGCTCTCGGCAGGGCCTCGTGGGCACCGAGCCCGGTGGCGGCGCGACCGGCGAAGCCCGCCCGGCGGACGACGCCTCGTGTCAGCCCCCAGGCGCTCGCCTCATGAGGCCGCGGGCCCCGGCTCGACCGCGCTGAGTCACGCCCGCGCCTCGGCGCGCCGGGCCGCGCGGGCGAGCGTCGCGATCACGACCGTCCGCTGGTCCAGGCTGAGGCGGCCGAGGCGCCGCCACGCCTCGGCCGGCGGGATGTCGGGCAGGTCGCGCGCGAGCCTGGCGAGCTCGCCGAGCGCGATGTCCTCGGCCCAGCGCTCGAGGGGCGGCGACCTCATCCGTGGGGGCCGGGCTCGCCGGCGACCTGGGCCATGGGGCCGCCTCTACCCTCCCCCGGCGCGGCCAAACCGGCCAGAACCGTTCGTCTCGCCCCGCGAGCCGGCGACTAGCCGTCCGGCCAGTACCCCGATCCGCCGGAATCGGCGTACCGTCGGACTCGAACGTCCCGGAAGGAGGGTGCTGTGCGGCGCGTGGCAGGTCCGATCGCGGTGGTGGCCGCGGCCTCGCTGGCCGCCGGGCTGCCGGCCGCCTCGGGGTCTCCCACCCCGTCGCCCTCGCTCGAGCGGCTGGCGACGGGGCCGACGTCGCCGAAGGCGCTCAGGGCCGAGGCGAGCCTGCGGCGGCTCGAGAACCGGGCGCTCGGGCCGCACCACGCCGCCGAGCACGCCAAGGTGCGCGGAAAGATCCGCCGCGTGAAGGCCGCGCGCGTGAGAGCGGGCCTCCGGCCGGTGATCCCGGTCTCGTCCCGGCGCCGGGCGGCGCGGTCGCTCGCGGTCGGCGAGCCCGCGCAGGTCGGCCGCTGGGGGCCGCGCCCGGACCGTGCCCTCCGTCGCCGTGCACGCGATCCTGCTGCCCACGGGGAAGCTATGCTGTTCCTCCAGGAGCCAACAGCAGTCGCGTACATCTACAACCCGGTCACGGGGAGCGGGCACCGCGTCGACCCGCCCGTCCAACCTGTTGTGCGCGGGTCAGGTGCCGCTCGCCGACGGGCGCATCCTCGTTGTGGGCGGGCACGCTCGACTGGACCGGCGGCGACAACTTCTTCGGCCTCAACCAGATCTGGATCTTCGACCCGTCCACGGAGACCTGGACCCGCCAGGTCGACATGCGCCACGGCCGCTGGTATCCGACCGCGACCCGGCTGCCGGACGGGCGCGTGCTGATCACCAGCGGCTGGGACGAGACGGGCACCCATGACGATGAACCGCGACGTCGAGATCTACACCCCCGGCGGCGCGGCCGGCAGCATCCAGCTCGTCCACACCGGCCGTGACGTGCAGTTCTACCCCCATTGGCACGTCCTGCCGGACGGCCGCGCCCTGATGGGCGGGCCGGGGCGGTCGGACTCCGCCTTCTTCGATCTCTCGACCTACCAGTTCACCGACCTGCCGCTGCTGCCAGAGGCGCGGACGGGCTTCGGCAGCGGCGTGCTGCTGCCCGGGCCGCCGTCGGGACCGACGACGGCCTTCCTGGCCGGAGGCGGCAGCCACGCCGAACACGCACCGCCTCAATCTGCTGAACCCGTCGGCCGGCTGGACCAACGCCGCCCCCCTGCCCCAGACCCGGCGCAACCTCAACACGGTGATCCTGCCTGACGGCACACTGCTGGCGGTGGGCGGCAACAGCTCCGGGCAGCGAGGGCTCGCCCCAGCGCGAGACGGTCCTGTACGACCCGGCCACGAACAGCTGGACCCGGCTGGCGGACCAGAGCGAGCAGCGCGCCTACCACTCCACGGCGCTGCTGCTGCCGGACGGCCGCGTCTGGTCCGGCGGCGACAACACTGCCTCGGGCGGCGGGAACACCAACGACGTCGTCGAGGTCTTCGAGCCGCCGTACCTCTTCCGCGGCCCGCGCCCCTCGATCTCCTCGGCGCCGTCGGCGCTCGGCTACGGCAGCCCGTTCGCGATCGGGGCCACCGGCTCGCCGACGCGCGCCGTGCTGATGAGCCCCGGGGCGACGACGCACGGCAACGACATGAACCAGCGCCACGTCGAGCTCTCGGTGACCCCCACCGCCGAGGGGCTCTCCGCCGTCGCGCCGGCCAACGCGAACCTCGCACCACCGGGCAACTACATGCTGTTCATGCTCAACGGCCGACGGCGTCCCCTCGGTGGCGCGGTGGGTGAGCCTGGGCGGCGGCGCCCCTCCGCCCCCGCCCCCCAACTCCCCGCCCACGGCCGCCTTCACGTTCCTGCCCGCCAGCCCCCAGACCGACCAGTCGGTGACCTTCACCGACGGCTCGACCGACTCCGACGGCACGATCGCCTCGCGGGGCTGGGACACTCGACAACGACGGGGCCTTCGACGACGGCACCGGGGCGAGCGCCTCGCGCACCTTCCCGGCGCCGCCGGCACCTACACCGTGCGCCTGCAGGTCACCGATGACGACGGCGCGCCCGCGACCACGACCCGCCAGGTGACGGTCTCCGACAGCCCGCCCCCGCCCCCGCCGCCGGGCAACCTGGTCGCCAACCCCTCCTTCGAGGTCAACACGGTCGGCTGGACCGGCTTCCAGGGCACGGTGGTGCGCGAGGCCCAGGTCGGGGCCCCCCACGGCGGGGCCGTGGCGCGCGTGGCCTGGGCCAGCGGCACCTACTTCACGATCGACGGCGGCAACAACGTCACCTCGACCGCCGCGGCCACCTACACCGCCACGGCCTGGGTCAAGGCGGCGACCGCCTCCTCGATCGGCAAGCCGATCCAGATCAAGCTGCGCGAGCGCACCCCCGCCGGCGCCACGGTGGCCGACGTGGGCTCGGCCAGCGTGCCCCTCTCGACCTCCTGGCAGCAGCTGACGGTCCAGCGCACGACTGCCGCCGGCAACCGGCTCGGGGTGCGCCTCAGCCACACCTCGGCCGTCAGCGGCAACGCCCTCTACGCCGACGCCTTCACGCTCTCGACCGGCGGCCCCGAGCCCCCGCCCCCCAACTCCCCGCCCACGGCCGCCTTCACGTTCCTGCCCGCCAGCCCCCAGACCAACCAGTCGGTCACCTTCACCGACGGCTCGACCGACTCCGACGGCACGATCGCCTCGCGGGGCTGGGACACCGACAACGACGGCGCCTTCGACGACGGCACCGGGCACGACCGCCTCGCGCACCTTCACCGCCGCCGGCACCTACACGGTGCGCCTGCAGGTCACCGATGACGACGGCGCGCCCGCGACCACGACCCGCCAGGTGACCGTGTCGGGGACCCCGCCCCCCAACTCCCCGCCCACGGCCGCCTTCACGTTCCTGCCCGCCAGCCCCCAGACCAACCAGTCGGTCACCTTCACCGACGGCTCGACCGACTCCGACGGCACGATCGCCTCGCGGGGCTGGGACACCGACAACGACGGGGCCTTCGACGACGGCACCGGGACGACCGCCTCGCGGACCTTCACCGCCGCCGGCACCTACACGGTGCGCCTGCAGGTCACCGATGACGACGGCGCGCCCGCGACCACGACCCGCCAGGTGACGGTCTCCGACAGCCCGCCCCCGCCCCCGCCGCCGGGCAACCTGGTCGCCAACCCCTCCTTCGAGGTCAACACGGTCGGCTGGACCGGCTTCCAGGGCTCGCTGACCCGCGAGGCCCAGGTCGGGGCCCCCCACGGCGGGGCCGTGGCGCGCGTGGCCTGCACCAGCGGCACCTACTTCACGATCGACGGCGGCAACAACATCACCTCGACCGCCGCGGCCACCTACACCGCCACGGCCTGGGTCAAGGCGGCCACCGCCTCCTCGATCGGCAAGCCGATCCAGATCAAGCTGCGCGAGCGCACCTCGGGAGGCACGGTGGTCGCCGACGTGGCTACGCCGGCGGTCAACCTGTCCAGCTCCTGGCAGCAGATCACCGTGCAGCGCACCACCGCCGCCGGCAACCGGCTGGGGGTGCGCCTGAGCCACACCTCGGCCGTCAGCGGCAACGCCTTCTACGCCGACGCCTTCACGCTGACGCGCCCCTGAGCCCATCGCGGGCCAGCCTTAGATGGGCTCGACCCGGATCTCGGGGTGGCGGCGCACCAGCTCCTCGGCGATGACGTCCCGGTGGCAGCGGGCCTGGTCGTCCTCCAGGCACAGCATCGCGGTCGAGCGCTCGACCGCGGCCTCGGCGAGGCCGCCGAGCGCCGACGACCGATCGCCGAGGAGGTGGGCCCGGTACGCCGCCCGCCCGCCGTCCCGGTCGCCCGAGCGGTAGACGGCGCGGATCGCGGCGGGGTTGCCGAGCTCGCGCCGGTGCTCGTAGACGATCCCCGCGCCCGCGAGGGTCGCCTCGAGGGCGCGGCGCGAGAAGCCCGGCCGGCGGCTGCGGGGCAGGTCGCGGACGTCGACGACCCGCTCCACGCCGGCCCGCTCTAGGGCCTCACGCAGGCCATCCGCTGTCGCAAAGCGCTCGTATCCGATGCTATAGAGCACCGGCCGGCCGGCGCTCACACCCGACCGTGTTTGCAAGGGCCGCGGGCCGGGTCAGGAACCACCATCGCAGCCCGGCTTCGAGGGAGACACGACATGGGCATCATCGCCTTCATCATCCTCGGCCTCATCGCGGGCGTCATCGCCAAGGCCATCCTGCCCGGCAAGCAGCCGGGCGGCATCATCGTGACCACGCTGATCGGCATCGCCGGCGCCCTCATCGGAGGCTTCCTCGCCGGCGCCATCTTCGACGCCGACCCGCTCGACGAGTTCTGGGACCTCTCGACCTGGCTGACCGCCATCGTCGGGGCGATCGTCCTGCTGCTGATCTACGGCTGGATCGACAACCGCTCCTCGCGGCGCAGGCTCGTCTGAATCGCCGGGGAGCGGGCCGCCCGCCGCGGGTGTGAGAGCATCGCGGCGGATGAACCGCCTGCACCTGCACGCCTGGGGGCCAGCCGACGGGCGGCCGGTGCTGGTGATCCACGGCGTCACGAACACGGGCGCGCGCTACCGGCGCCTCGCCGAGGAGGAGCTGCCGGGGCTCCGCGTCCTCGCGCCGGACCTGCGGGGCCACGGCCACTCCACCTGGGAGCCGCCGTGGTCGGTGGAGCGGCACGTCGAGGACCTCGTGCTGACGCTGGACGGCGCCGGCGTCGGCGGGGCTGCCGTGGTCGGGCACTCGTTCGGCGGGCTGATCGGCATGGCCCTCGCCGCGGCGCACCCCGACCGGGTGGACGCGCTGGGGCTCGTCGATCCCGCCGTCGCGATCGCTCCGGGCCGGGCCGGCGAGGAGGCCGAGCAGGTGCGCGGCGACGACGGCTGGGCCAGCGTCGACGAGGCGCGCGCGGCCCGCCTCGCCATGCGGCCCGACCACGCCCGGGACAGCGTTGAGGAAGACCTGCGCACCTTCCTCGACGAGGGCGCCGATGGGCGCGTCCGCTTCCGCTACTGCCGCCCCGCGGCCGTCACGGCATGGAGCGAGATGGCGGGGCCCGTCCCGTCGCTCGCGGCGTATCCCGGCGCCGTGCTGCTGGTGGAGGCGCTCCGAGCCGACATCGTCACCGGCGTCCTGCGCTCGGGGCTGCGCGACGACCTCGGCCCGCGCCTGCGCGAGGAGGCGATCGACGCCGGGCACATGCTCTTCTGGGACGCGCGCGAGGAACTGGGCCGGCTGCTGCGCGAGGTCGTGCCCGCGTGAGGGCGATCGTCGTCAGGGAGCCCGGCGGGCCCGAGGTGCTGGAGCTCCGCGAGGTCGCCGACCCCTTGCCCGGGCCGGGCGAGGTCGTGCTCGAGGTCGCCGCGACGGCCGTCAACCGCGCCGACCTCCTCCAGCGCATGGGCCGCTACCCTCCCCCGCCCGGGGCCAGCGAGATCATCGGCCTGGAGGCGGCGGGAACCGTCGCCGCGCTCGGCGAGGGCACCGCCGGCTGGGCGCCGGGGGATCCCGCGATGGCGCTCCTTTCCGGGGGGGGCTACGCCGAGCGGGTCGTGCCGTTCCAGCCGGCCAGCTCATGCGCGTGCCCGAGGGGCTCGACATGACGGACGCGGCGGCGGTCCCGGAGAGTCTTCCTCACGGCGTTCCTGTCCCTGCGCCACCTCGCGCCCCTCGCCCCCGGCGAGACGCTGCTGGTGCACGCCGCGGCGAGCGGGGTGGGCACGGCCGCGATCCAGATCGCGCGCGAGCTCGGCGCCTCCGCGATCGGCACGGTGCGCCGGCCCGAGAAGGCCGGCGCGGTGACCGGGCTCGGGGCCCGCGCGATCGTGACGCCGGAGGCGACGTTCGCGGACGAGGTGAGGGACGCGACCGGCGGGCGCGGTGCAGACGTCATCCTCGACCTCGTCGGTGGGTCCTACTGGGCCGAGAACGTCCGGGCGCTGGCGCGCCTCGGGCGGATCTCGATCGTGGGCCTGGTCGGGGGCGCCAGGGCCGAGGTCAACCTCTCCGCGCTCCTGCCGCTGCAGGCGACGATCCGCGCGAGCACCCTCCGCGGCCGAACCGCCGAGGAGAAGGCCCGCCTGGTCGCCGAGTTCGCCGAGTGGGGCCTGCCCCGCCTCGCCGACGGGCGCCTGCGGCCGGTCGTCGACCGGGTCATCCCATTGGCCCGGGCGGCCGAGGCGCACCGGGCCGTCGGCGACGACGCGACCGTCGGCAAGGTCGTCCTCTCGGTCGCCTGAGGGGGCGGGCCGATGCGATACGGTTGCGGTCCGACGTCTCCACGAGCGCAAGGGACGGATCCATGAAGAAGCTCTTGGTGTTGCTCGTCCTCGCGGGACTCGCGTACTGGCTGGTGAAGGACCGCCTCGGCGGCGAGCCGGACGAGTTCGTCTTCACCGAGGCCCCGCCCGCCGGCGACGCCGAGACCCCGGCCGAGGCTCCGCCCGCCGCCGACGCCGAGGCCCCGGCCGAGGCTCCGCCCGCCGGCGACGCCGAGACCCCGCCGACCTCGCCGCCGCCCACGACCTGATCCATTCGTGGCCCTGCGCCTCCCCGAGGCTCAGGCCGAGCTGGTCGGCGCGCTCGAGCCGGACCTGCGGATGGCGGCGGAGGCGATCGGCGTCGGGCTGCGCGACCCGCTCACCCGCCTGGCGCCGGGGCTCACCCGGCCCGCCGAGGACGGCGACGAGGCCGCGGAGGCCCTGCTCGTCGAGCTCGACCTCGACCACGACGGCGCCCCCGACGCGGTGTCGCTGGCGGCCGTCATGGCCGCGCACCGCACGTACGTCGCCGCCCGCGGCCGGCCCGGGGCCGTCAGCACCGGCGCGCTGGCCCTGGCAAGGCTGCTCGTCTGGGCGCAGCGCGCGGCGCTGCTCGGCCCGCCTCCACGCGTCGTCTGGGTCGGCCCGGCGGCCCGCCGGCCGGAGGACGCCGAGGGACGGATCACGCTCTCGGCGCGAAGCGCCGTCACGATGGCGGGCACCACGCGGCGCGCCGAGGCGGTGGCGCTGATCGAGCCCCCGACATAGCGACAGCGTACGCCGGGCCTCGTCAGCGGCGCTCGGCCCGGCGGCCATGCCCCGGCCGGGGGCGAGTGTGGACCGGCGGCACCGCCCTCGGCGGGGCTGGCCGCCGGGACAATCAACCCCCGCGCCCGCCGAGGCTTCCTTAGTCGAGAAATTCCCGCAGCCGCTGGGTGTCGCGGTAGGCGTGCAGCTTGTTCAGCGTCTTGGCCTCGATCTGGCGGATCCGCTCGCGGGTGACGCCGAAGCGCTGGCCGACCTCCTCGAGGGTGCGGGGCTCCTCGCCCCGCAGGCCGAAGCGCAGCTCCAGGACCTTGCGCTCGCGCTCGGTGAGCTGGGAGAGGACCTGCTCGAGCTCCTCGCGGCGCATGAGCGTGGAGACGGCGTCCGCCGGCCCCTCGACGCCGCGGTCCTCGATCAGGTCGCCGAGCTCCGAGTCCTCCTCCTCCCCCACCGGCGTCTCCAGGGAGACCGGCTCCTGGGCGACCTTCTGGATCTCGCGGACCCGGTCCGGCGACACCTCGAGCTCACGCGCGACCTCGTCGATGGTCGGCTCGCGGCCCAGGTCCTGGAGGAGCTGGCGCTGCACGCGCGACAGCCGGTTGATCGTCTCGACCATGTGGACCGGCACGCGGATGGTCCGGGCCTGGTCGGCGATCGCGCGCGTGATGGCCTGGCGGATCCACCAGGTGGCGTACGTCGAGAACTTGTAGCCCTTGCGGTAGTCGAACTTCTCGACCGCGCGGATGAGGCCCAGGTTGCCCTCCTGGATGAGGTCGAGGAACGCGAGTCCGCGACCGACGTAGCGCTTGGCGACCGACACGACGAGCCGCAGGTTGGCCTCGATCAGCTCGGCCTTCGCGCTCATGTCGCGGTGCTCGATCCTCCTGGCGAGGGACACCTCCTCGGGCGCCGTGAGGAGGGGGACGCGCCCGATCTCGCGGAGGTACATCCTGACCGGGTCGCTCGAGTGGGCCTTGACCGACAGGTCCAGGCGCGGGCCCGCGCCGTTGGAGACCGGGTCCCCGCGCGTCGGCGAGCACCTCGATGCCCAGCTCGGCGAGCACCTGCAGCAGCCGCTCCTGCTGCTCCTCGGACAGGTCGGCGGCCTCGATGACGTCCACCATGCGGGAGAACGGCACCGCGCCGACCTCGCGCCCCTCCTCGATCAGCTCGCGCACCTCGTCGACGCTCGTGATCGAGACCTCGGTGCTCATCTCGTCACGAGTCCCCGCGGAGGGCGGCGCGAAGCCGGCGGGCCAGGTCGAGGGCGCGCAGGCGGCCCTCCTCGTCGCCCGCGGCCCGCAGCTCGGCGGCGCGGCGCTCCAGCATCGGCAGCTCGACGCGGTACGCGGCCTCCCGCAGCTCGGCCTCGCTGACGTCGGCGCCCGCGAGCTCGAGGCGCACCGCGAGGCCGACCTCCGCGAGGTCGTCGGGCCAGTCGTCGACCGAGGAGACGCCGGACCGCAGGAGGTCGAACGCCCGCCGATGGCCCTCGATCTGGAAGGCCTCGGGCGGCAGGCCCTCGAGGTAGGACCGGGCGGCGTCGGGGAGCGCGACGGCCATGGCGAGGAAGCGGCGCTCGCGCACCTCCTGCGGGGCGCTCGCGCGCGGCGGCAGCACGGCCGTTTGGGGGGCGTCATGACGCGCGGAGTGCCGGAGCCGTTCCTCCAACCCCTGGGACAGCTGCAGCAGGCCAGCGGTCAAGCGAACCCCCTCATCCTTCTCCACCGAGTCGGGAAAGCGGCGCAGCAGACGAGCGATGTCCTCGAGCGCCCCCTCCCGGTCCCGAGGAGACCGGCCCGCCCGCGACACGCGCGCGCGGATGAGGGAAGTTACCAGAGCTTGGGAATTGTCGACAGCGCGGGCGAGCGCGCGGCGCCCCTCCTCGTCGCCCGCGAGGTCGCCCGGATCGCGTCCGGGGGGCAACGTGACGGCCGACAGCGAGACATCGAGGCCCCCCGCGGCCTCCACGGTCCGCCATGCCGCCTGCTCGCCCGCGGCGTCGGCGTCGAAGCACAGCCTGATCTCCGGCGCCCAGCGCCGCAGGAGCTTGATCTGATCGGTCGTGAGGGAGGTGCCCATGCAGGCGACGGCCGGCTCGACGCCGGCCGCCACGAGGCCCATGACGTCGGTGTAGCCCTCGGCCACGACGAAGTGCTTCGCCCGGGCGGCGGGCCCGCGGGCCTCGGCGAGGCCGAAGAGCAGGCTGCGCTTCTTGAAGTGGTCGCCCTCGGGCGAGTTCACGTACTTGGCCCGCTCGCCCGGGTCGAGCGTCCGCCCGCCGAACCCCTGCACCCGCCCCCGGCTGTCGGCGATGGGGAACGTGATCCGGGAGACGAAGAAGTCCCAGGCCTGGCCCCCGCGCATCCGCGCGAGCCCGGCGTCGACGAGGGCCTCGCGGGCGAAGCCCTCCCGGACCGCGCGCCCGGCCAGGACGGCGCCGCCGCCAGGGGCGTAGCCGATGCGGAATCGGCGCACGAGCTCCTCGCCGAAGCCGCGCTCGGCGAGGTACTCCCGCGCCGGGGCCGCCTCGTCGGCCCGCCAGAGGTACTCGGCGTAGAAGGCCGCCGCCCGCTCCAGCAGCGCCCGGCGGCGCTCGACCGCCTCGCGGCGGGCCGCGTCACCGGGCGACTCCTCCTCGAACCGGACGGGGATGCCGAAGCGCTCGGCGAGCTGCTCGATGGCCTCGTAGAAGCTCGCGGCGCCCTCCTGCTCGCGCATCCAGTCGATCGCGTCGCCGGTGACCCCGCAGCCGTGGCAGTAGTAGCGGCGGAAGTCCGGCGGGAGCAGGCTGAACGACGGCGTGCGCTCCTCGTGGAAGGGGCACCGGCCCCACCAGCGCCCGCCGCGCCGCACCAGGCTCACCCGTCCGCGCACGAGATCGACGAGGTCGCTGCCCTCGCGCACCGCTTCGATGGTCGCCTGCGTCGGTGGCACCCCCCTGAGGATACGGGGCGCCGGGGGGCGGTCGATGACAGCGGCGCTATCCTCGAAGGGACTCCTGGCAACGGGGGCGCCGTCCGAGGGTTCGGCGAGCACGGGAATAGGAGGCGCCGGATGGGGCTGTTCTCGAGGACGAAGGTGGAGATGCCGACGCCCGAGCAGGCGCTCCGGGGACGGGAGGAGCGCATGCCGGTCCCGGCGCGCCACGACGTCCTCGGCAGCGCGCTGGAGCCGCCCTTCCCCGAGGGGGCCGAGCTCGCGCTGTTCGGCATGGGCTGCTTCTGGGGGGCCGAGCGCGTCTTCTGGCAGGCGCCCGGCGTCATCAGCACCGCAGTGGGCTACGCCGGCGGGTACACCCCGAACCCCGGCTACGAGGAGGTCTGCTCGGGGCGCACGGGCCACAACGAGGTCGTGCGGGTCGTCTTCGACCCGGCCGTCACGAGCTACGACGCGCTCCTGAAGCTCTTCTGGGAGAACCACGACCCCACCCAGGGCATGCAGCAGGGAAACGACGTCGGCACGCAGTACCGGTCGGGCATCTACACCTATTCCGAGCCGCAGCGCGCCGCGGCCGAGGCCTCACGCTCCGCCTACGGACGCCGCCTCGCCGAGGCCGGCTACGGTCCGATCACGACGGAGATCACGGACGCCCCCGAGTTCTTCTACGCCGAGGACTATCACCAGCAGTACCTGGCGAAGGTCCCGAACGGCTACTGCGGGCTGGGCGGGACCGGGGTGAGCTGCCCGGTCGGCGTCGCCTCGGCCGACTGATCCGGCGGTCATACGCCCCTCTCCCGGCTCCGCCTGACGGCGGGGCGCGCCGTCCGAGGGGCTGAGTCAGAGCACCCACACGACGAGGACGATGACGAGCAGCTGAGCGGCCACCGCCAGCCCCAGGAGGGCGGCGTTCAGGCTGTTGTCGCGGAGGAAGGCCGCGAAGCCCCGCTCCGGCTCGGCGCCTTGGTCCGGGGCGTCGACCACGGCGGGCAGCCTGCGCCGGGCGAGCGCCCGGCGCGGAGTGCTCCGCCCCCGCTCGGCCGGCAGGACGACGCCGTCGAGCGGCTCGTCCTCGGCGCCCGGGCCGGGCTCCGGCGCGGGCTGCGGCTGAGGGCGCAGGCGCAGGGGGCGGCGGACCCGCTCGTTCCGCGCGGGCTCGGCGGGCCGCACGACCACCTGCGGGCGAAGGAGCTCCAGCCTGCCCGCGCCGATGCCCCGGACCCCCGCGAGCTCGTCGACCGAGGTGAACCCGCCGTTCTCGTCACGCCACGCGACGATGCGGCCCGCGAGGGAGGGCCCGACGCCCACGAGGCGGCAGAGATCCTCCTCGGTGGCCGACGTGAGATCGATCAGGCCGTCGTCGTGCCTCACCGACGGAACCATATCCCTCCGCCAGCGGGCCGACGCAAGCCCGAGCCGGCGACGCACAGCGGCGCGAGCGCGCTCCGCAGGCCCGTGGTCACGCGCCCCGGATGGTCAGGGGGGTGCCGATGGGCAGCAGCTCGGCCAGGCGGAGGATGTCCTCGTTGCGCATCCGGATGCAGCCGTGCGAGACCCTCCCCGGCAGGAGCTCGGGGCGGTCGGTGCCGTGGATCCCCACGAACCCACCGGCGGGCCAGTCGGTGAGGGTCGGGGAGCGCGCGCTGGTGCCGAACGCGACCGGGCCGTAGGCCGGGCTCGCGTAGCGGGTGAGCTTGCTCCGCACGTAGAACTCCCCCGACGGCGTGGGCGCGTCCGCGGTCCCGACGCCGACCGGGGCCGACAGGATCGCCCGGCCTCCGCGCAGGAGGGCGATCGTCTGCGCGCCCAGGTCGACCACCAGGCGCGTGTCGACGACCCCGTACCCCCCAAGCGCAGACCGCGGCACCCAGCCGGTCGTCCCGTTCGGGAGGGCCGCCGGCCGCACGCGCACCCACCCCGGCGCCGCCCGGCTCCCGGCCTCGTCGTCGAGGGCGACGATGTTCCGGGTGCCCTCCGGCGTCGTCGCCGCGATCTCGGCGACGACGGGCGCCGAGGCGCGCGGGGCGACCCGCACGGCCGCGGCCCGGGCGACCGGCGCCCAGGCGCCCGCCGCCTCGTCGAGGGCCTCGGGCGCGCCGACCCGCAGACCGGCGGCGGCGGGCGCCGGGACCCTCGCGGCTGCGTCCCGGGCGGGCGCCCCGTCCGCGCCGCAGCCCCAGAGGGCGCCGAGCACCACGACGGCGACGGCCGCGCCGACGGCGCTGCGGGTCACCCCGTGAAGCGGGGCGCGCGGCGGCCGGTCGTGCGGGGGCGCGGCCGCACGAACCCGGTCTCGTCCACGAGCCGCTGCGCCTCGCGCGCCGAGATCGGGGCGTCGATGGGGACCGAGGCGGGCTGCACGCCCTCGAGGTAGCGGATCCATGCGGCGTGCCTGGCCTCGACGGTGTGGATGGACGCCGCCGCGGAGATCAGGGCCGGAGTCTGGAGCTTGGTCAGCGCGCCCTGGTAGGCGGCGGCCGAGAAGTCCTCGAAGGCGACCGCGGTCCGCACGAAGGCCTCGTCGTCCTCGGTGGTCCCCCGGAAGTCGAAGTAGGGCTCCTTGGCGGCGGCGGCGCCGAGGGCGTCGAGCAGCGCCCGGACGTGGGCGCGCTCGACGGCGCCGATCGTCCGGGCGGCCTCCATCGAGGTCGCCCCGATGGCCCGGCGGCGCTCCGCCTCCGAGTAGAACGCGGCCTGGAGGTACTCCAGGGAGAGGGCGAAGTTGAGGATGGCCGTGTCGTCCGGCGGGCCCTGGGCGGCGAGGGGCCCCGCGCCGAGGCCGAGGGCCATGCCCGCCGCGAGGGCCGCGCTCCCCATGAGCCCGCCGCGGGTGACCCCGGCGCGGTCGGCCGCCTCCGCGACGGCGCCGGCCGGGTCGATCGCCGACAGGTCGACGGCAGGGTCCACCTCAGGGCTCCACCACGAAGCCCGTGGCGGCGATGTCGGCCTCGATCGCGGCGGCCGGCCGGCCCGCGTCAACGGCCTCGGCGGCGGGCGTCTCCCCGGCGAGCGATCGGATCCAGGCCGCGTGGCGCGCGTCGACGGACACGATGCCCGCCGTGGTCGCGCGGGCGCGCGGGCTGAGGTTCGCCGCCTGGCCGTTGTAGGCGTCGACCCCGAGGTCCTCGAGCCCGACGGCGGCGCGGAGGAACGCGTCCGGGTCAGAGGTCGCGTCGCCGAAGTCGAGCTCGGCCTCACCGGCCGCGTCGGGGCCGAGGAGCGTGAGCAGCGCCTCCACGTGGGCGGCCTCGTGGGCGGCGGCGACGCGGGCGAACTCGGCCAGGTCGCCCTGCAGCCCCCCGCCGTTGACCGCCCGGGCGTAGAACTCCGCCTGGAGCCGCTCCAGGCCGAGCGCGAAGTTCAGGATCTCGGTGTCGGCGCCGCCGGCCTGCGCCGCCCCTGCGCTCGGGGCAAGGGTGGCGACGGTGAGCCCTCCGAGCAGCACCACGGCGCCGGCGGCGGTCGCGCGGCGCAGGACCTCGGCCCGCGTCGCTCCCGCCGCGAGGTCGATCGCGACGGGCGCTCCGGGGGCGTCACCGGCCCACGGGCGATGTCCGGATCGCTGTCCGATCCAGGTAATACGAGCCTCGGCGCCGGGTGGATCACCGCCGATTGCGGACGGATCGCGGTCCGGCCCTCAGAGCGGCCCCTCGCGGGGCATGAACGCCTCGCGGTACGCGCGCAGCGCATAGCGGTCGGTCATGCCGGCGACGAAGTCCGTGACCCGCGCGGCCAGGTCCGGCTCGGGCGAGGGCGGGAGCAGCTCGGGACGGTCGTGGAGCCGCGCGAACAGCGCGCGCACGACGCTCCCGGCGCGGTCGGCCTCCAGGCTGGCGGGGGGCGCGAGGTAGACGTTGCGGAACATGAACGCGCGCAGGCGCAGGAACGCCGAGCCGACGTCGGGCGACTGGCGGATCTCGTCGGCGTCCCGGCTCGCCTCCACGACGTCGACGACCAGGGTCGTGAGGCGCCGCGAGGTGGTCTCGCCGAGCGCGGCCACCTCGTCGGCCGGCAGGTCGGACGGCGACAGCACCCCCGCGCGGAGGGCGTCCTCGATGTCGTGGTTCACGTAGGCGATCCGGTCCATGAGGCGCACCACCTGCCCCTCGAGCGTCGCGGGCCGCCCGCGTCCGGTGTGGCGCAGGATGCCGTCGCGCACCTCGGACGTCAGGTTCAGCCCCCGACCGCCGCGCTCGAGGACGTTGACCACCCGCAGGCTCTGGACGTTGTGCTCGAAGCGGCGCCCGTGCCGCTCCTGGAGGACCGCGTCGAGGGCCGCCTCGCCCGCGTGGCCGAAGGGGGCGTGGCCGAGGTCGTGCCCCATGGCGATGGCCTCGACGAGGTCCTCGTTCAGGTCGAGGGCGCGCGCCACCGTGCGCGACAGGGCGGAGACCTCGAGCGTGTGGGTGAGCCGGGTGCGGTAGTGGTCCCCGGCCGGGGCCACGAACACCTGCGTCTTGTGCTTCAGGCGCCGGAACGAGGTCGTGTGGAGGATCCGGTCGCGGTCGCGCTGGAACGCGGTCCGCAGCGGATCCGGCTCCTCCGGACGCTCCCGCACGGCCAGGTCGGCCCGCGCGGCGCGGGGCCCGAGCGGAGGCTCGCGGCGGCTCAGGGCCGCGGGCTCAGGCGGATCGGGAAGACCCACGGCCCCGGGACGCACTCCTGCGGACGCCCCTCGTCGCCGATCGTGCCGACGGTGACGGTCAGCAGCCCGACGTCCTCGGGGATGGCCGGCGCCACGACGAGCGCCCCCTCCAGGCGGTTGCCCTCGGGACGGCTGTCGGAGCTGGCCACCCGGTACAGGCGCGCCGCGTCGTTGACGGCGATCACGTCGAGGACGCACATGCTCCTCCGCGTCGCGGCGTCGGAGGCGCGGCACATGAACCGCAGCCGCGCCCCGCCGTCGTGGCGCTCGAGCGAGGTCAGGGCGATGTCGAGGCCCCCGACGGACTGGACCTGGTTGACGGCCACCACCGCCCGCAGCGTGGACGGGCCGAACACGAGCGCCTGGGGGAACGGCTCGGGGACCGGGCCCCACTCCTCCGGGGGCGTCGCCGCGTCGGTGTCGGGAAGAGGGATCGTGTCCGCGGAGCGGTGCTTCCAGATGCCCGGGGTCTCGCGGACGAGCCCCACCAGCGCCCGGTGCGACAGCGCGCGGCCGTCGTCGGGGACGTAGACGGCGCGCCGCTCGCCCGCCCCGCGCACGAGGTCCACGTAGGCCGCGGGGGGGCCCGCCGCCCCCGACCGGTCCGCGTAGTGGAGGCGGTCGATGCGCCAGCCGTCGACCAGCAGCTGCATCAGGTCGCCGAGGCTCGCGAGCTCGAACCGCTCGCGGCCGAGGCTCATCCGGTCCCGGCCCCCGAGTCGCCCAGCGCGGCCCGTGCCGCGGCGATGATGGCGGTCTGGACGCGGAACGGCGAGCACGACACGTAGTCGAGGCCCGCGCCGTGGAAGAACATCACCGACGCGGGGTCGCCCCCGTGCTCGCCGCAGACGCCGAGCTTGATCCCCGGCTTCGCCCCCCGGGCCGCGGTGACCGCCATCTCCACGAGCCCGCCCACGCCCGCCTGGTCGATGGTCTCGAACGGGTTGAACGTGATGACGTTGTTCTGGAGGTAGTGCGTGAGGAACTTGTTCTCGGCGTCGTCGCGGCTGAAGCCGAGCACGGTCTGGGTGAGGTCGTTGGTCCCGAAGGAGAAGAAGTCGGCCTGGCGGGCGATCTCGGCGGCGAGGAGGGCCGCCCGGGGGAGCTCGATCATGGTTCCCACGAGGTAGTCGATGCGCTCGCCGCGCTCGCGAAGCACGGTCTCGGCGACGTCGATCGTCTCCTCGCGCAGCAGCCGCAGCTCCTCCTCGAACCCGACGAGCGGGATCATGATCTCGACCAGGGGGGCCTCGCCGGTCTCGCGCTTCACCGTGCACGCGGCGCTCATGATGGCCGCGACCTGCATCCGGTAGACGTCCGGCCACTCGATGCCCAGTCGGCAGCCGCGCGTGCCGAGCATCGGGTTGACCTCGTGCAGCTGCTGCACCTTGGGGAGCTGCTCCTCGGCCTCGGGGTCCGGGGTGCCGGTGGCACGGGCGACGGCGACCCGCTCCGACAGCTCGACCAGGCTGGGCAGGAACTCGTGGAGCGGCGGGTCGAGGAGCCGGATCGTGACCGGCAGCCCGGCCATCGCGCGGAAGATGCCCTCGAAGTCGCCCTCCTGGAAGGTGCGCAGCGTGGCCAGCGACCCGGCCCGCGCCTCGTCGTCGCCGGCGAGGATCATGCGCTGGACGATCGGCAGGCGCTCCTCGCCCTGGAACATGTGCTCGGTGCGGCACAGGCCGATGCCCTCGGCGCCGAACTCCCGCGCCCGAGCGGCGTCCTCGGGCGTGTCCGCGTTGGTGCGCACCCTCATCGTGCGGGCGCGGTCCGCCCACTCGATGATGCGCAGCAGGTACGGGTTGCTGGGGTCGGGCGGCAGCAGCGGCGCGTCCCCGGCGAAGACGGTGCCGGTGGTCCCGTCGATCGTGATGCGGTCGCCCTCGGAGAAGGCCTGCCCCCCGATGGCGATCGTCCCGTCGTCGTCGAAGCGGATGTCGCTGACGCCGGTGACGGCCGGCTTGCCCATGCCCACCGCCACGATCGCCGCGTGGCTCGTCTTGCCGCCTCGCGCGGTCAGGATGCCCTGGGCCTCGATCATGCCGTGGAAGTCGTCGGGCGTGGTCTCGTCGCGGACCAGGATCACCTGGTCGCCCGCCTTCCCGCGCGTCTCGGCCTCGTCGGCGGTGACGACGATCGCCCCCGCGGCGGCTCCGGGCGAGGCGTTGACGCCGCTCGCCAGCGGTTCGGGCGCGGCCGCCTGGTCGAGCTGGGGCAGCAGGAGCTGGTGGATCTGGTCGGGGTCGACCAGGGTCGTCAGCGACTCCTGCTCGGTCACGATGCCCTCGTCAACCATGTTGACGGCGATGCGCGCCATCGCCTGAGCGCTGCGCTTGCCGTTGCGCGTCTGCAGCATGTACAGCGCGCCGTCCTCGATCGTGAACTCGACGTCCTGCATGTTGCGGTACGTGCGCTCGAGCATCTCCATGGTCTCGTGCAGCTGAGCGGCGGCCTCGGGCAGCTCGTCGGCCAGCTCTGCGAGCGGGCGCGGCGTGCGGATGCCGGCGACGACGTCCTCGCCCTGGGCGTTGATGAGGAAGTCGCCGAACGGCTCGCCCTTCTCGCCGGTCACGTTGCTGCGGGTGAAGGCCACGCCGGTGCCCGACCGCGGGCCGGTGTTGCCGAACACCATCTGCTGCACGTTCACCGCCGTGCCGAGGTCGTGCGGGATGCGGTTGAGGCGGCGGTAGTCGCGGGCGCGGCGGTTGTCCCACGACTCGAAGACCGCGCGCACCGCGGCGTCGAGCTGGGCGCGCGGCTCCTGGGGGAAGGGCTCGCCCTTCCGCTGCTCGTAGATGCCCGTGAAGGTCGCGATCAGCTCGCGAAGGTCGTCGGCGGTGAGATCGACGTCCTGCTCCACCCCGCGGGCGGCCTTCATCCCGCGAAGCGCCTCCTCGAAGTGCTCCTTGTCAACCTCCGCCACGACGTCGCCGAACATCTGGATGAAGCGCCGGTACGAGTCGTAGGCGAAGCGCGGGTTGCCGGTGCGGGCGGCGAGCCCCTCGACGCTGCGGTCGTTGAGCCCGAGGTTCAGGACCGTGTCCATCATCCCCGGCATGGAGAACTTGGCGCCGCTGCGCACCGAGACCAGGAGCGGGTTCTCGGCGTCGCCGAGGCGGTTGCCGGCGGCCTCCTCGAGGGCGGCGAGGTGCTCGCTGATCTCCCGGTCGAGGCCCTCCGGGAAGCGGTGGTCGTTGGCGAGGTACTCGATGCAGGTCTCGGTCGTGATGGTGAAGCCCTTGGGCACGGGCAGCCCGAGGCGGGTCATCTCGGCGACGTTGGCGCCCTTCCCGCCGAGCAGGTCGCGCATGTCGCGCGACCCCTCCGAGAAGTCGTAGACCCGCTTGACGCCCACCTCGGTGCTGCTCACCGGGATCCTCCTCCGTCGGCGACCCGCTCGAAGTCGGCCACCGCGCCCAGGAGGTCGGCGGCCTCGCGGACGAGCGCGTAGCGCCGGGCCCGCACGGCGGGGTCCTCGGCGTTCACCAGGACATCCGTGAAGAAGCGGTCGACGGCCGGCCCGAGCCCCGCCGCGGCGCCCAGCGCCGCCGGGAAGTCGCGCGCCGCGCGCGCGGCCTCGATGGCCGGCCGGGCCGCCTCGACGGCCTCGTGCAGCGCGTCCTCGCCCGGGTCGGCGCCCGGCGTGAAGGCGGCCTCCTGCGCGGGGCCCTTGCGGGCGATCCGCACCAGGCGGGTCGCCGCGGTCCAGGCCGTGGCGAAGGCCTCGCCCTCGCGGGCCGCCTCGATCCCCCGGGCCCACGCCGCCGTCGAGGGCGCTCCCGCCCAGCCCGGCGCCCATGGCCGCAGCGGCCGCCTCCGCGCCCACGCCCTCCTCGGCCAGCAGGTAGGCGAGCCGGTCGCCGAGGAACTCGACCACCCCGTCCACCGCCTGGTCGCGCGGCACCGTGAGCCGGGCGCCCTGGGCCTCCAGGCGGTCGTAGGCCGGTCCCAGCAGGTCGCACGGGTCCACGTCCCAGTCGCGGGCGAGCGCGATCCGCACGAGGCCGGCCGCGGCCCGGCGCAGGCCGTAGGGGTCCTTGGAGCCGGTCGGGGCCTCGTCCACGGCGAACGCGCCGACGAGGTTGTCGACCTTGTCCGCCGCCGCGAGCATCGCGCCGGCCTCAGACGCGGGCAGGGGCGAGTCGGGGCCCTCGGGCAGGTACTGCTCCTCGACGGCCTGGGCCACGGCCTCGTCGACCCCCTCGAGGCGGGCGTACTGGGCGGCGGCGTAGCCCTCCAGCTCCGAGAACTCGGCCACGAGCACCGCGCCCTGGTCGACCTTGGCGAGCCGCGCGGCCTCGGCGGCCGTCCGCCCGACCGCGTCGCCGGCACCGGTCGCCGCGGCGATGTCGCCGACCCCGGCCACGAGGCGGTCGCGCTTGTCGGCCATGGTGCCCAGGCGGGCGTGGAAGACGATGCTGTCGAGGCGCGCGTCGAGCGCCTCCAGACCCGACTCGCGGTCGCGCTCGAAGCTGAACTCCGCGTCCTGCAGGCGGGCGTCGAGCACGTCCGCGTAGCCGCGGGCGATGGCGCCGGCGTGAGCGGGGTCGCCGTTGGAGACGGCGAGGAACGCGGGGTGCAGGGCGCCGTCCGGGCCCTCGAGGGGGAAGTAGCGCTGATGGCCCTGCATCGCCGTCACCAGCACCCGCGGCGGGAGGCTCAGGTGCCGCGGGTCGAAGCGGGCGAAGACGACGTTCGGGTACTCCACGAGGAAGACCACCTCCTCCAGCACCCCGCCGGGGTCGCGCCAGGCCGCGCCGGCCTCCGCGGCCGCGGCGTCGAGGTCGGAGACGATCCGCGCGCGCCGGCGCTCGTGGTCGGCGATCACGGCCACCGCCTCGAGCGCGTCGTGGTACGCGGAGGCGGAGCGGATCTCGGCCGGCCCTCCCAGGAAGCGGTGGCCCTGGCTCACGTCCCCGGCGACCAGGCCGTGGAGCTCGAAGGGCACCGTGCGCTCGTTGACCTTCGCGACGATCCAGCGGACCGGGCGGGAGAAGCGCAGGCCGGTCCCCTCGCCCCAGCGCATGGTCTTCGAGAAGCGCAGGCCGCCGATCAGGCGCGCGACGAGCTCGGGCACGAGCTCGTCGACCGGCCGGCCCTCCTCGCGGCGCTCGGCGAACACGAAGCGCCGGCCGTTCTCCTCGCCCACCACGAGGTCGCCGACCGCCACCCCCTGGCCCCGCGCGAAGCCCTCGGCCGCGCGCGTCGGCGCGCCGTCGGCCCCGAAGGCCGCCTCGGCCGACGGCCCGCGCACGCGCCGGGCGCTCGCCGCCACCCCGTCCGCCACCGGCGCCGCGAGGGCGAAGCGCCGGGGCGCGACGGCGAGCTCGACCCGCGGAGGCCCCTCCAGCCCGAGGGCCTCGAGCGAGGAGGCGAACAGCGCGGGCGCCTGGTCGATGATCTCGCGGCACGCGCTCGACGGGAGCTCCTCGCAGCCGACCTCGACGAGGAGGTCAGGCACGCAATGCCTCCTGGGCGGGGACCGTGAGCTCGAGCCAGGCCCGCGCCACCCGGGCGGCGAGGGTGCGTACTCGCCAGATGTACGCGCCGCGCTCGGTGACGCTGATCACGCCGCGGGCGTCGAGCAGGTTGAAGGTGTGGCTGCACTTCAGGACCTGGTCGTAGGCCGGCAGGGCCAGGCCCGCGTCGAGGCAGCGGCCGCATTCCCGCTCGTGCCGGTCGAAGGCGGCGAAGAGCGCGTCGGTGTCGGCGACCTCGAAGTTGTACGCGCTCCACTGGGCCTCGTTGAGCTTGTACAGGTCGCCGTAGGTGACGCCGTGACCCCACTCGAGGTCGTAGACCGAGCGCACCCCCTGCAGGTACATCGCGATCCGCTCGAGGCCGTAGGTCAGCTCCACCGAGATCGGCGCCAGGTCCACGCCGCCGGCCTGCTGGAAGTAGGTGAACTGGGTGATCTCCATCCCGTCCATCCAGACCTCCCAGCCGAGCCCCCAGGCGCCGAGCGTGGGGCCCTCCCAGTCGTCCTCGACGAACCGGATGTCGTGCTCCTCGGGCCGCAGGCCGAGGGCCGCCAGCGACGCCCAGGTACAGGTCCTGGATGTCGTCCGGCGACGGCTTGATCAGGACCTGGTACTGGAAGTAGTGCTGCAGGCGGAACGGGTTCTCGCCGTAGCGCCCGTCCGTCGGCCGGATCGAGGGCTCGAAGTAGGCGACGCGCCACGGGTCCGGGCCGAGGCTGCGCAGGAGCGTGTGCGGGTTGAAGGTCCCCGCGCCGACCTCGGTGTGGTACGGCGTCGTGACGAGGCAGCCGCGCTCGGCCCAGTAGCCCGAGAGCCGCTCGATGACCTGCTGGAAGGTGGGGCCCGCCACGGCCGAAGCTTATCCGGCATCATCCGTCGGGGATGAGCACCGCCGCCCCCGCTCCGCCCATGCTCGAGACCAAGCTGCGGCCGCCGGGCCGGCGACCCGGCCTGGTCGCCCGGCCCGACCTGTTGGCGCGCCTGGACGCCGGGAGCGACCGCCGCCTGACCCTGGTCACGGCCCCGGCCGGATGGGGCAAGACGACGCTCGTGGGAGGCTGGCTCGCCGAGCGCGCCCCGGAGGGCGCCGCCTGGGTCGCGCTGGACGCCGCCGACAACGATCCGGCGCGCTTCTGGCGCTACGTCGGGGAGGCCCTGCGCCGCGCCGGCGCGCCCGTCGAGGAGCAGGCCGTCGGGGCGCTCTCGGGCGGCGGCGAGACGGCCGAGGCCGGCCTGTCGGCCCTGATCAACGCGCTCGCCACCGCCCCCGATCGGACGCTCCTGGCGCTCGACGACTACCACCTGATCGACGACGACTCGATCCACGCCGCCATGACCTTCCTCTGCGCGAACGCGCCCGAGGGGCTGCGCGTGGTCATGACCAGCAGGGTCGAGCCGCCCATCGGCCTCGCGCGCCTGCGGGCGCGCGGCGACCTCGCGGAGCTGCGCGCTGACGACCTGCGCTTCACGGAGCTCGAGGCGGGCGCCCTGCTGGCCGACGCCGGGCTCCGCCTGGGCCCCGACGAGGTCGCCCGTCTGCGGGCGCGCACGGAGGGCTGGGCCGCCGGCCTCTACCTCGCGGGCCTGTCCCTGCGCGGGCGCGACGACGCCTCGCGCTTCATCGCCGACTTCGCCGGCGACGACCGGCTGGTGGTGGACTACCTCGCCGACGAGGTCCTCGAGGGCCTGCCCGCCGGCCGCCGGAAGTTCCTGCTGCGCACCTCGATCCTCGGCCGCCTCACCGGGCCGCTCTGCGACGCGGTCGCGGAGACGGCCGGGTCGGCGCGCGTCCTCGCCGACCTCGAGAGCTCCAACCTCTTCCTGGTGCCCCTCGACAACCGCCGCGAGTGGTACCGCTACCACCACCTCTTCGGCGAGCTGCTGCAGCACGAGCTGGCGCTGAGCGCGCCGGAGGAGCTGCCCGAGCTGCACCGCCGGGCGGCTGCGTGGCACCTCGCCGAGGGCTCGGTCGACGACGCCATCGGCCACGCCGCCGCCGCGGGCGACCTCGCCCAGGCGGCGGACCTGATCGCCGAGAGCTGGTCAGAGCATCTGCGCCGCGGCTGGACCGCCACCACCCAGCGCTGGCTGGAGATGCTGCCGCCCGAGACCGTCCGCGGGGACGTCCGGCTGTGCCTGGCCGAGGCCTGGCTCGCGGTGAACCTGGGACTGCCCGGCGAGGCCGACCGCTGGCTGCTCGCCGCCGACGAGGCCGCGGGGCCCGGCGACGGCCCCGAGATCGCGGCCAGCCGGATCGCCGCGCGCTCGCTGGAGCGACTGCTCGCCGGTGACGCGCCCGAGGCGCTGCGGGTCGGGGACGAGGCCCTCGCCGCGACCGAGGGCGACGACACCTGGCTGCGGGCGGGGGCGTGCCTCGCGGCGGGCATCGCCCTCCACGCCCTCGACCAGATGGCCGAGGCGTCGCCGATCCTCGAGGAGTGCGCCGCGGTCGGCCGGCGGACCGGCGCCTGGGCGCCGGCGCTGGTGGCCCTCTGCTCACCTGGCCGATCAGGAGGTCGAGCGGGGCGACCTCGAGTCGGCCGAGCGGCGCGCCCGGGAGGCCCTCGCGTACGCCGAGGAGGAGAGCCATTCCGAGTATCCGCACGCGGCCGGGGCGCACACGGGGCTCGCGCAGGTCGCCGCCGCGCGCGGGGAGCTCGACGCCGCCCAGGCCCACGCCGACCGCGGCGCCGAGCTCGCCTCCCGCGGCCGGGCGCCCACCGAGATCGCCTACTCGGTGATCGTGCGCGGCCAGGTCGCCCTGATGCGCGGCGACGACGGCCTCGCCCGCGCCTGCGCCCGGGACGCCCGCGCGCTGCTGGACAGCGCCCCCTCCCCCGGCGGGCACCTCGCCCAGAAGCTGCGGGTGCTCGACGACGCGCTCCGGGCCGCGCCGCGCCAGGCGGAGCCGGAGGCGGCCGCGGACCTCACCGAGCGCGAGCTGGCGGTCCTCCGGATGCTGACCGGGCTGGCCTCGGCGCGCGAGATCGCCGACCAGCTCTACGTCTCCCACAACACCGTGAAGACCCAGATCAGGTCGATCTACCGCAAGCTCGGCGTGACGACCCGCGCCGAGGCGGTCGCCCGGGGGCGCGAGCTGGGCCTGCTGGCCGGGTCCCTCGCTCAGGGCGCCGCGGGCGAGCGGTAGGCGACGCCGAGCCGGCGTATCACTCGCGCCGGAGCCGGTAGAACCGCGGGCCGGGGTTCTTCACGTGCCGGTAGAACCGGGCGTCCGAGACGTCGAAGGCCTGCTCGTCGACCACCGTCCACTCGGGATAGGCGGCCTCGATGTCGCCCCGGCTCGCGCCGCGCCACAGCGGGCCCCCCCGCCTGGGCGCCCAGGCCATCATCAGCAGCGTGGCGCCGGGCGCGGCGACGCGCTGACCTCCCGGCCCATCGCCTCGCGCTGCTCGTCGGTCAGCTCGTCGTGGAACAGGCCGAAGTCGACCAGGAACGAGAACCCGGCGCCGACCCCGGTGGTTCCGAGCCTCGTCACGTCGCCTTCGACGAGTCGCAGCTCGACGCCGGCCTGCCGCGCCCGCCTGCGGGCGTGGCGCAGGGCCTTCGGGACGAGGTCCACGCCGGTCACCTGCCAGCCGCGCCGTGCCAGCTCCACACTCCAGATCCCGCTGCCGCAGCCGAGGTCCAGCGCCTCGCCGTAGGGGGGCCGGCGACCCCTCTCCTCGCGGTCGAACAGCGCGGAGATCTGCTCGGTGACGTCCGGGCCCGGCGATGTGCTCCCAGGGCGTGAAGCCGATCCCGTAGAGGAGCCTGTAGGCGAGGCTCATGAGCGGGCCTCCTCTCGTCGGGCTCAGGCCGCGACGACCGTCACCGGCACACGCTGCACCGCGTTGTTGGCGTAGCCGCCCAGGTTCCACGCCGGCTCGTCCGGCTGGACGTTCCCGGCGGCATCGGTGGCGCGGCAGCGGAGCTCGTGGCTCCCGGGCTCGGCGTCCCAGTCGGCGCGGAAGCGGCTCCAGGCCCACTGGGAGTCAACGTCGTGGTCGAGCGTCGCGGCCGCCCAGGTGCGCCCTGCGTCGGTCGAGACCTCGACCGCGTCGATCGGCGCCCAGCCCGACCACGCCCGCCCCTCCAGCGGGACACGGCCCGCCGCCAGGGTGCGGGCCCGCGTGGGGAAGTCGGGCACGCCAGGCGGGATCAGGAGCGCGCGGGGGAGCATCCGCGTGAGGAGGTCCCCCTCCTGGTCCTCGGTCTGGCGCAGGCGGTAGGAGACGGCCTGCTGGGGCCCGGCGAAGGGCTTCGCGAGCACGGTCACGCACGACAGCCACTTGACGTTGGCCATGCCGTACCAGCCGGGGACGACCAGGCGCAGCGGGAAGCCGTGCTGGGGCGGCAGCGGCTGTCCGTTGAGCTCGTAGGCGAGCACGACCTCGTCGCGGAGGGCCTCGGCGAGGGGAAGGCTGCGGGCGAAGTCCTGCTCGAGGCCGTTCTCGGTGCCCCTGTCGAGGCCGGTGAAGACCACCTCCACGGCGTCGTCGAGCACTCCGCACTCCTCGAGCAGCGGCCCCAGGGCCGCGCCGCGCCAGCGCCCCGTGCCGACCGCCTCGTCGAGCCAGGGCTGGCTGAACGGCCTCGGGGTGAGCTGGGCGCGCCCGTTGCCGGCGCACTCCATGGTCGCGGTCACCTCCACCGCCGGCCGCGCGCGCAGCTCCTCGAGGCCGAGGACGGCCGCGCGCGCGACCCTGCCGTCGGTCGTGAGGCGCCACCCCTGCGGGTCGACGGCCGGGATGTCGTAGTGGGTCAGCAGGTAGTGCAGGCCCACCGGGGTGACCGGGTAGCGAAGGGCCTCCAGCGGCATGCCGTGGTTGCGGGCCGCGAGCTGGAGCTCCTCGAGCCGGATCGGGTCCACGGGGCGACCGTACAACGACGGCCGCCGGCCGCGACAGCTCGGGACGCGCGAGGGGCCGGCGTGGTCGGCCCCTCGTCCCGCATCCCGCCTGCGGGGAGCTACGCTCCCGCCGGCTCCGGGCCGGTCCCCCGCGGGCCGGACTCCGACCAGCCGAACCGCTTGTGGAAGCGGCGCAGCGGGCGCGGGGCCCACCAGTTCCAGTCGCCGAGGAGCGCCATCAGCGAGGGCACGAGCAGCGCCCGGATGATGGTCGCGTCGATCAGGACGGCGATGGCGGTGCCGACGCCGAGCTCCTTGATCAGGGTGATCTCGGAGGTGGCGAAGGCGCCGATCGCGACGGCGAACAGCAGGGCCGCCGCGGTGACGATGCGCCCGGTGCGCTGCAGGCCGATCGCCACCGACTCCCTGTTCCCCATGCCGGCGTCGTGCGCCTCCTTGATGCGCGACAGGAGGAAGACCGCGTAGTCGGTGGACAGGCCGAAGGCCATCGCTCCCAGCAGGATGGGCTGGGTCAGGTCGAGCGCTCCGGAGCTGTCGTAGGACAGCAGCCCCTCCAGGCGCCCGTCCTGGAAGATCCAGACCATCAGCCCGAGCGTCGCGCCGAGGGTCAGCACGTTCATCAGGACCGCCTTGATCGGCAGGATCACCGAGCCGGTCATGAGGAACAGGGCGACGATCGTCGTCGCGGCGATCACCGCGATGGCGTAGGGCAGGTGGGCGGCGAGGCTCTCCTGCTGGTCCACGAAGCTTGCCGACAGGCCGCCGACGAGCGTGGGGTACGGCGCCGGCGCGTCCCGCACGGCCGCGACCAGGTCCTGGGTGGACTGGTCCAGGCTGGGGGCGTCGGCGTACACGTCGATCCGCCACGTGTCTCCCCCGACGGCGGCCGGCGGGGTGACGACCGCCGCGTGCGGCAGCCCCCGGAGCCGCTGGGCGTACGCGGTCAGCTCGGCCTGCGCCTCGGGGGTGCCCGGGGCGTCGACGGCGACGTAGATCGGCTCGCTGACGTCCGTGGGGAAGTCGCGGTCGATCGTGTCGGAGACCTGGCGCGCGCTCGCGCTCGTGGGGAGCACGCTCGCGTCCACCGACGTGAAGTTGATGCCGAGGGCCGGCAGGGCGACCACGACCAGCGTGGCCGCCGTGACGGCCGCGACGATCCCCGGCCGCCGCATGACGGCGTTCGACAGGCGGTACCAGAAGCCCGAGGTGACGGGCTGGTCGGCCTCCTCGCTGCCGCGCTTGAGAAACTTCGGCGCGCCGCTGTTGATGCGGGTGCCCAGCAGCGCGAGGACGGCCGGGAGCACGACGAGGGCGATCGTCGCGGCGATCAGGGCGACCATCACGCCGGCGAGGCCCATCGAGAACAGGAAGCGCTGCGGGAAGACCATCAGCCCCGCGAGCGCCGCGGCCACGGTGACCGCGCTGAAGAGCACGCTGCGGCCGGCGGTCTGCAGCGTGCGGGCGAGCGCCTCGCGGCCCGGCCCGCGCGCCGCGATCTCCTCGCGGTAGCGGGAGACGATCAGCAGGCTGTAGTCGATCGCGAGGCCCAGGCTCAGGCCGATCGCGAGGTTGAGCGCGTAGACGGACAGGGTGAGCCCCTCGTTCACCAGGCCGATGGCCAGGAACGACCCGAAGATGACCACGCCGCCCATGAGCGACGGCAGGAGGGCCGCCACGAAGCCGCGGAACACCCACAGGGAGAGCAGGAAGATGATCGGGAAGGCGATCATCTCGGCCCGGGCGAGGTCCTCGCCGATGATCGAGCCGACCTGCTCGCCCACGACCGCGACGCCGCCGAGGGAGACGTTTGGCTCGCCCTCCAGCTCGTCGCCGATCCGGCTCGCGGCGTCCTCGACGGCGTCGTCGCCGATCGGGGCGAAGAACGCGGCGACGTACGACGCCGTGCCGTCGTCGGAGATCAGCGCCCGGCCGCCCCCTTCGAACGCGGTCAAGACCCGGCGGACGTCCGGGTCCTGGGCGATCGTGGCCGCGACCCGCTCGACCTCCGCCCGGCCCTGCCCGGCGCGGACGTCGGTGCCGGGCTCGACGAGCGCGATCAGCGCGGGGCCGGGCTGGGCGCCCGTCGCGTCCTGGAGCCGCTCTCGGGCCTGGACGAACTGGGCGTCCGGATCCTCGAACCCGCCGGCGGTGAGGTTCCCCGTCAGGGGCGCGCCCACCACGACGGAGACGCCGAGGAACAGGACGGCGATGATGATGACCCGCCACGGCCGGCGGGAGGCGAGGCTGGCGAGGCGTGACATCAGGCCTCCTTCGACTGGATCGTACGCGCGCCGAGGGGCTCGACCTCGAGCACCTCCACGCCCAGGTTTCCGAGCTTCGAGAGCACGTCGTCGAGGCGCACGCCCGGGGGCAGGCCGCCCTCGAGCACGGTGCGGTCGGCGGCGGGGCGGCTCGCGAGCCCCGGGAAGCCCCGGGAGAACCGCTCGCTCATCACGCCCCTGACGGTGATCCGGTACGAGCCCGCCATCGCGCGCCTCCGTGTCTCGGTCGCTTGGCAGCTCGCACACTGAGGGCCGGCGGGGTGAGCGGTCATCACCCCGGTCGGCATTTCACCCGGGGTGAACTTAGGGGCATGCCGCCCCGTTCTGCCACGTTCCCGGTCCCCAGTCCCCAGCAGCGATCCCGCTTCCGCGCTTGCGGAGTGGCATACCCCGGCATGCCCGCCCGTGAAGGGGCCGGTAAGGGGCCAGCAACGGCCCTCTACATACTTCCTAGGCAAACTCTCCCGCGTCGCCCGTCAGGCTCGATGCCACGTCGGGGCCAGGCGGGCGGCGCGGCTTGCGGACTCCGCCCTGTGGCTCGTTCAGCGGCGGGCGGCCCGTAGCGCGCCCCAGCGTCGCCCTTCCTCAGCCTCCTGCAAACGCCTGGGGCCAATGCGGTCGTGTGACGTCGATTCGCCGCTCCGTCCTAGTGCTTCGAGCCGAGGTTCTCTGTAGTTTCACAAGAAAACTGCTCCTGCACCGTGGCGTTCGCGCGCCTCGCGCAGCGCCTTGTAGGCGGCGCGGCCCATCTGCGGTAGGGTCCGTCTCAGATCACGGCTGTCGCGGTCAGCCAGGGCTTCCCGGTCAGCCGCGTCACGTTCCAGGTGGGGGGGCCGCCGTGCGCCATACCAGAGGCGTTACCCGGGCGATCGTGGGGTTGCTCGCCGCGTTCGTCAGCTTCGCTCTGCTCGCATGCGGAGTCGCAGTGGCGGATACCGTCAAAGCGGACTTTGAGCCCCCCGCCTTCCAGGCCGGGGTCCGTCAACGGTCAGCAGAGGCTGGAAGAGCGCTGGCCCGTATGACCAGGCGGTTGTGACCAATGTCGGCGCGCCGCCTGGGTTCGGACTGCAGTCATTGCGTATGTCGAACCTGGTTGCGAGTGGTGCGTTCTCCGACCAGACGTATTCCAAGCCGGCTGCACCACCAGTCGGCGAGAAGCAGGCCAATAAGGAGTACACCGCCCAGTTCTCGTTTATCTCGAAGACCCCCGGATCCGAGCAGAACGGACTCATTATGAGCGTCAGCCCGGACTCTAACGAGGGCTCGCGCATGTCCTACGTGGGTCTGGCAGATACTCAGGCTGGTATCCAGGTCACCGTCTTCGATGCCCCTGAGGTCGATGGCAAGTTCGTGTCTATAACGTTGGCCGCTGCTTGACCGTACGGTGCCACACACGATCAAGTTCTGGATCAAGGTCAACCGCGGCCCGGACAACGACCTGGTCCGAATCTCCATCGACGGTCGTGACGTCGGTCAGTGCTTCACGACGTGGGAGAACTACTACCGCATCGCTCCGGAGCAGACACCGCCGCCGAACGCCAATACGCCAGCGGACATCAACAGCCTGCAGTTCCGCTCCAGCGTGCCGGGGTTTGGCCTTGCCGCCAGTGGTGGCTACCTGTTCGACAACGTGACCGTCACGACCGCTGAACGGCCCTGGTCCGCCAGGTTGCGACCTGGTGATCGACAAGGAGGCCGACGCGCGCACGGTGAGCGCGGGCGGCCTCGCGGGCTACACGATCAGCGTCCGCAACCGCGGCCGTGTCAGCGCCCGCAACGTCCGGGTCTGCGATCGCGTCCCGCGCGGGATGACGTTCGTGCGTGCCAACCGCAAGCTGAGTCGCCTCGGCGGGCGGCGCTGCCTCGTGATCCCGCTCCTCCGGCCCGGCCAACGCGTCAGCCTCCACGTCGACTTCCGCGTCGATGGGTCCGCGCCGTCGGGCACGGTGGCGAACATCGCCGACGTCACGCCCGGCGTGGAACCGCCGGGCTCGCCCGCGTCGCCGGGAGCGGCGGACGTGCCGGGCTCGCCCGCGGTGCTGGGAGCGCGCGTGGCGGTCAAGAGGACCAAGGCCACCGTGAGGGTCCTGGCTCAACGCCGAGTCATTCCGGTCACCGGATAGCGAGCGTCGCCCGCCGTCGGCTTCTCTGGCCGCGTGCACCGAGGCGGCCGGGGTAGGATGGGCGCAGGTCGCGGGCTCTGGTGACGCTCGGCCCCGGCTCAGGTCGGGGTTCGCGCCCCGGCTGCCCTCCTGCGCCGGGTGCCTGGAGCTGGCCCGCACCGGCTTTCCGGGCACCCGCCGCCGCTCGCTCGGCGTCACGTAGACTGCTCGCGAGGAGGGTTGAAGGTTCAGAGCGCGGGATGCGGGTCGCGTGCAGGCAGAGCGTCGCATGCGTGCAAGACAACGGATGCGGCATGACGCATCGCGAGCTGGCGATGTTCATGCTCTCCAGCGCCCGCCCGGTCACCGGCCCTCGGCCGTCCGTCAGGCGCGCTCACGGGCGCTCGCAGGGGCGCCAGGGGCGCTCTCGCAGCCCGCGCCGCCCAGCTCGTCGACGGTCGGCATCGGCCAGCAGCTCCGCGACGGCCCCGATCCTCCAGGTGAACCTAACCTCGTAGCTCGGCGGGTTCGGGCCGTGAGCGGCAACGGCTCCGAGCCGGTCGCCGCTGCCTGGACGCTCCGTCCGTGAGCTGCTCAGCGACGAGCTGGACGAGCTGGTCGCGAGCAGAAGGTCGACGCTGCCGAGGTCGACGCCGGCTGGACGAGATACGCCAGGCAGTCCTGGCGGAGCGAGTGGCTCACGAACCCGATGAGGCCGCCGCTCTCGCTGCGCTGACTCTGAGGCTCGGGTCCGCAAGCTCCGCTCATCAGTGGGCAGGCTCACGCCCTACCGGGAGGGCGCTCGGGCGCTGAACCTGGCGCTCCGAGGTTGAGGCCCTGATCGCGGCTGGACGAGGGGCCGAGCAAGGGGCCAGAGCCGCCCGCCCTCAGGCGGAAGGCGCTCGCCGTGAGCGATCTGCGCCCGCCGATCGCTTCACCCGGGGTGAACCGGGCGCATGCCGCCGCATGCCTCGCCGTGGGGCGGCGGCCTCACGCCTGCGGTCGGTACGCCAGGTAGACCACGCCGTTCTCGTACGACTCACAGGCGGCGAGCGACAGGGTGCCGGGGGCGGCACCCTCGGGGAAGAGCCGCGGACCCGACCCACGGGTGAGCGGGTAGACGAACAGGTGCAGCTCGTCAACCAGGCCGTCCTCCAGCATCGCCCGGACCAGGGTGCCGCTGCCGCTGACGTACAGGTCGCCCGCGACCTCGCCCTTCAGGCCGCGGATCGCATCGGGGTCGTACGGCCCGATGACCTCCGAGCTCCTCCACGTCGCCGTCGTGAGCGTCGCGGAGACGACGTACTTGGTGGTGTCGTTGAAGAAGGGCGCCCCTGGGTCGTCCTCCACGGTCCGCGCCGACCACGCCGACTCGAACATCTCGTAGGTCGTGCGCCCCAGCAGGATGCCCCGGCAGCGGTCCGTGACCGCGCCGATGGCCGCTCCCATCCGCGGGTGGAAGCCGTAGTCGAACGTCCACGTCGGGGCGTCGATCACGCCGTCGAGGCTCATGAACTCGTGCACGTGTACCGCTCCCACCGCTCCCCCCGTGTCGATGTTGCCGTTCGATCTCAGTGACCGGCGCGGGCTGGGAAACTCATCGGGGTGCCGTTGCCCGCCCGGTGTAGGGTCGTCGCGACGCGCCCGCTGGTGCCGTCCGCCCTCGCGCTTGCCCTCGCCGTTGCAGCCCTCGCCCTGATCGTGCCGGCGGGACCGGCGGCGGCCGCTCCGGCCGCCGATCAGGCCACCAAGTGGCGCGTGTCGGGGTCGATCACGGGCACGTACGAAAACGTGCACGGCTGGGTCGCCTGCCGGCCGACCGGGGAGGCGGCCCTCTTCCACCAGCGCTCGGTCGTCAACGTGAGGATGCGCTCGGTGTCCACCGCGCGGTTCACCCCCCGGGGGATGTTCGTCCGGCTCAAGGTCGCCGTCGGCGGCAGCTGGACGCTGTCCGGCTCCTACCCTCCCTTCGTGGACCCGAACGACCGCGAGTCCGCCTGCGGCCCCCCCATGCCGGTCAACTGCGCGGGCCCGGTCGTCAGCACGTCCCGCAACAGAGTGGTCCGGCTCTTCCTCGACCGGTTGGGACGGCGCGTCGTGGGCTACTTCGCCGAGTTCGTCGAGGTCGTGGAGAGCGCCCGGTACGCGAAGCCGGATCCCTCGAGACCGTTCTGTGCCGAGGACGACCCGGCCACGGTGGCTGCGCGGCATGCGCCCATCCTCGGGCTTGGCGACACCTCCCTCGCGAACCGCGCCGTGCCGTCCCCCGACACCTCCCTGGTACGCGCGCCGGTCTCGCGGTTCCTCGGCCGCCGGAAGTTCACAGTCGTGCTGCCGCCCGCCCCGCTCGAGTCCTGCCTGAGCCTCCTCAACACGCCGTCCAGGAGTCGGGCGACATCAGGATGAGGCTGACCTTCACGCCGGCGCGGCGATGACCCGCGCCTCCTGGGAGCACGGGGTCCTCAGCTGACCGTGGCCCCGAGCTGCCGTTGGATCTCCGCAAGGTCGCACCACACCTGCTCGCGGCTGATGTCGCCGTTGCGGAACTCGAAGACGTGGAGCAGCCGGAAGCTCACCGGGCCGCTGCGGCCGTCGCACAGGAACGGGCGGCCGTCGGTGATGTGCCCGTGCCACATGGTCTCGTCGACCATGAAATCCTCCCCGTAGAGCCGGCGCAGCGGATCGACGCGCTCGCCCGTGATGCTGTCGAACAGCATCTCGTAGTACTCGCGCATCTTCGCCCGGTCGGTCAGCGCGCCGACGGGGGACGGGATGACCTCATGCTCGGGCTCATCCGTCAGGGTCCCCATCACGCCGTCAACGTCGTCCGCCGCCTCGTAGCCGAAGTGCTCGTTGACGACCCGGTCCATCTGCTCGCGCGTCATGCCCATCGGGCGGCTCCTCACCGTTGGTATCTCTCGCGTAATGATACAAATCTCGTTACGCGACGTGTACAGTATGGGCGGTGCCCCCGTCTCGTCAAGACGATCCTCGTGCCAACCAGAAGGCGCGGACAAGGACGGCGCTCATCGAGGCGGCTCAGCGGCTTCACCGGGCGGGGGGGCTCCCGACGGTCGCCCAGGCCGCCGAGCAGGCGCGCGTGTCCCGGGCCACGGCCTACCGCTACTTCCCGACCCAGGAGGCCCTGCTCCTCGAGCTGGTGGAGGTCACGCCCGGCGTCGTCCCGGTGGAGGAGGCGCTCCGGGACCTGGACGACGACAATGCCGAGGGGCGCCTGCTGCTCCTGCTCGACACGTTCGGCCCGGTCGTGCTCGCCGAGGAGGTGCACTTCCGGAGGGCATTGCGGGTGTACCAGGACACCTGGCTGCGAAGCCGCCGCGCCGGCGGCGACAACGGCCCCGAGGTCCGCGAGGGCCGGCGGATGCGGTGGCTCGACGCGGTCCTGGAGCCGCTCACGGACCTCTCCGACGAGCGGCGGCGAAGCCTCCGGGCCGCCCTCGCCCTGACGATCGGGATCGACGCGATCGTCGTCATGAAGGACGTCTGCCGGCTGGACGACGACGAGGCCCTCGCCGTGCTGCGCTGGGCGGCGACGGCGCTCCTGCGCGCCGGCCTCGAGGAGGGCCGCGCGCCCGCCTCGTGACCTGAGCGCGGCGGGCTCCGGGGGCGCTCGACCAGCGGTCAGGCCACGGCCGCCCGGGCGCGGGAGATCAGGTGCTCGAGGTCCGGGCCGGCGGGCTGGTCCGGGATCTCGGCCGGGTTGGGCCAGAGCGCGTGGACGCACGGCTCGTAGTGGGCGAGCAGGCCCTCGACGAGCTCTCGGTCGTCGATGATGTCGAGCATCGCCACGTCCCAGCGCCGGCCCTGGGGCGGCTCCCAGTCCAGCGCGTCGGCGTGGACGAGCTCGACGCCCGGCCGCCGGTAGTACGGCCCGATCAGCTCGAGGACGTCGGCGTGCAGCTCGACGACGGTGACCGACCGCACGAGGGGCCGGGCGATCAGACCGCGTACGAGGCAGCCGAGCCCGAGCCCGGTGAGCAGGACGTCCCCCTCGGCGGCCTCGAGGAACGGCACGTAGTTGCGCAGGACGAACGGTGCGTCGCTCATCGAGAACTCCCCGTCGACGAGGAGCACCGTGTACTCGCCGGCCGCGAGGGGGTGGCCCTCGGCCTCGGGCGACCAGGTCCGCTGGAGCGCCTCGGCCTCGCGGGCCTCCTCCGCGCTCACGCTCCACCGCCCGAGGCGGGCCCGGCCGAGCCGGCCGCTGGCCGGCAGGTGGCCGGTCACGCGCATCGCGCCGAGCGCGTCGAACGGCGGGTGCCCTCGCATCGGCTCGGAAGCGTACGGGAGGCTCTGTCGGGGATCGCACGGCTGGGGATACGATCGCGCCATGGCCGAGCCGTTCGTCGGCCGGGCCGCCGAGCGGCAACCGAGGCGAGCCCTCAGAGAGGAGCTGCCGACCGCAGCCTGACCCCGAGGTGCTCCTGCAGCACGAGGCCCACCAGGCGCTCCACGTCCGGCGCGGCCTCGTGCGGCAGCGCCGCGGAGGCCTCGGCGAGCGGCCGCCCGACGAGCGATGCGAGCGCCTGCAGCGCCCGCGCGTCCACCGGGCCGGCCCCGGCGGCGCAGGCATCGCAGAGCGCGCCCCCGGCCGAGGCCGAGAAGGCCGGCAGGGGCGGGGGCGCGCCGCAGCGCGCGCAGCGGGTGAGCATCGGGAGCAGGCCGCTGACCACGAGCAGCTTGGCCTGGCAGCCGAGCACCAGGGGGTCCAGCCGGGCCTGGCCGGCGGGCGCCGGCGCCCGGGCGAGCAGCTCGAGGGTCCGCGCGAGCAGGTACCAGGCCTCCTCGTTCGCCTCTTCCTCCGGCATCACCCGCATGACCGTCTCGAGGACGCACCCGGCGGCCTGGAGGCGGTGGCCGGCGACCCACAGCCCGGCGTGGGCGTCGATGACCGAGGCCGCACGCACGGTGCCGAGGTCGCCGCGGCCCTCGTGGATCGTGACCCGGGCGCAGACGCCCGGCTGCAGACGCCCGCCCAGCCGCGAGGTCGTGCGCCTCGCGCCCTTCACGATCGCCGACGCCCTCCCCCGCTCCCGGGTGTAGAGGGCGAGCACCGCGTCGGCCTCGGAGTAGCGGATGCTGCGCAGCACCACCGCGTCCGTGTCGTACGCCGCCATGGCGGGATCATCGCAGGGGCCCCGGCCCGCGGTCCCGGGCCGCCCGCTCGACGCCCTCGCTACGCTGTGGGCGTGGACGTCCCCCCACGCGTCCGGATCTTCACCAGCGAGGCGTGCTCGTTCTGCCTCCGGGCGAAGAGCCTCCTGTTCGCCAAGGGCGTCAACTTCGAGGAGGTCTACCTCCCGAGGTACGACGTCGAGTCGCGGGTGCGCCTGGTCGAGCTCACCGGGCGCTACACCTTCCCCCAGATCGTGGTGGACGAGACGCCCATCGGGGGCTACGACGAGCTCAGGGCGCTGGACGCCTCGGGCCGGCTCGACCCGCTGCTGGGGGTCGCCTAGCCTCCGCCCCCGGGCAAGGGGATCACGCCGAGCTGCTGGAGCATCCCGAGGTCGTCCCTGGTGGCCCAGTGCTCCGATGCCTTCCCGTCGCGGATGCGCAGCATGTGCATGTGCTGGACGCGGAAGGAGCGACCCGTGGGCGGGATGCCGAGCAGCGGGCCGGTGTGCGTCCCCGAGAGGGTCGCGCGATAGGCGACCAGGTCGCCCTCGGCGACCACCTCGTGCACCTCCATCCGCAGGTCCGAGATCGCGTCGTGCAGGCGCCGCAGGCGGAGCTTGAAGCCCTCGTAGCCGGGGTCCTCGCCGGGCCAGGCCTCGTGGTTCACGAAGTCGGGCGTGACGAACTCCTCCACCCGGTCAACCTCCCCCCGGTTGAAGAGGGCATCGACCCGCTCGACGGCGAACCGCCTCATGGCGTCGGCATCCACCGCCGTCAGGCCTCCGCCTCCACCTCCGCCGGACGGCGGCGGCGGCGGCGGTGGCGCACCACGAGCCACGCGACGCCGGCCACGATCGCCAGCGCCAGCGCGTAGTCGACCAGGTGCAGCTGCTGCTGCAGGTCCTCCCAGTTGTCCCCGACCGCCCGGCCCGCCAGGGCGAGCATGAGGACCCACGGGATGCAGCCGATCAGCGTGAGGATCGTGAAGCGCCAGAACGGCATGCGAGCGATCCCCGCGGGCAGCGAGATGAACGTCCGGATGATCGGCAGGCAGCGCGAGATCAGGACGGCCCAGTCGCCGTAGCGCGCGAACCAGCGGTCGGCGGCGTCGAGGCGCTTGGGCGTGATGTGGAGCCAGTGCCAGCGCAGCGCCCACTCGCGGCCCTTGTAGCGCCCGACCCAGTACGCGATCCACGACCCGATCAGGTTGCCCGAGGACCCCCGCCGCGACGATCAGGAACAGGCTCTCGTCACCCTGGCTCACGAGGAAGCCGCCGTAGAGCATGATCGCCTCGCTCGGCACCGGGATGCAGGCGCTCTCGAGGATCATCAGCAGGAAGACCGCGAGCACGCCGTAGGCGCCCACCTGGGTGGTGGCGAAATCGACGATCGGTCCTGTCACGTCCGGCATCGAGGCGATGCTATCGGGCGGGCTCGGCGGAGCGGTCCGCTCCGGTCGGGACGCCGCGGACAGCGGTGGCGCTGCGCACCGCGTCGCGGATGGCGTCGGCCACCGCCTCGGCGGCCGCGACACCGCAGGCGAACGTGCTCGCGGGCCGGGCGCCGGTCGCCAGGCAGAAGACCGCGTCGCCGTCGAGCGGGGTGTGCACCGGCGAGACGGCACGAGCCACGCCGGCCTGGGCCATCCGTGCGACGATCGAGCAGTCCGCCTTGTGCAGGCGGGCGTCGGTGACGACGCAGGCGAGCGTCGTGCTGCCGGGGGCCGCCAGGCGCGGGTGCTCGGGCGGGGCCTCGACCACCCGCCGCGCCGCCCCGAGGAACCCCTCGCGGGCGTCGAACGCGCCGGCGAGCACCGCCCCGCGCTCGTCGAGGACGTCGCCCCAGGCGTTCACGACGACCAGGGCCGCGACGGCCGTGCCGTCGTACAGGCGCCGGGAGCCGGCGCCCAGCCCCCCCTTGCACCAGCCCGCCTGGCCGCGCAGCTTGCCGACGGTGGCGCCCGTCCCGGCGCCGACGCTGCCGACCGCGTGCGCCCCGGGGCTCGCGGCCTCGCACGCCGCGTAGCCCTCCTGCGGGCCAGGACGGCGGCCGGCGGCGGCCACCCCGAGGTCGTAGATGCACGCCCCCGGCACGACGGGCACCCGGGCCGCGCCGGTGTCGTGGCCCAGGCCCCGCTCCTCGCACCAATGGACCACCCCGGCGGCGGCGTCGAGGCCGAACGCGCTGCCGCCGCTCAGCACCAGGGCGGTGACCTCCTGCACCGACGCCAGGGGGGCCAGGAGGTCGACCTCGCGCGTCGCCGGTCCGCCGCCGCGCACCTCCACGCCCCCCGTGGTGCCCGGCGGCGGCAGCACCACCGTGCACCCGGTCCCGGCGGCGGCGTCCGTCCAGTGGCCGACGCGCACGCCGGCGACCTCGCTCACCACGGCGGTGGCTCCGGCTGGCAGGTGGGGCACCAGTAGGTGCCGCGCTGGGCGACCCGGGTCTTCCGGATCGTCGTGCGGCAGCGGGGGCACGGCTCGCCCTCGCGCAGGTGCACGCGCAGCAGGTCCTGCATCGTGCCCCGCTCGCCGAGCGAGTCGCGGTAGCTGTCGATCGACGCCCCGCGGGCGTCAACGGCGGCCCCGAGCCGGTCGCGGATCGCTCGGTGCAGGCGCCGGATCTCGTCGTCGTCGAGGGTGCCGGCCGGCCGTTCCGGGTGGATCCTCGCCTGGAAGAGCGCCTCATCCACGTACATGTTGCCGAGCCCCGCGACCAGCGCCTGGTTCAGCAACACGGCCTTGATCGGCCCGCGCCGGCCGTCGAGCAGCGCCCCGAGCACACGGCCGGTGAAGCGCGGCGACAGCGGCTCGATCCCGACCCTCGCCCCCCAGTAGCCCTCGCGGTCGGACAGGGTCGCGGGCACGATCCAGGCCCGGCCGAAGCGCCGCATGTCGCCGAAGGTCAGGGTGCTCCCGTCGTCGAGGTCGATCCGGGCGCGCAGGAAGCGCTCCTCCTCCCCATCGGCAGCGGCGGCCCGCCAATGAAGGCGCCCGGTCATGCGCAAGTGCATCGCGAGCGTGTCGCCGGAGTCGAGCTCGACGAGCAGGTACTTCCCCCGGCCGGCCGACCGACTCGACCCGCCGCCCCTCGACGCGTGCGGCGAAGCCCTCGGGATCCTCGGGGCTCACGAGCAGGGGGTCGGCGACCGCGACGCGCGCGATCGTCCTGCCGGGCAGCCGTTCCGCGAGCTGCCGGCGGATGGTCTCGACCTCAGGGAGCTCCGGCACCGCCCCTCCCGTCCGCCAGCACCAGCGCCGGCGCCCGCACGGGATCGGGGGCGATCCGGAAGCAGCCCGCGACCATCTCGCGGCCGCGCCCGGCCGTCCACTCGTCGCGCGCGTGCACGACGGCCAGCGGCTGCCCGGGGACCACCTCGGCGCCGGCCTTCGCGAGGAGCTCGATCCCGGCCACGGGGTCGACGGACTGGTCCGCGTGCAGGCGCCCGGCCCCCAGCCAGCGCGCCGCCTCGCCGACGCCCCGGGCGTCAACGGCCTCGACCCAGCCGCTCGCCTCCGCGAGGACCTCCTCGCGCACGGGCGCCATCGCGAGGGCCGCCGGGTCGGTCCAGACGTCGGGATCGCCCTCCTGGGCCTCGACCCACCGCTCGGCCGCCTCGAGCGCCGCGCCGGACGTCAGGGCCTCGGCCGCGCGGGCCGCCCCCTGGCCGTCGGGCACGACCCCCGAGGCCTCGGCGAGCTCCGCCGCCACGCGCACGGCGAGCTCGCGCGCGTCGGGGGCGCCGCCGCCGCGCAGCACCTCGCCGGCCTCCCGCACCTCCAGCGCGTTCCCCACGCAGCGCCCCAGGGGCTGGCCCATCGAGGTCACGGTCCAGCGCACCCGGCGGCCCCAGGGCTCGGCCAGCGACGCCATGAGCTCGGCGGCGGCGCGCGCCTCGGCCTCGTCCGCGAAGAACCCGCCGCCGCCGGCCTTGACGTCCAGCGCGATCGCCCCCGCGCCGCCGGCGATCTTCTTGCTCATGATCGACGCGGCGATCAGGCCGGCGGCGGGGGCCGTGCCGGTGGCGTCGCGCAGGGCGTAGAGACGGCGGTCGCCCGGGGTGAGCCGCGAGGTCTGCGAGATCACCGCGATCCCGACCTCCTTCACCTGGCGAACGAAGCGGGCGAGGGGCAGCTCCGGCCGGAACCCCGGGATCGCCTCGAGCTTGTCCACCGTGCCGCCCGTGTGCGCCAGGCCGCGGCCGCTCATCTTGGCGACCCGGACGCCCAACGCCGCCGCAAGAGGGGCGGCCACCAGCGTGGTGCTGTCCCCAACGCCCCCGGTCGAGTGCGTGTCGCCGGTCGGGCCGAGGGAGCCGAGCTCGAGGCGGTCCCCCGACGCGATCAGCGCCCGGGTGAGCGCCTCGACGTGCTCGTGGGGCATCCCGCGGAGGCACGCCACCATGCACCAGGCGGCCATGAGCGCGTCGTCCGCGGTGCCGTCGAGCCAGGCGCGGACGAAGGCGTCGACGCTCGCCGCGTCCACGGCCTCCCCGCGCCGGCTCCGCTCGATCACCTCGACGGGGGCGAGAGGCGCGGCCATGGTCGGGCGGCACTCTACTCCGTGGAGCCGGAACCGCCTGCACAGGCGCACCTGCGGCCCGCTGCTAGGGTCTCCCGCGTGCTGCGCCTCGTCACAGCGGCCGCGGTGGCCGCAGTGGCGGCGCTGGCCGGGTTGGCGGCGACCGCCACCGCCCAGCAGACCGCACCCAACCCCGCCCGCCCGGCCGCCCCCGCCGGGCCGCCCTCGCTCGACTCCCTGCGCCTGCCCAAGGTGGTCTCGGCGCAGCAGGGCCACGCCCGCTTCCTGGTGGGCGTGCGCCTCTCCGCGGCGGCCAAGGTGACCGTTCAGGTCGTGAGGGCCCGCGACGGCAAGGTGGTCCAGACGGCGGCCGACGCGTCCGCGCGCCGCCCTGGGCGCGTGTACATGAGGATCGAGGCGGTCAACGACTCGGGCTTCCAGCTGCTGCGGGGCAGGTACAGGCTCCGCGTCCAGGCGGCCGGCGCCGACGGCCGGCTCTCGCAGCCGCTCGAGACGCCGTTCCGGCTGACGCTCATGCCGCCGCGCGGCCTCTTCGACGCCTTCACGGTCCCCTACCTGCCGACCTTCCGGCGCCAGGCGGGCATCGACGCCCCCGGACAGCTCGTCGCCGTCGTCGGGCCGAAGGGCACCGCGGCGGCGGCCGGCATCCGTCGCGGAGACATCATCACCGCGGTCGCAGGGCGCAGCGTCGCGACCGACGGCGGGTGGTCCGTCGCGATGCGGGCACTCGCAGCCGACACGCCCGTGGCCGTGGACCTCCTGCGCCGGGGGCAGGCAATGTCGGTGCAGGTGACCCCCAAGCCGGACTGGGAGAGGGCGCCCGACTATGCGACGTCGCTGAACGTCGCGGTGCGCCGCGAGCCCGCCGCGATCGCCTACTCCTTCGCCCAGGCCCGCCAGCTCATCGGCGCCGGGATGCTGGTCGATGCGCGGGCGCTCATCGACGGCTGGCGGGAGAGCTGGCGGACGAGCGCTCCCGGGCAGCTCCTGCAGGGAGACCTCCTGGCCAAGCAGGAGCGCTGGAAGCAGGCCCTCGGGGCGTACAACCGCGCCCGGGCCCGCGACGCCACCCTCAGCGCCGCCGAGCTCGGCCGGGGCATCGCCCTGTCCAAGCTCGGCAAGGACCGGCCCTCGCTGGTCGCCTTCACCGCCGCCGCCCGCCTCGACCCGGCCGATCCCGCCGCGGCCGGCTTCCGCGCCTACGCGCTGCTGCAGGAGGGGCGGGTGGCCGAGGCCGTCGCGGCCGGCCAGACCGCCGTCGCCCTCGACCCCCGCTACGCCGACGCCTTCCTGCCCCTCGGGATCGCCCTGCTGACCAGCGGCGACAAGGCGAACGGTGTCAAGGCGCTGCGGCGCGGCCTGGTGCTGCTGGAGGAGCCGGACCGGGCGGACCTCCTGATCCGGAACCACCTCCAGCCCGCGGATCCCTGATAAAGACCTCCCGGCTCCGAGTGGTGTTCCAAGGCGGCCAGCCCCGCCGAAGGCGGATGCCGCCGGTTGCCGGAGGCCCCGGCCAGGGGCCGGAGGCGCGTCCCAGCGGGCCCGCAAGAGGCCCGCTGTACGCTTATAACTCCCCGGTGGGCTCGTTGCCCTCCTCGAAGGGGCGGGGGCGGCTGCGCCGCGGCTGCGCGCGCCCGCTGCCGCGCGGCCGCCCGCCACGGCCGGCGCCGGCGCCCCCGGCGAGGAACATGACCGTCAGGATCCCCGCCGCCAGGCCGGCCCACATCTCCCACTGGGTCAGCGGGTTCTCGGCGAAGATCCCGTAGAGGAGGAACACGGCCACCACGCCGATCAGGGCCAGGGGGCGCTGGCGTGGCGGGGCCAGGTGGACGGTCCAGGGCGCGACGATCGAGATGACCAGGAGAAGAATCGTGCTCATTGCAGGACACTCTGCCTGCCGGGGGTCTGGGCCCGGCCGAGAGTAGTGATCGGGGACGCCCCGCGCCAGGCTGAGGCCGACTTAGAGTTGCGTATGTGATGAGTGTCGTCGGTATTCATCTCCTCCAGTCGATCGACCTGATCGGCTCGCAGCGGCGTTCGGCGGTGGCGCTGGTGGACGGCGCGGGCGGCCTGCAGGCCCTCCGTCTGGCCGACGCCGACGACGAGGTCATCGCGGCGGTCCCCGAGGAGGCGGCCTGGCTGTGCGTGGACGCGCCCCTCGCCGTCCCGAACCGCGAGGGGAGCCGCCCCGTCGAGCGGGTGCTCGCCTGGTGCGACGTCCCGGCGTTCCCCGTGTCGCTGCGCCGCCTCGAGACGGTGTACGGGGGCGCCCGCGGCGTCGGGCTCGCCACCGCGCTCGCGCGACCGGGCCGGACGGTCCGCGAGACCCTCCCCGACCTCGTGCTGCGAGAGCTCGAGTGGGAGCGCACGCATCCGCCGGGCGCCCCGGCGATGGACCTCGCGGACTACCGGCGCGCGTGGCTCGGCGTGCGCGCGCCCTCGTACCGGCCCAAGGGACGCGGCCGGGCCCGGCCGGCGGGGATGTCGCGGGCCCGGGACCTCCTGGCGGACGTCCTCGACCTCGGGGGCTGGGCGCCCGGGGCCGGCGGCGACGACTGGGACGCGCTGCACGATGCCGCCCGCCTCGACGCGCTCTGCTGCGCGTATGCGGCCCTGCGCCTGGCCCGCGGAGGGGGCGCGGCCACCGTCGGCGACCCCGCATCCGGCCACGTCGCCTTTCCGGCGGATGCGAACCTGCGCGGCCGGGTCCAGCTGACGCTCAGCCGGCTCGCCGCCGAGGCCCCCGACCGCGCGCCCGCCGACGCGTAGTCTCCCCGGGCTACTCAATCCCCGTGAAAGGATCCCAATGGCGAGCAGGGTGTATCGGGTCATCGACGTCATCGGCACCAGCGACACCTCGTGGGAGGAGGCGACCGCGGCGGCGGTGGCGACGGCCAGCGGATCGCTGCGCGACCTGCGCGTCGCCGAGGTGACCAAGCTGGACGTGACGGTCGGGGACGACGGCAAGGTCCAGCAGTACCGCGCGCGCCTCAACCTGTCCTTCAAGTACGAGGCCGAGTGAGGACTGGGCCGGGCCGGAGCGGCCCACCACGCTCGTCTCGCGCGGCCGGAGACGGAACTCCAGCCTGCTCCATTCGGACTCGGCGAGCGCAGCCGCCAGGTCCTCGTCGGAGGCGTAGCGGCGGGCGGGCACCGCCCGCGAGGCGACCGGCAGGTCGACCGCCTCCGCGGCGAACGGCCAGGGCGCGCAGGTGACCTGGCCGTCCGCCTCCGCCCGCAACCGCAGCTCGACGCCGGCGTCCCCGGCCCGGCGCGGCACCTGCGGCAGCGTCGCCGTCCCACGCTCCCAGAGGGGCGACCACGTCAGGAAGAGGCTCATGACGTCCCACGTCTGGAGCAGCCGGTAGCCCGCCCAGCTCCAGTCGTCGATCGCCGCGCCGTCGCCGACGCGCGCGCGCAGCCCGGCCTGGACCTCGTCCTGCTCGGCGAGGAAGGCCCGCACCGCGGGCTCGCGCTCGGACCGCGGGGTCGCCGGGCCGGCATCCAGCCCGCGCCGGCCCTCGTACAGGCCCTGCCCGTGGAGGCTTACCAGGAGCCCCGCCGCCGCGTCGCGGGCCGCCGCCCGCGCGATGCCGTCACGGTAGAGCGCGACGTGGACGGGCCGGTCGATGTCGGAGAAGTTGACCGGGAGCCCGTCGGGCCCGACCCCGGGCCGCTCCTCCCAGCCGCGCCAGCCCTCGTCGTGCACGCGTGCGGCGAGCGCGACCGGGGCGAAGGGCTCCGGACGGCGGAAACCCTCGTTGCCCCACGCGTCGGCCATCAGCCCGCACTGCTCCTGGTGGTCGACCTGGCGCACGAGGACAAGCCGTCCCGCGCGCCGCGAGACGATCACCCCGCGTCGTGCGGGACCGGGTGCGGCTCCGCGGCCGGCCCCCAGTCGTGGACCACCGCCGTCCGGAGGATCAGGTCCTGCACCGACGCGTTGCGGCGGCTGACCGCCGCCCACAGGATGCCCGGCAGGAAGAGGACGTAGAGCACTGCGCGGGCCAGCGCGCGGGGCGGCGACAGGTCGCGGCCGTCGCTCCGCACCGCGCGCAGCCCGAGCGCCACCATGCCGACCGTCCGCCCGTTGAGGCCCCAGCCGTAGGCCATGTAGGCGAGCGCGAGGAGGGTGGCGAGCGGGCCGTTGAGCTCGTCCGACGTGACCTCGATCGTGAACTCATCCGTGAAGAGCGCCCTGATCGCGGCGATGACGACCAGGACGACGACCCCCAGGAGGACGATCGTCAGGACGTCGATCGCCAACGCAAGCAGGCGCGACACCAGCCCCGCGCGGCGCCCCTGGAGGGCCCTTCGCTCGCGGATCGTGCGGCTTGGGGCTCACGGTGTGGCGTCCGGCCGCGCGAGGGCGGTGTCGCGCGGGCGCTTCCGCAGGAGGACGCGATCCACGATGCGGGCGAGGAGGTCGTCGGCGCGCATCGACTGAACGCCGGACCGCCTCGAGCGCCTCCGCGCCGATGCCGGCCGTCAACTCCTGGATCAGGTCGCCGATGTCGACGGCGTCCAGGGCCTCCTCGGCCAGCGCTCCCACGTCCACCCGGCCGACGAGCTCATCGACGTCAACGCGGTCGAGCAGCCGGTTCGGGTCGATCGAGTCGAGGATCCGGTCGACGTCGACCCGCGCGACGAGCGCGTCGATGTCGACCTTCGCGAGCAGGGCGTTCACGTCCATCCGGTCGACGACCCTGGGCACGACCGCGCCCGCGACGGCCCCCGCCGCGTCGGCGGCCACCCGGGAGGGCAGCGACACCAGCGAGCGGATCGCGCCGCCCCCGTCCGACTCCCCGACGACGGCCGGTGCCGCGGCCGGCGCGCGCGGGGTGTCGCCGGAGCTCGCCGGCTCCGTCTGGAGCGCCTCGGCCAGGTCGAGGAGCCTCGACATCAGGCCGTCGGCGACCAGCCGCGCGCTGTCGGCGGCGACGCCGGGGCGTGGTTTGTCGGCGCTTTCCACGTCCCGGCCATCCTGGCACGCGCTCATCGCACTGACCACTCCTCGACCAGGCCGGTCAGGTCGCGGTCGAGGAACCCCTGGCCGGAGTTGAGCGCGAGCGCGTCGGCCCCGGTGTCCCACGCGCGGCGGGCGGCGATCGGACGGCAGAGGTAGAGCTCGTCGGCCGCCCGCGTCACGGCCACGTAGAAGAGCCGCTCCTCCTCGTCGAGGTTGCCCTCGCTCACCGCCCAGCCCGACGGGAAGGAGCCGGCCTCGACCTGGAGGACGAAGACGACCGGCCACTCGAGGCCCTTCGCCTGGTGGACGCTCGAGAGCGTCACCCGGCGGGCGGGCCCGGAGACGTCCTCGTCGGCCTCCACCCGCTCGGCAAGCTGCAGGTCGCCCAGGAAGCGGTCGAGGCCGGGCGCCCGCGCGGCGATCTCCGCCAGGCGGGCGAGATCGCCCTCGCGGTCGCGCCAGTTCGGATAGGTGCGCTGGAGGTGGTCGCGGTACCAGTCCGAGCGGGCGATGCGCAGGACGATCTCCTCGGGGCGGGCGAGCCGCGCGACGTCGGCGACGGTCGCGGCGAACGTCGCCAGCCCGGCTGCCGACGGCCCCGACGGCCGGAGCCCGGCCGCGGCGGCGAGCGGGTCGGGCCGCCCGCCGATCTGCGCCCACACCCGCGCCGCGACGGCCTTGCCGACCCGGTCGAACAGCCGCAGCGCCCGGTGCCAGGCGAGCTCGTCGCGCGGGTTGTGGCGCAGGCGGCAGAACGCCAGGACGTCCTTCACGTGGGCGCTCTCGACGAACCGGGCGCCGGAGAACAGCTCGAACTCGACGCCGGCCTCGGCCAGGGCGAGCTGAAGCTCGACCGAGTGGTGGTGCGCCCGGTAGAGCACCGCGATCTGGCCGGGCGCCCGGCCGGCCGTGATGAGGTCCGCGATCATCTGGGTCACGAACGCGGCCTCGTCCTGGACGGAGGCGAGGTGGGCCACCACCGGCGGGGCCCCCGAGGCCGGCCGGTGGGCCCGCAGCCGCTTGCCGTAGGGGTTGCCGGCCGGGAGGGTCTCCTGGGCCAGCGCGACCACCTCGGGCGTGGAGCGGTAGTTGGTCTGGAGCGGGAACACCCGCGTGCCATCGCCGCGGGCGAAGCGGCTCACGACCTCCGGATCGGCGCCCCGCCACGCGTAGATCGACTGGTCGGGGTCGGCCACCGCGACCAGCTGCGAGCCCTCGGAGGCCAGGGCCTCGACGAGGCGGGCCTGGACCGGGTTGACGTCGTGGAGCTCGTCGACGAGGACCCAGCGGTGCATCTCGGCCAGGCGCCGGCGCACGCGCGGGTGCTCCTCCAGCAGCCGCGAGGCGAGGACCAGCAGGTCCGCGTAGTCGAGCGCCGCCATCGCCAGCTTGCGCTCGGCGTAGCCTTCGGCGATCGCCGTCAGGTCCTCCAGCCGGTCCCCCAGGCGCGGGTTGCGCTCGAGCACCACGGCCTCGAGGGAGCGCCCCGACTCGGCCGCGAGCGACGCGAAGCCGACGATCGCCGACGGCTTCGGCAGCGCGGGCCGAGTCTCGCGCCCCGCCAGCACCGCGTCCCGCGCCATCGCGGCGACCTCGGCCTGGTCCTCGCCGTCGAGGATCGTGAAGGTCGCGGGGATCCCCACGAGCGGCCCGTAGCGGTGCAGGAGACGGCGGCAGACGGAGTGGAAGGTGCCGGCGGTCACCCCGGCGAGGTCGGCACCCGTCAGGCGGGCGGCCCGGTCGACCATCTGGCGCGCCGCGCGGCGGGTGAAGGTGACGAGCATGACCGCCTCCGGGGGCGTGCCGGTCTCCACCAGGTGGGCGAGCGTGGCGACGATCGTGCGCGTCTTGCCGGAGCCGGCCGACGCCAGGATCAGCGCCCGACCCCGCGCGCCCTCGACGGCCGCGAGCTGCTCCGGGTCGAGCATGGCGCGCAGGCGGTCCGACACCGCTCCCCGCGCCGCCGGCGGACGCAGATGGTAGACCCTGCGAGCGGCGGGGTCGGAGGCGAGCGGATCACGTGGGGAGCGGGCGTCCCGCGCCGCCTTCTGGGCCTCGATGTGCGGCGCGGTGGGCGGCGCCGTCTGCCAGCGCGGGTAGCCGGGAGCGGAGGCCATGGGCGCAGGACGGTACCGCCCGCACCGGACGGCCCGATGTGCCGGGCGGCGGCGCGCTTCAGGCGCACTCGCGCCACGCATGCGGATTGCATGCGCCATGCGGTACGGTGTCCGATATGGGGGTGATCCAGGTACGTGGGGTCTCCGACGAGGCCCATCGCAGGCTGAAGGAACGCGCCGCCGAGGAGGGCCTCAGCCTCTCTGAATTCCTGCGGCAGGAGCTCGAGGAAATCGCCCGCGGGATGACGTTGAGCGAGTGGAACGCGTGGGTCGACTCGCGTGAGCCGGTGACCGGCGTCTCCGGCGCCGAGCTGGTTCGCGAGGCGCGCGAGGAGCGCGAGCGGGAGCTTGACGACCGTCATTGACGCGTCCGTGCTCGTCGACCTGCTCATCGGCTCGCTCGCGCCGGTCGCGGGCGTCGACCGGCGTCTTGGGCCCGAGACCCGGAGGACGACGCTCGACGTCGCCGACCTGGAGGTGATGTCCTCGCTCCGGCGTGGCGTGCTGCAAGGACGACTCGAGGCGTCGCGGGCGGATGCCGCCGTCACCGCGCTCTCCAGGCTCGGGCTTCGCCGCGAGCGGGCGAGCCTGCTTCGGGAGCGCATATGGCAACTGCGCGCGACCCATTCGCCGTACGACGCGGCCTACGTCGCGCTCGCCGAGCGGCTGCGCGCGCCGCTCCTCACCACGGACCGGCGGCTCGCTCGCAGCCACGGCCACGCGGCCGAGATCATCGACCTGTCGGCGTGACTCGGCCCCTCGAACGCAGCGTCAGGCGGAGCCGGGAGAGGGGCGTTTGAGAGTCCCCGCGGCCAGCTCGCGCTCCAGGCGCAGCAGGCCGATCAGCGTCTTGGCGTCCCGGGCCTCGTCGATTGCGGCGGCGAGGTCGGCCAGGGGCCACTCGACCACCTCGATGGCCTCGTCCTCGTCGGCGGAGGCCGCTGGCGCCGGTGTCAGCCCGGTGGCGAGGAAGCAGTGGATGAACTCGGTGAGGATCGCCGGAGCGGTGTAGAAGCCGCCGAGGTCGCGCCAGGTCGCGGCGGCGCGGCCCACCTCCTCGGCGAGCTCGCGGCGGGCGCAGGCGAGCGGGTCCTCCCCGCGGTCGAGCTTGCCCGCCGGGAGCTCCAGCGTGTACTCCTCGACCGCCTCGCGCGGCTGGCGCACCAGCAGCACGCGGTCGTCCTCGACCGGGACGATCACGACGGCCCCGGGGTGGTCGATGACCTCCCGGCTGACCACCGTCCCGTCCGGGCGGCGATAGTCGGAGCGTCGGAGGTTGACGATGGTGCCCTCGTAGATCTGGGTCGTCGCGATGGGCGGCCCCAGCCCGAGGGGCGGCGGACCATACGCCCCTCTCCCGGCTCCGCCTGACGGCGGGGCGCGCCGTCCGAGGGGCGGCGGACCATACGCCCCTCTCCCGGCTCCGCCTGACGGCGGGGCGCGCCGTCCGAGGGGCTGAATCACGCCTGGCGGGCGGCGTCGATCAGCCCGAGGGTGACGTCGAACATCGCCTCGAGGCTCTCCGGGGCGATCCGCTCGTCGGGCGTGTGGATGTCGATCAGCCCGTTGGCGAGGTTCACCGCCGGCAGGCCGTTGGGGATCAGCGCGTTCACGTCCGACCCGCCGCCGCTCGCGACCAGCAGCGGGCGATGCCCCAGGGAGGTCAGGACCTCCACCGCCATCCGCACCTGGGGATCGTCCTCTGCCAGGCGGTAGGAGGTGAAGTCCTTCTCGACCCGCGTCTCGAGGTTGACCTCGTGCTCGCTCGCGGCCCAGGTGAGGGCGTCGAGCATGGCCGTCAGCTGCACGGCCAGGGCGCGCTCGTCGCGGCTGCGCGTCTCGGCGGTGACCTCGCAGCGCTCGGCGACGACGTTGGTCGCCGTGCCGCCCTCGATCGTGCCGATGTTGGCCGTGGTCTCCGAATCGATCCGGCCCAGCGGCATCCTGCCGATCGCGCGCGCGGCGGCGTCGATGGCGCTGCGGCCCGCCTCGGGCGCGATGCCCGCGTGGGCGGCGCGGCCGATGAAGGTCGCGACGATCTTGTGCAGCGCGGGCGCCGAGGCGACGATGCTGCCGACCGGCCCGGTGTGGTCGTAGACGAAGCCGAGCCGCCCGTGCAGCGCCGAGGGGTCGAACGCCGCCGCGCCTCGCAGGCCGATCTCCTCGCACGGGGTGAAGAGGAGCTCGACGCCCGCGTGCGGCAGGCCCTCGTCGCGGACCCGTCGCATCGCCTCGATCATCACCGCCACGGCGCACTTGTCGTCGCCGCCGAGGATCGCGGCGTGCCGGTTGGTCAGGTGGCCGTCGACGAGCTCGACCTCGATCGGGCCGCTCACCGGGACCGTGTCGAGGTGGGCGCACAGGACGATGGGCGTCCCGCCGGGCGCGGTCGCCGGGAACCGCCCGACGATGTTGCCGCAGCCGGCGCCGATCCGCGCCGCGGCGTCGTCCTCGGTGACCTCCGCGCCCAGCGCGTCGAGCTCGGCGCGCACGACCTGGGCGACCCGACCCTCCTGCCGCGACGGCGAGGGGATCTCGCACAGCCGCACCATCAGCCGGGCCGCCGGATGGAGGCCGGCGAGCTCCTCCGGGCTCACCCGCCCAGGCGCGCGGGCTCGCGCTCCGGCGCCACCTCGCGCGCGCGTGACAGCTCCGCGGCGGCGCCCACGAACTCGCGGAAGAGCGGCTGGGGTCGGGTCGGGCGGCTCTTGAACTCGGGGTGGAACTGGGAGGCGCAGAACCACGGATGGCCCGGCAGCTCGATGACCTCGACGAGGCGCCCGTTCGGCGAGTGCCCGCTGACCACGAGGCCGGCGGCCTCCATCTGCTCGCGCATCGCCGGGTTGACCTCGTAGCGGTGGCGGTGGCGCTCGTAGATGACCGCCTGGTCGTCGTAGGCGGCGCGCGTGCGCGTGCCCTCCGCCAGGTGGACCGGGTCCGCGCCCAGCCGCATCGTCCCGCCGCGCTCCTCGATCGCGCGCTGCTCGGGCAGCAGGTCGATGACCGGGTAGGGCGTCTCGGGGTCGAACTCGCTCGAGTTGGCCCCGTCCATGCCGCAGACGTGACGGGCGAATTCGACAACCGCGATCTGCATGCCCAGGCAGATCCCGAGATACGGGATCCCGCGCTCGCGGGCGTGGCGGGCAGCCGCGATCTTGCCCTCGATGCCGCGCCCGCCGAAGCCGCCCGGCACGAGCACGCCGTCGGCGCGATCGAGCGCGGCGGCCAGATCGCGGTCCTCGGCGTCGACCCACTCGATCTGCAGCTCGACCCCGTGGTGGATGGCCGCGTGCTTGAGCGCCTCGGCCACGGACAGGTAGGCGTCGTGGAGCTGCACGTACTTGCCGACCAGGGCGATGCGCACCGCGCCCTCGCAGGCCCCGATCCGCTCCACCAGACGGCGCCAGTCGGTGAGGTCGGGCGCCGGCGTCCGCAGGCCCAGCCGGTCGCACACGACACGCGCGAACCCCTCGGCCTCCAGGTTGAGCGGCACCTCGTAGATCTCGCCGGCGTTGACGGCCGAGATCACCGCCTCGGCCGGGATGCCGCCGTAGAGCGCGATCTTCTGGCGGATGTCGTCCGTCAGCGGGCGGTTCGACCGCAGCACGAGGACGTCGGGCTCGATGCCGATGCGCCGCAGCTCGTTGACCGAGTGCTGGGTGGTCTTGGTCTTCAGCTCACCCACCGAGTCGAGGTAGGGCACGAGCGTCACGTGCACGAAGCAGACGTGCTGGCGGCCGACGTCGTTCCGGAGCTGGCGGATCGCCTCGAGGAACGGCAGCGACTCGATGTCGCCGACCGTCCCGCCGATCTCGACCACGACGACCTGCGCGTTCGAGCTCCCCGCCGCCTGGCGGATGCGGCCCTTGATCTCGTCGGTGACGTGCGGGATCACCTGGACGGTGGCGCCGAGGAAGTCGCCGCGTCGCTCCTTCTTGATGACGGCGTCGTAGACCGCGCCGGTCGTCACGTTGGAGATCCGCGAGAGGTTCTCGTCGGTGAAGCGCTCGTAGTGCCCGAGGTCGAGGTCGGTCTCGGCCCCGTCCTCGGTGACGTAGACCTCGCCGTGCTGGAACGGGCTCATGGTGCCCGGGTCCACGTTGAGGTAGGGGTCGCACTTCTGAAGGGACACCGCGAGCCCGCGCGCCTTGAGGAGGGTGCCCAGCGATGCCGCGGAGATGCCCTTCCCGAGGCCGGAGACGACGCCTCCGGTCACGAAGACGTACTTCACCGGCGTCTCTCCCACGTACCCTCCCTCGCCCGACGACCCCACCAGGATAGCGCCGGTCTCGGCTGCCCTGAGGTTCTCAGAGGAGGGTGCCGCCCACCGCCTCGACCGTCGCCGACGCCTCGTCGACCCGGGCCAGGGTCTCCTCGTCGAGACGCACCTCGGCGGCGGCGAGGTTCTCGTCGATGTGGGCCGGCGTGCGGCTGCCGGGGATCGGCACGGCGCGAGGGTCGCGCGCGAGCAGCCAGGCGAGCGCGAGCTGCGCCGGGGTGACCCCGGCGTCGCGCGCGATGCGGCGCAGCGGGGCGAAGCGGTCGCGGTTCCGGGCGAGGTTGTCCCCCTGGAAGCGCGGCGCGTTGCGACGGAAGTCGTCGTGGGCCAGGGCCACATCGCCCGCCAGGAAGCCGTTGCCCAGCGGCCCCCACGCGACGAGGCCGGCGCCCAGGCCGCGGGCGAGCGGCAGCAGGTCGCGCTCGACCGTGCGGCTCCAGAGCGACCACTCGGCCTGGACGGCGGCGATGGGGTGCACCCGCGCCGCGCGCGCAAGGTCGTCGGCGGTGACGTTCGAGAGGCCGACGTGGCGCACCAGGCCCTCCCCCACCAGCTCGGCGACCGCCGCGACCGTCTCCTCGATCGGCACCAGGGGGTCGGGGAAGTGCGGGTAGTAGAGGTCGACGTGGTCGGTGCCGAGGCGCCGCAGGCTCGCCTCGAGATAGCGGCGGACGTTGCCCGGCTCCGCGTTCACGGCGAGCTCCCCGAAGCCGTACCCGACCGGGAAGCGGTGCCCCTCGACCCCGTCGGGCAGATTGAGCCCGAACTTCGTGGCGATGACGACGTCGTCGCGCCGCCCGGCGACCGCCCGCCCCACGAGCTCCTCGTTGCCGCCCCCGCCGTAGCCGTCGGCGGTGTCGATGAAGGTCGCGCCCGCGCGGATCGCGTGGTCGAGCGCCGCCAGGCCGCGCTCCTCGTCAACCTCGCCGTACATCCCCGGCGACAGCACCATCGCGCCGAACCCGACCGCGGGCACCGTCAGCCCGTCCCCCAGCGTCCTCGTCCGCATCGCGTCTCCCTCGTCGGTCGTCCACACCCCATCGTGGAGACGGCGGCGGGGGCCGTCCAAGACCCGCTCGCATAACGTGCCGTTATGGATCCGCACGTCCGCGACCTGCGGTACTTCCTGGCCGTCGCCGAGGAGCTGAGCGTCACTCGCGCGGCCGAGCGCGTCTACGTGTCGCAGCCTGCCCTGAGCAAGCGGATCCGGCGGCTGGAGCGCGACCTCGGCGCCGAGCTGCTGCGCCGCGGGCACCGATCGGTGACCCTGACCGCGGCCGGCGAGGCCCTGCGCCCCCGCGCCCAGGCGATCGTTCAACGCCTGGGACGCCGCCCTGCTGGAGCTGCGGGCGGCCGCCGGCGCCGAGGCCGGCGTGCTTGTGGTCGGGCTCCACACCGCCGTGGGCCGTGGCCTCTACGCCCGCGCCGCCCCCGCGCTGGCCGAGCGCCATCCCGGGGTGCGGGTGTCGCTGCGCGCGGTGGGCTGGGAGGACCCGACGGCGGGCCTGGCCGACGGCACCACCGACCTCGCCCTCGTGTGGCTGCCGCTGCCGGCCGACGCCGGGCTCGAGGTCCGCGTCCTCGTCGCCGAGCCCCGCGTGGTCGCCCTGCCCGCGGGCCACCGGCTGGCCGGCGCGGGCCGGGTGCGGATGGACGACCTCCTCGACGAGCCGTTCATCGCCCTCCCCGCCGAGGCCGGCCCGCTGCGCGACTTCTGGCTCGGCGCCGGCGAGCGGGGCGGGCGGGAGCCGGTGGTCGCCGCCGTCGCCACGGGGCCGGACGAGACCTTCGAGATGATCGACGCGGGGATCGGCGTCGCGCTCGTCTCGCTCGGCAACGCCGACCTCTACCGGCGTGAGGGCGTCGTGGCCCGCCCGGTCGACGGCCTCGCCCCGTGCGAGCTCGCCGTCGCGTGGCGCGGCGGGGAGGGCCGAGCGGCCGTCCTCGACATGGTCGGCTGCCTGGCCGCGGCGGCGGATGCCGGAGCCGAGTGAACCTTTCGGCGGTCGCGGCGCGAACAGGGAGGTGGAAGCAGCACCGCACCCACCTCGAGGAGGACCCCGTGAAGCTCTCCACCAAGATCGCCCTCGGCGCCGCCGGCCTCAGCCTCGCCGCTGGAGCTCCGCTCGCCTTCGCCACAAGCGGCTTCGACCGCGGTTACGACCGCGGCTCGCACTTCGAGCTCCAGATCGTCGGGCTCACCGATGATCAGCGCCTCGTGTCGTTCACCGAGACGAAGCCCTGGAAGACGCGCGACCTCGGCAGGATCAACGGCCTGGTGATGGACGGCAAGGTGGTCGGCATCGACTACCGGCCCGCCACCGGCGACCTCTACGCGGTCGGCGACAAGGGTGGCGTCTACACGATCGGCAAGGGCGCGCGCGCCACGCTGAAGTCGCGCGTGAACGTCGCGCTGCAGGGCACGACCTTCGGGGTGGACTTCAACCCCGTCGTCGAACCGGCTGCGGATCGTCAGCGACACCGGCCAGAACCTGCGCGACAACGTGGACGCCGACAACGACACGCTGACCGACACGACCCTCACCTCACCGGGGCCGCCGCCCGTGACGTTCATGGGCACGGCCGGGGCCGCGTACACGAACAACGACGCCGACCCCGACACCGGCACCACGCTCTACGACCTCGACGCGAACGCCGACCAGGTCGTGATCCAGTCGCCGGCGAACGCCGGCCTGGTCGTGCCGACCGGCAAGCTGAAGGTCAACACCGGCTCGTCCGTCGGCTTCGACATCTACAGCACCGTCCGCAACGGCTCGACCGTCCGCATCGACGCCTTCGCCTCGCTGACCGTCGGCGGCAGGGACCGCCTGTACGAGATCAGCCTCTTCAACGGGCGCGCCCGCTCGCTCGGGAAGATCGGCGGCAAGAGCGCGGTCACGGACATCGCGATCCCGCTGGCCCAGCGCTGAGCCCGCGGAGACGGGTCCCGGATGGACTGAACCGTCCGGGGCCCGCCTGCGAACACCTGGTAGGCGGACGCTCGCCTCCCGGCGGGCGACGGGAGGGAACCTGGCCCCGGTCCGGCATCGGATGTGGCGACTCTCGCGGAACGGCGCCCCGCAGGACGGGGCCGCCGGCGACGAGGAGGCCCGCCTGGTCGCCCGGGTCGCCGCCGGCGACGACGGCGAGGCGCTCGTCAACCTCTATCGTCGCTACGAGACACCGCTCTACCGCCTCGGGCTGCGGCTCCTGAGGGACGAGGGGATGGCCGAGGAGCTGGTTCAGGACACGTTCGTCCGGCTGTGGCGCAGCGCCCCGCGCTTCGACCCGGGGCGGGGCTCGGTGCGCACCTTCGTGTTCGTCATCGCCCACGCCGCCGCCTCCGACCTCCGGCGGCGCGCCGCCTCCCGGCCCCTGGACCTGGGGCGCACGGGCGAGGTCGAGGAGCCCCGCGCCTCCGCCGAGGCGGTCGACGGCGTGGACCAGCTGCTCCTGGGCATCGCCGTCGGGGAGGCGCTCGACAGCCTCTCGGCGATCCACGGCTCGGTGCTGCGCCTGTACTTCGAGGAGGACCTGACCCAGCCGCAGATCGCCGACCGCCTGGGCATCCCGCTGGGCACGGTGAAGACGCGCACCCACCACGCGCTCCGCGCCCTGCGCCGGGAGCTGCAGGAGAGGGCCGTCGTTTGAGCGCCCCCGCGGGACACCACGACGACGTCGCCGGCTACGCCCTGGGGCGGCTGGACCCGGCCGAGCGAGCCCGCTTCGAGGCCCACCTGGAGACCTGCGAGGCCTGCCGCGCGGAGCTCGACGACCTGCGGGAGGTCGCCGGCCTCCTCCCGCTCGCGTCGCCCGCCGCCGCGCCGCCCCCGAACCTGGAGGCCCGCGTGCTCGCGGCCGTGCGCCGGGAGGCCACCCCGGCGCCGGGCCGGGAGGCGGCGGCGGCGGCGCGCCCCTCCCTCCGCCGGCTCCCGGCCTGGGCGCCCCGTCTCGGCGTGGCCGCCCTCGCGGCCGCCGCGCTCGCGGGGGCGTTCCTGCTCGGCGGGCGGGTCCTCGACGGCGGCGTCGACGGCACGCGCGAGATCACGGCCGTGCTCCAGCAGCCCGGCGGCGGCGGCGCACGGCCTCGGTGGAGGTGACCAAGACCGGCATCGGCAGGGTGGTCGAGCTGTCGAGCGACGACCTGCCGATCCTCCCGACGGGCGAGCTGTACGAGGTCTGGTTCGTCGGCCCCGACGACCGCCCGGGCGCCCGCCAGCGGATCTCGGCGGGGACCTTCCACCCGGACGAGGACGGGCGCAGCGAGGTGACGCTCGCCGCCGCGGTTGACCCGGCGAAGTTCCCGACGATCGTCGTGACGGCCGAGCCCGGGGACGGGGATCCCGCCCCGGGCCGGGAGGTCTTCCGCTGGACCGCGCCGTGAATCGTTCAGGGCGTCCTGCGCGACGGTGAATTCCGGATTCCAGCCCCGCCAAAGGCGGTGAATCCGGATTGGTCCGCGTCTGCGAAATCGGCGCGCCCCCGCCCCACCTCGGGCCGGGGAGTTCTCCGCTGGTCCTGCAATAGCTCCGTCGAGGACGTCGTTGACGGAACGGTGATTCCGGATTTCCAGTCCCGCCGAAGGCGGTGAAATCCGGATTGGGCCGCATTGCGAGAAAAGCGCGCCCCGGCCGAAGGCCGAGCTTTCTCGCCGGCGCGTCCGAGGCGCAACCGGACCAGCGGGCGGATCATCCCCCGAGGCGCGGACCTCACCGACCCCGTCTGGCGAGAAGCTCCTCCGCGTGGCGGCGGGCGCCTCGGTCGCATGGCGTCGCGCCGAGCATGCGGCAGAGCTCGGCGACGAGCTCGTCGCCCTCCACGGGCTCGATGCGGGTCGTGGCCCTCCCGGAGTCGTCGAGGCCCTTCACCATGCGGTAGTGGGCGTCGGCCATCGCGGCGAGCTGTGGAAGGTGCGTGATGACGACGGCCTGGCGACCTTCGGCCAGGGCGCGCAGCCGCGCGCCCACCGCCGCCGCCGTGACTCCGCCGATGCCGGCGTCGACCTCGTCGAGCACCCAGGTCGCGTCGTCGCGGGCCGCCGCGACGCCGTTGAGCGCGAGCAGCACGCGGGACAGCTCGCCGCCGGAGGCCGTCGCCGCGAGCGGGGCCTCGGGCAGCCCGGGGTTCGCCCGGAGCCAGATCACGCACGAGTCGTCCGGCAGCTCGGCGTCGTCCTCGACGAGCTCGATCCGCAGCTCGGCCCGGGCCATGGCGAGATCGGCCAGCTCGTCGCGGACGGCCTCGGCCAGCCGCGGCGCGGCCTCGGTCCGGGCCTCGCGCAGGGCGGCCGCGACGCCCACCGCCTCGTCCAGGACCGCCGCGCGCTCCTCGGCGAGGGCGAGGACCTCCCCCGCGCCCTCGTCGAGCCCGCGCAGGGCCTCGCGGGCGGCGTCGGCGCGGGCGATGACCTCGGCCGTGCCCGGCCCGTGGCGGCGGCTCAGGCGCGCATAGGTCTCGAGCCGCTCCTCCACCTGGGCCAGCCGCCCCGGCTCGGCGTCGAGGTCCTGCAGGTAGGCCCGCAACGCCAGGGCCGCCTCCTGGAGGCTGGCCTCCGCCGCCGCCAGGTCGGCGTGGGGCTCCGCGAGCGCGCGGTCGACGCCGATCAGCGGCTCGAGCGCCCGCGCGGCGCCCCCGACGGCGGCGACGGCCCCCGCGCCGCCCGCGTCGTCCTCCGGCGACAGCGCCTCGGCGGCGGCGGCGGCGGCGGCCGCCAGGCCCTCCGCGTGGCGCAGCCGCTCGCGCTCGGCCAGCAGCGCCGCCTCCTCCTCGGCGTCGAGGGCGGCGTCGTCCACCGCCGCCACCAGCTCCTCCAGGTCCGCGCGCTCGCGCTCGGCCGCCTCGCGCCGGGCGCGGGCGCCGGCGAGCGCGCGGTCGAGGGCGCGCAGCCGCCGCCGCAGCGCCGCCAGCCGCTCGGCGCCCGCGACGGCCTCCGCGCCGGCGAACGCGTCGAGCGCCGCGAGCTGGCTGGCGGGGCTGACGAGGCGGCGGTGCTCGTGCTGGGCCGAGAAGCGGATGAGCGCCCGGGCGAGCGCGGCGACGGCCTCGCGGGGCGCCGCCTGCCCATCGATCAGGGCCCTGGCCCGCCCCTCGGCCGGCACGCGCCGCGCGATGACCACCTCGCCCTCGTCCTCGGCCAGCTCGCGCAGCGGCGCGGCCGGGTCATCCTCCTCCAGCCGCTCCCAGAACCCCTCCGGCAGGGCGATGGTCGCCTGGACGAGGGCGTGCCGCGCGCCCGGGCGCACCGCGCCGGCGTCGGCCGGCGCCCCGGCGAGCAACGCGAGCGCCTGGGCGAGGACGGTCTTGCCGGCCCCCGTCTCCCCCGTGATCGCCGTCAGGCCCGGGGGCGGGGCGAGCTCGGCCCGCTCGATCACCACGAGGTCCCGCACCTCGAGCGTGCGGATCACGGCCGGCCGAACTTCTCCCGGTAGCGCCGGAAGAACGATGCCTCGGGGAACAGTCGCCAGGTGCACCTCGTCCCCGTGGAGCCCCACGGTGATCGCGCGCCCGGGCCGGAGGGCCCCGATGCGCTGCCCGTCGGCCTGCACGTCAACGTCGCCGACGACGGCGCTGTTGGTGACCGTGAGCAGCTCCTCGGCGCCGATCACGAGCGGCCGGCTGTCGAGGTGGTGCAGCGCGATGAACGACAGGACGAAGCAGCGGACGCGCCAGGAGACGGTCGGGCCGCCTGCGGCGAGGTTGTAGGCCGTCGAGCCCACCGGCGTGCTGAGGACCACCCCGTCGCAGCGCACCGTGGCGACCAGCTCACCGTTGACCTCGTAGGTGAGGTCGGCGATGCGGGCCTCGCCGCTGCGGAAGAGCGCCAGGTCGTTGACCGCCAGGACCTCGCCATCGCTCCACTCGGCCTTGAGCGACGGGAGCCCGAGGACGACGAACTCGCCGGCGAGGGCCCGGCGCAGGTCGCGCTCGAGCGTCTCGCGCTCGATGGATGCGAGGAACCCGACCCGCCCGTGGTTGACCCCGATCACGGGCGCGCCGGACCCTGCCTCGCGCGCCAGCGCGCGCAGGATGCTGCCGTCGCCGCCCAGCACGAGGATGAGGTCCTCGCCGCCCGGCTGCAGGCCCATCGCGTCGCTCGAGGGGAAGGCCGCCAGCGCCCGGTGCTTCACGACCTCCCCGGCCGGCACGAGCACCTGAACGCCGGTCTCCTCGAGGATCGACAGGATCGCCGGCAGCGTCGTCTCGGTCACCGCGGGCTCGCGGTGCGTCAGCAGCAGGACCCGCTTGACCGGCCGTGCCTCCGTGATCCGGATCGGCTCCGCGCTGCCGAGGGGCGCCCCCGCGCTCACCGCCGGCTCCCGGCATCGACGGCGTGGACGAAGGTCTCGCGGTTGCCCTTGGGGCCGGGCAGCCCAGAGTCGGCCGTGCCCAGCACGCGCCCGCCCTCCCGCTCGATCACCTCGACGACCGCGAGCACCGCGTCCTCCCTCGCCTGCGCGTCGCGGACGACGCCGCCCGACCCGACGCGCTCCCGGCCCACCTCGAACTGCGGCTTCACCATCACCATCGCACGCCAGCCCGGCGCGAGGCACGCGCGCACCGCGTCCCAGACGGCGCCGACCGAGATGAAGGAGAGGTCGCACGTCGCCAGGTCGGGGACCCACGGGAGCATCCCCGGGCGGAGGTCGCGGGCGTTGGTGCGCTCCATGACGTGCACCCGGTCATCCTGGCGCAGCCGCCAGTCGAGCTGCCCGTACCCCACGTCGAGGGCGATCACGCGCCGCGCCGCGCGCCGCAGCAGGCAGTCCGTGAAGCCCCCGGTCGAGGCGCCCAGGTCGATCGCCGAGGCCCCGGCGACGTCCACGCCGAGTGCGTCGAGCGCGTTCGCGAGCTTGACCCCTCCCCGCGAGACGTACTCGGGCGACTCGGCGACGTCGATCGCCGCGCCGGCCGGAACGCCCGCGCCGGGCTTGTCGACCGGGCGGCCGTCAACGCGCACCCGGCCCGCCATGACGGCCGCCTGGGCGCGCGCCCGCGACGGGAAGATGCCCCTCTCGACGAGGGCCACGTCGAGGCGGGAGCGGGCGACCACCGGGCCCATGATAGCCCGGCTCGTGGCGGCGGCCGGCCTAACGCCTTCCCGCGGCTTCCCTGACCGGCGCGTACTCGGCGAAGGCGTCGAGGAACGTCTCGCGCCAGCGAGCCGCATGCCCCGTGCACCGCAGCCGGTAGTAGATGATGCGACGGACTCGTTCGGTGACGGTTCCTCCGATGTTGTGTCCCAGGAGGAAATGGGCCAGCAGGAGGTCTCCCCGGCCGGCAAGGACCGGGGTCGGGGTCGGGAGCTCGATCGTCGTATCGAGCATCGTCACGTGACCGCTCACCGGGAGCAGGGCTCCGACGCCCCTCTCCGCGAAAAGTCGCTCATGGAGGAGGTGCGACCCAGGCCAGACCCAGAGGTTCCCGGAGTCCGCCTTCGACTCATCGACCAGGAACACCGCGGCGAGCATGGTGAAGGAGTGCGGCTCGGTCTGCTCGGGGCGGTGGCCGTCGATGTGCGGCCCGCCGGGGCGGTGGGGGTACGGCGGGATGTTCAGCGCGATCTGGATGTGGTCGAGGCCATGGTCGAGGCGGAGGGGGGCGACGAGCTCCTCGGCGATCCGGAGGCCGCCGGAGCGCTGGAGCGCGGCATCCGACGCCGGGAGCCGGTCGGGCGGGAGGAAGTAGAAATGAGGTCCGACGGCGTCGTCGGGAGGCGGGTCCGCGGCGATGATCCCCTCGATCTCATGGTCGGCCGCCTCGAGCAGATCGTCCCGAACGACGTCCCGGAGAACGAGGTACCCGTCACGCGCGAACTGCTGGAGCTGTTCGTCGGTCAGCACCGTCGGGACGCTGCCCGGCCGGGACGGCCCGACGGCCGCCCGCCGGGCTAGAGGCCGCTGGGCCCGCCCTCGGCGACGAGGATGCCCGCCGGGCGGTTCAGCGCCTCGATCGCCCGGGCCGCGACGTGCTCCGCCGACAGGCCGACCTCGTCGAGCAGCAGCTCGCGCTTGCCGTGGTCGACGAAGCGGTCGGGGATGCCGAGGCGCAGGACCCGGGCCGGGGCGTCGTCGAGCACCTCGAGGACGGCGCTCCCGAAGCCCGCCAGCTCGGAGTGGTCCTCGATCGTGACGATGAGGTCGTGGCGGCCGGCGAGCTGACGGATCAGCGCGGCGTCGATCGGCTTGCAGAAGCGCGCGTTGACCACGGTCGGGCGGGCCCCCAGCGCGTCCTCGAGCGGGACGGCGGCCGCCTGCGCCAGCGCGGCCCCGTGGCCGTAGCCGACCAGCGCGATCCGCTCGCCCGACTCCACCACGCGGCCCTTGCCGATCTCGATCTGCCGAGGCCGCTCGGGCAGCTCGACGCCGAGCCCCGCCCCGCGCGGGTATCGGAAGGCGACCGGCCCGTCGAGGCGCAGCGCCGTGTGGAGCATGTCCACCAGCTCGGCCTCGTCCATCGGCGCCATCACCGTCAGGCCGGGGATGGACCGCAGGTAGGCGAGGTCGAAGACGCCGTGGTGGGTGGGCCCGTCGTCGCCGACGAGGCCGCCGCGGTCGAGGGCGAAGACGACCGGCAGCTCCTGGATCGCCACGTCGTGGATGATCGGGTCGAAGGCCCGCTGCAGGAAGGTGGAGTAGATGGCGCAGACCGGGCGGTAGCCCGCAATCGCCAGGCCGCACGCGAACACCACGGCGTGCTGCTCGGCGATGCCGACGTCGTAGGTGCGCTCGGGGAAGCGCGCCTTCATGTGCTGCATGCCCGTGCCCTTGAGCATCGCGGCGGTGATGCCCACGATCCTCGGGTCCCGCTCGGCCTCGGCCACCAGCGCCTTGCCGAACACGTCCGTGTAGTTCGGCGGGCCGGAGGACTTCTTGGCGGCCTTCCCGCTCTCGACGGCGAACGGCGTCATCCCGTGCATCGCCTCGCCGTCGGCCTCGGCGGGTGCGTAGCCGCGGCCCTTGACGGTCTTGGCGTGGATGACCACCGGCCGGTCCATCTCCAGCGTCGTGCGCAGGGCCTTGCGCACCTCGCCGATGTCGTGGCCGTCGATCGGCCCCAGGTAGGCGAACCCGAGCGCCTCGAACAGCGCCCCCGGCACGAACCAGAGCGACTTGGTGGCGTCGCGGATGTGCCCGCCCATCTCCGAGGCCCCCGGGAGCTTGGCGAGCCCGCGCTCGATCTCCTCACGCACCTTGGTCAGGGTGGGATCGACGCGCACGCGCTGGAAGAGCTTCGAGAGCGCCCCCACGTTCTCCGAGATGCTCATGCCGTTGTCGTTGAGCACCACGGTGATCGGCACGCGCAGGGCGCCCGCCTGGTTGAGGCCCTCGTAGGCCATCCCGCCCGTCAGCGCGCCGTCGCCGATCACGCAGACCACGTGGCCGTCCTGGCGCCCGTGGCGCTGCGCCTCGGCGAGCCCGGTGGCGTAGCTGATCGAGGTGCTCGCGTGGCCCGCGCCCATGATGTCGTGCTCGCTCTCGACCCGGCGCAGGAAGCCGCTGATGCCCCCGTGCTGGCGCAGCGTCGGCATGCCCTCGAGGCGTCCCGTCAGCAGCTTGTGGCCGTAGGCCTGGTGGCCGACGTCCCAGATGATGCGGTCCCGGGGCGACTCCAGCTCGGCGTGGAGGGCGATCGTGATCTCGACCGCGCCGAGGCTCGCGCCGAGGTGGCCGCCGGTCTGGCTGACCGCGTCGATGATGGCCTCGCGCATCTCGGCCGAAAGCGCGACGAGCTCGGCGTCCGACATCCGTCCGACGTCCGACGGAGCCTCGAGCCCACGGAGCAGGGGAAACCGGCGGTCGGGGGCGGGCATCCGCGCGAGTCTAGAGCAGCAGCCCCGCCTGTCACATCCCCCGGCTCCCGCGGGACCGCCGCGGGGCCGGCGTCAGCCCGCCGCGGCCAGGCCCAGCCGGGCGCGGAGCCAGCCGAGCTGCCAGGCGCGCTCCGCCGCGTACCCCTCCTCGAAGCCTCCCGCGCCTCCGGCGAGCTCGTGCGCCCGTCCGGCCGCGCGGGCGTCCGTGAAGGCGACGTTCGCCGCGATCGCCGCCGTCGTCGGCGGGGCCAGCTCGGCGAGCAGCGTCGTGTCGGGCATCGCCCCCCGCGACATCGCCACGGCGTCGGCCGCGAACCCGAGCGGGTCGGCGACCTCCGGGGGCGCGCCGCCGGCCAGGGCGAGGGCGCGCTCGAGGATCGCCTGGGGGTCCGCGAGCGCCCGCAGCTCACCGGCGTCGGCGGGCCGGCCCGCGCGCTCGAGGGCATCCGCCGCGCGGTCGCGCGCGCGCACGACGCATTCACGGGTCAGGGCGCGGGCCGCGTCCTCGTCCCACTCCTCCACCCTCGCCAGGAGGCGCCCGCGGGACGCGACGAGGCCGGCCTCGCTCTCCATCACCGGCTCGCCGAGCTCGACCCACCAGAGCTCGGAGTCGATCCACTCGATCAGGTCGTCGGGGCCGCACGCGTGCACCCCGTTGCGGCAGACCTCGAGCGGCCCCTCCGCGACCACCCAGTCGCCGGGTTCCGCGTCGCGCGGCACGGGCCACGCGAGCCGGCTGAACAGTCCGACCGCTCCGGGGCTCAGGAACTTGTAGGCGATCATCGGCCACCCGGCCTGAGGGCCCGGAAGGCGGCGAGCAGCGCCGCCTCGTCGGCAGGGGTGAGCCCGGGCTCTCCCGCGCGCCCGGCCGCGCCGAGCACGGCCCGCATCTGCGACAGGTAGCCGCGGCACGCGGGGCAGACCGCGACGTGGCGCTCGAAGTCGAGGCGCTCGGACAGCGGCAGCGCGTCCTCCTCGTAGTCCGTGAGGAGCCGGACCACGTCCTCGCAGGTCGTCCTGGGCGGCCGGCTCACGCGCCCGCCCCGGAGGCGCCGAGGTAGCCCTCGACCGCCACCCGCACACGCGCCCGGGCCCGGTGCAGCCGCACGCGCTGGTTCTCGTCGCTGATGCCCAGCGCCTCGGCCACCTCGCGCGAGCTCCAGCCGGCCACGTCGCGCAGCGTCATGACCTCGCGGAGACGCGGCGGCAGGCCGGCGATGGCGTCGCGCACGACGTCGACGCACTCGCGCCCGAGCACCCGCTCCTCGGGGAGCGTGTCCCAGGCGTCGTTGGGGGACGTCCAGATGCGCGACCACCGGGGGTGGTCGGCCGGGGTGAACATGTCCGGCTCAGCCGGCACGTCGTGCCCCTCCGGGTCCGCGAGGGCGGAGAAGGGCACGCTGCGCCCCTCCCGAGCCGCCCGCTTGCGCGCGCAGTTGGCGAGGATCGTGAAGATCCACGTGCGGAGGCTCGACCGGCCCTCGAACCGGTCGAGGCCGCGCACGACGCTCAACCAGGCGTCCTGAACCACCTCCTCGGCCACCGCGTGGCTGGAGACGTAGAGCATCGCGACGCTGGTCATCGGCGCCGTGTAGCGGTGCATGAGGTCGGCGAAGGCGGCCTCGTCCCCGCCCCGAAGGGCGTCGATGAGACGCTCCTCGGCGGGGTGCGCTGCGCCCTGGTGCCGGCGAGGGTCGGCGACCCGCTCCGTGCTCCTCCTCCTCCATCGGGCGAACAGACCATATCTCCCCACTGATCCGCCCCGGACCCTTCGCGTTACACCCGCTCGCATCTGTCACGGATCGTGGTCGAGGCGGATCAATGGTGGGCAGGTGCCCTCGACGCTTGCAGCCCCGACCGGGAGCGACGCGCCGCTGGAAGAGGCCACGCTGATGGCGCGCGTCGCCGCCGGCGACCCCGAGGCCTTCGAGGTGCTCTACGACCGCCATGCCCGCGCGGTCCACTCCTACGTGGGGGCCCACCTCGGCCGCCCGGGCGAGGCCGAGGAGGTGTGCCAGGAGGCCTTCCTGGCCCTGTGGCGCCACGCCGCCCGCTTCGACCCGCGGCGCGGCGGGGTGCGCGGCTGGCTGATCGGCATCGCCCGCCACCGGGCCATCGACCGGCTGCGGGCGGAGGCCCGCCGGAGCCGGGCCGAGACCGCGGCGCAGGCGATCGCCGCACTCGATCCGCCCGATGACCCCGTGTCGCGCGTGGGCGCGGTGCGCGCCGAGGCCGCGCGCCTGCGCCGGATCCTCGACGACCTGCCGTCCGAGCAGCGCGACGTGCTGCTCCTCGTCCACTTCGGCGGCCTCACCCAGCGGGAGATCGCCGAGGTCACCGGGCAACCGCTCGGCACGGTCAAGAGCCGGCTGCGGTTGGGCCTCGCGCGCGTGCGCCTGATCGCCGGGGTCAACGCCGACGTCGGGCGACCGATGAGTTCTGACGAGGCCGTCGGTCATCAGGACACGACATTCCCGGCGCGAGAGGGGTGCTCCGCATGCCCATGATGACGTTCGTCAACCTGCCCGTGAAGGATCTGGCGACGGCGACCGCGTTCTTCGCCGAGCTCGGCTTCGCCTTCGACGCGCAGTTCACCGACGAGAACGCGACCCGCATGGTCATCAGCGACGATGCCTCGGTGATGCTGGTCGTGGAGCCGTTCTTCGAGAGCTTCATCACGCCCCAGGGGATCGCCGACACCTCCGCGAGCAGGGAGGTGATCGTGGGCCTGTCGGCGGAGAGCAGGGAGCAGGTGGACGACCTCACGGACAGAGCCCTCGCGGCAGGCGCTCAGGCCATGGGCGAGCCGGACGATCAGGGGTTCATGTACATGCGCGGCTTCCGCGACCTCGACGGGCACCAGTGGTCGTTCATCCACATGGACATGTCCGCGGTCCCGGAGCAATAGGCTCGGCGCCATGGCATACGCCCGTGACTCTCGCGTCAACGCGTACATCGACGCCCTGCCGGAGTGGCAGCAGGCCATCTGCCACGAGGTCCGCGACCTGGTCCACGGCGCCGACCCGGAGGTCACCGAGACCATCAAGTTCAGGGACCGCCCGTACTTCGTGCTGCAGGGCAACGTCTGCGCGCTGCTGGCGGCCAAGGATCACGTCAACGTCTTCCTCTACGACGGCGCGATCGTCCCCGACCCGGAGAACATCATCACCGGGGGCCACGACAACACGACCGCCCGCACGGTGGCCATCCGCCGGGACGAGACCCTCAACGCGCCCGCGCTGAGCGCGATGCTCGAGCAGATCATCGCCGACAACAGGGCCGGCGGCTGGCGGAAGCTCAAGCGCGAGCGCTGACGGGGGCCGAGCGGAGGCGGCGGGCCGGCGCGAGCGAGGCGCGGGCCGCGCGGCCGGCGCGGCCGTCGCGCCCGAGCGCCGTCACCGCCACGGACACCCGCCGTCCGTCAACGCCGGGGATCACGGCCCTGCGCGCCCGAGGGCCGAGCAGCCGATTCACGCGCTGGCCGCCCGCGATCAGCGCCTCGAGGCGCTGCGCGGCCGCGGCGGCGCCGGGCCGCCAGGTGGCCACCGCCCTGGCGCCCGACCGGCGCAGTCGCAGCCCGGTGGCCCGGCCCAGGCGCGGCGGCGGCGGAGCGGTGAAGCGGGCGACGGTGGCCTCCTCGATGACGAGCCCGTTCTGGGCGAGCAGGGCGACGATCGCCCGGCGGCCGCCCGGCCCCGGGCCGGGCGCGAAGGCGAGCCGTCTCGAGCCGGCCTTGGCGTCCCCGAGCACGCGGGTGCCGGCGCGGCCGCGCTCGACGAAGGTGATCGCCTGGCCGGCTCCGATCGTGGCCCGGTATCGCAGGACGCGCGCCCGCCCGGCGCCCGTGACGCGGGCCGCGCCCACCTTCGGCGGGTCGACCGAGCTGGAGGTCGCCACCTCGGCGATGAGCGGCGAGCCCGGCCGGGCGCGCACGGTCCAGCGGCCGGCCGGCGGATTGCTGACCGCGAGGTAGAGGATCCCATCGGGGTCGGTCAGGGTCGCGGTCGGCGCGACCGGCGCCCCCGCGGGGCCGATGAGGTCGGCCGCCGGCACGCCGCCCTCGCCGGCGACGCGGAAGGTCACATCGGGCACGCCGGACGGCACGGTCGCGCCGGCCTCGGTGACGGCGTCGCCGAACGCCGCCGCGCGCGCGTCGGTGACGGCGTAGCGGCTCGCGTAGCAGGAGAAGGGCCAGATCTCGACGCCGCCGAAGATCGGCTTCCCCCACTCGTAGCCGGCACCCCGCGGCGGGACCGGGCCGAGGACCGGGAGGCAGGCGGCGATGCCCTTCGTGGACACGACCGCCGCGGCCTCGGGCAGGCAGGCCGCGCCGATGCAGACATCGCCCTGGGCGCTCAGCGAGAACTCCTCGCGGGGCCCGTCGGCGAAGCCCGCGATGGCGGCCTGGACCCTGAGCGGCCCGATCGAGGGCCCGGCGCGCAGGCTGATGGCCACGTAGCCGTCGGACGAGAGCGTGAACGACCCGTCGCCGATCCTCACCCCCGCCGCCGTCACCTGGGCCGCTCCCCGGATCACGAACGGATCGTCGATGCGGATGTCGATCCGGGCGTCGAGGGTCACGACCGCCGTCGAGCCGGCCGGGATGATGCCGAACGTCGCGCCGGCGCTGATCTCTGCGGGGGTGAGCGAGAGCCCGCCGCCCAGCGAGGTGAGGCTGACGCCGGGGAACAGGACGATCCCGGGGTACGGCAGCCTGACGCTGAAGGTCGCCGCGCGGAAGGCGCCGTCGCCGAAGCGGAGCGAGCCGCACACCGCGGGCCCGGCGTTCGGCGGCGGCAGCTCGAGCTCGAAGACGCCCGCCCACTCGTTCGGCAGGGCCGTCGCCCCGGACGTGGCCGGCCTGAGGCAGGCGCCGGTCGTCGTCCCGCCGTTCGCCCGGTACTGGATCTGCAGGCGGCGCAGCGTCACCGGTCCCAGCGGCACCCCGTCGGCCGAGAAGTCCAGCGAGTCGACGACCAGACCGCGCCGGTTGTCGGCGACGAGCTCCGCGGCGCCGCGCACGTTGCCGAAGGCCTTCGGGAGCTGGACGCTGACCGGGATCCTCACGCCGCCGTTGGTGAGGCGCACGTCGATGTCCCCGGCCAGCGGGAAGCCCAGCAGGTTCGGCTTGAAGAGGCCCTCGGACCACTTCACGAGCGACTCCCCCGCGCCCTTCCCGCTCGCGTCGATCTGGATCGACCCCCGGAAGAGGGTGATGTCGGGGATGCCCGGCGCTCGCAGGAGCACCCGGACGTTCCCGGTGCTGCGGATGGTCCGCGTGACGGGGTCGACGACGACCTGCACCCCGGCGTCCGGGATGATCTCCAGCCCGTTGAGCCGAAGCGGGCCGGTGCTGACCTTCGCGCGCCCGGTCCTCGCGCCGAGGAAGCACCCGTCCTGAAGCTCCGCCTGGACCGCGCCGAAGCTCACCTTCTGGCAGGCGACCGCCACGTCGGGGGCGAGCGGGGGGGCGCCGCCCGCGGCCGACCCCAGCCCGGCACGGCCCGTCGGCGCGCCGCTGCCGAAGGCCGACAGCAGGATCCTCCTCCCCGACTCGGTCACCACGGCGCCGCCGCCGTCGTCGGTCGCCGAGGCCTCGGGGAAGATGCCCTCGACCGTGCTGACCAGGCTCGGCGCGCCCCGCCCCGCGACGCCGGGGACGATGCGATCGCGCCGCCAGATGCCGCTCGCCGAGCCCTCGGAGCCGTTCCAGACGAGGCTGACGCGACCGTCCGGGTGGCCCAGGGCCAGGCCATTGCCCGCCCGCCCCGTGCTGACCGGCACGCCGGCCCCGCCGGCGGCGTCGCGCAGGAAGAGCCGCCCGCCGGAGTCCTCGTTCAGCACCAGCAGGCGGCCACCGGCGACGGTCACGTCCGGGTCGGTCCCGGGGAAGACCTGGGGAGCGGACCAGGTGGCCGGGTCGTTCGGATCGCCCTGCCCCGTCCAGGTCCGCAGGAACGTCGAGGTGAGCCCGATGTCGGCATAGACGACCGAGGGGACCCGGTCGCGGACGGCGATCCTGGCGTTGACGAAGTCGCCCGCCGCGAGGAGCCCGCCGCGGAGGAGGAACCGGCCGCCCCGGATGCCGGTGAACGTCACGCCGCCCGTCACGATGCCGGTCACCCCGCCGATCGAGGGGTTCTCGGCGGGGCCGTACGCGGCCGCCCCGCCGCCGATCGAGCCGGTCCCGACGACGCCGGGCTGCGAGAAGCTGCGCCCCCCGTCGTCCGAGCTCCACAGCCACAGGGTGTTGTCGGCCTCGGAGCCGTCGTCGCCGGGCTTCGGCACGGGCTGCGGGTAGCGGTGCGAGAGGATCACGAGCTGGTCGTTGACCGCCACGACCTCCGGCCCGTGCGAGTCGGCCGAGTACTGGTCCGCGCCGGGCGGGACGAGCCGCTGGACGATGTCGCAGGCCCTCGCGTTGCGCGGCACGCGGCAGTAGACGGTGGTATCGGGCGCGCCCGGCGAGCTCTCGTTCCAGGCCGCGTGCACGGTCCCCGCCGCGTCGACCAGGACGTCGGGCCTCGTCCCGTTCGCCGAGAGCTCCAGGGGCGGCGGCGCGGTGGGCGCCTTCACGGCCACCTTCTTGGCGATCCCGCGCAGGCCGGGGGACCGCAGCACCGGGGCGGCGACCGCCTCGGAGGCGAGGCCGAGCAGCAGCGCGGCCGCCAGCGCGGCCGGCAGCGCGGCCGGCAGGAGGCGACGTGGGACCACCGGGGCGAGCGTACCCCGGGTCGATCTCCCTACGCCAGCAGGACCACGCGCAGGACCTCGCCGTCCGCGCCCGGTGCCGCGACGACCCCGATGAGCTGGGGCAGGTCGTGGCGCATCTGCATGACGTCGCCATCCTCCAGCACCCCGCCCGCCAGCACGTAGGTCCCGAGCTCCTTGAGCAGCCGCACGCCCCCCTCGATGAAGGCGGTCGGCAGGTTGACGAGCGACAGCTCGGGGTGCCCCGCGTAGAGCGCGAGGCCCAGGGTCTCGAGCTGGGCGCCGCGGACGGGCTCGCCCTGGGTCAGCCAGGGCCGCTGGGCGAGCTCGCCCATGGGCGGCCGGTCGTCGCCGCCGCCGACGCCCTGGAGCTCATCGTGGCCCGCCGCGGCCGGGTCGCTCGGGGGGGTCACCACCACCTGCACCCGCGGATCGAGGGGCTCGTCCGCGCGGGCCAGGTCAGCCGCCTTCGCCGCGGACGAGGCGCGCGACCCCGTCGGTGATGCGGTGCGACAGGTCGAGCGCCTCGTCGGCCAGTGCCCGGAGCTCCTCCGGGGCGAGGTCGTCGTCGGCGAGCCGGCGCGCGACCTCCTCCAGGCGCGCGGCGTCGGCCGCCAGGCGCTCGGCCTGCCCGCCGCTCACCGCGGCACCTCCGCCGACTCCGAGGCGATCCGCCCGAGGATGCCGTTCACGAGGCCCGGGGCCTCGGCCTGGCAGAAGCGCTTGGCCAGGTCGACGGCCTCGTTGATCGAGACCGCCGTCGGGATGTCCGGCCGCTCGAGGATCTCGTGCACCGCGACGCGGAGGATGTTGCGCTCCAGCGGCGCGAGCCGCTCGGCGGTCCAGCCCTCTGCGGCGCGGGTGATCAGGTCGTCGAGGCTCGCGGTCTCTGACGCCACGCCCTCGATCAGGGCCCGGGCGAAGGGGTCGAGCGGGGTGCCCTGGCGCGCGTCGTTCTCCTCCAGCTCCTCGAGGGACAGGCCCGTGACGTCGTGCTGATAGAGCAGGATCACCGCCTGGCGCCTGGCCGCCCGCCGGCCGCCCTCGCGCTCGGAGCTCATACCGGGGCGCGCTCCTCGTGCAGCGACGGCAGGTGCTCGGCGCGCTCGGCGAGGTAGGCGGTCGTGTAGCGGCCCTCCACGAACGGCGCGTCGAGCGCGATGTCCTGGAGCAGCGGCAGCGTGGTCGGGATGCCGGTGACCGACGTCTCGTCGAGCGCGCGGCGCAGCCGGGCGATCGCGCGCGGCCGGTCCGACGCCCACACGCAGAGCTTGCCCAGGAGGCTGTCGTAGTGCGGGGGGATCGACTCGCCGGCCTCGCAGTGGCTGTCGATGCGGATCCCGGGCCCGCCGGGCATCCGGAAGTCCCGCAGCCGGCCGGCTCCCGGGCGGAAGTCGCGCGACGGGTCCTCGGCGTTGATGCGGCACTCGATGGCGTGGCCGCGGGCCTCGGCGATGCCGGTGCGCGACAGCAGCCCCCCCGCCGCGACGCCGAGCTGCTCGGCGACGAGGTCGAGGCCCGTCACGAGCTCGGTGACCGGGTGCTCCACCTGCAGCCTCGCGTTCAGCTCGAGGAAGTAGAACCGGCCCTCGGCGTTGACCAGGAACTCCAGCGTCCCGGCGCTCCGGTAGTCCCAGACCTTCACGGCGCGCAGCGCCGCCTGGTGCATGGCCTCGCGGGTCTCGTCCGGCAGGTGCGGCGCGGGGGCCTCCTCGATGAGCTTCTGGTGGCGGCGTTGGATCGAGCACTCGCGGTCGCCGCAGACCAGCGCCCCGCCGAGGCCGTCGGCCATCACCTGCACCTCCACGTGCCGCGCGCCCTCGAGCAGCCGCTCGACGTAGAGCCCGCCGTCGCTGAAGGCCGCCTCGGCCTCGCGCTGCGCCACCTCGAAGGCGCCGGGCAGGTCGGCGGCCCGCTCGACCCGGCGCATGCCCTTCCCCCCTCCCCCGGCCGCGGCCTTCAGCAGCACCGGAAACCCGGCCCGCTCGGCGGCGTCCTGGGCCGCGCGCACGTCGGCGACCGGGCCGTCGGAGCCCTCGAGCACCGGCAGCCCGGCCTCGCGCGCCGCCGCCTTGGCCGCGATCTTGTCGCCCATGCGCTGCATCACCTCGGGCGAGGGGCCGACGAACGTCACGCCCTCCGCCGCGGCGGCCTGCGCGAAGGCGGCGCTCTCCGCCAGGAAGCCGTAGCCGGGGTGGACCGCGTCGCACCCCGTGATCTCGGCCGCGGCGAGGACGTTGGAGATGTTGAGGTACGAATCGCGCGCCGGCGGCGGGCCGATGCACACCGCCTCATCGGCGAGGTTGACCGCCAGGGTGTCGGCGTCGGCCGTCGAGTAGACCGCGACCGTCGGGATGCCCATCTCGCGCGCCGACCGGATGATCCGCACCGCGATCTCCCCCCGGTTGGCCACCAGCAGCTTCACGGCGCCGCGGGCCTCACGGCTCCAGCAGGAAGAGGAGCTGCCCGAACTCGGCCGGGGCGGCGTCGTCGAGGCAGACCGTGCGCACGACGCCGGCCCGCTCGGCGACGATCTCGTTGAAGAGCTTCATCGCCTCGATCAGGCAGAGGGTGTCGCCGGCCTCGACCCGCTGGCCGACCTCGACGAACGGGGGCTGATCGGGCCCCGGGCGGCGGTAGAAGGTGCCGACCATCGGGCTCGTGACGCTGACCATGCCGTCGTCGAGGTCGGGCTCGCCGTCCGCCGCGCCGGCGCCCGCGGGCGTGGCGCCCGCCTCGGCCGTCGAGGCGGCCGCCCGGCGGACGGTCACCCGCGCGCCGGAGACCTCGACGCTGACCTCCGCCTCGTCGGAGGCCTCGACCACGTCCACCATGGTCTCCAGGAGGTCGCGGTCGATGGCCGGCTGGCCCGGCCGGTTCGCCGCCTCGGCGCCGAGCGACCGCCGGCGCGCCACCACCTGGTCGGTGGTCTCGGCGAACATCGCCCACAGAACCAGGTCCTCCTCGGAGAGGCCCTGGGGGGCCTCCTCGCTGACGGCCGCCAGGTCGCGGAGCGGTGGCGGGCCGGGATCGCCCGCCGTCGCCGCCTCCAGCGCCTCCGGCGAGACCGGACCGCGCAGCCGGCCGGCGCGCCCCAGGGCGACCTGGGCGAGCTCGGGCTCGATCTCGGCCCAGCGGCGGCCGTCGATGACGTGGCGGGCGGCCTGGGCCAGGATCGCGCTGCCGAGGGGGTAGGCGAAGGTGGCGGCGCCGACGTCCCGGGCGACGGCGGCGGACTCGGTCGCCACGGCGACGAGGCTCCTCGATAGCCCCAGGCGGCCGAGCCGCGAGATCAAGCCCGCCTCCAGGGCGGGCGGCACGGCCACGGCGGGGCCGAAGACGGCCGCGGCCGCCTGGCGGAGCCGGTCGGCCGGGAGCATCGGCCCCACCACCCGCGCCGCCCGGTCGAGCGCCGACGGCGCGCAGTCGAAGGTCCGCCCGCCGCCCACCAGCGCGGCCCGCAGCGTCTCGGCGGATGGGCGGGCCGCCACCAGCGCCACCGGCCCCGCCGACGCCTGGACCGCGGCGGCGCCGGCTCCGACGGCGGCGGTCGCCGACAGCGGTGCCAGCCCGCCCGGGGCCTGCACCTGCAGCTCCACCGGCAGGCCCGTGGCCTCCCCCACCCTCGCGACGAGGCTCGCGACGAGCGCCGGGGACAGGTGCCCGGAGCCGTCGGAGACGCAGAGCGACGCCGCGCCCGGCAGCCCCGCGAGCGCCCGGGCCTCCTCGATCCAGATCGGGTCGTCGGGCTCCGGCGCGGGGCCCACGATCAGGGTGGGGACGAACTCGACCCCCGCCTCGTGGCAGGCGCGCGCGACGGGGGCGTGGGCCTCGGGGTCGTTCAGCGGGTCGGTGCCGCGGATCCGCCGCGCGCCGCTGTCGGCCGCGCAGAGGACGAACCGGCGCACGACGTCCGCCGCGAGCGGCCGGTCCCCCCAGAGGTTGCGCGCGCCGACGACGACCCCGACGGGGGCGTCCCCCGCCTCGCGCAGCACCGCGCGGAGGCGGTCCCAGGGGCTCTCCGAGCGCGCCTCCAGCGCCGCCCGCGCGCAGCGGGCGTCGAGCACCTCGAGCACGCGCGCGCCGACCTCCGACAGCGCCGAGGCGGCGACGGCGAGGTCGTCCGTCCCCACGGCGGTGCCCCAGGGGAAGGGCGCGAGGTCGCGCAGGGTCGCGTTGACGTAGCCGACGTGGTCGGACGGAGGCGTCACGGGCATCCTTTGGGTGGACCCGGCCAGGCTATCCGGCGCAGGTCAGGCGCGAGCGGCGTACTCGCGCGTGCGCGTGTCGACCCGCAGCCGGTCGCCCTCGTTCACGAACAGCGGCACGTCAACGGTCGCGCCCGTCTCGAGCTCCGCCGGCTTGGTCACGTTGGAGACCGTGTCGCCCTTCACGCCGGGGTCGGTGCGCACGACCTGCAGCTCCACGAAGGTCGGCAGGTCGATCCTGATCGGGGTGCCGCGGACGAAGAGCACCTGCACGTCGGTGTTCGGCGCCAGCAGGTCGTCGTTGTCGACGCTCGCGGCCGGCACCGACATCTGCTCGTAGGTGCCGTTGTCCATCAGGTGGAGCTCGTCGCCGTCCCGGTACAGGAACTGCATCGTCCTGGCCTCGGTGGTCACGCGCTCGACCTTCTCGCCGGCGCGGAAGGTGCGATCCACGACCGCCCCCGAGGCGAGGCTCTTGAGCCTCGTGCGCACGAAGGCGCCGCCCTTGCCCGGCTTCACGTGCTGGAACTGGACGACGCTGACGAGCTCGCCGTCGATGTCGAGCACGTAGCCGTTCTTCAGGTCGTTCGTCGAGATCACCCCTCGCTCCCTCCCCTCCTACGCCACCGTCATCAGCCGCTTCGGCGAGCGTGAGAGGACCTCGCAGCCCTCGTCGCCCAGCACCACCAGGTCCTCGATCCGGACCCCGGCCTCGCCCTCGAGGTAGATCCCCGGCTCGATCGTCACCGCCATCCCCGCCCGCAGGGCGTCGGCGCTCTCCGGCCGCACCCCGGGCGCCTCGTGGATCTTGAGGCCCACCCCGTGGCCCAGGCCGTGCCCGAAGGCGTCAGCGTACCCGGCATCCGCGATGACCGCCCGGGCGACCGCGTCCAGGTCGGCCGCGCCCATGCCGGCGCGCGCCGCCCCCACGGCCGCCTCCTGGGCGCGCAGGCAGGCCTCGTAGGCCTCCGTGAGCGGGGCCGGCAGCGGCCCCGTCGCCACCGTGCGGGTCATGTCCGAGCAGTAGCCGTCGACGACGGCGCCGAGGTCGATCACCACGAGGGTGCCCTCGGGGATGGGATCCGCGCTCGGCACAGCGTGCGGGCGGGCGCCGCGCGGGCCGGCGGCGACGATCGTGTCGAAGCTCGGCGCCTCGGCCCCCTCCTCGAGCATCGCCCCGTGCAGGGCGAAGGCGACCTCCCGCTCCGTGCGCCCCACGATGCCGCCCGCGAGCACCCCGGCCAGCGCCCGGTCGGCCACGGCCGCGGCCTCGCGCATCGCGGCGAGCTCGTCGGGGTCCTTCACCTCGCGCAGGGCCTCGACCAGGCCGCTGGTCGGCTCCAGGACACGGCCGTCGAGCATCGCCACGAGCCGCCCGTGGCGCGTCAGGGTGAGGCTGTCGGCCTCCACGCCCACCGGCCCGTCGCCGACGACGCCGGGCAGGGCGGCCGCGACGTCGCCCAGCAGGTCGCGCCGGCCGATCACCACGCCGGCGCCGCGGGCCTGCTCGCGCGCGGCCACCTCGTAGCGCGAGTCGGTGACAAGCGTCCGCCCGCGCGGCCCGATGAGGGCGATGCCGTTCGAGCCGACGTACCCCGTCAGGTAGCGGACGTTCGCCAGGTCCGTGACGACCAGCGCGCCGAGCCCGCGCTCCGCGAGCGCCTCCAGCACGGCGTCCTGGCGGGCGACCTCCCTCACCCGATCAGCTCCTTCAGACGGTCGAGGGCGTCGCGGTACCCGTCCGGGCCGCGCCCCCAGACGGCCGCCGCCGCGATGTCGCGCACGACGGACTGGCGCCGGTGCGGCTCCCGCCCTCTCGACGTCCGACAGGTGGACCTCGACGAACGGCGCGTCGAGCAGCTCGAGGGCGTCGCGGATCGACCACTGGTAGTGGGTCCAGGCGCCGGGGTTGACGATCGCGCCGTCGACCGCGCCCGCCAGGCCGTGGACGTGCTCCAGGAAGGCCCCCTCGTGGTTGGTCTGGAAGCAGGACACGCTCATCCCGCGCTCGGCGCCCCACGCGCGGACCTGGTCCTCCAGCTGGCGGAGGGTGAGGGTGCCGTAGTGCTCGGACGGCCGGCGCCCGAGCATGTTCAGGTTGGGGCCGTGGAGGAGCGCGACCTTGAGCATCAGCGCCGAAGCTCCTCGATGGCCGCCTCGAGCCGCCCGGGCGGCGGCGTCATGCGCAGCCGGACATCGCCCGGCGCGGCCAGCAGCACCATGTTCTGCGCCTCACCGTCGGCCTTCTTGTCGCGGCCGATCGCCTCCAGCACGGCGGGCGTCGCCACCTCGGCATCGAGACGGGTGGGAAGACGCGTGCCGCTCGAAGAGGGCGGCCGTACGGCCGCGCACCGCCGGGTCGAGGGCGAGCATCTCCTCCGACAGGCGCAGGGCCGCGAGCAGGCCGAGCGAGATCGCCTCGCCATGGCGGTAGCGCTCGTAGCCGCCCGCCGCCTCGATCCCGTGCCCGACGGTGTGCCCGAGGTTCAGCGACGCCCGCACGCCGTGGTCGCGCTCGTCGGCCGCCACGACGGCCAGCTTGTGGGCGACGCAGCGCCGGATCAGGGCGCTCAGCTCGTCCGCCGGCCCGGGCAGGGCGGGCCACGACTCGATCAGCTCGAGCAGCTCGGCGCCCTCGAGCAGCCCGTACTTGATCACCTCCGCGAAGCCGCAGGCGAGCTCGCGGGGCGGCAGGCCGTCGAGGACGTCGGTGTCCATCAGGACCAGGTCGGGCTGCCAGATCGCGCCGACGTAGTTCTTGCCCTCGGGGAGGTCCACGCCGGTCTTGCCGCCGATCGACGAGTTGACCATCGCCAAGAGCGTCGTCGGCAGGTGAAACAGGCGCACCCCGCGCTGGTACGAGGCCGCCACGAAGCCGGCGAGGTCGCCGACCATCCCGCCCCCCAGCGCCGCCACGGCGTCCGCGCGCCGAAGGCCCGCCTCGGCCGCGAGCCGGCTCAGCCGCTCCACCTGGGCCAGGGTCTTCGACCCCTCGCCGGGCGGGACGCTCGCGCCGATCACGCGCATGCCCGCCCCCTGCAGCGAGGCGCGCGCGCGCCGGGCGAGCCCCGGAACGTTGCCGTCGCTCACCAGCAGGACGCCGCTCCCGCCGGCGCGCTCGGCCCAGAGCGGGCCGAGGGCGTCGAGCAGCCCCGGCCCGAGGTGCACGGGGAAGCGCCGGTCGCCGATCTCCGCCCACAGGACCTGGGCCGGCGCCACCCGGCTCACCGCGCCGCCCGCGCGCCGCGCTGGGCCCACGCGGCGACCCGCGCGGCGACCTCGTCGGCCGGGTCGTCGGCGTCAACCTCCAGGGCCGCGGCCTCGCGGTACCCGGCCTCCCGAGCGACGGCCCTCCGGGCGAAGCGCTCGCGATCGCCGGCCAGCGGCCGGTCGGATCCCTCCACGCGCGCCCAGGCGACGTCGACGCTGGCGCGCAGCCAGACCACGTCGGCCACCCGTCCGACCAGGCTGCGGGTGCGGGCGCTCTCGAGGGCTCCGCCGCCGAGGGCGAGGACGCCGGGCTCCCCCCCGAGCACCTCCCGGATGACGGTCTCCTCCGTGCGCCGGAACCAGACCTCGCCGCGCCGCGAGAAGATTTCCGCGATCGCCATCCCGGCACGGCGCTCGATCACCCGGTCGGCGTCGGTGAACTCCCGCCCGAGGCGGGCCGCCACCCGCCTGCCCACGGCCGTCTTCCCCGCGCCCATGTAGCCGGTCAGGACGAGCCAGCGCATCACCGGCCGATCTCGACCCGGTAGCGCTCGACCGCCGAGTCGAGGTGCGCGATCGAGTCGCCGCCGAACTTCTCGAGCAGGGCCTGGGCGAGCACGAAGGCGACCGCGGCCTCGGCGACGACGCCCGCCGCCGGGACGGCGCAGATGTCCGAGCGCTCCTTGAAGGCCTTGCGCGGCTCCTTGGTGGCGACGTTGACGGAGGCGAGCGGGCGGGTCAGCGTGCTGATCGGCTTCATCACCGCCCGCACCACCACGGGGGAGCCGTGCGTCATGCCGCCCTCGATCCCGCCGGAACGGTTGGTGCGGCGGAAGAAGCCCCGGTCGGGCGCGTGGAAGATCTCGTCGTGGGCCTCGCTGCCCGGGATCGCCCCGAGCGCGAAGCCGGCCCCGAGCTCGACCCCCTTGATCGCCTGGATCCCGAGCAGCGCCTGTCCCAGGCGCCCGTCCAGGCGCGCGTCGCCGGAGACGTGCGACCCGAGGCCGGGAAGCGGGTCGAAGGCCCAGACCTCGAAGACGCCGCCCACGGTGTCGTGGTCCCGGCCGGCCGCCTTGATCGCGGCCACCATGCGCTCCGAGGCCTCGGGGTCGAGGCAGCGCACCGGGCTCTCGTCCACGCCCTCGAAGTCCTCGAGCGCCAGGTCGTCGCGCAGCGGGACGGCCTCGGGGCCGATCCGCACGACGTGGCTCCGGACCTCGGTGCCGTAGCGCCGCAGCAGCGCCTTCGCGACGCCGCCGGCGGCGACGCGCGCCGCGGTCTCGCGGGCGCTCGCGCGCTCGAGGATCGGGCGCAGGTCGTCGGAGCCGAACTTGAGCATCCCCGCCAGGTCCGCGTGGCCCGGCCGCGGCAGCGTGATCGGCTCGACCTCGCCCTCCGGCTCCCACACGGCCATGCGGTCGGCGGCCCAGTTCGGGAAGTCGAGGTTCGGGATCTCGAGCGTGAGCGGGCTGCCGATCGTGCTGCCGTGGCGGAGCCCGGTCTTCACCTGGACCCGGTCGCGCTCGATCTTCATCCGGCCGCCGCGCCCGAAGCCGAGCTGGCGGCGCGCGAGGTCGGCGTCGATGTCCTCGGGAGCGAGCGGAAGGCCGGCCGGCAGACCCTCCAGGACCGCGAAGAGCGCCGGGCCGTGGGACTCCCCGGCTGTGCGGTAGGTCAGGGCCACGGAGCGCGAGTCTAGCGGCCCCTAGACGGGGAGCGGCGCGCCCAGGAGCCCCGCGACCGCGCCGATCGCGCCCGCGGCGAGGAGGGTCGCCACGACCCCCCGCCGGAGGACGAACAGCGCCACGGCCGCGCCCGCCAGCACCGCCGCCTGCCACGGCTCCCCCAGGGCGAGGGCGAGCGGGACGGCCGAGCCCAGGATCGCGCCGATCGCCGCGGGCCCGGCGCCGTCGAGGAAGGCGCGCATGTCACGATTCGCCACCAGCCGGTGGAAGCGGTCGGCGCCGACGAGGATGAACGCGAAGGACGGCGCGAACGCCACCAGCGCGGCCAGCAGCGCCCCGCCCACCCCGGCCGCGGCGTAGCCGACGACCGCGACGGTGTGCACCACCGGCCCGGGGGTCACCTGGCCGAGCGCGACCGCGTTGAGGAACTCGCCGTCGGTCATCCAGCCGAAGCGGTCCACCGCGTCGGACTGCATCAGGGGGATGATCACGAAGCCGCCCCCGTACGAGAGCGCGCCGACCTTGAACGCCGTCCACGCCAGGGCGCCGAGGCCGCCGGTCGCCGCCCCGGCCGCCAGCAGCAGCGCGGCGGGGCTCAGCCCGGACAGCGCTCCCCGGCCGCGGGCCGCCCGGCGCAACGCGACCTCGGCGAGGCCGCATCCGAGCAGGACGAGCACCAGCCACGGCCCCAGGGTCGCGGCGGCCACGCCCCCCAGGGCAGCCCAGACCACCAGACGCCCGCGGAAGGCGCCCGAGGCGCGACGCCATGCCGGGACGCCGAGGCGCGCCCCCGCGTCGACCGCGACGGCCGCGACCGCGGCGCCGGCCCCGGCGCCCGCCCCGCGCAGCCAGTCGGGTGCCGAGCCGGAGAGGAAGAGCGCCGCCAGCACGACGATCAGGACGAGGCCCGGGACGATGAAGCAGAGGCCGCCCACGACGGCCCCCGCGGGCCCGCGCAGCGCCCATGCGCAGTAGACGGCGAGCTGCGTGGACGCCGGTCCGGGCAGGAGGTTCGTCGCCGCGATCGCGTCCTCGAACCGGCGCGGCTCGAGCCAACCCCGACGCTCCACGCAGAGGTCCCGCAGCAGCGCGACGTGCGCGGGCGGCCCGCCGAACCCCACGACGCCGATCCTGCCCCACTCCCGTGCCACCTCCGCGAGGCCCGGCGTGGCACGGGGCCGGTCGGGCGCGGGGCCGGCGTCGGCAGCGGTCGATCCCACCGGCATGGCAGTCTCTCAGCCCGTCACACCCCGCGCCCGGAGGTCCCATGTCCGAGGAGTCGTCGCCGTGAGCCCCGTGTTGCGCGAGGCGCGCGAGTGGCTGCTGACCTTCCGCACGATCCGGCGGCTGCGACGCCGGGCCGCCATCGCCCCCTCAGGGCCCGGCGCGCCCGCGCGGCCGACGGTGCGGCGCCCGGACGACGATCCGGCCCTGCGCTCGCGGCTTCGCCGCTGGAGCCACCGGTCGGGCCGCGCGGACGACGCCGGGCCCTCGGCCGAGCTCACGGCGTCGGACGCCGCCGAGGCCGCCCGCACGCTGCTCGCGCTCCGCTCCCAGATGACCGGACCGGCCGCCGAGGCGATCGACGCCCACCTGGAGGCGGGCCGGATCGCCGCACGGCGCCTGCGCCCCGCCGACGGCTACGTCTGGGAGATGCCGGGCCTCCGGGTCTTCGCCATCGCCGGCGTGCAGGCGTTCACGGTCGAGGATCGCGGGCGCTGAGCCCCTCCCGCCCTCAGACGAAGTCCTCGTCCACGTAGCACCAGCGCCAGTCCTCGCCCGGCTGGGCCGAGCGCACCACGGGGTGGCCGTCGGCGAGGAAGTGCTTCGTGGCGTGCCTGTTGCGCGACGAGTCGCAGCAGCCCACGTGGCCGCAGGTCAGGCACGTGCGCAGGTGCACCCAGGTATCGCCCATCGCCAGGCACTCCTCGCAGCCGGCGGCGCGCGGGGCGGCCTCGACGAGCTCGTAGGTGTGCGCGCAGGGCATCGCCCCCGCAGCGTAGCCGCCGTCCCCGAGCGGGGCCCGTCCGGGCCCCGCCACTATGATCGCCCCCGTGCCCGTCCCCCCCGCCGCCGTCTTCGGCCTTCCGGAGTGGGCGGGCCGCCTGGTGCTCGCCGGGCTCGTGGTGGCCGGCGCGCTCGTGCTGCTGTGGCTCGCGACCTGGCTGACGAGCCGGCTGGTCCGGCGGACGGCGCCCGTCGAGGGCCCCCGGGCACGCCAGCGCGAGACCGCCGTCAAGCTGCTCGGGAGCGCCCTCCGCTACGTGATCCTGATCGGCGCCCTGGTCGCCCTCGTCTTCGCGATCGCCGGCGGCGGAAGCGTGGCCGCGGTCAGCGGCGGGGCGATCGTGGCCATCATCGTCGGATTCGCGTTCCAGCGCCTGTTGGTGGACGCCATCGCCGGGTTCTTCATCCTCTTCGAGGGCGACTACGCGGTCGGGGACGTGGTGCGGCTCGAGCCCAGCGGCTACACGGGCACGGTGGAGTCGATCGGGCTGCGCGCGACGGTGCTCGACGGCTCGGGCTCCGAGCGCATGATCGTGCCCAACGGCTCCATCAGCGGCATCCGGGTCATCCCGGCCGGCCGCCGGCGCATGCGCCTCGAGATGCTCACGGCCGACCCCGAGACGCTCGAGGCGATGGTGCACGAGATCGGCGGCGCCGTCGCCGGCGCCGGCGGCCCCTGGGACGGGCCTCCGCGGGTGGTCGTGCGGTCGGCCGAGGGCGGCCTGAGCCGCCTCATCGCCATCGTGGAGATCGACCCGTCGCGAGAGGGGGCGGCCGAGGCCTGGCTGGCCGACGCCCTGGCCGCGCGCGCCGGCGACCTGCTCGTCGGCCGGCCGCTCGCCATCTCCGAAGGGGCCCCATAGCGTACGCCGGGCCTCTTGCGGGCCCGGCGGGACGCGCCTCCGGCCCCTGGCCGGGGCCTCCGCACCCGGCGTACCACGCGCCTCTCACGGACGCGTGGAGACGCGCAAGATGGCCCTGGCCGGGCCATCTGCAGACCGGCGCACCGGCTGGCGCCGGGGCTGGCGCCGGAAAAGCACCGCGCCGCCCGGCAGACGGTCGTGGAGGCGCTGTTCCGGCGGCCAGTCCCGCCGAAGGCGGTGCCGCCGTCTGCAAAAGGCCCCGGCCAGGGGCCCTTTTGCGCGTCCCAGCGGGCCCGCGAGAGGCCCGCTGTACGCCGGGTCACCCCGCGTACCAGTCGAGCATCGCCGGCCCCCAGACCAGCCCCACCAGCGCCCCGCCCGCCATGAACGGCCCGAACGGCACCGTCATTCGCCGGGCCCGCGCGCCGTGGCGGGCCACCAGCGCGGCGCCCGCCGCCGCGGCCGACACGAAGGCGGCGGCGAGCGCCGGCACGACGGCGGCGCCGAGGGCCCCGCCGATCAGCAGCCCCAGCTTGACGTCGCCGAGGCCCATCGCGTCGGGGCGGACGAGCCAGGGCAGCAGCAGGAAGGCCGCCGCGCCGGCCGCCGCCGCGCACGGCTCCCACCAGCCCGACGGGTGGGCGGCCACCGCCGCGGCGAGCGCGACCGCCGCGGCGGGCAAGACGACGAGGTCGGGGATCAGCCCGTGCCGCAGGTCGATCAGCACCACGGGCACGAGCGCCACGAGCAGGACCGCCGCCGCGACCGCGCCCCAGCCGGGGCCCGCCGCGACGACGGCCGCGGCCGCCGCCCCGGCGCTGCCGACCTCGATCGCGAGCGCCGACCGGGGGGAGCCGGCGCCGTGCCTGGAGAGGGCGCCCCAGACCGCGCTCCGGGGCCGCGGCCGCAGGACGGACCCGCCTTCGGGCCAGCGCGCCACCGCCGCCGCCGAGAACGGGCCGAGCGCCGCGCCGCCCATCGCTGCGGCGGCGGTCCAGGCGACGGCGTCGGCGGGCATGGGGCCAGCACAGCCGGTCCCGGCGCGCGGGTGTGTGCCCGGGCGCGCCGAAGGCGTGACGGAGTCGTGCCGGGGTCAGCCGGGCCGGCGGGCGATCCCGTACAGCTTGACGAAGGTGAACTCGAAGCCCCGGGGCCCCGCGGCCCCGTTGACGGCCTCCGTGACCCGGGCCGCGTGCGCCTCGGCCTCCGCCGGGTCGAGGTCGTCGGACAGGTGCGAGGCCACCGCCCCGATGCGCGCGAGGAAGGCCTCGGGGTCGGCGCGCCGGACGCGGTGCTCCTCCCAGGCGTCGAGGACCTCGAGCCCGGCGTCCTCCATGTACCCCGCGAGCTGGTCGCCGCTGCGGTGGATCAGATCGAAGACCTCGGTCCAGGCCGGGGGCACCGGCGGCTCGACGGCCTTGAGGAGCAGCCGGAACTCCTCGTCGGTGCCCCGGCCCGAGGCGAGGACCGCCAGGGCGCCGCCGGGACGCAGCCGGCGCGCCATGGCGGCGATCGCCGCCGGCTTGTCCGGGAACCAGTGGAACGCCATCGCGCTCACCACGGCGTCGTAGGCGCCGTCGGGGACCGGCATCTCGTGGACCCCCGCCTGGATCAGCTCGACCTCGGCGCCGAGGCCGGCGAGCTTCTCGCGGAACTGCTCCAGCATTCCCTCTGAGGGGTTGACCCCCGTCACCCGCCGCGATCCGAACCGGGCGATCATGGCCTCCGTGGCGAAGCCCGTGCCGCAGCCCACGTCGAGCACGCGCGCGTAGTCGCCGTCGGGGATGGCCGCGACGAGGCGCTGGGCGCCCATCCGGTTGCGCGCCAGCAACTCGTCGTAGTCGGCGGCGCTGCGGTCGAAGCTGCGCCCAACATCACGGCCGTCGGCCACCCGCACCCCCTTTCGCTCCCCGGCGAGCCCGGCCGGGCGGCGCTACGGTACCAAGGGCGCCCATGGCCGAGACCTTCATCCTCGTCACCGACGGTGCCTGCTCGGGCAACGGCACCGAGGCCGCCCGCGGCGGGTGGGCCGCGATCGTCACGGCGCCCGACGGCGCCGAGACCGTCCTCACCGGCGGCGAGTTCCCGACGACGAACAACCGCATGGAGCTGACCGCGGCGCTTGAGGGCCTGGGGTCGCTGCCGGACGGCTCGGAGGTCGAGCTCGTCACCGACTCGAGCTACATCGCGAACGCGATCTCCAAGGGCTGGCTCGAGGGGTGGAGCCGCAAGGGCTGGCGCACCGCGGGCAGGCAGCCAGTCGCCAACCGCGACCTCTGGGAGCGGATGATCGCCGAGCTCGCCCGGCTGCGGGTGAGGCCGCGGCTCGTGCGCGGCCACGCGGGCCACGAGGCCAACGAGCGCGCCGACCGCCTCGCGCAGGAGGCCGCCCGGGAGGCCGAGCCCGCACCGGCCCCGTCGCCGCTCGCCGAGGAGGGGCCGCCCGCGCGCGTCGACGGTCAGCTGGGCCTGGACCTCTGACGCCTGCGCGGCCGCGGACGCTCGTCGTCGGCCCCGGGGCCGTCGGCGGGTTCGTCGCCGCGCGGCTGACCGAGGCCGGCTGGCCCGTCGCCGTCGCCGCGCGGGGGGCGGCCCTCGACGCCCTGCGGGCCGGCCCGCTGCGGCTGACCGACGACGGCGCGCAGCGCGCGGTGACCCTGCGCGCGGTGGCCGACCCCGCCGAGTGGGCGCCCGTCGAGCTCGCGCTCGTCTGCACGAAGAGCTTCGACACCGAGGCGGCGGGCGCCGCGCTCGCGCCCGCCCTGGCGCCCGGAGCGGTCGTCCTGTCGCTGCAGAACGGCGTCTCCAACCCCGCGGCCCTGGCGCGCGCCTGCCCGCGCGCCGCGGTGGGCGGCGTGGCGGTCTACCTCGGCTGCCAGCGCCTGGCGCCGGACCGCGTGGTGCGGCGGCCCAGTCGCGATCCCGCGACCGGGCGCCTGCGCGACCTCCTGGCCGGCGGCGGCGCCGGGGCGCCGGGCGAGGCGCTGGCCGCGGTCGCGGCGGCGATCGGGGTCCCGTGCCGCGTCGACGACACCGACCAGGAGGCGCTGTGGACGAAGCTGGTGGCCAACGCGTCCCTGAACACGGTGACGGCGCTGGGCCGGGCCCGCGTGGGCGCCGTCTTCGCCGACCCCCGTGCCGTCGAGCTGATGCTGGCGCTCGGGAGGGAGGTCGTGGCCGTGGCCAGGGCCGCCGGCGTCGCGGTGGCGGCCGACGCCGCCGAGGCCTACGTCGCCGACGCCCGCCGGCGCCTGCCGCCCGACGGCGGCTCGTCGACCCTCTTCGACCTCGAGGCCGGGCGCAGGCTCGAGCGCGACGCCCTCGTGGGCGCCGTGGTGCGCCTCGGCGAGGACCTCGGCGTCGACGTCCCCGCCAGCCGCGCGTGCGACGCCCTGCTGCGGCTGCTGGATCCCGCGACCCAGGCTGGCTGAGCCCCGCCGTCCTACACTTCGAGGCGTGAGGGACAGCTTCTCGCTGGGAACCGTCGCCGGCGTCAGGATCGGCCTGAACTGGAGCGTCCTGCTGCTCCTGGGCCTGCTGATGTGGACGCTGGCCACGGGCATCTTCCCGGAGACCAACCCGGGCCTCGGGGACAACGCCTACTTCGCGATGGCGGTGGTCGCGTCCCTGGCCTTCTTCGCCTCCATCCTGCTGCACGAGCTGGGTCATGCGGTCCAGGCGCGCCGCGACGGGATGGAGATCGACGGGATCACCCTGTGGCTGTTCGGGGGCGTCGCGCGCTTCGCCGGGATGTTCCCCTCCCCCGGCGCGGAGTTCCGCATCGCGGTGGCGGGGCCGCTGGTCTCGCTGGCCCTGGGCGGGGGCTTCGTGGGCATCGCCCTGGTGCCGGGCCTGCCCGAGCCGGTCAACGCGGTGTGCGCGTGGCTCGGCTTCATCAACCTGGCGCTGCTCGTCTTCAACCTGCTGCCGGCCCTGCCGCTCGACGGGGGGAGGATGCTGCGGGCGGGGCTCTGGCGCTGGAAGGGCGACCTCCGCAGCGCCACCCGGCTCGCCGCGGGGGGCGGGCGGCTCCTCTCCTTCGCCCTGATCGGCCTCGGGATCGCGATGTTCATCCTGCAGGGGGCGTTCAGCGGCATCTGGCTCGCCGTCATCGGCTGGTTCCTGCTGCAGGCCTCCGCCGCCGAGTCGCGGGCCATCATGCGGACGGACCCGCTCGCCGGCATGCGCGTGGGCGACCTGATGGTGCGGGACCCGGTGACGGCCTCCCCGGAGGAGACGCTCGCCCAGTTCGCCGACCGGATCGCGTGGGCGCACCGCCACACGGCCTACCCCGTCGTTGACGACGGCCGCGCGGTGGGGATGGTCCCGCTGCGGTGCCTCTCGGACGTCCCGCGCACGGACTGGCCGACCCGGCGCGTGCGCGACTGCATGGTCGGCCGCGACCGCCTGCCGACCCTGTCGGCGGACGACGACCTCGGCGCCGCGGTCACCGCGCTCCGCGGCTCAGGTTTGGGGCGCGCCCTCGTGCTCGACGGGGAGCGGCTCGTCGGCCTCCTCTCCATCTCCGACGTCGCCCGCGTCGTCGCCTGACCCGCGGCCGCTCGGCCGCCTCGTGGAGGACGCGCTGGCCCGCGGGATGCGCCGCGGCCGCCGGGCGGGGTTGATCGTGGCGGGCATGCGCGGCGACGAGCGCGCCGTCGCCGCGGCCGGGGTCGCGCCCGACGCAATCGTGGACTACGGGTCCATCACCAAGGTCGTGACCGCGCTGGCGCTCGCCGACATGGCCGAGGAGGGCGTGGTGGGGCTCGACGACCCGCTCTGGGCCCACCTGCCGGCCGCCGCGGCGATCCCGCGGCGCGGGCGCGAGATCACCCTCGCCGACCTCGCCTCGCACACCTCCGGGCTTCCGAAGGTCCCCCGCGACCTGCTGTGGCGGGCGCTGCTGCACCATCTCCGCGACCCGTACGGGTGGATCACGCCCGCCCGGCTGGAGGCGTCGCTGGCCCGGCTGCGCCCGCGCGCGCCCGGGGGCCGGGCCCGCTACTCGAACCTCGGCGCGGCGCTGCTCGGCGCCGCCCTCGCCCGGCGCGAGGGGACCTCCTACGAGACCCTCGCGCGGCGCAGGGTGCTCGTGCCCCTCGGCATGGACGACACCTGGGTGGAGCTCCCCGAGGCGCTGGGCCCGCGCCGGGCCCGGGGCCACTCGCGCCTGGGCCGCCCGGTCCTGGCGTGGGACATGGGGACGTTCGCCGGCGCCGGGGCGCTCGTCGGCAGCGCAGCGGACCTGCTGCGCCGGGGCGCGGCCGTCGCCCGACCGCCCGACTCGCGCCTCGGCCGGGCCATGGCGGTGAGCCTCGCGCCGCGCGCGCGGCTGGCGCCCGGCGTGCGGGTGGGCCTGGGCTGGCTGCTGTGGCGGCGCCGGGGCGGGCCGGACGCCGTCTGGCACAGCGGCGGGACCGGTGGCTTCCGCGCCATCGTCGCGGTCGTCCCGGAGACGGCCACTGCGGCGGTCGCCCTCTCCACCTCGACCCGCTCGCCGGACGGCGTCGCGATGTGGCTCCTGGACCGGCTGAACGAGGCGCCGGCTCCGTCCTCGTGAGGCATCATGCCGGCGGCGTCGGCTCCGCCGCCCGGTCGGCGCGGGCGTCGGCGATGGCCTTGCGGAAGCGCAGGTTGCGCAGCATCAGGGCCATGCACAGGAGACCCAGGCTCACGTTCAGGATCAACAGCGTCAGCTCCATGCCGGCGCTGAAGGCGAGGATCTCCGTGCGGCCGGCCTGGCCGGCCAGCAGGACCACGAGCAGCGCCTGCGTGGGCCCGAGGCCCCCCGGGGTCGCGGGGAACAGGGCCCCGAGGCTGCCGGCGACCTGCACGAGGAGCGCGTTCTCGAGGCTCCCCGGCACGCTGAAGGCCTCGAGGAAGAACCAGGCGGCGGCGACCCGGCAGACCCAGCCCACCGCCTGCCACGGGACGACGGCGGCGAGGTAGCGGGTGGGCGTGCGCAGGATCGCAAGGCCCTGGCCGAACTGGCGCCAGAAGCGGCGCACGCGGCGCCCCGCGACGAAGGCCAGGGCCGCCAGGGCCGCGACGATCCCGGCCACGATCCAGCCATTGCGGAACGCCCAGGAGAGGTCGAACGCGGGGATGTCCGGCAGCCGCAGTCCCGGCAGCAACCCCGCCGTCAGGGCCCAGAGCACGAGCGCGCTCGCCACGAAGAAGTCGAAGACCGTCTCGGTGACGAGGCTGCCCACCAGCGTCGGGTAATGGGCGTCGCGCGTTGAGCGCTTGACCAGGAACATCTTCACGATGTCCCCCGCCCGCGCCGGGATGACCGCGTTCACCCCCACCCCCGCGCAGTACGCGCCGAAGGCCGTGCGGTAGCGGATGCGCTCGGCCGGCAGCGCCGCGCGCAGGATCTCCTGCCAGGCGCGCGAGCGCAGGGCGAGGTTGGCGACGCTCAGGACGACCGCCGCGGCGAGGAAGCCCCAGTGGACCGCGGCCAGCCGCTCGCCGAAGGCCTGGACGGCGTCGATGAAGCTGCGGATCGAGTCCATGCGGCGCCGCTATCGTCGCAGCAGGTACGCGGCCCCGGCGGCGAGCAGGTTGGGCCGCCTCGCCGCGCGCGGCGGCGCGGGCCCGCCGTCCCCGTCCAGCAGGCGGCGGTCGAGCAGGGTCAGCCCCTCGGCACGCGCCAGCGCCTCGAAGTCGCGGATCGTGCAGAGGTGGATGTTCGGCGTCTCGTGCCAGCGGTAGGGGAGCGTCCTCGTGACGGGCATCCTGCCCCCGAGCACCAGCTGCGCCCGCAGGCGCCAGTGCCCGAAGTTCGGGAACGAGACGATGCCCACGCGCCCGACGCGCGTGACCTCGCGCAGGACCAGCACCGGCCGGTGCACGGCCTGGAGCGTCTGCGAGAGCACGACGACGTCGAAGGAGCCGTCCTCGAACTCGGGCAGGCCGCGGTCGATGTCCGCCTCCACCACGGGCACGCCGCGCTCCACGCAGGCGTGGAGCGCCTCGCGCGAGACCTCCACTCCCTGCCCTCGGCAGCCGCGCGAGGCGATCAGCTCGGCGAGCAGGTCGCCGTCGCCGCACCCGAGGTCGAGCACGCGCGAGCCGGGGGAGACCATCTGCGCGACGAGGTCGAGGTCCGCCCTCACGCCCGGGCGGCCGCGGGCGCCCGCTCCCGGGCCACGCGGTCGAGGAACGCGGCCACCGTGCGGTGGTACTCCGGCACCACCAGCAGGAACGAGTCGTGGCCGTGGGGCGAGCCGACCTCGCGGAAGGTCACCGGGGCGCCGTGGGCCGCGAGCGTCCGCACGATCTCCCGCGAGTGGCTCGAGTCGAAGCGCCAGTCCGTGTCGAATGAGATCACGAGCACGTCGCTCGTCATCGCGGCGACCGCCTCGGCGGTCCGCACCGGGTCGGCGAACGGCTCGAAGTAGTCCATGACCCGCGACAGGTAGAGGTAGCTGTTGGCGTCGAAGCGGCGCAGGAACGACTCGCCCTGGTGCTGCAGGTAGCTCTCCACCTGGAAGTCGATGTCGAACCCCAGGCGCGGCACGTCCCCGTTCTGGAGCCGCCGCCCGAACTTGCGGCGCATGGATTCGGCCGACAGGTACGTGATGTGCGCCATCTGGCGCGCCACCGCGAGGCCGCGGTCGGGACGGACGCCGGCCTCGTAGTAGTCGCCGCCGTGGAAGTCGGGGTCGCTCATGATGGCGGTCCGGGCGACGGCCGAGAAGGCGATGTTCTGCGCCGACAGCCGGCTGCTGCCGCAGATCACCACGGCCGCGCCCAGCTCTCCCGGGGCGTCGAGCGCCCACTGCAGCGCCTGCATCGCGCCGAGCGACCCGCCGATCGCGGCCAGCGGCCGGGCGATCCCGAGGTGACGCACGACGGCGCGCTGCACGCGCACGAGGTCGCTCACCGTGAACAGCGGGAACCGCAGGCCGTAGGGCCGGCCCGTGGCCGGATCCACCGAGGACGGGCCGGTCGTCCCCTGGCAGCCTCCGAGCAGGTTGGCGCAGATCACGAAGAACCGGTCGGTGTCGAGCGGCCGGCCGGGCCCGATGATGTTGTCCCACCAGCCGCGGCGGGCGGGGTCGCCGTGGTGCCCCGCCGCGTGGGCGTCGCCGGTCAGGGCGTGGCAGACCACCACCGCGTTGGCGCGGGCGTCGTCGAGCGTCCCGTAGGTCTCGTACGCGACCTCCACCGGCGCGAGCATCCCGCCCGAGTCGAGCGCCAGCGGCCGCTCCCGGTCGAACAGGACCGCCGTCTGCGTCTCGACGAGCTCCACCGGCACGCTCGTACTCTAGGGTCTGCGCCATGGAGGCCGGGGTCAGCGTGACGCGGCTCGAGCCGGGCTCGCCCGAGCGCTTCGTGCCGCTGCGGCGGCAGCTCGGCGTCACCGCGTTCGGGCTCAACCAGATCGTCCTCCGCCCGGGCGAGCGTGGCCGGATCCACCGCCACGAGCGCCAGGAGGAGGTCTACCTCGTCCTGGATGGCACGCTCACCCTGGAGGTGGAGGCCCGCGAGCAGGACCTCGCGCGGGGCACGGTGGCCCGCGTCGGCCCGGAGGTGCGGAGGCGGCTGCTCAACCGGGGCCCGGAGGCGTGCGTGGTGCTCGCGATCGGCGCCGCCGGCGAGCATGCCGGCCGCGACGGGCTCGCCTACTCGGACTGGGACGACGACGACCCGCGCCCGCCCCAGGAGGTCCCGCTCCCCGAGGACCTGCCGGCCTCGGAGCTGCGCTCCTCCTGAGCCTCGGCGCCCGACGTCAGGACGGGCGCAGCAGCGCCCGCGCGGGGGACCCGTCGGCGCCCTCGAGCCTGAGCGGGAGGCAGACCAAGTCGTAGCGCCCGGGCGGCGCCCCCCGCAGGTCGAGCCCCTCGACCACGACGACGCCGGCCTCCAGCAGCGTCCGGTGGGTCGGCGCGGGATCGGCGCTCGGGGCGATGGAGAGGTAGTCGATGCCCAGCAGCCGCACGCCCATGGCCACCAGCTCGCGGGCCGCGTCGTCGGCGACGCCGACGTAGTCGCGGGTGAACTCGTCGCGCGCCCAGAGGTCGCCGTTCCGTGTCCGCAGCAGCAGGCGCTCGGTGCCCGGCGGGATCTTCAGAGCCGCCAGCGCGGCGGCGTCGATGTCGCTCGTCGCCGCCCACGCGTCGACGACGACGGCGGGGCCGATCAGCGCGTCGAGCGGCAGGCGGTCCGCGCCGGCGCCGCCCTCCACGAAGTGCAACGGCGCGTTGACGTGCGTCCCCGTGTGGGCCCCCATCTCCATCCCGCTGACGTTGGCGAGGTCTCCGCGGGCGATCTCCATGACCCGCTCGATCCGCACCGGAGGGTCGCCGTCGTAGACGATCATCCCGGTCCGCACGGGCACGCTCACGTCGATCCACGCCACCGTCGGAGTGATACCCGATCCCGGGGCGGCGGTGGCCGGGGCGGCGCGTGCCGGAATAGGGTGGCGCCATGGTGGGCCCACCCGGTTACGAGCGCGTCGCGTGCTGCGTTGACGCCCCGGAGGCGGGCCCGGCGCTCGGCGAGGCCGTTCGAATCGCATCCTTGAGCGCCGCGCGGCTCAGCCTCGTGCACGTGGCCGAGCCGCCGGGCCGCTACTCCGGCGGGCGCACCGCGTGGACCCCTCCGGAGGACGTCCTGGCCGACGAGATCGCCGCCGAGGCCCGCTCGTGGCTCGAGCGGCTCGCGGCGGGGGTGAGCGGTGCGGAGGCGGTGGTCCTCCAGGGCCCCGACCCCGCGGAGGCGATCCTCGCCTGGGCGGGCGAGACCGGCTGCGACCTGCTCGTCGTCCACCCGCACCGGCGCGGCGTGGTGCATCGGGTGCTCGGCAGCGTCACGATGCGCCTCGTCCGCGACGCGCCCTGCCCGGTGTTGGTCGTTCCCTCCCCCGGCCAGGGCTGACGGCCCGTCAGAGCTCCCGCCGCAGCAGCCGCGCCGCGGCCTCGCGCGCCCGCTCGTGGAGCGGGCGGGTGCTCCACTCCTCGAGCGTGATCTCCGCCGAGCGGGTCAGGTCGCGCTCGAAGGCGTCCGTCAGCCCGGCGGCGAAGGCCGCGTCCTGGACGCCGACGACGTTCTCGTCGTTCAGCTGGAACGAGCGGTTGTCGAAGTTCGCCGACCCCACGGTTAACCAGACGCCGTCGACCACCATCGACTTCGCGTGGAGCATCGTGGGCTGGTACTCGAAGATCCGCACCCCAGCCTCCAGCAGCTGCCCGTAGACCGACCGCGCGGTGTGGCGGACGACGTCCTTGTCGATGAGTGGCCCGGGCACCAGCACGCGGATGGCGACGCCCGAGCGCGCGGCGTCGGCCATGGCGGCCAGGAAGGCCGGGCGGGGCGCGAAGTAGGCCGACGTCAGGTCGATGCTCCGCCGGGCGGCGGCGATCGTGAGGAAGAAGAGCGTCTCGAGGTCGGTGTCGCCGACGCCGGCGCTCGAGCGGACGCCGAGCATCGCCGCCCCCTCGCCCGCGATCGGCTCGAGCTCGGGCAGGTCGTCCTCCCCGGCGAGGACCTCGCCGGTCGCCTCGAGCCAGTTCTCGGAGAACGACCCCTGCAGGCTGCGGACCACCGGCCCCTCGACCCGCACGTGCGTGTCGCGCCAGTGCCCGGGGTCCTGGGCGTCGCCGGTCCACTCGTCCGCGATGCCGACCCCCCCGGTGAAGCCGACCCGGCCGTCGAGGACGAGGAGCTTGCGATGGGTGCGGTTGTTGCCGCGCCGGATCGCGTAGGGCTTGGGCGGGCGGAAGCGACGCACCGAGACCCCGGAGCCCTCCATGCGGGCGATCAGATCCGGGTCCATCTTGAGCGACCCCACGGCGTCGAGGAGGACGCGGCACTCGACCCCCGCGGTCGCGCGCTCGCACAGCGCGTCGGCGAACTCCCCCGCGATGTCGCCGCGCCAGTAGATGTAGGTGAGCAGGTTGGCCGTCCGCCGCGCCGAGCCGATCGCCTCGAGCATCGCCGGGAAGATGCGGTCGCCGTTGACGAGGATCTCGGCCGCGTTGCCGCGCGTGATCGGCGCCTGGGTGAGCGCCTCGGCCGCCCGCAGGAAGCCCTCGGAGCCGACCTCGGGGCAATCGTCGAGCGTGTAGCCCCGGCCCCCCTCGCGGCGATGGCGAAGCGACTCGCTCGCGTAGCGGGCGGCGAGCGCCGCGGCGATCGCCGCCGGCCAGCGCGCGTTCACCCGACGACCAGCTCGAAGCGCCCCGGGTCAACCTCGGCGCGGTGCGCCGACTCCACCACGTCGCCGTCGACGTTCAGGCGCTCCCCGGCCGGCAGATCGAGCTCGACGACGCGGCCGCGTGCATGGGCGACCCCCGGCTGGGAGGAGACGCGCCCGCGCCGCAGCCCGTAGGCGTGGCGGGCCAGCCGCAGCCGCGAGCCGGCCGCGATGGCGACGGCGTCGAGAAGCCCGTCCGAGGGATCGGCCTCGTCGAGCCGCGAGCCCGCGCCGAAGGCCCCCGAGCAGCCGATCATGACCTGCCACGCCTCGCCGGCGAAGAGCTCGCGGTCGTCGCAGCGCACGACGCATCGCACGGGGCGCTCGGTCAGCGCCGCCCGCACCGCGCCCACGAGGTAGGCGGCCGGGCCGAGGACCGGCTTGAGCGGGTCGGCCCGGTCCGTGGCGGCCGGCGAGAGGCCGGCGGCGGCGGCGTTGACGAAGGACCGGTCGCCGAGGCGGGCCAGGTCGAGCCGCCGCAGCCGGGCGCCCTGAACGGCCAGGCGGCACGCCTCGCCGGAGTCCATCGGCAGGCCCATGCGGCGGGCGAAGTCGTTCGCGGTCCCGCTGGGCACGACTGCGAGCGGGACCCCGATCGCGCCGGCCGCGTCGGCGACGCCGGACACGCTGCCGTCGCCGCTCGCGACCACCAGGCGGTCCGGCTCGTGGCGGGCCGCCTCCGGCGTGCGCTCGACCGGCAGGCGGCGCACCTCGGCCCCCTCCGACCGGAGGGCTCCCTCCAGCGCGGCGCCGTCGGTCCCGGATCCGGACGACTCGTTGACCAGGAGCACCACCTTCATGACCGGGCACCCTACCCGCGCCGGTACGCTCCGCAGACATGGCGCGGCGCGACCTCCCCTACCCGTGCCGCCTCGTCCGCCACCCCGGCGCGCGCCGCTTGACGCTCCGCGTCTCCCGAGGGGGGGTGCGCCTGACCGTGCCGCGCTGGACACCCGCCGCCGAGGTCAACGCCTTCCTGCGCTCGTCGGCGGGCTGGGTCGCCGAGCAGCAGGCGCTGCTCGGGCCTCCCCTGCGGCCGCTGGCCGACGGCGACCGCGTGGCGCTGCTCGACGAGGAGCTCGAGCTGTCGGTGCGCGGCGGGGCCCGCCGCTCGTCGGCGCGCCGGGAGCCGGGGCGGCTGGCGGTCGCGCTCGCGCCGGCCGGCGATCTCGACGGGATCGTCGAGCGGTGGTACCGACGGGAGGCGGCGGCCGCGCTCGGGGGGCGGGCCCGCGACGTGGCGGTGCGGCTGGGCGTCCGCGTCGACGCCGTCGCGATCCGCGACCCCGGCAGCCGCTGGGGCAGCTGCGCCTCGACCGGGCGCCTGTCGCTCTCCTGGCGGCTGCTGCTCGCGCCGGAGGCCGTGGCGGACTACGTCGTCGCCCACGAGGTCTGCCACCTGGTGCATCCCGACCACTCCCCGGCCTTCTGGGCGCTCGTCGAGGAGACGGCCCCCGGCTTCCGCGCCCGGCGCGCCTGGCTGCGCGAGCACGGCGACCGGCTCCACCGGGGACCGGCGTGGAGGAGCCGTTAGGCGTCCCGGCGGGTGAGGCGGCGGGCCAGGACCGCGAGGGCCGACAGCGCCCCCGCGATCGCGGCGATCCCGAACGCGCGTCGTGCGGTCATCCCCGTCTGATCCTCGCGATCCGGCTCTCGATGTCGGCGGCGCCCAGCGAGTCGTTGCGGGCGAGGCTGTCGCGGCGAAGCACCTCGAGGCCGGCCAGCGCGCCCGGGACGTCGAGGCCGAGCCGCGCCGAGCGCTCCCAGGCCTCGCCGGCCCGCAGCGTCTCGCCGCGGTCCGAATCGACCAGCGCCATCACCCGCCACCCATGGGGGTCCTCCTCGTCCTCCTCGATCAGCCGCGAGGCCGCGTCCCCGGCCGCGTCGAGCTCGCCGCGGGCGCGGAGGGTGGCGCCGAGCGCCGCCCAGCCGGGGGCATTCTCCCGGGTGCCCGGCAGCAGGCGCAGCCCCTCGCGCGCCGCGGCCTCGCTGCCCGCGAGGTCGCCGGTGTCGCGGCGCGCACCCGTGAGCGTCGTGAGCGCCCGGGGGGTGGGCGACAGCTCGTGGGCGCGCTCTGCCAGCGCCAGCGCCCGCAGGGCGGCGCCCTCGACGCGCGCGCGGCGCGCCGCCGCCAGGGCCTCGGCGGGATCGGACACGGCCGCCGCCTGGGCCCGCTCGGCCTCCAGGCGGGCGCGGGCGTCGGGCGCAGCCAGCAGCGTCGCCGGCCCCGGCGCCATGCGCGCGTCGTCGTCGCCGTAGCGCTCGATGCGCTCGCGGGCCGCCCGCAGGCGCTCCTCCCGCTCGACGGCCGCCCGGCTCTGCGACGTGGCGTGCGGCGCGCGCGAGGACCGCAGGAGGGCGTCGTACTCCTTGCGGATCGCGGGCCGGAGCAGGGCCTTCTCGCCCTGGTCGCAGTAGGCGCGCTCGATGGCCCGGGTCCGCTGTGGCATCGGGGTGGAGGCGAGCTCGCGCCGCTTGCGCTCGGCCGCCTCGCGCACCGCGTCGTCGCCGGCGTCCGGCGGGATGCCGAACCACTCGTAGAGGTCGCGGGCCGCCAGCTCGCGCAGGAAGCGGGCGCGCCGCTGAGCGCGGTCGTCGTCGGCCACGCCCGGAGCCTAACGTCGCGGGGCTCGGGTCAGCCCACGGGGAGCTCGGCCAGCACCCGGGTGCCCCCTCCTGCGGGGCTGCTGACCTGGAGCGGGCCGTTGAGGGTCTCGAGCCGGTCGCCGAGGCCCACCAGCCCCGATCCCCGCCCCGGGTCGGCCCCCCCGACGCCGTCGTCGCCTCGGGCTCTCTGCGAGGGTCGACGGCATGTTCGACCATGTGACCATCCGCGTCGCCGACCGCGCGGCGTCGGAGCGCTTCTACGCCACCGTTCAGCTCTCGCAGGTTTACCGGCGCGAACTCCACGCGAAACAGGTTCGTAAACCCGCGCTTCCGCGGCAGGCGGCGCGTGAACTCCTTGGCCCCGGCCACCCTCGAAGAAACGACGCGGCTTGCGACCGGCACGGGAGTTCTGTCCCCTTTAGGCCGCGGCTGGAATACGTGCCGTGACCGCTGGCATTACCGCGGCCGACGCGCTTCCGGGCATGCTTCGCCCCTTTGGGGGGCGTAGTTGATTGGCTTGCATCCACCGGGGGTTACCTCAGTGACCTCGACGAGGTGTCGGACGGTCGTAATCATACCACGCACGGCCCGGTTATCAGGCTGCTCCACGCTGTGGCCCAGCCGCTTCAGACCCAGCGCCTGGATCGTCCGCTTCTGGTTCTCTTTGTATCCAATGGCGCTTTTTCGCCAGGTGATTCGCAGCTTATCGGCCAATGCTAGCCTCCGGGGAGAACTCGCGCCGCCGCTCCAGCGCCTGCTCCGGCGAGCGCATCATCGAGAGCGCCAGGATCGTCGCCTTCACGGTGTTCGCCGGGTTGCTCGACCCCAGCGACTTCGCGACCGCGTCTTTCACGCCGGCCATCTCCAGCACGGCGCGCACGCCGCCACCGGCGATCAGGCCCGTGCCGGGAGGCGCCGGCTTGATCAGCACCTTGGAAGCGCTGAACCGGACCAGGAGCGGGTGCGGTACGGTCGTCCCCTGCATCGGGACGCTGATCATGTGCTTACGGGCGACAGTGCCGCCGCCTTGCGGATCGACTCCGGCACCTCGGTCGCCTTTCCTGAG
>CAWIGI010000016.1:0-225911 GCA_963835685.1 Miltoncostaeaceae bacterium
CCCGTAGCTCGGGCCGAGGCGCAGGAAGATCGACCCGGATGCTCTCGAGAAGGTCGGCGATGTCCGCGGGCGGCGCAGCCGTTCGCTCGCAAGAGGCAAGAAGGGCGACATCTCGGGTGCACGGAGCGCTTCGGCTCCCCAGGAAGCATCGGCTGCACCGTATCGAGGTTCGGGAAAGTCGAGAGAATCGCAGCGAAGTGCGCGGGGGAGACGCCATAGGCAAGCGCGACCTCGGCATCGATGGCTGCCCGACGTGCGGTCGATCCTCCCAGGGGTCGAGGGGCGGGTACGAGGGTGCCCAGCGTTGAAAGCCGTCCATAGGTCATCGAATTCTTCGTTCGCGCAAACCACTTCCGTGGTCAAGGGAATCACCGGCTCAAGGAGCTCAAACTCGGCACCGGGCAGGCATCGACGGCCGAGAACGTCAAGTTTGTGCGGCCAGCAAAACGCACAAGGTAGTCGAAGCAGAAACTACTCAGGGCCGACGCAAGCGCCAATACTCGCTCTGGCGGAATCGACCCACCCCACACGGGTATACGTTGAGTCCTTGCAAGCAGTCCTTGGTGGCAGCACTGCTGAGACGGCACTTCTCTCGTCCGTCGACCGAGCGACCTTTCGCCATGCCACGCGCGAGTGCTCCATCACGGATGTGCCGTCTGAGTTCTGCGACCTTGATAGCCGCACCTCGGTGCCGCTGACCCAGTACTTCGGCTCCTTGCTTGCGCGGGAACTCGAGGTGGTAGAAGAGGTCCCTCGACTAGCGGCCACCACTCCTGCGCCATCGACCTCCAGCGGAGGCCTTCCCCGGCCCGACCCCGGCGGCAGCTCGGCCTCGGCCTTGAAACGCCAAGCGTCGCGGTCGGCGTGCAGCTCGGCGCAGAACGTCAGCCCCCAGCCGCGCTCGTCGAGGTTGAGCGGCGGCACGGTCGTGGCGCAGCGGGCGGCGATCTCGGCGTCGAGCGCCGTCTGCAGCTCGGGGAACGCCCATGTCGCAGGGGCCAGCAGTCGCACGTCGTCGATCCGCAGCCGAGGCGCATCGTGGTCGAGCTCGGCGAGCACGGCGGTAGCTCGGCCAGCGACCGGCGCGGTCGCAGCCCGGCGGCGTCCTTGCCGACGAAGAAGGCGGCGGCGAACGTCCTCGGTTGGGCCCGCCGCTGCGCTCCGCAGCGAGCAGCACGACCTTGATGCGGCGAGTCGATCGGGAAGCAGCTTGGCGGTTCTCGAAGACGAAGCAGCGCTCCACCCGCCGTCGGTCGAGGAGGTGCTGCGCAGCTCCGGTGGCCGGCGAGGAGACGTAGCACGGAGTCCGGCAGCACCTGGGCCAGGCGGCCGCCCGGCGCAGCAGGTATAGGCCCGCTCGACGAAGAGCCGGAAGACGTTGGCGTCGCCCTTGCGCAGCTGCCCGTCCTCGGCGAACCAGTCGAAGCGACCCGACTGGGCTTGGCGTACGCGCGACAGCTCGTGAAGGCAGCGCGCCTCCTCCCGCCACGCCGGTCGATCTCCGGGTCCTCGCGCAGCTCTCCTTGCGATGCGTTCTGCTCGGCTCTTCGGGCACGCCCTCTTGAACGTCTACGGGGTCGTAGGTGGAGAAGAACTCCTTGACGTCCGGGCTGAGGCGTGTTCCACGGCGGGTTGCCGATGACGGCGTCGAAGCCGCCGCGCTCGATCATCACCTCGGGGAACTCGAGCGCCCAGTGGAAGAAGCGGCGCTGCTCGCCACGCGACGGGCCGCCTCGAGCTCGAGCGCGAGCCGCGATCGGCGGTGATCGGCTGCCGTCGAGGAGATGCGGCCACGATCTGCTCGAAGTCGCCCATCCGGCGCGGGATGACCGGCGCCGATCGCCGTCGAAGCGCGAGCGTCCTCGCCGGCGCTGAACCACTGGGCGCACCAGAAGTCGGCGGCCGCCCGGAACCGGTTGCGCACGACGTCCTCGTCGCGCCTCGAGCGCGCGGAAGCGCCGCGCCGAGTCGAGCTCGTGCTGGAAGCGTGTCGCCCTCGGGGTCCGGCGCAGGCGAGCGCGTCGCGTTCGGCGGCGAGCTCGTCCATCGCCTCGCTCGACCGCGTGCGCAGCCATCCCGGGAGCGTCGGCTGCTCCGGCCCTGTCGGCGCCTTGCGCGTCTTGAGCCGCTCGAGCATCGGCTCCCCGAGTCGGCCGCGCCTCCTTCTTGAGGTACGCCTCGAGACCCACGTCGGCGGCCTGCCGGCCAGGTGGTCAGCTCGGTCGAGGCGCAGGCGCCGCTCGGGCGAGGAGGTCGACGCCGACGAGCGAGTCGCCGCACGCGCAGGTGGGCGTCGAGGAAGGTCAGCGGCCGGCCCGCTGCGAGCGTCTCGAGCCACAGCGACACCTTGGCCAGAGCACGGCGAGCGGGTTGAGGTCAACGCCGTAGAGGCAGCGACGGACCACGTCCGCCTCGGCTCGCCGGACCTCCTCGGGCGTGACCCGACCGTCGCTGCCGGACCGCGCGGATGCCCGCGCGAGCGCCGAGCCCGAGCACCCGGGCCGCCTGGACGAGAAACGCACCGGAGCCCATCGCGGGATCGCAGACGCGGACGTCGAGGATGCTCCTGCTCGGCGCGGTTGGGTCACCGTCGGCGGCGCGGTCGAGGATCGGCTCGACGAGCGGGTCGATGGCGCGCCGGCCAGGAACTCGGTGATCTCGGCCGGCGTGTAGAAGGAGCCGGTGCCCTTGCGCCGCCGCTCGAGCGGACTCCAGCACGAAGTCGCCGGCGTCCAGTCGCGGAGGATCCGGCGCTCGTCGCCCGAGTCGAGCTCGGCGGGGAGGACCCGCCGCTCGCCCTTCGGCGCCGACGAGCACCGCGGGCTCCGGTGGACGAGGCATGGCTCGAGCACGAGGAGGCCCTCGTAGATCGAGCCGAGCTGGTCGACGCCCAGCTCGGCGAAGCTCGAGCGTCGTCCGAGGCGCGGCGCGGCGCTGCCCGGCGCGCCGATGGCGAGCGACGTCAGCGCCTCGCGCCAGTCGCTCTCGGGGATTCGAGCTGATCGAACAGGCTGGTCCGCGTCGGGATCGAACAGCTCGCCGCCGAGCAGCTGGATGCCGAGCCTCGTGCTGCGTCCCCGGGCCCGAGTCCAAGCAGGCCGAAACAGGCGCCGGACCGCGTCGGCCGTAGTAAGTGCCGTCGGCGGCGGCTCGGCGCCGCGCGGGCCCGCTCGACGAGGTGGTCGAGGCGAGTAGGTCGTGGCGTAGGGACCGCCGCGACCTCATCGGCAGGATGTCGCGCGACTCGGCGTACAGGATGAACAGCAGCCGGTACAGGACGTAGAGCGACTCCTCGAAGAGCCGGTGCAGCGTCTCCAGCGAGGCGGATCGCCAGAGCTTGCGCGTTGCTCGGCGTCGTCGAGCGCGCCCTGGATCAGCGTCTCGGCGGCATAGACGACGTCGTCGCGCATGTCGTCGGCCAGCGCGGCGGCGTGCGCGCGGCTCTCGTCGCAGACCCGCTGGATGAGCGGGACGCCGTCGGCGTCCGGCCGCGAAGCGCGGGAGCGCGGAAGAGTCCGGCAAACGCCGCCAGAGTCCTCGTCGTCGAGCTCGACGAGGCCGTCGAGGTCCAGCGCGAGGTACTGCTGGCAGATGCCGCTCGACCGGCGGTAGACGCGGAGCTCGAGTCCCGGCGAGCAGAGAGCCCCAGTCGGCCTCTCCGTCATAGGCGTCGAGGGCGAGCTCGAACCGCGTCGCGGGTGGGTCGGCGGCGTCTCCGGACCGGCGGTCGGGATCGGTGAGCGTCCGGAAGCTCCCCGATGAGCAGGGCGTCCTCGCCACCCTCGTCGCGCCAGAGCCAGCTCGAAGGCCGAGCCGTCGTCGAGCGACACTGAGAGCTCGGTCAGCTGCTTCGAGCGCCAGGGCCCCAGCCGCGGCGAGCATGCCACTCGTCGTCCGGCCCCTCAGCCCGCACCTCGAAGGCTCGGGCGTCACGAACGAGGGCGCGCGCCTTGCGTTTCGCAGCGACGCATAGGTCTCGGGGTCGATGTCGATCTCGTCGCGGCGCGCCCAGACCTCGAGCCAGAAAGTAGGGGGAGGCGAGCTCGCCAACATTGCGGAGCGCGCTCACCTCGGAATCGGCGGCGCGATAAGGCGCCCCCCGACCAGATCCAGAGAGGCAAGCCGAATCCGCGAGCGATCGCGAACCGCCTCGCGCCGGGCGTCGTGTTGCGCTCAAGCCCCTTGACGGCCTGTTCGTACGCAGCCGCTCCCTCGAGGGTAAGCCGTGGATCGGCGCCAAGCGTCAGGCGCTCGACTCGAGCCTCCTGCTCGCCGCGCCACCTCGCGAGGACCTCCAGCTCCTCCTCGCGCAGCCGCTGAGCGATGTCGATGAGCTCCAGTCGGCCTGAGCTCCGCCCGGCGCTCTGCCTCCCCTCGTGCCACGGAGACCGCTTGCTCATAGTCGCGCTGCCAACGCTGCACGGAGCCCAGGCGGAGTCCCGGCGGGGGCGGGGCGGTCAACCAGGCCGAGCCGCCCGAGGTCGCGAACCGGGTCGATGGATGCCTTCAGGTCGGGCGACAGCTCGACGGCGACCAGGCGCTCCTCAACCGTCCGGCCATCGCCGTCAACGAAACGGGAGGTGAAAGTCGGAGAGGCCCTTCGGGAGAGCCCCGATGAGATCGAACCGGTGATCGCGGCGAGGGTCCACCGCCTCGTCGCGAAGTCGGCGAAGTAGGTGCTCGAGCAGCGGGTGACCGGGTGAGAGGAACTCGCAGGACACCGATTCCTCGTCGTCCTGACCGGCGAGAGCGATGTCGCGACGGAAGGTGGCACGCTCGATCACGGCACGGCCGAGTGTCCCCGCAGGAGGCGGGGAATCTCGATCCGCACCACGCCGTCATCCCCGGTCGCCTCGATCCGTCCCTCATCATTCCAGCCTCGGAAGGTGGCCTCGATCAGCTCTCGGAGCTTGGGGCTCGAAGTCGTCCACCGTCCGAAGAGACGCAACCTCCGCCTCGGCTGCCCGGATCTCCTGCTGGTTGTGGAGTGTGAGCCGGGAGATCGTCAACGAGCCCGCCTCGGCGCTCCTCTCGTCGATTATCTCGTGAGACGCGGCGCTCCGGGGGCTCGTCGTCCGCCCGGGCGAGGATGTCCCCTACGGTTCCGCCGCGCAGCGCCGGGAACACAGGGCTCACTGAGCGGAGCTTCCCTTCGATCTTGCTGAGCTTCTCGACCACGAGCTGGATACGCGAGCCTCCGGCCGGCCTCGCCTGTTCTTCGATCGGACGCGACGAGCACCCACAGGTGGGGTCGTTCCGTCTGCCCATACCGATCGATGCGTCCGTTCCGCTGTGCGTAGCGGTTGGGGTTCCACGGGACGTCGAGGTGCACGAGGTGGTGCGCAGAGCGCTGCAGGTTCTTCCCCTCGCTCGCCGCATCGGTCGCCAGGAAAACGCGGGCATCGGGGCGTGAAGAAAAGCGTCAATGGCGGCCGCGCACTCCGCATCTCGCGTCCCGCCATGGAAGGTCACGAAGGGGACGCCCTCCGCCGTGAGCCGCCGCCCCGCCGCCCGGAGCGTGTCCCGGTACTCCGTGAAGACCACGACCTTCTCCCTGGCCAGTTCCTTCCCAGGACTCGCGAGGGTCTGGAGCTTGGCCTCGCGCCCGGAGGCACCGCATCGGCGGCGGCAAGCAACGCAGTTGCCAGCCGCCGCTCCTCGTCGGCGAGCGGCGGGGCAGGGCTCGCACTCGCCTCATCCGGGTCGATGACTTCGTCCTCGGGATCGGAATGATCGGTTTCCACGAGCGGCACTAGGTTGTCCTCGTCCTCGGCCCCGGAGGCAGCCCGAGCCTGCGGCGAAGGGTCGCTCGAAGAGCCGGCGACGGACAACCCGAAGCGCTTCCCGCAGAAGGCCTGCGAGGAACTGACAGCCGGTGGCCTTCTGGCGAGCTCCCTGGACCTGGTAACGCGCCTCCTCGCGAGCGAGCCACTCGAGGTAGGCATCAAGGGGGGCATCGAGCGCCCGCTCCTCTTTGCCGGCTACCCGAAGCGTGGACATCAGCGTGGATCGTGGGAACCTGAAAACGCCGGACCCCGGAAAGCGTCACCTCAGACTTGAGACGCCTGACGATGAGGGGGCTCGCCAGCGTCACGTGGTACCACCCCCGGAGTCTGCTCGATCAAAGGATCCAGCAGTCGAAGCAGGAAGAGGAAGCTCTCGGACTTGCCATCATGGGCGTCGCCGTCAGCAGCAGTAGCGTGCTCTCCGCCGAGAGCTTGGCGAGTGCTCAGCCCCAGGAGCGCGAGTCGCTTCGTCCAGAACCGCGCTCTGCAAGGTGGTGCGCCTCATCGACGATGACGACGTCGTACATCCCGGGACACTGGCGGAGCTCGTCGAGCAGCACCTGCCGGGCCGCCAGCGTCATCGAAACGATGAGGTGCGAGCTCTGCGCAAAGACGTTCACGGTGGGCGCCTGCCGACGCCGATCCGCGAAGTCACTGCCGCTACGCAGAATGTCGAAGCGAAAACCGAACTTCGTGGAGAGCTCCGCCTGCCAGCGCTCGGGCTCTGGTGAGGCCCGGGTCACGACAAGCACGCGCGCCGCGTGATGCCGCTGAGCAAGCCAGCGCAGGATCAGACCAGCCTCTGCGGTCTTGCCAAGCCCGGTGTCGTCGGCGATGAGTAAGCGCGGCCGAACCGACCGGGCCACTCGGAGCAACGGGACGAGCTGGTAGGGCTCAAGGGCAACGGCGCCCAGTCAAGCCCAACCAGCTGCTCGCGGCCTCCGGCCATCGTTGTGAGGAAAACTTGGTGCAGAGCCCGCCACCGGCTGCGATCGCTTCCGGACACGTTGAACTCCGGGAGGGGAAGGACGTCGGCCTGAAGCTCCTCCCCCTCCAGCTCAAGGTGAGGTGTCGCGATGACATCCCGGTTCGTCGTGTCAACGCCGATCAGCCTCAGAAACCCACCCTCCTCCTCGGCGATCACTCGCCAGCGGCGACCGCGCCACCGGACGCTCTGCCCAGTTTCAAAGAGGGCGATACTCATGCGCTGGGGGCACCTTGCGACCGGGATTCAACGATCGTGACGAGGTGCTTCGCCCTCGAAAGCGCGACGTACATCTGCTGATCGCGATTCGCGTCAGTCAGGGCCTCTAGCTCGCAGAGGATGACGACCGGGAGACTCAAGTCCCTTGAAGGCCGGGATGGACGAGAAGTAGACGGCGTTGCCCCTGGATGTGCGATGCGGCACCAGCCGGTAACTACCAGAAGCGCCCGCCGCAACCCAGAAGGACTTGGCGCTTCTGGGCGAGAGAACGGTGATGTCCTGCGGGAAGACGTTCCCCTCGCAGAGCCGTTCGATCTCCCCATGGACCGCCTGCGCCGCGTCCTGCGCTCGGATCCTGCGGACCGCAAGCCCTTCCGGCCCCGGTGCCAAGGGCACCTCACCGCCGCCGAAGTACTTCATCGCCTCCCTGTGAACCGCCTGCGTGTTTCGGCAGTTCACGTTGAGTTCCCACGTCGCGAAATCGTCGGGGACGGTCAGCTTTCGCGGATACACGCGCTGATTGCTGTCGAGGAAGAGCCACAGCGAGCCGCCGCGCTCATCTCGGAGAGTCGCCAGGAGCGCGATAAGCCAGTCATCGCTGAGATCCTGTACCTCGTCGGCAACGATGTCGTCGTACTGGCCGCCGAGGATAGAAAGGGCATCGACGAGTGAGGCGGGGAGCTCGCGGTCATAGAACCTCTGCGGCGCGCGCCCAGGCGGATACGGCGCGAGCTCAATGCCTGCGCTCGCGGCGAGTCGTCCGCAGAGCATGTGAAAGGTCAGGAAGTCGGCACCGGTCTCTGCCTCCGCGTCGGCCAACAGGTCTCGCAGCGCGCGATTGAAGCACACGAAAAGCACCCGCCTGCCATCGTCCGCGAGGCGGCGGGTCCGTTCGACGGCGAGGAGTGTCTTTCCCGAGCCGGCGCAGCCTGAGACCGCCATTCGTCGGTTGCGAGAGAGCCCAGCGAGGACGTGCGATTGATCGCTGGTGAGTCTGATCATCTCCTGGGCTTCGCGCCGGAAACGCTCAGCGACTGGAGGCAGGACGACCTCCCGAGGGGCGAGAAGCTCCTGCATCACGGCGAGCCCCTCAGATCCCGGGGACTGCCGGCGGTCATCACTGCCGCGGTGGTAGGCGAGGATTCCGCGGAGCGCGCGATCGAGTGACCGTGCTCGGTCTCGGTCGATGATGATGTCCTTCGGGGCGCCCGGAGCGAGGTCCTGCGCAATCGAGACGTCCGGGAACGCGAACGCGTGGACGATCAGCGGCCGATCGATCCTCCATTCGGGAAGCTGACCGAGGAGTCGGCCGAGACTCTTTGTGTGATCGAGCGCTTGCTGGACGGGTCCTTCATGCGCTGCCACTCGCCCTTGACGCGCCGGAACCAGGCGCTCCCCTCAACCTTGATCCCACCGCCTTTCACCTCGATGCACACGACACCGCGATCGGGCTGGCAGAGGACGAAGTCGATCTCACCGACGCGCGCGCCGCGCTTCGGATCCCGGTGAATCCACCCAGCGGAATGAAAGACGTGCCAATCATCGGGGAGTTGATCCCGGAACTCGGCGAAGAGCTCGCGCTCGGCGCGGCTCTTGACGTCATCCACAAGGAGCTCCTTCGGGTACATGCGAGCCATCAGGCTCTCATCGCCTCGCCCGAGGCTACTAACGCATCCACTGACCGCCTTGAACCTGCCACTCAGGAGACCCGGCCGCCCGGCTCGAAGTCGCCTTCGATCCAGCGGACGAAGTTCTCGGAGTGGAGTACGTAGGTCTGCTTCGTGGTAGGGGCGAGTGGGGCGTCTGCGACTGTCCTCTGGTACTCATCGAGGGCCGAGCGGAGCTCTGCGATGGCGCCCAGTGACATCCTGCCGCCGGCCGTCCTTGCATTCGGAGACTGGGGCTCATCGAGGATGACCTCCGCCTCGATGCGACTACCGGTAGAAGGGTTCACCCAACCCTCGAGAGACTCATTCGACAGGAAGGCATGAAGCGCTCCGCCGAGGGCTCTCGGCGTATCCCTCGTGGGTCGCCGCCCGGAGGGTTGCGTGGTGAAAAGAGGATCACTCTCGACACCCGGGAGCCCCTCCACGGAGCGTCACGGAGGACGTCCGCGTAGGACGTCGAACGGCCGGCGAACCCTGCGACCTCGCTCAGATCATGCTCCGTCGCATACTCGACGAGACACCGTGCGAGCAGTCCGCCCGGCCACTCGTGGGGGTGGAGCTGGGCGTCGTAGTCACCGATCGGCTCACTTCCGGTGACCACCCCGTAGCCGCCGGAGAGAATGAGTACGTGCCCTCCTCGGGAGATCCACTCCTCGAGGAGAGGCGCGGCAGCGCGATAGACGAGCCCGCGCGCGTACCGTCGCCAGGCCGGCAGCAGGCTCCGCTCGTTGACCGCCGCCCGGGCGCGGTTGTTCTCCCGCGCGAGCGCCAGCTCCTCGACCAGATCCTCGGACAGCGAGTCGAGGATGCTCGGGCCCGCGCCCTCTCGCGGCCCGACCTTCTCCTTGCCCATCGAGCACGGAATCACCAGCAAGGTCAACCCGCTGTCCGGTAGTGCGGGCAAGGTTGCCTCCTCCGACCTCTTCGGCACGCGACGATCATCACGGTCCTCGCCTTCGCCAGCAAGCCCGAGGAAGGATTGGAGTTCCTCCGCCGCCAACGGCGTGTCGCCGACCCCCTCGACGTTCCACATGCCGCTCGAACGGACGCTCTCCGGGTAGGCGTGCGCGCCGAGCCATCCGGGAGAGGGCCGGCAGGCGGGGCAGGCGGCGAGGCTCACGATGAGACGGCGCTCCAGGACGTTGCGAAGGTCTCTTTCACCAACCTGGACGCATCGGAACCAGAAGTCTCGGGCCAATGCCTCCAAGACCGCCTGCTCGTATGGCGAGCAGGCCCCGCAGGGCTCGCCGTTCTGGCTCTCCCAATGACCCCTCCCAGGCGTGGGGGCGAGGCAGGGGGACGTCGGGTTCTCCCGTCTGAGGAGCGCACCTCCAAAGTATCTGCGGAACACGCTGCCGTTCTTGTTGCCGGAGTAGTGGTCACGCAGCCGCCTGACGAGTCTTCCGTCGCTTCGTGGGTGGTTCCCCACCCGCACGATTCGATCGCAACCGTGCTCACTCTTCTCCCCGCGCTCGTAGAAGAAATACAGACCGTCTCGGAAGGGAACGTCCGTCGGGCGGGTCCGAGCTGGGATGCGCTCGAGAGCCGCGTGAATCGCCCGGCAAGCAGCCTCAGGCGTCATGCCCAGGCGCCTTCCGAGTGGCGGTGGTGACTGCGACGAGAGTCGCCGACGTCGGCCAGGCCTGTCGCGACCGTTGCACCGGCCAAAGTCAGCACTCGACTCGAGCCGGATCGTGCTCATCCGCCACGCATCGATTGCCCGTCGAAGGAATCGGTAAGCCTACCTCCCCGCCCGGACTCGCCAGCCTGATTCGACACGTTCCTAGGGTAAGAAATCCTCGGCGCCGGCCGGTCACCGGTCTGTATCGAGCCCGATCGATTGTCCGAACGACCAGGGTCGAGTCAGGCGTCGTAGCGGAACCGGCGGTCCCTCGGGACGAGTTTGCCCTCCGTCGTCCGGAAGTCGGATGGCCGACCTGGCGACAATAGGCGCCGGAGTCACAGCTCGAACACTGGCTCCGTTGTGTGCGGCAAGAGGTCATGGACGTGCCGCTGCGGAGTCGTCAACCTGACCCGCCTGTAGGCGCGTCTGACGGTCAACGCCAAAGCCTCGCTTCAGTCGTGACGTCCGGGTGCGACCATCGGAGGCGGACCGCGCGTTCTTCAACAACTCGGATCAGCATCTGGAAGACCGTTTCGGCCGGGTCACCTTCTCCAGCGGCGAGGACGACGACGACCGACCAGGTGCCTGCTCTGCACCGCTGGGCCGCGCTAGAGGCCGAAGGTGCGACGCCAACGAGGGATTCCGCCAGACCGGCTTGCTGCAGCATAGAGGTCACCATGCCCGGCGTTGGCGAAACTCCTGACGCGACGGCCAGGTTGTGCGGGTAGAAAGGAAGCCCCTGAGCTCCTGTTCGATCCGCGTGTCGTTCCACCTAGTGGCCGCCCGCGACGACTGCCGACTGCCTGCGTCGGGGCCGCCGCGGAGAAGGCATACCGCCTGGCAGAACCAGCTCCCCGGGGGACGATGACGCCGTGTTGAACGAGTTCCTTCAGGTCATCATTGGCGGCGGTGCGTCCGAGGCCGGCCGCTTCCTCGTAGTCGCGCCGGGTGAATTTGCGGCGTCCGGCAATCCGTAGCGTGGCGATACCTCGCTCTTGCCCGGCCGACAATCGAAGGGGTTGGCCTCCTGCTGCCGAAACCAAGGAGCTCAGGTCAATGACGGTCGCGGCAACGCGTTCGTATTCTGCTGCGAGGCCGCCGAGGAAGTACTCCAGCCAGGCTTCCATGTTGAAGGTGTTGCGCCGCACCGATCGGAGCGCGTCATAGTAGGCACTGCGATCCTGTGCGTAGTAGCGCTCGAAGGAGAACATTCGACCAGGGAGGACGTCGGTCTTCATTAGCAGCGCGGTCTGGAAGAGGCGTGCGGCCCGGCCATTGCCGTCAGCGAAAGGGTGCACGTCGGTGATGCCGTAGTGCATGACACCCGCGAGGACGAAGGGTGGCTCCACGCCCACGGTCAGCTTGCCGTCTAGCCACTCGAACATTGCCGCCACGAGCCCTGCGATGTCGTCAGTGGGGGGCGCCTCATGTATCACCTGTCCCGTGATGTGGTCGAGGACGACGGCTATGCCATCACGCCACTCCCCCTCGTGATGCGGCTTGAAATGCGGGTCGGCGTCCCGACCGAAGTCCGCGCATCGCAGTGCCGTGGAGTTCCTTGAGAAGTACCGCGGTGAGCTCCAGAGCGCCAGCAGCCAGGCGCTCGTCGATCAGGTCGAGGGCATTGACATAGTTCACGAGCTCGATCTTGGCGCGGGTATCCGTGGCGAGGTCGCCGCGGGCCGCGCGCTCGGCCTCGACGAATGGCAGCTCGTTTCCCTCGATCATGTTGGAGTAGTGGACGGTCCCTGCCTTCGCTGAAGCACGTAGCTGGTCTGCGACGGCAGGAAGGATCCGAGCCCCTCGGATCGTCCCCAATGCGGTAGAGATCCGCATCAGCAACGTGGAGGTCTCGGCCGTGTACCGGCGGTAGTTCGCGGTGAAGGTGGTCCCCGGCATGCGATTTCAAAATATTCTACCGTTCAGAAACAAAAAGGAAAGTGCGGTTTAGCGGGTTTTTTGGTGGGGCTCTACCGCACAGGAGCAAAACGGCAGCCTGCTGGGGAGCCCTCACTGGATCACAGAGCTCCTACCGTGTAGAAGCAAAAAGAATTGTCTTATTTCCAGGCATTTTGTCGCAGCTCTACCGTCTGGAAAAAGCAACCCAGCTACCGCGGCTCGAAGGGGAACCCGACCGGTGGGACGGGTGACACGGAGAGCCGCGATCCGCCTCTGCAGGCTCGCTGTCGCTTCCTCGCGCCGCCATCTGGGCATTCTAGGCCCCGATCCGCCGCGCGACTCCCCGATGGCTTATCCGCCTCCTGGCCCGCAGTGCACCGGAGTCGGCACCGGGGCGATGGCCGGCCACTTCCGCCGGGACGAAGCACGGTCAAGCGTTGACCCTGCTTCTAGGTAGCCCACACTGCCGGGGATCCTGCCCTCCTCCTCCTCCTCCTCCTCCTCCTCCTCCTCCTCCTCCTCCTCCTCCTTCCTCCTCCTCCTCCTCCTTCTTCTTCTTCTTCTTCTTCTTCTTCTTCTGCTACATCATCATCGTCGTCAGGCGACCGATCGCGCGTACTGGATCACACGCGGCTCAGCAGCGTCGGTTGACCTCGCGGATGAACTGCTGGGGCTCGTAAACGAGGTCGCCCCGGGCGTGGCCCTTGAAATACAACAAGTACTGCGTCGGGCTCGCTAGGGACGGTGTGGCAGATAACTTCATCACCTTCCGGGGCGCGCAAGGAGTACCTGATCGCGGAGTTCCGGATCCCCCCGCGGCGACGAGCTGACGGCACTCGTGGAGGACTCCGGCCTCGACACCCTCGAGTACGACAAACGATGGGGGCGCTACCGAGTGCGACTGACTAGCGTGGACCTCGCCCAGCGTCGCGACCTGCTGCGCGAGCTGATCCGGCGGGCCAGTGGGACACCGGCACCGCCCGACGAGTGAGGGCACTTCTGCCTAGGGTCGAAACCATGAGGCTGTGCAGACCCCGGGGGGCCGTCCGGCGGCCCCGGCAGGAGCCGACGAGCCTTCTGGCACCGGACCGACCGCGGCGCGGCGGCTCACGCGGCTCCCACGAAGTCGCGCAGCGCCTCGCGCCCGCCGCCCACGATCGGGTTGCCGTGGGCCAGGAGCAGGGTGTCGAAGTCGAGCTCGGCGATCCGCCCGTAGGCCTCGCGCAGGGCGGCCTTGGTGCGCTCGGGGTCGTCCATGAGCTGCGTCGGGCACGAAGCCGAGCGGGCCGTCGTCGGGCCACCGCACGAGGCCGTCGGCGAAGGCGACCGCGCGGTGCGCCGGGGTGTGGAGGGCGGTCTCGTCGGGGCAGATGCCGCCGACCTCGAGCGCCACGACTGCCGCCGGGGAGCTCGTCGCCGGGGTCGAAGCCCTCGACCGGCTCGCCGGCGCGGAACTCGTGGAGGCCGAGGCGGTTGCAGAGCACCGGGCAGCCGTAGCGCTCGTGGAAGAGGCCTGAGTCGCGGTAGTGGTGGCGGTTGGTGAGGAGGGCGGCGACGGGCGGGTGGTCGTCGAACCACTCGATGCCCTCGTCGGGCACGCGCGGGTCGATCAGCACCCGCTCGGCGGCCAGCCAGTGCGAGTGGATCGTGATGTCCCAGCGCGGATGTACGGTGGTCCAGTGGTGGACGCCGGGGAGGATCTCGCGCACCGCGGCAGTCTCGCACGGCCGGTGCCGGGGCGGCCGCGCGCGTGAGGTCCCTGCGGGAGCACTACCGCGCGCGGCGCATCGTGCAGTCGCGGGCCGAGGGCGGCGAGATCGAGTTCACGCGCATCGTCGCCTTCAGCGACGGCGTCATCGCCATCGCGATCACGCTGCTGGTGCTGAACCTCGACGTCCCGGACGTCCCCGACGGCGAGCTGGCGGAGGCCCTCGGCGACCAGTGGCGCCAGTACCTCGCCTTCGCCCTCAGCTTCGCGCTGATCGGGCGGTTCTGGATCGTGCACCACCGCGTCTTCACGCTCGTCGAGCGCTTCGACGGCACGCTGATGGCGATGAACCTGGTCTTCCTCGCCCTCATCGTGGTCATGCCGTTCGCCACCAACCTGGTCGCCGAGTACGAGGACGACGCGATCGTGGTGGTGATCTACGCCTCGGTCGTGGGGCTGGCGAGCCTGATGAGCTGGCTGATGATCCGCCACTCGGTGCGCCACGGGCACGTGCGCGAGCGGCTGCGCGCGCAGGCGGAGGCGGCGTCGTCGTGGCGCGGGCTCGGGCCGACGGCGGTCTTCCTCGTCTCCGTGCCGGTCGCGTTGGTGTCGGGCGAGGCCGCCTTCTTCATCTGGCTGCTGGCGTTCCTGCCGTGGCTCCGCGCGAGCCCGCAGCCGGCGAAGGCCGAGTGAGCGCCCGCGCGCAGTGGATCACGCTGGTGGCGATGACGATCGCCAACAGCATGATCCTGGTCGACCAGACCGGCGTGCCGCTGGCGATCCCCGAGGCGGTCGGCGACCTCGGCGGCTCGCTCGACACCTCCCAGTGGGTCCTGACGGCCAACGTCCTGCCGCTGGCCGGCCTGATGGTGCTGGGCGGGCGCCTGGGCGATCAGCTGGGCCTGCGCAGGGTCTTCCTGACCGGGGCGATCGTGTTCGTGGCCTCGTCGGCGCTCGCCGGGGCCGCCCAGAACATGCCCTGGCTCATCACGATGCGCGTCACCCAGGGGGTCGGCGCCGCGCTGATGATGCCGACCACGATGGCCATCGTCACGGCCACCTTCCCGCCCGAGAAGCGCGGCCGGGCGCTGGGGCTGATGGCGGGCGCGTCGGCCTTCTTCGCGGCGCTGGGGCCGGTGCTGGGCGGCCTCCTGACCGAGTTCATCGACTGGCGGGCCGTCCTGCTCGTCAACGTCCCGCTGGCGGCGATCACGATCGGGCTCACCCTGTGGGCCGCCCCGAAGGGGGCGCCGCGGGAGGGGGCGCCGCGCGCCAACGACTGGCCCGGCGTCGTGACGTTCGCGCTGGCGATCGGCGGCATCACGCTCGGCCTCGGCCAGATCCAGGACTGGGGCTGGACCGCTGCCGACGTTCCTCGCCCTCGGCGTCGGCCTGGCATCGCTCGTGGCCTTCGTCGAGGTCGAGCGGCACCACCCCGATCCCCTGATGAGCTTCGGCCTCTTCCGCCGCCTCAACTACGCCATGTCAACGATCAGCCAGTTCATCGCCGGCTCGATCGAGCTGGCGAGCGCGTTCCTGCTGCCCCTGTTCCTGCTGCTGGTGATCGGCTACTCGCCCGGGACGGCCGGCCTCGCCCTGATCCCGGCCACGCTGCCGATCATCCTCGTCGCCCCGCTGGCGGGGCGCTGGTTCGACCGCGCCGGCGGGCGGACGCCCCTGACGGTCGGCTTCGTCGTGCTGGCGGCGTCGTGCTTCGCGCTGGGCGTGGGGTTCGAGCAGGAGAGCTTCGCCGCGCTCATCCCCGGCCTCGTCCTGCAGGGCGTCGGCCTCGGCATCGTCCTGACCGTCAACGACCCGACCGGGCTCTCGGCCGTGCCGCCGGGCGCCCAGGGCCAGGCCGCCGGCGTCATCGACACGAGCGAGCAGCTCGGCGGGGCGATCGGCATCGCCGTCTTCACCGTCGTGCTGCTCAACCACTACTTCGACAGCCTCTTCGAGCAGGCGGCCAACGCCGGGGTGACGATCACCGACGCGCAGATGCGGGCCGGTCACGAGTTCGCGCTGCGCGCCGAGCAGGAGGGCTTCAACCAGGTGGACGGTGCCCGGCGGCCTCCCAGCAGGAGTTCGCCGAGGTGTTCAAGGACGGCCACGCCGACGCCTACCGCTTCGCGTTCGTCCTGATGGGCGCGATCGCCCTGATCGGCGCGGCCCTCTCGTTCATGCTCGTGCGCCGCGACGACCAGACGCGGCACTGGGGCATCTTCAGCCGCCGCTCGCGCTGGACCTGGGCGCTGACGGGCGGGGGGCCGGGCCTGACGCGCAGGCTCCTCCCCGGACGCGCGGCGCCCGGGGAGGGAGGCTCACCTCAGTAGCGGTAGTGGTCGGGCTTGTAGGGGCCCTGGACCGGGACGCCGATGTAGTCGGCCTGCTCCTCGGAGAGGGTCGTGAGCCTGACCCCGAGGGCGTCGAGGTGCAGGCGGGCGACCTTCTCGTCGAGGTGCTTGGGCAGCACGTAGACCCTGCGCTCGTACTGGTCGTTCTTCGTGAAGAGCTCGATCTGGGCGATCGTCTGGTTCGAGAACGAGTTCGACATCACGAACGAGGGGTGGCCGGTCGCGTTGCCCAGGTTCAGCAGCCGCCCCTCGGACAGCACGATGATCGCGTGGCCGTCGGGGAAGACCCACTCGTCAACCTGGGGCTTGATGTTGATCTTCTGGATGCCGGGGACGTCGGCGAGGCCGGCCATGTCGATCTCGTTGTCGAAGTGGCCGATGTTGCCCACGATCGCCTGGTGCTTCATCCGCGCCATGTCGGCGGCCGTGATGATCGCCTTGTTGCCGGTGGCGGTGATGAAGAGGTCGGCGGTCTCGACGACGTCGTCGAGGGTGGCCACCTGGTAGCCCTGCATCGCGGCCTGGAGGGCGCAGATCGGGTCGATCTCGGTGACGACCACGCGCGCGCCCTGGGCGGACAGCGACTCGGCGCAGCCCTTGCCGACGTCGCCGAAGCCGCAGACCACCGCCACCTTGCCGGCCAGCATCACGTCGGTGGCGCGGTTGATGCCGTCCACCAGCGAGTGGCGCACCCCGTAGAGGTTGTCGAACTTCGACTTCGTGACCGAGTCGTTGACGTTGATCGCCGGGAACAGCAGCTCGCCCCTCTCGGCGAGCTTGTAGAGGCGGTTCACGCCGGTGGTGGTCTCCTCGGTGACGCCCTTGACGCCCTCGGCGATCCGGGTCCAGCGCGTCGGGTCCTCGCGCAGCGACTGGCGCAGCAGGCCGAGGACGACGCGGAACTCCTCCGACTCGGCGGTGGCGTCGTCGGGGACGGCGCCCGCCTCCTCGTACTCGCGGCCCAGGTGGACGAGCATGGTCGCGTCGCCGCCGTCGTCGAGGATCATGTTGGGGCCGCCGCCGTCGGGCCAGCGCAGCGCCCGCTCGGTGCACCACCAGTACTCCTCGAGCGTCTCGCCCTTCCAGGCGTAGACGGGCACGCCGGTGGGCTGGTCGGGGGTGCCGTCGCCCACGACGATCGCGGCGGCCGCGTGGTCCTGGGTGGAGAAGATGTTGCACGAGGCCCAGCGCACCTGCGCGCCCAGGGAGGTCAGGGTCTCGATGAGCACCGCCGTCTGGACCGTCATGTGCAGCGAGCCGGTGACCCGCGCGCCCGCGAGCGGCTGCCGGTCGGCGTACTCGGCCCGGATGGCCATGAGGCCCGGCATCTCGTGCTCGGCGAGGGTGATCTCCTTGCGGCCGAAGCCGGCGAGCGCGAGGTCCGCGACCCTGTAGTCGGCCTCGGCGGGCGGGGCGGTGCTGGTCATGCGGTCTCCGTCAGGTCGTCGGGGCGGACGCGGCGCCGAACCCTAGCGCGGTCGCGGCCCCCGATCGGCCAGCGGTGCACCGGGAGGCCCGAGAACTGGGCCTCGATGTAGTCGTCGAGCGTCGCCGCCAGGGCCGTGCCCCGCATCATGCGCTCCTCGTGGGCCGCGAGCGCCGCGCGCTGCCAGCGCGCGCCGGTCACCTCGGCGGTGACGCGCTCGGCCATGACGTCCAGCAGGGGGTCGGTGTCCTCGGCGTCAACCCCGGCGCGGGCGAGGCCCTCGCGCGCGACCGGGATGAGGCGCGCGACGAGCTCGGCGGCCGGCATGGGGCGCGGCGAGGGCGCCTGGGGGGCGGGCCAGAGCAGCTCGGCGTCGAGGCCGTCCCGGGCCGCGCGGTAGAAGTTGCGCCGCGCCAGCGCGAAGGGGATCGCCGGGATCATCCACTCCTGCTCGGCCAGGCCGAGCGTCGCGCCGACGAGGAAGGCCGCGTTGGCGGTCATGTCGAGGACCGACGGCCCGGCGGGCAGCGCGCGCAGCTCGATGCGCAGGTGCCCGCCGCCGGCGGGGTCGTAGATGGCCCGGTTCCAGCGCCAGGTGGTCCCGTGGTGGAGGCGGAGCTCGGCGAGCTGGGGCACGCCGCCGGCGCGCACGACCTGGAGCGGGTCCTCCTGCTCGATCAGGGGGAGCACGACCTCGTGCAGGGCCACGGTCTCCTGCAGCAGCTCGAGGATGCCGTGGCGCACCCAGCCGTGGCCGAACGCGACCCGCGACGGGCGCCACACCTCCTCGCCGCCCTGGTGGCCGTCGATGGTCTGGTGGAAGAGCGGGACGCGGGTCTCGTCCCAGAGGACCTTGCCGAGGAAGGTCGGCGAGTTGGCCGAGGCCGCGAGCGCGGGCGCGGTGGCGAGCTGGGCGGCGTTGAAGGTGCGGGCGAACTCGGCCGGCGCCACGCGCAGGTGGATCTGGAAGGCCGCGTTGGCGGCCTCGGCGACGATCCCCGGCAGCTCGACGTCGAGGGTCTCGGGGCCGTCGATGATGATGCGCCGGTCGGGCTTCAGCGGCTCGAGCGCCGCCGACAGGGCCCGGTAGCGCGGCGACTCGGTGAGGCCGCCGGGGCCAAGGTCCCCCATCGTCAGGGTCGGCAGGGTCCCGATCGTGGCGACGCGGGCGCCGTGGACCGCGGCCGCCGCGGCGATGCGCCCGACCGACTCGGCCAGCCGCTCGGAGAGCGCCGTGAACGACCGCCCGGCGAGCGGCACGGGGGCGGTCGCGCACTCGATGCAGAACCGGCCCACCTCGAGGGCGACGTCGTGGCCCCCGCCCAGGGCCTCCTGCACGGCCGCGTTCTCGCCCGCGGGGCGGCCCGCGGAGTCGACCAGGGCCATCTCCAGCTCGGCGCCCAGGCTCGCCGGGCCCTCGCCGAAGCCGGGCCGCTCGAGCAGCTCGCCCAGGGCGGCGAGCGACTCGCCGAGGCGCTCCGAGAAGCGCTCGAAGTCGGCCCCGCCGAACCGCTCGCGCTCGATCTCGCGGCCCATCGCCGCAACGCTACCCCGAACGGGCCCCGAGCGATCCCGCCGCGCTCAGCGCGGGCAGGGCGGGATGGGGAACTTCCGGAAGCCGAGCGGTTGGCGGGAGTCCTCCCGGGGCGGCTTGCGGCAGCGCGCGCGCTCGAAGGCCGCCTCGGGGGCGATCACCCACACCTCCGCGAACCTGCGCGCCTGGGGGCGGTAGGCCACGTAGTAGCGCAACTGGCCCAGCAGCCGGCCCGACTGGGTGATGCGCAGCCAGTAGCGGGCTCCCTTCCCGAAGCGATGCTCCACGGCAACGGTCCAGTTGTTGTCGAAGATGTTCGCGTGGCGGATGCGCGCCCCGCGCGCCAGGGCCGCCGAGGGCTTCGGCCCGCACGGGTCCGGGAGCGTCAGCGTCGTGAGCGGCGAGGCCACCGACGGCTTCGTGCGCAGGTTCCGCTCGATCCGCAGCTCGGCGACGATCGGGAGCCGCGCCGTGGTGTCGGTGCACGGGAACAGGAGGCCGGCGACCGGCGCGCCGCCGGTGAGGGCGCCCCGCTTCGGGAGGCGATCGAACCTCCCGATCAGCTTGATCGTCGGGCCCTCGGCGTAGCCGATCCGCGCCGACACCAGATCGCCGAGCTCCACGTTCACCGTGAAGGTGGTGCTCTGCGTGCAGGCCGTGGCCGCCGTGGCGCCGATCGCGAAGTAGCGCACCGTGAAGACGGCCGTGCCGGGCGTCGGCACGGTCGGGCCGATGAGCTCGCCGGTGGCGTCGTTCGAGGAGAACGTCGTCCCGGGGGGACCGGCGGTGTCCTGCACCACGACCTCGCGGGAGTCGTACTCGATCGTGAACGGCCGGCCCGCGACGATCCGCTCGGGCGACGACGGATCGCCGGTGGCGTTCACCGTCGGCGGCGGCAGCGGCGGTGTGCCGGGCGCGCAGGGCGGGACCGATGCCTGGGCGCCGGCGCCGCCCGCCTGCGCCGCCCAGCAGGCAGCGCCGACGGCCGTGGCCAGCGCGACGCGGAGGGCGATCCGCCTCAGCGCGGACACGGAGGGATCGGGAAGTTCTGGTAGCCCAGCGGGTCTCGCAGGTCTCCTCGCGACCGCCTGCGGCAGCGCGCCGCCTCGAAGGCGGCCTCGGGGGCGATCACCCAGGACGGCTGCACGAACATGGTCCGCTTCCGACCGAAGGCGACGTAGTAGCGCACCTGGAAGAGCACGCGGCCGGCCTGCGTGATGCGCAGCCAGTAGCGCGCGCCCTTCCGGAACCGATGCTCCACGGTCACCGTCTCGCCCCTGGCGTGGCGCAGCCGGGCCCCCGGGGCGAGGACGGTCGTCGGCGTGGTGCTACAGGGGTCGGACACGGTCATGGTGGCGCCGGGCGAGGCCGCCGACGGCTTGCGGCGGAGGTTGCGCTCGACACGGAGGTCGGCGACGACGGGCACACTCCCGGTCGTGTCGCGGCAAATGAACAGGATCCCCACCACGGGCGTCTCGGGGCCCGTGAGCACGCCCTTCCGCGGAACCCGGGCGAAGGTTGACGGGCTCTGGGCGTAGCCGCTGCGCGGGGCGAGCAGGTCGCCGACCTCGACGTTCACGGTGAACGAGAAGGTCTGGGTGCAGGCCGTGGCGGGGGACGCCTCGGCGTCCCAGTAGCGGGCGGTGAAGACGGCCGGGCCCGGTGCCGCGACGGTCACCGTCGCGCCGAGCTGGTCGTTGGACGAGAAGGTCGCGTCCGGCGGGCCGGCGGTCTCCTGCACGATGTTGCCCGGGACCCCGTACTCGATCTGGAACGGCCGCCCGGCGACGATCCGCCCCGGTGCCGACGGATCGCCCTTCGCCGTGACGGTCGGCGGCGGGATCGGCGGCGCGCCGGGCGGGCAGGGCGGGAGCTGCGCCTGGCCCGCCGCGCTGCCGCCCAGCGCCGCGCAACCCGCCGCGACGGCGGCCAGAGCCAGCGCGATCCGGACGAGTGACGACCGCATCGGCGCGAGCGTAAGCGGGCGCGTAGGGTGGGCGCCACACCCGGAGGTCCAGTATGGCGCGGCTCACCACCATGGCCCGCGGCGGCGGCTGCGGCTGCAAGCTGGGCAAGTCGGCCCTCTCGGACGCCCTGGCACTGATGCCCGCGGTCGCGGACGCCCGAGTCCTCGTGGGCTTCGACGGCGCCGACGACGCCGCCGCCTACCGGGTGCGCGACGACCTCGCGGTGGTGGCGACGGTCAACTTCTTCACGCCGATCGTCGACGACCCTGCGACCTTCGGCGCGATCGCGGCCACCAACGCCCTCAGCGACCTGCACGCGATGGGGGCGGCCCCGGCGTTCGCGCTGGCGGTCGCCGCCCACCCGGCCGACGGCGACCCGGACGACCTCGCCGCGATCATGCGCGGCGGCGCCGAGGCGGCCATGGCCGACGGCTGCCCCGTCCTCGGCGGCCACACGATCGACGACCCCGAGCCCAAGTACGGGCTGGCGGCCGTCGGCACGGCGCACCCGGACCGCCTGCTCAGCAACGCCGCCGGCCGACCGGGCGACGTCCTCGTGCTGACCAAGCCCCTGGGCGTCGGGGTCATCACGACCGCCCAGATGCAGGGCCGCGGTGACGCCGGCGCGACGCGCCGCGGCCACCGCCTCGATGCTGGCCTCCAACGGCCCGGCCGCCGCCGCGGCCCTGGCCAGCGGCGTGCGCTGCGCCACCGACGTGACCGGCTTCGGCCTGATCGGCCACCTCGCCGAGATCACCGCCGCAAGCGGCGTCGGGGCCGAGGTGACCGCGGGCGCGGTGCCGCTGCTGCCCGGCGCGCGGGAGCTGGCCGCGCTGGGCGTGACGACCGGGGGCGCCGCGCGCAACCGCGCCTTCGCGCGGGACCTCGTGGGGATCCCGGGGGATGCGGCCCCCGAGGTGGTCGAGCTGCTCTTCGATCCCCAGACCAGCGGCGGCCTGCTGCTGGCCGTCGCGCCCGAGCGGGGCGAGGCCCTCGAGGGCGAGCTCGGCGACCGCGGCGTCAGCGCCTGGCGGATCGGGCGGCTGGGCGACGGCCCCCCGCAGACCATCACGGTGGTTGCGTGAGCACGCAACTCGGGTCGCCCGGGTACCCGCCCTCTGCGGCCGGCGAGGCCGCCCTCGAGCGGACCAGCGCGTTCCTGGCCGGCGAGGCGCTGCCGATGGTGGAGGAGGTGGAGGGCGAGCTCGGCGACACCGCCTTCGCCCTGGAGCCCGACGGGCGCCTCGCCGAGCCGATGATCGGGCTGAAGCGGCGCATGCAGCAGGCCTCGGCCCGCGCCGGCCTCTACTGCCCCCACCTGCCGCCCCCGGACGGGCTGGGCCTGGGGCTGGTCGACACCTTCTACGTGCAGGAGGAGGTCTTCCGCCACGGCCTGCGGGGCGCGCAGTGGATGCTCGCCTGGACCGACGGGCCGAGCCACCTGGTGCGGCACTGGAGCGGGGAGGCGCGCGAGCGCCACCTGCTCGCCTTCCTGGCCGGGAGGACCAACGTCGCCTTCGCGCTCAGCGAGCCGGGCGCGGGGACGGACGTCCTCGCCCTGGAGTCCTCGGCCCGCCGCGACGGCGAGGGCTGGGTGCTGAGCGGGGTCAAGCACCTCATCACCGGGGCGCCCTTCGTCGAGGCGGCCGAGGTGGTCGCGCGCGTCGAGGGCGCCGAGCGCCGCGAGCTGACGATGTTCCTCGTCCCCATGGCGACCGAGGGGGCGACACGCGGGCCGGTGCAGCAGACGATCATGGCCGACGGCCAGACGGGGGTGCTCGAGTTCCGCGACGTGCGCCTGCCCGGTAGCGCCCTGATCGGCCGCGAGGGCGGCGGCATGGACCTGGCGTTCCTGTGGATCAACTGGGCCCGGTCGCGCCGTGGCGGCATGTGCAGCGGCCTGGCGCGGCACTGCCTGGAGCGCGCAGTCGCCTACGCCGGCGAGCGCCGCGCCTTCGGCAGGCCGATCGGCGAGCTGGGGGCGGTGGCCGAGCGCCTGAGCGACATCTACATGGACTGGCGCGCCATGCGCGCGCTGTCGCTGGAGATCCTGGCGCGCCTCGACGCGGCCGACCTGCTCGGCGACGGCCGGACCAGCGCGGCCGAGCGGCGCGACCTCTCCACGCTGAAGACCTGGTGCGACGAGGCCCTCGGGCGCGTCGCGGACCGGGCGATCCAGGTGCACGGCGGCCGCGGGCTCCTCAGCGCGACCGGCATCGAGCGGATCTACCGCGTCGCGCGCAACCTGCGGGTCCCGGCCGGCACCACCGAGATCCAGCGGGCCATGATCGCCGAGAGCCTCACCGGCGACGGCGCCCTGTAGTGCTCCGTCCCGAAAGTCATGACGCGATCCGGCGGGCTGCAAATCATCGCGGATCCGGCGTCATCGGTCGCCCGCATAGGCCCAGCTATGCGGGCTCCCTGCTTCCTGCGGACTGGGCCGGGCGTGAGCCCGGCCCGTCCGGTCGGATAGCCGCCGCGGCAGCGGCGGCTTTCCTCGCGGGATTTTCGCGGCCGGATCATCACCAGACTTCCGAGACGGAGCACTAGTCGTCGAGCGAGGAGCGGCTCGACCTCGGCGGGGACGCCCGCCGCCCCGGGGACCGCGGTCGGGCGCGACCCCAGGAACAGGGGGCGGTCGGCGGCGTTCAGCAGCAGCGGCATGACGTCGGCGCCCGTGATCCGGCCGAGGATGCCGGCGCCGAGGTCGAGCTCGCCGAACGCGGCGACCCGGTCGGCCCGCACCCCGGGCCCGGCGAGGAGGAACGGGACCGGGTCGCCGGAGTGGATCACCTCCGGCGCGGTCGGCGTCGCGTGGTCGCCGGTCACGCAGACGATCGCGTCGGCGAAGCGCTCCGCCACGCCGCCGAACGCGGCGTCGACCCGCTCGATGGTCTCGCGCTTGGCGCGCGGGTCCTTCGTGTGGCCGGCCTCGTCGGTGGCCTTGAGGTGGCAGAGGACGAAGGTCGCGCCGCCGTCGAGGGCCTCGCGGGCGCGGTCGAGCCGCGCGCCCAGGGCGGCGGCCGGGTCGTCGCCCTCGGGCGCCGGGACGAACCGCAGGCCGAGCGCCCGCGCGAGGCCGGCCAGGAACGGCGACGCGCCGACCACGACCCCGTCGAGCCCGTGGCGGTCGCGGAAGGCGGGCGCCGGCCGCAGCCGCCCCCACCACTTGAGCGTGACGACCGTGAGCCGGCCGTCCGGGGCGGGCCGGACCGTCGCCCGGCTCCACTCCTCGGCGGCCCGCGCCGTGGCCGCGGCCTCCGGCACCAGCGGGGCCGGTCGCATCACCGGCTGGCGGTCGCGCAGGAAGGGGTCGGAGTCGGTGACCCCGTCGTGGGCGCCGCCGGCGACCCTCAGGATCCCCTCGCCGGGGCGCGCCGGCGGGCCGAGCGGGCGCACCTCCAGGCGGAGCCCCTCGAGCCGCGCCGGCGGCGCGGCCGCGGCCAGCGCCTCGGCGGCCTCCTCGTGCGACGCCGCGGGCCGGCCGGTGACCCAGAGCGCCCCGTCGCGGCGCGTCGGCCTGCGCGCAGCGAGGCGAAGGCGAGGACGTCGTCCGCGGACACCGCCTGGCCGTGCCCGAGGGCCTCGAGCACCGCCCGGCCCGGCGACTCGGCGGGCCGGTAGCCGAGCATCGCCCAGTGGGCCACCTCGCTGGACGGCGCCCGCCCCGGGCCCAGCGGCCAGAGCAGGCCGCACGAGCCCCCCGCCGCCAGGGCGTCGAGACACGGGGTCCAGGCGGCCTCGTTGGCGGTGCGCCCGCCGTGCGCGTCCGATGCCCGGTCGCCCAGGCCGTCAAGCAGCAGGACGACGATCGAGCGCACGGTCGGGCGGGAGGGAGTCGATGACCGCGGCCACGGCCGGCGGCACGAGCGCGCGCCAGTCGCCGCCGGCGCGCATCGCCGCCCGCACCTGCTCGCCCGAGACGCGCTTGCCGCCGGGCGCCTCGAGCACCACGGTCGCGTAGCCGCGCGCCTCGAAGCGGGCCACCTTGGAGGCGCCCCACGGCGAGAGCACGCGCACGAACTGGACCGCGCCGGCCGGGACGTGGTCGTCCCAGAGCCCGGGCTCGGTGATGGGGAAGGGGAAGACCTCGACCGGGCCGACACCGGCCTCGGCGGCCGCCGCCTCGACCATGCGGCGGCGCTCGGCGTAGGTGAAGGGGTTCGACTCGGGCAGGTGTCGGGCCGGGTCGTCCGGCTCGGGGCGGACCGGGAAGCCGTCCGGGTTGGTGATGCCGACCGCCAGCCGCCGGCAGCGGGCGGCCGCCGCGACGAGGTACTCGAGGTGGCCGGCGTGGAAGGGCTGGAAGCGGCCGTGGACCATGCCGAGCGCGACTCGCGGCTCGGCGTTTCATCGCCTAAGGCTCGCATCTCCGCGCCCGATGCAGAAGACTCACGGCCGGCATGCTGATCGAGGACTACGGGCTGATCGGCGACCTCCAGACCGCCGCCCTCGTCGGCCGCAACGGCTCGATCGACTGGCTGTGCCTGCCGCGCTTCGACTCGGCCGCGTGCTTCACGGCGCTGCTCGGCGAGCCGGCGCACGGGCGCTGGCTGATCGCCCCGGTCGCCGACGTCCGCTCGGTGGAGCGGCGGTACCGGCCCGGGACGCTCGTACTGGAGACCGACATCGAGACGGCCGACGGCGCCGCCCGGCTGATCGACTTCATGCCGCGCCGGGGGGACGGGCCACCCCAGGTCGTGCGCGTCGTCGAGGGCCTGCGCGGCCGCGTGCCGATGCGCTCGGAGATGGTGATGCGCCCCGACTACGGGTCGATCCGGCCCTGGATCGACGCCGTGCCGGACGGCGTGCTCGCCGTCGCGGGGCCGGACGCCTTCCACCTCAGCACCCCGCGCCCGGTCGCGGTCGCCGACGGGGCGGCGGTCGCCGAGTTCACGGCGCTCGAGGGCTCGCGCGAGCCTTTCGTCCTCAGCTGGCACCCCTCCTCCGAGCCCAGCCCGCGGGTGGAGAGCGCCGACTCGGCGCTCGCCCGCACCGAGGCCTGGTGGCGCGACTGGTCGGGCCGGTGCACCTACGAGGGCGCCTACGCGGATGTCGTGCGCAGCTCGCTCGTGGTGCTCAAGGCGATGACCCACGAGCTGACCGGGGCGCTGGTGGCCGCGCCGACGACCTCGCTGCCGGAGGAGATCGGCGGCGTCCGCAATTGGGACTACCGCTACTGCTGGCTGCGCGACTCGGTGCTCTCGCTCGAGGCGCTGCTGAAGGGCGGCTACACCGACGAGGCCCTGGCCTTCCGCGACTTCGTGTTCCGCGCCGTCTCGGCGGACCCCCAGAGCGTGCAGATCATGTACGGGGTCGGGGGCGAGCGGCGCCTGACCGAGTTCGAGCTGCCGCACCTCCCGGGCTACGAGGGCTCGAGCCCGGTGCGGATCGGGAACGCCGCATCGGAGCAGTTCCAGCTCGACGTCTACGGCGAGGTCGTCGGCGCGGCCCACGCCGTCCTGGAGCGGCTGGGCCAGGCCTTCGAACCGCGGTTCGCGCCGCGCTGGCGGGCGCTCGTCGACCGGGTCGAGGGGATCTGGCGCGAGCCGGACGACGGCATCTGGGAGGCGCGGGGCCCGCGGCGGCACTTCACCCACTCGAAGGTGATGGCCTGGGTGGTCTTCGACCGGGCGGTGCGCGTCGCCGAGCGGCTCGGCCTGGGCGGCGGGGTGGGGAGCTGGGCGGCGCAGCGCGACGAGATCCACGCCGAGGTCTGCGAGCGCGCCTGGGATCCCGGACCGGCGCACCTTCACCCAGTACTACGGCTCGAGCGAGCTCGACTCCGCCGTGCTGGTGATCCCGATCGTCGGCTTCCTGCCCGGCGACGACGAGCGCGTGACCGGGACCATCGACGCCGTGCGGAGCGAGCTCGGCCGCGACGGCTTCGTGTCGCGCTACTCCACCGCCGAGACCGACGACGGCCTGGCCGGCGACGAGGGGCAGTTCCTGGCCTGCTCGTTCTGGCTCGTGAGCGCCCTCGCGCTGAACGGGCGCCGCGACGAGGCGCGTGCGCTGTTCGAGCGCCTGCTGGGGCTGGCCAACGACCTCGGGCTGCTGGCGGAGGAGTACGACGTCGCCCGCGGGCGCCAGGTCGGCAACTTCCCGCAGGCCTTCAGCCACCTCGCGCTCATCCAGGCGGCGAGCCTGCTCTGACCGGCGCCACGGTCAGATCCAGCTGCGCCGCTTGAAGACCAGGTAGAGGATCAGGGAGACCGCGAGCATGAGGCCCAGCGCGAGCGGGTAGCCGAAGACCCAGTCGAGCTCGGGCATGTGCTCGAAGTTCATCCCGTAGATCGTGCCGATCACGGTCGGGGCGAAGAGGATCGCCGCCCAGGCCGAGATCCGCTTGACCTGCTCGCTCTGGGCGATCGAGGTCTCGCTGAGCGCCTGGGTCTCCAAAGTCAGGTTCACGTTGAGGATGTTCTGCAGCAGCTCGCGGAAGCTGTCGGCGTGCTCCTGCACGCGCAGGGCGTGGTCCCTGACGTCCCGCACGTAGCGGCCCTCCTCCTCGCCCACGGCCGGGTCGTCCATGAGCTGGGTGAGCATGTCGGGAAGGGGCGTGGTCGCGCGCTGGAAGGCGATGACCTCGCGCGAGAGCTGGTAGATGCGCCGCGAGGCGTCGGCGCCCCCGCCGAAGACCTGGTCCTCGATCTCGTCGATGTCGTTCTCGATCCCGGCGACAACGGGGGTGTAGTCGTCCACGACCCGGTCCATGATCGCGTGGAGCACCGCCACCGGCCCCCGCCGCAGGATGTCCGGACGCGCCTCCAGGTCGCGGCGCACCGCGGCGAGGTCGGTGGCCTCGTCCTGGCGCACGGTGATGACGAACCGCGGCCCGGCGAACACGTGCAGCTCGCCGAAGTCAACCGTCTCGGTCTCGTCGAGGTAGCGGGCCGGCCGCAGCACACAGAACAGCACGTCGCCGTAGCGCTCGAGCTTCGCGCGCTGGTGGGCATTGACGGCGTCCTCGACGGCCAGGTCGTGGAGGTCGAAGAGCCGCGCCGCCTCGGCGAACTCCGCCGCGTCGGGCTGGTACAGCCCGATCCAGGCGATGCCGTCGCCGTCCATGCAGGCCGAGCTGACATGGGCGAGGTCGCTCGGCTCCTCCGCGCGCCGCCCGTCGCGGTAGATCGCGCAGTCGACGATCACGAGCGCGGAATCTACGCCGCCGAGGGCGAGCAGGCGGGCCGCCACGCTGTCCCAGCTCCACCGGCGGACGGCGGCGCGGCGGGCGGCCCCGCCGAGCGCGGCCCGCTCCCCCTCGGCGAGCGCGAGGATCGCACCGAGCTTGGCGGCGAGGTCGCCGGCGTCGCCGGGCGCGAAGGACGCGAGGTGGCGCAGATGCGGCGGGTACTCCTCCTCGAGCCCCGCCGCGACCTCGGCGAGGCCCGAGTGGCGCGCCACGAGCGGCGGGCAGCCGCAGGCGGCCGCCTCGGCTGCGACCATGCCGAAGGCCTCGGGGAAGACCGACGGGGTCACGCTGACGTCGGCGAGCGGCCACAGGTGGGCGAGGTGGCGGTGCTCGAGCGCCCCGGTGAAGAGCACGCGCCGCCCGGCGTCGCGCTCCAGCGCGGCGCGCTCGGGCCCGAAGCCCGCCACGACGGCGCGCGCGTCGAGGCCTCTCAGCGCCTCGAGGAGCAGGTGCACGCCCTTCTCGCGGCTGAGCTTCCCCACGTAGAGGACCGTCGGGCGCTCGCCGGCGAGGAACTCGGCGAGGCGGTCGGCGTTGCCCTCGTCGGGCCGGCGCTCGTCGTGGACGCCGGCCCCCGCCGGGTTCGCCGGGTCGTTGCGTGACTCGGCAACCAGTTGCGCGAGGGCCTCGGCGCGCGGCTCGGGGCGGAACCGGTCAACGTCGACGCCCGGCGGCACCACGGTCACCCGGTCGAGGTGGGGCCCGGGACCGAGCACCTCGCGCGAGCACGCGGCCGATGTGCTCGGAGCCGGCGACGACCGCGCGGGCGGGCGGCAGCGTCGCGCGCGCCCACGCGCAGAGGTCCTCGTTCCCGCGCATCGCGAACTCCAGCTCCGATCCGTGGGCCTTCACCACGAACGGCGCCCCCGCGGCGGCGCCGACGGGCGCGCCCAGGAGGACGTGGTTGACGAGCACGAGGCCGGCGGGCAGCTCGGCGCGGACGGCGGCGGCGTTGGCCTGGACGACGCGGTCGAGCTCGGCGGCGGTCATGTCGCCGATCAGGCGCGCCTCGACGCCGTCGTAGGCGTCGAGCACGAACACCGGCAGCAGCGGCCCGATGTCGGGGCGGACGACCCGGGCGCCCAGCAGGTCGTGCAGCTCCGGCCGCGGGTCCTGGCAGACGACGACGACCTCGTGGCCGAGGCGCCGCCAGGCCCGCGCCAGCGAGCGGGTGTAGACGTTCGACCCGGTCCCGCCGAGCAGGTAGCCGTGCCAGATGACGATCTTCACGCGCGAATCCTGACCCCAGGGGAGTGCGGCGTGGCGCGAACGAAGTACGCTCTTTGCGACATGTCCCTGCGCCTGCCATTCGGCTCGCGGACCTTCGAGCCGCTGGAGCTGGCGGTCAACCTCGGCACCGCCAACACGCTCGTCTACGTGCGCGGGCAGGGCATCGTGCTCATGGAGCCGTCGGTGGTGGCCGTGGAGGAGCGCACCGGCGACGTGGTCGCGGTCGGCGCCGAGGCGCGGCGGATGCTGGGGCGCACGCCGGCCTCGATCACCGCGACCCGGCCGCTGAGCGACGGCGTGATCCGCGAGGTGGGGGTGACCCAGCAGATGCTGCGGCACTTCATCGCCGAGGCGCTCCACGGTCGCCGGGCCCGCCCGCGGGTGATGATCTGCGTGCCGTCGGGCCTCACGAAGCTCGAGCGGCGCGCCGTGCTGGAGGCCGCCCACCAGGCGGGGGCGCGGCATGCCTCGCTGATCGAGGAGCCGATGGCCGCCGCGATCGGCACCGGCCTGCCGGTGGGCGAGCCCGCCGGCCACCTGATCGTCAACGTCGGCGGCGGGACCACCGAGGTCGCCGTGGTGGCCCTGGGCGGGATCGTCTCGTCGCGCTCGGTGCGCGTCGGCGGCGACGCCCTCGACGAGGCGCTCGCGGCCCTGGTGCGGCGCGAGCACAACTTCGTCATCGGCGCCCAGACCGCCGAGGACCTGAAGTTCCGCGTCGGCTCGGCCCACAAGGGGGCGCTGACGGAGCCGGCGGAGATCCGCGGCCGCAACGTCGCGACGGGCATGCCGACCACCGTGATGCTCCACCCGGACGAGGTGCTGCCGTTCCTCGAGCCGGCGCTGCAGCAGATGGTGGGGGCGGTGAGGGAGACCCTCGAGGACACGCCGCCCGAGCTGGCGGCCGACGTCATGTCGCACGGGCTGATGCTCGCCGGCGGCGGCGGCCTGCTCCCCGGCCTCGACGAGCGCCTGAGGAGGGAGACCGGCCTGGCGGTCCACGTGACCGACTCACCGCTCACCTGCGTCGCCGTGGGGGCGGGCCTCGCGCTCGACGCCGCGCCGCGGTCGCGCAGCTCGGCGAGCATCGGCGTCCCGGTCTGAGGCCGGGACGCCGGCTCCCTGCGGTCTAGCCGTCGGCCAGGCCCAGCTGCCGCATGAGCGACAGCGTGTCGAAGTAGTCGCGCTCGCGGTAGATCTTGCCGTCGCGCGTCTCGACGACGTTGCAGGCCACGACCTCGGCCCGCTTGCCGGTCGGCGGGACGCCGTCGAGCGGCCCCGTGTGGGTGCCGCGGGCGACGATCTCGAGGATCGCGACGTCGTCGCTGGGCGCGTGGCCGGCGCGGACCTCGAAGCTCAGGTCTGGGAAGGCCGTCGTGTAGAGCTCGGCGACGGCGAGGCCGGCCTCGATGCCCGCCCGCTCGACGCCGTCGGTGCCGGTGTAGGCGTAGTCGGGGTGGGCGAGCTCGCGGAGGCGCTGGAGGTCACGGCGCTCGATGGCCGCGAACATCTCCCGCTGGACCGTCGCCGCGTCGCTGATGGTCGTCGTGTCAGCCATGGTCAACCCCTTCCGTTCGATGGAGATGGCGTGGGGCCACCCTCCGTCGCCCGGGCGCCGCGGGGCATCGGGCAGAACACCTAACCGGTGGCGGAATCGCGCTCGAGGTGACGCACGGCGTAGGCGGCGGCCTCGGCTCGGTTGGCGAGCCCGAGCTTGGACAGGACGCTCCTCACGTGGTGCTCGACGGTCTTGCGCGTGAGGTAGAGGCGCTCGGCGATGGCGCGGTTGGAGAGACCGGCGGCGAGCAGCTCCAGGACCTCGAGCTCCCTGGGGCTGAGCGAGCCGAGGCCGCGGGGGCCGGGGGCCCGGCCGGCGCGCGCGCCCAGCGAGCGGAGGAACGCCGCCGCAGCGTCGGCGTCGCGGGCGGCCCCGAGCTCCTCGGCCGCGGCGAGCGCCGCCCTCGCCTCGGCGATCGCCGCCTCCGGCTCGCGCTCGCCGAGGGCACGGCCGATCAGCAGGTGGGTCCGCGCGACCTCGAGCGGCATGCCCAGGCGCTCGAAGGCGGCGAGGGCGCGCTCGAGGTGCCCGATCGCCGCGCTGCGGGCGCGGGCCGGCGCCGTGCGCCCGAGGGTCCGCTCGGCGCGGGCCACCATCAGCTCGCAGCCCGCCGCGGCCCCCGCCTCGGCCAGCCGCCGTGCCCGGGCCCGGGCGCTGCGGGTCGCCCCAAGGGCGGTCTCGGCCTCGGCGAGGAGCTCGACCAGGGCCGAGCCCTCGAGGCAGGGATCCCGGACCGAGCGCAGCCGGCGCCGGACGACCGCGGCCGCCCGAGCGGGCTCGCCGCGCGCGAGGTGGATGCCCGCCACCGCGGCCGCCGATGTCGGCCGGCCCTCGAACCCCACCAGCAGGCCCGCGGCCGCCTCGAGCCGTCCCTGGGCGAGGCGGAGCTCGGCGAGCTTGGCGAGCGCCTCGGCGAACAGCGCGGGCTCGGCCCTGCGGGACGCCTGGATCGCCTCCTCGAGCTGGGTCTCGGCCCCGGCCCAGTCGCCGGTCGCGAAGAGGACGCCTCCGTAGTGCAGGCGGCAGGTCGAGAAGACGTGGGGCGAGCCGTACCGGCGGGCGAAGTCGTCGCCGACGCGAACCCACTGCACCGCGCGCTGCAGCTGGGCGGCCCGGCCGCAGCTCGTGATCATCGTGCAGCTCGTGAAGACGACCGTGTCGAGGCGCCGGCCCTCGCCCCCCAGGGCCCCGGCCATGGCCTCGTCGAGCAGGGCGAAGCCCTCCTCGATGCGGCCGGACTCGACCAGCATGGCGCCGACCTCGCTCAGCGCGCAGAGCTCGAGGTCGGCGTCGCCCGACCGGCGCGCGGCCTCCATGGCGTCGCGCGCCAGCGCCTCGCCCGCCGGCGGGTTCGTCTCGCCCCGGTCGCAGGCGCGCAGCAGGACGGCCCAGCCGCGCAGGGGCTCGAGGTCGTGGCGCTCCACCAGGCGCTCCAGGCGGCCGAGCCAGCCGCGCGACGCCGCGACGTTCCCGAGGCCGATGCGCTGGAGGTAGAAGAGGTTCATGGCCGCGATCGCCGCCGGGACCGGATCCGGCCGGCGGCGGAAGCCGGCGTAGGCGCGCTCCTGAAGCCGGATCGTCTCCTCGGTCTCGCCCAGCCAGAGCAGGGCCTCGCCGAGGCCGAACAGCGCCTCGGGCGACTCGTCCCGCTCGAGGGCGGCGGCGAACGACTCCCGAGCCTCGACCCAACGGCCCGCCTCGAGCGCCGCCTGCCCGGCCTCGAGGAGGGCTCCCGCGTCGCTCACCCCCCGATCGTACGCCGCATGACGCCCGCCGCGCGCGGCGCGACCGGTGCCCGGACCAGTCGCCCCCCGCGCACCGCCCGCGATAGCGTGCACGGCCGATGGCGGGCGCGACGGCAAGCGGGCGCGCGCGGGCGAGGTGGGCCACCCTGGCCGCCGTGCTCGTGCTCGCCGCGCCGGCGATCGCCATGGCGCAGGCCCCTGGCACCACCGCCCAGGAGGCGGTCGCGGGGCTCAACGCCCAGCGTGCGGCCCACGGGATCCCGGCCGGCCTGGTCGAGCGGCCCGACTACTCGCTCGGGTGCCGCATGCACATGGCCTACGAGGCCCTCAACGGGCGGTCGGCCGTCCAACCACACGTCGAGGACCCCGGCAGGCCCGGCTACACGGCGCTCGGCGCCCTGGCGGCGCGCTCCTCGGTGCTCGCGAGCCCGCGCTCCTCCTGGGCGGCCGGCAACCCGTGGGAGAACGCGCCGATGCACCTCATGCACATGCTGGCCCCGGCGCTCGCGGAGACGGGCTGGGCCCCGGGCTGCATGTGGACCGCGCCCACGGCCCCGCGCCCCACCCCGCTGTCGCCGCGGGTCTTCACGTACCCCGGGCCCGGCGCCGCCATCTACCCGGCGCAGGCGGCCTACGAGTGGCCCTTCGCGCCCGGCGACCTCGTCGGCCTGCCGATGGGCACCGTCACCGGCCCCCACATCCTCGTGATGCCGTTCGGGGAGGTCCTCGTGCCCGGACGGCGCTCCGGGCCGACGCGGATCGTGGCCGCCTCCCTGACCGGGCCCGCCGGCCCCGTCGCGGTGCGGACCGTTCGACGAGTCCACGGCCGCGCCCCGCGGGAACCTCGGCTCCTACATCAGGGGCGGGATGCTCATCCCCGTCGCCCCGCTCGCCCCCGCGAGCGCGTACCGGGCCCGCGCGTCGGTCCGCTACCGGGGCTTCCACCCCGTCGACGTGTCCTGGACCTTCCGGACGACCGGGCCCTCATCGAGCTCGGCGCCCCGGCCGGGGGTCGAGATCGCGGGCATCCTCCGTACCCCGAGCCGGATCCGGGTGACGCTGGCCACCGATGCGGCCGGGCGCCCGGCCCGGATCAGCACCCAGCGCCTCGGCCGGGCCTGCGGGGCATGCCCGGTGGGCCCGGTGGGGGCGCCGCGGATCCGGCGGATGGCGCTGGAGGACACCGAGGCGATCACGCTTCCGCGGATCCGCGACGGCCACCGGCTCGTCGTCACGGCGCGCGGCTTCCAGGCGGCGGGCGTCCGCCACGCCCGCGTCCGCCTGGTGGAGGTGATCCGGTAGGGCGTCGGCGGGCCTCGCGCCTGTCCGTGGTCGGGTCGCTGCCGGTGCCGGCCCCCCCGGAGGAGGTCTGGGCGGCGTGGTCGCGGGTGGAGGACTGGCCGCGGTGGGACTGGATGGACTCTGCGGCGCCACGTCGTCGGAGCCGAGGTACGATCGGACGGGCGGAAGGGGACTCGCGCTTGGATGGCTTCACGCTCACGTACGACGGCTACGAGCCGGCCGAGGAGGGCCTGCGAGAGGCGCTCACCTCGACCGGCAACGGCTACTTCTGCACGCGCGGCGCCGCGGAGTGGGAGGACGCCGACGACGTGCACTACCAGGGGACCTACGCCCACGGCGGCTACAACCGCGAGACCACGATCATGGGCGGGATGCCGGTCCCGAACGAGGACCTGGTGAACCTGCCCAACTGGCTCGTGCTCAAGCTGCGGATCGAGGGCGAGGAGGTGCTCAGGCTCGCCGACGTCGAGCTGCTCTCCTACCGCCACGAGTACGACGTCCGCAACGCGGTCGTCTCGCGCACGCTGCGCTTCCGCGACCGGGCGGGGCGCACGACCGCGCTGCGCAGCCGGCGCTTCGTCAGCATGGCCCATGGCCACCAGGCCGCGATCGAGTGGACGTTCACGCCGGAGGACTGGTCGGGCCAGGCGGAGGTCATCTCGGCCCTCGACGGCCGCGTCACGAACCGGGGCGTCGCGCGCTACCGGGAGCTCGAGGGCCGGCACCTGGAGCCCGTGTTCCCGCGGACGTTCGGGCCCGACGTGATCGCGCTGATGGTGCGCACGCGCCAGTCGCGGATCTACGTGGCGCAGGCCGCCCGCACGCGCGTCTTCTCAGGCGATCAGCCGGTTGACGCGCAGCGCAGCCTCCATCAGACCGAGGACTACATCCAGAAGGTGTTCGCCTTCGACGTGACGCAGGGCGCCCCGGTGCGGGTCGAGAAGATGGTCGCGCTCTACACCTCGCTCGACCGCGCGATCAGCGAGCCACTCGGCAACGCCGGGAAGTCCGTCGTCGACTATCCGTCGTTCGACGGCGCGCTGGCCGAGCATCGCTCGGCGTGGGACGAGCTCTGGGAGGCGTGCGACCTGGTCTTCCCCGGGAACGCGCGCGTGCAGCTGCTGCTGCGCCTTCACATCGCGCACGTCCTGCAGGTCTGCTCGCGCCACACGGCCGACAAGGACGCGGGCGTCGTCGCGCGCGGCCTCAACGGAGAGGCGTACCGCGGCCACGTGTTCTGGGACGAGCTGTACGTGTTCCCGTTCCTCAACTTCCGCCTGCCGCGGATCAGCCGGCACCTGCTCCAGTACCGGGCGCGCCGGCTCGGGGAGGCGCGCCGGGCGGCGCGGGCGGCCGGCTATCGCGGCGCCATGTACCCATGGCAGAGCGGCAGCGACGGCCAGGAGGAGACCCAGGTCGTCCACCTCAACCCGCTCTCGGGGCGCTGGGAGCCGGACCTCAGCCGCAACCAGCGCCACGTGAACGCGGCGATCTTCTACAACGTCTGGCACTACTACCAGGCGACCGGCGACGTCGAGTTCATGCTCGACCACGGGGCGGAGATGATGCTCGAGATCGCCCGCTTCTGGTCGTCGCTCGCGCACTACGACCCCGCGCGCGACCGCTACGAGATCCACGGGGTGATGGGACCCGACGAGTTCCACGAGAAGTACCCGGGGGCGGCGGAGGGCGGGCTGCGCAACAACGCCTACACCAACGTCATGGTCGCCTGGATCTGCGCCACCGCCCCGGCGGTGCTCGACCTGCTCCCGGCGCGCCGCGCCAGGGCGCTGCGGAGCAGGATCGAGCTGACCGACGACGAGGTCGCGACGTGGGCGGACATGAGCCGCAAGATGTTCGTGCCGTTCCACGACGACGGCATCATCAGCCAGTTCGAGGGATACGAGCAGCTCGCGGAGCTCGACTGGGAGGGGTACCGCGAGAGATACGACGGCAGGATCCAGCGACTGGACCGGATCCTGCGAGCCGAGGGCGACGATCCGGACCGCTACAAGGTGGCCAAGCAGGCCGACACGGTCATGCTCTTCTTCCTGTTCTCCGAGAAGGAGCTCGCTGAGCTGTTCGAGCGGCTCGGGTACGAGCTCGCCCCGGACGCCGTGCGCCGGAACATCGAGTACTACGACGCCCGCACCTCCCATGGCTCGACGCTCAGCTTCATCACGCACGCCGCCGTGCTCGCCGACCTGGACCCCGAGAGCTCGTGGGAGCGCTTCCTCGTGGCGCTCGAGAGCGACATCGGCGACGTCCAGGGCGGCACCACCAAGGAGGGCATTCACATGGGGGTGATGTCCGGCACGCTGGACCTGGTCCAGCGCGGATACCTGGGCACCGAGATGCGCGGCGACGTCCTGCACTTCGCGCCGCGGTTGATCGATCGCCTCGAGGGCCTCTCGTTCGCGATGCAATTCCGCGGCACGCCGATCCATCTGAGCCTCGCCGACGGCCGGCTGACCGTGTCGGTCCGCGCCGAGGGCGCGTGCGACCCGATCAAGATCGGCGTCGGCGAGGACGTTCGCGAGCTGCTTCCGGGCGACCGCTGCTCGTTCGCCCTGGCCGGGGTATCGGCCCAGCGGTGATGGCGGACGGCTTCGGCGGCGCGGTCTTCGACGTCGACGGGGTGCTCGTCGACTCGCCGCACGAGCGCGCCTGGCGCGAGGCGCTGCAGGAGCTCATGGAGGGCGAGTGGAGCGGCATCCGCGACGAGACGACCTGGTCGCCGGAGGCGTTCACGCCGCAGGTCTACCAGCAGGTCATGTCGGGCAAGCCGCGGCTCAGCGGGGCGCGCGCGGCGCTGGACCACTTCGGGGTGCCGGACGCCGAGCGGCGGACGACCGCCTACGCCGACCGCAAGCAGGCGATGGTGACCGAGCTCATCGAGGCCGGGGAGTTCGAGGCCTACCCCGACGCGCTGCGCTTCGTGCTCGCGACGCGGGCGGCGGGGGTCCGCATCGCGGCGGCCTCGTCCTCGAAGAACGCCGGGCTGTTCCTGCGCATGATCCGCCTCGACACGTTCGCCCGGGAGCAGGGCCTCGGCGAGGACCTCGTGGCGCCCGGCCAGACCTTGCTCGACGTCTTCGACGCCGACGTCTCGGGCCGCGACTTCGCCCACGGCAAGCCGCACCCCGAGATCTTCCTGACCGCCGCCGGCGAGCTCGGCGTCCCGCCGGGGAGCTGCTTCGTCGTCGAGGACGCCGTCTCGGGCATCGAGGCCGCCAAGGCCGGCGGGATGGCCGCGCTGGGCGTCGCCCGGGCCGGCGACGCGGCGATGCTGGCCGGCGCGGGCGCCGACCTGGTCGTCGAGTCGCTCGACGAGGTCGATGTCGAGCGGCTCCGGGAGCGGCGCCTGGTCACGACGGGCGCCTGAGCGCCTCGCGGGCATCCCCCTTCTCCGAGCGGACCGCGTGGGCCCGGAACCTCGAGACGCCGCTTCGCACCTTCCTGCGCACGCAGACCGGCAGCGCGGCGGTCCTGCTCGGGGCCACGGTCGCCGCGCTCGTCTGGGTCAACGTTAACGCGTCCTCGTACGAGAGCGTCTGGGAGACCGAGCTCTCGATCGTCCTCGGCGACTGGAGCATCTCGCAGGACCTCCGGGGCTGGCTGAACAACGGCCTGATGACCTTCTTCTTCCTCGTCCTCGGCCTCGAGGCGCGCCGCGAGTTCGACATGGGCGAGCTGCGCGACCGACGCCGGCTCGCCCTCCCGGTCGCGGCCGCGCTGGGCGGGATGCTCGTCCCGGTGGCGATCTACCTCGCCGTCAACGCGGGCCGCTCCTCCGCCGACGGCTGGGGCGTCGCGATGTCGACGGACACCGCCTTCGCGCTGGGGATGCTCGCGCTCGTCGGGCCGCGCTTCCCCATCCGCCTGCGCGCCTTCCTGCTGACGGTCGCCGTCGTCGACGACGTGGTCGCCCTCGGGGTCATCGGGATCGTCTACAGCGAGGACGTCGAGCTCCCCGCCCTCCTGGCCGCGGTCGGGATCTTCGCCGTGATCGTGCTCCTTCGCGCCGGCGGCCTCCGCGCCGTCGGAGCCGCTCCCGCCGTCGTCTACACGCTGCTCGGAGTGGCGACCTGGGTCGCGCTCTTCGAGTCCGGCGTCGAGCCGGTGGTCGTCGGCCTGGCGATCGGCCTGCTCGCCTACGCGTACCCGGCCGCGCGCGGCGACCTCGAGCGGGCGACGGACCGCTTCCGGCTCTTCCGCGAGCAGCCGACGCCGGAGCTCGCCCGCTCGGCGCGCCTCGGGCTCAGCTCGGCGATCTCGGCCAACGAGCGGCTGCAGCACCTCTTCCACCCCTGGACGAGCTACGTGATCGTGCCGCTCTTCGCCCTCGCCAACGCCGGGATCGAGATCAGCGGCGACTTCCTCTCACGCGCCTACACCTCGCCGATCACGCTCGGGATCCTGTTCGGCTACGTCCTGGGCAAGCCGGTCGGGATCGTCGGCGGCACGTGGCTGGTCACGAGGCTGACCCGCGGCCGGGTGCGCCCACCGGTCGGATGGGCGGCCGTCGCGGGCGCCGGCACGATCGCCGGCATCGGCTTCACGGTGTCGCTGCTCATCGCGGCCCTGGCCTTCGAGGGCGCCCAGCTCGAGGAGGCGAAGCTCGGGATCCTCAGCGCCGCCCTCTGCGCGTCGATCCTGACCTGGGTCGTCTTCCGGGCGACCGCGCGGCTGCCTCGGCGCCTCCGGACCCTCGCGCTGGTGGGCAGGGCCGAGGTGATCGTCGATCTCGGCGCCCCGGTTGACCCGGAGCGCGACCACATCCGCGGCCCCGAGGACGCGCCCGTCACGCTGGTCGAGTACGGCGACTTCGAGTGCCCCTACTGCGGCCAGGCCGAGCCGGTCGTCCGCGAGCTCCTGGCCGACTTCGGCGACCTGCGCTACGTCTGGCGGCATCTTCCGCTGAACGACGTCCACCCGCGCGCGCAGCTGGCCGCCCAGGCCGCCGAGGCCGCCGCCGAGCAGGGCGCGTTCTGGGAGATGCACGACCTCCTGCTCGAGCACCAGGACGCGCTCCGCCCGAGCGACCTCGTCGGCTACGCCGGCCGGCTCGGGCTCGACGTCGAGCGATTCACGGAGGCGCTCCGCACGAACGAAGGCGCCGGGCGCGTCGCCGAGGACGTCGACACGGCGGACCTCAGCGGCGTCTCCGGCACGCCCACGTTCTTCGTCAACGGCCGCCGCCACCACGGCGCGTACGACGTCCGCACCCTCTCGGCCGCGGTGCGAGCCGCCCGGGGGCGGGCGGCGATCGCCTCGTGATGGCGGTCAGCGCGACGAGCTCTCCGGGACGGACCCGGTGCGCGCGAGCCCCCGCTCGACCGCGGCGACGAGCTCCGGCCGCAGGCGCCCGGCGGGGATGATCGCGTCCACCGAGCCGACCTGCAGGGCCCGGTCGACGCTGTGGATCGCCGTCGAACTCGGCGGCCACCTCGCCGAGCTTCTCCGAGCGCACCGCCGCGCGCACGTCGTTGAGCTCCGCCCGAAAACGGGCCCGCTCGCCGTCCTGGGCCGCGGCCAGCCGCTCCTCCAGAGCGGTCACCCGCGGGTCGGCGTCGGTGCGGGCGGCGACGTCGCCGGCGAAGACGACGGCCGCCGCCGGCGCGCCCCCGATCACGGAGGCGTAGGAGCCCTCCACGGCGAGGACCTCCATCGAGTCGTTCAGCGCCCCGGAGAACACCACGAAGGCGCCCCCGTGGTAGCGCGAGACCACGCAGAACACGATGGGCCCCTGGAAGTTGACGACGGCCCGCCCGATCTCGGCGCCGTACTCGAGCTGGCGCTGCCGCAGCGACTCGGGGGACCCGTCGAAGCCGGAGAGGTTGGCGAGCACGACCACGGGGCGGTTGCCGCTCGCGGCGTTGATGGCGCGCGCGGCCTTCTTCGACGAGAGCGGGAAGAGGGTCCCGGCGGTCCACTGGTCCGGGCCGTCGGCCGGCAGGAAGTGGTGGCGGGGGATCGGCCGCGACTCGATGCCGAGCAGGGTGATCGGGTACCCGCCGAGGTGCGCGTCGAAGACGACGGCCGTGTCGGCGTCGGCCATGGCGGCCCAGCGCTCGAGCGGCGGGTGGTCCTGGTCGATCACGGCGCGCATCAGCGTCCGCACGTCGAACGCCTTCTTGCGCTCGGGGTTCGTCTCGGGCGAGAAGATGTCGCCGACGGTGCGGAAGTCGGTGCCGGGTGCCGCGTGGGCCTGCGGGCGCAGGTCGCGGTCGATGGGGTCGCCCGTCGGGGCGCGCCGGGGGTGCCGCTCGCCCGGGGCCACGTAGGTGTGGGCGTAGTGGGCGAACAGGAGCTCGCACGCCCCGGCCAGGTGGGGCGCCCAGTACTGGGCCTGGCCGTTCGGCCCCATGATCCGGTCGAACCCGCCGATGCCGAAGTTGTCCTCGGCGGACACCCCGCCCGAGTAGTCGAGGGCCTGCTTGCCGGTCAGGACCATGGCGCTGTCGGGCGTCATCACGAGGATGCCGCGCGTGTGCATGAGCATGGTCGCCTCGGCGTTCCAGTAGGGCTGCGCGCCGACGTTGATCCCGGCGACCACGACGTTCACCTCGCCGCCCGCCTGGGTGAAGGTGATCAGGCGCCGCAGCACGCGGGCGACCCAGTCCATGTTCTCGGTCCCGCTGTCGCGCGAGATCTTGGCGCCCGAGGAGATGGCGAACCACTCCACCGGGATCCCCTTCTCCTCGGCGAGGTCGATCGCGGCCATGATGCGCAGGCACTCGGGCTCGGCGACCGACCCGAGCGACCGGGTGGGGTCGCCGAGCAGCGCGACCCGGACCACGCCCTCGGGGTGCTTCTGCGTGGGGGTGTGGACGAGGCCCGCCACGATGCCCGCGGCGTTCTTCCCCGGCGGCCGGTCCACCGGCGCGAGCCGCCCATCCTCGTCGAGGTCGTGCTCGACGAAGGTGCCCTCCGGGCCGGCGATGAGGCGGGTGAGCTCGTAGGGGTAGACGGTGCCCCGGCGGCGGGCGGCCAGCACGCGCTGGGCGTACTCGTCGAGGGGCGCGAGGGGCTCGGTGGGGACGTCCACCTGGCCGACCGTGACCCCGGCGCCGGGCTGGTGCGAGAAGCGCAGGGCCGTCTCGCTGGCCCCGCCGGGCCCCTCGTCGGGGGTGCTGAAGCAGAGCAGCACCTCCTCGAGGCCGAGCCCCTCGGTCATGGGCGCGAGCCGCCGCGCGACCGCGGTCAGGTCCCGCAGCGGCAGGTCCACGGCCGGCCAGACGAAGAGGAAGACGTGGTTCGCCTGGAGCCGCCGCCGCTGCGGCCGCCCCGCCTGGGCCCGGCGGATGCCCTCGAGGCATCCCGACAGCTTGTGCTCGATCTCGGGGAGCGAGCTCAGCGCCCCGTCGGGCGCCCTGGACGGGCGTGAGGTCGCGGACCTCGGCCAGCGCGACGAGCCGCTCGTCGGCGGGCGTCTCCCGCGCGGTGCAGTGGAACAGGTAGGTGTCCTCCGGGGACGGCAGGCGGCTCAGCTCGAAGGTCTCGAGCCGCCAGAGGCGCAGCCGGCGCGCGATCATCGGGTGGAGGCCGCGCACCGCCCGCTCCTCGGCGAAGCCGTCCTCGCCGGGGCGGAAGGTGAAGTGGTCCTCGCCCGGCTCCCCGACGGCCGCCACCGAGACGGCCACCCGCCGCACCAGCGGGGGCAGCGCCGCCGCGGCGAGCTCCTCCGCCAGCTCGTCCGCCATCGCGTCCCCGTCCGGGGGCGCGCGCCAGGCGAGGTAGACGTCCACGACCGCGCTGTCCGCGCCGTCGGCCTCGCGCACGACCTCCGCCGCCGCCGACAGGGCGTCCGCCAGATCCGGGCGCTCGGCCAGGGTCGTCACCAGGCGCACCCGCCGCTCGTCGCGGCGGTCGTAGAGGGCGGTGACGAGCTGGCGCCCGCCGCGCGTGATCCGCTCGACGTCCCGGAGGTTGCGGATCTTGTAGTAGCGCCTCGTCAGGATCTCGAGCATCGGCTCGTCCTCGGGGATCCCGCCCGCGAGCCGCTCGCCCAGGAGCCCCATCAGCGGCTGGGGGCTGGCGACGACCGCCTCGATGAGATCGGCGCGGTCCGGAGCCGGCGGACGCCGGGCCAGGCGGTCGAGCTGCTCGCGCACGCCCCGGTAGACGCGCTCGCGGGCCGCCGCGATCAGGGGGCCGTCGAACGCGGCGAAGCGCGCGCTGCGGGCGAGCTCGCCGATCGCCGGGTGCCGGAGCTGCGTCGCGGCCACGAGCCTGTCGAGGGTCTCCCGCAGCTCCTTGCGCAGCGGGGCCGGCAGGGTGCCGGCGTCGCGCAGCCGCCCGTCGAGGAGCCCGGCCACGGCCGGGAGCTGCGACGGCACGCGCTCCTGCGCGAGGAAGATCCGGTAGGCGGCCTCGGCCAGCTCGTGGCTGCGCGCCAGGTCGTGCACGCCGTAGTGGCCGAGCGCGCGCGCGAGCGAGGCGCGCATGGCCTCGGGCACCCCCTCCCGGTCGGCGTCGAGTGAGCGCAGGTAGTGGTGGAAGTGCTCCCGGGGGCTGTGGACGTGCTCCTCCGCGGCGTCGCCGTCGGCGGGCGGCCGGGCGCGCGAGAGCTCGGCCAGGTCGGTGAACACGCCGAGCGCGTCGAGCTCGCCCCTGAGCAGCGCCGGGTCGTCCTCGGGCAGCTCAGCCCGTACGCGCTCGAGCTCCTCGACCAGCTCGCGGGCCTCCCGCTCGGTGATGTCGAAGCCCAGCAGCAGGCTCCGGATGGCGGCCAGGATCTCCCGCGCGCGCGTCGCGGGCGTCCCCGCCCGCGGTGGGCGCGGCCGGCTCGAACCGCACCCGGGGTCCCCTCGAGGCCCCGCCGCCGTCGCCCCCCCGGGCCTCCAGCCGCACGAGCGGGGCCCCGGCGTCGACCTGGACGTTCCCGGCCACCAGGACCTCCGCGACGACGCCGTCGAAGGGCGCGGCCACCGTGGTCTCCATCTTCATGCTCTCCAGGACGACCACCGGGGCGCCGGCCTCCACCTCGTCGCCCGCGGCGACGCCGAGCGAGACCACCAGCGCGGGGGCGGGGGCGCGGACGAGGCCGCCCTCGTCGAGCGAGACCCGGTGGGCGGCGCCGTCCACCTCCACCAGGTGGTCCGGCGCGTGGAAGACCGAGACGACGCGGTGGGTCCGGCCCCCGATCTGGAGCCGGGACGAGAACCGCCCCAGGCGCTCGACCTCGACGTCGACCGCCCCCTCCGGCACCCTCACCCGGTACCGGCGCGGGCCGACCCGGGCGACGGCGAGGCGGTACGCCTCCCCGCGGTGCCGCAGCTCCGCGGTCCGCTGCACCTCGTGGCTCGCCTTGGGGCGGCCGCGCCGCGCGGTGGCGTAGAAGCGGTCGCGCTCCACTCCCTCCTCGGCCTCGGCGGTGTCGACGGCCGCGGCGATCAGGGCGACGTCGGCGCCGCGGTCCGACGCGAGCGCGTCCGCCACGCCCGGCTCGTCGAGCCAGCCCGTGGTGGCCGTGCCGTCGACGACCTCGGGGCGGCCCAGGAGGGAGATGAGGAACGAGCGGTTGGTCGCCCCCCCGCGGACGACGACCGCCATGTCCTCCAGCGCGCGCCGCAGCCGGGCCATGGCCTCCCCGCGGTCGCGGCCCCAGGCGATGACCTTCGCGATCATCGAGTCGTACTCCGGCGGGATCTCGTCGCCCTCGGCGATGCCGGTGTCCACCCGGATGCCGGGCCCGGTCGGCAGCGACAGGAGCTCCACCGTCCCCGGCGCGGGCGCGAAGCCGCGCTCGGGGTCCTCGGCGTTGAGGCGGGCCTCGATGGCGTGGCCGCGCTCCTCGGGCGCCCCTCCCTCGAGCCGGCCTCCGGCCGCCACGTGGAGCTGGAGCTTGACCAGGTCGACGCCGGTCGCCATCTCGGTCACGGGGTGCTCGACCTGGAGGCGGGTGTTGACCTCCAGGAAGGCGAAGGCCCGCTCCTGGGGCTGGTAGAGGAACTCGACGGTGCCGGCGTTCCGGTACCCGGCCGCCAGCACCAGGTCGAGCGCCGAGCGGCGCAGGTCCCGGTCCTGCTCGGGGTCGAGCACCGGCGAGGCGGACTCCTCGATCAGCTTCTGGCTGCGCCGCTGCACGGAGCAGTCGCGCACGCCGAGCGCCCAGGCGCCGCCGTGGTGGTCGGCGATCACCTGCACCTCGACGTGGCGCGCGCCGCCCACGAGCCGCTCCATCATCACGCGCGCGTCGCCGAAGGCGCGCAGGCCCTCCTCCCGAGCCCGCTCGAGCGCGGGCAGCAGCTCGTCCTCGGACGCGACGATGCGGATGCCGCGCCCGCCGCCGCCCGCGGCGGCCTTGATCATCAGCGGGTAGCCGATCTCGCGCGCGTGCCGCAGGGCGTCGTCGGTCGAGTCGACCGCGCCCCGGCTCCAGGCGGCCACCGGGACCCCGACCTCCTCGGCGAGGAGCTTCGCCGTGACCTTGTCGCCGAGGCTCCTCATCACGTCCGCCGGCGGCCCGATGAAGGTCACGCCGAGGCGCTCGCACAGCTCGGCGAAGGCCGGGTCCTCGGCGACGAACCCCCAGCCGACCCAGGCGGCGGTGGCCTGGCTCGCGCGGAGCGCCCGCTCGAGCTCGGCGTGGTCGATGTACGGGTTGCCGCCCCCCGCGCCCCCGATGAGGACGGCCTCGTCGGCCTCGCGGACGAAGGTCGCCCGGCGCTCGGCCTCGGTGTGGAGGGCGACGGTGCGGAGGGACCAGCCGCGCTCGTGGTTCAGCTCGCGTGCCGCGTGGATCAGGCGCCGGGCGGGCTCGCCTCGGTTGACGATCGCGATGCGGCTGTCCATTGCTCGGGCCAAGCTAACGCCACGTCCTGCGGCGCCGCTACGGGGCGCCGCGCACCTAGGGGGGCCGCGACACTACCGGCCTCCGACGGGGGTTCGGTAGCGTAGCCATACCCGTCGAGCCAGCGGGAGCCACGCGTGGGCAAGCCCTTCGTCATCAACCGGCACGGACGCCTCGTCTTCCCGTCGAACTTCCTCGTGGACCTCGACTTCAGCGTCCTGGAGACCGAGGACCAGCTCTCGGCGGTCGTGCGCCGCGACTTCGAGGCGAAGGCCCCGACCGGCGAGGACATCCGCGAGCGGGCGGAGGCGGGGGGCTACTCCTCCCGCTACGAGCTGCTGCGGGACGTGGCCCTGAACCTGTTCTGGGCCAACCGCTACGCCATGACGATGTACGACAAGCGCCCGATGCGGTGGCGCGACGTGCCGCGCCGGCGCGACGACATCTTCCTGCCGACCCTCACGCCCTGGAAGGACGCCGAGCTGAAGGTGGCGGCGGTCGCCTCGGCCTACGCGAGCCTGCCCCCGGCCTGGGACGCCGAGGCGGAGGACCGCATCCACGGCGTGCTCTTCGACATCTACCGCAACAAGCTGCACCACGCGACCGAGCTCTCGGCGGTGAAGCGGACCGTGGCCGAGGCCCTCGCCGAGCCCGGGAGCCTCACCTACTGCATCTCCTCGCACGAGCCGGACCACCCGCTGTTCGGCTACCAGGAGATCCTGGACTGCTCCGAGGAGGTCCCGGAGCTGGAGGCGCTCCACCGGATGGCGATGGTCCTGCACGACCAGTACCCGTGGAGCCTGGCCGACACCCGTCTCGAGGAGCCGGGGAGGATCGGCGACGACGAGTTCGCGGTGGTGTTCGTGCCGCGCAACCGCGACGTGCTCGACTTCATCCGGCGCGTCAAGGAGGGCCGGCCGGAGCGCCCGCGGCCGGGCCCGGTCGCCGACACGACCCGGCCCGCGATGCCGGTGCCGCCGGTCATCGTCCGGGACCGCTTCGCGATCCCGCCGCGGCTCGAGGCCCTGGCCGTGGCGAAGGGCGAGCAGGTCTGCCGCAACGACGACGTGATCCGCAACTCCGCCTACAGCTGGTCCCCGATGAGCGCCGGGGACATCAGCCAGAAGACCGGCATCGAGGCGCGCCTCTACACCGCCCGCGGGCTCGACGAGATCTCGCTGTCGGCGGCCGCGGCGGCGCTCGCCGGCGCGGGGCGGCGCCCGGAGGAGATCGGGGGCGTGATCTTCTGCTCCTGCACGAGCACGAGGCTGCTGCCCTCGGTCGCGACCTGGCTCTCCGGCCAGCTCGGCATGTACCAGACGCACGCCTCGTTCGACCTGGTCGCCGCCTGCGCCGGCTTCCCCTACGGCCTGGCCGAGGCGGTCCGCATGATGCAGGACGTGCGGCGCCCGGTGCTGGTGGTCTTCGCGGAGAAGTTCTCGGACAAGATCGGCAGCGTGCGCACCTCGCGCATGATCTTCGGCGACGGGGCCGCCGCCGTGGTCGTCGCCCCCGGCGAGGCCGGCGACGAGCCCGACCTCGAGGTGCTCCAGACCTACGCCAGCGGCCCGGTGAGCGAGGTGAACTCGATCATCTGGCCGAACCCGGAGTTCGACAACGACGTCACGGTCTGGGGGCCGGAGGTCAAGGCGCTGGTGAAGCGCTACCTCGTCCAGATGATGGGCGAGCTGCAGGAGCTGCCGGGCCCCGACGGGGCGGCGGGCCCCCTGGTCGAGGCCATCGACCTGGTCGTGCCCCACCAGGCGAACCGGACGATGGTGGAGGAGCTCGGCGGGGACGCGGGGCTCGCGCCGGAGCGGATGTACTTCAACATCGACCGCGTCGGCAACGTCTCCGCCGCGAGCATCCCCATCGCGATCTACGACGCGGTGGCCGACGGGGTCATCGACCGGCCGATGCGGGTGTTCGCCCCGGGCTTCGGGGCCGGCGCCGTGGCCGGCTACGCGGTCCTGCGGATCGACCCGGCGATCGTCGTGCCGGAGGCCGCCGCCCCCGTGGCGGTCGGATCACACGAGCCCGCCTACCGGCCGTCGTCGGAGGACGTGCGCCAGGCCTTCGGCTGAAATTCCAAGCGGCCGGCCCCGCCGAACGCGGTGCCAGTCCCGGCGGCCAGCCCCGCCGAAGGCGGTGCCGCCGGATGCAAATGCCCTCGGCCGAGGAGCATTTGCGCGTCCAGACCGCCCCGCAAGAGGGCGGTCTTACGCTGTCACCTACGTTGAAAAGCTGCGGTAGACGGCGAGCAGCGCCTCGCGCTGGGCCTCGGTCAGCCCCGGGTCGGAGCGGATGGCGTCCTCGGCGCTGACGGGCTCGGCCGCCGGGGGCGCGGTCGAGTCGTCCGGCGCCGGCGCGTCGTCGTCGAGCAGCCCCGCCTGCCGGAGGAACTCCTCGGGGGGCACGCCGAGCGCGCGGGCGACCTGGGTGATCACCCTGATGGAGGGCTGGTGCAGGCCTCGCTCGAGCTGGCTGAGGTACGCGTTGGAGAGGTCGCTCAACGCCGCAAGCTCGCGGAGCGAGAGCTTCGCGAGCTTGCGTTGAGCGTGGATGACCTGGCCGAGCGCCTCGACCTGGCCGGTCAGGGGGTCCTGGGACATCGCCCGAGACCTCCTGTTACGCCTTCGGCGCCTCGACCGGGGTGGTCTTGACGACCGGCGCGACCGCGGCGGCGAGGTTCTCGGCGAACTCGCGGTTGGCGGCGAGCACCTTGCCGTAGAAGTCGAAGCTGGTCTTGATCAGCTCCTTCGGCGTCGGCGCGCTCTTCAGGACCGGGATCGCGGGGAGCTCGGGGGCGGCCGACTCGACGGCCTTCGCCCAGCCATCGACGGCGTCGACGACGACCGACTGGCTCTGGCGCAGGGCCGAGAGGGTCCGCTCCTGGGCGGCGATGACGTACTCGGTGGACGGTGCGGGCATTGGGGGCCTCCTGCTCGTCTGAGCGTACGATTCCTGTGTTGGCGATAAGGATACTACGCGCGCGTACTATGTCAAGCAGCCCGCGCGCGGTCACTGCTCGAGCACGTATGAGCCGGGGGCATCGGCCAGGACGCGGTGCTTGCGGCTCCCCATTCGCGGCGGCGCCACCCGCTCGCCGGAGCGCTCCCCGATCCACGTCGCCCAGTCCTCCCACCACGAGCCCTCATGCAGCTCCGAGGCCTCGAGCCACTCCACCGGGTCGGCCGGCGTCTCTCGCCGGTCCGGTGCCAGCCCTTGGGACCGGGGGGGTTGACGATGCCGGCGATGTGGCCCGAGGCGCTCAGCACGTAGCGCACGTCCGCGTTCGGCAGCACCTGGGTCGTCAGGTAGCTGCCCTCCCAGGGGGCGATGTGGTCCTCCACGGCGCCGACCACGTAGTGGTCGCCACGGATCGTCCCCAGGTCGAGCCGCGTCCCGTCCAGCTCCATGGTGCCGCCCGCCAGCTCGTTGCCGAGGTAGCACGAGCGCAGGTAGAAGGCGTGCATGTTGGCCGGCATTCGGGTGCTGTCGGCGTTCCAGGCGAGGATGTCGAACGGCTGGGGGTCCTCGCCCATCAGCCAGTTGTTGATCGCGTAGTTCCAGACCAGGTCGTTCGAGCGCATGAAGGTGAAGATGCCCATCATCTCCGAGGCCTCGAGGTAGCCGCGCTCGGCCATCCGCCGCTCGAGCCGCTCGACCGAGGCCCTGTCGGTGAAGGCCCCCAGGCGCCCGGGGCGGCTGAAGTCGACCAGCGTGTTCAGGAGGGTGGTGGAGGCGATGCGGTCCGCGCCCCTGGAGGCCAGGTAGGCCTCCAGCGCGGCCGTGAGCGTGCCGCCCAGGCAGAGGCCGACGATGTTCGCGCGCTCGGCCTTGGTGATCTGCGCGATGACGTCCAGGGCGGCGATCGGCCCGCTGAGCAGGTAGTCGTCCAGCCGCACGTCGCGGTCGGTGGCGTCCGGGTTGTGGTAGCTGATCGCGAAGACGGTGTGGCCGTGCTGCACCGCCCACTCCACGAAGCTGCGGCCGGGCGCCAGGTCCATGATGTAGTACTTGTTGATCCAGGGCGGGCTCATCAGGAGCGGCGTCGCGTAGACCGTCTCGGTGGCCGGCGCGTACTGGATCAGCTCCATCAGGTCGTTGCGGAAGACGACTTTGCCGGGAGTGACCGCGAGGTCCTCGCCCACCTTGAAGGCGTCCGGGTCGAGCTGGCGCGGCATCCCCTCGTTGTTGGCGACGTCGTCCAGGTACGTCTGCAGGCCCCGCATCACGCTCGCGCCGCCGGTCTCGTAGGCGCGCTTCACGGCGGCGGGGTTCGTCCAGAAGGCGTTCGTCGGCGCGAGGGCGTCCATGAGGATGTCGGCGAGGAAGCCCATCCGCTGCTCGGTCACCTCGTCGACCGCCGAGGCGTCGAGCACGTCCGCGACGAGCCGGCCCGACAGCAGGTACCCCTGGAGCAGCGCGAAGAGGGCGGGGTTCTCCTCCCACGCCGGATCCCTGAAGCGGCGGTCGCGGCGCCCCGGCTGGACCGGCCCGACGGCCTCGATGCCGCGGGCGCGCTCGGCCGCCGCCGCCGAGGCCTCGGCGAGGCCGGAGACGTAGCGGCCCCACGCCTGCGCCATGCCCTCGGGGTTCTGGAGGGCCGCCGCGGCCGCGCGCTGCCACGCCTCGGCGAAGCCGAGGGGGTCGAGCTTCTCGAGCGGGTCGGGCGTGTCGTCGTCGGGGGTCATCGCTTTCCTTCCGGGACGTGTCGGGGCGGTCGGGACGGGGCGCCGCGCTCACATGTTCAGGCCGCCGTTGATGGAGTAGACCTGTCCGGTGATGTAGCTCGAGGCCGGCTCCGCGAGGAAGACGACCACCCGCGCGACCTCGTCGGGCCGGCCGAGCCGGCGCATGGGGATGGTCTGGACGATGCGCTGCATGATCTCCGCCGGCACGGCGCCGGTCATGTCGGTCTCGATGAAGCCGGGCGCCACGCAGTTGACGGTCACGCCCTTGTTCGCGAGCTCGAGGGCCAGGCTCATGGTCAGCCCGAACTGGCCCGACTTCGAGGCGGCGTAGTTGGCCTGGCCGACGTTGCCCGCGCTCGCCCACCACCGAGCTGATGTTGACGATGCGGCCGTAGCCGCGCTCGATCATGTGCGGGATGGCGGCGCGCGACATGTAGAAGGCGCCGTTGAGGTTGACCCGCAGGACGTGGTCCCACTCCTCCGGGCGTCATCTTGCGGACGGTGCGGTCCATGGTGATGCCCGCGTTGTTGACGAGGATGTCGAGGCGCCCGTGGCGGTCGAGGACCTCCGCGACCACACGCTCGCAGTCCTCGTGGTCCTCGATCGTGCCCTGGTGGATCGTCGCGCCCCGGTCGCCGTAGGTGTCGATGAAGGCCTCGGCGGCGGGCCCGTTGCGCGAGAACCCCGCCGCGACCCGCACGCCCTCGGCCAGCAGGGCCTCGGCAGATCGCCAGGCCGATCCCGCGCACGCCGCCCGTGACGAGCGCCACGTGCTCCGACAGCTCCGAGCTCATGTCTTCTCCACCTCGTTCCCCGGCGCGGCCTCGGTCAGTCCGCGCTCCTCAGCCCACGCGAGCGGCCCCTGGCTCCACCCGCAGCCGTGGCGCATCGCCAGGTCGATGTCGCCGGGCGCCGCGATCCCCTCGTCGCTGCAGCGCCGGGCCTCGTCGAGCGCGCCGAGGTAGTAGCGCTCGGCGACCGCCCGCCCGGGCCCGTCCGCCGCGGCCTCCGGGGCGTCGCCGTCGTGGAACCCGGCGCCCGACTTGCTGCCCAGGCGCCCGGCGGCCACCTCGCGATCGACTGCGCCCCCGTCGTCGAAGCGCTCGCCGTAGGCCTCCTCCAGGTACGTGCGGATGTGGCCGAGCGTGTCCAGGCCGATGAGGTCGCCGAGGGCGAACGGCCCCATGGGCGCGGGGCCCTCCTCCACGACCGCCCGGTCGGCCGCCGCCCGGTCGGCGCCGGTCTCGGCCGCGTGGCGGTAGGCCGCGGCCAGGGCGCGGCAGAGGACGCGGTTGACGAGGAAGCCGGGGCACTCGCGCACCTGCACCGGCGTCTTGCCGAGGGCGCGCGCGAAGGCCTCGCCGGCCGCGAGGGTCTCCTCGCCCGTGTCGGCCCCCCGGACGACCTCCACCAGCCGCATCACGCTCGCCGGGTTGAAGAAGTGGAGGCCGAGGACGCGGTCGGGACGGCCCGTCTCGCGGCCGAGCGCCGTGATCGACAGCCCCGAGGTGTTGGACGCCAGCAGCGCGGCGGGCGGCAGGGCCGCGTCCAGGCGCCGGAAGACCTCCCGCTTGATGTCCATGACCTCCGGGACCGCCTCGATGGCCAGGTCGCAGGACCCCAGGTCGCCGTCGTCCGCGGCTGGGGGCGACGCGGCGGAGCGATCGCCTCGGCCTCGCCGGCGCTCATGCGCCCGCGCGCCACCCGCCGCTCGCCGATCCGCGCGACGTGGGCGAGCCCCCGCTCGAGCGCCGCGGCGTCGGCGTCGAGCAGGACGACCTCGACCCCGCCGGCCGCCGCGGCCTGGGCGATCTCGCTGCCCATGACGCCGGCGCCGACCACCGCGACGCGCCCGATCACGCCTTCCCCTTCGCGCGGGCGCCGCCGCGCGGGCCTCGGCAGCGCCGCCGGGGGCGCCATCACGAGGGCCTCCCCGGTCAGGACGGGCTCCCCGTCGCGGGTCACGACGGTCTCGAGCACGACCCGGCCCTTCTCCGCGACGATCTCCTTCACGGTCGCGGTGGCCGTCAGGAGGTCGTCCGGCCACACCGGCGCGACCCACCTGAGCGTCTGGGACAAGTAGATCGAGCCCGGGCCCGGGAGCAGGGTGCCGAGCACGGCCGAGATCAGCCCCGCCGTCAGCATGCCGTGCACCACGCGCCCGCCCAGCAGCGACGCCGCCGCCCACACGGCGTCCACGTGGGCCGGGTTGTCGTCGCCGGAGATCCGCGCGAAGGCGTCGACGTCGGCCTGCGAGATCCGCTTGGTCACGCTCGCGCTGTCGCCGACCGAGAGCTCCTCGATCGTCTTGCCGGGCGGGTGGACGCGGACGGGCGGGGCGGGCTCCTCCGGCGCGGGCGCTCGGCGTGACGACCGGTGCTCAGTTGTGCAGTAGCTGAGGCCATCCGGCGCCAGATTCGTGCGCGTCTGCACGCCGCAGCCGGCGCGGCAGCGTGCTGGGGACATCTGTCGGACCTCCGTTGGGGGAGGGGTCGGTCGGGACTCAATCGGAGCGCTCCCCGAGCCAGTCGGTGACGCGCGGCCAGAGCGACTCCCGGGCGCCCGAGCCGGCCAGCAGGCCGACGTGGCCCGCGGGGAGCTCGAGGTACTCGCGGTCCGCGCTCGAGACCAGATCGACGAGCGGCCGGGCCATGGCCGGCGGGACGATGTGGTCGTTCGTCCCGGCGATCGCCAGGACGGAGGCGGAGATCCTCGACAGGTTGACCGGCTCCCCGGCGACGGCGATCTCGCCCCGGACGAGGCCGTTCCGCTGGTAGTAGTCGCCGATCCACTGGGCGAACGCGGCGCCGGGGAAGGGCACGCCGTCGTTCACCCACTTGTTCATCGCGAGCCAGGAGGTCATGTCCTTCCCGGCCAGCAGGCGCTCCCACATGGTCGCGTATGCCCCGACGAGGTTCGGCACCGGCCTCAGCATCTTGTTGCCGAGGTCGATCAGGGAGCCGGGGACGTTGCCCAGCGCGCGGGCGACCTCCTCGGCGTCGAGATGGCGGCGGTCGGTCCAGACGGAGAGGGTGCCGGCCGTCGGAGAAGTCCACGGGCGCCGTGAGCGCGACCAGGTTCCTCAGGCCCTCGGGCCGCAGCGCCGCGTGCATGGCCCCGAAGGTGCCGCCCATGCAGTAGCCGAAGAGGGTGTAGTCGTCGCCGCCCGCCGCGCGGTGCAGCCGCTCGACGGCCTTGGGCAGGTGCTCGCCCACCAGCTCGTCGAGCGTCGTGTCCCGGTCCTCCCACCCCGGCGTGCCCCAGTCGAGCAGGAAGACGTCGTAGCCCTCGCGCAGCAGATGGCCGACGAAGCTGTTCCCCGGCCGCAGGTCGAGGATGTAGGGCTTGTTGATGAGGGCGTAGACCAGCAGCACCGGCGTCGCATGAGCCCGGGCGGCGACGGGCCGGTAGCGGAACAGGACGGTCTTGTTCCGGGTCCAGACCACGTCCTTCGGGGTCGTCCCGGTCGCGACGCGCACGTCGCCCGCGAGGATCCCCAGCCCGCGCACCAGCGCCTCGAGCCGCAGCGGGTCGGCGGCTCCGGCGCTCGCGCCCTCGCCGTTCGTCGATGCCGCCACGGCTATCCGCCGGAGGAGGGCTTGGCGCGCCGGCGGGCCGGCGGGCGCTTCGCGGTCGCGAGCTTCTCCAGCGCGGCCTCGACCGCCGCCAGGCGCCCGGCGATGGCGTGGGTCTCGTCGGCGACCTCGTTGACCTTGCGCTCGACGTTGATCACGAGCTGGGCGAGGCGCGCGATGTCGTCGGTGGTGGGGAAGTGGACGCTCTCGGCGGCCGCTCGCGAGGCGGCCCGCAGCGACTCCTGCATCTCCACGTAGCGCTTGAGGAGCTCGCCCGAGGCCGAGGCGAACTCCTCGCCGGCCACCATCTCCTCCATCGCCTTGGACCAGCCCTCGACGGCCTGGTCGTAGGCCTCGCGCATGGGCCGGAGCGGATCCTCCGGCGGGGGGGAGGCGTCGCTCACGCTCGGCTCCGGGCCCGGGATGCCGGCGCGCTCAGCGCTCGTCCGAGCGGTCCGCGTCCTCGCCCGCCGCGGAGGCCGACGAGACGGGCGGCGGCGGGTAGAGGCTGAAGAACTGGTCGAGCATCGACTGGTACCCCCGCAGCGAGGCCGCCCAGACGTTGAGGTAGGCGCGGCCGGCGTCCGTGAGCGAGTAGAGCCGCCGCGCCGGGCCCTCCTTGGAGGTGTCCCAGCCCGAGCTGACCAGGCCGTCCTTCTCGAGCTGGCGCAGGATGCGGTAGACGCTGCCGCGGTCGAGGGCCTCGAAGCCGAAGGCCGTCATGCGGCGGATGAGCTCGTACCCGTGGCTCTGCCACTGCTCGAGGGCGAGCAGGAGGAACGGCTGGAGCCACATGCGCGGCTGGGCCTGCGCCTCGGAGCGGCGGGCGCTCCCCCCGTTGCCGGACGGTCCGCGCCCGTTCGTGCGGGTCGTACCCATAGGTGCAGATTGCACTTATCATCACCAACTGTCAACCTGCGTCTCCCGCCCACCCCGATCCCGGAGGCGACCTTGCCGGTGGACATCGAGCGCCGCGACGCGGTCGCGGTCCTGACCCTCAACCGACCGGAGGCGCTCAACGCCATCTCGTCGGAGATGCTCGACCAGCTGGACGACCGGCTCGGCGAGATCGAGGAGGACCCGGCGCTCCGGGCCGTCGTGCTCACCGGGCGCCGGCGAGCAGGCCTTCTGCGCCGGGGCCGACATCGGGCACATGCGGACGGCCGACGCGCTCGCGGCGCGCGGGTTCGCGCGGCGGGGTCAGGGGGTCGCCGATCGCATCGAGGCCCTTCCGGTGCCGGTGGTGGCCGCGGTGAACGGCTACGCGCTGGGCGGCGGCTGCGAGATCGCGCTGGCCTGCGACGTGCGCGTCGCCGCCGAGGGCGCCCGCTTCGGCCAGCCGGAGGTGAGCCTGGGCCTCGTCCCCGGCTGGGGCGGGACCCAGCGCCTGGCGCGGACCACCTCGGTGGGCTTCGCGAAGGAGATGATCCTCACGGGCCGGCACGTTGCGGCCGACGAGGCCCTCCGGGCCGGGCTCGTCACCCACGTGCACCCGGCGGCCGACCTGCTCGCCCGGGCGATCGAGATCGCCGAGGCGATCGCCCGCCACGCGCCCTGGGCCGTCGCCTCGGCGAAGCGGCTGTGCAACCTGGCCCTCGGCGGCGACGCTCCGGGGCCCTACGCCGCCGAGGTCGACGCCTTCGCCCTGGCGTTCACCACGCCGGACCAGCGGGAGGGGATGGCCGCGTTCGCCGAGAAGCGCCCGCCGCGGTTCGCGGGCCGGGAGGAGGTGGCCGCGCGATGACGGACGCGCTGATCGTGGAGGCCGTGCGGACGCCCATGGGCCGCCGCAAGGGGATGCTGGCCGGCTGGCACCCGGCGGACCTGCTCAGCGAGGTCCTGGCCGCGGTCGTCGAGCGGGCCGGCGTGGATCCGGGCGAGGTCGACGACGTCATCGTGGGATGCCTCGACCAGGTGGGCGAGCAGGCGATCAACATCGGTCGCAGCGCCGCCCTCGGCGCGGGCTTTCCGGAGACGGTCCCGGCGACCACGATCGACCGCCAGTGCGGCAGCTCGCAGCAGGCGGCCCACTTCGCCGCCCAGGGCATCATGGCGGGGGCCTACGAGATCGCCATCGCGGCGGGCGTCGAGTCCATGACCCGCGTCCCGATGTGGTCCAACACCCCCGAGGTGTCGGCGGCCTACGGGCCCCGCTTCCGGGAGCGATACGGCCTCCCCGCCGACCTGCTCATCGACCAGGGCCTGTCCGGGGAGCTGGTCGCCGAGCGGTGGGAGCTCGGCGCGCGAGGAGCTCGACGAGTTCGCCCTCGCCTCCCACCGGCGCGGGGCCGCCGCCACCGAGGAGGGCCGCTTCGCGGACGAGATGCTGCCGGTCCGCGCCGAGCGCGACGGGGAGCAGTGGCTCGCGACGGCCGACGAGGGCATCCGCCCCGACACGAGCCTCGAGGCGCTCGCGGCCCTGCGGCCGGTCTTCCGCGAGGACGGCCGCCTGACGGCCGGCAACTCCTCCCAGATCAGCGACGGCGCGGCGGCGCTGCTGATCGTGTCCGAGTCGGCGGCATCCCGCCTCGGCCTGCGGCCGCGGGCGCGCTTCCACTCGTTCGCGCTCGCCGGGGTGGACCCGATCGAGGGCCTCTCCGGGCCGATCCCGAGCACGCGCAAGGTGCTCGCCAAGGCGGGCCTCGAGATGGCCGACATCGACCTCTTCGAGGTGAGCGAGGCCTTCGCCTCCGTCCCGCTCGCGTGGGCCCGCGACCTCGGCGCCGACCTCGAGCGCGTCAACGTCAACGGCGGCGCCATCGCGCTCGGCCATCCCCTGGGGTGCAGCGGGGCGCGGATCATGACGACGCTCGTCCACGAGATGGGCCGCCGGGGCGCGCGCCTCGGCCTCCAGACGATGTGCGAGGGCGGCGGGATGGCGAACGCGACCATCCTCGAGCTCGTCTGAGCTGCTCGCCCACCAACCCCTGCGCGAAAGGAGCCCCGCTCATGCCGAAGCTGCTGTTCGTCACCGTCCCCACCGACGAGGTCCTCAACAAGGAGGGCAAGGTCCGCTTCCCCGGCACCGAGGCCGCCGTGGAGAAGCTCGGCGAGGCCGGCTGGGAGGTCGAGGTGATGGCGCCGGACTGGCCCAAGCCCCTCGAGGCGGCCAAGGGCGGCGGCTACCAGGCGATCCTGGTGTCCACCTTCAAGTCGGTGCCCCGCTCGCGCGATGCCGCCTCGATGCTGTCCCGGATGCAGGACCTGCCCGTCTACACCGTCGGCGTGCTGCAGAAGGACGAGGCCTTCCGCACCATGGCCCCGGACGTGGGCGTCCTGCGCAACATCGGGGAGCTGCCGCAGCCCGGCTGAGGGGCGGGCGGGTGGCCTTTTGAGACGACCCTCAGGCGGCCCGGCCCGGTCCTCGATCGCCAACTGAGGCCATCGTTCCCGTCCTTGTCGTCGCGTGCGGAGTGACCAGCCTGGCCGCGCCCCCCGGCCCCGCGCACCGCCGGCGGATCGCCATAGGATGAGAGGCTCAGCGAGGGCGACGCGCGAGGAGGCCGCGATGCTGCTGGCACGGGTGAAAATCGGCGACTTCGACCAGTTCTGGTCGGTCTTCACGACTCGGGGCGCCGAGCACCGGCGCAAGTTCGGCTCGACCGGGGCCAAGGTCTTTCGGAACCAGGAGCAGCAGGAGGAGGTGGTGGTCCTGTTCGACTGGTCGAAGGAGGACTACGAGCGGTTCCTCGCGGACCCGCAGTCGCGCGAGATCATGGCGTCGGCAGGCCTCCAGGGCCCGCCCGAGCACACCGTGGTCGAGCCCGTGGGGGAGACCGCCTCGTAGCCACGCCGAGCGAGACGCCCGGCTCCGGCGAAGGCCGCGTCAGCCCGCCCCCGTGCGCACCAGGACCTTGATCGCGCGCCGTTCGTCCATCGCCGCGTAACCCCACGGCACCTCGTCGAGAGGGATGGTGACGTCCATCACGGCCGAGGGGTCGAGTCGCACCGGAAAGCACATCGTCCATCAGCTCGGGGATGTAGCTCCTGACCGGCGCCCTGCCGCCGGTCAGGCTCACGTTGCGGACGTGGACGTCCCGGAGCTCGATTTCATCGACCGGTGAGCCGACATGGCCGACCGTCCCGCGGGGGCGCGCGCTGCCGATGGCCACCGCGTAGGCCTCGGCCGTTCCGACGCACTCCACGACGTGACGACAACCTCCGTCGGTCAGCTCCCGCACCCGCTCGACCGCCGCCGGCCCTCGCTCCTCGACGATGTCGGTCGCGCCCAGGCTCGTGGCGATCGCCAGGCGGTCGGCGTGGTGACCGAGGAGGATCACGCGCTCCGCGCCGACTCGCCGGGCGGCCAGGACCGCGCAGAGGCCGACCGCGCCGTCGCCGACGATCACCGCGGTTCCACCGGCGCCGACGCCCGACGCAAGGACGCCGTGGTGGCCCGTCCCCATGACGTCGGTGAGGGTCGCGAGCGCCGCCGCGAGGCGCTCGTCGGAGAGGTCAACGTCATCGGGCATCGCGACGAGCGTTCCGTCCGCGAGCGGCACCCGGACCGCCTCCCCCTGGCCGCCGTCCTGCCGGCCGCCGAAGAAGCCGCCCGAGCGGCAGAGCGTCTGAAGGCCGTCGCGGCAGGCGTCGCAGGTGCCGTCCGAGAAGGTGTACGGGGCGATCACCCGCTGTCCCGCGCGGAGCGTGCGCACGCCCTGACCGACGTCCTCCACCACGCCGAGGAACTCGTGGCCGACCCGGCTTGGCGCAGGTCCGTAGAGCTCGAGCTCGCCGCGATACACCCACAGGTCGCTGCCGCAGATGCCCGCGTGGGTCACGCGCACGAGGGCATCGGTGGGCTCTCGCAGCACGGCGTCCGGGACGTTCTCGACCCGGATGTCGCCCGGTCCGTGGTAGACGCTCGCCTTCATCTCCGGCCCGTCGTCATTCGCGCCCGCAAGCGATGCGCCGGCGAGCCGTCGAGCGACAGTAGACCGATCGAGGATCTCCTGGCAGATTGCGCCGGTCGCCTGGGGCGACGACGCTGGTCACTCCGCACCCGATGACAAGGACGGGACCCATTGGCCTCAGTCGGCGATCGAGCATCGCGCACCCGCCGCGTGGAGTCGGACGATATCCGGCGATTCACCGAGATGACCGGCGACCGCAACCCGGTGCACTACGACGAGGAGGTCGCCAGGCGCTCCCGCTTCGGGCGCATCATCGTCCAGGGCGGGGTCACCTCCGGCCTGCTGAACGCGGTCGTCGCCGAGGACCTGCCCGGGCCGGGCTCGGTCTTCCTCCACGTCAGCTGGGACTTCACGGCGCCGGTCGCCCCGGGCGACGTGATCACGGCCGAGGTCGAGGTGCTCTCCGCCCGCGAGGACAAGCCCATCCACGAGCTGGCCACGAGGATCACCAACCAGGACGGTGTCGTCGTGCTCGAGGGCACCGCCGTGGTGTGGCGGGATCCGGAGGTGGCCGCCACCGCCTCCGGCTGACCCCGTGTTCCACATCGTCGTCAGACGCGCCCCCGGGACCTGGGACGCGCTCCTGGAGCTGGTCGAGCGCCACGAGCTGCCGCTCATCACCTCGGAGAATCGTCCTGACGAGGTCGCGCCCGAGAACTGGTGCAAGTACATTCTGGCCCGGCGCCATGCGACGGGGCGCGACGTCGCCGGTGCGGTGACGGGCGCGCTGACCGGCGACGGTCCCGCCGCGATGGCGCTGATCGACGAGCTGGCCGGCGGCGCCGGCCTCGTGCCCAAGGTCGCGCAAGCGGCCCGGCGCCTTCGCCTGCAACGGCCCGATCTGCGTGGTCGGTGGGGGGTCCTCATCGCCGGCGGCCCCCGGACGGCCTACACGAGGCTCAACCCGCCGGAGACGCCGGCGATCGACGAGCTGCTGCGGGCCGACGCGACCCTCGCCCTGGAGCTCTACCCGCGGTTTTCGGCCTACTGCGCCGCGGGGCGCACCGCATCCCGGCGCGACCAGTGGATGGCCGACTTCTTCCAGGGCGGATCGGGAGCGTTTCCCCAGCCGCGCCTGCGATGGCTCGCAGGCCGGCGTCGACAGCTGCGCTCGCGCTCGCGGCTGACCGTCGTGTTCCCGACCACCGACGTGACGCCCCTGGACTACCTCGGCGACGCCGAGCCCGCGGTCTTCCTCGACCGGATGTTCTACGTGTGGGCGACGCGCACCGGGTTCCGAGGGCTGATGCTCGCCGACAACGGCGGCATCGGCACGTACAAGTGGGACGAGAAGGTGAGCCACCCGCTCAGGGATACGCAGTTCGTCCGCTCTTGGAACCATTACTGCCGCGACGGGGCGACGACCACGCTGCGCGGTCATCCCGGCAGCGACTGAGTCACGGCGACGACGCCCGCGTCGGCGCATCCCGCCCCGGGGTTCGGCGACCTCGAGCCCTACACGACGAGGGCTACCGGCAGGCGACGCGGCCGGCCAGGGAGGGCGTCTGACCGCGCCGGCAGTAGTGCTCCCACGCGGCCGCGAAGCGCTGGTCGCGCGTGGTGGAGTCCAGGTGGTCCCGCTGCCACTTGTAGCTCCCCGCGCCGCCGTTGGCCGCGGCGAGGACCTCCGGGAAGCCCGTGCGGCTCATCCAGACGAAGAACATGCGGTCGAGGAAGATGAAGGGGTCGGGACCGTCCAGGTAGGCGTCGGTCACGCCGAGCACGGCGGTCAGGCGGGAGTGGGACCCAAGGTGCCGGCGGCGCTCGGCCAGCCAGGCGAAGCCGGCGCCGGGCGACGAGCCGCGCCCGCCGAGGAAGAAGTCGGCGAGCCAGTCGTCGCCCCCGCGCTCGGCGCCGCCCGCGCCGCAGTAGGCGCTCTGGGTGGCGTACATCTCCACGGCGATCGTCGCCCCGGCGGCGAGGGCCGGGTCGAGCGCCCGGGTCAGGGTGTCGAAGGCCGCGACGTTCTGGTGGGCGAGGTAGATGGCCCAGCGTCCGCCGTCGAGCGCGGGGTGCTCACGACGGAGCCAGCTCGTGCACTCCGCGACCCGCTCCTCTGATCGCTCGCTTTCCGCGTGAAGACGCAGCGCCTCCTCCGCACTCGGCCCTGACGACGGTCAGGCTTGGGGAGGGTGGCGCGAAGCGATGGACCGCCCTCGAGCACACTCCAGCCTCGGGCAGCTGAGTTGGCGCGCCTCATGCCTGCGCTGCCCGGTCCGCTCAAGAGGGCGGCTGTGGCACCGCCTTCACGGGCGCGCGGGCCGGACCCCGCCGAACGTAGGTTCCCAGGCCATCCGGCCTGCTGCCCAGCCTCATGCATTAAGTCTCGGGAATGTCTCCATCCGGCGGCTCAAGTCTCTCTGCGCGAGGGCCGAGGTGGACCCCGAGCGGGCCCACCAGCCCGTCAAAGCGACAAGGGTCTATCAGCGAGTCATGCGGACCGAGAAGTCCACCCCACTTGCCGTGGCAGCGGCCGGGCCTCTGGCGCGTGCGAGGGGGACCCGAGGGCCCGAGCCCGGGTCCGAGCTCCGCCCGCTGCGGGCCGCACGAATGCGCCGCAGCGAGCCTCCGCGGCTCAGGGCGACCGATCAGGTCGCCGCCGGGGTGCTGGCCGAACGCGCGCGTCTCGAGGCCGGGAACGTCATCGAGTTGAGAATGAGCCGCCTGATGGACTTCTTCGACATTCATTGGCTTTCCCAGCGACGCCCGCGATCGGATGAGCTGGGCCCTCCGCAACACCGGCCTCGCGACAGAACCCGATCTCGCCGAGGCGCGCCGATGGCAGATGGTGACCCTGCGGGCGAGTGCAGGCGGCGTCGATCTCCCGACCGGCATCACGCCGGCCCGGAGCATCCCTGATCTCATCGACACGGTGCTGCCCTCGGTGGCCGAGAGTCTCCATCGGGCTCGGCCAGGGTTCGGGATTTCGTCGTCGCCGAGCCGTCGAAGATCCGTGGGTCGGTGCTCGTGACCAACGCCCATGTGGTGAGCGATCCAGCGGCCGTCTGCACGGTGGCCTTCCACGACGGCGGCCAGCACAAGGTTCGGGTGCGCGTCGTCGATCCACCGACCGATCTGGCGGTTCTTGAAGCCGACGGCGACCGTCCGGCGCGTCGGGCCTCCGGACCGCTTCGTCTGGTGCGGGTCGGAGAGCCGACGATCGCGATCGGAAGCCCGTTCGAGCGCAGCGCGTCCCTCGCACCGGTGTGGTCAGCGCGCTCGAGGCCGCACGATGTCCTCACCGGCGGGAGTTCCGATCGACAACATCGATCCAGACCGACGCTCCACAACCGCAATTCTCCGGCCGGCCCGGATCGGGCACGACGGCCTGGTCGTCGGTGTCAACGCCTGACGAGGCACGGCCAAGGGCTCGGCTTCGCCGTGAGCCCGCGGAGACGGTGCTTGTGATCCTGGACGAGCCTGTGCGCGACCCAGCGGCACCATCCGACGGGCGAGCATCGGCGCCCGGACACGCCGGCTCGGTTTCGGCGCCGACGCGCGGGAAGCTCGGTGAGACCAGCGGCGCTGAGGTGGTGAACGCCCCGGCCCTCGGCTCCCCTGCGGCCAATGCCGGCATCCGACGTGGTGATGTGATCACGACCTTCGAATGTCACCCCATCGACGAGCCGGGCGATCTCTCCGCCTCCTCGATCGGAGCGCGATCGGCGTCCCGCGCCGCGTCGGCTTCATCCGCGGAGAGAAAGCCCTGGAAGCCGATGTCGTCCCGCGCGAGCGACGGCCTCGATGACGTCGGCTGTCCCCAGGCAGCGGGCGATCAGCGCCGGCCGCTTGTCGATGGACGCGTTGTGGATCGCGTGCGCGTCGTCGTATCCCTGGTCGTCCGGGAGGAGAATCATCCCCGACGACGCGGAGGCGAGACTGCGGACGCGTTCCTGGTCGATGGCTCCCACTGCCGCCATTGCCGACCTCTCTTCCTGCCCCGGGATGGATCCTCAGGCCTCGTCGACTACGCCCGCCATCATCCGCCCGGGCACCGTTCCCGTCTATGCCGGCGCTCTCGCCCAGTGCTGCGGAGGGTGGCTCCCGACCCAGCGCGTCCCGGACGGAAGCGTTCCCCGACAGCCTCGGTCCGGGTCCCGGTCTAGGTCAGCGTCAACACCCGCCCGCCGCGGACCGTTGAGTCGAGGTGGGCCGCGAGGTGAGCGGTCAGCTCGGGGGCGTCCGTTCGGGCGCCGTCGATGAGGGTCGACTTCCGCCGGCGCAAGAACGGCATGCCCATGAGGTAGAGCCCCGGGATGCGGGTCACACCGCCGTCGTGGATCAGCCGCCCGCGCGGGTTGAGGACCGGGAGCTCCAGCCAGGAGAGGTCCGGGCGGTAGCCGGTCGCCCAGAGGATCGTCCGGATCTCGCCGCTGCGTAGGTCGAGGTCCAGCAGCGGGGTCGAGGGCACCCGGGTCGGCGCGAGCCGCTCGGGCGGCTCGGGGGCGTCGAGGCCCGAGTCGGCGGCCCAGGCGTCGAGGGTGTCGAGCAGCCGCGCGAGCTTGAGGTCGGCCAGCGCGCAGACGTTCGGCAACGAGCCCGAGAAGAGCGCCCGCCCCTCGCGGATGGCGGTGAGCCGGCCGATGAGCCGCGCCCCGCGGCCGGTGAGCGCGTTGAGGTCGAGCGCCTCTCCGCCGGGCGAGCCGGCGAGCTGCATCGACGGCAGGCTGCGCGCGCGGACGAGGTCCTCCATCTCGTCGTAGCGCTCGTCGAGGACCCCCGCCGCCTCCATCCACCACAGGATGTCCGCGCCCCGGTAGCGGCGCGGGAGCCGGACGTGCTCGCCGGCCGCGAGCGTGACCGGGCGGCCGTGCCGCAGCAGCTCGTCGGCGATCTGCACCCCGCTCGACGAGGCGCCGACGATCAGGACGCCGCCCTCGGGCAGCTGGTCCGGGTTCCGGTAGTCCGCCGCCGTCAGGGAGGTGATGCCCGGCGGGACGGCCTCCCGGACCGCCGGGACCGACGCGATGTTGCAGGCGCCCGAGGCCACCACGACGGCGTCGGCAGACCAGCTCCCTCCGCCCGTGTCGACCGCATAGCCGCCATGGCCGGCCGGCCGCACCGACGTCACCGTCGTGCTCGTGCGGACCGGGGCGCCGCCGTCCGCGGCGTAGGCCTCGACCAGGTCGGCGACCGCGCCGGCCGTCATGTAGCCGTCGGGGTCGGGCCCCGCGTAGGCGAACCCCGGCAGCCGGGTGAGCCAGTTGGGCGTGAGCAGCCGCAGCGAGTCCCAGCGCTCCGTGCGCCACGAGTTCGCCACCTCGCCGCGCTCGAGGACCACGTGGTCGATCGAGCGCTCGGCGAGGCAGCGGCTCATGGCCAGCCCGCAGTGGCCGGCTCCGACGACCACGACGGGCACGTGGGGCACGGGCGTCGCGCCTTCCCGGAGCTCAGTTGACCTTGACGGCGATGTTGGTCGGGTTCGTCAGGGCGTCATACACCGCCGAGCGCTTCTGCGACTGGGCCACGAGCGCCTGGAGGTCGGCCGGGCTCGCGTCCGCGTCGATGTCGTACGTGACCGTGATGTCGCTGAAGCCGTTGCGGACGTCGGGGTCGGCGCCGAGGATGCCGTGCAGGTCCATCGAGGCCTCCACGGTCGCGCTCACCGAGCGGAGCTGGATCTGACGCTGCTGCGCGATGGCGGCGACGCCCGCCGTGAGGCAGCTGCCCAGCGCGACCAGGACGAACTCCACGGGGGTCACGCCGTTGTCCTCGGAGGCGAACTGGAGGGGGTGGTCGGCGTCGTAGGTGAAGGTCGTCCTGTGCTGCTGCTCCTCGCCGAAGCCGTAGAACGACTCGACGCTGGACTGGCTGTGGGTGCCCCGGACCCAGGAGGTGGTCGCGCGCCACTGGAACTGCGCGATGTCGGGGGTGTCCGCGAGCGCCTCGCGCACGCCGAGCAGAGCCTCGACGTTGACGCCGTTGTCCACCGGGATGTCGGTGGTGCTCATGGTGTGCTCCTGTTCGAGAGACCGATGCCCCGGCGCCCGTGGCCGGGCGCCCGATCGACGGGCGCGGAAAGCGTACATACCCGCGGGTTATCGGGAGAATAAGAGTCCCGGCGTTGGCTCCGCACGCGGGCGTGTGGGAGGGTCCCGAGCGGACGCGCAGCGGAGGAGCAACCCGATGATGGTTCGCGTAGCGGTGGTGCAGGCGACGCCCGTCGTGCTCGACGGCCCGGCGTCCGTGGAGAAGGCCTGCGCGCTCATCGCCGAGGCGTCCGCGGGCGGGGCCAAGCTCATCGCGCTGCCCGAGGGCTTCGTCCCGATCATGCCCCGCTCATGCTGGGGGCATCACTACGGCCTCATCGTCTCCCCGCGCGCGGTCGAGCTGCACCGCCGGCTGTGGGACAACGCGGTGGACGTTGACGGACCGCTCGCCGCCGCTCTGGGCGACGCCGCCCGCCAGGCCGAGGCCTGGGTCGCGATCGGGGTCAACGAGCGCGAGGATGGCCGCCCCGGCACCCTGTGGAACTCGCTCCTGTGGTTCAAGCCCGATGGCGGGCTGGCCCGCCGTCACCGAAAGCTCGTGCCGACGATGCACGAGCGCATCTTCTGGGGCCAGGGCGCGGGCGACGACCTGGGCGTCGTGCCGGCGGAGTTCGGCCGGCTCGGCGGGCTGATCTGCTGGGAGAACTTCATGCCCGCCGCCCGCCAACACCTCCACCGGGACGGGGTGGACTTCTACGTGGCGCCCACCGCCGATGACCGCGACATCTGGGTGGCCGCGATGCGGACGTTCGCCTTCGAGGCGGGCGCCTTCGTCCTCTCGCCCGTGCAGTACCTCCGCACCGCGGACTTCCCCGAGGACTTCCCGCTGCACGAGGAGCTGGCCGGTTGCCCGGATGTCCACTTCACCGGTGGCAGCGTGATCTGCGACCCCTGGGGCAACCTCCTGGCCGGGCCCGTGCACGGTCGCGAGGAGATCCTGTACGCCGACTGCGACCTCGACCTGATCCTGGGCGCCCGGCGCGTGCTCGACACCGCCGGCCACTACGAGCGACCCGACCTGAGCGCTATCACCTGAGGGTAGGAATCGTGCATGTACTTCTCGACGCGAAACGAGGGCCGATGGGCGAGCCGCGCTTTACGAGTCACGTGCGGGTGACGCGCGAGCATCCGCCGCTGCGCACGGCGGAGCTGCTGGAGACGGGCGAGACCGTCACGTTCGGCACGCCGGGTTACCAGGGCGACTTCTACGGCTTCGGTGAGGGGGAGCTCCGCGAGCGCGGCGGCACGTTCGACTACCTGCTCGCCTCCGTGGCGGCCTGCCTGACAGGCACCCTCGGGCGGGCGCTGACGGCCCGCGGGATCCCCTCTGAGGGCAACCGGCTCACCTCACAGGCCGAGGCCGAGGTGGTCGTGGAAGACGGCGTGATGGTGATGCGCCGCATCACGGTCCGCTACCGCTTGCAGGTGGAGGAGGACAAGCGCGAGGCCGCCGGGCGCGCCCATGCTCACCACGTCCGGGCCTGCGGCGTCGCCCGCTCCGTCATGCCATCGCTCGACATCCTCACGGAGATCGAGCTGATCCCGGTGGGGGAGCCGGCGCGCGCCTAGAGCGGGTGTAGCTTCTCGGCGTGACGATCGACAACGGTGAGGACCGCAGCCCCTACCTTCTGGCCAATCAGGCGTCGGAGCTGGAGCGCCTGCAGCTGCAGTCGCTCGTGTGGGAGCCGACCGGACGGCAGCTCCTTTCGAAGATCGGCAGCGGATCAGGCGGGCGCGCCCTGGACGTCGGCTGCGGAGCCTTGGGCTGGCTTCGGATCCTCGGCGAGTGGGTCGGCCCCTCCGGCCAGGTCGTCGGCACGGACATCGACGAGAACCTGCTCGATGCCGCTCGTTCGCTTCTGGAGACAGAAGGGATCTCCAACGTCGAGCTCGTCGTCGATGACCTGTTCGACAGCAAGCTGGAGCCGCAATCCTTCGATCTCGTCCATGCCCGCTACGTGATCGCTCCGCTCGGGCGCGGCCCCGAGCAGGTGGCCTCGTACCAGCGGTTGGTCAGGCGGGGTGGCTCACTGGTTCTGGAGGAGTGGGACCTGGGCTCGTGGCACTTCAACCCCCCTGCTCCCGCGGCTGAGCGACTGATCCGATTGCTCTCCGAGATCTTTGCCCGGCTGGGCGGCGAGGCGGGCCGCGGGCTTCCTCAACTGCTCCGTGAGAACGGCATTGCAGAGCCGGAGATCGGCGCACACGTCATCGCGCTCAAACCCGGCCACCCCTATCTGCGTCTGCCGCTTCAGTTCAGCGCCGCGCTCGAGTCGCGGCTGCTCGAGACACTGAGCGAGGACGAGCTTGCCTCGCTACGCCGCGAGGCCGAGACCGAGTTGGCCGAGCCGGGCAGATGGGGCACGACCTTCACCCTGATCCAGAGTTGGGGGACGCTTGGCTAAGAGGTCGCGGCCCTGCGTCTTGGTGGGCGCCTGCTGCTGCTCCCTGCTTGACGCCAACTTCGGCGAAGCCGACGCGGGGACTCGAACCCCGGACCCCTTCATTACGAGTGAAGTGCTCTGCCAGCTGAGCTACGTCGGCCCGGGCCCTGGGAAGGGCCGCGAGCCGGGGAGTTTAGCGCCCGACAGGGGCGCTCCGAGGCTCAGAACGGGAGGCGGCCGTGGCCCACGAGCCGCGCCGGGGCGCGTCCGTGGCGGGCGGCGTCGAGGCGCTCGAGCAGGGCCTCCGCCGCGAGGTCGGCGCTCGGGTTGAGGACGAGCTCCGAGCGGGTGAGCTGCATCTCGGCCACCGCCCGCTCGAGGAACTCGCGCCGCTCGGGCAGGCCCGATCCGCCGCAGCTCCTCGAGCCGCTCGGGGTGACGGACGGCTCCCTCGGCGCCGACGGCGACGGCCAGGGCGTCGGCGGCGGTGGCGGCCGCGGAGTCCAGCACCAGCGTCCAGCCGTCGGTGACCCTGCGACGCACCTCGCGCTTCATCTGGTCCTCCTCGCGCTTCGCCGCGGTGCGTCCGCCGCGCTTGCCCTCGAGGGCTTCGGCCTCGACGCGAAGCGCCTCCAGCTGGGGCGAAGGTGCCTTGAGGGCCTCCTCCTCCATGCGCCGTTGGAGCTCGCGGACCAGGCGCCCCGGCGAGGACACCTCTCCGGCGAGGGCCGCGAGCCCCAGCTCGACGCCGATCTCGCGCATGGCCAGGTCGAATGGGTCGCCCGCATCCGCCAGCGCCCGCCAGCCGGCTGCGCGGAACGGCACCGGCAGACACCGCGAGCGGATGGTCTCGAGCAGATCCGCGGGGTGATCGCTGACGAGGATCACGTGCGACAGGGGCGGCGGCTCCTCGAGCGTCTTCAGAATGCGCGGCGCCCCCTCCTGGTCACGGAGGCGCTCCGCGGCGTGGATGATCATCACCCGCCGCGCCATCACGCTCGGCCGGCTGGCGATCTCGGCGAGGGCCGCCTCGAGGTCGCGCAGGAGGATCTGCTGGCCGACCGCCTCGACCTCGGTGAGATCGAGCGCCTCCCGGGTGTGGCGGTGGGTCCCCTCCGGGTCCATCAGCGCCCAGGCGGCGTCGAGCGCGGCCCGGCGCTTGCCGGTGCCCGGCGGGCCGAACAGCAGGAGCTGCTGGGTCGGGCTGTCGCCGGAGACGGCCGCCCGCAGGATCTTCTCGGCCAGCGGCTGGCCCGGGACCTCGATCACAGGAACGGCCCGACGGCCGCCATGACGCGAGCGTGGACCTCCTCGACCGACCCGTCGCCCGGCACCAGCCGCACCCGCTCGGCGAAGCGCTCGGCGACCTCGCGGTAGCCGGCGGCCACCCGGCCCTGGAAGCCCGCCCCCTCGGCCTCGATCCGGTCCGGCGCCGCCGAGCGGCGCCAGGCCGCGGCGCCCACGGGCGTGTTGATGACGAGCGCGAGGTCCGGCAGGCAGTCGCCCACGGCCGTGCTGTTGATCTCCAGGACGCAGTCGACGCCGAGGCCGCGGGCGGCTCCCTGGTAGGCGAGGGAGGAGTCGAGGAAGCGGTCGCTCACCACCCATCGCCCGGCCGCCAGGGAGGGGCGCACCACCCGCTCGACCAGCTCGGCGCGGGCGGCGGCGAAGAGGTGCGCCTCGGCCACCAGGCTCAGCTGTCCCGGCTCGCCCGACAGCACCAGCCGGCGCACCCGCTCGCCGAGCAGCGTCCCGCCGGGCTCGCGGGTGCGCGTCACCCGCAGGCCGCGGCCCTCGAGCGCGTCGGCCAGCAGGCCGGCCTGGGTCGTCTTGCCGCTGCCGTCGACCCCCTCGAACGCGATGAAGCGCGGCGCTACCAGAGGCCGACCCGCACCGCGGCGACCACCACGCCGACGGCCAGGGCGAGGCAGAGCACCCGGCCGGCCCAGCGCACCGAGCGCGATGGCGTGCGGCGGGCCCAGCGCAGCTCGGCCTCCTCGGCGAGCCGGGCGTGCACCCCCCGGCCGTCGCCCCCCGAACCGCGGTTGTCCCCGGTCTCGCTCATGCCATGCTAGGCGCCGCTCAAGACCTCGTGACCATCGGCCGAAAGGTATCAGCGTGACCACCGCCCTCATCACCGGCGGCGCGGGCTTCATCGGCTCGAACCTCGCCGATGCCCTCGTCGCCGACGGCCGACCGGTGCACGTCGTCGACGACCTCTCGAACGGGCAGGCGATCCGGGTGCCGGCCGAGGCGGCCTTCCACGAGCTGGACGTCCGGGCGGCGAGCGACCTGATGCGGCTCGCCGAGGCGGCGCGGCCGGCGACGATCTTCCACCTCGCCGCGCAGGCCGACGTGCGCAAGGCGCTCGAGGACCCGGCCTTCGACGCCGACGTCAACATCGTCGGGACCCTCAACGTGCTGGAGGCCGCGCGGGCGGTCGGCGCGCGCGTGGTCTTCACCTCCACCGGCGGCGCGGCCTACGGCGAGTACGAGGGGCTGCCCGTGCCGACGCCCGAGACCGCCGAGGCACGCCCGCTCTCCCACTACGGCATGAGCAAGATGGCCGGCGAGGGCTACCTGGAGCTCTACGGGCGGCTCTACGGCAGCGAGGGCGTCTCGCTGCGCCTGGCGAACGTCTACGGCCCGCGCCAGGACCACACCGGCGAGGCAGGGGTCGTGGCGATCTTCTGCGGCCTGCTGCTGGACGGCCGGCCGCCCCGGGTCTTCGGCGACGGCCTCCAGACGCGGGACTACGTCTACGTCGGCGACGTCGTGCGGGCGCTGCTGGCCGCCGAGGCGGGGCCGGCCGGGGTGACCGCCAACGTCGGCACCGGCCGCGAGGCGAGCGTCCTCGACCTGATCGAGGGCCTCGGCTACGAGGGCGAGCCCGAGCTCCTGCCCGCGCGTCTGGGGGAGGTGCAGCGCAGCGCCCTCGACCCGGCGCTGGCGGAGCGGCTCTGGGGCTGGCGCGCGGAGACCTCGCTGGAGGAGGGCCTGCGGATCACCCTGGAGTCGGTTGCCGCGGCCCGGCAGGCGCCGGGCTCCCGGCCGCCCGGGGCCTTCGCCGCGGCGTGAGCCGCGGCGGCCGCACCGGCCGCCCCTCGATCACGGCCGCTGGGCCGTCCTCGACCATCCAGCGCAGCGCCTGGGGGTGCACGTCGATGCCGTCGGCCGCCGCCTGGAGGCCCTCCTCGAGGCGCGGCGGGCGGCTGGGGCCGGCGGAGTGGGCGTCGGTGGCGAGGAAGTGGGCGACGCCGCCACCGAGCAGCAGCAGCGCCGCCCGCCGGGCGGCCGCGCCGTGCTCGCCCAGGAACGACCCCGCGTTCAGCTGCACCAGCGCCCCGCGCCCCACGAGGTCGCGCATCCGGTCGGGGGCGCGCTGGACCGCCTCGGCGCGCTCGGGGTGGGCCAGGATCACCCCGTAGCCGCGGATCTCGAGGTCCGCGATCGCGCTCGGCAGCGTCAGCGGCCAGCCCTGGAAGGGCATCTCCACGAGCAGCCACCTCCCGGCCCCGGCGATGCTCGCCAGCCGCAGGGCCTCGTCGTCGAGGCGGTCGAGGTGGGGGAGGGCGATCTCGCCCCCCTGCAGGATGCGCAGCGGCACCTCCGCCACGTCGAGCGCGTCCCTCACCGCCTCCACCTGCTCGAGCGCCCGGCGCGGGTCGGTCGGGTAGCGGTCGATCATGTGCGGCGTGCAGACCATGGTGCGGATGCCCGCCGCGTGCGCCGCCCGGGCCATCTCGACCGAGCCGGGCAGCGACGCCGGACCGTCGTCGAGGCCCGGCAGGAGGTGCGCGTGGAGGTCGATCACCCACGGCCACAGTACCCGCTCGCCGGCCCCCTCCCTGCCCGCGGGATGACGGAGTTACGGGCGCGCGATACAGTTGTGGCCGCACCCGGGGCATTAGCTCAGCTGGGAGAGCGCCTGGATCGCACCCAGGAGGTCAGCGGTTCGAATCCGCTATGCTCCACCTCGGTGAAAGCCCCGCCTGAGCGGGGCTTTTTGCTTGCGCGGAGGCGTTCTCCGCCCCCTGGCTGTACAGTCGGCCGGAGCGCGGAATCGGGATGGGCACGATGGCGCACGGCGAGCGACGTGAGCTCCTCGAACGGAGAGGGGAGCTCGACGTGATCCGAGCGGGTGCCGAGGCGGTGGCCGCCGGTGAGGGGCGCGCGATCGTCGTGGAGGGACCGGCGGGGATCGGCAAGACCGCTCTCGTCGCGGCAGCCCGCGCCTGCGCGGACGAGGCGGGGCTGAAGCCGCTGGGCGCCCGCGCCACGGAGCTCGAGCGGACGTTCGGCTACGGCGTCGTGCGGCAGCTGCTCGAGCCCGCCGTCCACGACGGCGCCGGCACAGCGGTCTTCGAGGGGGCGGCGCGCTATACGGCGGCGCTGCTCGACGTCCCGCTCGCGGAGCCCGCCTCCCTGCCGCTCGCGCCGGAGGGAGCGTTCGCCGTCCTGCACGGCCTCTACCGCCTCACGGTCAACCTCGCCGACAACCAGCCACTGGCGCTGCTGGTGGACGACGCACAGTGGGCCGACGGCGCGTCGCTGCGGTTCCTGGCGTACCTCGCAGGGCGGCTCGGCAACACGCCGGTGATGCTCGTGGTCGCCGCCCGGCCGCTCGGCGAGCCCGGCGGCGCCGCGGTCGCCGAGCTGCTGGCCGAGGGTGGCGCGCCCGCGCCGCTGCGGCCCAAGGCGCTCACCGACACCGCCTCGGCGAGCCTCGTGCGCAGCGCCGTGCCCGAGGCCCTGACGCCCCTCTGCCGCACCTGCCACGCGCTGACCGGCGGGAACCCGTTCTTCCTCCGCGAGCTCGCGGGCGCGTTGCGCGAGGCCGGCCCCGACCGCGCCGACGAGGTGCTCGGCGCCGCGCCCGAGGGCGTGGTCGCGTCGGTCCGGGCGCGGCTGGCCCGCTTTCCCGCGCCCGCCCGGCGGCTCGCCGGCGCGGCCGCCGTCCTCGGGGACGGCGCGCTCGTCCGGCACGCCGCCGCGATCGCGGAGCTCGACGACCGGGAGGCCGCCGAGGCGGCCGACGCTCTGCGCGCCGGGCGGATCCTGGCCGAGGGCCGCGCGCTCCAGTTCGTGCACCCGATCATCCGCAGCGCGGTCCACGAAGGGCTCGCGCCGGCCGCGCGCTCGGCCGGCCACGAGCGTGCGGCGCGCATGCTGGCCGCAGAGGACGCGGCCCCGGAGCGGGTCGCCGCGCATCTGCTCGCGACCGAGCCGGGCGCCCGCGACTGGGTGTGCGACAGCCTCCGCGCCGCCGCGCGAGACGCGCTGCCGCGCGGCGCGCCCGACGCGTCGGTCGCCTACCTGCGCCGCGCCCTCGAGGAGCCGCCGTCGCAGGACCGCCGCCCCGCCGTGCTGCTGGAGCTCGGGCTCGCGGAGTCGCTCACGCTCGACATGGAGCCGGCGATCGAGCACCTGCGGCGCGGCGTCGAGACGACCGAGGACACCGTCGCGCGGCTCTACGCGGCACGGACGCTCGGTGCGATCGTCGGCATGCGCAGCCCGTCGCACGCGGTCGCGATCGTCGAGCGCGCGCTCGCCGCCAGCCCCGACGCGGACCCCGCCCTGGCCCTGCACATCGAGAGCCACATGCTCAACATGGCCCGCTTCGCCCTGACCTCTCGTCACGCCACCTTCGAGCGCGCCGCCCGGCTGCGCGAGCGCGTCGAGGCCGGCGAGCTCGACGGCCCGATGGAGCTGACGGTCGCCGCCACCGAGGTCACGATGGCCGGCGAGTCGGCCGAGCGCGCCGCGGCGCTGGCGGCGCGGGCGATCGAAGGGCTGCGGGCCGACCCGATGCTGGCGGTGGTGGTGGGGTTCGCGGTGCACAGCCTGACCGTGGCCGACCGCCTCGACGAGGCGGACCGGATCCTGTCGGCGACGATCGACGACGCCCGCAGGCAGCGCGCGAACTACCGCGTCGGCCCGCTGCTCGCGTTTCGCGCCGACGTCCGCGTCCGGGCCGGAGCGCTCCGCGACGCCGTGGCCGACGCCGAGGCCGCGCTCAGCGCCTACGCGCACGCCGGCCGGGTGAGCGTGCTCGGGGCGACCGCGCTGCTCGTGCAGGCGCTCGCCGAGCGCGGCGAGCTCGCGGCCGCCGAGGCCGCGCTCGTCGCCGCCGACGCACACGGGGAGCCCGGCGAGATCGGCGACGCCTACACCGGCACGCTGCTCCTGAACGCCCGTGCCCGCCTGCGCCTCGCGCAGGGCAACCCGCGCGCCGCGCTCGCCGACGCGCTGGAGGTCGGACGGCGCCAGGAGATCATGCGCGAGCCGAACCCCGCCGCCGTGGACTGGCGCTCGCAGGCCGCCCTGTCCTACGCCGCGCTCGACCAGCCCGACGCAGCGCGCGCGCTCGCCCAGGAGGAGGTGGAGCTCGCCCGCCGCTTCGGCGCCCCCCGCGCGCTCGGGATCGCGCTGCGCACCCTCGGCGTGGTCGGCGACGAGCTCGAGCATCTCGACGAGGCGGTGGACGTGCTGGCCGCCTCACCTGCCCGGCTCGAGCACGCCCGTGCGCTCGCGGACCAGGGCGTCGCGCTGCGGCACCGCCGTCGCCTCGTCGAGGCGCGCGAGCCGCTCCGTCAGGCGCTCGATCTCGCGATCCGCTGCGACGCGACGCCGCTCGCCGAGCGGGCCAGGGCCGAGCTGCTGATCGCCGGCGCGCGGCCGCGCCGGCCGCAGCTCAGCGGGGTCGCCGCCCTCACGACCAACGAGCGGCGGGTCGCCGGGCTCGCGGCCGAGGGACGCTCGAACCGGGAGATCGCCCAGGCGCTCCACGTGAGCCACAAGACCGTCGAGAAGCACCTCACGGCCGCCTACCGCAAGCTCGGGGTGGGGGCGCGTAAGGACCTGGCGGGAGCGCTCGCAAAAGAGTAGGGGTCCCTCCCCATACCCCGCCTCCGGCGCCGCCGGGAGAGTCGGGCCCATGGGACGCGAGGCGGCAAGACGACGCGTGTGCGGCGCCGCGTTGGCGGCGGTGGCGGCCGGCGCCCTGGCGCTGCCGGCCCTCGCCGCCACGGACGACCTCGACCTCGTGTCCCGGGCGACCGGGGGCGCGCCGGCCGACTGGGCCTCGCCGGTACAGGCGATCTCGGGCGACGGGCGCCACGTCGCCTTCACCTCGTTCGCCGACAACCTCTCGGCCGAGGACGACAACGCCTTCGGGAACATCTTCGCGCGCGACGTGCAGGCCCGCACCACGACGCTGGTGAGCCGGGCGGCCGGGCCGGGGGGCACGGCCGCCGACGGTGGCTCGAACGTCCCGGCGATGTCGGCCGACGGGCGCCACGTCGCCTTCGAGTCGTCCGCCGACAACCTCTCGGGCGAGGACGACAACGTCGCCGCCGACATCTTCGTGCGCGACCTGCAGGCCGGCACCACCACCCTGGTGAGCCGGGCCGCCGGGGCCGGGGGCGCCGGCAGCGACGCCGGCTCATTCGCCCCTGCGATCTCGGCCGACGGGCGCCACGTCGCCTTCGAATCGGACGCCGACAACCTCTCCGGCGAGGACCTCAACACAGCCAGGAACGTCTTCGCGCGCGACCTGCAGGCCGGCACGACCACCCTGGTGAGCCGGGTGGGCGGGCCGGGGGGCGGTGGTGCCTTCGGCGCCTCGAGCGCCGCTGCGATCTCGGCCGACGGGCGCCACGTCGCCTTCGTCTCGGACGCCCCCAACCTGTCGGCCGATGACGTCAACGGTGTCGCCAACGTCTTCGTGCGCGACCTGCAGGCGGCAACACCACGACCCTGGTGAGCCGGGCGAGCGGGCCGGGGGGCGCAGGCGCCGCCGCCGCCTCGTCCGTCCCGGCGATCTCGGCCGACGGGCGCCATGTCGCCTTCCAGTCGGACGCCGACAACCTCTCGGCTGAGGACGCCGACGGCGTCGCCGACGTCTTCGTGCGCAACCTGCGGGCCAGCACGACCACCCTGGTGAGCCGGGCGGGCGGGGCGGGGGGCGCCGGCGCCGCCGCCGCCTCGTCCGCCCCGGCGATCTCGGACGACGGGCGCCACGTCGCCTTCCATTCGGACGCCGACAACCTCTCGCCTGAGGACGCGGACGGCGTCGCCGACATCTTCGTGCGCGACCTGCGGGCCGGCACCACCACCCTGGTGAGCCGGGCCGCCGGGGCCGGGGGCGCCGGCGGCGGCGACGACTCCTACGGCCCGACGATCTCGGCCGACGGGCGCTACGTCGCCTTTGTCTCGGATGCCGACAACCTCTCGGCCGAGGACCTCAACGCGTTCTTCAACGTCTTCCGCCGGGATGTCCTCGGGCCGCCTCCGGCTCCCGCGCAACCGCCCTCGGCCGGCACGGCCCCGCCCATCGCTTCCGTTCGCTGCGCCGGCCGGCGGGCCACGATCGTCGGCACCACCCGCCGCGACGTCCTGCGCGGCACTCCGCGCCCCGATGTGATCGTGGCCCTGGGCGGCAATGACGTGGTCCTGCGCGGGAGCGGGACACGACCTCGTCTGCGGGGGCACAGGACGCGACCGCCTGCTCGGGCAGAAGGGCGCCGACCACCTGCTCGGCGAGAGCGGCGCCGACCGCCTGGTGGGCGGGGCCGGCAGGGACCTCCTGCGGGGCGGCCCCGGCCGTGACCGGCTCCTCGGTGGTCCGGCGATCGACCTGCTGGCCGGCGGCGCGGGGCGCGACCGCCAGACCCAATAGCCATGCGGCTTCGCAGAGCGCCATCCGTGTCCGTCAGAAGACGTCCCGTCCTGTGCGATCGCCGGTGGTGGGGGCTGACGCTGCTCGTGGCCGGGACGCTGGCGCTCGCGGCAGGCGTCGCCTTCGGCGCCGCGGGCGACCTGGACCGCGGCTTCGGCGCCGATGGCGCGCGACGCATCGAGGCCTTCATCAGCGCCGAGGCGCTCGTGCTCCGCCGGACGGCAGGATCGTCGTGGCCGGCTGGAACGGGGACGTCGCGGTGGCGCGCCTGAACCCCGACGGCTCGGACGACCCATCCTTCGGCGGCACCCGCTTCGTCAACTTCGGGAGCTTTGACTTCGGCCAGGCGGTCGCGCTCCAGGCCGACGGCAAGATCGTCGTCGCCGGGCGGAGCGGCGGGAACATGGCGATCGTCCGGCTGAACCCCGACGGCTCGCCCGACATGGGCTTCGGCGACGCGGGGAAGCGCGCGATCGATCACGGGGGAACCAACGCCGGCGCAGAGGCGCTCGCGGTCCAGCCGGACGGCAAGATCGTCGTGGCCGGCTTCGGCGGCGCCGACCGCGCCATCCTCGTCACCCGCCTCCGCGCGAACGGCGCCGACGACCTCGGGTTCGGCAGCTTCGGCACGTCCCGGGTCAACTTCGGCCTCGGCCCCGAAGAGGCCCGGGCGCTCGCGGTGCAGCCCGACGGGAAGATCGTGGTCGCCGGGTTCACGACCTTCGGGGGCCAGATCGACCGGATCGCGATCGCCCGGCTGAGCCCGGTGAACGGGTCGCCCGACATGGGCTTCGGCACGGCCGGCAGGCGAGCGATCAGCCTCGGACGCCCATGGCGAGCGCCGAGGCGCTGGCGGTGCAGCCGGACGGCAAGGTCGTGGTCGCGGGCACGGCCTCCGACCAGTTCCTCGTCACGCGCCTCAACGGGGACGGCTCGGACGATCCCGGCTTCGGCGGGGGCAGGGCCGCCTTCGTCCGGTTCAGCCCTCTCGGCCCCGAACGCGCCGACGCGGTGGCCCTGGCGCCCGACGGCAAGGTTGTCGCCGTCGGATCGGCGGCCAACCACCTCGCGATCGCGCGCCTACAGTCGGGCGGCGTGCTCGACACGACCTTCGGCGGCATCGACGCCGACGGCAATCGCACGGGCACGCGGACGGTCAGGTTCGGCAACCTCGGCTCGGGCGGGCAGGCGGTGGCGCTGCAGGACGACGGGCGCATCGTCGTCGCGGGGGGCTCCGGCGCCAACGGTCCCGCCCTGGTCACGCGCCTCGAGGGGGACTCGCGCCCCTCCGGAGCCTCGGCGGCGGCCTCGGCCCGCTCGGCGCCGCCGGCGTAAGGCCGCCGCGCTGCGCCGGGAGGCCGGCGACGATCGTGGGCACCGGCGGGCGCGACGTGCTCCGCGGCACCCGCCGGGCCGACGTCATCGCGGGCCTGGCCGGCGACGACGTGGTGCGCGCGGCCGCCGGCGACGACCTGGTCTGCGGCGGGGCCGGGCGCGACCGGCTGCTCGGCGAGAAGGGCGCCGATCGCCTGATGGGCGGCGCCGGCCCGGACCGGCTCGAGGGCGGTTCGGGCGCCGACCGGCTCCTGGGCCAGGGCGGGCCCGACCGCCTGCTCGGGGGGCCCGGCGCCGATGTCCTGGGCGGCGGGGCGGCCCGCGACGCCTGCCTGGGCGGCCTGCGGCCGCGACCGCGCTGCCTGCGAGACGAGGCGAGGGCTCTGATGCCCGGGGCGAGGAGCCTGCTCGTCCTCGCCCTCGCCCTGGCGCTGGTCGCCGGGCTCGCGTGGTCCGGCGGCGCCCAGGCCGCCGTGGTCGGCGTCCCCCAGTTCACCCTCTCGCCGTTCACGAAGCGGGCGGCCGGCCACAGCGGCGTGGGCGATCGGGCTCACCTGGCTGCCTCCGGCGTTCAACCCGCCGACACCTGCGGATAAGCAGGTGGTCGTCTGGACCCACCTCGACAGCGGCCAGTCGCGGAGCAGCGTGGTGGCGACCCACCAGGTCGTCCTGGATCATCGGCGTGCACGAACGGCCTCCGCTACTCGTTCACGGTGCTCGCGTGCCAGGAGGAGACGTGCCCGGCCGGACTCGCCGCAGACGACTGGGACCACCCGCATGGACGCCACTCCGCCCAGCGGCGCGATGCAGATCAACGCCGGCGCGGCGGCGACGAACGACCGGAGCGTCACGCTCGACCTCGCCGCGATCGATCCGCTCATCGGCGGCGCCCCCGGGACGTCGAGCGGGATCACGGAGGCCGCGGTGAACGGCGACGGCGACGGGACACTCCCGTGCAGCCCCATCGGGGACACGAGCGGCTGCGCGGTCCCCTTCGCGCCGGCGCTGCCCGCCACGCTGTCCGGGGGGGACGGGCTCAAGAGCGGTCGGGGTGGTGTTCGGTGACGGGGCCCGCGCGCACCACCGCGCCCTGCCCCCGCCCATCTGCACGACGCCTTCATCGGCGGCATCGCCGGCAACGCGTCGGCGCTTGCCACGGACACGATCCTGCTCGACACCGTCAGGCCGGTCGCGATCGCGACCCAGGACCTCTTCACCGTCGGTCATGGCGGCGCGGTGAGGTTCGACGCGACGACCTCCCTCGACACCGGCGGCGCGGCGGCGTCCGGGGTGGATCCGGCCACCGCCACCTGGGCCTTCAAGGACGGGACCCCGACCGCGACCGGCGCGAAGGTGGCCCACGTCTTCAACCAGGCCGGCACCTTCGTCGGCGAGCTGCGCGTGCGCGACCGGGCGGGCAACCTCTCCGACTCCCGTGCCTTCTCGGTGACGGTCGACGCCCGGGCCGGGTGCGGCGGCGACCGCCGGCAGCGGCGGCTGGGCGGGCGCCGCCGCCTCAAGATCGACCGGCTGAAGGCCACGGCGCGCTACGTCTGGAGCCGGCACGCCGGATCGATCGCGCTCCCGGCTCCTCCACCCGACCCGGCGCCTGCGCGCGGAGTTCCGGCGGAGGGCGGGCGGCCCCCTGTTGGCCAAGGTGGCGGTCCGGCCCCTGGCCGCCGGGCCGTTCGCGCGGACGGTGAAGCTGCCGACGCGCCTCGCCCCCGGCAGGTACCGGATCGCGTTCGTCGGCCCGGGCGGGACCCTGCAGACGAGCCTCACGCTGCGCGCGCCGCGGGAGGGCGTCATCGGGAACGGGCGCGTGAGCCTCTCCGGGGGCCCCGCCGTCGCCCTGTTCCGGATGCGGCGCCGGTGGGCGCGTACGCGAGGCGCTCACCGTCTCGTGTCCAGCGGTCGCCGCAGGCTGGGCTCGGTGCCGGTCACGGCCGGCGCGCTGAGACGCGCAGCGCTCACGGCGGACTCGTGCTCTCGGCCGGCCAGCTACGGGCGGAGCTGCGGGCGGGCGGCACCGTCGTCGGCAGCGCTATGACCCGGGTGAGGTAGAGGAGGCCACCACGTGTCCCTGAGAAGGCGTTCCGAGTTCTGCGATCGGGGGTGGTGGGGGGTGACGCTGCTCCTCGCCGGGAGGCTCGTGATTTGCTGAGCGCGACGCGGCGAGGCCTCTGATGGCCCGCGGGCCTCGGGAGGCACGGCCTTCCCCTCGCAGCGGGCCCCGGGCTGGGCCGGGGTCTGGCGCCTCGCGGCCCTCGCGCTGGCGCTCGCGGCCGGGTTCGCGCTCGGCGCCCCGGGCGATCTCGACACGAGCTTCGACGGCGACGGCAAGCGGACGATCGACTACACCGGCGCCGACAGCGGGCAGGCCGTTGCCCTCCAGCCCGACGGCAAGATCCTGGTCGCCGGCTTCGGCGGCTCGAACACGGCGATGACGGTGACGCGACTGAACCCCGACGGCTCGCTCGACACGAGCTTCAGCGCCGGCGGCACGCGCGGAGTCGACCTGGGCGGGGTCGACCTCGCCTACGCGCTCGCCCTGCAGCCCGACGGCAAGGTCGTGATCGCCGGCGAGACGCGGCTGCCGGCCCAGGCGGCGAACATCGCGGTCGCCCGGATGAACCCGGACGGCTCCCCCGACCTCGGCTTCGGCGCCAACGGCGTGAGGGTGATCGACCTCTTCGGCGACGACCGGGGCCAGGCCGTCGCCCTCCAGCCCGACGGCAAGATCCTGGTCGCCGGCTTCGGCGGCGGTTTCAACATCACCGCGATGACGGTCACGCGCCTGAACCCGGACGGCTCGAACGACATGACCTTCGGCGACGGCGGCACGGGCGGCTTTGACCTCGGCGGGCTCGAGCGGGCCTTCGGGGTGGCGCTGCAGCGGGACGGCAAGGTCGTGGTGGTCGGTGATCGGTTCCCGCCCGGCGGCGGCGCCCGGGACGTCGTCGTGGCCCGTCTCCTCGCGGGCGGCGCCCGACCTGACCTTCGGGATCAACGGGGCGAGGGTCATCGACTACGCCGGCGACACGGCGCCGCGTGGCCGTCGCCCTCCAGGCCGACGGCAAGATCGTCCTGGCCGGATCCGGGGGCCCCGGCGTGGCGATGGCCGTCACGCGCCTGAACCCGAACGGCTCGGACGACACAGCTTCGACGGCGACGCGACTAGCCTCCTCGACTTCGGCGCCGTCGACGCGGCCCGCGCGATCGCGCTTCAGCCGAACGGCAAGGTCGTGGTCGCCGGCTGGACGGGCAGCGCGAACTTCGCGATCGGCCGTCTCCAGCCGGGCGGCTCGCCCGACACGACCTTCGACTCCGACGGGCGGCGCACGGTCGACTTCGGCGGGGTGGATCGTCGGCAACGGGCTGGCGCTGCAGCCGAACGGGAGGTTCGTCGTCGCCGGCGAGACGAACGTCGGCGACGACGTCGCGATCGCGCGCCTGGAGGGGCGACCCGGCGCCCGCCGGAGGGGGTGCCGGCCCGGCCGGCGGGGCGGCGGCACGGCCGGTGGCCGGGCGGTGCCACGGTGTGCCGGGCAGCGGGCGACGATCGTGGGCACCTCGCGGCGCGACGTCCTGCGCGGCACTCCGCGCCCCGATGTGATCGTGGCCCTGGGCGGCGACGACGTGGTCCGGGCGGGCGCGGGTCACGACCTCGTCTGCGGGGGCGCCGGGCGCGACCGCCTGCTGGGGCAGAAGGGCGCCGACCGCCTCCTGGGCCAGGGCGGGCGCGATCTCCTGCTCGGGGGGCCCGGCGCCGACGTCCTGGGCGGCGGGGCGGCCCGCGACACCTGCCTGGGCGGCTTGGGCCGCGACCGCGCCGCCTGCGAGACCAGGCGAGGCCTCTGATGCCCGGGCCGAGGGGCCTGCTCGTCCTCGCCGTGACGCTGGTCTCCGGGCTCGCGTGGACCGGCGGCGCCCAGGCCGCGGTCATCGGCGTCCCCCAATTCACCCTCTCGCCGTTCACGAAAGCAGAGGATTTCGCGGGCCTCCAAACGAGGATGACCCTCACCTGGCTGCCCCCGGCGTTCGTCCCGGCCACGCCGGCGGACAAGCAGGTAGTCGTCTGGAATAACCTCGACGGCGGCGCGCCGGTGATCTACCCGGTTCTGCCCACCACCTCGCGGATTGCCCCGCCGGAGGGCGCGCTCCTGCGCAACGGCGGCCGGTACTCGATCACGGTGCTCGCATGCCAGACGGACACCTGCGCGGCGGACTCGCCGCGGGCCACGGGGACGACCCGCATCGACGCCACAAGTCCGAGCGGCACGATGGAGATCAACGGTGGCGCGGTGTGGACGAACGACCGGAACGTCACCCTCAACCTCGCCGCGACCGACCCGCTGATCGGCGGCGTCCCCGGCACGTCGAGCGGCGTCACCGAGTCGGCGACCGACATCGACGGGGATGGGACCACCCCGTGCATCCTCTTCGGCGACACCAGCGGGTGCCCGGTGCCCTTCGCCCCGACGGTGCCCGCCACCCTGACCGCGGGCGACGGGGTGAAGACGGTCGGGGTCAGGTTCGGCGACGGGGCCCGCGACAACACCGCGCCCTGCCCGAGCATCTGCACGCAACCCATCAGCGGCTTCATCGCCGGCAACGCGTCGGCGCTCGCAACCGACACGATCGTGCTCGACACCGTGAAGCCGGTCGCCATCGCGACCCAGGACCGCTTCACGCGTCGAGCGCGGCGGCAGGGTCAGCTTCGACGCGACGACCTCCCTCGACACCGGCGGCGGCGGCGGCGTCCGGGGTGGATCCGGCCGCCACCACCTGGGCCTTCAAGGACGGGACCCCGACCGCGACCGGCGCGAAGGTGTCCCACGTCTTCACCCGGACGGGCACCTTCGTGGGCGAGCTGCGCGTGCGGGACCGGGCGGGCAACCTCTCCAATGCCCGCGCCTTCTCGGTGACGGTCGAGCCCGGGCCGGGCGCGGCGGCGAGCGGCGGCAGCCTCGGCGGCGTGACCGGCTCGGCGGCCTTCCAGATCGACCGGCTGAAGGTCAGGGCGCGCTACATCAGGAGCCGGCTCTCCGGGTCGATCGCGCTCCACGGCTCCTCCACCCGGCCCGGCGCCCTGCGCGCGGAGTTCCGGCGGAGGGCGGGCGGCCCCCTGCTGGCCAGGGCGGCGGCCCGGCGCCTTCTCGCCGGGCCGTTCGCGCGGACGGTGAAGCTGCCGGCGCGCCTCGTTCCCGGCGACCTACCGAATCGCGTTCGTCGGCCCGGGCGGGACCCTGGGGACGAGCCTCACGCTGCGCGCGCCGCGCGAGGGCGTCATCAGGACCGGTCGCGTGAGCCTCTCCGGTGGCCGCGCGGTCGCCCTGTTCGGCATGGCGGCCCAGCCGGTGCGCTCCCTGCGCGGACGGCTCGTCGTCTCGTGGTCGCAGGGGGGCCGCGGGCTCGGCTCGGTCCCGGTCACGGCCGGCGCGCTGATCCACGCCACGCTCCCGGCCGGAGCCGTCGTCTCGGCCGGCCGGCTGCGGGCGGAGCTGCGGGCGGGCCGCACCGTCGTCGGCAGCGCCGCGACCCGGGTCCGGTAGAGGAGAGCCTCCCGTGTCCCCGAGAATGCGTTCCGAGTTCTGCGATCGCGGGTGGTGGGGGGTGACGCTGCTCCTCGCCGGGACGCTCGTGTTGCTGGTGGCGACGGCCGCCTGGGCGGTCGGCGAGCTGACCCAGAAGCCCGGCACGGCGGGCTGCATCTCGGAGATCGGCACCGGCGGCGCGTGCGTCGACGGCAGGGCGCTCGATGGCGCCATCGGCGTCGCCGCAAGCGCCGACGGCAAGAGCGTCTACGTCGCCTCGATCGCAGTCCGACGCCGTCGCGGTGTTCGACCGCGACCCGGCCGCCGGGGCGCTGGCGCAGAAGGCGGGCGCGGTCGGTTGCGTCGCCGAAGACGGGACGGGCGGCACCTGTCAGGACGGGAAAGGCGCTCGACGGCGCCTCGCGGCGTGGCCACGAGCGGGGACGGCAAGAGCGTCTACGTCGCCTCCGCCAACTCCGACGCCGTCGCGGTCTTCGACCGCGACCCGGCCACCGGGGCGCTGGCCAGAAGGCGGGCACTCGAGGGCTGCGTCTCAGAGAACGGCAGCCCGGGGACGGCTGCCTGGGTGGAACGGGCTCGACGGCGCCGCGGCGTCGCGGTGAGTCCGGACGGCACGAGCGTCTACGTCACTGGCAACCTGTCCGACGCGGTCGCGATCTTCGAGCGCGACCCAGCGACCGGGGCGCTGAGGCAGAACCCGGCGACGGCGGCTGCGTCTCAGAGCGGACGGCGGCACCTGCCAGGACGGGACGGCGCTCGACGGCGCGGTCAGCGTCACCATGAGTCCGACGGCACGAGCGTCTACGTCGCCTCCTTCGACTCCGACGCGGTGGCGATCTTCGAGCGCGACGCGGCGACCGGGACGCTGACCCAACGGCGGGCCAGGCGGGCTGCGTCTCCGAGGGCGGCACGGCGCGCCTGCCAGGACGGGACGGCGCTCGACGGCGTCTCGGGTCTGGCCATCAGCGCCGACGGCAAGAGCGTCTATGCGCCTCAGCGGACCCGACACCGTCGCGATCTTCGACCGCGACCCGGTGACCGGGGCGCTGGCGCAGAAGGCGGGCACGGCCGGCTGCGTCTCAGAGGACGGCACCGGCGGGGCCTGCCAGGACGGAACGGCGCTCGACGCCGCCCGCGACGTCGCCGTGAGCCCGGACGGCACGAGCGTCTACGTCGTCTCGCGTGGCTCCGGCGCGGTCGGCCGATCTTCGATCGCGACCCGGCGACCGGGGCGCTGACGCAAAAGCCGGGCACGGCCGGCTGCGTCTCAGAGACGGAACGGGCGGCGCCTGCCAGGACGGCAGGGCGCTCGACGGCGCCATCGACGTCGCCGCGAGCCCGGATGGCAAGAGCGTCTACGTCGCCTCGTTCGTGTCCGACGCGGTCGCGATCTTCGACCCGGCGGGCCCGTCGCGCGGCTCCTCCGCCCCCGCCGGCGCGCGGCGGGGCGCGTCTCCACGCCTGGCCTCGTGAGGTGCCAGGGCGCGCGGGCGACGATCCTCGCCACCGGGCCGCGCACGCGCGGCACCCGGCGGCGCGACGTGATCGTGGGGCGCGCGGGTCGGGACATCATCCGCGGCCTGGGCGGCAACGACCTGATCTGCGGTCGCGGCGGTCGCGACCTGCTGATCGGCGGCGCGGGCGCCGACCGGCTGCTCGGCGGGGCCGGCGCGGACCGGCTGCTCGGCGGCCGCGGCCGTGATCGTCTGGAGGGCGGTCCGGGTCGAGACAGCTGCCTGGGGGGCCTGGGCCGCGACCGCGGCGCATGCGAGGCGAAGCGAGGCCTCTAGTGCCCGGGGTGAGCGACATGCGCTGGACCCGTCTATTGCTCGCCGCGCCCGTCCTCGTCGTCGCGACGCCCTGTCGGGGTGCGTCGTGTGGAAGCCGCCGAAACCCATCAGGTCGGGACGATCGGCGACGTGCAGACGACCTTCACTGCGTGCGCCTCGGGGTCCTCAGGCTGCGCCGACCTGGGGCACTCCCAGATCCCGGCCTTCCCGGGCACCGGCCAGATCCTGATCGGCGCGCTGGTCCCGGCGCGCGTCGGCCTGCCCGCCACGTTCACCACGACCGGCCCGGAGGCTCTGGCTTTCTCCGAGAGCCCGAGCTACACGTCCGAGCTGCAGCGCCTCTCCCCGGCGGAGACCGGCTACCGCTGGGCCGGCTATATCTCGCCGGTCACGAGCTACGCGAGCGACAGCGGCCCCCAGTCCCTGTCGGGCTCGCTCTCCCTCAGGCTTGGGCAGAGTGCCGACGGCAGCCCCTTCGTCGGCCCGCTCGCCGCCGACCTGGTGATCGGCGCGCGCCAGGTCTCGCCGGACTTCCCGGCCACCCGTCCGGTGGCCTGCGGGCCCTCGCTGCGCGCCCTCTTCGACGAGGACCCGGCGGAGGTGCCCGTGTCGGCTGTCATCTGCAATGACGACACCTTCGACTTCTTGGTGCCCACGCGCGACCTCGGCATCTTCTCGGGGAGGGCCACCGACAGCGCGCTGCCCGGGACGCTCGCCACCCTCCTGTTCACCCTGCGCTACTCAGGGCTGGCGGGAGGTCCCGGCGCGATCTACGGCCTCACGGCGACCAGCACGCTGACCGGCGCCGAGCTCGCGGTCACCCCCGGCACCGTCGCGCCCGCGACCGACAGCACGAGCCAGGCGCTCGTCGCCGTCGGCGTTCCGGCCGGCGCGCAGGCCGGGACCTACGACGTGACGCTGACGGCCAGGCTGGCGAACGGCCAGGCCCGCACGGCCGTCGGCCGGCTCGCCGTGCTGGGCGGGGGCGGCGGCGTTGCGGGCGGCGGCGGCGGGCGGGCCGCTCGGCTGAGGATCAGCTTGGTGCTGCCGAAGCGGCTGTCGCTGGCGCAAGCGCGAACCAGGGGGATTGCCGTGCTGATCGGGGCGAGTCAGGCGACGACGGCACGGGTGCGCCTTCTGCAAGGACGCGCTCGGAAGCCGAAGGCATCCAAGCGGGTCCGCCTTCGCGCGCCCGGACCAACCAAGGTGGTGCTGCGAAGCGCCAAGCTGGTGACGGGTCCCTACCGGATCGTGATCACGGCCGACGGGCGCAGGTTCGTGCGGCGCGCGACGCTCGCGAGGTAGCCGCGTGGGGAGTCGGAGATCGATCCGCTCCGCCCTCGCGGCCGCGCTCGTGAGCGTGAGCGCCCTCACGTCGGGCTGTGTCGTGTTCCAGGGGGGCCTCGACGCCGGCCCCCAGTCTCAGATCATCGGCGACTTCCCGGTGAAGCTCGTCGTCTGCGCATCCGGGTCTCCGGGATGCCCCGACGGCGGGTACTCGCAGCTCCCCGCCCTCGACGGGACCGGACAGGTGCTGCTCGGCATCCGCCTCCAGACGAGCGTCAGCGTCCCGTCGTCCTTCACCTCCACGGGCCCCGAAGCCTTGGCCTTCACCCGGAGCCCCTCCTACGCCGCCGAGCTGCAGCGTCTCGCGCCCGCGGCCCCGGGCACCCGCTGGATCGGGTTCATCTCGGCCGTGACCAACTACGCCTTCGAGAGCGGCCCGCAGTCCTTCCCGGTGCGGCTCCCCTACACGCTGGGCCGGGGCGCCGACGGGAGCCCCTTCAAGGGTCCGGTCGAGGGCGAGCTGCGGCTCGGCGGCCGTCAGGTGACCGCCGCGTTTCCCGGGTCACGCCCCGTGGTCTGCGGGCCCTCGCTCACGGCGGTCTTCGACGAGGACGCATCGGCCGCGAACGAGCTCTACGTCATCTGCACGGACACCTTCGCCACGCACCTCGACCCGGTGCGGGACCTCGGCATCCTGTCCGGGGCCGCCGCGAGCGGCTCGCCGGGCGGCCTCGCGGCCATGGCCTTCGAGCTGCGCTTCGCGGGCTCGGCGAGCCCGCTGGCGAACTTCGCGCTGACGGCGACGACCACGCTGCCGGGCGCCGCCGTCGCAGTCACGCCGGATGCGCTCATCCCAGCCGCCAACGGCGCCAGCCAGGCGCGCGCGGCCATCGGCATCCCGCCCGGCGCGCGGGCCGGGACCTACGACGTGACGCTGACGGCCCGGCTGGCGAACGGCCAGACCCGCACCGGCGTCGGCAGGCTCACGGTGCTCGGGGGGGCGACCGCCGGCGGCGGCGCCGGCACGCTCGGCCGCCTGCCCGCGCGGCTCAGGCTGACGACGGTCCTCCCCCGCGGGCTGTCGGCGGCGCAGGCACGCGCCAGGGGCATCGTCGTACTGATCGGCGCCAGCACAGCCCGGGAGAGCGCAGGTCCGGCTGTTCCAGGGTCGCGGCAAGAAGCCAAAGGCGAGGAAGAGCGTGCGCCTGCGGGTCCCCGGGCCCGTCCGAGTCGTGCTGAGGAGCAGGAAGCTGGTGAAGGGTCCCTACCGGATCGTCATCACGGCCGACGGACGGAACTTCGTGCGGCGGGCGGCATTGACGAGGTAGCCCGGTCACGGCCGTCATGCGGTAGCGCGCGGCCGAGGGCCGTCATAGAGTCGGCCGACGGCGTTCGACTCCGGAGGGACGCGATGGCGGTGGCCGTGATCCTCGACTTCCCGGGCGCGACCCTGGAGCAGTACGACCAGGTCGTCGAGCTCATGGGCTTCACGAAGGGCGGTCCGGGCGCGCCCGGCGGCCTGTTCCATTGGGTGACAAAGACGGACGACGGCATCCGCGTGGTCGACGTCTGGGAGAGCCGCGAGACCTTCGAGCGGTTCGCTCAGGAGAAGATCGGCCCGCTCACGCAGCAGGTGGGCGTCACGGATCCGCCCCGGACGCGGTTCTGCGAGGTCTACAGCTACCTCACCGCAGCCTAGGGACGGCCGGGGGGCCGGCCCCGGACGTTGACCTCCCCCCGCCCGTCCGGTAAACAGCCCCACCCCCTCACCGCCCTCCCCAGTGCCCGAGAACTCATCCGCCCCCGCGCCCGAGGGGGCCCAACCACGACGCCCGCTCACCGTCGGCGCGCCCGCCGAGCTGCGCGAGGGAGAGCGCCGGGTGGCCGTCACGCCGGCGGTCGTCGCCGGCTACGTCAAGCTCGGGGCGAGCGTGGTGGTCGAGTCGGGAGCCGGAGAGGCGGCGGGGTTCCCCGACTCCGCCTACGAGGATCGCGGCGCGGTCATCGGCACCCGCGAGGACGCGCTGGGGGCCGACGTGGTGGCCTGCGTACGCGTGCTCGGGGGGGACCCCGCGAGCCCCGACCTCGCCCGGCTGCGCGCCGGCCAGGCGATCGTGGGGATGGCGGCGCCGCTCGCGGCGCCCGAGGTGTCCGCCGCCGTGGCCTCGCGCGGCGCCGCCCTCTTCTCGCTGGAGCTCCTGCCGCGCACCACGCGCGCGCAGTCGATGGACGTCCTGAGCTCCCAGGCCAACATCGCCGGGTACCGCGCGGTCCTGATCGCCGCCCAGGCCCTGCCGAAGCTCTTCCCCCTGATGACGACCGCCGCGGGCACCATCGCGCCGGCGCGCGTCTTCGTCGTCGGCGCGGGGGTCGCGGGGCTGTCGGCGATCGCCACGTCGCGGCGCCTGGGCGCCGTGGTCGAGGCCTACGACGTGCGCGAGGCCGCCAAGGAGGAGGTCCAGAGCCTGGGCGCCCGCTTCGTCGAGCTGCCCCTCGAGACGGGCCAGGAGGGCTCGGGATCGGGGGCGTACGCAACCGCGATGAGCGACGAGGCCCTGGCCCGCCAGCGCGAGCTGATGCTGAAGACCGTCGCGGCGAGCGACGTGGTGATCACGACGGCCCAGGTGCAGGGGGCAAAGGCGCCGGTCCTGATCACCGCGGAGATGGTCGAGGCCATGAGCCCCGGCTCGGTGGTCGTGGACCTGGCGGCCGAGCAGGGCGGCAACGTCGAGCCGAGCCTGCCGGGCAGGACCGTGGACGTCGGCGGCGTGAGCGTGATCGGCCCGGTCGACGTCCCCTCCAGCGTCCCCCACCACGCGAGCCTCATGTACGCGAAGAACGTCGCCAACTTCGTCGCCCTGCTCGTGCGCGACGGGGCCCTCGCGCTCGACACCGAGGACGACCTGGTGGCCGGCTGCGCGGTCGCCCGCGGCGGGGAGGTCGTCGACGAGCGCGTGCGCGCCGCTCTCGGCGCCAGGGAGGAGGTCGCGACGTGACCAACGAGGTCATCATCACGAGCCTCTTCGTCTTCGCGGTCGCCGCGTTCCTGGGCTTCGAGCTGATCCGGCGCGTGCCGAAGCTGCTGCACACGCCGCTGATGGCGCTGACGAACGCCCTGTCGGCCATCGCCCTGGTCGGCTCGATCGTGATCCTCGGCCAGTCCGAGACCACCTACGCCCAGGTACTGGGCTTCATCGCCGTCATCGCCTCGACCATCAACGTGGTCGGCGGCTTCCTGATCACCGACCGCATGCTGAGGATGTTCCGCACGCGCGAGCGCCCGCGGCCGGCGCCGTCCTCCGACGACGGGACGCCCCCGTGAGCCGCATGGACTGGATCAACCTGGCGTACCTGGTCGCGGCGCTCGGCTTCGCCTTCTCGCTGAAGTGGATGACCTCGCCGCAGACCGCGCGGCGCGGCGTGCTGGCCGGCGAGGTCGGGTTCGCCATCGCCATCGTGGCGACGCTCTTCTGGCCCGGACATGACGACCGAGGGCTACGTGCTGATCGCCGTCGCGGCGCTGATCGGCGCGGCCATCGGCGTGCCGCTGGGCCTGCTCGTCCCGATGACGGCCATGCCGCAGCGGATCGCGCTCTCGCACGCCTTCGGCGGCCTGGCGGCCGCCCTGGTGGGGGTCGCGCACTACTACCTCGAGCACGAGGACTTCAACGAGTTCACGACGGCCGTGCTGGGGATCGAGATCGTGCTCGGGTTCCTCGTCTTCACGGGCAGCCTGATGGCGGCGGGGAAGCTGCAGGAGTGGCTGCCCCAGCGGCCGATCGTCTATCCCGGGCCAGAACGCGGTGAACTTCGCGGTGCTCGGGAGTGGCGCTCGCGCTGGTCGTCGTGCTCGTGGCCGACCCGGGCCAGACCTGGATCGTGCCCGTCATCGCGGTCCTGGCGCTGGCGTTCGGCGTGTTCCTGATCATCCCGATCGGCGGCGCCGACATGCCGACCGTCATCGCCCTGCTCAACGGCTACGCCGGCCTGTCGGCCGCCGCCCTCGGCATCGTGCTCGAGAACAAGCTCCTGATCGTGGCCGGGGCCCTCGACGGGGCGTCGGGGATCATCCTCGCGATCATCATGTGCCGGGCGATGAACCGCTCCTTCCGCAACGTGCTCTTCGGCGCGTTCGGGGCGGTGGACGCGGTCGGCGCGGGCGTCGACCCCGCCGAGCTCGGCACGGTGCGGTCCGCCTCGACCGACGAGGCCGCCGAGCTGATGAAGATGGCCCGCTCGATGGTGATCGTGCCCGGCTACGGGATGGCCGTGGCCCAGGCCCAGCACAAGGTGCGCGAGCTGGCCGACGCGCTCGAGAAGGAGGGCGTGGAGGTCCGCTTCGCCATCCACCCCGTCGCCGGCCGCATGCCCGGCCACATGAACGTGCTGCTGGCCGAGGCCAACGTGCCGTACGAGCAGCTGCTCGACATGGACGAGATCAACGCCGACTTCCCCCAGACCGACGTGGTGCTCGTGCTGGGGGCCAACGACGTGGTGAACCCGGCCGCCCGCCACGACTCCGGAAGCCCCATCTACGGCATGCCGATCCTCGAGGTCGACAAGGCCGCCTCGATCTTCGTGGTCAAGCGGAGCATGCGGGCGGGCTTCGCCGGCATCGAGAACGAGCTCTTCTTCAACGAGAAGACCCAGATGGTGTTCGGCGACGCCAAGGCGGTGGTCGGCGAGCTGGCGGCGGAGGTGAGCGGCCAGAAGGACGCGATCAGCCTCTAGATGGGGTCAACCGGCCCGGCCTCGCGCGGGTAGGATCAGGCAACCCTGCCCGACGAGGAGCGAGCCGTCCGCATGAGCACCGTCCCGGCCGAGTACCCGCCCCCCTTCAAGTCCGCCGACTACATCGTCGCCCCGTCCGCGGCCGAGGACGAGCGCATCGACGTCGGGGTGCTGATCGTCGGCGCCGGGCCCGCGGGCCTGGCGACGGCCGTGCGCCTGGGCCAGCTGCTCGGCGAGGACCCCGAGCTGGCCGAGCAGCTCGGCGAGGTGCCGGTCGCCGTCGCGGAGAAGGGCAAGACGGCGGGCTCGCACCTGCTGTCGGGCGCCGTGATGAAGCCGGGCCCGCTGAAGGCGCTCTTCCCGGACGTCGCCGACGACGACTTCCCACGCTACGGCGAGGTCACCGGAGAGGCCGTGTACTTCATGCGGCCCAAGGCGAAGGTGCGCCTCCCGACGCCGCCGCAGATGAAGAACCACGGCAACTGGGTCATCTCGATCAGCCAGCTCGCCCGCTGGATGAGCGACCAGGCCGAGGAGCTCGGCGCCTACATGCTGCCCGAGACCGACTGCCAGAAGGTCCTGATCGACCAGGGGCGCGTGATGGGCGTCTCACCGGCGACAAGGGGCGCGGCCGCGACGGCGAGGAGCTGCCGGCGTTCGAGCCCGGCGCCGAGGTGCAGGCCCAGGTCACCGTGCTCGCCGAGGGCACCCCGGGGCACCTGACCAGCCTCGTGCGCGGGCACTTCGACCTCGACCGCGACTCCACCCAGATCTGGGAGCTCGGGGTGAAGGAGGTCTGGCGCGTCCCACGCCCCCTCGGGCAGGTCGTCCACACCCTGGGCTGGCCGCTGCGGCTGGCCACCAAGTACCGGGAGTACGGCGGCTCGTGGCTCTACCCGATGGGCGACGACATGATCTCGATGGGCTTCGTCATCGGCCTCGACTACGCGGACGCGACGCTGTCGGCCCACGACCTGCTGCAGGAGTTCAAGACCCACCCGTTCATCCGCGGCCTCATCGAGGGCGGCCAGCGGCTGGCCTGGGGGGCCAAGACGATCCCGGGGGGCGGGTTCTACGGCCTGCCCAGCCGGATGCACGTGCCGGGGGCGGTGCTCGTGGGCGACAGCGCCGGGTTCGTGGACATGATGGCGCTGAAGGGCGTCCACAACGCCATCCTCTCCGGCACGCTCGCCGCCGAGGCGATCTACGAGGCGCTGAAGGCCGGGAAGGCGACGACCCCGGCCGGCCTGTGGGGCTACACGACGCGCGTGCGCGAGTCGGCGATCTGGAAGGAGCTCTGGAAGGTCCGCGACATCCGCCCCGCGTTCCAGAAGGGCTTCGTCTACGGCGGGATGGTCCACGGCATGCAGACCGCGTCGTTCGGCAAGGCCCCGCGCAAGCGGGTGCGCTTCAAGCCCGACGCCGCCGAGCCGGTCTTCCTGGGCTCGCGCAGCGCCGGCTACCCGAAGCCCGACGGCGAGTACGTCTTCGACAAGCTCGGCAGCGTGTTCGCCAGCGGCAACCAGACCCGCGACGACCAGCCCAGCCACATCCGGGTCCGCACCCAGGTTCCCGTGGAGCTCGCGACCGCGTGGGAGTGGATGTGCCCCGCCAAGGTCTACGAGATCGCCGACGAGCCCCAGAACGGGACGGTCACGGTCCACCTGAGCCCGTCCAACTGCGTGCAGTGCGGCGCGATCACCGCCAAGGGGGGGCGGCTGACCCCGCCCGAGGGCGGCAGCGGCCCCGAGTACACGATCACGTAGGCCACGGCGTACAGCGGGCCGCTATGCTGGTGGCGCGTCGCCGCCTGGACGCGTGTCTTCCTGGCCGCGCTCGACGAGGCGCGGGCCCCGGCGCCGCCGGCCGCCCCGGCCGTCCTGCGGTGGATGGGCGAGCGTCAGGAGCAGCTCGCCGACACGATCTTCGCGATGGACCGCGGGGCCAAGCGGGCCGAGCTGGACCGCGGTGGGCCCGACGCCATCGCCAGCCCCGAGGTCGTCAACCGCATCGGCCAGGCCGCGACCGTCCAGGCCCACGCGCGCTTCCTGGTGGAGGGGCTGGCCGCTCGGCTGTGAGGAGCGCGGGCCCGCGGATCCGCTCGTTCACCCCGTCGCACCGCGGAGGGTCGGGCCCGCCGCTCGTGTGCCTGCACGGGTTCCTGGAGACCTGGAGGACGTGGGAGCTGGTGCTGCCGGAGCTCGAGCGCCACCACGACGTCCTGGCCCCCACGCTGCCCGGCCACGCGGGCGGCCCGCCGATCGCGGGCGCGGTCGACGACGCCCTGGTCCCCGACGCGATCGAGCGCGCGATGGACGCCGCAGGCTGGCACACGGCGCACCTCGTCGGCAACTCGCTCGGGGGCTACGCCGCGCTGCAGCTCGCCGCGCGCGGACGGGCGAGGTCGGTCGTGGCCTTCGCCCCCGCCGGCGGCTGGGCCGCCGATGACGCGTCGTGGAGGGAGCTGCTCGCGTTCCAGGCGACGATGCGGGACCAGGCCGCGGCCGCCGCGCCTCAGGCGGACGCGATCGTGGCCTCGCCGGAGGGCCGGCGCCGCGCGACGCGGCTCATCACCGCGAGCTTCGAGCACATCTCCGCCGAGCTGCTCGCCCACCAGATGCTCGGCGTCGCGCGCTGCGAGGGGGCCGAGCCCATGATCGAGTACGCGATGCGCGAGGGCTACCGCCTCGACGCGGAGAGCATCACCTGCCCGGTGCGGATCGTGTGGGGCACCGACGACATGCTCCTGCCGTGGCCGTCGGCCGCGGCGCGCTTCCGCGACGACTGGCTCCCCCACGCCGACTGGGTCGAGCTCGAGGGCGTCGGCCACTGCCCCCAGCTCGACGTCCCGCTCGAGGCCGCGCAGCTGATCCTGGGATTCACGGCGCGCTGACCCGAGCCGCCCGCTGCTGCACTGGGCGGGCTGCGGCTCTCTCGCGCGCGCGAACCTGTCGTATCCCAAGCGCTACTTCCGAGCCTATGGCGAAGCCGAAGCCTGGCTCACATCCAACCGGGGCGCCAAGGGCGTGGGTTGGCGCCCGTGTGCGAACTGCGGGGCCGAGCCACCTGCCTGAACCTGACCCAGGCCCTGTTCAGGCGTCGGAGGTCCTGCGGGCGACCGCGATCGCGACGTCATCGGTGAGCCGGCCGCCGGACCAGGTGCGGGCGGCCGAGTAGACCGAGCGGGCGAGCTCGACGGGGCCCTCGCCGTGGGCGTCGCGCAGCACCTCGCTCAGCCCCTGCTCGCCGAACTCGCGGCCGTCGCGCCGCGCCTCGAGGATGCCGTCGGTGTAGAGCACCAGCACGCCGCTCGGGGGGAAGGGGATCTCGTGCCCCGGGAAGTCGGCGTCCTCGAAGGCCCCGCACGGCGGCCCCGGGTCCTCGAGCAGGGTCTGGCCTCCGGCCGCGTCGATGAGCACCGGCGGCGGGTGGCCGGCGCTGCACCAGGCGAGGGTCCCCGCGCCGGCGTCGAGCACGGCCAGGACGAGGGTCACGAGGCCGCCGTCCGGCAGGCGCGCGTGCAGCAGCGCGTTGAGCTCCGACACGACGGCGGCGGGCTCGCAGCGGTGCTGGCTGAGCGCCTCGGCCATGTACCGCACCATGGCCGTCGTGCCGGCGGCCTCGACGCCCTTGCCCGACACGTCGCCCACCAGCAGGGCCAGCCGCCCCTCGTCGAGCGGCCACGCGCTGTAGAAGTCGCCGCCCACCTGGGAGCCGGCGGCCGCCTGGTAGAGGGCGGCGAGCTCGAGCCCGTCGAGCGCCGGGAGCTCCTCGGCGATCAGCGCCTGCTGCAGGGTCTCGGCGATGTGGCGCTCCTGCTCGAACTGGAGCGCGTTCTGCAGGGCGGTCGCCGCGTGGCGGGCGAGCTCGCCGACGACGCGCAGGTCGCGCTCGCCGAATGCCCGGACCTCGGCGCTGTTCACGCTCAGCAGCCCGTAGACGCGGTCGCCGAGCACCAGCGGGACGTTCATGAACGAGCGGATGCCCTCGGGCCCGGTGATCCGGCGCGAGATCCGCTGCTCGGCCTCGGCGTCGTTGCAGACGAACGGGCGCCGGTCGGCGAGCGCCCCGCCCACCACGCCCTCGCCGACCTTGAAGACCATGCGCTTGATGGTCTCGTCGGCGAAGCCGCGGGTCGCGACGGGGACGACGAGCCCGCGCCGGTCGACCGCGAGGACGGCGCTCTTGTCGCACGCGGGCGTGAGGAGGTGGGCCTGGTCGAGCAGGTGATCGTGGATGTCGGACGGCGTGAGGGCCGAGGCCATCATGTGGGCGGCCCGCGAGAGGGCGACCTCCTCCTGCGCGCGCCGCTCCTCCCGCTCGAGCAGCTCCGCGCGCTCGGCCGCCAGGCGGCGGGCCTCGGCGAGCGCGCTCCGCGCGGGCGTCACGTCGGTGAGGATGTCCACCCGGCCCACGAGCGCCCCGGAGGGATCGCGGACCGGCGACGACGAGTGCTCGATCGCGCGCCCGTTGACCGTCTCGGCGTCGTCGATCGCCGTGCGGGTCGGGTCGCCATGGACCGCCAGCATCCGCTCGGCGTAGTCGTCCGGGTTGGTGAACCGCCACTTGATCCGCTCGGCCACCAGCTCGCGCATCGGACGGCCCACCAGGGGCTGGAGGTCGATGCCCAGGATGTCGGCCGCGGCGCGGTTGGCGAGCGACAGCCGCCCGCGCAGGTCGCTCACCATCACCCCCATGCGGCTGGACGAGATCACGCCCTCGAGCGTCTGGCGGGTGCGCCGCGTGCGGGCGGCCAGCTGGTGGTTGCGCACGGTCAGCGCGATCTGCGGCGCCAGCGCCAGGAGGTCCTCGACGTGGCTCTCCGGCACGGGGTTCTCGCGCGTGAGGCTCACCAGCGCGACCGCGCCGAGGCCCGGTTGATGGGGCGTCCCGAGCGGCACCGCGATGCCGCTGGCGTCCAGCATCAGGCGGTGCAGGGCCCCGGCGGGGCCGCCCTCGTCCGCCAGCCGCGCGAGGCGCTCGATCTCGGCGGGCTCGGAGACGATGCGCGGCCAGACCACCGGCCCGTCGGCCTCGACCGCCGCGTCCCCGAGGCCGATCGGGTCGAGGCCGTCGGGGGTCAGCAGCGGCGCGAGCCGCTGGGCGGCGGGCGACGGGCCGACGCAGTAGCCGCGGGTGACGTCCTCCGGGTCGGACTCGTCGGCGACGTGGACCTCGACGACGTCGACGTCGAAGACCTCCTGGACCCGCTCGGCGATCTCGTCGAGCGCAGCGGGCAGCTCGACGGCCGCGATCGACGCGAGGCGGCTGAGCCACCGCGTCGGGTCCAGCCCGCCCAGCGTTCCGGTCTCCATCCTGCCCGCCACCCGTGGACACCTCCGCGCAACGACCCGGACCCGTCCAGGGTAGCGCGGCCCCCGCGCCGGGACAGGCCGGGCCCATCGGCCCTCGGGAAGGAGGCTCCTCGTCGCGTTGTTTTTCGTCCGGCGCCCCATATGCTCTCGCGGGATCCCGACCTCGACCGGGGGTGTTGATCGTGCGCAGGCTCTGGGCGGCTCTCTCGCTGGTGGCGCTGGTCGCCGCGCTCGGCGTCGCCGCAGGCTGCGTCGACAGCAGCGAGGAGGAGGCCCAGACCCCGACCGGCGCCCCCACCGTGGCCAACAGCGCGGTGCAGACCGACTCCGAGGGCAACTTCGTCACCGCGCCCCCGGCGGAGGGCGCCGCGACCGCGCCGGAGGAGGGCGAGGGCGGCGAGGGTGGCGAGGCCGCCGGCGACGCGGCCGCGGGCCAGACGGTCTTCGCGGGCACCTGCACCACCTGCCACCTGAACAACGGCCAGGACGCGGGCGGGATCGGCCCGCAGCTGGCCGGCGCGGGCCTCGACGCCGAGACCATCACGACCACCGTCATGAACGGCCGCGGCCCGATGCCGCCGGGGCTCGTCAGCGGCGCGGACCTCGAGAACGTCACCGCCTACGTGCTGAGCATCCAGTAGCGCCGAGGATGTGCGCGGCTCCGGGGAGCCGGGTAGCATCCCCGCCAATGAGCCTGGAGGTCACGACCGAGGCCCGGGACGACCTGACGCTGGTCACCCTGGGGGGCGAGCTCGACATCTACACGGTGGGGAGCTTCCGCCAGGACCTCGAGACGCTCGACCCCGCATCCGCGCCGCTGGTCATCGACCTGACCGACGTGACGCTGCTCGACTCGTCGGGCCTCGGGGCGCTCGTGAGCCTGCTGAACCGGGCCCGCGCGGGCCAGGGCCAGCTCGGGTTGATCTGCCCTCACCGGCGCCTGCGGCGGGTCTTCGAGATCACCGGGCTGCGGCGCGCGTTCGTGTTCGGGGACGACCTCGAGGCGGTGGCCGCCGGCCTCGCACGCGGTCCGGACGCCGCCTCGGCCTGACGGGACCGGCCTGCTCGACCTGAAGCTGATCCGCTCCGAGCCGGAGCGCGTCGCCGCGAACCTGGCGCGGCGAGGCGCCGGCGGCGAGGTCGAGCGCCTGCTCGGGCTGGACGAGGACGCCCGCCGGCTCCGCGCGCGCGTCGAGTCGGCCCGCGCGGAGCGCGCCCGCATCAGCAAGGCGGTTGGCGAGGCGCGGCGCGAGGGTCGCGACAGCTCCTCCGAGGAGGCCGAGGCCCGGCGCCTGGGCGACGAGCTCGCGGCGCTGGAGGCCGAGCTGCGCGACCTCGAGGCCGATCGCGACGGGCTGCTGATGACGCTGCCCAACCTCGCCGAGGCGGACGCGCCCGACGGGGGCGAGGAGGATGCCGTCGAGCTGCGCCGGGTCGGCGAGCCGCCGGCCTTCGGGTTCGCGCCGCGCGACCACGTGGAGCTGGCCGGCGCCGCCGGGGCCCTCGACCTGGAGGCCGCGGCGCGCGTGTCCGGCAGCCGCTTCGCCTACCTGCTCGGCCCGCTGGTGCGCGTGCAGATGGCGCTGGTGTCGCTGGCGCTCGACCGGGTCGAGGCCGCCGGGTTCACGCCGGTCGTGCCCCCCGTGCTGGTGCGGGAGGAGGCCATGTGGGGCACGGGCTTCTTTCCCACCGACCGGGCCTCGATCTACGCCACCGCCGACGACGACCTGTACCTGGTCGGCACCTCCGAGGTCCCGCTCGCCGGCCTGCACGGCGACGAGATCCTCGCCGCCGAGGACCTGCCGCGCCGGTACGGCGGCGTCTCCACCTGCTTCCGGCGCGAGGCCGGCGCGGCCGGCCGCGACACCCGGGGGATCTTCCGCGTCCACCAGTTCGACAAGGTCGAGATGTTCTCGTTCACGCTCCCGGAAGGAGTCGCCCGCCGAGCACCGCCTCATCCTGGGCGTGCAGGAGGAGATCCTCCGGGCGCTCGAGGTCCCGTACCGGGTCGTGGACATCGCGGTCGGCGACCTCGGTGCGTCGGCGGCGCGCAAGTTCGACCTCGAGGCGTGGATGCCGGGGCAGGGGGCGTACCGCGAGGTGACCTCCTGCTCCAACTGCACCGACTACCAGGCGCGTCGCCTGCGGGCGCGGGTGCGCCGGGAGTCGGGCACCGAGCCGGTCCACACGCTCAACGGCACGGCCGTCGCGGTGGGGCGCACGATCATCGCGCTGCTCGAGAACGGCCAGCGGGAGGACGGCTCGGTGGTGCTGCCGGCGTCCCTGCGCGAGCATGGCGCGCCGGCGGAGATCCGCCCGAGGTGACCGCCCCGCCCCGCCCGCGCGTCGCGGTCGTGGGCCACGTCGAGTGGATCACCCACGGCATCGGCGTGATGCCGCGGCCGGGCGAGATCCGCTACCTGGGCGAGCCCTTCGAGGAGCCCGCCGGCGGGGGTGGGGTGAGCGCGGCGCAGGCGGCCAAGCTCGGGGCGGAGACGCTCTTCTTCACCGCGCTCGGCTCGGACGAGCCGGGCCGGGCGAGCGACGAGCGCCTGGGGGAGGCGGGGGTGACGGTGCTCGCGGTGGTCCACCCCGGCCCGCAGACCCGGGGGGTCGCCGCGGTCGACGAGAGCGCCGACCGGGCGATCCTGATCATCGGCGGCCCGACCTCGGCGCGCATCGACGATCCGCTGCCCTGGGAGGACATCGCGGCCTGCGACGCCGCCTACTTCACCGGGCACGACTCGGCGACCGTGGCCGCGGCCCGCCGCGCCCGGTCCCTGGTCGTCACCAGCCGCCGCCTGGCCCAGCTCGTCGAGAGCGGCGTGCGGGCCGACGTGCTGATCGCGAGCGCCGGCGACCCATCCGAGGCGGTCGACCCCGAGCGGCTGCCGGTGCCGCCCGGCGCGATCGTCTGGACCGAGGGCGGCCACGGCGGCCGCTTCGCCACCTCGGACGGCCGCAGCGGCCGCTGGGATCCGGCCCCGCTCCCGGGCCCGCCCGTCGACAGCTACGGCTGCGGCGACTCGTTCGCGGCGGGCCTCACGGTGGGCCTGGCCCGCGGCCTCGACCTGGAGGGGGCCCTCGCGCTCGGCGCCCGCTGCGGCGCCCATTGCCTCACCGGCCGCGGGGCGCTCGCCGCGCAGCTCGACGAGCGCGGGGCCGGCGCGCCCTCGCGTTGACCGCGGGCGAACGGCGCGGGTAGGTTCGCCCCAGGATGCGGGTGGCGATCGTGATCGCGTTGGTGCTGGCGGCGACCGCGGGGCTCGCGGTCGCCGGCACGCGGCCTGCGCCGAGCGGGGGCGAGATCGAGTTCTCGGGGAAGTTCAAGGGCCCCCCGACCGGCGGCAGCATCAAGTCCTTCGAGATGCGCGTGAGTCCCGACGGCGAACAAATCTGGCAGCTCCAGGGCGACCTCCCGGCCAGGTGCAAGGGCTCGCCGATCATCGACGCGAAGGCGATCTTCCTCACGACGTATGGGAGGGCGTGGACGATCCGCGCGAACGGCAAGTTCACCGTCACGTTCTTCGACGACCTGAACTACGACGTCAGGATGCGCGTGACCGGCGAGTTCCGCGGCAACCGCGTCCGCGGCATCGCCCGGGCGACCGAGCGCTGGGACGGCGCCGTCTGCAGCGGCAAGCGGCGGTTCACGGCCCTCCGCCGGAGCTGACCCGGATCGCTCCGCGGTCCGCTCCTCAGGCCCTCGCCTCCCCCGACCCGCTGGCCCGCGCCCCCTGGCGGCCGCCCGGGCGCTCGATGGGCTCGATCGCCACGAGCACCACCCGCGTGCCGCGGGTCGCCTCCACCGTGAGGCGCCAGCCGTCGGCCGGTCACGGTGTCGCCGGTCCGCGGCAGGCGGCCCAGGCGGGTGAAGACGAGGCCGCCCACGCTGGTCACGGTCTCGTCGACCAGCTCGACGCCGTGGTCGCGCAGGTCCTCCAGGGACACGTGGCCGCGCACCACCAGGCGCCCGTCGGGCTGCGGGTCGACCGCCGGCGCCCGGTCGCGCTCGTCGTCGATCTCGCCGACGATCTCCTCGATCACGTCCTCCACCGTGACCACCCCGGTGAAGTCGCCGTACTCGTCGAGCACGACCGCCATCGACGCGCGCCGCGCCTGGAGCTGGCGCAGCAGCTCGTCCACCGGCTGGGTCTCGGGCACGAACAGCGCCGGGCCCGCGAGGGCGCGCGCCGGGAGCGTCCTCGCCCTCCTCCAGGAGCCCGCGCGCGAGCTGGCTGAGGTGGATCACCCCCAGCACGCCGTCCCCGTTCAGGACGGGGAAGCGGCTATGTCGTGCTGCCGCAGCGCCTCGGCGAGCGCCTCGCGGACAGGGGCGTCGGCCGCGAGCGTGGTCACCTCGGGCCGCGGCGTCATGATGTCGCGGGTCAGGGTCTCGCCGAGGCCGAACACGCCCTCGAGCATGTCGGCCTCCTCGGGCTCGAGCGCCCCGCCCTCCTCGCTCTGGGCGATGAGGATCTGGAGGTCCTCCGGGGTGGAGGCGAGCTCGCGCTCGCTGGCCGGCTCGACCCCGAGGGCGCGCACGACCCAGTTGCCGGCGCCGTTGAGGAGGTAGATGAAGGGCGCCATGACCTTGCGGAAGAGCTCGAGCGGCCACGCTGTGGCCTGGGCGGTGGCCTCGGCCTTCTGGATGGCGATCGACTTGGGCGCAAGCTCGCCGAAGACGACGTGCAGGACCGTGATGATGATGAAGGCGAGGATGACGGCCGTCCCCGTGGACGTCGCCGACCCGAGCCCCACCGACTCGAAGACCGGGCGCAGCAGGTCCGCGAACGCCGGCTCGCCCAGCCACCCCAGGCCCAGGCTGGCGAGGGTGATGCCGAGCTGGCACGCCGCGAGGTAGCGGTCGATGTGCTGCACGTGCTCGCGCGCGAGCACCGCGCTGCCGTGCCCCTGGTCGGCGAGCTGCTCGAGCCGGGTGGTCCGGGCGCGGGCGAGCGAGAACTCGGCCGCGACGAAGAAGCCGTTCAGCAGCACCAGGAAAAGTGCCGCGACGATCTGGACCGCGTTCGTCAACGGTCCGGCGGGGTGTCCACGGCCCCGATGATACTGGAGGCGCCCGGCCGCCCTGGCCCTTGGACCGGGGAGGGGGAGCGGCTCGTCGTCGCGCAGTGGGCGTCAACCGTCATGGCGACCAGGAAGACCCGGGTGTGGAAGGGCGGGCCCGCCGGCTCCAGCGAGGAGCGGCGCACACAGGACGCTCATCGATGGCGCTCTCCGGGATTCCCGAGGCGGCGAACAGGTAGAAGCCGTGCGGACGTGCACCTCGTGCTCACGGCCTTGAAACTCGACGATCGCAGCACGGCTTCCTGGCCGTGCCTCCCCCCAGTCGGTCGCGACACCAAGGTTGCCCTCCTCGGCGTCTTCGGTGGACGACCAACCAGGTCCGTTCCCACCGATCCCCTCGTACCAAAGGTCGCCGCTGCGAGAGCAATGTGCTTGGTAGGCGTACTGCGGATCGGTTCCGGATCCCAGAAGCACGATCGCCTCGTCCCCGGTCGGGGATATGACGATTCCCAGTGTGGGCATGTGCTCCTCGGCGACGTCGCCGCGTGCCGCCGCCTCCGGGTCCGGAACGCCGTCCGCGCCATCCACGCGACAAGCGTACGTCCGACTCGGGGCGGTTGCGAGCGCCAACCGGAGCGCACGAGGCGGTCAAGAACGGGATGCGGCGGGCACGTCGGTTGACCGCAGGCCCTCGGGGCTCCGCGCAGTTGGCCGGACGGGCTCGGGGACTCACGGCGCCCGGGCCGATCCAACCTCGGTCGAGCCGGCTCCCGCTCAGACCCCCGGGCCCCCCTCCGCCGGCGGGTCCGAGCTCGGGAAGGTCTCCTTCAGGTCCTCGTCCCGGCGGTCGCGCTCGTCCTCGTCGGGCGGCCGCTCCGGCCGCTCGGGCTCCGGATCGCGACGGTCCGGTCGCGTCTCGCTCACAGCCCCTCCTCGTGTGGTCGCCTGGATCCTGCCCGGCCGCGGCGGTGGGAAACCCGGCGACCGCGGGTAAGGACGGTTGCATGAGCACGCAACCCCTCCCCGATCCCGATCCCCGGGCCCGCCGTGGTGCCGGAGCCGACGCCGCCGGCGATCCCGGAGCCCACCCCTCCCGCCATCCCCGAGCCCACGCCCGACCCGGTCCCCGAGCCGGTCCCCGGGCCGGCGCGCATCCCCGAGCCCTGGCCCCCGGACGACGCCGCCCGTCGTTGATACGCGGGCGCCGGGCCACTACGTTGACCGCCCGTGGCCGTCGCCGAGCTGACCGACACCGAGCGCGAGATCCAGGGCGTCGTCCGCGAGTTCGCGCAGCGCGAGATCGCCCCCCGCTCCCACGAGTGGAACGTCGATCATCACGTGCCGGTCGAGGCGCTCCGGCGCATGGCCGAGCTGGGGTTCCTCGGCGTGATCATCCCCGAGGAGTACGGCGGCGCCGGGCTCGGCTACGCCTGCCTCGCGATCGTGATGGAGGAGGTGGCCGCCGCCGACGCGGGCCTGTCGACCGGGGTGGCCGTCCAGAACTCGCTCGGCGCGGCGCCGATCCTGGGCGCCGGCACCGACGCGCAGAAGCAGGCCCACCTCCCCGGCCTCGCGGCCGGCGAGCGCTTCGCTGCCTATGCCCTCACCGAGCCCGACGCGGGCTCGGACACGGCCAACATCCGCACCACGGCCAGGGCCGACGGCGACGGGTGGGTCGTCAACGGCGCCAAGCAGTGGATCACGAACGGCGCCTTCGCCAGCCTGTTCATCCTCTACGCGCGCACCGGCGGCCCGGGCGCGAAGGGCATCTCGTGCTTCCTCGCCGAGCCTGGGGAGGGCTTCACGGTCGGGCGCGAGATGCCGAAGCTGGGGCTGCACACCTCGTCGACGGTGGAGCTGGCCTTCGACGGCTACCGCCTCGGGCCCGGCACGATGATGGGGGAGGAGGGCCAGGGGCTGAAGGTCGCCCTGTCCACGCTCGACTCCGGCCGGATCATCATCGCCGCCCAGGCGTGCGGCATCGCGCGCGCCGCCCTGGAGGTGGCCGTCGCCTACGCCCAGGAGCGCACCGCCTTCGGGGGCCCCATCGCCCGGCTGCAGGGCATCCAGTTCCCCCTCGCCGAGGTGGCCGCCAAGCTCGACGCCGCCCGGCTGCTGACCATGCACGCCGCCCGTCTCCGCGACGCCGGCGAGCCCCACACGGCGGCGGGCGCCAAGGCCAAGCTCTTCGCCAGCCAGGTCGCGGTCGAGGCCGCCGACGTCTGCGTCCAGACGCTCGGCGGCTACGGCTACTCGGCCGAGTTCCCCGCCGAGCGCCTCTACCGCGACGCGCGCATCACGCAGATCTACGAGGGCACCAGCGAGATCCAGCGGCTGGTGATCGCCCGCGACCTGCTCGGGGACGCCGCGCGCGGCTGAGGGCCCGATGGCGGGGGTCGTGACCTACGCCCTCATCCCCGGCGCCGGGGGCGCCGCGTGGTACTGGCACCGCGTCGAGGCGGAGCTGCGCCGCCGCGGCCGCGACGCCGTGGCGGTCGATCTTCCCGCCGACGACGATGCCGCCGGCCTCGCCGAGTACGCCGATGCCGTGGTCGCACGCCGTCCGCGGGCGGCAGGACGTCGTGCTCGTCGCCCAGTCGATGGCCGGGTTCAGCGCACCCCTCGTCTGCGTGCGACGCCCCGTGTCGCTGCTCGTGCTCGTCAACGCGATGATCCCGGCGCCGGGCGAGACGGCCGGCGAGTGGTGGGAGAGCACGGGTCAGGCCGAGGCGATGCGCGAGAACGACCTGCGCGAAGGGCGCCCGCCCGATGTGGGCTTCGACGCGTTCACGTACTTCCTGCACGACCTCCCCCAGGACGTCATCGCGGAGTCCGCCGCTCACCAGCGCGACCAGTCGGGCACCCCGTTCGGGCAGCCCTGGCCGCTCGGCGCGTGGCCCGAGGTTCCCACCCGGGTCCTGATCGGCCGGGACGACCGGTTCTTCCCGGCCGGATTCCAGCGACGGATCGCCGAGGAGCGGCTGGGCGTCACCCCCGACGAGATCGCCGGCGGCCACCTCGTCGCCCTGGGCCGCCCGGCCGAGGTCGCCGACCGGCTCGAGGCCTACCGCGCGGACGCCGCCGCCGCCGGGTAGCGTCTCGCCGTGGCCGTCCCCACGCTCTTCGTGACGGGCAGCGCCGAGCGCCTCGTGACCCCCGACCGCGTCGCGGTCTCGGTCGACGTCCAGACGCCGGTCCTCCGCTCCCCCCAGCAGGCCCTGACGGAGGCCGTCCAGGCGCGCCGCCGCCTGCTCGACCATCTCGAGCCCGCCCTGCCGGGGGCCGCGATCTCGGATGGGCGCGTCACCACCCGCGAGGAGACGCGGCGGGTCGAGGAGCACCTGGCGGGCCGCACCGAGACGCGGTGGGAGGTGGAGGGCTACACCGGCCTCTGCCGGGTCACCCTCGAGGACGGCGTCGCGCTGCGCCGCCGAGATCGTGGCCGCCGCCGGGGCCCACCCGGACGCCGCGAGGGTCGTGCCGCGCTTCGAGGTCGGGCCGGAGCTCGCGCGCAGCGTCCGGGACGAGCTCGAGCAGGAGGCCGTGCGCGACGCGCTCGCCCGCGCGGCGGCCCTGGCGGCCGCGGCCGGCATGGCCGTCGGGGGGATCCTCTCGATCGGCGAGGGCCCGCCGCCGGCTCCGCGCGACGAGGAGGAGGGGCTCTACGCGCGCTCGATGGCCGCGCCGATGTCGGCCGACGAGGTGGAGGAGGCCCTGGGCGAGCTCCGGCCGGAGCCCGAACGGCGGGCCGCGCACGTTCCCGTCCGCGTGGCGCTGCGCGACGGCGCCGCGAGCGACCCGCCGGCCTGAGCGACGCGGCAACACCCCGGCAGCGGTTCTGGCGCAGGCGGCCGGGGGAGGTCGACATGCGCATCCGGCTGCTGCGCATCGAGGACCTGTTCCGGCCGCCCGAGCTCGACCCCTTCCGGCCCGAGCACGCGGGCTACGACGAGCGGTCCGGGGTGGACCAGATGCTCGCCGCGCTGAGGCTGGCCAGGCCCGACGCGGCCGCGACGGTGACGATCGAGCTGCCGGACGAGGAGCTGCCGCCGGACGCGCAGGAGCGGGCGCGTTCCGCCATCGACCGCTACTGCCGGCGCAAGATCGACCTGATCGACGACGAGATCGAGGACACCCGGCGCTTCGGGGTCCGCGCGCTGCTCTGGGGCTTCCTGGCGGTCGTCGTCCTGAACGGCATCGCGAGCGCCTTCGACGACGACTGGGACCCCATCGCCCAGGGGCTCTCCGTCGCCTCGTGGGTGATCCTGTGGGTGCCGGTGAACCTGCTGGTCTACGACCTCTTCTACTACCGGCGCGACCGGCGGGCGTACCGGGCCCTGATCGACGCGCCGCTGACCCTCGTGGCGGAGCGCTAGGTCTGAGGGGTCAGCGACCGAAGCGTCTGCTCGGCCGTGATGTCGAAGTCGGTGGGGCCGTCGAGCGTCGACTCGATCTCGTACTTGACCAGCAGGCCCGAGCTCGGCGCGTACCAGAACGTCTCGATGCGCCGGCCGGTGTACTCGCCGGTGATGTCCTGGCGGTGACTCGATGACGAAGGCGTTGACGGGGCGCCCGCCCACCTGGACCGGCTCGCGGCGCAGGACCTCGCTCTCGATCTGCAACTCGAGGTCCCCGGCGGTGAAGGCGCCGCCCCATGCCTCGCCGACCTTCGGGGCCGCGGGGAAGCGCAGCAGCGGCGGCGTCCACTCGCGGTCGCGGGTCGTGGTGCTCAGCGGCGTGTCCACCACGGTCCGGGCGAAGGTCACGAACGCGCCCGCCGGGCGAAGGTCGTAGCGCGACAGCTCGGTGTGGCCGTCGGAGTAGCGCAGGTCGGTCTCGTAGCCGCCGTCGAGGTGGCGCACGAGCATCGGCGCGACGGCGGGCAGCCCGCGGTCGATGCTGACCGGGCCGCGGGCGAGCTGCTCGGAGCCGGTCACGTCGTACTCGTAGACGCCGGGCGCCGGGAGGCCCGGCCTGGCCTGGCCGGGGGTCGGGCTCTCGCGGTACTCGGCCAGGGCGTCGGAGGCCGTCACCGGCTCGGTGTCGTCGAGCGTGCGCCAGAAGAGGAACCCGCCGACGACGAGCGCGACGATCAGGACGCCGACGCCGATCAGGATGTAGCCCTTCCGGCTCACGGAGAGAGGGTGGCAAAGCCGCACGGGGATGTCAACCGAACGTTCGTTTGATACGGTCGGCCTCGTGAGGCCCGCGACCGCCGAGGTGCTCCCCGGCATCCGCCGGATCACCTTCGCGGAGGTGCCCGGCGCCGGCCACGTCCACTGCTACCTCCTCCGCGGGGGGACGGGCTGGACGCTCGTGGACACGGGCCTCGGCGTCCCCGGCGCGGGCGCGGTGTGGCGGCAGGTGGTCGGCGGCCTCGACGCGCCCCTCGAGCGCGTGGTCATCACCCACCTGCACGTCGACCACATCGGCGCTTCGGCCGACGTCGCGCCATTGAGCCGGGGCCCGGTCCTCCAGGGCCGGCTGGACCGCGAGCAGACCGCCGCGGCCTACGACGAGGCCTGGGCCGGCGCGCTGGCCCGCCACTTCCTGGCCCACGGTCTCCCGGACGATGAGGCCTCGGCGGTCGAGGACTCCTGGCGCGCGCTCGCGGCGCTCGCGCACACGGCGCCGACGGAGCCGCTCGACGCCGGCGACCGCGTCAACGGCTGGGAGGTCGTGGCGCTGCCCGGCCACGCCGACGGCCACATCGGCCTGCTGCGCGACGGGATCCTGGTGAGCGGCGACGCGCTGCTGCCGGACATCAGCCCCACGATCGGCGTCTGGCCGGGCTGCGACCCCGACCCGCTCGCCGCCTACCTCGCGACCCTCGACCGGCTTGTCGCGATGGCGCCGCGGGTCGTGCTGCCCGGCCACGGCGAGCCGGTCACCGACCCCGCCGGACGCGCCCGGCAGACGCGCGACCACCACCGCGACCGCCTCGACCGGGCCGAGGCCGCCCTCGGCCCGACGCCGCGCACGGCCTACGAGGTGTCGCGCGACCTGTGGCCGGACGAGCTCGACCCGGGGCAGCGCTCGTTCGCCGTCGCCGAGTCGATCGCCCACCTGCGGCGGCTGGTGGGCGAGGGGCGCGCGGCGGAGTCGTCGGCGGGCGGCCGCCGGGCGTTCAGCGAGCGCCTCGTGGACTGAGTCGAGGTCTCGGGGCCTCTTTCCCGGCGCCCCGCCCCGGCGAAGCCGTGCGCCGGTCTGCCGGAGGGCCCGGGGTAGGGCCCGGAGGCGCGCATGACCGCCCGCGAGAGGCGGTCATCCGCTCTGGAGCTCCCGGCGCAGCACCTTGCCGATGAAGGTCACCGGCAGCTCGTCGCGCAGCTCCAGCCGCCGCGGCACCTTGTAGCGGGCGAGGCTCTCCGAGCAGTGCGCGATCAGCTCGTCGGCGCTCGCCACCGCCCCCGGGCGCAGCGTGACGAACGCCCGCGGCACCTCCCCCATGCGCTCGTCGGCCATCGCGACGACGGCCGCCTGGTCGACCGCCGGGTGAGCGGTCAACACCTCCTCGACCTCGCGCGGGTACACGTTGAGGCCGCCGACGAGGATCAGGTCCTTGAGCCGGTCGACGATGCGGAAGTAGCCGTCCTCGTCGACCGTCGCGACGTCGCCGGTGGCGAGCCAGCCGTCGCGCAGGACGGCGGCGGTCTCCTCGGGCCGGCCCCAGTAACCGTCCATCACCTGCGGCCCGCGCACGTGCAGCTCGCCCGGCTCGCCCGGCTCCACCTGCCGGGTCCGGGTCTCGAGGTCGAGGATGCGGGCGTCGGTCGAGGGGAACGGCAGCCCGATCGAACCGGAGCGCCGCTCGCCCTCGAGCGGGTTGCAGTGGGTCACCGGGCTGGCCTCGCTGAGCCCGTAGCCCTCCACCATGCGGGCGCCGGTGACGGCCTCGAAGCGCTGCTGCAGGTCCGGTGGCAGCGGCGCCGCGCCGCTCACGCAGCACTCGATCGAGGTCAGGTCGTACCGTCCCGCGCGGGGGTGGTCGGCGACCGCCGCGTACATGACCGGCGCGCCGGGGAAGAAGCGCGGCCGTGCCTTGGCCGCGGTCTTCAGCACCTGCCCGGCGTCGAAGCGGGGCAGCATCACCTGGGTCATGCCGCCGATCAGCGAGAAGCTCATCGCGACCGTGAGGCCGTAGATGTGGAAGTAGGGAAGGGCGCTGAGCATCGCGTCGCCGGGCCGGGGCTCCACCTCCAGCCACGCCCTGACCTGAGCGGCGTTGGCCAGCAGGTTGCGGTGGGTGAGGGTGGCGAACTTGGGCAGCCCCGTCGTGCCGCCGGTCGGCTGCAGCAGGGCCGCGTCCTCGCTGCGGGCGGCGGACTCGACCGGCCCGCCCGGGGTGCGCGCCAGGAGCGCCGGCAGCGCGGGCGTCGCCGTGGCGTCCTCCACCGGCCTCCAGCGCTTCTCGCGCCGGGCCTTGAGCGGGTAGAGCCACCGGATCGGCGCCGGCAGCATCTGGTGGATGCCGACGCAGACGATCGGTGCCGCCGCGTCCTCCGCCCCGAGCCCCGCCCGTGCGGCGGCCACGCGGGGATGGACCAGGTCGAGCGCCACCGAGAACGACGGCGCCGTCTGCGCCATCAGCCCGGCCAGCTCGTGCTCGGTGTAGAGCGGGTTCATCGGCACCGCGATGCCGCCCGCCCGCATGGTGCCGAGCAGCGCGACGACGAAGGCCGGGCAGGTCGGCAGGTGCAGGCTCACCCGCTGGCCGCCGCGCAGGCCCAGGCCGGTCAGCGCCCGCGCGAAGCGATCGATCTCGTCATCGAGCTCCGCGAAGGTGGTGCGGGCGCCGAGGAAGTCGAGCGCCACCGCGCCGGGGGCGCGCTGCGCCGCGCGCCGGGTGAGGGCGTCCAGGGTCCCGCCGGGGACCTCGATCTCGGCGGGGACGCCCTCGTCGTAGCGCGCCAGCCAGGGGCGCGCGGCGCTCGGCCGGCCCGGCTCGCTACGCGGGGTAGCCACCGGCCGCCACCACCCGCTCCGCGACCCGCCGCACCAGGGCGACGCGGTCGACGGGGTCGGTCCGCATGATGCGGCGCACGCCCGACTGGAGCATGCGCGCCTCGTCGCCCTCGGCCAGCGCGCCGGCCAGCGCCCGCGCCCGCGCGTCGATCGCGGCCGCCCGCTCGTGGACGACGACGCGCGCGAGGTCGGCGTGGGTCTCCGCGTCGTCGCGGCCGGCCGCCGCCTGGGCGCGCAGCAGCGCGCTCTCGGCGGCGAGGAGGTCGATGGAGAGGTCGGCGAGGTCGGCGAGCACCTCCTGCTGCTCCTCGAGCCCGGTGCCGAAGCGCTGGAACGCGGCGCCGGCGCAGAGCAGCGCGACGGTGCGCGCCCCGGCCACGAGGGCCGCCTCGGCGGCCAGGGGGCCGTCGGCCGGCGGGTCGTCGTCGGCGCCGCCGCCCAGCAGGGCCTCGGCGGCCCGCTTGGCCGGGCCGAGCAGGTCGAGCCGGCCCTGCATCGCGCGCTTGACGAGCGTCCCGGGCACGAGCAGCCGGTTGATCTCGTTGGTGCCCTCCCAGATGCGGTTGATGCGCGCGTCGCGGTAGGCGCGCTCGGCCGGGAACTCGGCCGTGTAGCCGTAGCCGCCGTGGACCTGGACGAGCTCGTCGAACGGTCCAGTCGAGCTCCTCGCTGCCCAGCACCTTGGCGATCGAGCACTCGACGGCGTACTCCTCGAGGGCCGCGCGGAAGGCCTCGCTGCCCGCCTCGTCGCCCGCGGCCTCCAGGCGCGCGTCGAGCATGCCCGCGATGCGGTAGGTGACCGACTCGACGGCGTAGGTGCGGCTCGCCATCCCGGCGAGCTTGGCCGCGACCAGGGGGAACTCGACGATCGGCCGCCCGAAGGCCTCGCGCTGCCGCGCGTAGGCCAGCGCCTGCTCCAGGGACCGCTTCATCCCGCCCAGCGCCGCCGCCGCCAGCTTGAAGCGGCCCACGTTGAGGATGTTGAACGCGATCTTGTGGCCCTCGCCCGGCACGCCGAGCAGCGCGTCGCCCGGGACGACGACCCCGTCGAGCACCACCGGGCAGGTGGAGCTGCCCTTGATGCCCATCTTGTGCTCCTCGGCGCCGACGGTCAGGCCGGGCGAGTCGCGCTCCACGAGGAAGGCCGCGATGCCGCCGTCCTCGAGCTTCGCGTAGAGCGTGAAGAGGTCGGCGAAGCCGGCGTTGGTGATGAACTGCTTGGCGCCGTCGAGGCGGTAGCCGCCGTCGGGCATGCTGGTGGCCGTCGTGCGCATGGCGCGGGCGTCGGACCCGGAGCCGGGCTCGGTGAGCGCGTACGCCCCGACCGTGGTGCCGGCCGCCAGGCCGGGCAGGTAGCGGGCGCGCTGCTCCTCCGTGCCGAAGAAGACGAGCGGAAGCGTGCCGATGCCCGCGTGGGCGAGGTAGGTCACCGCGAACGAGTCGGCCGCCGACAGCGACTCGCTGACGATCACCGAGGTCACGGTGTCCAGCCCCGCGCCGCCGTGGGCCTCCGGCACCTCGACGCCCACGTAGCCGTCGGCGCCCAGCCGCGCGAGCAGCTCGCGGTGGGTCGCGTAGTCCTGGCCCTCGACCGCGTCCGCCGCGGGGGCCACCTGGGTCGCCACGAACTGGCGCACGGCCTCGCCGATGGCCCGGTGCTCCTCGCTCAGGCGCTCGGGGGTGAAGACCGCCTCGGGCGGCGTCGCGGCGACGAGGAACGCGCCGCCGGCCGGCATGGTCTCGGTCGTGGTCATGCGGCCACCTCCATCCGCTCGATGTGCTCCGCGGCGACGGCGGGCTGGCGCCCCCCGAGCCACTCGATGACGCCGGCGGCGCCCTGCCCGCCCCCGACGCACATGGTCACGAGGCCGTAGCGCTCCTCGCGCCGGGCGAGCTCCGACAGCAGCTGCACGGTGAGCTTCGCCCCCGTGGCGCCGAGGGGGTGTCCCAGCGCGATCGCGCCGCCGTTGACGTTGACGCGCTCCTCGTCCATGGCCAGCCGCCGCACGACGGGGATCACCTGGGCGGCGAAGGCCTCGTTGAGCTCGATCACGCCGATGTCGTCGAGCGAGAGCCCGGCCTTCGCGAGCGCCTTGGGCACCGCGTCGATCGGGCCGATGCCCATGACCTCGGGCGCCACGCCGGCCGCCGCGAACGACACGAGGCGCCCCATCGGCTCCAGGCCGAGCTTGGCGGCCCGCGCGGCATCCATCACCACCATCGCGGCCGCTCCGTCGCTCATCTGGGAGCTGTTGCCCGCCGTCACGGTGCCGGTGCGGTCGAAGGCCGGCTGCAGCGCGGCCATGCGCTCCTCGTCGGTGTCGCGGCGGATGCCCTCGTCGGCGTCGAAGCGCACGAGGTCAACGTGGGGCTGCCCGTCCTCGACCACCGTGCGCTCCACCTCGACGGGGACGATCTCGTCGCGGAAGAGCCCGGCGTCCTGGGCGGCGGCGGCGCGCTGGTGGCTGCGCAGCCCCCAGGCGTCCTGAGCCTCGCGATCGACGTTCTCGCGCCGCGCGACCTCCTCGCCGGTGAGGCCCATTCCCAGGTAGACCTGAGGCCAGCGGTCGGCGAGGCCCGGGTTGGGCGAGTAGTGCCAGCCGATCATCGGCACCGCGCTCATCGACTCGACGCCGCCGGTCACGACGACATCGGTGACGCCGGTGACGACGGACTGGTGCGCCAGCGCGAGCGCCTGCAGCCCGGAGGCGCAGAGGCGGCTCACGGTCATCCCGGCGGTCGAGACCGGCAGGCCGGCGCCGAGGGCCACCTGGCGGGCGACGTTCAGCCCCTGGCCGCCCTCCTGCATCGCGCAGCCGAGGATCACGTCCTCGACCTCGGCGGGCTCGACGCCGGGCGCGCGCGCGAGCGCCTCGCGCACCGCGGCCATCCCGAGCGTGTCGGGCGGCGTCTCGGCCAGCTGGCCGCGCGGGGCACGCCCGACGGCGGTCCGCACGGCGCTCACGATCACGGCGTCTCGCATCCGGTCGTCTCCTCGTCGCCTAGTTCCGCAGTGGCCTGCCGGTCTTCAGGGTGTGGCGGATGCGGTCGCGCGTCAGCGGCATGCCGAGCAGGCGCAGGAAGGCCTCGCGCTCGAGATCGAGGAGGTAGCCCTCGGCGACCTCCGCGCCCTCGGCGACGTCGCCGCCGGCCATCACGCGCGCCAGCTCCATCACCACGGTCCGGTCGTGCTCGCTCATCTGGTGCCCGGTGACCTGGTTGTAGGTCATCGTGTCGGCGACCGCCACGCCGCGGCGCCCGAGCACCGGGATCGGCCGCTCGGCCGGCGGCCGGTAGCCGCCCTCGGCCAGCGTGCGGGCCTGGCGGGCGGCGTCCGCCCACTGGCGGTCGGGGTCGGCGGTCACGAGGTCGCCGCGCTGCAGCAGCCCGAGGTCGAACGCCTCGGCGGCGGACGTCGACACCCGCGCCAGGGCCGTGGTCTCGAGGGCGGCGCGGAAGAACGAGAAGTGGTCGTTGGGCAGGTCGGCGGCGCGCTCGGCCGCCATGCGGGCCAGCGCGGCGGTGCCCGCGCCGGCGGGGATCAGGCCGACCCCGGTCTCGACGAGGCCGATGTAGGTCTCGGCCAGCGGCTGGCGGCGGGCGGCCGCCAGGCACATCTCGGCGCCGCCGCCGAGGACCCGCCCGCGGGGGGCGACCACGACCGGCACGGTCGAGTAGCGGATCGCCCGCATCGCGCGCTGGAAGCGGCGCACGATGCGCCCCAGCTCATCCCACTCGCCCTCCTCGGCCTCCATCAGCATCAGCGCGAGGTTGGCGCCGGCCGACAGGTCCGCGGCCGACGTGCCGATCACGAGGCCGTCGTAGCGCTCGCCGGCCGTGGCCACCCCCCGCTCGATCATGGCCAGCGTGTCCTCGCCGATCAGGTTGAGCTTGGCGTGCAGCTCCAGCCCCAGGACGCCCTCCGGCAGCTCCATCAGCGAGCCGGCGGCGTTGCGCGGCAGGTCTCCATCCTGCGACGCCCGCAGGGCGGCGACGTCGATCGATCCGGGCCGCGGCGGCTCCGCGTCGCCGGCGTCCACGAAGGGCACGTCCGGGGCCTCGCGGCCCGCGGCCCTCAGCGCCCGGGCGGCCTCGTAGGGGCCGAGCTCCCACGTGAAGCCCCATCGCATCGCGCGGTCCACGGCCGCCGCCGAGTCGGCGATCTCCGGGCCGACCTGCGCGGCGTAGTCCAGGCCGGAGCCGATCAGGCGGCGCAGGAACTCGCCGGCGCGGTCCTCGGCCGCGACGAGCAGCGCGAGGCGGGCGGGGAGGTCCGGCTCGCCGCGCGCCAGCTCCACCGCGGCGGACTCCACGCGCCGGCGCGGCCGGTAGTCCCGGGTCTCGAGGTCGTAGGCGAGGATCTCGCCGTCGTCGCGGCGGAAGAAGCCAGCGCGGGTCTTCTCGCCCAGCGCCCCCGACTCGATGAGCCCGCGCATGACCGGCGGCACGGCGAAGGCGCCGCGCTGCGGGTCGTCGGGCAGGGCCGCGTGGAGGTTGTCTGCGACGTGGGCGGCGACGTCGAGGCCCACCAGGTCGAGCGTGCGGAAGGTCGCGCTGCGCGGCCGCCCGATCAGGGGGCCCGTGAGCTCGTCAACCTCGTCGACGCCGAGGCCGAGCTCCTGGGCCAGGGCGAGCGCGGTCAGGAGGCCGTGGACGCCGAGGCGGTTCGCGATGAACGCGGGCCGGTCCTTGGCGATGACCGTGCCCTTGCCGAGGAGGCGCGAGCCGTAGTCCTCGATCCACGCGATGCGCCGGGGATCGGTCGAGGCGAGCGGGATCAGCTCGAGCAGGCGCGCGTAGCGCGGCGGGTTGAAGAAGTGGGTGCCGAGGAAGACCGTCCGGAAGGCCTCCGAGCGGCCCTCGGCCAGCGCGGCGATGGGGATCCCGCTGGTGTTGGTGGAGACGAGCGGCCAGTCGTCGGCCGGCCGGTCGCCGAGGGCCTCCTCGAGGCGGTCGAGGAGGTCGCGCTTGGGGTCGAGCTGCTCGACGACGACCTCGATCACCCAGTCCGAGCCCCGCGCGGCCTCGGCCAGCTCCTCGAAGCCGCCGGTGGCGATCCGCTCGGCGTCGGAGGTCCGGTAGACCGGCGACGGGCGCAGCGCCACGGCCCGCTCCAGGCCGCCGCGCGCGGTGTCGGCGTCGAGGTCGAGCAGGCGCACGCGCGCGCCGGCGCCCGCCAGCAGGCAGGCGATCTGGGCGCCCATCGTGCCGGCGCCCAGGACCGTGGCCGACGACAGGCGCGCGATCACGCCCTGCGTCCCCGCACGCGCAGGCCGTCGAGGTAGAGGCTCGTGAACACGTCGGCGATCTCTCCGGGGGTCATGGGACCGTCCGGCCGGTACCACTGCGTGAACCAGTTGCAGAGCGACAGCACGGCGATCGAGGCCATCCGCTCGTCAACCGGCCGCAGGTCGCCCGCCGCCACGCCGTCGCGGATCGCGCGGCGGAAGGCGGCCTCGTACGCGTCGCGGCGCCGGATGATCTCGGCCAGCCGCTCGGGCGCGAGCGCCCGGCGCTCCATCTGCAGCAGCGTGAGCTCGTCCGTCCGCTCCGCCGCGACCGCCAGGTGGGCCTCGATCGCGGCCGCGAGCCGCTCGGTGCCGGGGGCGTCGGAGTCGAGCAGCGGCAGCACGCGCTCCTCGAGCGTGCGGAAGCCGTCGTCCACGATCGCCCAGAGCAGGTCGTCCTTCGACTCGATGTAGTGGTAGAGGCTGCCCCGGTTCATCCCGAGGGCCTCGGCCAGGTCCTGCATCGAGGTGGCGTGGAAGCCGCGCTCGCGGAACAGGCGGGTCGCGGCCTGGTGCAGCTCGGCTTCGCGGGGGCGGGTGGTCACGCGCTCCTTCGGGGCGTCGGCCCCTCAAACGAACGTTTGATCGAGGCTAGACGCTGCGCCCGAGCGCGTCAACCCGCCCCCGGCCCCGCGTGTCAGACCGCGGCCATCTCCCGCAACTGCGTCAGCCGCAGGTGATTGCCCGACGGGTCCCTGAAGCCGGCGTCGATGCCGTACGGGCGCTCCTCGGGCTCCTCGACGAACTCGACTCCGCGGCTCGCGAGCTCCCGGTGCTCGGCCCGGCAGTCGTCGGTGGTGAGGAACACCGTGCCGGCGAACCCCTTGGACACGAGGCTGCGAATCTGGTCGGCGGTGGCCTCGTCCGCGACCGGCGGGCCGACGATGGCCATCAGCGAGATCCCCACGTCGGGCTGGCCCGCCGGGCCCACGACCAGCCAGCGGAAGCCGCCGAGCTCGGGCAGGGTGACGTCGGCCCGCAGCTCCATGCCCAGCTTGTCCGTGTAGAAGGCGAGGGCCTCGTCCTGGTCGTGCACCCACAGGTGCGCGTAGCTGATCTTGAACATCGCATCCCCTTCGGTCGTCGATCGGATCTGCCGCGACGCTACGCCGGGGGCGGCGCGCCGTCTTCTCGAAACGTGCGCCGCGGCGGCCGTCCGTACGCGCGCAGGACGCAGCTCGGCACGCGGGCGCGGCTGGCGGCGGGCGGGAAGGCCGCCCTGTAGGCGGTCGGCGAGACGCCGAACGTCCGGGTGAAGCTGGTCGTGAAGGAGCCGAGGCTGCGCAGGCCGACCGAGAAGCAGATGTCGGCAACCTGGCGGTCGGTGGTGCGCAGCAGCGCGGCGGCCCGCTCGAGCCGTCGCGTCAGGAGGTACACGTGGGGTGGCTCTCCGAACGCCCGCCGGAACTCGCGGCTGAAGTGCGCCCGCGAGAGGCCGGCCGCCCGGGCGAGGTCGTCGACGCTCAGCGGCTCGGAGTACCGGGCGTCGGCCAGGTCCCTGGCCCGCAGGAGGTGCCGCTCGATGGTGACGAAGGCCATGGTCAGCCCTGCCGGCCCGGCCCCGCGCGCTCGGCGGCGATGCGGATGAGCACCCGCCGCTCGCGCTCCATGCGCGCTCGGTAGTCGTCCCAGTCGATCCCGGCGGCGTCGGTGAAGCGGCGCCGGTAGTCGACCAGCGGCTCCATCGCGCCGGGCAGCGAGACGATCTCCGCCGGCCCCTCGACCCAGACCCACGGGCCGAAGAAGCGGTCCGTGAAGACGCAGAGGTGCGCCCGCGGATCGGCCCGCAGGTAGCGCACCTTGTAGGCCGTCTCGCGCGAGCTGATGACGATCATGCCGGCATCGTCAACGGCCGCGACGATCGGCGACTGGCGGACGCCGTCGCCGGGGGCGCGCGTGGCGAGCACCCCGCGATGGTGCTCCCGGATGAACGCCCGGGCTCCCTCGAGGTCCATTCCCCGGATCATGACGATCTCGACCGTCCCGGGCCGCGGGCGGGGCGCCGGGTCGCGAACCGGGAACGCAGGTACGGTGCCGGGGGATGGGGTCCCGGCCACTCGATCCCGGGGACGTCGCCGCCCTCATTCCCAGCCACCGGGAGCCGCCCGCGCCCGCGCTCATCGAGCGGGTCCGCCGCCAGGTCGGCCGCCTCTTGGTCGTCAACGACGGCTCCGCCCAGAGATCCTCGGCATCCCGTACGAGGTCGTCCAGACCGGCCTGCTGGCCCTGGGCCACGCCAAGGGGACGGACTTCAGGCCGGGCCCACGCGAGCCGCTCGAGACCAAGGTCCACTGGGAGGCCTGGTAGGGGCCCCCGCCCTGGCGCTACCCGCTGACGCGGCCCGGCCGCAGGGGCCGGACGTGCTCGCGGACCTTCTGGAGCATCCCCTTCAGCCGCTCCAGGTCCCGCTCGTCGAGGTGCTCGGTGAAGTGCCTTCGGATGCCGTCGCGGTGCACGACCCGGGACTCGCGGAGGGCCGCCAGCCCCGCCTCCGTGATGACGACGAGGACGACCCGCCGGTCGCCCGTCGGGCGCTCGCGGCGCACGAGGCCGGCCTCCTCCATCCGGTCGATCACGCGGGTGAGACCGCTCTTGCTCGCCAGGATCCGGCTCGCGATCTCGTTCATCGGCACGCCCTCGCCCGCCTCCTCGAGCTGCACGAGCACGTCGTACCAGCGGAAGGAGAGGCACTCGGCGGCCTGCAGCTCGTCGTCGAGGATGTCCGGCAGGGCCAGGGCGCACTCGAAGAACACGCGCCACGCCGCGAGCGCCTCGGGGGAGGGGCTTGACAGTTTTCGTTCCGCTGTGAAAGGTTCGCTCTGCAACGTTTGTACCGTGAGTATTTGACGGTGCGATTGATGCCGAGCGTATCACCTCCGCGTCAGGCGTGAGGGCACAAGCGAGACGGAGGCGGGTCATGTCGGATCAGGTCATGTTCCACCGGCCGCGGGGAGAGGGGCGGTCCTACTGGGGTCCGGGGGACCTCTACACCTTCCTCGTCACGGGCGAGGAGTCGGGCGGGGCGTACTTCTCCATGCTGGCGACCGTGCCGCCCGGCGGCGGGCCCCCGCCGCACACCCACCGCGACGAGGACGAGACCTTCTTCGTCCTCGAGGGCACCCCGACGTTCAGGCTCGGCGATGAGCGGATCGTCGCGGAACCCGGCGACTTCGTGAACGTCCCGAAGGGCACGCTTCACTGCTTCCGCAACTTCAGCGACGAGCCGGTGCGGATGATCCTGACCTTCACGCCGGCCGGCATCGAGAGGTTCTTCGAGGAGACCCTCGAGCGCGCCTACGACCTGACCCAGGAGCCCCCGGACAACCTCGCGGAGGTCGCCGCCCGCTACGCGGACGCGGCACCCCGGTACGGGATGGAGTTCTTCCTCGACGCGGTGACCGTCTGAAAATCGACGATTGCCAGCGCCGCCCGGGACGTGTGAGGCTCCCCTTCACATGTCCCGCGCCGCTCAGCCCCGCGCCCGCAGGCGCGCGCGCGCCCGCCGCGGCCGCCGCCCCGCTGGATGCCGCCGGCGCGGTGAGGAGGGGCCTGCTCGAGCGCTACTCGCCCCTCCTCCGCTACCACCCCCAGGAGCCCTACCGCGCGGACTCGCCGGCGGCGATGACCGACGTCGCGGTCCCGGATCGGTACGCGACACGCCTCCTGGACGCGGACGGCCGCCTCATCGCCAGCGCCCAGAGCACGCCGGGCGTCCCGCTGCTCAGCCTCGCGTTCCTCAGGGGACGCGACTACCCCGACGGGGGCGGGACGGTGGGGCGCTCCGACCGGCTGGCCCCGCACCCCGGCACGTGGCAGCAGGACGCGGCGGCGATGCACCGGCGGCCGGGCATCGCCGACCGCGTCTACGCCCGGGCGAGGGAGGCCGGCGGCCGCGTCTGGCTCCAGTACTGGCTCTTCTACTACTACAACGACAAGAGCATCGCCGGCATCGGCCTGCACGAGGGCGACTGGGAGATGATCCAGGTCGGGCTGGACCCCGACGGCCGGCCCGCCGTGGCGACGTACTCCCAGCACGCGGGCGGCGAGCGGCGCGACTGGAAGGACGTCGAGACGGTCGGCGGCGCCGGCGGCGGCGCGCCGGTCGTGTACGTCTCCCTGGGCTCGCACGCGAACTACTTCACGCCCGGCGAGTACTGGGTGCGCCCGTTCCCGATGCGCGACCACGCCTCCGCGGCCGGGCCTGCGGTGCGTCCCGCGCTCGAGCGCCTGACCAACGACATGGGCTGGCTGCAGTGGCCCGGCGACTGGGGGAGCAGCGGGTCGCCCAACGACAGCCCGCCGGGCCCCGGCCACCACGAGAAGCAGTGGCACCGGCCCGATCAGTATCACGCCGACGCCCGCGGGCCGCGGCGGCGCAAGGTCCTCGGCACGATCCTCGTCGCCGAGGAGGAGCGGATGACCCCGGCGCCCACGCGCCTGAGCGCGCGCCGCGTCGGCGACCGCGTGCGGATCACGTACGAGCTGCCGCGGCTGGACCCGGACGATCCCTTCGTGCCGGTCCGCATCCTCCTCTCCGTCCAGCGCGCGAGCGGGGCGGTGCCGCCGGTCACGCACTCGTTCGACGTGACCACCCGGCGCGCGACCGTCGAGCACCCGGCGGTCCTGGGCCGCGGGCGCTACCGGGTGAGCGCGACCGCCTTCAGCCGGGAGGACTCGGCCAGCCCGCTGGTGCAGGCCGACGTCGCCGAGCCGAGGCGCCGCCGGGCGCGGCCGCGCGACGGGGGGCCCGCCGCGCTCGCGGCGGCGGCCGGTGCCCCGATCGCGGCGGTCCCCCCCGGCGAGGCCGCGGTGCCCCTGCGCCTCCTGGTGCGCGTCGACGAGCCGGAGCGCTGGACCAAGCGGGACCTCGAGCGGGCCGCCCGCGCCCTCGGGCGCGACGCGGCCGGCGACCCCTGGCGGGTGGAGCGCCTCTTCCCCCGCGGCGCCCCGCCGCGGCTCGCGCGCTACTGGGCGGTCACGGGCCTCGTGCCCGCGAGCCCCGCGTACCCGCCCTCGCGGCTCGCCTTCGACCTGGCGCGCACGCTCGCCGAGGCCGGCGGCATCGAGGTGCACCCCGACCTGCCCTCGAGCGCGTTCGCCCCGCCGGAGGGCGTCTCCCTCCAGCCCGCCGCCGCCGCGGCGGCGGCCCCGCCCCCGCGCTGGGCCACCGAGGCCATCGACTGCCCGACGGCCTGGGGGCTCGATCCGACCCGCGGCGCCGGGATCGTGATCGCCCACCCCGACACCGGCTTCACCGCCCACCCGGAGCTCGCGGGGGGTGCGCTCGACCTCGCGCGCGACCGGGACGTGCTCGCCGGCGACGACGAGGCCCTCGACCCCCTGGAGCGCCGGTGGTGGTGGCCGTTCGACACCCCCGGGCACGGCACGGCGACGGGGTCGGTGATCGTGGGACGGCCCGCCGGGCAGCTCGTGGGCGCGGCGCCGGGCGCGACCCTGGTGCCGATCAGGACCGTGACGAGCGTGGTCCAGGTCCTCGACGGCGATCTCGCCAAGGCGGTGGACCACGCGCGCCGCATCCGGGCCGACGTCATCTCGATGAGCCTCGGCGGGGAGGGCTTCCTGCCCGTGGTCCAGGATGCGATCGCCGCGGCGGTGCAGGAGGGCGCGATCGTGCTCGCCGCCGCCGGCAACTACGTCAGCTGGGTGGTGTCGCCGGCGCGCCTCCCCGAGTGCCTGGCCGTCGCCGCGACCGGCGTGGGCGGGCGGCCGTGGGAGCACTCCTCGTCGGGCGCCGCGGTCAACTTCTCCGCGCCGGGCGAGGACGTCTGGGTCGCGACGGCGACGCGCCGGGACGGCCGCGTGAGCTACGGGCGCGCGACCGCGAGCGGCACGTCGTTCGCGGTCGCGCTCGCCGCCGGCACCGCGGCGCTCTGGCTGGCGCGACACGGCCGCGCGGCCATCCGGTCACGCTACGGGCCCTCGGGCGTCCAGGCGGCCTTCCTCCATCTCGCCCGCGCGACCGCGAGACGGGGCCGCGGCTGGGACGCGGCGCGCTACGGGGCGGGCATCCTCGACGCCGGCGCCCTGCTCGAGGCCCCGCTTCCCGCGCCCTCCGCGGTCGCGGGGGCCGCGGCCGGCGGCGCCGGCGCCGGGCCGCGGACGCCGGTCGGGCGCGTCGCCGCGGCGACCCCGGAGCTCACGACGACGCAGCTTCGCCGCGCCCTCGCGAAGGTGCTGGGCTGCCCGGTGCGCCAGGTGGACGCGCGCCTCGAGCGGCTCGGCGGCGAGATCCACCGGATGCTCATCGAGGACCGCGAGCTGCGCTCGCAGCTCGTGGCGGGGGCGGGCGAGCCGGCCGCCGCGGGCGCGGCGGGGGACCTCCGGGACCTCCGGGGGCGCATGCGGGTTCAGGCCTCGGGCGGGCTCTCCGCCGAGCTCCCCGCGTAGGAGGCCGTCAGCGATGCCGACCGGAGGGAGGAGGAGATGACGCGACTGCTGGACCAGGACATGCGCGCCTCGGGGGCGGCGCCGTGCATCGTGGTGCTGGGGCAGGGGGCGCGGCGCAACCCGCGGGCCGCCGCGAGGCGCCTGGAGGGGCACTTCGTGGCGTCGGAGCTCACCCAGACGGCCGCGCTCGCGAGCGTCGCGTTCGCGCACGCCGCGGCCGGGCAGGCGGCCGACCCCGTGCCCGACCAGCCGGTCCGCGTGTTCGAGAACCTCGGTGTCATGTACGGCACGGTCAACCGCCAGGGAGCCGCGGCGCTGCGCGCCGCCGGCGAGGTCGCCAGCATCACCGGGGCTCCCCAGCTCAGCCTGATCCGTCCCGCCCGCGTCGCTCCGGCCCGCCTCCGGCGGAAGGTCACCTGGGGCATGGAGGCCCTCGGGATACCGGACCTCTGGGACGAGGGGCTGGCGGGCGAGGGGGTGCTGGTCGGGCACCTCGACACCGGCGCCGACGGCGGGCACCCGGCCCTCAAGCGGGCCATCGCCGCCTTCGCCGAGCTGGACGGCTTCGGGCGGTTGGTCGAGCCGCCTCCGAAGCCGTACGACACCGACGACCACGGCACCCACACGGCCGCGACCATCGCCGGGAGGGCGGTCCGGGGCATGGCCGTCGGCGTCGCGCCGGAGGCCCGGCTCGCCAGCGCGATCGTGATCGAGGGCGGCGAGACGGTCGCCCGGGTGCTCGGCGGCCTCGACTGGGCCGTGGGCCAGGGCGTCCGCATCATCAGCATGTCCCTGGGGCTGCGTGGGTGGTGGGAGGACTTCGTGCCGATCGTCCGGCTCCTCCGCGAACGCAACGTCCTCCCGGTGTTCGCGGTCGGCAACGAGGGCCCGGGCACCAGCAGGTCGCCGGGCAACTACCCCGACGCGCTCTCGGTCGGCGCGACGAGCGAGGACGGGACCGTCTGGTGGAGCTCGTCCAGCCAGCGCTTCGCCCGGCGCCGGGACCCCCTGGTCCCGGACATCGCCGCGCCCGGGGTCGGGGTCATCTCGGCCCGCCCCGGGGGGCGGGGCTTCCACGAGATGGACGGCACCTCGATGGCGACCCCCCACGTCGCCGGCCTCGCCGCGCTCCTGCTGCAGGCCAAGCCGACCGCGACCGCCGCCGCGCTCCAGCGCGCGATCTACAGCTCGTGCCGGCCCGCCTCGGGGCCGGACACCGCCCGGGGGAATCGCGGCATTCCGAACGGGCCGCGCGCGCTTCGGGCACTCCGGCGCCGGCGGCGATGAGCCGGCCCGCGGGGAGCGGTACCATCTCCCTCTCGCCGCAGCCGGATCCGGAGCCCAGCGATGCCGAAACGGACGCAGAAGGCGCGAACCGATCCCGAGCTCGAGCGCCAGCTCAAGGCCGCCGCCGCCGACGGCAGCCCGGTTCAGGCGGTGGTCGTCCTGCGCTCGGGCCGCGCGGGTCCCCTCGGGCCCGATGAGGTCGACGCGCAGGCGCGCGAGGTGCTCGGGCGCGTCGAGAGCCAGGTGGGCCGGGGGGCGGCGGACGTGAACGTCTTCAAGAACATGTCCTCCCTCGTCGTGTCCGCCGAGCCCGCCTTCATCGAGGCGCTCGTGCAGCAGCCGGAGGTGGAGTCGGCCGTGGCGAACTCCCGCACGGACGAGGGCTCCACCGCCGCGGCCGCGGGCGACTGAGACCCGCGCGGCGCGGCGCAGGGGCGGGAGCCGGGACCCGCTCAACCGTGAGCCCGCCCAACCCGGCCCCCATGCGATAGGCCAGCTCGAGCCACACATCGCCCGTCAGGTTCTCCGGCAGCCGGATGATCTTGTCGCCGTTCAGCGCATTGGTCGCGCCGAGCGTCATCCCCTCGCACAGGGTCGTGGAACCGGAGATCCTGAGGGCGTTGGCCCGCTTGCCCGGCTCGACCCTGAAGGCCCGGGTGACGGCGACACGCTCGTCAACCGGTCCGCGCGTGAAGTCGTGGGAGGCGACGACGACGCGATCGCTCACCGGCAGGATGGAGGTCGTGGCCCAGCCGTCGGCGGTGCCGGCGTAGAACGGCCACTCGTGCTTCGGCGCGGCGATCTCGTACCCGTAGTAGCGGTTGTCCGTGGAGACGAGCTGCGCGGTCGTCTCGTACCGGCTGGGGATGAGCCGCGTCTCCCGATCGATCACGCCTCGGTCCCTGAGGCTGTTGAGGGCCGGGACCTGGAGCTCGTCGAGGAGGCCGGTGTCGATGATCTCGGCGATGACGACGTCGATGCCCGTCGGGAGATCGGCGTCCCGCACGTCGCCCTCGACCACGGTCACGACCTCGGCCAGGTCGTTCAGCGCGATGGTCGTGCGAAGGGCCTCGGCGAGCGAGTGCTCGATCTCCACCGCGTACACGCGACGCGCGCCGGCTGATGCCGCGAAGAGCGAGAGGATCCCCGTGCCGGCCCCGACGTCCAGGACGGTGTCGTCCCCCCTGACGACGCGGCCGATCGCCGCCCGGAAGGCCAGGGTGCGCCGCTCGTCCTTCAGGCACATGTAGGGGAAGTCGGTGTTGGACCAGATCTCTGACATGTCGCGGTCTCCCCACGTCTACGTTCGTCGCCGCGCGCTCGGTTCACCAGGGATGACTCCCCTCGGGCGGGCCGCATTCCCCCGCGGGCCGAGGCCGGGCGGGGAATATCCGGCCGCGCCGGGTGTCCTTGGTAGCGATGCAGCGCACCGCTCCAGCTCGCGCTCCTGGCCGGACCGACGTCCCGTGGGGAACGCTGGCGGCGATCGACCTGCACGGCGGCGACCCCGCGAGGCTCGCCGACAGCGCCCGGCTGCGCGCGCTCCGGCGATGAGCCAGGCCGCCCCGATCGCCGGCGCGCTGGCCGGCCTCGTGGGCGTCGTGGGCACGATCCCCTACATCCGCGACAGCCTCCGCGGCTCGACGCGCCCGCACCGCGGCACCTGGCTGATCTGGGGCGTGCTCGCGCTGGTCGTCTGCGTGTCCCAGCGCGCGGACGGCGCGTCGTGGAGCCTGCTCATGGCGGGCACCCACGTCGTCCTGAACGCGGCCGTCCTCCTGTTCGCCGTCCGTCTCGGCAGGGGCGGCGTGAGCCCGGCCGACGCGGCGTTGATCGCGGTCGCCGGCGCCGGCGTGGCCGGGTGGCTCGTCGTCGACGAGCCGGTCGTCGCGACGGCGTGCGTGGTGGCCGCGGACCTGATCGCGACCGGGATGATGCTCCCGAAGACCTGGCGCGACCCGGGCTCCGAGACGCTCTCCACGTTCGCGCTGGCGAGCCTGGGCGGGGCCCTGGCGGCCGGGTCCGTGGGCGCGCTCGAGCCGGCGCTGCTGCTGTATCCCGCCTACTACTGCCTGGCCAACGGCGCGCTCGCGCTGCTGATCCGGGCCAGGCGCGCGGCCGCGGCGACCAGCTCAGCCGTGCTCGTGCCGCAGGCGACGCGAACCCCGTGGAGGGTGACTTCTTCCGGTCCGTCGACCACGCCAGGCTGAGTGATGCTCGATGGCGTGCTGGTCGAACCTCGATCTTGCGTGGCCGGCGATCGGCAGGATGGCGGCGCGCCTGAGGTTTCCCTAGGCTCGGCCCGCGAGGACCGCCCACGCGCAGCCCAGAGCTTCTGGGTCGCCGGCGCCGAAGGGGAGTGCACGATGGCAAGACCGGGTCCTGGGTACTCGCCCGAGTTCCGGGCCGAGGCGGTGCGCCTGCTGAGCACGGGTGACAAGAGCGTGGCCGAGCTCTCGCGTGAGCTGGGCGTCTCCGAGCCGACGCTCCGCAGATGGCGGCTCCAGGCCGGGGACCCCGGTGGGGAGGCCGCGGGCCCGACCACCGACGAGGGCTCCGTCGCCCCGGAGCTCGAGGGCGACAACCGTCTGCCGAGCGAGGAGCGGGAGGGCCCGCGCGACGCGGATCGAGCGGTCCCCGCCCCCACACCCTCCACGCCCCCGGCGCTTCGCGAGGGAGATGTCCGCGCCCCGCTCACCCCCGGCGATCGAGGAAGGGACCTATCCGTGCGGAGACTGGCCAGGGCCACGGCGGGTGTGATCGATGTCGGTGTCGCTTTCGTCACCTGGCCCGCCAGGTGGGTGGCGAGGGGCTTGCGCCGGTACGCCGACCAGAACGCTGAGCCGCCCGGGACGGTCTCAGAAGGGCCGGACGGCGAAGGGCCCGCCGCGGCCGCCTGACCGACGGCCCCGCCGGGACTCTGGCCGCCCCGGATGCCCGAGGAGCTCGTGCGTCAAAGGGGGCGGCCGACCGGGACTGCTACGGCACCGACGCCCCGCGGACCCGCTGGCCTCCCACCATTCCCATACGCCGATCATGCCCCGTCCTCGACCCCCGCAGTGGGTTGCCGTCAAGGCCGGTCCCTCGGACCCCTGATCCGTCCAGCTACCCGCTGGCTACCAGCCTGACGCGCCACGCTGGCCGGTAGCGCGCTATCGCCTGAACCTGCTCGCAGGCGAAGCGGCGTGCGCTGGTCGCGTCGCTCGCCCAGACCTCGTGCTCGTGAACGTCGCAACGGACGAAGCGGTCCTCACGCGCCTCCCAGGCGGCAAACGTCACGGTGTACAGGCGAGTGCCGGGGGCGTTCGGGGTGAGGGGGCGCAAGAGCCCGAGCGACCAGCGCGGCTGCCCGCAGGCCCGGGTCGCGAGGGCCGCCTCGGCCTTCTCCCGCGCCCGGGTGACGTCCGCAGCCTGGAAGCGGGCGCGACCCATCACCCGCCGCCGCCCGCTTCCGGGCGGGCGGCGAAGCAGGGTGACCTCCCAGGACGGCGCCCGGGAGCTCATGCTCCGCCGGCCAGTCGGCTCCCCTGCAGGTGGGTGCTCGATCGCTCGATGGTGGGCACTTCTGCTTGGTGGGCTGAGAGGAGGACCTCGGCGAGCTGGTCCAGCAGGACCGGCCGCTGCGCCTGGAGCAGACGGATCGTGCGGTCGAGGACGTTGACCCCCGCGAGCCCGTGCTCGAGCAGCCACGCCGTGCTCTGCGCCCGAGCCATCTGCAGCTCGATCCCGGCGACGTCGGCCGCTGCGTCGCGGAGGATCGCCTCCTGGATCATCAGCAGGCCGCAGGGCGGAGGCGGTGGCGGCGCGAGCGTGACCTGCATGGTCGGCGGTGGCACTCCAGGCCGCACGACGGGGTGGTCAGCGAGGGCCGGCATCACGAGCTCCCACCGGGTCGCTTCGTCGTCTCCGCCAGCGCAACCCGAACCGTCGCCAGGTTCTCCCCGAACGCGAAGGCCGGGCGTAGGCCGGTCACCCAGAACAGGCGAGCAAGGTCATGCCGCGGGCAGACCAGACCCAGCCGACCGCCGTTCCGATGGACTTCGTTTCGCAGGCTTACCAGCCCGCCGAGCCCCGCGGAGTCGAGCAGCCGAACCCCAGCGAGATCAATCACGAGCTGAACCTCCGCCGGGTCGTAGCGCCTCACGTGCTCCCGGAAGGCCGAGCTCGTATAGACGTCGAGCTCTCCCTGCAAGCCGACGAGGACCAGGTCCTCGAATGTCTCGGAGGTAACGTAGAGCCCCGAGGGCAGCTTCCCCGCCGCCTCCTCAACGGACCCTGCGGGCAGAACCCCGCCGCTGCCGGGGAGCGGGGATGCCTGGAGCGCATGGGACGCGAGCGGGCCGTCACGGTTCCGCTCGGGCAAACGGTCGGTGGTCACGAGGCCCCGCTTCTGCCGGCCATGAGGCGTGCCGATCGAGAAACGGGAGGAGGCTGGCTGGCCTTGATCTCCTCGGGCCCCGCCCGCACCCCGATCGGTGCGGGTCGGGAGGACTCGAACGCCTCTGTCAGGGTACTCCCCTTTTCGCGCCGGGGACGGGGCGCTTCGTTGGCGCACTCGGCGAGAGCCGTCGTGCAGCTCGCCGGCTCTCCATTGGACCGGCGGCCGCCCTCCCGTTCTACGCCGGGAACCGGGAGGGCGACGGCGAGCTCGAGGTCCTGAACGACCACCACGGGTGCGTGGCCGGGTGATGCCGCGGCGGGACCGGGGGATCGTCTGCGCTCCGGGCGAGGAGGACGCAGGCCATCGTGGTACGGTCGCCGCCCTCAGTTCCGTCGGCAAGGTTGGCGTCGTGCCCCCGCCCACCGAGAAGGGACCTTCACCACGATGGACGCCGGCAGCGAGCACGCCGTCTTTTCGTATGAGCCCTTCACCCGACATCGCTTCTACGAAGAGGTCAATCGGGCGCTGGTGGCCGAGGGCATTCGCCGACTCCCCTCCGCCTCCGCCGGGAGCAGGACCATCGTCGACCTGAGCTGTGGCACGGGGGCGATGACCGTGATGGTGATCGAGGCCCTGCTGAGTCGGGGGCTCGACGCGACCATGGTAGGGGTGGATCCCTCGTCCGACGCCCTCGCGCGGGCGGAGAGCCGCGTGGCGGGCGCGGGCATGAGCGTGCGCTTCGTCCAGGGGGACGCCACCGACCTGGCCGGCACGGTCCCGGGCGCCGTCGATGCCTTGTTCTTCGGCAACGCGATCCACCTGGTGGACGAGAAGGCTGAGGCGCTTCGGCAGATCGCGGGCGTGCTCGCCCCGGGTGGCGTGTTCGCCTTCAACAGCGCGTTCTTCGATGGCGCGTACGCTCCCGGCTCCGAGAGGTACTACCGACTCTGGACGGTGCGCGCGATGCGATGGCTCCGTCGGGAGCATCCGCGGGTCCGGCTCTCACGCGGGGGGAAGGTGGCCGCCCGGCGGTGGCTCTCCAAGGACGAGTACGAGACCTCTTTGCGGGAGCATGGCTTCGACGTCCTGCACAGTGCGCTCGATGAGGTGCACATGGACCTCGCGTCCTTCCAGGACATCGGGCGCTACTGGCTCTTCATCGAAGGGGCGCTCCCGGGCGCGCCGCTCGCCGCGGCCGCGGACGCATTGGAGCACGGAGCCGCTGAGGCGTTCGAAGAACTGGCCCTGGAGTACGTCCCGCGCAACTGGCTCCAGGTGGTGGCGAGCCTCGGTGGGGCCGCGTCGTCCGAGCACGGCGCGGCGACCGCCTGCTCGTCTACGCCACGGACGACAACGGTGGCCTGACGATCGCTGAACTGCTTGTTTCGTAGGGAGCCGCGCCCTCTCCGGAGAGGGTCATGCTGTGCGACCGATCGGCTTCCTCGACGACGAGGCCGCCCGGCGCATCCGCGCGCAGGGCGAGGTCGTCGCGATCGCGGCGAGCCATCCCCACATGTTTCGGCGTCCATGTCGAATGGCGGGCGCGGCTGGGTGACCCGCGCGGGGTGCTCAGCAGGCGATCTTTATGGCCGCGTGCATGGGCGTGGTGCGGGGCGCGTAGGCGCCGGCGAGGCGGGCGCTGACGCATCGCAGGCTGCCGTCGCGGGACGCGTACGCGAGCTGGCGCAGGGCGCCGTTGTGCCGAGCGAGCCGGCGCACGAAGGCGAGCTCGCGCTCGCAGCGCAGCCGTCGGGCATGGCGGCGGCAGCCGCCGAGGATCCGCTCAAGCTGCTCCATCGCCGGGACGCGCTGGCCCGAGCGCGCGTCGATCAGGAGCGCCGCCATGCCGTCGCGCGCGGCCAGGAAGCGGTTCTCCTCGATCAGCTCGGTGGTCCGCGGCTCGGGCTCGGGATCGTCGCGCCGCTCGAGCTCGACGCTCGCGAGCGTCTGGACGAGCGCAGCGATCGCAGCCACGTCCTCGACGGTGGTCTGCCCGTCCATGATCCGTACCTCGACGGTGCCGTAGCGCGGCTGCAGGCGCACGTCCCACCAGAGGAACGAGGGGTCTGGGATTGCGCCCGAGCGCAGCAGGCGCTCGACGGTCGCGACCCAGTCGGCATAGTCGCGGAAGCTGCGCGGCAGCCCGGAGCGCGGGAACGCGTCGAAGAGCGTCGTTCGCGTTGACGCAAAGCCGGTGTGCCGGCCCTGCCAGAAGGGCGAATTGGCCGAGAGCGCGAGCAGCAGTGGCAGGTGCGCGCGCAGCCGATTGAGGAGCCGGATCGCACGGTCTGAGCTCGACACGCCGACGTGGACGTGCGTGGCCAGCGTCGGCTCGCGGCGCGCGAGCACGCGCATCGAGTCGCCGATCTGTCGGTAGCGGGGATGGGACGAGAGCACCGTGTCGCCCGCCTGCGCGCACGGATGCGTGCCCGCGACGGCGGGGCGCAGCCCCTGCGCGGGCAGGGCGCGCGCCACCCGGTCGCGCAGCTCGACGAGCTCGGTGACGGCGTCCCCGATGCGGCGGTGCACGCCGGTCGCGATCTCCATCACCGCTGCGTGCGTCTCGAGCGACACCCGGTCGCGCAGCTCGGCCGGCAGCGCGGCGAGCACCTCGTCCGAGCGGAACGCCAGCGACCAGCGGTCCGGCTCGAGGAGCATGAACTCCTCCTCGATGCCGATCGTGAGCTCGCCGCACGACGTGCGATTCCTCCAAGCCGCCCACTCGGGAACGCTCGTCACGACCGGACCGCGGAGCGAGCGCGGTCGGTCGCGAGCGGAGGCCGAGACGCCGGCCGGCGCGGTGCTCGCGGTTCCCGGCGAGACACGCGCGGTCACCGAGGGTGTCGGCGCGTACGAGGCAGACGGGGCATGGGTTCCTCCTCGGGGTTGCGCGAGGGCGATGCCGGCTATCTGTACGCGCGCGGCCCCGAGCCTGGATCACCCGGCCGGCCGCCAGGGCACGGCGCGGTGCCGCCGCCCGGTGTTCCCATGCCGCTGACCCCACAGCCTGCTGCCGGGCCATTCAGGTGAGCGCTGCTCTCAGGCGTCGGCCAGGATCAAGTCCGACGCGCGCTCCGCGATCATCATGACCGGCGCGTGGATGTTGCCCGAGGTGATCGACGGCATCACCGACGCGTCGGCGACCCGCAGGCCCTCGACGCCTCGCACTCGCAGACGGGGGTCCACCACCGCCCCCTCGTCGCTCCCCATGCGGCACGTCCCGCAGGGGTGGTAGAGCGTCTGGCCCGTCGCCCGGGCCCAGCGCAACAGCGCGTCGTCGTCCTGGGCGAGGGGACCGGGGTTCATCTCGCGCGCGATGAGCGGGGCGAGCGACGGGCGGGCCACCAGGCGCCGCGCCAGTCGCATCGCCGCCACGACGTGCCTGCGGTCCTCGGGAGCGCTGAGGAAGCGCGGGTGGATGGCCGGTGCTCGGACGGGATCGGCGGAGACGCTGTGGATGGCTCCGACCGAGCGTGGCCGCTGCTGGATGAAGCCGATGGTCATGCCTGGTTCCCGGTCCAGGACGCGCCGGGCGGCGTTCTCGTAGCTGGCGTGCATGAACAGGAACTGCGTGTCCGGACGGTCGCCCTCGGGATCGGCCCTCACGAACCCGTGGCAGAGCGCCGGCCCCAGTGTGAGGATGCCGGTGCGCCGGACCGCGTACTGTGCCACCGCGGCCGCCAGCCGCCATCCCCGCGTGGATTCGTTGAGGCTGGGGATCCCCTGGAGCCGCCAGTTCATGCGCAGGGCGTAGTGGTCGTGATAGTTCTCGCCGACGCCTGCGAGCTCGCGGCGCACCGGCACGCCGATGGAGCTCAGGACGTCCGCGCGTCCGATCCCGGAGAGCTCGAGGAGCTGTGGTGAGCGGATCGTCCCGGCGACGAGGATCACCTCGCGCCGGGCCCGGACGTGATGCTCGGACCCTCCGCGCCTGATCCTCGCGCCGGTGCATCGGCGGCCGTCGAATGTCAGGCCGAGCGCGTGGGTGTGCGTCATCACGCTGAGGTTCGGGCGTCCACGGGCGGGAGCCAGGTACGCGTCGTACGGGCTCCAACGGCGACCACGGAACTGGTTGACCTGGTAGTAGCCGAACCCGTCCTGGTCCAGGTTGTAGTCCTCCACGAGGCGGCCACCGTCCTCCACGGCCGCACGGAGGAACGCATCGGCCACGGGGAACCGCTCCCGAACCTGGGTGACGTGCAGCGGCCCGTCGCGTCCCCGTTCCTGGCCGTCCTGCGCGTAGTTCTCGATGCGCCGGAAGTACGGCTCGACGTCCGGCCACGCCCAGCCCGTCGCTCCGGCGGCGGCCCACCCGTCGTAGTCGGCCGGCTGGCCGCGGGCGAACACCATGCCGTTGATGAGGCCCGACCCGCCCAGCCCGCGCCCGCTGGGCAGGGGGATCCTTCGACCGTCGGTGTCCGGATCGGGCTCGGACTCGTAGCCCCAGTTGTAGCGGCGGCTGCGCAGCAGGTTTCCGAAGCCCGCCGGGAGGCGAATGAAGGGGCTGCGGGGCTCGCCGCCGGTCTCGACGAGCAGCACCCGGTGCCGACCGGACTCCGTCAGGCGGCTCGCGAGGATGCACCCCGCCGTGCCGCCTCCCACGATCAGGTAGTTGACGTCGTCCATTGGCGGCTTCGCAGCGTTGTGACGGCGCACGGTCAGAGAAATATGCACTCTCGCGCGGCCGCGCCGCCGCCGGGTCAGGTCCGAGTGCTCCCGCGCGCGCCCGTGCGCAGGCACCGGAAGGCTGAGCCCGGGCTCCGTCCCGTCCACCACGGGCCGCAGCTCGGCGACGATCTCGGCGACGAGCGGGTTGTAGCCAAGGGTCGCAACGGAGGGGGTGGGGATTCGAACCCACGGCCCGGCGAGTGCCGGGCAGCGGTTTTCAAGTCCGCCGCGCTCTTCGGCCGGCTGCCGCTCCTCGAGGGAGTGTTGGAGCTTTCTATGGAGCTGCGCCACACGATACGCCACAGCGCGCCGGCAACCGCCTGAACCTGGCCCTGCCACGAGAGCGCGAAGCGGGCGCTGATCAAGCACCATTTCGCAGCACAGTCGCCCGCCTCCGCCTGGCGGTCCGGTTGGGCGATTTTCGGCGCCCCACGCCGCCATGCAGTTGCGATGGGCAGTTGACCTCAACTGCACTTGAAGGTGCACCATCCCCGGGATGACACGAGGAGGGCGGAGACCGATGATCGCGATCGCGACGGAGGACGGCGTCAGGACCCGGGAGGCACTTGGCGTGAACGAGCTGGGGGGCCACGCGGTGTCGGCGCTGGCGGCCGCCGGCGGGGACCTCTGGGCGCTGGTGGACCAGGCAGCGGTCTGGCGCCGCCGCGACGGGGAGTGGGCCGAGGTGGCCGCCGACACGACCCCCCGGCTGCGCTGCCTGCTGCCCTGGGACGGCGGCGCGCTCGCGGGAACGGACGGGGCGCACCTGGTCCGGGTCGGCCCCGGCGCGGTGGAGCCGGTCAACGGCTTCGAGCGGGCGCCCGGCCGCGGCGACTGGTTCACCCCCTGGGGCGGACCCCCTGCGGTGCGCACGATCGCCGCCGGGGCCGAGGGCGAGCTCTATGTGAACGTCCACGTGGGCGGGATCCTGCGCTCCGACGACGATGGCGCCTCGTGGCGGCCGACCATCGACATCCGCTCCGACGTCCACGAGGTGCTGGCCGTGCCGGGGCGCCCCGGCCTTGTGCTGGCGGCCACCGGCGTCGGCACGGCGACCAGCGAGGACGGCGGCGCGTCGTGGTCGTTCGCCCACGACGGGCTAGCGGGGCGCTACTGCCGGGCCGTGGCGCTCGCCGGGGACACGGTGCTGCTGAGCGCCTCGAACGGCCCACGGGGCGGCGACGCGGCGGTCTACCGCCGCCCGCTCGGAGCGGACGGCCCCTTCCAGCGCTGCACGGACGGGTTCGAGCGCAACATCGACACGGGCTGCCTGGCGGCTGACGGCGAGCTGGCCGCGTTCGGGACCGAGGACGGGCGCGTCTTCGTCTCGCGCGATGCGGGGGCGAGATGGAAGCTCGAGGCGTCGGGCCTGCCCGCGGTGCAGGCGCTCGTCGTCACAGATCACTAGAAGTATTGCTTGCCGGATGAAGGACGATGGCCCATCGTCGCCCGAGATCGCGCTCGCCATAGCGAGGGAGCGGAGGGGGTGGGATTCGAACCCACGAGCCGGTGCGACCCGGCCAACGGTTTTCAAGACCGCCGCATTCGACCGCTCTGCCACCCCTCCGTGGTGGGCCCCGCGGACGGGCCGGGGGGCGCTCGCTACGATACGGCCCCTCTCGCGGAGAGGTGGCCGAGTGGCTGAAGGCAGCCGCCTGCTAAGCGGTTAATCGGGGTCAACCCGATTCGAGGGTTCGAATCCCTCCCTCTCCGCTCCCTGCTCAAATGACCCCCGCGGTCTTGTAAGTGAACGTTCACTTGCTAGACTGCCGGCGTGACCGCCGCCACCGACGCCGCCGTCCCCGCCCGGGGCCGCATGACCCGCGAGGAGCGCCGCGCCGTGCTGCTCGACGTGGGTCGCAGCCTCTTCGCCGAGCGCGGCTACCACGGCACCAGCGTGGGCGACATCGCCCGCGAGGCCCGCTGCTCGGAGGCGGTGCTGTACCAGCACTTCGACGGCAAGCTCGAGCTCTTCCTGGCGGTGCTGGAGGAGCAGGCCGGGCTCATGCGCTCGCGCCTGGTCGCGGCTGCGGAGGCCGACCCGGATGACCCGTTCGCCGGGATCGCCCGCACGCTCGGCGAGCGGATCTCGCAGCCCGACGTCCCGGACTCCCTGAAGCTCCGGTCGCTGGCGGTGACCATGGCCGACGACCCGGCCGTCCGCGAGACGCTCGACGGGATCCGGGACGGGTTCAGGGAGGTCGTCGGGCGCGCCGTGAGGCGCAGCCAGGAGACCGGCCGCATGCGCGCGGACATCGACGGCGACCACGTCGCGTCCCTCTTCGCCGGCCTCAGCTTCCTGGGCGCCTTCACGTGCGCGCTCGGGGGCGACCGGGAGCTGCGCCGCCTCGGCCCGGTCGCCGAGACCCTCATCCGGCTCGTCACCCCGGCCGTGGAGGCCTCGTGACCTCCCGCTCCCAGGGCCACAAGTGGCTGACCCTGGCCGCGATGTGCTTCGGCCTCTTCCTCATCATGCTCGACAACACGATCGTCAACGTCGCGCTGCCCTCCATCCAGCGCGACCTCGACGCATCGCCGGCGACGCTCGAGTGGACGATCAACGCCTACGTCCTCACGTTCGCGGTCCTGATCATGCTGGGCGGCAAGCTGGGCGACCGCTTCGGCCGCAAGCGCCTGTTCCTGGTCGGCCTCGCGATCTTCACGGCCATGTCGGTCGCCTGCGCGCTGGCCCCGAGCGTTGAGTGGCTCGTGGCCTTCCGGGCGGGGCAGGGCGTGGGCGGGGCCCTGATGAACCCCCTCACCCTGTCGATCATCGTCGCGGCCTTCCCGCGCCGGGAGCTCGGCACCGCGATCGGCATCTGGGCCGGCATCTCCGCGCTCGCGCTGGCCATCGGCCCGGTGCTCGGCGGCGTGCTCGTGCAGCACGTTCGACTGGTCGGCCGTCTTCTGGATCAACGTGCCGGTCGGGATCGTCGGGGCGATCGTCACCCTCTGGGCCGTCGCCGAGTCCCGCGACCCCACGAGCCTGACCCTCGACCTGCCCGGCGTGGGCCTCATCACCGCGGGGCTCTTCTTCCTCGTGTGGGGCCTCATCGAGACCAGCAGCCACAGCTGGACCTCGGCCTACACGATCGGCTTCCTCGTGGCGGCCCTGGTGACCCTCGCGGGATTCGTCGCCTGGGAGGCCCGCACCCCGAACCCGATGGTGCCGCTGGAGTTCTTCCGGCGCGCCGCCTTCAGCGCGCCCGTCGTGCTGGTGGTGTTCGTGGGCCTCGCCCTCTTCGGGGTCGTCTACTTCGTCACGCTCTACTTCCAGAACGTGAAGGGCTACTCGCCGCAGGAGGCGGGCCTGGCGGCCCTGCCGCTGACGGGGATGGTGATGCTCATCGGCCCCTGGGCCGGCAAGCTCCAGTCGCGCTTCACGCCGCGGCAGCTGATGACGACCGGCATGCTCATGGTGAGCGGCGGCCTGGTCGGCCTGAGCCAGCTCCAGGTGGACTCGAGCTACAACGCCATCTGGCCGTTCTACGTCCTGATCGGCGCCGGCCTCGCCCTCACGATGCCGACCACCTCGGCGACCGCGATGGCGGCGGTCGACCCGCGCAAGGCCGGCGTCGCCTCGGGCGTCGTGAACGCGGCCCGGCAGGTCGGGGCGGCGGTCGGCCTGGCGGTCCTGGGCGCCGTCGGCGCCACCCTCGCGAGCCGGCACTGGGAGGACGACGTGAGCCACCTGCCCGCGGCCGTCCGCGCGCCGGCCTCCGGCCTCGAGGACCTGGTGATCGGGGGGCAGGGCCAGGTCGTCGGCCGCATCGCCGGGCCGGCCGCGCAGCAGGGCGCGCTCGAGTCCTTCGTCACCGGGCTCCAGGGGGCGATGTGGGTCGGCGCCGCCCTGACGCTCCTCGCCGCCCTCACCGCGTTCATCGGGCTCCGGGGCACGCCGGCCCCGGCGGCCGAGGGCCGGCCGCCCGACCCCCGGGTCGCCGCCGAGCGCGTCCCCGCCTGACGAGCCGGCCCGCGCCCTACTTGACGCCGACGACCATCGAGTCGGGCCCCACCAGGTGCTCCGCGCGGGTCTGCATGAAGCCGGCGTCGGCCATCCAGCCCATGCAGTCGGCGGCGGTGTAGTCGAAGCCGCCCTCGGTCTCGATGAGCATGTTGAGGCTCATCAGGAGCCCGAACGCGTTCTGCGAGCGGTCGTCGTCGATGATCGCGTCGTAGACGATCAGCGCGCCGCCCTCCGGGAGCGCCTCGTACGCCTTGCCGATGAGCGTCCGCTTCTGGTCCAGGTCCCAGTCGTGGAGGATGTGCCCCATCGCGATGACGTCGGCCCCGGGCAGGCCGTCGGCGAAGAAGTCCCCGGCGGCGAACTCCACTCGGCCGTCCAGCCCGTGGGCGCGCACGTAGTCCTCGAAGATCGGCGCGATCTGGGGGAGGTCGAAGCCCCGGCCGGTCAGGTGGGGGTTGGCGAGGGCGATCTGCACGGCGAGGTCCCCCTGCGCCGTGCCGACGTTGACGAAGCTCGAGTACCCCCGCCATGGGAATCGCTCGGCGATCAGCACGTTCGCGGGGTGGCTCAGGCCGGTCATCGCGGCGAGGAACTGCCGCAGCCGGGCTGGGTCGGCGTAGATCGCCTCGAAGAACGGCACGTCGCCGGACTTGGCCTCGTTCTGGACCCTGCCCGTGCGGAGCCCCTCGCTGAGGCCGCCCCAGAAGCCGTAGAGGCGATGGTTCGCCATCTCGAGGATGCCGCCGAGGTACGACGGCTTGCCCCGGTCGAGGAAGAGGTCCGTGGCCGGCGTGTTCCGGTAGACGCCGTCCTCCCGCTCCAGGAATCCCAGCGCGACCAGCGCGTCGAGGAAGTCCCGCGCCGAGCGCGGGTGGAGCCCGAGGCGCTCGCGGAGATCGTCGAGTTCCTCCGGCCGGCCGGCGAGCTCGGTGAAGAGCCCCATCTCGACGGCGCTGAGCAGCGTCTTGGAGGCCCAGAACCCGAGGCCCACCTGCATGATGTGCTCGGGCGTGGGGTGGTCGGGCGTCGGGCGTTGGCTCATGACGGGCGACCCTGAGGCAAAGACCGATCTCCTGTCAAGCCCGTTGGACCGCGCGCCCGACCGCCATGAAGGCGGTCATGGCCACCAGCAGCCGGCCCTCCGCCTCGGCGCGGCCGAGCTCGTCCAGCCAGGAGGCGGCGCGGCCCTGGGCCAGCCGCCCCTCGGCCACCGCCAGGCGAGCCGCGCCGGGAAGGTCGAAGAGCATGCCGGCCCGCTCCCGGTCGGTGACGACCAGCGTGCGGGCGGCCACGGAGACGTCGGCGAGGCCGGCGTCGAGCAGCAAACGCCTCAGCGTGCGCCCCACCAGCCCCGAGCGAAGCCGGCGGCCGGCCGCGGCGGCCACCAGCGCGGCGGTGTCGGAGTCCGGGGAGTCGATGACCAGCGTGCCCCAGTCGGGCTCGGCCGCCACCACCGTGCCGCCTGGGCGCACGACCCGCGCCATCTCGGCCACCACCGCCGCCGGGCTCTCGACGTGCTGGAGCACCCGCTCGGCGCGGCAGCCGTCCACCGTGTCGTCGGGCAGGTCGATCGCCTGGGCGTCCGAGCGGAGGAAGTCGACGGCCGTCTCGCCGGCGGCCGCCGCGCGGCGGCGAGCCTCCGCGACCATCTCCTCGCTCGCGTCGACGCCGATCGCCCGGCCACCGGGCGCGACCAGCGCGACGAGCGCACGCACGTCCTCGCCGGTGCCGCAGCCGATGTCGAGGAGGACGGCGCCGGGCCGCGGGTCGAGCGCGGCGAAGCTGCGCTCCTTCCACTCGCCGATCGCCTCGAGCCCGCGCACGTCGTCGAGGTAGGCGGCGTAGGCGTCGCCGCGGCCGGTGCGGTCCACGTCGGCGAAGCCCTCGAACTCGGGCGGTCCGGTCACCGGGCCGCCTAGTCGACCACGACCACCTCGCAGGCGGCATTCCGCTGGACGTCGGCCGCGACGTCGGTCCCGAACAGCCGCCCGAGCATGCTGTGGTGGTGATGACCGACGACGATGGTCTCGGCGCCCCGCCCCTGCGCGGTGTCCACGATCAGGCGCGCGGGCTCGCCGGGGGCCCAGACGTACTCGGCGACGACGCCGGTCCCCTCCAGGCGGTCGCGGGCCTTGTCGAGGATCTCGGTGATGGGGGGCGGCTCGGCGAACGGGCCCGTGACGGGGGTGCCGTCACCGGCGGTGCCGAACTGGTGCGGATCGCGGGGGTCGAGCGGCATCTCGAGCACCGCGAGCACGATCAGGCGCTGTGAGGCCTCGCGCGCCCGCTCGGCGGCGCGGTCGAGCGCCCGCGCCGATGCGTCGCTGTCGTCGTAGCCCACGAGGACGGCCATGGAGACGCACCCTACCTGGGCGGGAAGCGGAAGCGCCGGAAATGGCCTGCCGCGGGTTGATCACGGCCTCGGGCCGGGCCTAGGCTCGATCCGCCCGTGCCGATCCGAAGGGGGAGCCATGGAGCGACACTCGCGTCCCGCGTACTTCATCGTCGGCGAGGGGATGATGGGCTCCGACGATGCGCCCGCCGGCGCGTCCCTGTCCGTCTCGATGGACATCGACCTGCGCGCCTTCCGCTTCTCGCGCCAGGGCCCGAAGGGTGACGGCAGGCAGCTCGGGCAGCCCAACCGGCGCAAGATCGCCACGGCGATGACCCGGACGGGCGACAAGCAGGACGGCGCGATCCCGGCCGGGTTCACGTACCTGGGCCAGTTCGTCGACCACGACCTCACCTTCGACAAGAGCCGGCTGCGCGACGACATCACCGTGCCGGTCGCCGACCTCATCCAGGGGCGCTCGCCGGGCCTCGACCTCGACTCGCTCTACGGCCTCGGGCCCGACATGACGCCCGAGTTCTACGCGGCCGACAAGGTCCACCTCCTCACGGGGACGACCAGCGCCTCGGGGCCGAACGACGGCTTCTCCGAGAACGACAACCCCGGCTTCGATCTGCCGCGCACCTCGGGCACCGACCAGAACACGCTGATCCCGGACGCGCGCAACGACGAGAACCTGGCCGTCGGACAGACCCACCTCGCCTTCATCCGCTTCCACAATCGGGTGGTGGACAAGCTCGCGGCCGAGGGGGTGCCCGCCGCCGACCTCTTCGCGACGGCCCGTGGCCTGGTGGTCCGCCACTACCAGTGGATGCTGCGCACGGACTTCCTGCCGCGCATCACGAACAAGCCCCAGCTGAAGGGGGTCTTCGACAACGGCCGCGTGGTCGTGGAGCCGAACCCGCCCGCCGGCGACGCGCCGACGATGCCGGTCGAGTTCTCGGTCGCCGCATACCGGCTCGGGCACAGCATGGTGCGCCCGGCCTACGAGTGGAACGGGGTCTTCGAGGACGGCGGCGGAAGCCTCGACCTGCTGTTCGCGTTCTCGGGCACGAGCGGCGGGCTCGACGCCAACAGCACGCTGCCGTCGAACTGGGTGGCCGACTGGCGCGGCCTCTACACCTTCCCGTCCGCGCGGCCGGACCTGCAGCCGCGCCGGCACGGGAAGCTGCGGAGGAACCCCGCCCGGCGCATCGACACCCGCCTCACCAACCCGCTCGCGAACCTGCTCCCCGAGACCGTCGGCGAGCCGAACCCGACCGCCGCGCACCGCAACCTCGCCTTCCGCAACCTCACCCGGGCCCGGATGCTGCAGCTGGCGACCGGCCAGCAGATGGCCGCCCTCATGCGGTCGCGGGGGCTCAACATCAAGACCCTCACGCGGGCACAGATCCTGAACGGCGACGGCAAGGGGGCCGACCTGAGCGGCCTCAACGCCCCCCAGCGCAACGCCCTCGCGAAGGACACGCCGCTGTGGTTCTACGTGCTCCGCGAGGCCGAGCTGAACAACGGCCGGATGACGGGCGTCGGCGGCCGCCTCGTCGCGGAGACCTTCCACCGCGCCATGGAGGGGAGCGTGATCTCCATCGTCCGCGAGCCGGCCTGGAGGCCGACCCTCGGCACCGTGGCGAACCGGTTCACGATGGTCGACCTCCTGATGTTCGCGTTCCAGGGCAACAGGAACCTGCTCGCCCCCGTCAGGGGCTTCCCGCCGGAGTAGGCCGGAGCGCCGCCGGGGCCTTGGTAACCTCTCCGCTCGCCTCCGCGCGCCAGTAGCTCAGGCGGATAGAGCGTCGGTCTACGAAACCGAAGGTCACAGGTTCGAGTCCTGTCTGGCGCATCGGCGAAAGCCCCGCTCGGGCGGGGTTCTTCGTCCCTTCCTGTGAGCGTCAAGCCGTCGCGGGGCACGTAGAGGTCAGCGAGAGGTCAGCAGCGCCGGTTCGGGGGCCGGCTGCGCGTGCTTGGCGATGTCTTCGCGCGTGATCCTTCGGAACTGCCTCGCTGCCGCGCGTGCCACTGGGCGTCGCGCTGAGCGGCGGAAATCGCAACGACGTGACGCAGCTGCTCCCGCTCGTCGATGGGATCGGCGCCATCGCGGGCAAACGCGGCCGGCGTCGCCAGCGCCCCGACCTGGTGATCGCCGATCGCGGCTACGACCACGACGAGTACCGCCGCGAACCGTGGCGCCGCGGCGTCAAGCCGGTGATCGCCCGGCGCGCCACCGCGCATGGCTCGGGACTGGGACGCCTGCGGTGGGTTGTCGAGCGCACGTTCGCCTGGTTGCAGAACTTCCGCCGGCTCCGCATCCGCTGGGAACGCGACGCCAGCATGCACCGCGCGCCGCTGAGCCTCAGATGTGCGCTCATCTGCTGGCGACGCCTCGAGCGGTGAACGCGCGGCCCAGCCTTGCGGCTCTGTCGCATGGACGAAGCACGACAGCCTGCGCTGCTGCCTTTCGACAGCAGGAGCGACGCGGGAGCCGATCGCGCGCCTGCGGACGCCCGCATTTCGTCCGGAGCGAGCGTGAGTGGCGCCGCCGCCGAGGCGCTCGCTCTGGCGCGGGAGCGGAGGCGCTCGCTCACGACGGCGCACAGCAGGCGCACGCGTCAGTCCGGCGGGATGTTCTGGTTCAGCCGGAAGAGGTTCGTCGGATCGTAGGTGCGCTTGAGCGCCTTCAGCCGCTCGTACGTTCCGGCACCGTACGCCTGCCTGATCCGCTCCCGGCCTTCCTCCATGAGGAAGTTCACGTAGACGCCGGTCTGGTGGGGCTGGAGCGCGGACCAGAAGGCGCGTGCCCACTCGCGCTCGGCCTCGAACCCTTCCGCGGTCACGCTGTTGCCGTTGATGTTGAAGGTGAACGCGGCATCGCGGCCGTTGAAGGCGGTCTCGGACTCGCCCACTCGGGCCACCGCCCCTCCCATCTGGAAGAGCGCGACGCTCGTGATCGGGGAGACGATCCGCCTCCCGTGCTCGACCATCACGTCGATCACGTCGTCGGTGAGCCCGCCGACGTCGCAGGCGCGGAAGTAGTACCACCAGCCGTGTGGGAACGAGCGATCGAACATCGCCTGATGCGCGACGTAGGGCTTGGGCTCGCAGAGGTCGAGCACCGGCGACCCGAACGCCCTGAGCGGCCGCACGACGCTCTCCCCGTCCTCGACCGGCCCGGCGTAGCAGCACACGACGGCGACGACGAGCTCGCTGTGGAGCTCCCGCGGGACGAAGGGCAGCGGCGGCGCCCTGCGCTGCACGACCATCGTCATCAGCTCGTCCGGCGCCTCGGCGCTCCACTCGCGGTAGAAGCGCAAGAGCTCCGGCGCTTGCTCGATCGGCCAGAAGATCGGCCCTGCGAGGACGGCGGGGCCCACGGGGTGAAGGCGGAACTCGAACTCGGTGGCGATCCCGAAATTCCCGCCGCCGCCGCGCAGGCCCCAGAAGAGCTCGGAGTTCTCCGTTTGGCTCGCCTTGACGATCTCGCCCCCGGCGGTGACGAGGTCGACGGAGAGGAGCTGATCGATCGTCAGGCCATGCCGGCGATGAAGCCAGCCGATGCCGCCGCCCAGCGTCAGGCCGGCGACGCCGGTGTGGGAGACGACCCCTCCCGTCGTCGCGAGCCTGAACGACTGGGTGTCGCGGTCGAGCTCGCCCCAGAGCACGCCGGCCTGGACCCTCGCCGTGCGCGTCTCGGGGGCGACGCGGATCCCCTTCATCGGCCCCAGGTCGATGACGATGCCGCCGTCGCAGACGGACAGGCCCGGATAGCTGTGACCGCCGCTTCGCACCGCAACGGGAAGGCCGGTGCTCCTGGCGAACCCGACCGCCGCCCTCACGTCCGCCGCGCCGGCGCAGCGCGCGATGAGCGCTGGGAAGCGATCGATCGACCCGTTCCAGACCCTGCGATGCTCATCGTACGTCGGGCTGCCGGGGCCGACGAGTTCCCCCTCGAGCGACGCCCCCAGCTCGCCCAGCGCGGTCTCGTGGACCCGGATGTCAACACCGGTTGCGCTCACCGCCACCCCTCCTCCGGACCTCGGGGCCTACTTCGGACACCGGCCCCAGCACTGCAGGAGCGTGAACGTGGTGCCCCAGCGCTCAGGCTCCTGAAGCTCGGCCTCGCCCTGCTTGCGCAGCTCGCCCAACTCGTCCGCGCTCACCAGGCGCAGCAGCCGCTCCTCCAGTGAGGTGGCGAACTGCAGAGGCAGGCGCAGGTAGGGATGACCAGGGGGCAGCGCCACGACCTCGGCCCTGAGGTCTCCTTCGATCCCGAACTCGCGAAGCAAGTCGAGGTTCTTTCGCCCAGCCGACAAGTCTCCCCCGCTCAGCAGAAACGCTTCCTCGATCAACTCGATCAGCCTTTCCAGCGCGGGGGCCGGGGGATTGAAGTGCCAGGAGCCCGTGTCGGGGTCCTCGAGCACGATGGTCCCGCCGGGGCGCACGAGCCGGAGGTACGTCGCCATCTGCTCGTCGCCGCGCCCGAGGGGGGTGATCTCGTAGCGGGCGTGCACGAGGTCGAACGAGTCCGGCTCGAGCTCGCTGGCGAAGAGATCGTCCCTGACGAGGCCGACGCTCCGGAGGCCCTCCTGGGTGACGAACCGTTCGGCGGCGGCGAGCATGGCCTGGTCAACGTCGGTCCCGGTCACCTCCCCCTCGGGTCCCACCCACTCGCTCAGCACCCGTAGCCACCCGAGCACGCCGCACCCGACGTCCAGGACGCGGGCGCCGCGCCCGTCGCCGATCTCCTCCAGCAGCCGCCGGCCGCTCGGCTCCCAGACCCGCGACTGGACCTGGAGCCGCTCGAGCTCCGAGGCGTGCCCGGCCAGCAGGTACCCCGCCGAGCCGGCTGCCGATTCCTCTTGCTTCGCCCGCTCGGCATGGGCGGTGCCGCTGCTCTTGGCGGTCAACATCTGTTCCTCCCCTTGCTCGATAGACGTAGGTGAAGGTGTCGCTCGCCGAGTCGTAGCGGTCGTCGTCAGCGAACGGCCGCCCGGCGCAGAGGCTCGATGCGCTCGCCGAGCTGATCAGACGCTTGCAGCGCGGGGAACGACATGCGGCGACCGTAGGTGCGCGCCGGGCCGCGGGATAGTCTCGGACGCGGACCTACCGGTTCGGATTTCGAACTGGCGCGCACCGCCGGCAGCCGGGATACTCGCCCCATGGTGTCCTACGGCCAGTACTGCCCGGTGGCCCGCGCGGCCGAGATCCTGGGCGATCGCTGGACGCTGCTGATCGTGCGCGAGATGGTCGGCGGCGCGTCCGGCTTCAACGAGCTGGGGCGCTGCCTGCCCGGCATCTCGCGCTCCGTGCTGGTCCAGCGGATGCGCGCGCTGGAGCGCGCCGGCGTGGTCGAGCGGCGGACGAGCGGTGGCGGGCGGACGCTCGGCTACCGGCTCACGGCTGCGGGCCGCGACCTGCGCGGTGTGCTCGAGGCCACCGGGAACTGGGGCGCCACCTGGGCCCTCGGCGATCCGTTGCCGGGCGAACTCGACCCGAGCCTGCTCGTGCTCTGGATGGCTCGCCACGTCGAGCTCGAGCGGTTGCCGCGCGGTCGAACGGTGGTCGAGTTTAAGTTCAGCGCGCCGAAGCGGCGGCTGTGGCTGGTGCTGGAGCGGGAGGAGGTGTCGGTCTGCATGCAGCACCCGGGCTTCGACGTCAACCTCATCGTCGGCGCCGACAGCGCCGCGCTCTATGACGTCTACTTCGGCCGCACGACGCCGGCTGAGGCCGTCCGTAGCGGCGCCGTGACGCTTGAGGGCCCATCGCGCCTGACCCGGGCCTTCGGCGGCTGGTTCAGCTGGAGCGCCTACGCCCGGGCGGTGCGCGAGGCGCCGGCGCGCAGGCAAGCGGCCGAGCACATGACGGTCCACGACCTCCGGGTTGCGATCGTCGGCTGAGGACGCCGCGCTACCGGAGAGGTGGTCCAATCGGGGCAGCGCTCACCCCCGGGCGCGGGCAGCCGGGCGTGACCTCACAGCGCCCGCCGGACCCCGGGTTCGCGAAGCAGCTCGGGGCGCCGAAGCTCAGGGGCGTCGTGATGGGGCTGCTGAGCCGCAAGGTCCGCAAGCAGGCGCGGAAGCTCGGCGTGAGCTACTCGTTTCTGTTCATGCAGGCCAACGGCGGGCAGCTGCGCGAGCTGGCCTCCCTCTACGACGTCGGCCACCTCCGCCCGCTCATCGACAAGACGTTCCCGTTCGACCAGACCCTCGAGGCGCTGGCGTACGTCGAGCAGGGCGGCGCCAACGGCAAGGTCGTCAGCACGCTCGACTGACAACGCCGCCTGCCGCCCAACGCCTGCAATGGGTCCGATAGCGGAAGCGAATGGGCGGCAGTCGCAGACGCCTGTCTTGGACGATGAGCAGGAGCGCAGGTCGAGACTGCTCCTTCCCCACGAAGGGAGCAGTCTCGGGCGCCTCGCTCCGAGGGGCGCCGGCTGGCGCCTCACGAAACGCGGCAGCGGCCCGACGACTTCTGAAACCGCCTCTTAGCCCGAATGGGATCCGCGCCTCCTCAGATGGCTGCAGGGTGTGAGGACCCTCAGCCTCTCCCGAGGCCCGGTTGCCACTCAGCCGTTCACTACCTGTGTGGGTGTGTCAGCCAGCGCGCCGCTCAGGTACGCCTCGACATCCGCGCGCCGATATAGATTGCGAGCGCCGTCCTTCACGCGCGACAACTTGCCCTCGTAGACAAGGTTGCGAACCCGGTGCGGGGTGCATCGCAGAAGTTCCGCGACCTCTTCCGTGGTGAGGTACGACGATGGTGCCTCTGCTAGGGAAGATGGGATGGGTGGCAGGTGGGGTGCCAGGGCGTCGGCCAGCGCGCGCAGGTCATGTTCGTCCACGTCAAGGGTGAGCGTCCCGAGACGAACGATGCGTCAACCGATGGGCACGGTCAGTCCGTGACGGGAAATGTCGTGCAACGGGTACACGTGTCGAACCCACCGTGTCGCATGAGGGCGCCGCCGCAGCTGCAGCACGCCATCTCCGGCAGCAGCACAGCGCCGCGCGGCAGGACGGTGCTCGGAACGTCGCCCAGCCCATCGACGCTCTCGGGCTCGTCGCGGAATCGCCCCGGTGGGGCCTCGCCCACGACCTCGCCGGCCACGTGACCGATCCCGGAGTCAATGTCCGGTACTCCCGCCGGGAGTTTCCCGTCGGCGCCGCCCTGCGCGGCAGGCTGGGCGGTTGCCGCCGGTAGGGGTGTCGGGGCCGGCCGTCAACTGGTTGGACTTGACACCCCAGACATCGGCTTGTCCAAGCAGATTCCGGCCATCGGGAGGGGGGTGCCAGAATGGTGCGGACCCGTAGGGGGGCGCTGGGTTTCGGCACGGGCTCGGTACCGGCCCCCATCCTCGATCAGGTCCCCCGCCTCGACGAGCGCGCTTACTACCCTCCGAAGCGAGGCGTCTCGGCGATCGCGTCCGACCGCGTGGGCAAGATCCACGCGGCGCAGGGCACGGGGCGACGCACGCACCAACTCCAGGACCTCGGTGGTCAGCTTCTCGCGCACCGACGGTGTTCGGCCCACGGGCTTCGACGTGTCCGCCGCGCTCCAGGCATCGGCCGCCTCCAGGAACGTGGCACCGAGGTCTGTGGCGAGACGAAGCCATAACGGAGGGGATTCCGGTGCGATCCGGCTTTTCGTGTTCTCCAAGCATCGGCGCGCCGGATCCGTGTCACCTTGCACGCGAACGAGTCGGAAGATCAGATCTCGCACGCCGCCGATCGCAGTCGAGCCTCGGTATTCAATGTTGCCCTTGCCCGCGTGGTGAAGCAGAAGGCCAGATACACCGTCGTCTCGATTGCTGCGCTGGAGGCGCCGCAGCACAGGGTCTACGGCGCCGGGATCGTTTTCGTCGCCACTCCACAAAGACCGAAAAGAGTCGTAGACGACAAGTGCGGGCCGATGGCGACAGACCAGTGCTTCGACATCAGCTGCATCCTGTCAACGCCTCAAGTCGATGCCGCGCACGTCGTAGATCGCCAATCGATCAGCGCCTTCCTCGCGCAAACCGAGCGCCCGCACCCGTTGGTGGATGACGTGTTGACCGTTTTCCGCGTCGAGATAGACGACCCGCCGGGCAGACGTGCGCCGGGTCAGCCGTGTGGGCCTCGCGTGTCGCGACCTACTCGAAGCCGCAGGCAGGCACGCTCGTCGTCCCAGCTTGTTCGAGAAGGTCGTTGACGGTGCTCATGGGCATTGCCAGGCCGAGCCCGGTGTCGAGCTCGAGCGCGAAGACGACGCCGGCGACTCTCCCGCGGCGATCGAGCAAGGGCCCGCCCGAGTTGCCCGGGCGCACCTCCGCGCTGATGCGGACGAGACCGCCCTTGATACCGAACGGCTCGCCTGGGATCCGGTCGATGACACGACCGCTCTCGAGGGCGAAAGGTCCGCCTTCGGGGTAGCCAACCGCAGCGATCTTAGATCCCGGCGGCGCCCGGCCATCAAGGTTGGCGACAACCGGCAGCTCGCCGTCAACGGTCACGAAGGCGACGTCTCCAAGGACTCCCACCTCGGCGGCGGTCACGTCGAACGTCCGACCGTCCGAGGTGTTGACCTCGAGACGGTCCGCTCCTGCGACGACGTGGCGGTTGGTGATGAGGGTGGATCGGTCGATGGCGAAGCCGGAACCCATGCCGAGCCCGGCGCACGAGAGGTTCCGAACCCGCAGCGTGATGCTCTCGGCGCGGCGCTCGAACCCGTCCCGAGACAGGGTCGGGATCTTGACCTGGGTGATGCCGCGGGCCGCGGGCGCGTCTCGGGCCACAGGGGGGGAGAGCCTGTCGGGCGAGGCTGCCGGCGGCTCTGCGGCCAGCCCGCCGCATCCCTGTCCCAGCGCGAGAGCAGCCGCGACCAGCAGGAGGAACCAGCGCCTCATTCGTCGCCGTAGCTGCCGTTGTAGGAGGCGATGGCCGCCTCGGCGGCATCGCACTCCGAGGCTGCGCTCCCGTACTCGCCCGGGGTGGGGTAGTACCCCTGGGCGAAGGTGTTGAACGAGGCCCGAGAGCCCGATGCTGCAAGAGTTGATGTCGTTGGCGAGGTCAACGAGGTCGTGCTGCTGGAGCTCGAGGGCCGCCCGCTCGTCCTCCACCTGAGCCTTCTCGCCGGCGAGCTCCCGCTGGCGAGCCGCGAGCGCCTCGGCGTCTCGCTCGGACCTAGCGAGCGCCCGCCGGGCGTCCCGGAGGCTCGTCGAGGCCACATTGAGACGCGCGGTCTGCCTGTTCAGCAGCTTCGTCCGCTTCTCGACCAGGCTGTGCTCCGCTATCGAGCGATCCTGCCAGCGATCAGCCCGGTCGTCGTTCTCCATGGCGAGGTAGCCCAGGTAGCCGCCACCGGCCAGCAGGAGGACGGTGGCTGTGGCGCCCCCAGCGAGGAGGCCGATGAACAGCCTCCTGTGCGCATGAGAGGCGGAGGCGGCCGCGCTCGGCACGGGCTCGGTTGGTTCGTCTGCGATATGGCGATCCAGAACCTCGCCCCACCGATCTCCCTGCGCCACCTTGCGCTTTCGGCCAAGACCCAGGGTCAGTCGCGCCCAGCTTGGGGCGTGTCGGACGTTTGCTGTGGTCTCGCTGTTCACAAGTCGTTCCTCTGGAACGCCGCCAGTCGGCAGGGCTCGCTAGCTTCCATCGACCGGGGAGGGGGGCTGGTACGAAACATCACCGTGACCGGCGATCCCGCGCCGCCACGAGAAACCCCGCCGCGACCCAAACGGCGCCCGACAGCGCGGTCAGCCACACACCAATGCCCGTGGAGAACAGAGCGGCCGCGAAGGCGTTCTCGCCGAGGGCTCGCTCGATGTTGATCGCGTAATAAGTGCCCACCGCGAGCGGAGCGAGGCCAACGACGGCGAGCGCGATTCCAAGCACCCTCAGATGGGCTCCGAAGCGCACGCTCAGGAGAAGAACGACGCCGATGACGAACGCACCGAGGACGATCTTGGCGTCATCGATCTCGTAGCCGTTGATCGAAACGAGGCCGGACACCCAGGGCAGAACGAGGCCCAGCCCACTCCCGAGGACGCCCAGCACGAGCGCAAGCAACGGGAGCCGAGTTCCCGTCTGAGGGGACGAGTCGCGTGGACGCTCGCGTGCTCCCTGCGGCGCTGCGGACGGCCCCTCCGTCTTGGCGGTTGGGATGAGCGCACGAAACGCGTCGATCGAAAGAGTCCGCGACGTCTCAGGCGGCGGATACGGGTTGTCGGCCAACTCATTTCTCCCAGAATCCGGGATGGGCTATTGCCTTCTGCGGCAGCTCTCGGCACCGCCGCGCTCGGCCTTGACCCTTGCCGGCAAAGGGACGGCAAATCCCGGAGCACAACCTCGGCGTCCGGCTAGGCGGTCGAACTCGACCGACGGCTAGCCGCGGATGCGCGCCCGACGGGCGCCTACGCGGCCCTCCGGCGGCGAGGCGCATTCCCGCCGTCCTCGCCGCGGAGGCGTTGCAGGTCAACAGACGGTCAAGAGGCGCCGCGGGAGGTTCAGTGAGGCCCCGGGAAGACCGAGTCCCTTGGAGCCGACCCCGTTCGGGGCTGGCCTCGACAAGGAGCACGAAGCGATGGAGCAGTACCCGCTTCTGACCGCCACCGGCACTCTGCGCTCGGAGCGCGAGCGCGCGGACTATGTCAGGGCGACCTTGATCGACGGGGTGCCGGGAGCTGAGGGAACCTCATGTCAGCTGCGCTTCGGCTCCGACGCCCTCACCTGCGTCGCGAAACGCCTTAGGAGCGCGTCGTAGAAGTCGGTCGGGCCGTCAGTTGAGGCACACTTCGTAGAGCCAGATGCTCGGCTGACCGGACCCCCGGCCCCCCGCCCCGGCTCCGGCCTGGGCCCCCTGGTGGCCGGCGAGGCGCTTGAGGTTGATGGCCGTGGCTCCCACAAGGAGCTGGACCTGGAGCTTTGGCGTACCCCGACAGCGCGCCCGGGCCAGGGCGTGGCGGAGCTTGAGCTTGGCGATGGCGCCCTCGGCGTGGGCCTGGCGATCGAGGTCGGCGGCTCTCCCCAGGGGACTCCGGCAGCGCCGGCGCGCCGCCTGACCCTCGGCGTGACCGAGCATTCCCGGCTGGGGCGGGATCAAGGCCAGGACCCCGCGCCGCTCGAGGTCCTGGTAGGTGGCCTGGCTGGCATAGCCCTGGTCGGCGGCCAGCTCCGTCACCTGGTGGCCGGCGAAGCGGGCCCGGCGCACCAGCTCCGGGAGCGCCGCCCCCTCGTGGCCGGTGGCCGCTTCGGCCAGGACGGCCACCACGCAGCGGGCCTTGGGGTCGGTGGCCACCTGGGCGCGGTGGACCAGGTGGGGGCGCTGGCCGGGCTTGTGGCGGAGCTTGGCGTCGGTGTCGGTGCGCGAGGTGGCCGTGGCGTTGGTGGCCCTGCGCCGGGGGTGGGCCCGGAGCGGGGCGGGGCTAGCTGGAGCCCGGGCGTGGGCGGCGGGCCCTCCTCGGGCTCGTCCGAGGGCACTCCGGCGCGCTCGGGCTCGCGCTCGGCCACCTCCTGGAGCTCGGCGCGAAGGCTCTTGAGGGCGGCGGCCGCCTCCACGTGGGTGGTGTCGACCACCAGGCGCTGGCCCTCCAGGAGCCCGGCCTCGCGGCAGCGGGCGATGACCTGGGTGAAGAGCTGCTCGAACACCGCCGAGCCGGCAAAGCGCACGCACTGGGCGTAGGAGAGCGTGGCGTGGTGGGGCAGGGGCTCGGTCAGCCCGTAGCCCAGGAAGCGCCGGATGGACATCGAGTCCCCGGCCACCCGCAGCGTCTCGCGCATGGAGTCGATCCCGCGAAGGGCGGCCACCAGGAAGAGCTTCACGAGGACGACCGGGTCCACCCCGGGGCGTCCGAAGTCCACGTAGTAGGGCGCCGCCGACGCTCGGACGTGGTGCCAGTTCACCAGCTCCTCCACCCGGCGCAGCAGGTCGTCGGCGGGGACCAGCTCCTCCAGGCACACCATCTGCACCTGGCGGGTCTCCTCGCCGGTGCGGACCGCGATCGCCATGCGCGCTCCCGAAGCCGTGGGCCGTCCGGGAGATCTTCACCGGCGCCCCGGACGGCCCCCCACTTCTTTGGGGGTGCGGATTTTCGTTGGGATGCCGGGGGTCGGAGGGGCGCTTCCTGGCGCTGCGGCAAACCGCACGTGCCCACCGGATTTCCCCGATGCCAGAGCCCCACCGTCACTGATAGGGTCGAGATCGTGTGAGGTGACGGGAGGCACAGATGGCGCTCACCAGGCTGCAGGAGGCGTGGAACGGGCGAAGCGGCGAGTCCGTGGCGCAGGCGTTCACCCCCGACGGCGTCCGGATCGAGTACGCGTTGCCCCCCGCGCGTCTCCAGGGACGGGAGGCGATCGCAGAGCACGCCCAGAACTCCGTGAACGCGCTGCCCGACTGTTCGCTTGAGATCCACAAGGAGACACGCGGCGAGGACGGCACGGTCACCGTGGAATGGACCTGGAAGGGCACCCACACGGGCGAGATGCCCGGCTGGCCCGCCCGCGGCGAGCAGGTCGAGCTGCGCGGCGTCAGCGTGTGCGAGATGGCGGGCGACCTGATCCGTCAGGAGCGCGTCTACTGGGACACGGCGACGCTGCTGGCCGGCGCCGGCGTGCTCGGCTAGGACTGAGCGCAAGCGCGGCGAGGTCTCGTCCCAACGATAAGCAGCACCCCCGTCTTTGACACACTCCTAGCGGCGAGAAGGAGATCCTTCGCCTGCCGGCCGAGACGCTTCGCGAGCTGCGAGTGCTCGACTCTGACCTGCTGCACGTCGCTCTATCGTTGGACGACCAGGGTCAGCCTCTGAGCGAAGAGCAGAAGAGGCTCATCGCCAAGGGATACCTTGATGCGCACGCCGGTCCGGGCGCCACGGACCATGCGGTCCACGAGGCCCTCAACCCCGGACGAGCCGCTGCCCGAGGCGTCCGACCCGCATGAATAGAGGGATTTCGCTCACCCGCCTGAATGGCCTGGATGCAGTGGACGAGAAGGCCGTGACCAAGGTGTGACCGCGGGAGGGGTGCCGAAGGGCCGGGGCTCCAGCCGAGAACACCAGTCTCGGGGATCCCCGCGGCGACCTCATAGCTCTCGACCTCCTCGGCCACTTCGGGCGCCTGCCGCGTCCGGTCAAGCCACCAATCGACGGTCGCGCAGCGTCCTGGATCTTGGCCCGTGCCGGCTCCTCACCGGCGCGCGAGGGAGCGGCCATCTACTCCGGCCCAGCCGCAGCGATCGCAAGCGAGTCTGCGGCAGGTCGAAAGCGGGTCCGACCGAGGGTGCGCGGGGGACATGCTTCGCACCAGAAGCAGGGAGCTGGTCCGGCCGGCATGCATTGTCGCGTGGAGGACCATCGTCCTACGGTGTCTCCTTCACCGTAGTAACGGTCTATTATAGTTTTGACCGTGAGGCGCATGCTCAGCCAAGGAGGACACCGATGCCGGTCCATTCCGTGTGGGAGTCGCACTTTCCGCCCAAGGCGGCGGAGGAGGGTCGCGGGATCACCGCGGCGATCTGGCGCGACATGACCCAGTTCGACGGCTACCTCGCGCACGAACTGATCGAGGACCTCGACGACCCCGGCCACCTGCTCGTCGTCAGTCAGTGGACGACGCGTGGGCGCGCGGACGAGGTCCTGCACGCGTACGCCAACCACCCCAACGCGCGGCGCGCGAACGAGCTCGTCTCGCGCCCGCGGACACGGTTCCTCGGCCACGCCGTGTCTGGTGGGGGATGACGCCAGCCACGCTGCTGGGGCTCGCCAACCTGACCGTTCCGCGAAGGCCGGACCGCGGTCCCACGATCCACCCCGACCCGCTCGCCAGCCCAGCGACAGCGGCGCAAGCGCTCTCGCTCCCGCGCCTGGACACCTCCCAGCTTGCAGCGCTCCGCGAGCTTCACACGACGGTCGTTCAGCTGGTGGACGGTCTTCTCAGCGGGCGCTCGCTAGGCCGGGCGGCTGCGCGGCTGACCAAGCTCGCGCAGCCGAGCATCGCGACGGTGCGGCTCGAGGGGGGCGAGAGTCAGAGGTTGCGCTCGCGGCTCGAGTGGAGCGAACCCACGCCCGCGGCCACGCTCGCTCGCAGGGTGGCTTTAGAGCTTGGCGAGATCGACCTCACGCGCCTGAAGCGCTGCGAGCGGCCCGCCTGCAACCTCGTCTTCTACGACGCGACGCGGTCCGGCACGCGGCGCTGGCATGCCGAATCGCCATGCGGGAATCGCGAGCGACAACGGCGCTACCGCGCCGCCTCACGCGCCAGCTCACCCACCGAGAGACGCTGACCGACGTCCCGCGCATGTTGAGCACGGACTTGCTTTCCTCGCAGGCCGCGCATCCGCACCGCGATCGCTTCAACCCTCCAACGCGCGGAAAGCAGGGCGCCAGCCGCCCGCTCTCGCCCAATGCGAGCGCCCGAGCGTCGGTCGGCGGCGCGCCCGCTGCGGACGAGAGGGAGGAGTCAGCCGGCGCGCGATGGGGCCCCGCGCGGCTCCTGCTCGCGTCGAAAGCACCGCTGTGTCGCTCGCCCTGAAGGTCGCTCGCGACGGCGATGTGCGAGGCTATGTGCGCCGCGACTCCGCTGTACAGCGACTCGGGATCAGGACCGGCCCTGGCCGGACGCGTAGTCCTTGAACCGTCATCACTCGAGGGCCGGGGCCGACCTGACGTGCCTGGCGATCACCGATCGGCGGCGCGCCGTCACGGCGGGCCGCCGCGTTGGAGCTGGTGCGTGAGAAGGAGCAGCGTTCCATGATCTGCCGGGTATGGCGAGGTTGGACGACCCCGGTGAACGCGCCCGCGTACGAGGCGATCGTGCGCGGGGAGGTGATTCCCGAGATCGAGGCCCGCCGGATCCCCGGGTTCCGGTCGCTCGACCTCCTGCGACGACCGACGCAGGATGGCGTCGAGTTCGCCACGATCATGTGGTTCGATGACCTCGACGCCGTGGTGGCCTTCGTCGGCGAGGATTACGAGGTCGCGCACGTGCCCGAGCGCGCGCGAGCGGTCCTCTCGCGCTTCGAGGAACGCTCGGCCCACTACGAGGTCATCGACCGCCGCCGCCAGTGAGCTCCCTGAGCACGGCGGGCGGACGTCACGGGAGAGATTGCCGCGGCAGGGTCCGGGCCGGTCCGGGCCGGTCCCCGGGCGATTCACCCGCGTGATTTGGGCGGCTCGACTGGAATCGACTGGGTACGGCTTTTCCCAGCTGTTCGCGCAGATCCGCCCCTTAGACAGCCCACCGAAATGGATCTCTCGTGTGCGCAGATGCCACCGGCGCGCTCCTCTTCCGGCACCGACGATCGCGCCCGTATCGCGGTCTCCGGCGGCGTGGCAGACGATGTGGCCCAGATTCCTCGCGCGCGCCTTTGATCGGAGGGGGAGGCGAGAGCGATCACCGACGTACGAGCGCGGCTTCGTTCGCGACGACCCCGCTCCCGGCCTCCGCGTCGGAAGGATCCGTGCGAGCCGCGATCGGCCGAAACTGCCGCATTGGGTAGTGACGGGCGAAGACAGCAGACCGACCGGTGAGACTCGATCGGTGCGCGTCGACGACCTCCACGGTCGCCGGCGCACGCCCTTTCACCGCATAGCTGCGTGAGGCGCCCAGCAGCGAACGGACCGCAGTTTGCCCAAAGGAGGTCGATGTTGTGAGTCAGCCGCTGGCCATCATCGGAGTGCCGACGAGTGCGGGGGCGTTTGCGCCCGGCCAGGAACAGGCTCCGTCGTCGCTCCGCCAAGCAGGACTGCTGCAGCTGCTCGCCGGCGCCGGGATCGCGGTTCGCGACGACGGCGATCGACCGGTCTGGCGCTGGCGGCCGGACCGCGAGAATCGGCGGGCCCAAAACCTCGGCACCGTGGTCGAGATCGTCACCGAGACGGCGCGACGCGTTGCCGCGGCGGTCGACGCCGGCGAGAGGCCCCTCGTCCTCGGCGGCGACTGCACCGTTGGCATCGGCAGCGTCGCCGGCCACATCCCCAGCGGCCGCGAGCGCGTCGGCGTGATCTACTTCGACTCCCACGCCGATCTGAACGTGCCGAGCAGCGTCCACGAAGGGGCGCTCGACTGGATGGGCATGGCGCACATGCTCGGCGAGGACGGGGCGGCCGCCGAGTTGGTCGCCGTCGGCAGCCGCACGCCGCTGCTCACGCCCGATCAGGTCGTACTCCTCGGCTGGGGCCCCGACCAAGCGACGCCGTTCGAGCGCGCGGCGATCGAGCGCCGCGGGCTCACGGCGATCGCGGCAGATCAGCTCGCCGCCGATCCCGAAGCCGCGGCCGTCGAAGCACGACTTGTTGCCGAACGCTGCGACCGGTTCGTCGTCCACTTCGACGTCAACGTCATCGACTTCACGGACACGCCGCTCTCGGAGAACTGGGGCCGCAACGAAGGCGTCGCCTACGAGCAGGCGATACGCGCGCTTCACGTGCTGCTCGCCGATCCGGCGTTTGCCGGGCTGACGATCACCGAGCTCAACCCGGACCACACGGAGAACGAGGACACGGTAAAGCGCTTCACGAGGGATATCGTCAACGGGCTGGCACAATCGCCCGCGATACGGCGAAGCGAGGCCTGACCGCTTCGCGAGCGGCTCAGCCCGTGCTTCGGCCGCCGATCGCACCCTCGACGCACCGCGGGGTAGCCGATCGTGCTCGACCACCGTGTCACAGGCCAGCTCGCCGGCCACGTGTCAGCGTGGGACGGTGACCTGGACCCGGTGGCGCTCGACCACTTCAAGCCGCGCTTTTCTGTCGTCGCTGTCCATTCTTCCCATGTCTTTCGCACGTCGGTCGGCGTGCTGTAGCCGAGGCCGGAGTGCGGCCCCGGGCGCCATGGTGCAACTCGGCCAGGTAGTGGGTGATCTCCTCCCACTCCTCGTCGGTGAAGCGAGCAGCCCTGTCCCCCTACCCCCGGGACCTGCTCCCTGAAGCGCCCCTCCCGCCGCAGGCCGTGGTCGTCGCCGTCAACATGTCATCCTCAGACGCCGTCGGCGCCCGCTGGCGTGCCTGCCGACGTACTGGGCAGCCCTAGATCCTTGTTCCGATGGTCCGGCCGCGAGGCCCATGCTCGTCCAGGGGTCCGACGCCACGGGACCATGCGGTCCACGAGGCCCTCAACCCGTCCGGGGGAGGCGACGGATCGCCGTAGTGGGGCGGGTTCCCAGTTTCCATGCGCCATCCGTGCGGATGGGCTGAGGTTGCCAGGGGTGGCCGGGGTGGGCGTGCCGAGCGCCTCGAGAGCAGCGTGAACCTCGCCGAGGCCGACGCCGCTGCATTCGCTGGAGAAGCGCGCGGTCCACCGTACGGCCGCGGCCTCGAACGCCGGGTTGTCGGCCTCAAGCATCAAGAGCAGGACCTGCACGCCGTCGGCCAACGTGACGACGCCGGGAAGGGCGCGCGCCGCCGACCGTACGGCGGCGATGTCACGGCGGGCGATCGCGCGGTCGAGGCGGGCTCGGACGACGGGATACGGTGGCGGTATGCGCGAACATATGTTCCCATGCGAACCAGTCGGGGCTGGAGGTCACGATCGGCCGCCGGATGGGTCGTCGCCGGTGGTGACCAGCGGCGTTCGTAATCGGCAGCCCGTCACCCGCGCGCGGGCGGAGCGGTCGATTGGCGCACGACCAGTGCGGTCGGCAGGACGACGCGACGCGGCTGCGCGCCGGGATGGAGGAGCATGCGCGCGGCGGTCTCGCCCTTCTCGCGGTGGGGCTGGGTGATTGTCGAGAGCGGTGGGCGCGCGTCCGAGGCGGCGGGCGTGTCGTCGAACCCGATGACGCTCAGCTCCTGCGGGACCGCAATGCCGTGGGCCTCGGCGGCGTGGAGCGAGCCGATCGCGAGCTCGTCGCTCATGGCGAGCAGGGCCGTGGGGCGATCGGGCGCGTCGAGCAGGGCGGCGGCGGCGCGCCGCCCGGCGTCGCGGCCGTGGGGCGCGCGCTCCTCGATCGCCACGGTGGGCCACGCGACGCCCGCCGCCTCGAAGGCCTCGCGCATGCCGGCGAAGCGCTCGCGAGTGCAGTGGTAGCGGGCGGCCGCCTGCCGCTCGAGGGTCGCGGATCCCTCGTAGCCGTCGGGGGACAGCGGAAGCGCGACGATCGCGATGCGGCGGTGACCGAGTTCGAGCAGGGCCTCGGCCGCCTCGCGCGCCGCCGCGCGGTCGTCGATTCCGACCGCCGGCACGCCGGCGCGCCGTGGCCCGTCGGCGACCACGAGCGGTAGCCCGCGCTCCTCAATGACGTCGAGGCGGCCGTCGTCGGCTACGTCGCAGTAGGCGATGAAGCCGTCGACCAGGGCGGTGCGCGTGAGGTCGGTCTCCTGCGGGGCACCGAAGCGGCTGGGCACGAGGGCGAGGCCGATGTGTTCCTGCTCGCAGACCGTGGCGATGCCCTCGAAGAACAGCACCGTCGCCGGGTCGGTGAACGCGTACGGGAGCGGGTCGTCGAAGATGAGTCCGAGCGCGCCGACGCGACCGCGGCTCAACGTGGCGGCCACGGGGTCGGGGCCCGGATAGCCCAGTCGCCTCGCCGTGGCCAGCACTCTGTCCCGCAGGGCGGGGCTCAGCTTCTCCGGCCGGTTGTAGGCGTTGGACACCGTCATCCGCGACACGCCGAGCTCGGCGGCGATGGTGGCGAGCGTCACTCGCCCGGTGTCGCCCGGTCGCCGCGTCATCGCCGCGTCACCTGCTCGCCGTCGCCCGGCCGCCGCGTCATCGCCGCGCTCGGGAGCGGCGCCCCGCCGGAGCCCGGTGCAGGGTGGGCTTGAATTCCGGACACGAGCCCAGTATACCAGTACACTAGTGTACCGGTATACTCAAGGCTTGCCCTCACCGCGCCTCGCGGTCACGGCGATCTTCGTCCTGAACGGCACGGCGCTAAGCAGCCTGTATGCCCGCCTGCCCGTCCTGCAGGCCGAACTGGGACTGGACGACGCGACGCTCGGCGCGCTGCTGCTGTGCACCGCGGTCGGGCTCCTGGTCGCGCAGCCGGCGGCCGCCGCGCTCGCCGCCCGCCTGGGCACGGCGCCGGTGACCCGGGCGAGCGCGCTGGCGCTCGCCGCGGTGGTCCCCCTGCCGGCGCTCGCGCCGACGCCGGTGACGCTGGGAGCGGCGCTGGGGGCGCTCGGCGCCGCCAACGGCGCGCTCGACGTCGCGATGAACGCCCAGGGTATCGCCGTCGAACGGCGCTCCTCGCGCCGGATCTACGGGTCGTTCCACGCGGCGCTCTCGTTCGGCGCCGTCGCGGGCGCGGCCAGCGCGGGTGCGATCGCCGCGCTGGGCGCGTCCCCCGCCCTCCACCTCGCCGCGCTCGGCGCCGTCCTGGCGGCGGCGGCGTACGTCGCGTGCCGCGGGCTGTTGCCCGCCGGCCTCGACGCGACCCCTCGGGGACCGATGCTGGTCGCGCCCTCGCGCGCGCTCGCCGCGCTCGGCGTGGTCGCCTTCTGCTGCCTGCTGGCGGAGGGCGCGGTGTTCGACTGGAGCGCCGTCTACCTCCGCCGCACGCTCGAGGCGAGCGAGGTCATGGCGGCCGCCGGGCTCGCCGCCTTCTCGCTGACGATGGGCCTCGGGCGCCTGGGCGGGGACAGGCTCGCCGACCGGTTCGGCCCGGTCGCGCTCGCGCGCGGAGGGGCGGGGCTCGCCGGCGGGAGCTTCGCGCTCGCTCTCCTGGACGCCACGCCGGCGGCCGCGATCGCCGGCTTCGCGCTGCTCGGCGCCGGCCTGGCCGCGGTCTTCCCGCTCGCACTGGCCGCCGCCGCGGCGCGCTCGCCGGACGGCCCCGCCGCGCCCGCGATCGCGGCGGTCTCGACCGCGGGCTACCTCGGCCTGGTGTCCGGACCGCCCACGATCGGGCTGCTGTCCGGGCTCGTCGGGCTCGTCGGCGCCCTCGGTCTGCTCGTCGTCCTGTGCGCCGTGGTGGTGCTCCTCGCCCGCAACCTGCGCCGGGTGCCGGCCATCAGCCGGGCCGAGCACACGATCGACGGCTGCGCGGCACAAGCCGCCTACCCGCTCCGCCGAGAGCGTCCGGGGACGTGTGCACGCGGAAGGTCGTGATCCTCCACGACGCGCCGGCACCGCCGGGCTCCAAAGACGCTCCGTACACTCGCCGTCCGTTGGGCTCGGTGCGCCACGACATCTGACGAGGGTTGTGGAGCAAAAGACGAGAGGCAGCTCTGCGAAGCTCGTTCGCCCGCCGCGCGTGAACTGTCAACGGAACGGCACGACGGGCCCGCGCCGGGCTTCGAGCGGCTCGCCCCATGAGGGTCATGGCGCGACCTGCTCGGGCAGGCCGAAGCGGGCGAACGAGATCATTGCCACCGTCCACGCCAGGCGCGCGCCGATGATGTCCGCAACCGCCGGACTTCGACTCTGATCGGCGACACCAGACCGCGGGAGTGCCCACGAGGCGCTCCCGCCGGTTGACATCGCCGCTGTCGCTTCCGTCGGGCAAGAGAGCGCCAGCACAGGCCCCACCCGAACGGTCCCACGATCGGTGATCGTCCGGAGCAGTCTCGTGGCCGCTAGACGCCAGCGCTGCTGGTTCGCGCCGGCAGCGATCACGGCGAGCGCCGGGAGCCAGCGACTGATCTCTTCCTCGACGAGACAAGCAGGCAGAGCAGCAGCCACTCAGCTTCGGTCGGGTCTGGTGTCAGCTCTGCCAACGCTGGCGGACCTCTTCCCAGCTCGGCGGCGACCCCGGCAGCGGGGCACTCGAGGGGCTGTGAAGCGCCTGGAGATGCAGGGCCAGGTAGCGCTGTCGAAGCTGACGCGTCCGCTCTTTGTCCGTGACCCGGACGGAGGCGAGCTGCTCGAACAGGAAGGTGAGGTCGTCGACGACGAGGTCGGGACGGATCGCGCCGGCGGCCTTGGTTTGCTCGAGCAGTCGGACGTTGAGTTGCTGCGCGTGCTCGGCGCGCCGGTAGAGCTCCTCGGTGGGGGCGAACGTCCCAGCCAGGCGCAGCGTCAGCGAGTGGGTGTCGGCATCGACGACGCGGCGCATGAAGCCGGTGAAGGCGGTCCAGGGGTCGGCGTCGTCCGATAGGGCGGCCTCGGCCGCGGCGATGTAGCGCTCGAGGCCCTCGGCGGAAAGTTGGCGAAGCAGTTCCTCCTTGCTCGCGTAGCGGCGATAGAGGGCGCTGATGCCAACGCCAGCGTGCTTGGCCACTGCGGAGATCGGCGCCCCCGGGTCGGCGACGAACACCTCGCGCGCGGCCTCCAGGATCCGCCGGTCATTGCGCGCCGCTTGAGCGCGTCGCCCACTCAGCGGAGCCGAGCTCTGCTCGTCCATGCCCTCAGGGTAGAACGGAGGCTTCCGTTCTGCTACTATCAGAACGGAATAGTCTGTTCTGCGTACCTCCACCCGCTGAAAGGACCCACTCGTGCCCGACACCACTGAAGCCCCAGATCGCCCGAACACCGAGATCCGGCCATTCCGGATCGAGATCCCCCAAGCCGAGCTCGACGACCTCCGCGACCGCTTGGCGGGCACCCGCTGGCCCAACGAGCTCCCGGGCATCGGCTGGAGCCGCGGCGTGCCGCTCGACTATCTCATGGAGCTGGCCGAGTACTGGCGCACCAGCTACGACTGGCGCGAACACGAGTCGCGGCTCAACGAGCTCCCGCAGTTCACCACCACGATCGACGGCGGCAACGTGCACTTCCTGCACGTCCGTTCCCCTGAGCCCGAGGGCTTGCCGCTGATCATCACCCACGGCTGGCCGGGCTCGATCGTCGAGTTCCTGGACATCATTGGGCCGCTGACCGACCCCCGCGCCAATGGCGGCGACCCGGCCGACGCTTTTCACCTGGTGATCCCCTCGATCCCCGGCTTCGGGCTCTCGGGGCCGACGAGCGAGCCCGGGTGGTCCGCGGGGCGAGTCGCCGGCGCCTTCGCGGAGCTGATGAGCCGGCTCGGGTATGACCGCTACGGCGCGCAGGGCGGCGATGAGGGCGCGATCATCTCCCCAGACCTCGGCCGGGCCGCTCCCGACCACATCGTCGGCGTGCACGTCAACGCGGCCACGGTCGGATTCATGCCGTTTCCGCCGCTTGAGGAGTCAGAGCTCGCCGAGCTCAGCGAGGCGGAGCGGGCCCGCGTGGCGCGAATCGCGGAGTTCCTGGACGACGAGTTCGGCTACGCGCAGATCCAGTGAACGCGACCGCAGACGCTCGCCTACGGTCTCACCGACTCACCCGTCGGCCAGCTGGCCTGGATCGTGGACAAGTTCCAGGGATTCACGCACGGCTCCGGGGTGCCCGAGGACGCCGTCAACCGCGACCGCATGCTCACGAACGTGATGCTCTACTGGCTGACCGGCACCGCTGGGTCCTCGGCGAGCATCTATTACGAGGACAAGCACTCCGGTGCGTGGCCGCAGCCGTCGGGCGTTCCCACCGGCGTCGCCCTCTTCGCCGAGGACATCTCGATCCGGCGCTACGCGGAGCAGAGCAACAACATCGTCCACTGGTCGGAGTTCGATCGCGGCGGCCATTTCGCGGCTCTGGAGGCACCCGACCTCCTCATCGGCGACGTGCGGGAGTTCTTCCGACCACACCGCTGACGCGACGCGGCGGCGCTGCGGCTCGACTCGGCGCGGCGTGAGTGGCCGTGCCGCGCTTTCGCGCCGTCGCAGAAGCGATCGTCTCGACCGACGCGCTGATTCCCTCCCGCTCCGGACGAGAAGCAGGAGCGACGGCACAGGCTGCCCGCGCCAGGGCGCCCCATGACGTCTGAAGGTGACATGTTGCCCTCCACGACCACGGCCCACAGGGGCCCTGGTTCATCGGGCTGAGCAGTCGGATAGGGCGGATCACCCCTCCGGTACGCTCACCACGGGGGTAGAAGGCCCTTGCCGGCGGAGGTGTGTGCCCTCACATTTCAGGGTCGATGCGTCAGCGCGGCTCCGCCCGCGGCGCCGGCAAAGGGAATCGACGACATCGCCGCCGGCCCCCACGGCAACCTCCCGCGCGGGCTGGACCGACCGCCTGGAGCGCCTCGGCAGTCCGACTGCGCCGCTGGAGCCTCGCGCCGGAGCCGTCCGTCCGGCACCGGTCATCCGGTCGAACGGATCGGCGGACGCACGACTGGCTGGCTCACGCTCCCGCGTCGTCCGCCCGATCCTCTGTTCGGCCGATCCCGGGGCCGATCGTTATGCGGCGACTCTCTCACATGTCCTTGTGAGAAGGGAGATGCTGGACGACGCATCGCACGGAAGGGAGAAACGATGCCGGAGACACGGCTGACGACGGCCCCGCTCGGAAACACCGGCCTGGAGATCACCCACCTCGGCTTCGGAGCCTGGGCGCTGGGCGGCGCGGGCTACGACTGGAGCTGGGGCGCGCAGGACGACGAGCAATCGATCGCGGCGATCCACCACGCCCTCGAGCTCGGCGTCAACTGGATCGACACGGCCGCCCAGTACGGTTTCGGGCACTCCGAGGAGGTCGTGGGGCGCGCGCTGGCGGGGCTCGACGAGCGCCCGTACGTGTTCACCAAGGGCGGGCAGCCCGAGGGCCCCGGGCGGACGACGACCCAGAGCCTCCGGCGCGACTCGCTCCGGCGCGAGCTCGAGGGGAGCCTCGCCCGGCTCGGGGTCAACGCGATCGACCTCTACCAGATCCACTGGCCGATCCCCGAGGCCGAGATCGAGGGGGGGTGGTCAACGGTGGTCGAGTTCCGCGACGAGCGGCTGGTGCGCCACATCGGGGTCTCGAACTTCGACGTCGAGCAGCTGCGGCGGATCCAGACGATCGCCCCCGTCGAGACCCTCCAGCCTCCCTACTCGCTGGTCAACCGGCACGTCGAGGAGGGGATCCTCCCCTTCGCCGAGCGCGAGGGCATCGGCGTGATCGTCTACTCGCCGATGGGCTCGGGGCTGCTTACCGGGGCGATGACGCGCGAGCGCATCGCGGGCCTCCCGGCCGACGACTGGCGCAAGCACAACCCACGCTTCCAGGAGCCGGAGCTGTCGCGGAACCTCGACCTGGTCGAGCGGCTGAAGGCGGTCGCCGGGCGGCTCGAGACGGCCCCGGGCGCGGTCGCCGTCGCCTGGACCCTGCGCCACCCGGCCGTCAACGGGGCGATCGTCGGCTTCCGCCGCCCGGACCAGGTCAACCCGATCCTGCCGGCGGCGAGCCTCGAGCTCAGCGAGGACGACGTCGCCTTCATCGAAGGGAGGGCGTGAGATGCCGACGACCACGAGCATCGGCTTCGTGGGCCTCGGGCACATGGGCGGCAGCATGGCGGCCCGCTTCCTCGCCGCCGGGCACCCGGTGTACGGCGAGGAACGACACCGAGAGCACGCCGAGGACCTCGTGCGGGAAGGGCTGCGATGGCGCGACACCCCGCGCGAGGTGGCCGAGGCCGCCGAGGTCGTGTTCACGTCCCTTCCCGACGACGGCGCGCTCGAGGCGGCCGCCTCGGGAGCGGACGGGATCCTCGCCGGCCTCGCCGCCGACAAGGTGTGGGTCAACATGAGCACGGTCAGCCCGCACGCGAGCGCCGAGCTGGCGCGGCGGGCACAGGAGCGCGGGGCGGCCATGCTCGACGCCCCGGTGTCGGGAAGCGTCCCCCAGGTGCAGGCCGGGACGCTGACGATCATGGTCGGCGGCGACGAGCGGGCCTACGCGCGCGTCGAGTCGCTGCTGCGCGAGCTCGGGACGCCGGCCTACATCGGCGGGAACGGCCAGGGCCTCGTGGTCAAGCTCGCGATCAACATCAGCCTCGCGGTACAGATGCTCGCGTTCGCCGAGGGTCTCCTCCTCGCCGAGCGGTCCGGCGTGGACCGGCAGCGCGCGCTTGACGTGATGGCGGCGAGCGCCATCGGCTCGCCCATGCTGAAGGCGCGCGCCCCGATCGTCCTCGACCCACCCGACGAGGCGTGGTTCGCCCTGGGGTTGATGCAGAAGGACGTCGAGCTGGCGCTCGACGCCGCGCGTCGGCTCGAGATCCCGCTTCCGACCGCCGGCCGCGCGGACGAGATCCTCCGGGAGGCGCGAGCCCTGGGGTACGAGCGGCGCGACCTCGCGGCGCTGTTCCAGGTGCTGGAGCAGCTCGCGACCCGGAAGCCGCACTCGTGATCAGGTTTCTCCGGCGCTTCTCCCGAGCCGGTGGGGCACGATGAGCATCGCGGCGAACAGCGAGATGGCCCATACGGCGAGGACGCGAGCGGGCGGGCATGCTGGTCGTCCGGGAAGTACACCGCGTCGCAGAGCGCGGTCACCGTCACCCCCCAACGGGAGCACTGCGAGTGGAAGTCGAACGGGGGCGGGAGCAGCGGCGGCGCGACGGCGCCGCCCGACGCGCTGTGGCCGAGGACGACGAAGCGCTGATGACTCGGACGGCGGTGTCAGTCCGACTCAGCGCGGGCGCGCCCGTAGCGCTCGTAGATCACGCGCGAGCCGAACGTCCTGGTCTCGATCAGGTCGAGCGCGACGTCTTCGGTGACCGGCGGCAGGAACGGCGTGCCGCCACCGACGACGACCGGATAGCGGAACATGCGCAGCTCGTCAACGAGGCCGAGCTCGACAGCCGCCGCGGCCAGGCCGGCGCCGCCGATCGCGACGTCCTTGTCGGTCGCCTCGAGCGCCGCGGCGGCCTCCTCGGCCAGTGACGCCTCGGCGAGCCGGGCGTTGCCCCGGACGCCGTCGAGCGTGCGGCTGAAGACGACCTTCGGGATCGCGCACCAGACGTCGGCGAACGCGGCCCCGAGCTCGTTGTCGCGCATCGACGGATCCGTCTCCCACACCAGCATCGTCTCGTAGAGCCTGCGGCCGCAGAGAAAGCCGCCGAGCTCGCGTGTCTGCGCGAGGTGGAACCGAAACTGCTCCTCGCTGGGGACCGACCACCCGAACGCGCCCTCGCGGTCGGCGATGAAGCCGTCCACCGAGACGCCCATCGAGTAGATCAGCATGGCTTCAGACCGTCGGGCCGGAGCGATCGACGATGATCAGTGATGAGGTCAACCCTTAGGCTCGATATCGGGCTCTCCTTCCTTCTGCGGTGTGCTTCGCCGTTAGTGACCGATCGCGAGACGAGAACTCATCGTCGTGGGCGCTCCAAGCGATCGTACGGCCATTTGCCAGCGCCGCACTGAGATCCCGGAAGCGGAACCCTTACGGGCACTTTCCTGCATAGGGGCGCCTTCCCGGCGGAGCCGAGCGACAACCGGGACATCACATCACGCCCGCCTTCACGCGCGAGCGAGCGCCTCGGCCGCCAACGCCTGCGCTCCTGCCCTGGACGATGAGCAGGAGCGCAGGTCGAGACTGCTCCTCCCCCACGAAGGGAGCAGTCTCGGGCGCCTCGGTCCGAGGGGCGCCGGCTGGGGCCTCACCAAACGCGGCAGCGACCCGACGACTTCGGAAACCGCTTCTAAGCTAGGGGCGTTCTACCCCTCTCTGCCGGAGCCGCGCCGACGCATCGACCTGGCGCTGTGGGCCGTGGTCGTGGAGGTCGGTATGTCACCCTCAGACGCCATCGGGCAGCCTCTGGGCGGCCCCCGTTCTGCTGATGGCGGCCTGGCCGGGCGCGTGCCATGGCCGCCGACGTAACGCCACGGGTGGGCGGTAGAGGAACGCGCAGAGCATTTTCGAGCCGCCCCCCGGTCCTCGTGCTGGCTCGGGGGGGAGGCCCAGATCAGGATCAGGTCCTGCCATGAGCTGGCGCCTCCTGCCATGACGCGCGGCTGAGTCGATCCATCAGCCGGGCACTATCCTCGATGGTGTGCCCGGCCGGTGGCTCCTTGGGCTGGCGCTCGCCGCCCTCGCGGCGCTGGGCGGCTGCGGCTCTGGATCGGACGGGGGCCCGGAGGCACGAGAGACCGCCACCGCCCAGGCCGCCACCGCGGACCGCGCCGTGCCCCCGGCGCGCCGGCCCCGCACGAGGCTTCGCGAGTTCTCCGTCTTCGCCGGCGCGCACCCGCACGACGTGGCGCCGGCGCCGGGCGGCACGGTCTGGTTCACGGCCCAGGACGCCGGCGAGCTGGGCCGGCTGGACCCGCCCACCGGGCGCATCCGGCGCGTCCCGCTGGGGCCGGGCTCTGCGCCGCACGGCGTGATCGTGGGTCCCGACCGGGCGGCCTGGGTCACCGACGGCGGCCTCAACGCAATCGTCCGCGTCAACCCCCGCTCGCTCGAGGTGCGCCGCTACCCACTGCCGCCCGAGCGCGCCGGCGCGAACCTCAACACGGCGACCTTCGACCGCCGCGGCCGGCTCTGGTTCACCGGCCAGAGCGGGGTCTACGGCCGCCTGGACCCGCGCACGGGGCGCATGCGCGTCTTCGAGGCGCCCCGCGGCGCCGGGCCGTACGGCATCGCCACCACGCCCAGGGGCGAGGTCTGGTACGCCTCGCTGGCCGGCAGCCACATCGCGCGGATCGACCTGCGCAGCGGCCGGGCCCGGGTCGTGGAACCGCCCACCCCCGGCCAGGGTGCCCGCCGCGTCTGGTCGGACTCGCGCGGGCGGCTGTGGGTGAGTGAGTGGAACGCCGGCCAGGTGGGCCGCTACGACCCCCGCACGGGTCGCTGGCGCGAGTGGCGGCTTCCCGGTCCGGATCCGCAGCCCTACGCGGTGTTCGTGGACGAGCGCGACATGGTCTGGCTCACCGACTTCGGGGCCAACGCCCTGGTGCGCTTCGACCCTGCGCGCGAGCGCTTCCGCTCCTTCCCGCTGCGCTCCCCTGGGGCGAGCGTCCGGCAGCTCCTCGGCCGCCCCGGGGAAGTCTGGGGCGCCGAGTCGGGCGCCGACCGGCTCGTCGTGGCGCGGACGGGCTAGCCCGGCGGATCGAAGAACGCGAGGACGACCCCGCCGGGCTCGAGCCCGCGCCGGGCGAGCCGGCGCGCCCGCTCGGGCTCGCGGAGGCTGCCCCCAGTCCCCGACGCTCTCGAGGCCGTCAGCCGTAGGTCTTCACCGCGGCCGCGAAGGCCGGTCCCGCGGCCTCGAGGTCGGCGGGAACCATCGCGGGACGGAAGCTGAGCTTGGCGTCGAGCGCGAGAAACCACGGCTCCGCGATCCGCGGGATGTCGGACTCCGCCGCGATGTCGATGATCATGATGCCCGTGCGGACCCCGTCGAGCTCCGTGAAGTAGACCGCCTCGGGCTTCTGCTCCGCGAGGATCGTTCCGATTGTCTCGCCGAGCTTCCCGCTGCGTACCAAGTCGTTCGCCTTGGCGGTGTCCATCTGGACCAGCAGAACGTGGCGCACCATCTCCTCCTCTTCATCGCCAGGGCACAACCCTCCCACGAGCACGGCGCCGGTGCGGTCCCCGGTGTGACCCGGATTGAGGAAAACGCGTCGTTTGCGGGGTGGGTCCCGTCTGGCGCACCTCGCGAAGAGCCCGCACACACGGGCTGTTCTGCCTATCGGCCTCGGTCAAGGTCGAGCCCGAGCTGGCCGCCGCCGTCGGAGTGGCCCCATCTGCTCGGCGATCAGCTTGAGGTCGTCCGGCCGCCGCAGACGACCGTGGAAGAGCGGTTCGCCGCTCCTCTCCACCTTCAATTTATACCTGATCCGAGGCGCTCATGAGGCCATGATTCGTGCCGCATAATCGCCCGCCCAAGCCGGAACCACGGAATGGAGGAGCGCAATGGGCGGGTTGTTCTCGAAGTATCGGCCGGGAGCCTGGCGATGACCGAGCATGCGGTGGTGATTGCCGGAGGAGGGCCTGCGGGGATGATGCTGGCGGCTGAGTTGGCGTTGGCGAAGGTCAACGTCGCGGTCGTCGAGCGGCGTCCCGATCACGTGCTCGTTGGCTCACGGGCCGGCGGTGTTGGCTCGCGCACGATCGAGGTGCTGGATCAGCGTGGGATCGCCGATCGGTTCCTCTCGGAGGGTCAGGTGGCGCAGGTCGCGATGTTCGCCGCGGCCACGTTGGACATGAGCGACTTCCCGACGCGTCATCCGTACTGGCTCGGGATCTTCCAGAACAAGATCGAGCGGATCATGGCCGCCTGGATCGCCGAGCTGCCGGTGCGGATCGATTACGGGCGTGAGGTGACCGGCTTCGCGCAGGACGACACCGGCGTCAACGTCGAGCTGTCCGACGGCGGGGCGCTGCGGGCGCGGTATCTCGTCGGGTGCGACGGAGGACGCAGCGTCGTCCGGAAGGCAGCCGCCATCGAGTTCCCGGGGTTGGATGCGACGAAGAGCAACCTGATCGGCGAGGTCGAGCTGACCGAGGAACCGCCGCGCGGCGCCCGCCACGACGCGATCGGCGTCCATGGCATGCACACGCTGGAGGACGGGAGGACGGTGCGGGTCGTCGTGACCGAGCAGCAGCTCGGGCCGAGCAGCGAGCCCACCCTGCGCGATCTCAGCGAGGCGCTCATCGCCGTGTACGGCACCGACTTCGGGATCCACAGCCCCACGTGGATCTCGAGGTTCACCGACATGACCCGTCAGGCCGCCGCCTACCGCGCGGGACGCGTGTTGCTGGCCGGCGACGCGGCGCACGTGCATTACCCGGCAGGCGGACAGGGCCTCAGCCTCGGCGTGCAGGACGCGGTGAACGTCGGATGGAAGCTGGCTCAGGTGGTCAAGGGGACCTCCCCGGACAGCCTGCTCGACACCTACCACGCCGAGCGCCACCCGGTCGGCGTGCGGGCGTTGCGGCATACGTTGGCTCAGGGGGTGCTCCAGCGCCGGGACGAGCGCATGACGGCCCTGGTCGATGTCGTGTCGGAGCTCGTGAGCATGGACGAGCCTCGCAAGCGGATCGCCGGGCTCATGTCCGGGCTGGACATCCATTACGACCTCGGCGAGGGGCATCCGCTGCTCGGACGCCGCATGCCGGATCTGGACCTCGTGACCGCCGACGGCCCGCTCCGAGTCTTCGAGCTGCTGCACGAGGCCGAGCCGGTGCTGCTCAACCTCGGTGAGCCCGGCGGACTCGACCTCACTCCATGGGCCGACCGGGTCCAACTGATCGACGCTGAACATGACGGCGTGTGGGAGCTTCCGGTCCTGGGCGCGGTCACCGCTCCCACTGCCGTGGTGATCCGTCCCGACGGATACGTTGCTTGGGTGGGAGAGGGCACCCACCTGGGGCTTCCTGAAGCGCTGACCACCTGGTTCGGACCGCCCACTGCCGAGCGCACGGGCGGCAAGGCGACCGCCAGGAAGAAGAGCTAGCCCGACGGCCACGGCCCGCCGTCCGCGGTGTCGCCCGAGCCGCCGCCACGAATCTCGTCGTCGCCCGCCAGCCCGAGCAACCGGTTGACGCCGCCGTTCCCGGCCAGGGTGTCGTCGAAGGCGCTGCCCACCACGTTCTCCGTCAAGACGTTGTCGGCCTCGAACTGCGGGTAGGGGCCGCTCGACCCGCGGCTCGCAGGCCCTCCTGCCGCCATCTGCGGAGCGTCGGCTCGGAGACGCCCCGTTGCGTCGCCGGCGCCGGAGGGAAGAGGCACGATGCCAAGACCGGGCCCTCGGTACTAGAGCGTCGCCGCGGATGTAGGGGATGGTGCCCACGACGCCCACGAGTCCGGCCAGCGCGCCGGCGATCGGGGCGGCCTGGCTCATCGCCGGAGCACGCGCAGCCGGGCGCTGCCCCCGAAGTGCTCGACGGCGACCGCCGCCGCGATGCCGGGGTCGAACGGCCGGCACGAGAACACGTCGAACGAAGCAGCGGCCGGACACCTCGTCGGCGTGCAGGGTGATCGAGCTGGTTTCGATGAACTGCATCGCCGACCAGCCCTCGAGGTCCCCCTCGCCGAACCGCTCGAGCATGAGCGGTCCGTGCGCCCTCATCCCGATCGCGTCGATCACCGCCGGCACGAAGGCGCGGATGCCGTCCGGGTCGGCGAGCCTCACGGGGTCGCCGCCGTGCAGGTCGATCGCGGCGAGCATCCCCCACGGCACCTCGATGGCGTTGGCGCCGGCGTCCCCGGTGACCTGCAGAGTCCCGCCGGCCAGCGAGACCGACGTCGCCCCGTCGGCGACCGCCGGCGCTGAGAGCGCCGCGGCCGCGACGGAGCAGGCCGCGAGCCGCCGTCGCTGGATCGATCGGGCCGTGCCCATGCCCATCACGTCCTGAGTCGGGCGTCGGTTGCCAGGACGACGCCCGGCGTCCGGTCCGAGTTCCCCGGGAGGCGGGCTGCGGCCGCGGACCCCACCTGCTCGGCGAGGAACGCGGTGATCGCGCGCGCGACGGTGCCCGGGTCGTCCACGAACGGCCAGTGGCCGCACCGCTCGAGCACGCGGACCTCGGCGCTCGGGAAGGCGTCGCGCTGTCGCTCGGCGTGCTCGACCGGCAGGTACGGGTCGTGCCGGCCCCAGAGCACCAGGGCGGGCCGGTCCAGCGGGCGCACGGCGGCCGCGAGCCGCTCGCCGGCGGCGCCGACGTCGGGCACCGAGCGGTAGAGGTCCAGCACTGCTCGTCGCGTCCCGCGGTCGAAGTCGTCGTACATGCGGTCGACGAACGCCCGGGGCAGCCCGCGCGGGTTCCCGCGGCGCAGCAGGGTACGGAAGCCGAGCGGGGTGGTGGTCGCCATGAACAGCTCGCCCAGGACCGGGGTCCGCCAGAGGCGCGCGAGCGCGTGCCAGCGGTAGCCGGGCAGGGCGCCGGTGCCGATGAGCGCGGCGCTCGCGAACCGCTCCGGGTCGCCGGCCGCCCAGAGCAGGCCCCAGGGGCCGCCGAAGTCGTGGGCGACCAGGTGGACCCGCTCGATGCCCAGGGCGTCGATGGCGCGGCCCACGAAGGCGGCATGCCCGTCAACGGACTGCCGGAAGCCGTCGGGCGCCTCCGCGCGCCCGAACCCCGGCGCGTCCCAGGCCACGGCGCGCGCGCGCCGGCCGACGGCGGCGAGCAGCGGCTCCCAGTCGGCGCTGGAACCCGGGTTGCCGTGGAGGAAGACCACGGCCTCGCGCGCGTCCGGAGGCCCGGCCTCGCGCAGCGGCGTGCGGACGCCGTCCACGCGCAGCTCGCTCCTGCGGACGCCCTCGGCCCCCTCGCGCCACGCCGTGGCGCGCGGCCCCCGCAGTACGCGCCGGGCGATCGCCGGGCGCAGGAGGGCCGGCGGCGGCTCGTGCATGCCGACCACCGCGATGAACGCCCCGGCGACGACGGGGTCGGCCTCCGCGGTCGCCCTGAGGCGGCGCAGGTACGCGTTCAGGATCCGCACCCGCAGGGGGCGGCGCGCCTCGACGACCGGCAGGGCGAGGTCCGCCCCGGTCGAACAGGGTCCACGCGTGGTCGATCGGCGCGGCGGCCGCGGCGAAGAAGCGCCGGGCGAGGTCGCCCTGGCCGGCCTGCAGGCACTCGCCCAGGGCGACCGCCTGGGCCGCGGCCACCGTCATGCCCTGCCCGTAGGTCGGGTTGAAGGAGCAGAGCGCGTCGCCGCACACCAAGAGTCCCTCGGGAAAGCGGCGCAGGCGCTCGTAGCGGCGGCGCAGGCTGACGGGGAAGGCGTGAGTCGCGACCTCGTCGAGGGGCTCGGCCGCCCTGATCGCGTCCAGCACCTCGGGCGGGGCGACGGTCGCGGCGAATGCGGCGTGCCCGTCGGGGTCGCCGGGCGGGCGGTGCTCGGGCCCGTAGCCGCCGAGCGAGAGGATCCAGCGCTCGCCCTCCTGGGCGAACAGGAACATGACCCGGGGCCGATCGGGGACGGCGCCGACGAGCACCATCTTGTCGCCGCCGAGGGCGTCCTCCGGCAGGCGCAGGTGGCGGCTCGCGTAGGTCACGCCGACGGGCAGCCGCTCCTCGGGTGGCCGCGGGTAACCGAGGCCCTCGAGCCACGCGGGCACGCGGGCGTCGCGGCCCGTGGCGGCGACCACGAGGTCGGCCGGCACCATCTCCTCGGCGCTGCCGTCGGCGCGGCGCAGGATGCGCACGCCGGTGACGCGCCCGCCGTCGCGGCTGGCCGTCAGGCCCAGCACATCGCAGCGCGGGATCACCTCGAGGGCGGGCAGCGCGCGCACGCGGCGACGCACGTGTCCCTCGATGAACGGACGGCTGGCGAAGATCGAGCTCGCCCCCGTCGACGCGCGGGCAAGCTCGTGGCCGCCAACGATGAAGCGCATCTCCTCCAGCACCGCCCCGGTGGGTGCCCCGGCCTCGATCACCTCGGCGCTGAAGCCGGGAAGCAGCCGGTCGAGGTGGATCCGTCCCTGCGGGAGCAGGGCGTGGGCGTGGCGTCCCTGCGGCACCGCCCTCCGATCCTGCGGGCCCGCAGGCAGGTCGTCCCGATCCACCACCGTCACGCGCTCATACGCGTCCGAGAGCGACCGGGCCGCGAGCAGCCCCGCGACGCTGCCGCCGATCACCACCGCGTGCTCTCCCATCCGTCCCATGTCCGCCGCCTCCTGATCCGGGGTCGCGACCGAGGATCGGGCGGCCGGCTGACGAGGCGCCAGGCGAGTTCCTGCCGAATCCCTGCCGAGTCAGCGCGGCGGAGGGCCGTAGAGCTCCCGCTGCCAGAGCCAGTCCACGACTCGCTCCACGCCTCGCGTGAGGTGGCCTCTGTAGGTGCTGAAGGGGAGCCCGAGCAGGTCGGCGGCGGCCTCCTGGGTGGGCGCCGGCCGGAGGTAGGTGCGGTCGAGGGCGCGCACGAGCTTCTCGTCGCGCGGGTCCGCGCGGAGGGCGGCGACCGCCTGCTCGAGCAGGTCGCGCAGGGCCTCCGGGGGCGGGCGGTCCCCGCATGCGTCGCGCACGACGCGCGCCCGCAGGAGCGGATTCGCCGCCAGGGCCTGCGGCCGGTGCAGGTCGCGCAGCCCCCGGCGGACGGCGTCGGCGAACTCCGGTTGCGACAGCGCGAGCTCGGGCGCGTCCGCCGGCGGCGCGGCGGGCGCCGGCGGCTCGGCTCCCAGCTCACGCTCGTTCATCCGCTCGAGCCAGGCCAGCGCGTCCTCCCGGCGCCAGTCGCGCGCGAAGACGCCGTGGCGCCGCCCGCCGACCTCGAAGTCGGCCGACGGCGCGCGCCCAAAGCCGATGTACGCCATCAGCGGCGCGAGCGCGTCGGGATCCGCGGAGGCGATGTAGTACCAGGACAGCCGGGGCCGCATCAGCCACTCCTGGGTGGAGCGCAGGGTCACGACGTTGAACGACCGCGACGGCGCCTGGTACGCGTCGCGGTCCATGTAGAAGCGGCCGCAGAGGACCTCGTCGCCGGGGCGCGGGGCGGCGTGCTGATGGGCGTGGGCCCAGGCCGCGGCCGCCCCGGGGTCCTGCGCGAGATCCTCCTCCGACGCCTCGTGCAGCGACACGTGGGCGAGGAAGCCGAGCGGCTCGGGCTCGCGCCCTCGGACGACGTCGAAGCCCCCGGGCTGGCGCCGGAGCCAGTGGGCCGCGATCGCCGCCGACTCGGCCCCCTCGTGGCGCTCGACCATGGCCAGCACGGCCTCGGCGTCGCCGGGCCGCAGCGCGTCGGCGTACACCTCACCCAGGCTCTCCCACTCCCAGAACGCCGGCGCGGCCGGGTTCCCGCGATGGAGGAACATCAGGTCCGCCAGCGCGCGCTGGTGCTCACGGCCCTCGCAGGTGAGCAGCCGCTCGACGACGTCGCGGCGCACCAGGGCGTGGACGCGCGTGTACGCGGCGCGGTCGCGCCAGCGCAGGTCCGCGTCGATGGCCTCGCGGGCGAGGTCGTGCAGCACGAGCCCTCGTGGGCTGCCCTCGACGAACGAGAGCCCGCGAAGCCAGGCGAACATCTCCTCGCCCTCGGAGTCGCCGATGGCCCCCCGGAGCAGGCCCTCGGTCGCGAAGCCGGCGTGCGCGGCGACCTCGAGCGCCAGCCGGTGCCGCGGGCTCGGCACCTCGGCGACGAAGCAGGTCACCAACCGCTCGACCACGTCGGGCACGGCATCGAGGTCGAGCGGCGCGCCGCCGCCCGCGTCCCCGCGCTGGGACAGCACGTCGAGCAGCAGGGAGAGCGCCAGCGGGTGGCCATGGGTGACCGCGATCGCCTCGTCGTGGAGGTCGTCGGCGACGCCCGCCGCGCTCATGAAGGCGCGCGCGTCGTCCGGGCCGAGGTTGCGCAGCGAGACCACCCGCAGGAGGTCGCGCCAGCCGGGATCGCGCCGCCACTCCTCCCCGGGCCGCGTCCGGCCGGCGATCACGGTGATCGCGCCGGCGGGCAGCGCGGGGATGAAGTCCTCGCGCAGCCACTCCTCCAGGCCGCGCGCCCGCTCGAACGTGTCGAGCAGCAGCAGGGGCCGTGCCCTGGCGGCCAGCGCGTCCGCCGGCGGGCCCTGCCCGGGCCCGAGGACCTTGTCCAGCTCGGCGACGAACGCCGGGGGCACCGGGTCGACGGCGCGCAGATCGAGCCGCACCGGCTCGAGCCCCGCGTCGGCCGCGGCCTCCGCCATGGCTCCGAGCAGCGCCGTCTTGCCCACGCCGCCGGGACCATGGACCCAGAGCACGCTGAAGGACTCCGGGGCGTCGAGCGCCGAGCGGAACAGCTCGAGCTCGGCCGCCCGCCCGACGAACGCGCGCCGTCGCGCTCCGCGCAGGCGATCGGCCACCGTCGCCGCCGGCGGCGGTCCGGACCGGCTCCGCGCGGTGATCTCGCCCACGACCGCCCCCTCCTCGGCCGAGCGTAGCCACCCGTCCGCGGGTGCGCCAGGCCGGAGCGGACGAGCGTCAGGCGGCGACGACCTCGCCGACGCCCAGGCAGGGCACGCAGGCGCTCGCGACGAGGACGGCACCCTCGCCGTTGGCGGCCTGCTCGCGGGTCCAGATGCGCCGCTGGCCCCAGCAGGTGGGACAGGGCGCCCAGAGAACGGCCCGGTCGTCGGTCGCGGTGGTCCGTGTGGTGGTGGCGTTGGGGGTCACGACAACTGATACGGAGGCGGGCGGGCCCCAGACCAACCCCCCGCTCGTGTGAGGATCGCCCCCGGACGTGTTCTAAACCTCGCCCGTTCCCGGGGACCGCCCGCGGGGACGCCCGGGCGGTGCGCGGGTACCTCCACGCCAGAACCCGCGAGCGATGGAGGTGAGGCCCATGACCGCGATCAGAGAGGCGATCGTCGTCGACGTTCCGGTCCCGGTCGCGTACGGCCAGTGGACCCGTTTCGAGGAGTTCCCCCGGTTCATGGAGGGGGTGACGGAGGTTCGGCAGCTCGACGACAAGAACCTCCACTGGGAGGCGGACGTCGCCGGGCGGCACGCCGCCTGGGACGCCGAGATCATCGACCAGGAGCCGGACACGCGGATCGCCTGGCGCTCGACCGGCGGGACCCAGAACGACGGAGAGGTGCGCTTCGAGCCGGTCGACGAGGCGAGCACGCGCATCTCCGTGATCATGGTCCACGAGGACGAGGGCATCGCCGAGAAGGCCGCGGGCTCCCTGGGCCTGGCCGAGCGCAGGGTTCGGGGCGATCTGGAGCGCTTCAAGGAGCTGGTCGAGTCCGGCAACGGCGACCCGAGCGGCGGCTGGCGTGGCGAGATCCACGGCGGCGAGGTCCGCAACGGCGACCCCGACCGCACGGGGCCCGAGTTGAGCGACGACGAGCCCGCCGGCTTGGGGCCGGAGGGCTACTCCGAGGCGACCCGGCTCCCGTCCCTCGGGCGCCTGCGCGGCATGGACGCCCGCACGACCGACGGCGAGAAGATCGGGACCGTCAAGGACGTCTACCTGGACGCCGAGGCGCGGTACGCGCGCTACCTCGCGGTCAAGACGGGGTGGTTCGGCGGGACCCACGTCGTGCCGATCGACGACGTGACGTACGTCAACGGCGAGGACGACTCGTACGTCGTGGTGCCCTACGCGGCGGACCAGATCAAGAACGCGCCGACCTTCGGGGACGACGACGAGCTCACCCCGGAGCGCGAGCGGGCGATCTACGACCACTACCAGCGGGTCGGCTACTGGGAGGACACCCGCGACATCGTCCGGGCGCGCCAGACCGAGCCCGCGCCCACGCCGCAGATCGCCGAGGCCGAGGTGGCCGACGCGATCCGGCGGGGCGACGACCCGCGGCGGGTGCGCGTGAAGCGCTGGGGGGCCTGACTCCACCGCTTCATCGCCGGCGGCGGCGGTGCGACACTGCGGCGCCATGCGCCGCCGCCGGACGCTCTGGTCTCGATCGCCGCCGTCCTGCTCGCCGCGCGCCGCCGCTGCATGCGGCGGCGGCGCCGAGCGCGTCCGCGCCCGCGGTGGACGAGCGGCGCCGATCACTTCGACGCCCGCCGCGCGTTCGCCGACCTGCGCGCCCAGGTGGCGCTCGGGCCCCGGCCCGCGGGGTCCGAGGCGTCCCGGCGGCTGGCCGATCGCCTGAGGGCGCGTCTGCCGGGCGGCCGCTTCGAGCCCGTCCCCGGCGGCCTGCGGAACGTGGTCGGGACCCTGCCCGGCCGTGGGAGGCCGGTCCTGGTGGGGGCGCACTACGACACGAAGGACATCCCCGGGTTCGTCGGCGCCAACGACGGCGCCTCCGGGACGGCGACCGTGCTCGAGCTGGCCCGCGTCATGCGGTCGGGGCGGCGGGCGTGCGAGCGCGAGATCCGCTTCGTGATGTTCGACGGCGAGGAGAGCCCCCGCGGGGCCGCGCGGGCCGACTTCCTGACCGAGGGCCTGCGGGGCAGCCGGGCCTACGCCGCCGCCCACGCCGACGAGCTGGCGGCCGTCGTGGTCGTCAACTTCGTCGGCGACAGGGACCTCTCGATCCCCCGCGAGGCCGGCTCGGACGTGAGCCTGTGGCGGCTGCTGCGGGCGTCGGCGCGGCGGGTGGGGGCGGGCGAGGTCTTTCCGGCGTCGAGGCGAGGGCGCATCTACGACGACCACACGCCGTTCACCGAGCGCGGCGTGCCCGCCATCGACCTGATCGACTTCGACTACCCGCATTTCCACCGGCCGAGCGACACGCTCGACAAGGTGTCGGCGCGCAGCCTCGACCGCGTCGGCGAGAGCCTCGTCGAGATGCTCCGGACGCTCGCCCGGGCGACGTGCCGCGAGCCCGGCTAGCGGCGCGTAACGACGAACAGGACCCGCTTGGCCCGCGACGGCGGCTCGTTCAGGGCGTCCCGCCGGGGCCTGGCGGCCGTCACCGCCCCGACGCGCGGCAGACGCCGCCGGCGCCGGCGGACGCGGGCGCCGAGCCGCCCCCGGCGGGGCCGGAAGGCGTCGGCCGCCCCCGGTGCGGATGCGCTGTGAAAGATGTTGTACATGTCACCCTCCGACGCCGGCGGGGCGCGGTTCATTCCCTGACGCGCGCCGAAGCGGGGAGCGCCAGGCCCGCGTCGCACGGCGCACGAGCTCGACCCCCGGGCGCCCGCACCAGCAGACGTAGGCCACCTCGATGCCGGCGTCGCCGCTGGTCACGGCGAGGAGCTGGCGGGTGCCGAGCAGCACGCGGCCGCAGCTGGGGCAGTGGACGTCCATCATCGGGGCACCTCCCGGCTCGTGCGGATCGCATGGAGAACGCGTGGCCGCGTCCCCCGTGTGAGGATCCAATCGGCGCAAGATTGGACTCGTATTGGCTCCTGTCTCGCGACATTGGACTGAGCAAATCCCATCCAGGCTTGCACTTCAAGAGCCAATTCGGCAAGATTGGTCCCAATGAAGGTCCAACCCGATCGCCTCGCCGCGCTGCTGGGGTCCTGGGCGGCCGGGACCGGCCCCCTCTACCAGCGCCTCGGGCGCGCGATCGCCGGGACGATCGACCGCGGAGAGCTCCCGCCGGGGACCATGCTCCCGACCGAGCGCGACCTCGCCGGGCGCCTCGCGGTCAGCCGGACCACGGTCGTGGGCGCGTACGGCGAGCTGAAGGACGAGGGCCGCCTGGAGAGCCGCCAGGGCCGCGGCACCTGGGTCGCCGGCCGGGCCGAGGCGCCCCCGCCCTCGGAGCGCCCGTTCTCGGCGGAGCTCTACAGCTCGCTCCTGGGGGGCCAGCCCGGGATCATCGAGCTGACCGCCGCCTGCCCGCCGCCGACGTCCCTGGTGACGCGGGTCGTCGCCGGGATGGACGGGGCCGACCTCGTCCGGCGACGTCGCCGGCGCCGGGTACCTGCCGGCCGGCCTCCCGGAGCTGCGCGAGCGGGTCGCGGAGCGCATGTCGCTCGAGGGCCTCCCGACCCGCCCCGACGAGGTCCTGATCACCACGGGCGGCCACCAGGGCATCGGCCTGGCCGCGACGCTGCTCGGCGAGGCGGGCCAGTCGGTGCTGGTCGAGGAGGCGACCTACCCCGGGGCGCTCGACGTCACCCGCGGCCTGGGCATGCGGCCGGTGGGCGTCGCGCTCGACGGGGAGGGCGTGGTCCCCGAGGCCCTCGAGGACCTGCTGGAGCGGGTGCGGCCGGGCTTCGTGTACCTGGTCCCCGCCCACCAGAACCCCACCGGCTCGGTCCTGTCGGCCGCGCGCAGCCGGAGCGTCGCCGAGCTGTCGGCCCGCTATCGGGTGCCGCTCGTGGAGGACCTCGCGCTCCGGAATCTCCTGCTGGAGGACGCGCCGCTGCCGGCGCCGATCGCGTCCCACGCGCCCGACGCCGGCTCGGTCGTCATCGGCTCGCTCAGCAAGGTCCTCTGGGGAGGGCTCCGCGTCGGCTGGATCAGGGCCGCCCGCCCGGTGATCGAGCGGCTGATGCGCCTGAAGATCGGCGCCGACATGGGCAGCCCGATCCCCTCGCAGAGCCTGGCGTGCGCGCTGCTGCCCCGCATCGCGGAGGCGATCGAGGAGCGGCGCGGGGCCCTCCTCGAGGGCTACGGGGCGCTGTCGGCCGCGATGGCCGAGCACCTGCCCGACTGGACCTGGGACGTCCCGCGCGGGGGCTGCACGCTGTGGGTGAGGATCCCGGGCGGCGACGCCAGGGCGCTGGGGCAGGTGGCCCAGCGCTGCGGGGTCAACGTCGTGCCGGGCCAGGTGCTGTCGGCGGAGGGGCGCCACGGCGACCGCGTGAGGCTGCCGTTCGTGCACGAGCCGGACGTCATCGCCGAGGCGGTGCGCCGCCTGGCCGTCGCCTGGGAGGTCTACGCCGGCAGCGCCACGCGCCCCCAGGAGCCGGTGCGCCTCATCGTCTGACGGGTAGGGGAGATGGCAGCGGCGGGCGTCAACCTGCGCTGAGCGCCGGGCTCGGGGCTCAGGTGCCCGTCGCGAGGCTCGCCGGACCGGCGGTCAGGCGCCCCTCCAGCACGGTGACCGCCCGTCCCCCTAACAGGACGCGGTCGCCGCGCGCCTCGGCGCGCACGATGCCGCCCCGGGCCGAGGCCTGGTGGCAGACCAGCCGGTCGCGCCCGAGCCGCTCGGCCCAGAAGGGCGCGAGCGCGCAGTGGGCCGACCCGGTCACCGGGTCCTCCGGGATCCCGAACGCGGGGGCGAAGTAGCGGGAGGTGAGGTCGGCGCCGTCACGGCCGCCGGCGGCCGTGACGATCACCCCGCGCGCCCGGAGGGCCGCGAGGCGGGCCATGTCCGGACGGGCCGCGGCGACCTCCTCGGGCGAGGCGACCTCGACGAGCCAATCGAAGCGGCTCCGGCCGGTCCATCGCGACGTCACCCCCAGCGCCTCGAGCAGGTCGGGCGGCGCGTCGGCCGGCTCCGGCGGGGTGGCGGGGAAGTCCATGACGATCAGGTCCTCCGCGCGTTCGGCCGAGAGGATGCCGCTGAGGGTGGCGAAGGCGATCGCGGCGTCCGGCGCGACCCGCCCGCCCTCCCAGAGCGCGTGCGCGCTCGCCAGCGTGGCGTGGCCGCACAGCTCCACCTCGGCCACGGGCGTGAACCAGCGCAGCGCGTAGCCGGCGCCGTCGGGGTGCAGGAACGCCGTCTCCGACAGGTTCATCTCGGAGGCGACGGCCTGCATCCACGCCGGGTCGGCGGGGCCGTCGAGCAGGCAGACCGCCGCCGGGTTGCCCGCGAAGGCACGGTCGCTGAACGCGTCGACCTGGACGAGGGGGACGCCAGCGGGCATCAGCACTAGGGGTAGTCCATCACGAGGACGGCCGCGGTGCCCGGCTCGAGCGCGGAGTAGGCGTGGGGCACGTCGGCCGCGAAGGTGGCGAGGTCGCCGGGCCCGAGGACGGCCGGCGCGTCGACCGGCCCGACCTCCATCCGCCCGGCCGTGACCAGGACGTGCTCGCGCACGCCGGCCGGATGGGCATCGGCTCGACGGGGCTCGCCGGGCTCGCACCCGATCGCGTAGAGCTCGCTCGGCCCGCGACGGCCGGTGGCGGCCAGCAGCCACACCAGGAACGGGGCGCCGGCGGAGTCGACGCGAACGCCCTCGCCGGCCCGCAGCACGCGCAGCTCGGGCGCATGCGGCGAGACCAGCTCGGCGAAGGGGACGCCCAGCGCGGTCGCGATCGACCAGAGTGTCTCCATGCTCGGGTTGGCCCGTCCGGACTCGATCTGGGAGAGCGTCGACTTGCCGACGCCGGCGGCCGCCGCGAGCTCCGACAGCGACAGCCGGGTCCGGGCCCGGTGGCGGCGGAGGTTGTCCGCGACGATCCGCGCCAGATCCTGAGACTCGGTCGGGCCGTCCACGTTGTCTAATATATCGAACGATGCGTTCGCTTCGCGATCCCCTCGTGCGCCAGGCGCTCGCGATCGCCGTCGCGGTGGGGGCGTTCGGGGTCGCCTTCGGGGCCTTCGCCGCCGACACCGGCCTGTCCCTCGCCAAGGCGCTGGCGATGTCGGGCCTCGTCTACGCGGGCTCGGCGCAGCTCGCGGCCGTCGGCGTCGCCGCCGAGGGCGGGACCGGGGCGGCGGCCGTGCTCGCCGGCCTGCTGCTGTCGGCCCGCAACGTCGCCTTCGGCGTGGCGCTCGCCCCCCTCCTTCCACGGGGCCTCGGCCGGCGCCTGGCCGCGTCGCAGGTCATCATCGACCAGTCGGCCGCGGTCGCGCTCGCGCAGCCGACGCCGGCCCGCGCGCGCCGGGCCTTCTGGCTGACCGGCCTCTGGGTGATGGTGCTCTGGCTCGCCGGCACGGCGGCCGGGTGGGCGCTGACGGAGGCCATCGACATCCGGGCCGTCGGGCTCGACGCCGCCATCCCGGCCGTCTTCGTCGCGCTGCTCGTGCCGCGGATGCGTCAGGCCGGCAGAGGCGGCGACGGCCCTGGCGGGGGCGGCGATCGCCCTCGCGCTCACACCGGTCGCGCCCGCGGGGGTCCCGATCCTGGCGGCGTCGGCGGGCGTGGTCGCCGGCCTCGTCCTCGCGCGCCGCCGTCCGGCGTGAGCTGGGCGGCGATCCTGGCACTCGCGGCGGGCACGTACGCGATGAAGGCGGCGGGCCCGGTCCTGCTGGGCGGGAGGTCGCTCCCGCCGCGCCTCGAGCGGGTGGTCGACCTGCTGCCGGCCGCCCTCCTGGCGGCGCTCATCGCCGTCCAGACCTTCTCGGCCGACGGGGGCCTGACGATCGACGCCCGCGCCGCCGGCGTCGGCGCGGCCGCCGTCGCCGCCTGGCGCGGCGCGCCGTTCCTGGTCGTCGTCGGGGTCGCGATGGCCGTGGCGGCGGCCGTCAGGGCAGTCGGCCGGCGCATGACGACGTGCGCGATGCCCGCCTCCTGGAACTCCTCGCCCTCGGCGACGTAGCCGGCCCGCGCGTAGAACTCGCGCACCTCGATCTGGGCGTGCAGCTCGACCTCGCGCGCTCCCGCCGCCGCGGCCTCGGCGTGCGCCGCCTCCAGCAGCCGCGCGCCCACGCCCCGGCCGCGGTGCGACCGCTCGACGGCCATCCGCCCCAGGACCGTCGCCGACCCCCGCCGCACGAGGCGGCAGGTCGCGACGACGGCGCCCGACCCGTCGACCGCCACCAGGTGCAGGGCCGTCGCGTCGTGCTCGTCGCGCTCGAGCTCCTCGGGCACCCCCTGCTCCTCGCAGAAGACGCGGTGACGCAGCGCCAGCGCGGCGGCCATCTCGTCTCCGGTCGCCCGACGGACCGCCTGACTCACGCGCTGGCGGCGCAGGTTTTCCGAGGATAGGCTGCCGCCCCTGCGGCCCGACGGGCCGGATCGGATGTGAAAGGGGCGCGAATGATTCGACGGCGCACGATTGCGTCACTGCTCGCGGTCGGAGCCCTCGGAGTCGGGGGCATCGCCGCGGGATGCGGCGACGACGATAGCGGCGGAGGGGACGTCGGAGAGCTGAAGGTGGGGGTGCTCGTTCCGCTGACCGGTGGGCTCGGCCCATTCGGCGGGCCCGGCGCCCAGGCCGCCGAGCTGGGGGCCGCGCAGGTCAACGCCGCGGCCGGGGACAGCGGCCTCAACCTCACCCTGGTCCAGGAGGACACCAAGAGCGACCCGCAGGCCGCTCAGGAGGCCGCCACCAAGCTGGTCGAGAGCGACGGCGTGACCGCCATCGCCGGCCCGTGGGGCACGGACGAGGTCACGACGGTGGCCGAGAACGTCACCGTCCCAGGCGGGATCCCGATCGTCAGCCCGTCTGCGACCCAGCCGGCGATCACCGAGCTCGACGACGACGGGCTCGTCTTCCGCACGCCCCCCTCGGACGCCATCCAGGGCCGGGTGCTGGCGCAGCTCGTCGGCCGGGAGATCGGCGCCGACTCGACTCTCAACACCGGCGGCCGCAACGACTCCTACGGCACCGCGCTCGTCGAGGAGTTCACGAAGGCCTGGGAGGCGGGCGGCGGCACGGTCGCCAAGAACGTCCCCTACAACCCGCTGGCCGCAAGCCTCAACTCCGAGGCCCAGCAGCTCGCCTCGGGCAACCCGGACGGATGGATGATCATCGACTACGCCGACGACTGGGCGAAGATGGGCCCCGCCCTCGTGCGCACGGGCAACTGGGACCCCGCCAGAACGTTCACCGGGGACGGCCTGAAGTCCAGCAGCCTGCCCGAGAGGATCGGCGAGCCCGCCACCGAGGGGATGCGCGCGACCGCGCCCACCTCCGTCGACGCGCCGGCAGGGGCCCAGTTCGACGCCCTCTGGACTGCCGAGGTCGGCGAGGACCGCCAGACCTACGACGCCCAGAACTTCGACGCGGTGATCCTGATCGCGCTGGCGGCGGCCGCGGGCGGCTCGAGCGACCCGGCCTCGATCGCCGAGAACCTGCAGGCGGTGTCCGGCCCACCGGGCGACAAGTACACCTTCGAGAACCTTCAGGAGGCGTTCGCCGCGGCGGCCGACGGCGAGGACATCGACTACGAGGGGGCGTCGGGCCCGATCGACTTCGACGAGGCCGGCGACCCGGCGTCCGCGAGCTACGGCACGTGGAGCTACACGGGCGGCCAGCTCGTCGAGACCGACGAGGTCATCGCCCGCGTCAACCAGTAGGCGCCTCGCGCGGGGACGGCTCCGGCCGTCCTCGCGGGGCTCCACCGAGGTAGAGCTCGGCCACCTGGGGGTCGGTGAGGAGCGCGTCGCCGGCTCCTTCGAAGCGGTTCTGGCCGTTCTCGAGCACGTAGCCGCGGTCGGCGACCCCGAGGGCGCGGCGGGCGTTCTGCTCGATCATCACGATCGTCACGCCCGAGCCGTTGATGTCGGCCACGGTCTCGAACACCTCGCCCACCGCGCGCGGGGCGAGCCCCGCCGAGGGCTCGTCGAGCAGCAGGACCGCCGGGTCGGGCATCAGGGCGCGGGCCATGGCGAGCATCTGGCGCTCGCCTCCGGAGAGCGTGCCCGCGCGCTGCCGACGGCGCTCGCCGAGGCGGGGGAAGAGGGTCATCATCCGGTCCATGCGCTCCCGGGTCTGGCGGCGGCGCAGCACCCCGCCCACCTCCAGGTTCTCCAGGACGGTGAGCGACGGGAAGACGTTGCCCACCTGGGGCACGTAGCTCATGCCCTGGGCGGTGACCTCGTGGGTGTGCGCGCCGGTGATGTCCTGCCCGCGCAGCAGCACCCGTCCCTCGCGCAGCCGCACGAGGCCGAAGATGGCCTTGGCGAGCGTCAACTTCCCCGCGCCGTTGGGGCCGATCACGACGACGATCTCCCCCTCGGCGGCGGTGAGGGTGCAGCCGCGCAGGATGTCCACCTCGGGGACATAGCCGCCCACCAACCCCTCCGCGGAGAGGACGACCTCGAGGGCCGGCGCGCTCACGCGGCTGCGGGCTCGGCGCCGAGGTACGCGTCGATCACGGCGGGGTCCGTGCGGACCTGCTCGGGCGTCCCGTGGGCGATGACCGCCCCCTGCGCCATCACGATGACCTCCTCCGAGACGCCCATGACCACGTCCATGTCGTGCTCCACGAACAGCACCGTCAGGCCGCGCTCCTCGCGCAACCGCTGCAGGTAGTCGAGCAGACGATGGCCGAGGGTGGGATTGACGCCGGCCATCGGCTCGTCCAGCAGCACGAGCCGTGGCCGCGTCATCAGCGCCCGCGCCAGCTCGAGCAGCTTCCGCTGGCCCCCCGACAGGGTCGCCGCGTACTCCTCCGCATGGGTATGGATGCCGACCTCGCCCAGCATCTCCATCGCCTCCTCGCGCACCTCGGCCTCGCGCCGCCGCCAGCGCCGCGGCCGGAAGAGCGCGGTGTCGAGGCGCTCGCCCGGCTGGGCGGGCGCCGCGAGCACGACGTTCTCGAGCACGGTCATCTTCGCCAGGACCCGGGTGAGCTGGAACGTGCGGACCATGCCCTGGCGGGCGATCGCGTCGGGGCTCTGCCCGCTGATGTCGCGGCCGTCGAAGGTCACCGTGCCGCCCTCGGCCTTGACGAAGCCGGTCACGAGGTTGAAGGCGGTGGTCTTGCCGGCGCCGTTCGGCCCGATCAGCGCCGTGATGCTTCCCTCGCGAACCGCGAAGGTCGCGCCGTCCACCGCGCGCAGGCCGCCGAAGCTGACACGCAGGTCGCGGACGTCGAGCAGGGCCCCCTCAGGCGTCGAGATGGAGCTCCTCCTTCTTGCCGAACAGGCCCTGGGGCCGGAACGCCATGATCGCCATGATCAAGAGGCCGATCACCACGAAGCGCAGAGCCGCGACTTGGTCGGCGTCGAGCGGGAAATCGAGGAAGCGGGTCCCCGACACGATCACGGCGATCACGACCGAGCCGACCACCACGCCGAAGTAGCTCCCGATGCCGCCGAGGATGAGGATCGCGAAGCCGACGAAGGTGAAGATCGGCTCGAAGTTGGTGGGGAAGAGGGTCGTCGAGAAGAGCGTGTAGAAGACGCCGGCCAGGCCGGCGATCGCCGAGCCCAGGGCCAACGCCTGGAGCTTGTAGCGGAACACGGGCTTGCCGGCCGCGGCCGCCGCGTCCTCGTCCTCGCGCACGGCCCGCAGGACCCGCCGCCAGGGCGTGCGCCCCAGGTAGACCAGCAGCAGGCCGACCAGCACCGCGGTCACCCAGACCAGCACCAGCAGAGGGACCCGGCGGTCGAGCTCGACCCCGATGCCGGAGAAGAAGTCGAGGATGTCGTTGTTGGCGTCCCGCCACGGCCCGCTCGCGCTCCGCAGGCCCTGGGGGCCGCCGGTCGTGTCCTGCTCGTTGAGGATGGCTATTCGGAGTATCTCGCCGGCGGCGATCGTCGTGATGGCGAAGTAGTCGGCGCGCAATCGCAGGGTGGGCAGGCCGAGCAGCAGGCCGCCGGCCGCCGAGGCCGCGAGGGCGATCACGATGGCGATCCAGATCGAGACGCCGTTCGTGACCAGCAGGCCCATCGTGTAGGCGCCGATCGCCATGAACGCGACGTGGCCGAAGTTGATCAGGCCGGTGTCGCCGACCTCGAGCTGCAGGCCGAGGACGAAGATGGCGTAGACGCCCGCGAAGGTGAGGACGAAGGCCCAGAAGCCGAAGGCGAGGAGGGGGTCCATGTCGGCGTCGTCCTAGACGGTGCGCGCCTGGCCGAAGATGCCCTGGGGCCGGGCGATCAGCACCAGGATCAGCACGAGGAAGCCGATGGCCTCCTTGTAGGTCGGACGGATGAACATCGTTGACCACTCCTGCACCAGGCCGAGCGTAACGCCGCCCAGCAGCGCCCCGTACGCGCTGCCGATCCCCCCGAGCACGACCGCGGCGAAGATCGGCAGCAGCAGGAACCAGCCCGTGTTCGGCGTGAGGGTGGTGTAGATGGCCGCCAGTACGCCGGCGAGGCCGGCCAGGCTGCCGGCGAGCAGCCAGGTGTAGATCACCACCCGGCGCGTGTTCACCCCCGAGACCTCGGCCAGGTCGAAGCTGTCCGACAGCGCCCGCATGGTCTTGCCGATGAGCGTCACCCGGAGCATCGTCGCCACGAGCAACAAGACCACACCTGCCGTGGCGATCACCGTCACCTGGATGGCCGAGATCGTGACATCGCCGAAGAGGTTCCACGACTGGAACTGGTCAACGTCGAGCCCGCGGTCGCCGCCGCCCCACTCGAACAGGATCAGGTTGCGGATGACGAACGCCAGCCCGATCGACAGCAGCAGGAGCTGCATGATGCCCGGCGCCGCGGCGGCGCATCGGCGCCCAGATCGTGAACTCCAGCACCAGCCCGAGGGCCGCGACCGCGGCGATCGCGCCCAGGAAGGCCACGACGAGCGGCATCCCGGCGCTCACGTTGATGGCGAAGGCGACGTAGCCGCCGAGGGTCATGAAGTCGCCGTGGGCGAAGTTGACGAGCTTCAGGATCCCGTACACCAGCGACAGCCCGATGGCGCCGAGCGCGTAGATGCCCCCGCTCGACAGGCCGTTGATGGTGGTGTTCAGGAACTCGTCCACGGCGCCCCCGCGTCGCGAATGTGCGGAAGGCTACCCGTCGGGCGGCGCGGCGGCGCGTTCCCGTTCCCCAGCGCCCGGCCCGCAGGGCCTGCTCGGCCCACCCCGGCTTCGCGACCGCCGAAAACCTCGACAGCCCATTGAAATGGAGAGACCGGTCTGTATTGCTTCGGGCGTGATCGACGAGGTGCGGGAGCGAGCGCGAGGCGGCCATGACCGGGCCGTCGCGATGGAGCGTCTGGCCCGCGACCTCTGGCGGGCGCTGCGGCCCTCGCTGCTGCCCGATCCCCACCGGCCGGGCTGGTCGGAGCGGTACCTCCTCGAGTCGTGCGCGACCGGCCTCGCCCGGGTGGCCGCGGACCCCGGCTCCGAGCCGCTCGCCTCCCGCACGCTGTTCTCGAGCGCCCGCTCGCTGATGCGGGCCCAGGACCAGCTGCTGGCGTCGCGCATCATCGAGCGGCACCTCGCCCGCGCGCGGGCGTACTTCGAGACCGAGCGGGACGTCCAGGGCATCGACGGGACCCCGCGGTGCGCCGCCCTCAACCGCAAGGGCAGGCCCTGCGGCCGGGACCCCGTCTGGGGCACGCCCTTCTGCGTCTCCCATACGCCGCAGCCTTCGGCCGCGGCGTAGCGCGCGGCCTGACGGCCGCGTCAGCCTCATCGCGGCCCTGGCGGATAGGGTCCCCTGATGGACGTCCTCCTCGCCGTGGCCAGCAAGCGGGACGTCCGCGCGTACTCCCCGGAGCCACTCCCGGCGGAGGCCGAGCGGTGGATTCTCGACGCCGGCCGCCTCGCCGGCAGCGCCAGCAACCGCCAGCCCTGCCGCTTCGTGATCGCCGAGGGCGGCGCGCGCGCGGCCGTGGCGCGCTGCGTGTATGCCCCGGCCAACGTGCTCGGCGCGGCGCTCGCCGTGACGATCACGGTCACCCCGGGCGGCCGGATGGGCGACTTCGACGTGGGCCGGGCCGCCCAGAACATGATGCTCGCCGGCTGGGCTCAGGGGATCGCCTCGTGCCCCAACGGGATCGCCGACATCGACGCCCTCTCCCGGGCGCTCGGGATCGAGGAGCCCGACCGGCCGGTCGTGGTGCTGAGCTTCGGCTCCCCCGCCCGAGGGCGGGACCCCGCCCGGCGGTCGGCCGAGGAGTGGAGCCGGCGGGCCCACCGCCTGCCCCTCGAGCGCCTGGTGCGGCGAGTCGGGTCGCCCGCGCCGTGAGGATCGTCCGCCCGGGGCGGCTGGAGGCGACTGGGCCCGCGCGCGAGGCGATCGGCCACGCCGACGCCAGCCTGCTCACCCGACCGACCGACCTCGACTTCATCCACAGCGAGCCCTGGCGCGCGCTGCGCATCCTCGGCGAGTTCGTCAACGGCTTCGACGCGCTGGCCCGCGTGGGCCCGGCCGTCTCGGTGTTCGGCTCGGCGCGCCTCGCCGAGGAGGACCGCCACTACGGGCTCGCCCGCGAGGTGGGGCGCCTGCTGGTCGAGCGGGGCTACGCCGTCATCACCGGGGGCGGTCCCGGGCTCATGGAGGCGGCCAACCGCGGCGCCAGTGAGGCGGGCGGCATGTCCGTCGGCTGCACCATCGAGCTGCCCCACGAGCAGGGCATCAACGAGTACGTCAACCTGGCCATCGCCTTCCGCTACTTCTTCGTGCGGAAGACCATGTTCGTGAAGTACTCCGAGGCGTACATCGTCTTCCCCGGCGGCTACGGGACGATGGACGAGCTCTTCGAGTCGCTCACGCTCATCCAGACCGGGAAGGCGCTCAGCTTCCCGGTGGTGCTGTGCGGCACGGCCCACTGGGCCGGCCTGGTGCGGTGGGTGCAGGCGCGGCTGCTCGAGGAGGGCCTGATCAGCCGGGCTGACATGGACCTGTTCCGGATGTCGGACGACCCGGAAGAGGTGGTGGAGATGGCGGTGGGGCCGGCGCGCTGAGGCCGGTCCGTCAGCGCACGAGCCGGACGCCCTGGTCGCCGATCGACCGTCTGCCGCACGCCGCCAGGCCCCCGTCCGCGGTGAGCAGGAGCGGGTCGTCGAGGGCCTCCGCGAGCGCGAGGTAGGAGGCGTCGTACGCCGTCAGGTCGTGGCGGAGGTCCCAGACCCGCGCCCGCAGCGGCGCGTGTGGGTGCCGGACGAGCCTCACGCTGTCGAGGTCGAGCGCGGCCTCGGTCGCGCGGCGGTCTGCGACCAGCCCCGCCAGCGCGAGGCGCCGCAGGGCGTTCAGGGTCTCGGGCTCGATGAGCTCCGGAGCGTGCAGCGGCTGTTGGTCGTCCTCGTCCAGCGCCTGCTCGACCGCCTCGAGCGCGGGCGGCCGGCCCAGGAGGAAATCGGCCAGAACCGAGGCGTCGATGACGATCATCGGCGATCGCGGTCCTCGCGCACGACGGCTGCGCTGGACGGCCCGTCGTACCGCGCTCGCGAGCGCACCCGCTCGGCGAGCTCGGGGATCGTCGGGAGGCGTGCGATGTCGCTCATCCGGGCAAGCAGGAATTCGTTGAGCGACTGGCCGGCGAGGGCGGCCTGGGACTTCAGGCGGCGGTGGACGTCGTCCGGCACCCCTCGGATCTGAACGTTCGCCACCGGCCGCACGATATCAAATTGCATGCACCCCATGCGAAGTGCATGCAAGCCGATCGGTCGGGAGGGCCGATGAGCGACTACACGAAGGTCAACCTGCGCGAGGTGGAGGACATGGCGCCCCGCTTCGATCTCTCGCCGGGGCTCGAGTCGCGCTTCGCCCGGGAGCCGCTGGAGCTGGAGAACTCCGGGATCTCCTACTTCCGCCTCGGCGCCGACTTCCGGACGCCGTTCGGGCACCGGCACGAGGATCAGGAGGAGGTGTACCTGGTCCTCGCCGGGACGGCGCGCCTGCGGGTGGGGGAGGAGACGATCGAGATGGGCCCATTCGACGCCGTGCGCGTGGCCCCGACGGCGCCGCGCTGCCTGGAGGGCGGGCCGGCCGGCGCCGAGCTGATCGCGTTCGGCGCGCCGAGCGACGACAACCGGGACGCCGAGATGCTGCCCGGCTGGTGGGGTGAGGACTAGGCCGAGGCCGGGCGGCGCCGCATCGCGATCGCCCGGTTGGCGAAGCTCTCGCGCCACCCGAGGGCGAGCGCGGGGAGCGCGGCGGCCTCGTCGAGCTCGTCGACCGCCGCGTCGTTCAGCATCCAGGCGATCCGCCGGACGCTGAACCCGCCCTCCCCGCGCCGCACCAGCTCGATCGGGTCGCCCGCCGCGAGCTCGCCCTCCTCGAGCACGCGCAGGTAGAAGCCCACCCGCCCGCTCGCCAGGAAGGGCTTGCCGAAGGCGTGGTCGCGCATCCGCATCGCGAGCTTGAAGCACGGCACGCGCGGGTGGCTCACCTCGAGCATCGCCTCGCCGGCGCGGACGACGTCGCCGATCAGGACCTCGGCCTCGTCCGCCCCCTCGACCGTCAGGTTCTCCCCGAAGTAGCCGAAGGGGGACAGATCGCGCCCCAGCTCGGCCCGCCAGTGCGCGTAATGCTGGACGGGGTAGGCGTAGACGGCCTTGTCCGGCCCCCCGTGCACCCGCCGGTCGGCCTGGCCGTCGCCATCCAGGTTGATGCGGCGCACCATCACCCGCCCCTCGACCGGCTCCTTGACGATCGCGCTGGTCGCCTCGCGCCCGTCGAACTCGAGCGTGCGCGGCTGGCCGACGTTGACCGACACGATCCTCACGGGCCGAGGGTACCGACCGGGCCGGGGATAGTGTCCGGCCATGCGCGGCGTCTTTCCCCGCGACGAGCACTTCATGCGGATGGCGCTTCGGGCGGCCGCCGAGGCCTCGGAGCACGGCGACGTGCCGGTGGGCTGCGTCGTGGTCCGCGACGGCAGGGTGGTCGGGGCGGCCCACAACGAGCGCGAGCTGCGCGGCGATCCGACCGCGCACGCCGAGATCCTCGCGTTGCGCGAGGCGGCCGTGCAGCTCGGGGGCTGGCGGCTGCTGGGCACGGTCGTCTACTGCACCCTCGAGCCCTGCCCCATGTGCGCGGGCGCGATCCAGCAGGCGCGTGCGACGCGGCTGGTCTTCGGCGCCCCCGACCAGAAGGTCGGCGCCGCCGGGACGGTCGTCAACCCGCTCCGGGACCCGCGCCTGCTGCACCGGGTGGAGGTGCAGGGCGGGGTGCTGGCCGCCGACGCCCTGTCGCTCTTGCGGAGCTTCTTCGACGACCGCCGTTAGCGGGTCTTAAGGGCCAGTAAGGCTCCTGTGAGGACCCTTCAGGGTTGCGGGACGTCCGCCGATGGTTGTTACCATCCCGCCCGCTTCCGGACCCGTTGGGAGGATCGAGCCCGTGAGACAGCCCCTCAGCCCGCGCCGATTCCTGACCGGGGCGGCGATCGCCGTGGCGGCCGGCGCCGCGCTCGCGCTGCCCTCGACCGGGATGGGCGGCGTCGCCGCGGTCCAGGACGACGTCCTCACCACGGCGTCGATCGCGGAGATCCCCCAGCGCCTCCAGCTGGTGAGGAACACGCAGGCGAAGGTGGCGCGCTTCGACATCCTCTGGTCGTTCGTGGCGAGCGGTCGGCAGCCGGCCAACCCGGCCGACCCCAACGACCCGGCGTACGACTGGACGCGCGTTCAACCAGGTGCTGATCGGCCTCGACAAGGCGAACATCACCCCGATCGTGAGCACGTACAGCACGCCGACGTTCGCCGTTGACGGGCGGAACACCAGATACCCGAGCCAGTACAACCCGAACGCGCCGATCCCGCAGCACTTCGGGCTCTTCATGAAGGCCGTCGCGACGCGCTACAGCGGGTTCTTCACCGCGAACATCGGCGGCGTCCAGACCAAGCTGCCGCGCGTGCGCCACTTCGAGATCTGGAACGAGGCCAACCTCAAGAACTTCTTCCGCTTCAACAACAAGAGCAACATCGGCAAGTACAAGAGCCTCGTGAAGCAGGGCTACACGAACATCAAGGCGGCCCAGCCGAACGCGATCGTCATCGCGGGGGTGGGCGGGCCGCGGAGCAGCGGCGGCAACGGGAACATCAGCGCCAAGGAATGGATGAACAAGCTGGTGAGCGACAAGTCGGTCAAGTTCGACGCCTACTCCCAGCACATCTACCCCTCGCAGGCGCCGAAGTTCACGCTCGGAGGCCTACGACGAAGGTGTTCCCGACCTGGGACAGCCTCGACGACTGATCTACAAGGCGCTCGACAAGAAGCGGAAGGGCATGAAGCTCTACGTCACCGAGGCCGGCTACACGACCGGGACGACCCCCTTCCGCACGGTCAAGGTGACCCCGTCGGTGCAGAACAAGTACCTGAAGCAGATCTACAACCTGCCGATGGTCAAGAGCCCGCGGATGGCCGCGGTCGTCTGGTTCAACCTCGAGGACAACGTCAACTGGCCCGGCGGGCTGCTGCGGGCCAACCGGCAGCAAGAAGCCCAGCTACAACTCGTTCGTGAGCTACGCGCGGCGCCCGATCCCCGCCAACCTGAGGTCGGCCCTGGCCAACTAGGCTCGCGGCGTGCGCGCGCTGCTCACCGTCCACCCGTCGGTGGGGCACCTCCACGCGCTGGTGCCGGTCGCGCGCGCGCTGGCGGACGCCGGGCACGAGGTCGCCGTCTGCTCGGCGGCCTCCTTCCGCCCGGAGGTCGAGGGCTTCGGCCTGGCCCACATCGGCGCGGGCCTCGACTGGTCGATGTCCGACCAGTTCGACCTGGGGGGTGTTCCCCCCGATGCCGCCGCCCGGGCCCGAGTTCCCCGCCTGGGTCGTCCTGACGCTGGCCGACATCACCCCGGGGCGCATGGTCCCGGACCTGCTGGCGATCGCCGGCGACTGGGGCCCGGACCTGATCGTGAGGGAGGGGATGGAGTACGGCGGCTGCATCGCCGCCGAGCGCCTGGGCCTCCCCCACGCATCGGTGGCCGGCAACGCCTACGCGGCGGTGGACTCCCCCGAGATCAACTACTTCCCGGGCAACCGCCTGATGGTCGCCGAGCCCATGGCCCGCCACCGCGAGCGGTTCGGGCTCCCGCCCGACCCCGAGGTGGAGATGCCCTTCCGGCACCTCCACCTGTGCTTCACGCCGCCGGCCTGGGACGGAGCCTCGGCGCCGAGGCCGGCGAACTCTCGCTTCCTGCGCCACACGAGCACCGTGCCGCCGGGGGCGCGCCTGCCCGAGTGGGTCGAGCGGCTCCCCGACCGGCCCACCGTGCTCGCGAGCCTCGGGACGGTCTTCAACAAGAGCCCCGGCGTGCTGGAGGCGATCGTGGCGGCGCTGGCCGAAGAGCCGGTCAACGTCATCGTCGCGATCGGCCGCGATCAGGACCCCGGCCGCTTCGGGCCCCAGCCGGATCACGTGCGCCTGGAGGCCTACGTGCCGCAGCCGCTCGTGCTCGCGCGCTGCGACGCGTTCGTCACCCACGGCGGCTTCAACAGCGTCAAGGAGGCGCTCAGCCAGGGCGTCCCGATGGTCGTGGTGCCGATCAGCGCGGACCAGCCCTACAGCGCCGAGCGCTGCGCCGACCTCGGCGTCGGCCTGGCCATCGGCGCCGAGCGACCGCACGCCGGGGGCCATCCGCGAGGCGGTGATGCGAGGTGCTGGAGGAGCCGGGCTACCGCGCCCGCGCCCGGGCCTTCCAGGCGGAGATGGCGAGGCTGCCGGGGCCGGAGCACATGGTCGCGCTGCTCGAGGCACTGGCGCGGGAGGCGAGTACCTGACGTCGGCGCACCGGCCTCCCGGAGCGGATCAATTCCCGGCGCTCCGCGTCGCGGGCGACGGGGGCGGAGTGCTCCTCGCTGAGCCCCGCGCGGTCGATGCCCGGGACGATGGCCGCCACCCTACTCCAGCGTGGAGATCACGAACGCGATCGCGAACCCGACCGAGGTCACCACGCCGGCGAGCTTGCCGCCGTTCTCGAACGCCTCGGGCATCATCGTGTCGGCCAGCATGGTCAGGATCGCCCCGCCGGCGAAGGCGAGCACGAACGCCGACACGCCGGGCGAGGCTCCGTCGAGCAGGGCGTAGCCCGCGAGGGACGCGAGCCCGCTGATCAGTGCGATCGCGGTCCAGAGCGCCAGGATCCAGCGCCCGCTGCGGCCCCCCTGGCGCAGGTTCGCCGTGGCGGCGAACGCCTCGGGGAGGTTGGAGAGGAAGACCGCCACCAGCACGGCGACGCTGACCCCGCCGTCCAGGAGGGTCATCCCGATGACGGCCGACTCCGGGACCCCGTCCAGGACGATGCCGAGCACGATCGCCAGCGCGACCCCGCCCGCGCCGGCGGCGGGGTCCACGCTCTTGCGGCTCTCCCCGCCCTTGCGGTCGATGATCGTGTCGCCGACGAAGAACGTCGCGACGCCGGCGAAGAAGCCCAGCGCGGGGGCGCCCGACCAGCCCCCGGCCTCGGTGTAGGCCTCGAGCGCGAGCTCGTAGGCGACGGCCGAGATCAGGACGCCCGCGCCGAAGGCGAGGACGAGCCCGAGCACCGGCCGCGAGACCGGCCGCCAGAGGGCGATGGCGCCGCCGATCACGAGCGACGAGGCCGCGAACGCCCCCCAGAGGAAGGCCTCGAGCACCGCGGACCGGCCGGCGCCCGCCGGGCCGCCGGGCGGCTCAGTCCTCCTCGGCGAAGGCCTGCCGCAGGGCGGCCTCGTCCTCGTTGGAGAGGTTGGTGTGGATCAGCTCGGCGTCGGCCGCGGGGAACGCCTCACGCACCTTGTCCATGACGGCGTCGGAGGTCATCACGAAGAGGGCCGAGGTCCCCGGCGTGATCTTCTCGCGCACCTGCTTGATGAAGCCCTCGTCGATGCCGACGTTCGTGAGCGAGCCCGCCAGCGCCCCGGTCGCCGCGCCGACGGCCATGCCGACCAGGGGGACGAGGAAGAGCAGCCCGAAGAGGAACCCCCAGAACGCGCCGCCGAGCGCGCCCGGCCCGACCAGGCTGTTGAGCTGCCGGGTCTTGGGCTTCTTCTTGCCCTCGGGCCAGGTGACGATCGCCGCGTCCTGGACCGTGATGAGCTCCTCCGACTGGAGGCGCTCGAGCGTGCCGAGCGCGTTCTCCGCCCCCTCCGCGGTGTGGAACTTCCAGACGGTGAAGGTCGCCACGTCTCGCTCCCTTGGGTGGTGGATGCCGCGGCAAGGCTAGTGCAGAGGCTCGGCCGGCGACCGGCGCCGCTCGGTGGCGGCGGGCGCTACTGCAGGTAGTCCTCGACCGTCTCCGGGTCGCGCGCCCTGACGCGGTCGGGGTCGAGGCCGAACTCCTCGCGCCCGCGGCGCTGGCGCAGCAGGTCCCACTGCCGGTCGAGCTCGAGCCGCACCTCCTCGAGGCGCCGGTGCTCGTCCTCCGTCATCCCCTCGCCGACCCCGCGGTCCTGCAGCGCCTTCTCCTCGGCGACGAGCTTCTCGATCAGCTCCTGGATCTCCTCGTCCGTCATCGGTCCTCCCGTGACCTCATGGCGTCGACGTTCCCGTCCCGCCGCCGGTGGAATCCCTCCTCCAGGAGTAAAGGTAGGCGGTCGCGAGCGACCGGTGGGGTCGCCACCGCTCGCCGAGCTCGCGCACCTCGCGCTCGGTGGGGAGCGCGCCGAGGCCGTAGGCGGCCCGCACGACGCTGCGCAGCCGCAGGTCGCCGGCCGGCAGGACGTCCTCGCGCCCGAGCGCGCCGAGCAGGAAGAGGTCCGCCGTCCAGGGCCCGATCCCGCGCACCGCGACGAGCTGGGCGGCGACCTCCTCGTCGGGCAGCTCGTCGAGGCGGTCGAGCTCGAGGCGCCCGTCGAGGGTGCGCTCGGCGAGGTCCCGCAGCGAGGCGATCTTGTTGCGCGACAGGCCGACCGCGCGGAGCTCGTCGTCCGACGCGCGGGCCACCGCCTCGGCCGGAGCGTCGGCGCCCATCAGCCCGCGCAGGCGGGCGAAGATCGCGGTCGCCGCCCGCGCGGAGATCTGCTGGCCCACGATCACGCGGGCGAGCAGGCCGAAGCGGTCGCCGGGCGCCCAGCGCGCGCGCCACGCCTCCATGTCGACCGGCCGGACCTCGTCGATCACCCCGGCCAGCACCGGGTCGGCGCCGCGCAGGGCGTCCTCCGGCCTCACGCGGACAGCACGCGGGCGAGAGCGGCGGTCGAGGGCGCGAAGAAGTAGCCGCCGCCGGTGGGGACGACGACCTCGCGGTCGATCCTGATGCGGACCGGCGTCCCGTCGGACGCGCGCGGCACCTCGACGAAGCGCCGGCGGGCGCCCGCGTCCTCCTGACCGATGAGCGGGTCGTGCCCTCCGCCCTCGGGCTGCAGGGGGTCGTTGGTCCAGTTCTGGGGCAGGAACTCGAACTGGTCGACGATCGAGGCCATGTGCGCGGCGAAGACCAGGCCCCGGTCGACGCCGTCGTCCCGGCGCAGGCGCCAGGGCTCGGCTGCGGCGGGAGGCCCGTAGGCGATCCCGCGCCGGACCATCAGGCGCGTCAGGGTGTCGCTCGCCCCGCCCTGCTCGGGGGTGACGTCGCGCGGGTTGACCTTGCGGATGTGCGCGGCCAGCGGGCAGCGCAGGCCCTCGGGATCGGTCGCCTCGAACACGAAGTCGTTGCGCCGCTCCTGGGCCGGGTCGTCGCGGTCGGGGCTCGTGACGAGCGGCGCCCCGCCGGGCCAGCGGCCGACGAGCCGCGCCGCCGCCGCGATCGGGTCGCGCCCGGTCGCCCGCCCCACGCGGCGGGCGAGGGCCCAGAAGCCGGCCACGTCCTGGCGCAGCCGCCGGATGACGAGGAACGAGCCGTCGCGGCACCACGGCGGCCCCGGCAGCGGTCGGCGCCGCGCGGGGCGCACCGGGTCGAGCGGGTTCTGCGCGGGCGCCCCCAGGACCACCTGGCCCGGCCACAGCAGCGGCTGCCCCGGACGCGCGAAGCGGGACCGCAGGGGCCGGGGCAGCTCCGGGTCGCGCGGCGTGACGAGGTCGCCGGGGCCACGGCTCCCCCGGCCGCGCAGGCCGGGCTGCGAGATGCCGTCGCGGAAGCCGAAGTGCTCGTGGCCCGACAGCGCCCCGGGCAGGTTGTCGCCCGGCTGAACCCACACCGGGCGCCAGCCGCGAGCGCCCGCGACCAGCCGCTCGACCTCGCGGTCGCGAATGCCCGCGTCGTCGCTCGCGACCGTCACCACGAGGTGCGGCTCGGTGGCGTCGGTGCCGCCGAAGCGCCACCGCGCCGGGCTCCCGGGCCCCTCGTGGGGGTCGCCCAGCAGTCCCGACCGGACCGGCATGCCCTCGCGGAAGGCGTCGTCGAGGAAGGCCGCCACCGGCCGCGCCCCCACCAGCCGGCGGAGGCCGGCGGCGCTGAAGGCGATGTTGCGCCAGGTGGCGACGAGCTCGGCCGGCTCGGACCCGGTCGCGTCGCGAAGCTCGCGGAAGCGGCGGTTGTGGTCGAGCACCTGGCGGGCGGTGGAGATCGTCGGGACGAGGGCCGCCAGCCACTCCCGGAACGCCGGCGCCCGTGTGATGCGGCCGAACACGAACGCCTGGTGGTCCTGGCGGAAGCCGGCGACGCTGTTGCCCTGGATCCGGCCGAGGCGCAGGATCGGCTCGGGTGCCACGCGCTCCCCGCCTCGCTAGGCGTGCGGCATGAGGCGGCCCGGGACGCTGCGGAAGCCCGCGCACGCGATCGCGGGGTTGCTGATGCCGCCCTTCCGGCTCGCCACCCCGGTCAGGCCCACCGTCATCCGCTCGGCGATCTGGCCGCCCCACGAGATCGGCCGCCCGCCGATCTCGATGTCTCCGACCACGAACCGCTTCCCCGCGGCGCGGGCGCGCGGCGGGACCTCGTAGACGGCGCGCAGGCCCTGGCCGCGCCGTCCGCGCGTGATCCTGAGGTAGTCGCCCACCGGCTTGCCGTCGGGCTTGCGCCAGCCCTGGGTCTCCAGCCGGATGATGTAGAGGCCCACGGGGTCCTGGAGCGTGATCGCATACCCCTCGCGCGCGAGCGCGTTGACGTCGGCGCCGATGCGCGGGTCGCTCGAGCGCAGGCGCTCGCCGAAGCCGGCGCAGGTGATGAGCTCGTCGGCATCGGTGAGCACGCGGTTGCCGCGGCGGCGCAGCACCGTCGCGTCGGCGGCCAGCTTGATCTCAGCGCCCAGGGAGTTCGCCGGGTGGGTGAGGTGCATCGCCCCCCGCGCCGTGTTCCAGACGTTGCCCGGGTTGTAGACGCCCCCGGGCATGAGCTGAGCCATGGTCACCTGCGGGCTCACGTGCTTCCGGTAGAGCGACAGCAGCACGCCGGGCGCGACCCGCGACAGGAACTCCCAGTACTCGGGCCCCTCGCATGTGAGGTCGACGCGGGTGATCTTCCCGGTGTCCGGATCGCGGTGCGCGTGCCACTCGAGGTACTCGTCCTGGGGGCGGAAGCGGTCCTGTCCGCTGCCCTGCAGGCGCTCGGCGGCGCGGTAGGCGCGCGTGCGGTCCGCGCCGAACCGCAGCAGCAGCGCCCGCGGGAAGCCCGGCCAGGTGATCAGCTTCTTCGCCGCCCGCGGAGGGGTCGCGATCTTGGTCGGGTTGTAGAACTGGGGCGTGTGGCCGGGGCGCCGGATGCCGGCGACCGCGCGGTCGAAGCGCGCCGACTGCTCGCGGCTCCAGCGCGCGAGGTCCTGAGGCCTGGAGACGTCGCGAAGGCGGCCGGGGGTGTCGAGGCGGGCGAGCGTGGGCACGAGCCGAGCCTACGTCGCCGCCGCGGCCGCGGCCACCGGCTCCTGCAGACGGCCCCCCGAATTGGGGCGGCCGCCGCGAGCCCAGAGCTCGCTACCCGGCGGCTGAACTACCGGGAGGGCGCCGCGACCTCGATCGCCAGGGCGGCGAGGAAGCCGAGCACGGATCGGGCGATGAGAATGCGCTGCATGGTTGCCTCGTGTCGCGGGGTGTCCGGCGACGCTATGACGGCCGCCACACGGGTGTCACCCCCTGGCGGTAACGCGACGGCAAAGGGCCGTCAAAGGGACGGCCAAGGCCGGCGCGCCTAGGTCCCGCGGAGGATCTCCGCGTGGAGCCGCCGGGTCTCGGCGCTGGGCTCGATCCCGAGGCGGTCGCGCAGGACGCGGCGGCAGGCGTCGTACTGGCGCAGGGCCAGCGCCCGCTCGCCCGTGTCGGCGTACACCCGCATCAGCTCGCGGTGCCACCCCTCCCGCTCGGGCTCGCCGGCGATCAGCAGGCGGTAGCGGCTGATCGCCTCCGGCGCCCGTCCCGCGACGACCAGCTCCTGGGCGATGCGGACGAGGACGGTGCGGTGCGTCTCCTCGAGCTCCGTTCGCAGCGGCTCGGTCCAGGGCGCGAAGGGCCACTCGGGCAGCAGCGTGCCCCCGTACGCGCGCTCGGCCTCCAGCAGCCGCGCCAGCCGCTCGCCCTCGTCCGCCAGCCCCGCGCGCGCCGCGCGCAGGAACTCGAGCGCGTCCCAGGAGTCCCCGTCGCGGAGCGCGAGCCGGTACGTGGCCCCCTCGGAGGGCACGAGCGACGACCGCCGGCCGGTCCCGAGCTGCGGCTCGAGGGCGCGCCGCAGCGTGTACAGCGTCGAGTGGAGCGCCGCGAGCCCGCGACGCGCGGAGAGCGACGGCCAGAGGGTCTCGATCAGCTCCTCGCGGTGGACGGGCCCGCGGGCGCAGGCGAGTATCGCCAGCAGCGTCCGGGCCTTCTGGCGGCCGAAGGCCGAGTCCGGCAGCCGCCGGCCGCCGCGGTGGACGCTCCACCCGCCGAGGGTGACGATGCGCACCCGGTCCTGCGGGCTCCTGCGGCGGGCCCCCCGCGCCCCGAGGGCGGCGCTGCGCACGGACGGGTCCTCGTCGCGGGCCAGCCGGTCGAGGGCGGCGTCGGCGGCCACGGCCGCGGCGCTCGCCTCGGCGAGGGCCCGGCGCACCTCGGGCGGCGCGCCCTCGGCGTCGGCGCAGGCGGCCAGCACCTCGCCGCCGCAGGCCGCCGCCAGGCGGACGGCCGTCTCCGAGGGGCCGACGCCCCGGGACAGCGCGCGCGGCAGCAGCAGGGTCGCCAGCGCCCGCTCGCGCCGCGACCAGAGCGCCTCCAGCCGGCGGTGCGACGAGCGCCGCAGGGCGTCGCCCAGCGCGGCGTCGCCCTCGGCGCCGGGCCCCCAGGCGGCCGCGGCCGCCATCGCGGCGCGCACCCCGGCCCACGGCGCCTCGGCTTCGGCCGCGCGCTCGCGCGCCTCGCCCGCCAGCTCTCGCGCATCGTCGGCGAGCTCGACCCGGAGCGCCGCCAGCGCGAGGTCGACCAGCGCCATGGCCGAGTCGTGGGGGAGCCCGTGCAGCGCCATCCCCTCGCGCGCGGCCGCCACCGAGCGACGCACGCCGTCCACGTCGCCGGTCGCTGCCGCCAGGGTCGCCGCCGCCACGTCGTGGCGGTAGCCGCGCAGCGTCCCGCCGAGCCGCCGGAAGGCCGGGGCGCTTCGCGCCAGCTCGACCCCGAGACGGTCCAGGTCGCCCAGGCCGGCGAGCGCGCCGAGGCGCAGCATCGTCACCACGGGCACCGCCAGGCGCTCGAAGCCCCGGTCGGCGGCGGCGGCGCGCAGCAGCTCGCTCTCCTCCAGCGCGTCGGCGAAACGGCCGACGTCGGTCAGCACGATCGCGCGGAAGGCGCGCGCGTAGAGGAGGTAGTTCAGGACGTCGAGGTCGGCGTGCCGCTCGAGCTCGGCGATCGAGGCGTCGAGCGCGGCCAGGGCCTGAGGCCGGCGCCCCTGGGGGTGGTCGATCGCGAACGCGCGGGTCACCGCGACGTGCAGCCGGGTCAGCGCCTGGCCCGACGCCGCGCCCGAGGCCAGCGACAGCTCCTCCTCGGCCTCGACGTAGCGGCAGGACTCCCCGAGCAGCAGCGCCAGGACGACCCGCGCCGGCGCCAGCTCCTCCGTCGAGGGGCCGATCCGGGGAATCAGCCGCCGGGCGGCCTCGATCGCGGGGTCGTAGAGGGCGCCGGCGAGCGGGGCGGCCCGCAGCATGCGGACGAGGGTCACGGCGGCGCGCTGATGGTCGCCCGCGTCGATCAGCCGCTCGACGGCGGCCTCCATCGCGGCGAAGGCGCCCCGGTAGTCGGCGCGGTAGAAGAGCTGGGACGCCTGGGCCAGGACCGCGCCGGGCGTGTCCGACCAGGCGCTCGCCGGGACGGTGCCCAGCCACTCGTCGACGCCCGCCTCCCGCTCGGGCAGCGGGGTCGGCGTCGAGCGCGGCGATCGCCGCGCCGAGGTCCCCGGCGGCGAGGTGGTGCCGCGCGGCAGCGTCCGGGTGCCCGGCCGCCGTCCAGGCGCCGGCCGCGCGGGCGTGAAGGGCCCTCAGCGACTCCGGCCGCTGAGCGGCGAGACGGCGCCGCAGCGCATCGCGCATGAGGCGGTGCTGGCGGATCAATCCGTCCTCGTCGCGGACGAGGAACGCGCGCCGCTCGAGGAGGTGCTCGACCAGCGGGCCCGCGTCCTGACGCTCGGCCACCCGGGCGGCGATCTCGGGCGTGAACCGGTCGAGGACGGCGCAGTCCTCGAGCAGCCGCCGGGCCGGCTCGCCGAGGGGGTCGACCACCTCGGCGAGGAGGTACTCCCCAGGGTCCCCGCTCGCCCGGGCGGAAAGCACGATGCCGGAGATCCAGCCCTCCGCGCGCCGCCGCGCCTCGTCGGTCTCCTCCGGCGACGCCTCCAGGCCGAGGGCCTCGAGGAGCTCACGGCACTCGTCCTGGGAGACGGCGAGGGCGCGCTCGTCGAGGTCCACGGCCTCGGGCCGGGGCGCCGTCAACGGCCCCGGCGCGGCCCGCCTGGAGGCGAGCGCCAGGCGCGCGCGCCTGGGCAGCTCGCGCACGAGCGCGGCGAGCTCGTCCTCGGCGGGCGTGCCGAGGAGGGCGTCCGCGTCGTCCAGGACGAGGGTGAGATCGCCGTCCGCTCCGGCGGCGACCGCCTCGCCCAACACCTCCGCCAGGCCGGCCCGGGCGATGCGCGCGTCGCAGGAGCACCACACGACGGGCCCCGGCGGATCGCGCACGGCCAGCGCGAGCAGCGTGCTCTTCCCGTACCCGGCGCCGGCGACGACCCGGAGCAGCCCCCCGTCGAGCCCGGCGCGCGCGCGCTCCACGAGGGCCTCGCGCGGCAGGCAGGGCCGCGGAAGCCGGGGCGGCTTGAGGGCGGCACTGATCTGCGGCGCGCGGCCGCCGGACGCCCGGGCGGGGCGGGTTCTCGCGATCGGGCCCTCCCACGCTGACAGGGACCGGGTCGGCGCCATCCTACCCGGTCGTGAGTGAGTCGTGAGTGGGCGCGCAAGCGAGCGGTGAGCCCTGTGCGGTACAGACGGGTCAGCGGCCGTGCGGGGCCGTCAGCCGTCAACGCGGGGAGACGCGGATGTCCACGACGCAACAACCCATTCCGGAGGACCTCATCCAGCGCCGGCTGGAGGAGGAGCGCGAGCGGCTCGCTCGCGAGCTCGGCATCGAGGAGGTCGAGCGCGAGCCTCACGCGCGGCCCGTCGAGCACCGCTTCACGGCGTCGCAGCGGCCCCACACCACCGTGCTCTACGGCGGCCTGACCTGGAAGCACGAGGAGCTGATCTACGGGGCGCTCGAGGGGCTCGGCTACAAGCCCGAGGCCCTGCCGTGCCCCGACGTGGCCGCCTTCCAGCTCGGCAAGGAGTACGGCAACAACGGCCAGTGCAACCCCACCTACTTCACCGTGGGGAACCTGGTGCAGTTCCTCCAGCAGCTCGAGTCCGAGGGGATGTCGCGCCAGGACATCATCGACAAGTACATCTTCGTCACGGCGGGCGCCTGCGGCCCCTGCCGCTTCGGCATGTACGAGGCCGAGTACCGCCTGGCCCTGCGCAACTCCGGCTTCGACGGCTTCCGGGTCCTGCTGTTCCAGCAGTCGGGCGGGCTCAACCAGGCGGGCGAGGCCGACGGGTTCGAGATGAACGCCGACTTCTTCCTCGCGTTCCTGAACGCCCTCAACATGGGCGACGTCCTCAACGACGTCGGCTACCAGATGCGGCCCTTCGAGATCGAGGAGGGCGCGACCGACCGGGCGATGCAGCAGGCGATGGAGGACCTGAAAGACGTCTTCCGGACCCACCGCAACCAGCGGCTGGACGGCCGCATGGGCGCCTTCCTGAAGTCGCTTCCCGCCGTGGGCGGGATGGCGGAGAACGCGGGCAAGTTCGCCGACACGCTGCTGGGCACCGAGTACACCGAGGCGATCCGGGACGTGGGGGACAGCCTGCGTACGGTGCGCGTCGACCGCACACGGGTGAAGCCCATCGTCAAGATCACGGGCGAGTTCTGGGCCCAGACCACCGAGGGCGACGGCAACTACCGCATGTTCTCGTTCCTCGAGCGCGAGGGGGCCCAGGTCCTGGTGGAGCCGATCGGCACGTGGATCATGTACATGATCCACCAGGCCAAGCAGGCCAACGCGGACAAGGCCGGCGTGACCGAGGACGAGGCGATGCCGGCGTCCTGGCGCATCGACAAGCGCATGGCCGCCGAGCTGAAGGCCCGGAAGAAGAACGCCGCCCTGTCGGTCGCCGAGGCCCTCTTCACCCGCGAGTGGAACCGCCTGCGCGAGGCGCTCGGCAACGTCCCGCACGAGCTCACCGACCAGTACGAGCTGCAGCGGATCGGCCACCCGATGTACAACTCGCGCGCCGGCGGCGGCGAGGGCCACCTCGAGGTGGCCAAGAACATCTACTACTCGAACAAGGACATGTGCCACATGGTGCTGTCCCTGAAGCCGTTCGGGTGCATGCCCTCCACCCAGTCCGACGGCGTCCAGTCGGCGGTGGTGAACCAGTACAAGGACATGATCTACCTGCCGGTCGAGACCTCCGGCGAGGGCGAGATCAACGCGCACAGCCGCGTCCAGATGGCGCTCGGCGAGGCGAAGGTGAAGGCCCGCGAGGAGATGGAGCGCATCCTGGAGCGGACCGGGCGCACGCTGGACGAGGTGCGCGAGTACGCCGAGGAGCACCCGGAGCTGCAGGACCCGCTCTACAAGGTGCCCCACGCCAAGGGCGTCATCGGCACCGCCGCGACCTTCGTCGTGCACGTGGACGAGCTGATGAGCAGGGACGCCGAGGCGACCGCGGCCGTGCCGGCCGGCGCGGGGGCCTGAGCATGGGCGTGCTCGACCACGAGCGGCTCTACATCGGGCTGGACGTCGGCTCGACGACGGTGAAGGCCGTCGTCGTCAACCCGGTCGCCGACGAGGTCCTCTGGGAGGACTACGAACGCCACGACACCAAGCAGCCCGAGAAGTGCCTCGAGTTCCTCACCCGGATCGAGACCGACTTCCCGCTCCCGAAGGAGCGCTTCCGGATCTTCGTGACGGGCTCGGGCGCCAGCGGCCTCGCGCCGCGCATCGGCGCCAAGTTCGTGCAGGAGGTCAACGCGGTCTCGCTGGCCGTCGAGAAGCTCTACCCCGAGGCCGGCTCGGTGGTGGAGCTCGGGGGCCAGGACGCGAAGATCATCATCTTCAAGGAGGACCCCGAGACCGGCAAGAAGACCAAGATCCCGTCGATGAACGACAAGTGCGCCGGCGGGACCGGGGCGGTGATCGACAAGATCAACGCCAAGCTCCAGATCCCGCCGGACCAGCTCTGCGACATGGGCTACGACGGCATCAAGCTGCACCCGGTGGCGGGCAAGTGCGGCGTCTTCGCCGAGACCGACATCAACTCGCTGCAGAAGATGGGCGTGCCGCCCGACCAGCTCATGGCGTCCCTGTTCGACGCGATCGTGGGCCAGAACATCTCCGTGCTGACGCGCGGCAACACCCTGCGCCCGCACGTCCTGCTGCTCGGCGGCCCGAACACCTTCATCCGGGGCATGGTGGAGGCCTGGCGCCACGCCATCCCGCTGATCTGGAAGGAGCGCAAGACCCCGTTGCCGGAGGGGGTCGACCCCATAGAGCTGATCCGCGTCCCGGAGAGCGCCCAGTACTTCGCCGCGATCGGCGCCGTGCAGTTCGGCCTCTCCGAGGAGGAGGGCGTCGGCGCCTACCGCGGCACCGAGAACCTGCGCCGCTACATCGACGTCGGGCGGATCGAGGAGAAGCAGGCCGCCGGCGGCAAGGGGCTGGCCGAGGACCCGGCCGAGCTCGAGGCCTTCAAGGAGCGCTACCGCCCGCCCGTGTTCGACGAGGCCGTCTTCACGCCCGGCGAGGTGGTGGAGGGGTTCATCGGCCTCGACGGGGGCTCCACCTCGACCAAGGCCGCCCTGCTCGACAAGGACCGCAACGTCCTGGTGAAGAGCTACCAGCTCTCCAAGGGCAACCCGATCGTGGACACCCAGGAGGTGCTCTCCGACATCGAGGCCAAGGTCCAGGCCCAGGGGGCCACCCTGAAGGTCATGGGCATCGGGACCACCGGCTACGCGAAGGACATCCTCAGCGACACCCTCGCGGCCGACGTGGCGCTGGTCGAGACCGTGGCCCACACCGAGTCGGCGCTCGCCTTCTACCCCGACACCGACGTCATCTGCGACGTGGGCGGCCAGGACATCAAGCTCATCATCCTGAAGAACCGCCAGGTCAAGGACTTCAAGCTCAACACCCAGTGCTCGGCCGGCAACGGCTACTTCCTCCAGTCCACCGCCGAGGGCTTCGGCTTCTCGGTCAAGGAGTACGCCGACATCGCCTTCTCGGCCGAGACGATGCCCACCTTCGGCTACGGCTGCGCGGTGTTCATGCAGTCCGACATCGTCAACTTCCAGCGCCAGGGCTGGCAGCCGCAGGAGATCATGGCCGGCCTCGCCGCCGTGCTGCCGAAGAACATCTGGCTCTACGTCTCCCAGATCCCGAACCTGGCCTCCCTGGGCACGAACTTCGTGCTGCAGGGCGGCACCCAGCACAACCTGGCGGCCGTGAAGGCCCAGGTCAACTTCATCGAGTCGCGCTTCGCGGGCAAGGACACCGCGGCGCAGGTGCGCGTGCACGAGCACTGCGGCGAGTCCGGCGCGATCGGCGCCGCCATCGAGGCCGTCCGCCTGTGGGAGAACGGCCGCGAGACGCAGTTCATCGGCATGGAGGGCGTGCGCGACATCTCGTTCATCACCCACCGCAACGAGGACACGCGCTGCTTCTTCTGCAAGAACAAGTGCCTGCGCACGTTCATCGACGTCACCGTGGAGGGGTCGGACATCGACGACTCCGAGCGGCCGTCGAAGATCCCGCTCAAGCCGGGTGTGCGGCGCCTGATCGTCGGCAACTCGTGCGAGCGCGGCCTCGTGGAGGACGTCAACGCGATGCGGGTGATCAAGAAGGGCATGGACTCCAACAAGGAGGCCTACCCCAACTTCCTCCAGATCGCCGGCGAGGCCGTCTGGCGCAGCACCAACCCGCCGAAGGTGGCCGACCCGCACATCCGCCGGCCGCACACCCGGGCGCAGAAGGAGCGCAACGTCCTGCTGTCCAAGCGCGAGTCGCTGCGCATCGGCATCCCGCGGGTGCTGAACCAGTACTCGCTCAACCCGCTCTTCTCGGCCTACTTCGAGAGCCTCGGGGTGCCGCCGCAGAACCTCGTCTACTCGGGCTTCACCTCCGAGGAGCTCTACAAGTCGGGCGCCAAGCGGGGCGCCATCGACCCCTGCTTCCCCTCGAAGGTCGGCATCCCGCACGTGCACGACCTGCTGTACAAGGCCCACGCGAAGAAGCCGCTCGACGTCGTCTTCTTCCCGATGATCGACGCGCTGCCGTCGCCCCTCGCCAAGACCCAGGGGTGCCGGGCCTGCCCGACCGTGACGACCACGCCCGAGGCGGTGAAGGCGGCGTTCACGAAGGAGAGCGACCTCTTCGCCGAGATGGGCGTCCGCTACCTCGGCACGTTCGTCAACGTGGACCAGCCGCGGCTGTTCGAGAAGCAGATGTGGGAGGACTGGCAGGGCGTCCTCGGGCTCACGCGCGAGGAGCACCACCGGGCGGTGGAGGTCGGCTACGCCGCGCTGGAGGGCTTCGAGCGCGACCTCCGCGCGGCGGCCCGCGAGACGCTGGAGGAGCTCGAGCGCGAGGACCGGCTCGGCGTGGTGGTGCTGGCCCGGCCGTACCACAACGACCCGGGCATCTGCCACGAGATCCTCGACGAGTTCCAGAAGATCGGCTACCCCGCCTTCACCCAGGACAGCCTGCCCATCGACGACGACATCGTCTGGCGCCTCTTCGGCGAGGACGTCGAGGCCGGGCGCATCTCGGAGCCGATGGACATCTCCGACGTGTGGAAGAACTCGTACTCGGAGAACACCAGCCGCAAGGTGTGGGCGGCCAAGTACACCGCCCGCCACCCCAACCTGGTCGCGCTGGAGCTGTCGTCCTTCAAGTGCGGGCACGACGCCCCGATCTACGCGACCGTCGAGGAGGTCGTGCAGAAGTCGGGCACGCCGTACTTCTGCTTCAAGGACATCGACGAGAACAAGCCCACGGGCTCGATCAAGATCCGCGTCGAGACGATCGGGTACTTCCTGGACCGCTACCGCGACGACATGGTCCGCGCCAACGACAAGAAGCGGGAGCTGCAGCGCCGCATGGAGGAGTTCGAGCAGACAGCTGCGCGCGGAGGCGGAGAGCGGGGAGGAGGCGGCGGTTGCCGGCGTCCGGTGAGACCGCCACGGCCAACGCGCGGCCAAGATCATGTTCGAGGTCTACCGGGAGGGCGGCTACGACCGCCGCTACCGGGTCGTGTACTTCACGGAGCTCAACGACCACAACCGGGACCACGAGCTGAACCGCTGCCTCGCCGGCGAGAGCTTCTACTCCGGCTACCTGGCCGAGTCGTCCCGCAAGGAGGCGCGCGCGATCATCACCAGCGCCCTCAAGCGCCTCAACGACGGGGAGGAGCTCACGCCGGCCGGCCTCGAGGCCGAGCTCACGCCGCACCTGGCCTGACGCTGGCCCGCGCCCCCGAGATCGATCCTGGGGGATGCGCGGGCGAGCTCCAGCGGGACCTCGAGGCGCTGGCGGCCTTCACGGCCGGGGGGCCGGGGGTGACGCGCCTCGCCTGGAGCCCCGAGCTGCGCGCCGCCTACGGCTGGCTCGAGGGGCGCTGCCGGGAGCTCGGCCTCGACGCGGAGCGTCGACGCGGCGGGCAACCTCGTCGCCCGGTGGGACGCCGGCGACGGCCCCGCCGGTGCTGATGGGCTCGCACATCGACACCGTGCCCGAGGGCGGCCGCTTCGACGGTGCCCTCGGGGTGCTCGGCGGGCTCCACGCCGTCCGCCTGCTCAGGGAGTGGGGGGTCGAGCCGCGCAGGCCGGTCTGGCTGGCCGCCTTCATGGACGAGGAGAACACCCGCTTCAACACCGCCATGTTCGGCAGCCGCGCGTTCTGCGGGGAGGACCTCCGCGGGCTCGGCGGCCGCCGCGACGCCGACGGGGTGACGCTCGCCGAGGCGATGGAGGCCTGGGGCCGCGACCCCGAGCGGCACGGCGAGGCCCGCCGGATCGAGGAGGTCGGCCACTACCTCGAGCTGCACGTGGAGCAGGGGCCGCGCCTGGAGGCGGCCGGCACCGACATCGGCGTCGTGACGTCGATCGTGGGGCTCGTGGGATACCGCGCCCGGGTGACGGGGCGGGCCAACCACGCCGGCACGACGCCGATGCGGCTGCGCCGCGACGCGCTGGCGGGGGCGGCGCGGATGGTGCTGGCGATCCGCGATCTCGCGCGGGGGAGGGAGGAGGCCACCGCCAACGTCGGGGTCATCCGGGTCGGGCCCGGCAGCAGCAACGTCATCCCCGGGGTCTGCGAGCTGTCGATCGACCTGCGGGCGCCGGCGGCCGCCGGGGTGCGCGAGCTGGACGAGGACTGCCGGGCCGCCCTTGGCGCGATCGCCGACGAGGAGGGCCTCGCCCTGGCGCTCGAGGAGACCTACCGCGTGCCCCCGGCGCCGCTGTCCGGCGAGCTCGTCGAGCTGATCGAGGGCGCGGCGGCCACGGAGGGGGCCGGCGCGGCCCGCATGGCGAGCGGCGCCGGCCACGACGCCATGGTCCTCGCGACCCACGTGCCGGCGGGGATGCTGCTCGTGCCCAGCCGCGGCGGCGTCAGCCACTCGCCCGACGAGTACAGCTCGCCGGAGCAGTGCGAGCTGGGCGCCCGGGTGCTGGCGCGGGCGGTGGCCGCGCTGGTCTCGTGACGGCGCGGCCGGGGCCCGATTAGGATCCCGCGGTGATCGTCGTCGGGGTGGACATCGGTGGCACCTTCACCGACCTGATGCTCTACGACACCGCCTCCGAGGCCGTGCACGTCCACAAGGTCCGCTCGACGCCCGCGGAGCCCGAGCGCGCGATGGTGGAGGGGCTGGTCGAGCTCTGCGCCCAGGCCGGCGTGGACCCGCGGGAGGTCGGCGGCGTCTACCACGGGACCACGGTCGCCACGAACGCCGTGCTCACGTTCGAGGGCGCGACGGCGGGGATGATCACGAACCGGGGCTTCCGGGACATCGTCCACATCGGGCGCCACCAGCGCCCCCATCACTACTCGATCATGCAGGACATCCCGTGGCAGGCCCGCCCCTTCGTGCGGCGCCGCCACCGCAAGGTCGTCTCTGGCCGGCTCGCCCCGCCCCAGGGCGCCGAGCTGGAGCCGCTCGACGAGGGCGAGGTGCGCGCGGCGGCCCGGGAGCTGCGCGAGGCCGGGGTGGAGGCCGTGGCGGTGTGCCTCCTCTTCAGCTACCTCAACCCCGAGCACGAGCGGCGCGCGGCCGCGATCGTGGCCGAGGAGATGCCGGACGCCTTCGTCACGACCAGCGCGGACATCTCGCCGCAGTTCCGGGAGTTCGAGCGGTTCACGACCGCCTGCATGAACGCCTTCGTGGGCCCGCTCACCGGGCGCTACCTCGAGCGGCTGGCGGGCTCCCTGGGCGAGGCCGGGGTGCCGGGAGACCTGCACGTGATGATGTCCAACGGCGGGGTGGCGAGCGCCGCGCAGGCGGCGCGGCGCCCGGTGACGCTGATGCTGTCGGGCCCCGCCGCCGGCGTGCTCGGCGGGCTGTGGGCCGGCGACCTGGACGGCCGCACCCGGCTGATCACGTTCGACGTCGGCGGCACGTCGGCGGACATCGGGATCGTCACCGAGCGCGGCGTCATCGAGGCCCAGGCCCGCGACACGCAGGTCGCCGGGTATCCGCTGCTCGTGCCGATGGTCAACGTCCACACCATCGGCGCCGGCGGCGGCTCGATCGCCCACCGCGACCACGGCGGCGCCTTCCGCGTCGGGCCGCGCAGCGCCGGGGCCGCCCCCGGCCCGGCGGCCTACGGGACGGGCGGCACCGAGCCAACCCTCACCGACGCGAACGTCGTGCTCGGCCGCATCGACCCGGACCGCTTCCTGGGCGGGGAGATGCGCCTCGACCGGGCGGCCGCCGAGGCGGCCGTCGGCGCGCTGGCGGAGAGCCTCGGCATGTCGCTGCTCGACGCGGCCGAGGGCATCGTCACGATCGCCAACGCGAACATGGCGGGCGCCATCCGCTCGCGCACGATCCAGAAGGGCCACGACCCGCGCGAGTTCACGCTGGTCGCGTTCGGCGGCGGCGGGCCGCTGGCGGCGGCCGAGGTGGCCGACCTGCTCGGCGCGCCCGAGGTCCTCGTGCCGCCGTTCCCGGGGATCACCGCCGCCACGGGGCTGCTGACGAGCGATCTGAAGTACGACCAGATGCGGACCGTCTTCATGATCCAGGGCGCCATCGACGCCGATCGGATCGACCGCGAGCTCGAGGGCATCGCGGGCGAGCTGCGCCGGCGCCTGCGCGACGACGGCGTCGCGGACGAGGACGTCCAGGTCGCCACCGCGCTCGACTGCCGCTACCTGGGCCAGGGCTACGAGCTGCGCGTCCCCCTCCCCGGGGGCCGGTTCAGCGAGGCGGCCCTCGAGGAGTTCCACCGCATGCACCGCCAGGAGTACGGGCACGCGTTCACCGACCCGATCGAGGTCGTCAACCTGCGCGTCACCGCGACCGGCGTGCGCCCGAAGGTCGAGCGCCTGCCGCCCGCGGACGGCGCGATGGACGATGCCCTGATCGGCGAGGGCGAGGGCGTCTTCCGCGTCGACGGCGAGCTCGCCTCGCTGCCCACCCGCCACTACGAGCGCTCGCGCCTGCCGGCGGGCGAGCCCTTCGAGGGCCCCGCCATCGTCTTCCAGCGCGACACCACGGTGCTGGTCCCCCCGGGATGGAGCGGTTGTGCCCAGCCCTCCGGCAACCTCATACTCGCCCGATGAGCACCGCCCCCACCCGCGTCGATCCCGTCCTGGCATCGGTCATCGCCGGAGCGCTGGACTCGATCGCCACCGAGATGGGCCACAAGCTCGCCCGCATGAGCTACTCGTCGATCATCCGCGAGAGCGAGGACTTCGGCTGCGTCATCTGCGACGCCGACGCCCGCCAGCTCTGCGAGTCGCGCGAGTCCACCCCCCTGCAGTCGGGCCCCATCCCCGGCTACATCCGCGGCATCAACCGCCGCTTCGCCGAGATCGGCGAGGAGTGGCGGCCCGGCGACGTCGTGATCCACAACCACAGCTACTACGGCGCCTCCCACGAGCCGGACGTGGCCTTCGTGACCCCGATCTTCCACGGCGACGACCTGATCGGGTTCTCGACGACCACCGCCCACCACCTGGACCTGGGCGCGCTGACGCCGGGCTCGTGCGGGATCGTCGACGCCTCCGACGCCTATGCGGAGGGCCTGCAGCTCACCGCGATCAAGATCGAGGAGGGCGGGCGCCGCAACGAGTGGATCTGGCGCATCCTGCGCGACAACGTCCGCGCCGCGTCGCTGGTGGTGGGCGACATGGAGGCCCAGATCGCCGCCGCCCGCACCGGGGCCGAGCGCTTCCTCGAGCTGGTCGACCGCTACGGCCTCGGCACGGTGCAGGCCGCCTCCGAGGACCTCATGGACTACTCCGAGCGGATGCTGCGGGCCGAGATCGAGCGCCTGCCCGACGGCACCTACTCGGCCGAGGGCTTCGTTGACGGCTTCATCGACCACCCCGACCCGCGCTACCGCGACCTGCGCGTCGCGGTGGCGGTGACGGTGAGCGGCTCGGAGATCCACGTCGACCTCACCGGCACCGCGGACCAGATCGACCTGCCGCTGAACATGCCCTTCGAGGGAACGGTTGACATCGCGATCTACCTGACCCTGCGCTCCATCCTCCTCGACAGCGTCACCCACCCGCACGTGCCGGCCAACTCGGGCCTGTTCCGGCCCATCTCGATCCACGCGCCCGAGGGGTCGCTGGCCAACCCGCGCTTCCCCGCGCCCACGATCGCGCGCTTCTGCACCGGCAACGTGCTGGCGGACACGCTCATGCGCGCGATCGCGCCGATCGTCCCGGACCGCGTCAGCGCCGGGGTCGGCAACCTCAAGGTCGTCGCGTACTCCGGCCTGCTGCCGGAGGGCGGAGGGCACTGGGTCTACATGGACATCCAGGAGGGCTCGTACGGGGGCCGGCTCGGCAAGGACGGCCTCGACGCGGTCGACACCCTCTACGCGAACACGCGCAACAACCCCATCGAGGACATCGAGAGCCACCTCCCCCTCCGGGTCACCCGCTACGAGCTGCGCGAGGACTCGGCCGGCGCGGGCCGCTGGCGCGGGGGCATCGGCACGGTCCGCGAGATCGAGATGCTGGCCGACGGCGGGTTCTCGCTCGAGGGCGACGGCGCGGAGCATCCGCCGCCGGGCCTGTTCGGGGGCGAGGACGGCACCCCGGGGGCGGTGGTGCTGAACGCCGGCACCGAGCGCGAGCAGGTGCTGCCGTCCAAGTTCCCCTACCGCAAGGCCGCGGCCGGCGAGCGGCTGCTGCTGGTCGCGCCCTCGGGCGGCGGCTACGGCGATCCCGCCGAGCGCGACCCGGCCGCGGTGCGCGACGACGTGGCCGACGGCTACGTGACCCCCGGGAGGTTGCCCGGGGCTCGAGCCGGGCCGTAGAGTCGCCATCGATCCGCCAAGGGATCAACCGGACACGGGGGGACTCATGACATTGAGGCGATGGTTGGCCCTGCTCCTCGTCGTCGCGACGGCCGTCGGCCTCGCGGCGTGCGGGGACGATGACGACGAGGGCGCGGCCACCACGGACGCCGCCGCCGTGGACATCGAGCACGCGCAGTCCCAGCTCGACGCGTTCAGCGCCGAGCCCCAGTTCGAGGCGCCCGGCCCCGCGGTCGATGCCGCGGCCGCCGCGGGCAAGAGCGTCGCGATCGTCCCGGCGTCGAGCAACGTCCCCTTCGTGACCACCATCGCCAACAACATGGTGAGGATCGGCGACGACGCGGGCCTGGAAGTCGACATCTTCAAGAACAACGGCACGCCGGCGGAGTGGGCGCAGGGCGTCACGGACGCCATCGCCCAGAACGCGGACTCCATCGACCTGCTCGCCGGCCTCGATCCCGCGGCCATCTCGGCCCAGGTGCGCCAGGCGACCACCCAGGACATCTCCGTGGTCGCGACCCACCTCTACGACGTGAACCAGGAGATCGACCCGAACATCACGGCCGCGACGAACATCCCCTACGAGCAGGCCGGCCGGCTGCTCGCCGACTGGGTGATCGTCGAGACGAGCGGCGACGCCAACGTCCTGGTCACGACGATCGACCAGGTGAACTCCACGGTCCCGATGGTCGCGGGCATCGAGGACGAGTTCGCCAACTACTGCGGCGACGGCTGCACGCTGACCAAGATCGACTCCACGATCGCCGACCTGGGCAAGCTCCAGCAGCAGGTCCAGTCCGCGCTCACGAGCGACCCGGACATCAACTACGTCATCAACCTCTACGACAGCGCGCAGGCGCCCCAGACCGAGGCCGCCATCAAGGCGCTGAGCCGCGACGACCTCCACATCGCCACCTTCAACGGCACGCCCGAGATCATGAAGCTCATCGGCCCCGACTCGGTGATCGCGGTGGACGTCGCGGAGAACCTCGACTGGATCGCCTACGGCGCCATCGACCAGCACCTGCGGCTGGCCAGCGGCGCGGAGCCGACCACCACCCCGAACATCCCGATCGCGAGTGTTCAGCGCGGCCAACATCGCGGAGTCCACAGGTCCCGGCCTGGGCTTCGGCAACACCTACCCCGACGACTACCGGGAGCTCTGGGGGCTCCAGTAGACGCCCACGCCGATCCGCGGGCGGCCGAACGGCCGCCCGCGCTGTCCGCTCGCGGGCTCTCCAAGCACTTCGGCGGCGTCCAGGCCCTGGACGCCGTCGACCTCGGGGTCCGCGCCGGCGAGGTGCACGGCCTGCTGGGCGAGAACGGCTCGGGCAAGTCGACGCTGATCAAGATCCTGGCGGGCTTCCACGCCCCGGACGACGGCGAGCTCGAGATCGCCGGCCGGCCGGTCCCGCTGCCGCTGCCGCCCGGGCTGTTCCGGGAGTTCGGCATCGGCTTCGTCCACCAGGACCTCGGCCTGATCCTCTCGCTGACCGTCGTCGAGAACCTGCGCGCGGGCCTCATCGCGCGGGCGCGGCGCCGGCCGTTCCTGTCGTGGCGCTCGGAGGCGCGCCGCGCGCGGGCGACCTTCGCGCGCTACGGCGTCCGGATCTCGCCGACGGCGATCGTGGGAGAGCTGCGCCCGGCGGATCGGGCGCTCCTGGCGATCGTGCGGGCGATCGAGGACGTGCGCGACGAGCACGAGGGCCCCGGGATGCTGGTCCTCGACGAGCCCACCGTGTTCCTGCCCCGGGCCGAGGTCGAGCACCTGTTCGCGCTGGTCCGCGAGATCACCGCCACGGGCGGCAGCGTGCTGTTCGTGTCGCACGAGCTCGACGAGGTGCGCGAGATCACGGACCGGGTCACCGTGCTGCGCGACGGGCGCGTGGCCGGGACGGCGGTCACGGCCGTCACGGACGAGTCGCGGCTGGTGGAGATGATCATCGGCCGCCGCCTGGCGACCTACACCGTCGAGCGCGGCGACCGCACCGACCACGCCCGGGCGGCGTCCGTGCAGGACCTGACCGGCCCCGGCGTCCTGGGGGTCTCCTTCGACGTCCAGCAGGGGGAGGTCGTCGGCCTGACCGGGCTCGCCGGCTCCGGCTTCGAGTCGGTGCCCTACCTGCTCTGCGGCGCGTGGCGCGCGCAGGAGGGCCGGCTCGTCCTCGACGGCCGCGAGCGCGATCTGGCGGCGCTCGACCCGCACCGGGCCCTCGACGCCGGCATCGCGCTGATCCCGGCCGACCGGCAGCGCAGCGGCGCGGTCGGCTCGCTCTCGGTCACCGACAACCTCACGCTGCCCCGACTGCCGGGCTACCGGCGCGCGCGGCGTGCTCCGCCGGGGCGCGATGCACCGCGACACCGGCGGGCTGATGGGCCGGTTCGACGTCCGCCCCGGCGACCCGCGCGCCGAGTACGGGGGCCTGTCGGGCGGCAACCAGCAGAAGGCGCTGCTCGCCAAGTGGCTGTCGTCCTCGCCGCGGCTGGTGCTCTTCCACGAGCCGACGCAGGGGGTGGACGTCGGCGCGCGGCAGCAGATCTACGCCACGATGCGCGCGGCCGCCGAGGCGGGGGCGTGCATGCTGTGCGCGAGCAGCGACCACGGCCAGCTCGAGCAGATCTGCGACCGGGTCCTGGTGTTCGGACGCGGGCGGATCACCAGCGAGCTGAGCGGCGACGACGTGACGCGCGAGCGCATCACCGAGCGGTGCTACGCGGCGGCCGTGGCCCCGGTGGCCGAGTGAGCACGGCGGGCGCCCCGGCGCCGGCGCCGGCCGCCGCCGACCGCTCCCACCGGCGGGTGCGCCTCGCCGACGTCGCCGAGCGCGCGGCGCTCCCGGTCGCCTGGATCGCGACGATCGTCGCCTTCTCGATCGCCGAGCCCGACACCTTCCCGACCACCGACAACTTCTTCATCAACATCTTCGGGACCCAGGCCGTGCAGGTGGTGCTCGCGCTGGCCCTGATCCTGCCGCTGGTGGCGGGCGAGTACGACATCTCCGTCGCGGCCAACCTCACGCTGTCGGCGATGATCGTCGCGGTCCTCAACGTCGATCACGGCATGAGCATCGGCCTCGCCATCCTCGTCGCCCTGGCCGCCGGGGCGCTGATCGGCGCGATCAACGGCGGGCTGATCGTGCTGCTGGGGATCGACTCGTTCATCGTGACCCTGGGGACCTCGAGCATCATCGCCGGCGTGGTGCTGTGGCTCTCCGAGTCGCGCACGATCGGCGGGATCTCGTCGGACCTGGTCGACGCGGTCATCATCGACCAGTTCCTGGGCGTGCCGCTGGCCTTCTGGTACGCCCTCGCGCTGGCCGCCGTCCTCTTCTACGTGCTCGAGTTCACGCCCGTCGGGCGACGCCTCCTGTTCGTGGGACGGGGCCGCAGCGTCGCCCGCCTCTCCGGCCTCCACGTCGCCAGGCTGCGCTGGGGCGCGATGATCGCCTCGGGCGTCATCGCCGCCGGCGCCGGCGTCATCTACGCGGGCACGACGGGCTCCGCGGACCCCTCCTCGGGCCTTCAATTCCTCCTGCCCGCCTTCTCGGCCGCCTTCCTGGGCGCCACCGCGATCCAGCCGGGCCGCTTCAACCCCTTCGGCGCCGTCGCGGCCGTCTACTTCCTCGCCACCGGCATCACCGGCCTCCAGCAGCTCGGCGTGGACACGTTCGTCCAGCAGCTCTTCTACGGGGGCGCGCTCGTCCTCGCGGTCGCGCTCTCCCAGCTCGTCCGCCGCCGCCGCGCCATCGAGCTCACCCCGACCGAGTAGGGCCCGGTCGCCCCGCGGACGAGCCGGGCGCCACATCACGGCCCCGGCGCCCTCGTTCTCGAGGAGGAGGCGAGGTCCATCCTCGCGCCCGATGTGTCGCCTTCGAGGAGGCGGACACGCGATGTATGAGACCCCCCCGCCCGTGAGCCGGCTGGTCGTCCGCCAGGAGGCCGCGCTCACGGCCAACCGCTACACGATCCACCCGGTGGACGAGGCCGGGAACGAAGGCCCGGCGATCGCCGCCGCGGACAGGAAGCGGATGGCGCTCACGGAACGGGTGACGTTCTACGCGGATGAGCGGCGCACCCGACCGGCCTTCGGGTTCACGGAGCGATCGTCGATGGCACTCGGCGCGACGTACGACGTCACCGATGCCGATGGTCAGCCGATCGGTTGGTTCAAGAAGGAGTTCCGGAGGTCGCTCATGCGCTCGAGCTGGCGCATGGGCATCCCCGCGCTCGGCCTCGAATCGGTCGGCACCGAACGGAGCAGGGCCGTCGCCCTGATCCGGCGGCTCTGGAGCCTGGTCGTCGAGGACGTGCCGGCTCCCTGGCGGCTTCATTTCGACTTCCGCACGCCCGACGGCACCCTTGTCATGTCGTCCAACCGGCGCAGCTCACTGCGAGAGGTCTACGACCTCGAGCTGCCCGCCACACCGAGCGGCTCGCGCGTCGACTGGCGCGTCGGCGCCGCCATGGCGGTGGCGCTCGACGCCCTGTAGGCGGAGCGCGCAGCGGGGCCCGCCCGTTTCGGCGATGATGGGCGCGTGAAGCGCGCCCTCAGCGAGCATCCCCGGCTCTACCGTCTGGTTCGCCGGGCGCAGAAGATCGGGCGCTACTACCTCCGCCGCCCGCACGAGCCCGAGTTCCGGGCGTTCCGGAGCTGGTCCGACCCCGGGCTCTTCCTGGACGTGGGCGCCAACGCCGGCCAGAGCGCCATGTCCTTCCGGCTCTACAACAAGCGCTCCCCGATCCTGTCCCTGGAGCCGAACCCCGCCATGGAGCCGGAGCTGCGGTTCCTCAAGCGCCACGTGCTGCGCAGCGGTTTCGATTTCAGGATGGTGGGGGCGGGGCGCGCCGACGAGCTGCGCGTGCTGACGGTGCCGGTCGTCAACAAGGTCCCGATCACGGGCGAGGGCAGCCTCGACGCGCGCCAGGCCGTCGACATCTGGTGGGTCACCGACGAGCAGGTCGGCACGGTGGAGTACCGGGTCCCCATCGTGCCCATCGACGGCATGGGCCTGCCGCGCGTGGCCTACATGAAGATCGACGTCGAGGGCACCGCCCCGGACGTGATCCACGGCGCCCGGGAGACGATCTCGCGCGACCGGCCGATCATCCTGTGCGAGGGGCGGAGGGCCGTCCCGCTCCTGGAGGCCCTCGGCTACTCGCGTCTGGGCCCCTCCGATTCGGAGATCTTCCTGCCGTCGGCGGTGTGATCCCGCGGCTCAGAAGCCGAAGCGGACCTCGGTGAAGTCGGGGCGAAGACGCCCTCACCCCGGGCGGGGTCCCCGCGGGCGCCCAATGGGGTCGAGCCTTCACGTGCGCTCAATCGCCCCGTGTCTTCACCGCGCGCTGGTACGCGATGGGGCCGGACAGTGAATCGAGCGCGGCCAGCTCGCCCGGTGTCGGCCCGCCGGCTGTGAGCGGGCGCGCGGCGGGCCCGAGCTTCGGCTCCAACCAGCGGTCGATCACCTCCGCGGGGCCGCCGCCCGGTCGGCTCGCGATCGTGACGCCGTCGGCGAGGAGTGCGAGCGCGGGCACCGACGAGCGGCTCACGTGGATGCCCCGCGGCCAGAGCAGGCGCTCCCTGTCCAGCCAGTCCTCCGGCGTGGCGAACTCCCCGATCGCGATGGTCAGATCGGGGCGCGTGCGCTGGATCTCCGCCAGCGACACCGGAAGGAGCATGCACGCGCTGCAGCCGGGTATCCCGAGGGCCAGGAGCCCGTGCCGAGCCGCGACGACGAGCTCCAACGCCTCGGGCACCGGCAGCGGCTGAAGCGGGGTCGCAGCGGTCACAGCGCGACCCTAACCCGGATAGGGGGCGCAGATAGGGGGAGCTCCCGATGCTCCGCGACGCGCTCGGCGCGATCGTGCCTGGCATGACCACGACCAGCGTCACCTCACCCCTGCACGCCGGCCTGCGGGCCCGCGGCTTCACGGGCCGGCTCGTCGAGCCGGCCGACCCGGACTACGACGAGGCCCGTGCCGGCTGGAACGGCGCGATCGACCGCCGGCCGGCCGCCGTCGCCTACGCGAGCGACGCGGAGGACGTCGCCGGCGCCATCCGAGCCGCCCGCGCGACCGGGCTGGCCTTCACCATCCGCGCCGGGGGCCACTCGGTCTCCGGGCGCTCCGTGCGCGACGGCGCGCTCTGCATCGACCTGCGGGGCCTCAACTCGGTCAGCGTCGACCCCGCGCGCGGGGTCGTGGTCGCCGGCGGCGGTGCGCTGCTCGGCGAGCTGGACGCCGCCACGCAGGAGCACGGACTCGCCGTCCCCGCCGGTCAGATCTCGCACACCGGCGTCGGCGGACTCACGCTCGGCGGCGGCATCGGGTGGCTCATGCGCCGTCACGGCCTGACCGTCGACTCGCTCCAGGCCGCCGAGGTCGTCCTTGCCGACGGCAGCATGGTGCGCGCGGCCGCCGACGAGCACCCCGACCTGTTCTGGGCCCTGCGCGGCGGAGGCGGCGACTTCGGCGTCGTCACGAGCTTCGAGTTCCGGGCCCACCGCGTCGGCCCGATGATCCTGGGAGGGATGCTGGTCTACCCGTGGGCGCGGGCCGGCGAGGCCATGCGCGCGAGCCGGGACCTCATGGCGCGCGCGCCCGACGAGCTCACGATCTTCGACACGCTCATCACCGCCCCGCCCCAGGAGCCGTTCCCCTCCGGGCTGCAAGGGCGCCGGGCGGCGGTGGTCGGCGTGGCCTGGTGCGGCGACCTCGCGGAGGGCGAGCGCGTCCTCGCGCCGCTGCGCAGGGCCTGCCCGCCCGCCCTCGACATGGTCGGGCCGATGCCGTACGTCGCGCTCCAGTCGATGCTCGACGAGACGGCGCCCCACGGCTGGCGCTACCACGACCGGCTGCACTACCTGCCGGAGGTGAGCGACGACGTCATCGAGGCGCTGCTCGCCGGCTTCGAGCGCGCTCCCACGCCGCAGTCGCATGTGGTCACGGCCTGGATGGGCGGCGCGGTTGACCGGGTGCCGACCGGCGCGACGGCGTTCGGCCACCGCGGCGCGCACGCGCTGACCTGGATCATCGGCTGCTCAGGCGACGGCCCGGTGGCGCCCGCGGCCGACTGGGTGCGCCGGCTGTGGGACGACACCGCGCCGTACGCCGGCGGGGGCGTCTACGTCAACGCGCTCGGGCCGGAGCGCCCGGTGCGGGACGCCTACGCCGACGAGGTCTGGACGCGCCTCGTCGCCATCAAGCGCCGGTACGACCCAAACGGGGTCTTCAGCGGCAACGGGATCGGGGCGTAGGCGGGCTCACCGGCCGGCGAGCCCCTCGCGCACCGCGTGCGCGGCCGCCTCGGCGCGGCTGCGCACGCCGAGCTTGGCCAGCACCCGCCCCACGTGGTGCTCGGCGGTCTTCGGCGCGATGACGAGCCGGTCGGCGATCTGGGCGTTCGACAGGCCGGCCGCGATCAGGCTGAGCACATCCCGCTCGCGATCCGTCAGGTCGTCGCGCTCGCCGCGGGCCGCGCTGCGCCCCGCGACGCCGAGGTCACGCAGCAGCGCGGCGGCCCGATCGGCGTCCCGACGCGCCCCGAGGCGCTCGAAGGCGTCCCGGGCGGAACGGGCCGAGGCGAGCGCCAGCGGGGAGCCGCGCCCGGCCTGGACGCCCGCAAGCGCCAGCCGCGCCCGGGCCTCCTCCAGCGGGAACGCGAGGCGGCCGAAGCCGGCGACGGCCTCCTCGAGCTCGCGCTCGGCCGTCTCGGCGTCCCCGCGGCCTCCTGCGACGCGGCCCGCGAGCAGCGCCGCCTCCGCCTCCAGGTCCTCGCGTCCGAGGCCCGCCGCCAGCCCGCGCAGGCGCTCCACAGCCGCGGCCGCGTCGTCGAGGTCGCCGGTCGCCAGGGCCAGCGCGCCGCCGAGCACGAGCAACCGCCCGTCGTCAGCCCCCGCCTGGGCGGCGCGGTCGAGCAGGGCTTGGGCGAGCGCGTCGTCGCCGCGGTCGAGGCTCAGCTCGACGAGCGGCGCCAGCGCGGACGGATGGCTTTCCAGGCCGTCGACGAGGCGCTCGGCCTCCTCGGTCCGCCCCTGTCTGAGGCGCAGCTCCGCGAGCACCGCCAGCGGCAGCGCGTTCACTATGCCCGAGGGTTGCTTCGGCCGGCGGCTCAGCGCCTCGAGGAGGACCTCCTCGGCGTGCTCCCAGTCGCCCTTGCGGACGAGGACGCCGCCGTAGATCGCCCGGCACCAGGACTGGACCGGGATGAACCGCCGGCGCTCGGTGAACTCGACGACCGCCTCGCACCAGTGGGCGGCGCGCTGGAGGTCGGCCATGCCGTCGCAGACCACGAGCGTGGTGCAGCAGGCGTCGCCGCAAGCGAGGGGGTCGTCTGCCTCGCCGCCCAGCGCGACGGTCATCGCCTCGTCGAGCAGGGCGGCGCCCTCGTCCACCCGGCCCTGGCCGACGAGGGCCCGGCCGAGCTGGGCCAGGGCCATGCACTCCACGTTCGGGTCGTCGAGCGCGTGCGCGACGTCCAGGGCGGCCCGGGCGTGGCCCTCGGCGGCCGGTGGGTCGGCGCGCTTGGCCTCCTCGATCTCCAGCCAGCCCAGCTCCGGCACCGTGCCCTCGGCGGCGAGCAGGCGCCGGGCGCGCGCCAGCCAGCCGGCCGCCGCGGCGTGTTGACCCTCGATGCGGTGCTCCGCGGCCAGGTAGGTCGCCAGGCCCGCCGCCCGCCGCTTGTCCCCCTGCCGCCGGTACGCGGCGTAGGCGTCCCGCCGACGGTCGATCGCCGCGTCGCGATCGCCCAGCCACCAGAGCGACCGCCCCAGGCCGTCGAGGGCCTCCGGGTCCCCGGGGTCCGCCTCGAGCGTGCGGGCGAACGCGTCGCGCGCCGTGGCCCATTCAGCCTGGGTGAAGTGCCGCCAGCCGGGGTGCGCTCCCCACATCCTGGCCTGAGTATGGCGGCCCGATCAGTGCCCCGAGTTGGTCGAGGCCCAGGTGTCGCCGCGCGCCGCGGGTATCGACCTCCTGCGCGAGTCGGCGACGGTCGTCGAGCGGTCCCCCGCGCGCTACGAGCGGGCGCGCTGGCTCTGTCGGCTGGGCGCTGCGCTCCGGCGGGCCGGCCATCGCCGCGAAGCGCGCGTGCACCTGACCCACGCCTATCAGAAGCTCGACATCTCCTCGCGCGAGGGGCTCCCAGCGCTGCTCCGAGGCGAGGCCGCGACCTGATCGACCCTCGAGCCGTTGACCGTCCACGCGTAGCTCGGGGGGGTCGTCAGCGAGGCGCCGACGAAGCAATCCCGCTCCGCCTTGGCGACGAGGTCGTGCAGCGCCTCCGGACCGGGCGCCGGGTCGAGCTCGACCTCGAGCTCGACGTCGATGGTGACCAAGGCGAAGCGTCCGTCGCGCTCGCGCCGCGCGACCACGCCGTGCGCGCGCCCGGCGCCCTCGAGGGCGAGGCCCGCACGGCGCGCGTGGTACCGCAGGCTGCCGAGCGAGCAGCGCACGAGCGCCGCGAGCAGCAGGTGGTCGGAAGTCCAGCCCTGCGGCGCGTCCAGCGGCGCGACGCCCTCGGCACGCATCGTGCCCGCGGCGTCAACAGAGGCCGTGTACTCGAACCGCTTGCTCTTGATCGCCACGCCGCCGTCCTCTCGCCCCATCGGCGCCTCGGTGCACGATATCCCTGGTCCGCTCATGACGACGACCGGGTCGATTCCTCGAGGTCGTTGACCGCGCTCAGCAGGTCGGGCGCCCGGATCTGCATCAGCGCGTCGCGTCCGAGGTGACCGAGCCCCACGCCGGCATTCAGGCGCACCGCCTGAGCGTTGACCGCGGCCTCGAAGAGCTTGCGCGCGAAGCGGGCGTTGCCGAAGGTCGCGCTTCGCTTGCGGACCTCGAACATGCTTCGCAGCAGCCCCTCCGCGTCCGCGTCGAGCCGGTACTCATGGTCGGCGCACAGGTCGTGGAAGATCGTCGCGAGCTCATCCGACGTGTAGTCCGGGAAGGCGATCTCCCGTGCGAAGCGCGAGCGCAGGCCGGGGTTCGACTCGAGGAAGTCGTGCATGAGGTCCGGGTATCCCGCGACGATCACGACCAGGCGGTCTCGGTGGTCCTCCATCCGCTTGAGCAAGGTCTGGACCGCCTCGGGGCCGTAGTCCCACCCCTGCGCGCCCTCCCGGGCGAGGCCGTATGCCTCGTCGATGAAGAGCACCCCGTCGAGCGCGCTCCGCACGACGCCGTCGGTCTTCTGAGCGGTCATGCCCACGTACTGAGAGACGAGGCCGGCGCGATCGACCTCGACCATGTGGCCCTCTCGCAGCAGGCCCATCGCGCGGTACATGCGGCCGAGCAGGCGCGCGACCGTTGTCTTCCCCGTGCCCGGGTTCCCGGTGAAGACCAGGTGCTGGGCCGCGTCGATGCCGGCGAGGCCCTGCTCGCGCCGGCGGGCCTGCACCTGCAGGAAGGCGACCAACGCGCGCACCTGGCGCTTCACCGGCGCGAGCGCCACCAGCCGGTCGAGCTCGGCCAGGAGCTCGTCGAGGCGCTCGGGGTCGGCCTCGGGCGGCTCCTCCGCCCGCCGGGGGTCGACCGTGCGCCAGATGCGGTCGCCGAGCCGGCCGAGCTCTCCGCCGCGGATGCGCTCCTCGATGATCTGGAACGCCCGCTCGACCTCCTCGAAGGCGCGCGGGCGCCGGGGTTCCTCGTCCTCCATCCTCCCAATGGTGCCCGAGGCGGCGCCCGGCGGCCTCCTCGGGCGAGCACCTCAGGTGCCTCGGGGCGTGGCTTCTCTCCTACGGCACTAGGCCGCCGCGAGGCGCCGGCGCCGCTCGATCTCCGCCTCGGTCGGCTCGTCGAACTCGAACGACCCGAGGCTGATGTCACCCGCCCGCTCGTAGGTGTTGATGGTGACGCCGGTCTTCGAGACCTTGCTGTTGACGAGCTTCAGCCCGACCGGGATCGTGCCGTCGCCGAAGAAGCGCTTCCCCCTGCCGATCACCACGGGGAAGATCCACATGCGGTACTCGTCGATGAGGTCGTGCTCGAGCAGCGTCTGGACGAGACCAGGGCTGCCGTGAACCTGGATCTCGGGCCCATCCTGATTCTTCAGCGTCGCGACGTAATCGGCGACGTCGCCGGTGATCAGGGTGGAGTTGCTCCAGTCCACCCGCTCGAGCGTCGTCGAGGCGACGTGCTTGCGCGTGCCGTTGAGCTGGTCGGCGATCGGGCCCTCGTCGTACGGCCAGTGCGCCGCGAAGATCTCGTAGGTCCCGCGGCCGAGCAGCAGCTCGTAGGGCTCGGACTCGGCGATCTGCCGCATCATCTCGTCGTCGACGTAGGGGGCGCCCCAGCCGCCGTGCGTGAACCCGCCCGTCGGATCCTCGTCGGGGCCGCCGGGTGATTGCATGACGCCGTCGAGCGACATGATCGTGTTGACAGCGAGCACTCTCATCGGATCCTCCTCGGATGAGGTCTTTCGAGTGAGAACGAGGATCCGCGCGAGAACTCATCGCCCGGGTCGGGGCAACCGTCTCCGCGGGGGCCCCGAGCGATCAGAGCGCAGGCGGCAGGCCGAACGCCGGGAACAGCTCGGGGAAGACGAACGTGCTGATCTCCGCGACCCGTCCGCCCTCGATCCGGAGCACGTCGAGCGCCAACGGCCGGTGCTCCGATTCGCCCGGCCGTCGCAGGTAGTGGGCCGCCGCCGGCTGGGTGTTCGCCGCCGCGACGACGGTCCGGATGTGGCCGAACCCGGGGTCGAAGCCCTGCCGGCTCGCGATCACGATCGCCTCCCGCCCCGCGTACCAGGTGGGGAGCGGAGGCATCGTGAGGAGCGCGTCATCCCGCAGGAGCGCGGCCAGCGCGTCGGCGTCGGCCCGCTCATGGGCGTCCACGTAGCGTCGCAGCAGCTCGCGCTCCTCCCCGCTCGGCCCCGAGGCCCGCGCCCACTCCGTCCGCCGCTCGGGCAGGCGGTCACGGAGCGTCGCCCGGGCCCTCTGGAGCGCGCTGTTCACCGAGGCGACGCTCGCCTCGAGCAGCGAGGCCGTCTCCTTCGCCGACCACCCGAGCACGTCGCGGAGGATCAGCACCGCCCGCTGCCTCGGCGACAGGTGCTGGATCGCGGCCATGAAGGCGAGCTCGATCGTCTCCCTCACGACGACCACCGCACCGGGCTCGTCCTCCGCGGAGGCGATGGGCTCCAGCAGCCGATCGGGGTACGGCTGGAGCCACGGGAGATCGGCCGGTGGCGGAGGCGGCGCGGCCGGGTCCCCGGCGGGCACCAGCTGCTGGGGCAGCACGCGCCGCGGCCTCTTGCGAAGCGCGTCGAGGCACGCGTTCGTCGCGATCCGGTAGACCCACGCCCGGAACGAGGCCGTTCCCTGGAAGCTGAAGCTCGCGCGCCCGCGCCACGCGCGCAGGAACGTCTCCTGGACGAGGTCCTCGGCGTCCTCGAACGATCCGAGCATCCGGTAGCAGTGCACCTGGAGCTCCCGCCGATGGCGCTCGAAGAGCGCGGCGAACGCGGACTCCTCGCGCGGATCCATCCGGGCGAGCATAGGGGGCGCAGATAGCTGAGCCCCCGATGCTCCGCGAGGGCGTCCACGCGATCGTGCCCGCCATGACCACGACCAGCGTCACTCACCCTCTCGGCCGCCCTGGCGGCCTGTGGCTTCACCGGCCGGCTCGTCGAGCCAGCCGACCCGGGCTACGACGAGGCCCGCGCCGGCTGGAACGGCGCGATCGACCGCCGGCCGGCCGCCGTCGTCTACGCGGCCGATGCGGAGGACGTCGCCGGCGCCATCCGAGCGGCCCGCGCGATCGGGCTCGCCTTCACGATTCGCGCCGGCGGCCACTCGGTCTCCGGGCGCTCCGGCGGCGTGCTGGCCACCGCCGCGACGCGCGCGACGCTGCGCGAGGCGCTTGACCTCGCCCACCGCTGCGGCGCCAGGAGCCTCGCCGCCCACGGCGCGCGAGGGTCCCTCGCTGCTCAGGCGCGAGGCCGTGGGCTGAGGCGCCTGGGCCGCTCGTAGAGCGCCGGTCGGCCGAGCCCGCGACCGCTCGGCCCGACTGGAGGCCGGCTGGCTCCGCGCCCGGACGGCCGTCAGGTCGCGATGTCCAGCGCGGCCCGAAGAGCGGTGAGGTCGGCCGCCCCGAAGACCACGCGATTCCGCGTGGCGACATAGACCAGATCGAGGTCGACTCCAGCCCCGGCGATCTTCCTGGTGAGGTCCGCCAGCACGCCGGGGCGGTCGTTGACATCGACCACGACGACCTCGCGCTCGCGGGTGACGGCGACGTGGGAGATCGCCAGCGCGTGCCTCGCGGCCTCGGCGTGCGGGACCAGGATGTGGAGCTCGGCCCGCTCCCCTTGGCCGATGCACGTCGCGGCGGCCAGGTTCACTCCGGCATCGCTGACCGCGGCCGCCACTTCCGCCAGCGCCCCAGGGGTGTTCTCGATGTCGATGACCAGGTTGACTGCCATGCCCAGCGCGGCGTCAGCCTACTAGGGCCGCAACGTCCGGACGAGCGCCGGGACTGCTCGCGGTAGCCGACAGAAGCTACTGCAGTCATATCGCTCCGGTGGGAGTAGAGCAGATCCTCAGCTCAATCAGCGGTCCCCAGTGAGAGGCACGAGGGCGCCGGGCCGGTGGAGGATCGCCGATCGCTACCGGCCAGTGACCGTCCGGCGGGCCGATCGTGTCATCCGCCGCGCGGCGCGTGCAATCAGCGGTCCAAAGTAGAGCGCGTTGGCCGGCGAGGGATCGAGCATCCCGCGCCGGGAGAGGCCAACCGCAGCCATCCGCCGTGCGACCTGGCCCGGCGAGCCGCCCACGCGACGCGTCCTCCACGCGTCGGCGAGCGCCTCGATCTCCAGGTCGAGGCGCATGTAGAGCCCTGGCCGGTAGTGCCCCGAGAACGGCCGCCCCTCGATGCCGAGGGCCAACTCGACCGCTCGGCGCGGGAAGTCGAAGCCGGCGTGCGTTGAGGCGGGGCTGGTCGCCGCGAGGCGCAGGTTGGCATCGTGCGGGAAGACGCGCCCGTCGCGCTCCATGAAGCTGATGCCGCTCGGCCCGCGGTAGTTGACGTGGTCGAGGAGCGCCCTCGCGGCGGCCACCAATCCGGCCGGGGGGTGGCCTGGCCGCTGGAGCGACGCCAGCCCGGCACCGCGCGGCCACATCTCGCGCACCTCGAAGACCACGTACTCGAAGACGCCGCGCGCACGCACGCTCTGGATGAACCAGCGCCGTCCGAGGATCTGCTCCTGGACGACGGCCGCGTGCCCATCGGTGACGAGCTCGGCGACGTACGCGTCCCGCTCGGCCGCCGTCGCCACGGCCAGCGGCCGGGCGGTCTCCGAGCGCGAGGTCCGCGGCTTGACGATCGAGGGCAAGGAGGGCCACGGGCCGTGCGGCCCCTCCGCGTCGGCGAGGACCGTCTCGGGGACGTCGAGCCCGAGGGCGCGGGCGGTGCGGGTCAACTCGAGCTTGTCGCAGAGGATGTCGTACTGGCCCACGTCGGGACCGACCACGACCACGCCGCCGAGCTCGCACCCGCGCTCGGCGAGGACGCGGACGATGTCCTCGTCGATCGGCACGACCGCCGCGACCCGCTCCGTGCGGCAGATCGCCGCCACCGTCGTCATGAAGCCGTCGGGGTCCGCGATGGGGGAGGGGTAGCGCCGTGGGGCGAGGCAGGAGGCCGAGCGGCCGCCCGAGCGGCCCTCGGGGTGCGCGCCGACCACGTGGAAGCCCGCGCGCCGCAGCGACGCGCAGGCCCGTGCGCCGGCCGGGTAGCCGGTCCACAGCACGAGGACGGTCGGATGGCCGGCTCGCCCGCGACGGCGGATGCGACGCGCCGGCCCCGGCGCTGGGGTGGTCGTCGAGCTCAGGGCGTTGGCGTGCAGGAGTGGCGAATCCGCCATGGCACGGACGGTACGCTCGGCCGGGCGCCCGCCACACCCCCATTCGTCTGGGTCTCGCCATCGTGACGAGCGCGCTCCGCAAGCGGGCCCCGGTGTCTACGCTACGCCGGTGAGCCGCACCTCGGGCGGGCCGCCAGCCGTCATGCCGGTGAGCGCGCCGGTCGCCGGGCGCCTGAGCCTGGCGGGCGGCTGGGCCGCGGGCGAGGGCGGCCCGATGGAGTCGCGCGACCCGTATTCGGGGGAGCTCATCTGGCGCGGGCGGGCGGCCTCGCCCGCCCAGGTTGACCAGGCGGTGGCCGCCGCAGCTGGGGCCGCGCCGGGGTGGCGGGCGATCGGCCTCGCCGCCCGCCGCGACCGCCTGCAGGGCTACGTCGAGGTCGTCCGCGAGCGCCGCGAGGGCCTCGCGGACACCATCGCCCAGGACGGCGGAAAGCCCCTCTGGGAGGCGCGCCTGGAGGTGGACGCGCTCATCGGCAAGCTCTCGCACTCGCTCGCGGCCCACGAGCTGCGCAACGCCGAGCGGGTGACCCGCCTCGACACGGCGGCGTCCGTAACCCGTTTCCGCCCGCACGGCGCCGTGGCCGTGCTCGGGCCGTACAACTTCCCGGCGAGCATGGCGAGCAACCACATGGTCCCCGCCCTCCCGCCGGCGACACGGTCGTGCTGAAGCCGAGCGAACAGACGCCGCTCGTTGCCCAGCGGGTCGTGGAGTGCTGGGTCGCGGCGGGCCTTCCCGACGGGGTGGTCAACCTCGTCCACGGCGGTCCCGACGTCGGCCAGGCCCTGGTGGCCCACGAGGGCGTCCGCGGGGTCTTCTTCACGGGCGGCACGCGGGCGGGTCTCGCCATCCGGGCCACGGCCCAGGCGCGTGCCCGCGAGCCGATCCTCGCCCTCGATGGGCGGCAACAGCCCCTTCGTCGTCTGGGACTACGACGATTTCCGGGCGGCGGTCCTCGCGACGCTCCAGTCCGCGTTCGTCAGCGCCGGGCAGCGCTGCTCGGCGGCCCGGCGGGTGATCTTCCCCGAGGCCGACTCAGACCTGCTGCCGGCGCTGTGCGCGGCCGCCGCGGCGCTCGTCGTGGGCGACCCCCGAGGGGAGGCCCAGCCATTCTGTGGGCCCG
>CAWIGI010000017.1:0-41787 GCA_963835685.1 Miltoncostaeaceae bacterium
GATGTATTGCTGGCGTCATCTCAGCTGGCTTCAACCCCTTGGGCGCGGCGCCGGCCATCGACAGCGACATCACCTTGCCGCTCTTCTTGTCGTAGAGCGTGGCGAAGCCGTTGCCGCCGATGCCGTTCATCTCGGGCTCGCCGAGCGCGATCATGCCGCCGACCGCCACGGCAGCATCGAAGGCATTGCCCCCCTTCAGGAGCATCTGCAGTCCGGCCGAGGAGGCGATCGGGTGGCCGGTGGTCACGAGGCCGTGCAGCCCGGCGACCGCCGGCCGCGTCGTCGGCCGACGATCGGTCGCGGGCGCTTCCGCGGCCTGCTGTTGCGCCAGGAGCGCCGCGCCGCACACCAGAAGCAGTAGCTCGACCACAGGGATGTTCGAGGGATGTTCACGACTCACCTCCGCTGCGGATTATCAGGTAGTCGATGGTCAGTAGTCGATAGTCGGGAGTCGCGAGTCGGGAGTCGAGAGTCGCGAGTCGGGAGTCGCGAGTCGGGAGTCGGGAGTCGCAATCGGCAGTCCCGGACTATCGACTATCGTAGGACTATCGACTATCGACTAGGACTATCGACTATCGACTAGGACTACTGACCACCGACTACCGACTACCGACTATCTCCCTTATTCGTGGAGAATTGCGAGCGGGTCGAGACGCGCCGCCTGGCGCGCCGGCAGGTAGCACGCGAGCGTGGCTGCGGCGAGCAGTGCAGCGGCCGCGGCTCCAAACGTCAACGGATCGGTCGACCCGACGCCGTACAACTGCGACGTCAACAACCGGGTCATGCCGAACGCGGCGACGGTTCCGGCCGCCACGCCTACGAACGCCGGTGCCAGCCCGCCCCGCAGCACGAGCGCGACGATTCCGCGTGCGCTGGCGCCGAGCGCCAGCCGTACCGCGATCTCGCGACGCCGCTCCGCGACGCCGAACGCGATCATCGCATAGACCCCGGACACGGCAAGCGCGAGGGCGATCGCGGCAAACGCACTGAGCAAGGCGAGGTCGAATCGCGGTCCGGCGGAAGCGTCAGCGCGGCTCGTCCCGACCGCGTGGACGGGCGGCGCGGGAAGCGCAGCATCGAGGTCGCGTACGATTGCACGCAGCGCCGGCGCGAGCGCGGCCACGTCGAGCGGCGTCCGCATGACGATCGTCATCGCGGGCATATCGACCTGCGCGTGGAGAACGAACAGCAACGGGCCGGGCTCGGCTTCGAGACGCACATCGCGGATGTCGCCGGTTACGCCGATCACCGTTCGAGTGCGTCCTGGGTACCGCCCCAGTACACGCGCTTGCCGACCGCGTCACCGCCGGGCCACAGCCGGTTGGCCAGCGTCCGGCTGATGACGACGACGCGGTCTGAGCCCGCATGATCACCGGGCCCGAACGTGCGGCCGCTCAAGACGGGGATGCCCATCGCCTCGAAAAACCCCGGCGTCACGCTTCGCCATCCTGCTTGCACCAGACCAGTCGGCGGCGCTTCCCGCGGCGCGCTCCTGCGGAGTCACGCTGTTGCTGAATCCGCCGTGACGAAACGGATCGGTCGAGGTGGCGCCGGCGGCGGCAACTCCGGGCAGCGCGCGGACGCGCGCCAGCGTCTCGGCGTAAAACGGGGCGACCCTGTCTTCTGGATAGCGTGCGGACGGGAGCTCGAGCGGCATCGCGATGATGCTCTCAGCGTTGAAGCCCGGGTCCACTCGCATCAGGCGCAGGAAACTGTTCGCCAGCAGGCCGGCGCCGACGAGCAGCAGGAGCGCGAGCCCAACCTCGATCGCCACGAGCGCGTGCCTCAGCCGTCGGCTCCCTGCCGTATAGCGTCCGCCTTCATCGATCGCGACCCGCAGATCGAACCGTGCCGAGTGCAACGCGGGTGCAAGCCCGAATACGAGACAGCTTGCAATGCCGGCGAGGCAGGCGAACGCGAGAACGGTGGCGTTGATCTGCAGCCCGTCGAGCCGCGGCACGCGACCGACGCCGAGAGCGGCCACGGCGTCCACCGCCCACGATGCGATGAGCAGGCCCGCACCCGTCCCGAGCAGCGCCAGCAGTACCGATTCGGTGAACAGCTGCCGAACGAGGCGCGCGCGCCCCGCGCCGAGCGCGGCGCGAATGCGGATCTCGCCGCGGCGCGTTGCCGCCTGTGCGACGAGGAGGTTGGCAACGTTCGCACACGCCAGGAGCAGCAGCAGGCTGACGGCGCCGAACAGCACCCACACCGCGTCCCTGATCCGCGGTGAAACGATCCACTCGTTGAACGGAAGCGCCTCGGCGCTCCATCCTGCGTTCGACGCAGGCTGCGCCTCCGACAGCCGGCGCGCCACGTCGCGCATCTCGCCGCGCGCCTGCGCCAGGGTCGCACCAGGTGCGAGACGGCCGATGACGGCCAGTTCCTTGTCGTCGCGGTCGCGCCGCGGATCGGCGGCGAGGGGAATCCACGCGTCGGCGCCGTCGGGAAAGTCGAAGCCGGGCGGCATGACGCCCGTGACGAGGAACGGTTGACCATCGAGCGTCACGTCGCGTCCGACGATCCGCGGGTCTGCCCGAAAACGGCCCCGCCAGAGCGCGTTGCCAAGAACAACGCGGCGCTCAGCGCTCCGGGGCCGATCTTCATCAACGGTGAACATGCGGCCGAGAACCGGCCGCACTCCGAGCACGTCGACGGCAGACGCCGCGATCGGCACCGCGAGGACGCGCTCCGGCTCGCCTTCGCCGGTGAGCACTTTCGTGGTACCTAGCTCGCGGTACGCCGCGATGCTCGCCAGCGTGCGCGACTGCGCACGCAGATCCAGGTAGTTCGGATCAGAGAACGAAAAGCGGTCGCCGTCCTGCGTCAGCTCCCAGACCCGGACGAGTCGGTCGGGGTCGTGAAACGGCAACGGCCTCAACAGCACCACCTCCACGACGCTGAACACGGCGGTCGCGCCGCCGATGCCGAGGCCAAGCGTGAGTATGGCGACGGCGGCGAGCGCGGGATGTCGGCGCAGGGTGCGCAGGGCGTAGCGGAGGTCTTGAATCATGAGTTAGTCGATAGTCGGTAGTCGGTGGTCGATAGTCAAATTGTGCAACGGCATTGCCACCGCTGGATCTGAGCCTAAAGGCGTGTGGCGATGGACGTTGCGCCGCTGTTTGCGTTTGCCGGCCAATCGCGGAATGACCGGAAGCGGACACCCCCATCCCACGTCCGCTCGTTTCTTCACGGCCCTTTGTCCTCTTATTCTGCAACATGCTCTCAGCGGAGGCATTCCAGAGCCTGCTCAGAGAAAGCGTGTAAGGCAATCCGCTTGACCGGCGAGACCCAAGACCGCGCAGATCGCTGAGCAAAGCCTTGAGTATTCTCGTTGCACACGACTGCACGCCTGCCAGAAGCGTGTTTCGCATTTTTCGGACACGCTCCTGGCGCGATGTAATCCCCTGTTGAATCCCGTGAATTCGCCCGGTATCATCGCCGCTCCTCCTCTACACGAAATGGTTGGCAAGACCGTCGGCAAATATAAGATCGTCGAGAGACTCGGCCGTGGCGGCATGGGCGTGGTCTATAAGGCGATCGACGAAACGCTGGATCGCGTTGTCGCGATCAAGACGCTGAACCCCGGCCTGCTCGAGGACGAGGCGATCAAGCGCTTTCGCGCCGAGGCCGTCACGGTGGCCAGGCTCAACCATCCGCGGATCGCCGCCGTGACGAGCTCGCCCGAGAAGACGATTCGCTCCTGATGGTGATGGAGTTCGTCAGCGGCGAGACGTTCGAGCGGCTCGCGACCCGCGCGGGGCGCCTGCAGATCGAGCACGCGACCTCCCTCTGCTGCGGTGTGCTCGAGGCGCTGCAGTATGCGCACTCGGCGGGCGTCGTCCATCGCGATCTGAAGCCGGCCAACCTGATGCTCACCGTCTCGGGCGACGTCAAGGTGATGGACTTCGGCATCGCGCGAGTCGTCGGCTCAGAGCATCTCACGTCCGCAGGATTCATGATGGGCACGCCTGCGTACATGGCGCCCGAGCAGGTGCGCGGCCTTGCGATCGACCATCGGACGGACCTCTATGCGATGGCGGTGGTTATCGGCTGTTGACCGGCCACCTGCCCTTCAAGGCCGACACCCCGATCGCGATGATTCAATCGCAGGTGAGCGACGCGCCGACGCCACCGCGTGAGCTGCGCGCCGAGCTGCCCGAGTGGCTCGACGCCACGCTGGCGCGCGCGCTGGCCAAGGCGCCAGTGGATTGCTTCCAGAGCGCGAACGAGTTTCGCCTTGCGCTCGAAACAGGGCTGGGTGTTGCCACGTCCACGCGGTTCGAACGCGCGCGTATGGACTCGACGCGCTGGTCGAAACTGCGCCCGTCGTCACCCTTCGGCCATGCGCATGCCGGCCCCAACGCCTGAACCGCCTAAGACTCAGCCCATGGCGCTGCCGGTGCCGGCGCCGACTCAGCCCATGGCGCCGCCGAACCTGACGCCCACCCCGACCGCCGTTCGCGTCGCGAGAGGGGAAACAACGGTGACGTTGCGGACGCCGCACCTCGCGGTCGCCGCCGTGCTGCTGTCTCTGCTCGTGGCGGTGATTGGGGTGCTCACGTACGTCGCATTCCGGCGCCCGCCGGACGCCGGAGGTGCGACCTCCTCGGTGCCACCGTCGATGCCCGCATCAACCGATGCGGCGGCACCAACGCCACCGCCGCCGGATGTCGACGCACCGGCACCGCCGCCAGAACCACTGGCTGTCGAAGCCCCGGCACCGCCGCCGCCGCCGATTGTCGCGGCGCCGCCAAAACCGGCGACCGTGCCGCGGCCTGCGTCTCCGGGCGGCATGCAGTCGACGCGTCCGACGCCGCCGGCGCAACCGCCTGCCCCGACGCCGCTAGCGGCGGACGCCGTTCCATCCGAGGCTTCGGACTCGCCGCCGATCGTCGTGCCCGCACGCGAAGCCCGCAGCCGTCGAGCACCCACTGCTGAAGTTTTCGGAAGTCCGCGTGCTCGTCGCCGACGGCTCGAAGACCAAGGAGCAGGACGCCTCGCTGAATCTGGAAAGCGGCGGGATCGTCGTGCGCAACGGCAAAGGCGATCAAGTGCTGAAGGCGTTGCCGTATCAGGAGGTCCTCAGCGCGACGTACTCGGAATCGAAGCGGCCGCATTGGAAAGCCGCTGCAGGGGTTGCCGGCGTTCCGTCGGCGTTCGGCGGCTCCGGTTCGCTGCTCCAGCGTTCCAGGCATTGGCTCACGCTGCAGTCGAAGGACGACTTTCTCATCCTGCGTCTCGAGAAGGACAACCTCGCGGCGATTCTGCCGGCCATCGAGTCGCGAACCAGCGTGAGCGTCGAGAAAGTATCCGCCGGTAAGTAGGGGCCGCGCTTGCGGGCCACCATTGGACCGTGCTCGGCCCGCCACCAGATCTCGCGTCGCCCATCGTGTACGACAATGCCGGTGCTCCAGCGCACCGTCAGGTAAACTGCTCGCATGCGCCTGTCGTTGCTGATTCTCGGGCTCCTCTGGATCGTCGTGTCGCCGCGTCAGCCCCTCCGGCAACACGATCTGGCCGCAGTTCCGCGGCGTATCGGGACGGGGCGGTCGAGCGTTGACGGTCTGCCGACGACCTGGTCGAACGAGAGAAACGTGGCTTGGAAGGCGGCCGTGCCGGGTCGCGGCTGGTCATCCCCGATCGTCTGGGGTGATCAGGTGATCGTTACCTCCACCGTCAGCCCTGGTGCGTTCAAAGCGCCATCAACCGGCATCTTCGGCAACGACTACGTCGCCGACTTCTCCGAACGCAGGGGCTGTCAGACGACGAGATCCTGGCGCGGTTGCGCGCGCGCGATATCGAATCCACACAGGAGGCCGGCGACCTGGAGTACATGGTCTTCAGTTACGACGTCGTCACCGGCAGGCAGCGATGGCAGCAACAGGCGCATCGCGGTGCGCCATTGGGCGGCAGCCATCGCAAAAACACCTACGCGTCGGAGACGCCGGCGACCGACGGCGAGCGCATGCTACGTTCTGTTCGGCAACGTCGGACTGTTCTGCTATTCGATAATGGCCGCCTGCTCTGGACGCACCGCATCGATCCCACAGCCGCGTTATCTCGACTTCGGCACTGCGGCATCACCGGTCGTCCACGATGGCCGCGTGTACCTCCTCCGACGACAACGAAGCCAAATCCTATCTCGCCGCCCTCGACGCGAAGACCGGCGCCCTGCTTTGGAAGACTGCACGGACCGACGGCGGCGGGCTTCCGCTGTCGGGATGGTCGACGCCGTACGTATGGGTGAACACCAAACGGACCGAGATCGTCGCGATCGGCCGCGGGATGGCGATGAGCTACGGTCTCGACGGCAAGGAGCTCTGGCGGCTGCGCGGGCTGACGCAAGCCAGTCCGACGCCGACCGAAGGTGACGGGATGCTCTACATCGGCACCGGTTCGCAGGGCGAATCGAAGCGTCCGCTGTTCGCGGTGAAGCCCGGCGCAACCGGCGACATCTCGGTGAAGGACACCGCGTCCGGCACGGGCGACGTCACCTCCAACGAGTTCGTGGCCTGGTACCAACCGCGTGCGTCCGCCTATACCTCATCGCCACTGGTGTTCGGCGGACGCGTCTACGCCGTGAACGACAATGGCGTCCTCGCCGTGTTCGATGCGAAAACGGGCCGGCGAGTCTATCAGGCGCGAGTCGGCGGCACCGGCAATACGTTCTCCGCGTCGCCGTGGGCGTACGGGAGGCAAGGTGTTCTGCCTCAGCGAGGAAGGCGACACGTTCGTCATCAATCCTGGCGACAGTACGACGAGGTAGCGAAGAGCAGCCTCGGCGAGATGACGCTGGCGACGCCAGCCGTGACGCGCGACGGGCTGTTCGTACGAACGGCAACGGCGCTTTATCGCATAGCACTTCCCGTCGCGCAGCCCTTGAGGGATGTTGCGAAGTGATTCTTGGGTCTCCCCGGCCCAAGGATTTCTCAGCGCGCTCTGCGTTTGACGTCGTTTTTTGACAGGCTCTGTAAGCCCGTCTTAACTGTTATCGCCGTCCAGAGTCCTCCCAACCCCCCGAGGATCGATCCCTCTTCCACGCCCGCCGCGTGCGACGCCGGGCACCGCGGCGATGATGCGATTCGCAAGACGGCTCAGCGCAGCGACTCTGTAGCCACACACGGCCGGGTTCGCGCAGCGTGGCAAAGAACAAGCCCTCGCCGCCGAACAGGGCCAACTTGATCTTGCCGACGTCCTCGATCTCGTAGTTCACCGACGGTTGAAACGCGACGATGCATCCCGTGTCCACTCGGACCAGCTCTCCGGCGGCCAACGTGCGTTCCAGCAGCGTACCGCCCGCGTGAACGAACGCCCAGCCATCGCCTTGCAGGCGCTGCATGATGAACCCCTCGCCGCCGAACAGCCCGACGCCGAGCTTGCGTTGAAACGCGATGCCGAGGCTCACGCCTTTCGCCGCGGCGAGAAACGGTCGAGGCGATGGTGCAGGAGATCGGCGGCGCCGTCGCAGGGCGCCGGCGGCCCCTGGGACGGGCCGCCGCGGGTGGTCGTGCGGTCGGCCGAGGGCGGCCTGAGCCGCCTCATCGCCATCGTGGAGATCGACCCGTCGCGAGAGGGGGCGGCCGAGGCCTGGCTGGCCGACGCCCTCGCCGCGCGCGCCGGCGACCTGCTCGTCGGCCGGCCGCTCGCCATCTCGGAAGGGGCGACATAAGCGTACGCCGGGCCTCTCGCGGGCCCGGCGGGACGCGCCTCCGGCCCCTGGCCGGGGCCTCCGGCGACCGGCGGCACCGCCTCCGGCGGGGCTGGCCGCCTTGAAACACCCCTCCCCCCAAGAGGCCCGCTGTACGCCGGGTCACGCGTACCAGCTTGAGCATCGCCGGCCCCCAGACCAGCCCCACCAGCGCCCCGCCCGCCATGAACGGCCCGAACGGCACCGTCATTCGCCTGGCCCGCGCGCCGTGGCGGGCCACCAGCGCGGCGCCCGCTGCCGCGGCCGACACGAAGGCGGCGGCGAGCGCCGGCACGACGGCGGCGCCGAGCGCCCCGCCGATCAGCAGCCCCAGCTTGACGTCGCCGAGGCCCATCGCGTCGGGGCGGACGAGCCAGGGCAGCAGCAGGAAGGCCGCCGCGCCGACCGCCGCCGCGCACGGCTCCCACCAGCCCGACGGGTGGGCGGCCACCGCCGCGGCGAGCGCGACCGCCGCGGCGGGCAGGACGACGACGTCGGGGATCAGCCCGTGCCGCAGGTCGATCAGCACCACGGGCACGAGCGCCACGAGCAGGACCGCCGCCGCGACCGCGCCCCAGCCGGGGCCCGCCGCGACGACGGCCGCGGCCGCCGCCCCGGCGCTGCCGACCTCGATCGCGAGCGCCGGCCGGGGGAGCCGGCGCGGTGCCTGGAGAGGGCGCACCAGACCGCGCTCCGGGGCCGCGGCCGCAGGACGGACCCGCCTCCGGGCCAGCGCGCCACCGCCGCCGCCGAGAAACGCGCCGAGCGCCGCGCCGCCCAAGGCGGCGGCCGGTCGGTCCAGGCGACGGCGTTGACGGGCATGGGGCCAGCACAGCCGGTCCCGGCGCGCGGGTGTGTGCCCGGGCGCGCCGAACGCGTGACGGAGCCGTGCCGGGGTCAGCCGGGCCGGCGGGCGATCCCGTACAGCTTGACGAAGGTGAACTCGAAGCCCCGCGGCCCCGCGGCCCCGTTCACGGCCTCCGTGACCCGGGCCGCGTGCGCCTCGGCCTCCGCCGGGTCGAGGTCGTCGGACAGGTGCGAGGCCACCGCTCCGATGCGCGCGAGGAAGGCCTCGGGGTCGGCGCGCCGGACGCGGTGCTCCTCCCAGGCGTCGAGGACCTCGAGCCCGGCGTCCTCCATGTACCCCGCGAGCTGGTCGCCGCTGCGGTGGATCGCATCGAAGACCTCGGTCCAGGCCGGGGCACCGGCGGCTCGACGGCCTTCAGGAGCAGCCGGAACTCCTCGTCGGTGCCCCGGCCCGAGGCGAGCACCGCCAGGGCGCCGCCGGGACGCAGCCGGCGCGCCATGGCGGCGATCGCCGCCGGCTTGTCCGGGAACCAGTGGAACGCCATCCCGCTGACCACGGCGTCGTAGGCGCCGTCGGGGACCGGCATCTCGTGGACCCCCGCCCGGATCAGCTCGACCTCGGCGCCGAGGCCGGCGAGCTTCTCGCGGAACTGCTCCAGCATCCCCTCGGAGGGGTTGACCCCCGTCACCCGCCGCGATCCGAAGCGGGCGATCATGGCCTCCGTGGCGAAGCCCGTGCCGCAGCCCACGTCGAGCACGCGCGCGTAATCGCCGTCCGGGATGGCCGCGACGAGGCGCTGGGCGCCCATCCGGTTGCGCGCCAGCAACTCGTCGTAGTCGGCGGCGCTGCGGTCGAAGCTGCGCCCAACATCACGGCCGTCGGCCACCCCCACCCCCTTTCGCGCCCCGGCGAGCCCGGCCGGGCGGCGCTACGGTACCAAGGGCGCCCATGGCCGAGACCTTCATCCTCGTCACCGACGGTGCCTGCTCGGGCAACGGGACCGAGGCCGCCCGCGGCGGGTGGGCCGCGATCGTCACGGCGCCCGACGGCGCCGAGACCGTCCTCACCGGCGGCGAGTTCCCGACGACGAACAACCGCATGGAGCTGACCGCGGCGCTGGAGGGCCTGCGGTCGCTGCCGGACGGCTCGGAGGTCGAGCTCGTCACCGACTCGAGCTACATCGCGAACGCGATCTCCAAGGGCTGGCTCGAGGGGTGGAGCCGCAAGGGCTGGCGCACCGCGGGCAGGCAGCCGGTCGCCAACCGCGACCTCTGGGAGCGGATGATCGCCGAGCTCGCCCGGCTGCGGGTGAGGCCGCGGCTCGTGCGCGGCCACGCGGGCCACGAGGCCAACGAGCGCGCCGACCGCCTCGCGCAGGAGGCCGCCCGGGAGGCCGAGCCCGCGCCGGCCCCGTCACCGCTCGCCGAGGAGGGGCCGCCCGCGCGCGTTGACGGTCAGCTGGGCCTGGACCTCTGACGCCTGAGCGGCCGCGCACGCTCGTCGTCGGCCCCGGGGCCGTCGGCGGGTTCGTCGCCGCGCGGCTGACCGAGGCCGGCTGGCCCGTCGCCGTCGCCGCGCGGGGGGCGGCCCTCGACGGCCTGCGGGCCGGCCCGCTGCGGCTGACCGACGACCGCGCGCAGCGCGCGGTGACCCTGCGCGCGGTGGCCGACCCCGCCGAGTGGGCGCCCGTCGAGCTCGCGCTCGTCTGCACGAAGAGCTTCGACACCGAGGCGGCCGGCGCGGCGCTCGCGCCCGCCCTGGCGCCCAGGGCGGTCGTCCTGTCGCTGCAGAACGGCGTCGCCAACCCCGCGGCCCTGGCGCGCGCCTGCCCGCGCGCCGCGGTGGGCGGCGTGGCGGTCTACCTCGGCTGCCAGCGGCTGGCGCCGGACCGCGTCGTGCGGCGGCCCAGTCGCGATCCCGCGACCGGGCGCCTGCGCGACCTCCTGGCCGGCGGCGGCGCGGGGGCGCCGGGCGAGGCGCTGGCCGCGGTCGCGGCGGCGATCGGGGTCCCGTGCCGCGTCGACGACACCGACCAGGAGGCGCTGTGGACGAAGCTGGTGGCCAACGCGTCCCTGAACACGGTGACGGCGCTGGGCCGGGCCCGTGTGGGCGCCGTCTTCGCCGACCCCCGTGCCGTCGAGCTGATGCTGGCGCTCGGGAGGGAGGTCGTGGCCGTGGCCAGGGCCGCCGGCGTCGCGGTGGCGGCGGACGCCGCCGAGGCCTACGTCGCCGACGCCCGCCGGCGCCTGCCGCCGGACGGCGGCTCCTCGACCCTCTTCGACCTCGAGGCCGGGCGCAGGCTCGAGCGCGACGCCCTCGTGGGCGCCGTAGTGCGCCTCGGCGAGGGCCTCGGCGTCGCGGTCCCCGCCAGCCGCGCGTGCGACGCCCTGCTGCGGCTGCTGGATCCCGCGACCCAGGCTCGCTGAGCCCCGCCGTCCTACACTTCGAGGCGTGAGGGACAGCTTCTCGCTGGGAACCGTCGCCGGCGTCAGGATCGGCCTGAACTGGAGCGTCCTGCTGCTCCTGGGCCTGCTGATGTGGACGCTCGCCACGGGCATCTTCCCGGAGACCAACCCGGGCCTCGGGGACAACGCCTACTTCGCGATGGCGGTGGTCGCGTCCCTGGCCTTCTTCGCCTCCATCCTGCTGCACGAGCTGGGTCACGCGGTCCAGGCGCGCCGCGACGGGATGGAGATCGACGGGATCACCCTGTGGCTGTTCGGCGGGGTCGCGCGCTTCGCCGGGATGTTCCCCTCCCCCGGCGCCGAGTTCCGCATCGCGGTGGCGGGGCCGCTGGTCTCGCTGGCCCTGGGCGGGGGCTTCGTGGGCATCGCCCTGGTGCCGGGCCTGCCCGAGCCGGTCAACGCGGTGTGCGCGTGGCTCGGCTTCATCAACCTGGCGCTGCTCGTCTTCAACCTGCTGCCGGCCCTGCCGCTCGACGGGGGGAGGATGCTGCGGGCGGGGCTCTGGCGCTGGAAGGGCGACCTCCGCAGCGCCACCCGGCTCGCCGCGGGGGGCGGGCGGCTCCTCTCCTTCGCCTTGATCGGCCTCGGGATCGCGATGTTCATCCTGCAGGGAGCGTTCAGCGGCATCTGGCTCGCCGTCATCGGCTGGTTCCTGCTGCAGGCCTCCGCCGCCGAGTCGCGGGCCATCATGCGGACGGACCCGCTCGCCGGCATGCGCGTGGGCGACCTGATGGTGCGGGACCCGGTGACGGCGTCCCCGGAGGAGACGCTCGCCCAGTTCGCCGACCGGATCGCGTGGGCGCACCGCCACACGGCCTACCCCGTCGTCGACGCCGGCCGCGCGCTGGGGATGATCCCGCTGCGGTGCCTCTCGGACGTGCCGCGCACGGACTGGCCGACCCGGCGCGTGCGCGACTGCATGGTCGGCCGCGACCGCCTGCCGACCCTGTCGGCCGACGACGACCTCGGCGCCGCGGTCACGGCGCTCCGCGGCTCAGGTCTGGGGCGCGCCCTCGTTCTGGACGGGGAGCGGCTCGTCGGCCTCCTCTCCATCTCCGACGTCGCCCGCGTCGTCGCCTGACCCGCGGCTGAGCGAGGCGCCGGCTCCGTCGTCGTGAACCACTACGCCGGCGGCGTCGGCTCCGCCGCCCGGTCGGCGCGGGCGTCGGCGATGGCCTTGCGGAAGCGCAGGTTGCGCAGCATCAGGGCCATGCACAGGAGACCCAGGCTCACGTTCAGGATCAACAGCGTCAGCTCCATGCCGGCGCTGAAGGCGAGGATCTCCGTGCGGCCGGCCTGGCCGGCCAGCAGGACCACGAGCAGCGCCTGCGTGGGCCCGAGGCCCCCCGGGGTCGCGGGGAACAGGGCCCCGAGGCTGCCGGCGACCTGCACGAGGAGCGCGTTCTCGAGGCTCCCCGGCACGCTGAAGGCCTCGAGGAAGAACCAGGCGGCGGCGACCCGGCAGACCCAGCCCACCGCCTGCCACGGGACGACGGCGGCGAGGTAGCGGGTGGGCGTGCGCAGGATCGCAAGGCCCTGGCCGAACTGGCGCCAGAAGCGGCGCACGCGGCGCCCCGCGACGAAGGCGAGGGCCGCCAGGGCCGCGACGATCCCGGCCACGATCCAGCCGTTGCGGAACGCCCAGGAAAGGTCGAACGCGGGGATGTCCGGCAGCCGCAGTCCCGGCAGCAACCCCGCCGTCAGGGCCCAGAGCACGAGCGCGCTCGCCACGAAGAAGTCGAAGACCGTCTCGGTGACGAGGCTGCCCACCAGCGTCGGGTAATGGGCGTCGCGCGTGGAGCGCTTGACCAGGAACATCTTCACGACGTCCCCCGCCCGCGCCGGGATGACCGCGTTCACCCCCACCCCCGCGCAGTACGCGCCGAAGGCCGTGCGGTAGCGGATGCGCTCGGCCGGCAGCGCCGCGCGCAGGATCTCCTGCCAGGCGCGCGAGCGCAGGGCGAGGTTGGCGACGCTCAGGAGGACCGCCGCGGCGAGGAAGCCCCAGTGGACCGCGGCCAGCCGCTCGCCGAAGGCCTGGACGGCGTCGATGAAGCTGCGGATCGAGTCCATGCGGCGCCGCTATCGTCGCAGCAGGTACGCGGCCCCGGCGGCGAGCAGGTTGGGCCGCCTCGCCGCGCGCGGCGGCGCGGGCCCGCCGTCCCCGTCCAGCAGGCGGCGGTCGAGCAGGGTGAGCCCCTCGGCCCGCGCCAGCGCCTCGAAGTCACGGATCGTGCAGAGGTGGATGTTCGGCGTCTCGTGCCAGCGGTAGGGCAGCGTCCTCGTGACGGGCATCCTCCCCGCCGCCAGCAGCTGCGCCCGCAGGCGCCAGTGGCCGAAGTTCGGGAACGAGACGATCCCCACGCGCCCGACGCGCGTCACCTCGCGCAGGACCAGCACCGGCCGGTGCACGGCCTGCAGCGTCTGCGAGAGCACGACGACGTCGAAGGAGCCGTCCTCGAACTCGGGCAGGCCGCGGTCGATGTCCGCCTCCACCACGGGCACGCCGCGCTCCACGCAGGCGTGGAGCGCCTCGCGCGAGACCTCCACTCCCTGCCCTCGGCAGCCGCGCGAGGCGATCAGCTCGACGAGCAGGTCGCCGTCGCCGCACCCGAGGTCGAGCACGCGCGAGCCGGGGGAGACCATCTGCGCGACGAGGTCGAGGTCCGCCCTCACGCCCGGGCGGCCGCGGGCGCCCGCTCCCGGGCCACGCGGTCGAGGAACGCGGCGACCGTGCGGTGGTACTCCGGCACCACCAGCAGGAACGAGTCGTGGCCGTGGGGCGAGCCGACCTCGCGGAAGGTCACCGGGGCGCCGTGGGCCGCGAGCGTCCGCACGATCTCCCGCGAGTGGCTCGAGTCGAAGCGCCAGTCCGTGTCGAAGGAGATCACGAGCACGTCGCTCGTCATCGCGGCGACCGCCTCGGCGGTCCGGACCGGGTCGGCGAACGGCTCGAAGTAGTCCATGACCCGCGACAGGTAGAGGTAGCTGTTGGCGTCGAAGCGGCGCAGGAACGACTCGCCCTGGTGCTGCAGGTAGCTCTCCACCTGGAAGTCGATGTCGAACCCCAGGCGCGGCACGTCCCCGTTCTGGAGCCGCCGCCCGAACTTGCGACGCATGGACTCGGCGGACAGGTACGTGATGTGCGCCATCTGGCGCGCCACCGCGAGGCCGCGGTCGGGACGGACGCCGGCCTCGTAGTAGTCGCCGCCGTGGAAGTCGGGGTCGCTCATGATGGCCGTCCGGGCGACGGCCGAGAAGGCGATGTTCTGGGCCGAGAGCCGGCTGCTGCCGCAGACCACCACGGCCGCCCCGAGCTCGCCCGGGGCGTCGAGCGCCCACTGCAGCGCCTGCATCGCGCCGAGCGAGCCGCCGATCGCGGCCAGCGGCCGGGCGATCCCGAGGTGACGCACGACGGCGCGCTGCACGCGCACGAGGTCCCGCACCGTGAACAGCGGGAACCGCAGGCCGTAGGGCCGGCCCGTGGCCGGATCGACCGACGACGGGCCGGTCGTCCCCTGGCAGCCTCCGAGCAGGTTGGCGCAGACCACGAAGAACCGGTCGGTGTCGAGCGGCCGGCCCGGGCCGATGATGTTGTCCCACCAGCCGCGGCGGGCGGGGTCGCCGTGGTGCCCCGCCGCGTGCGCGTCGCCCGTCAGGGCGTGGCAGACCACCACCGCGTTGGCGCGGGCGTCGTCGAGCGTCCCGTACGTCTCGTACGCGACCTCCACCGGCGCGAGCATCGCGCCCGAGTCGAGCGCCAGCGGCCGCTCCCGGTCGAAGAGGACCGCCGTCTGCGTCTCGACGAGCTCCACCGGCACGCTCGTACTCTAGGGTCTGCGCGATGGAGGCCGGGGTCAGCGTGACGCGGCTCGAGCCGGGCTCGCCCGAGCGCTTCGTGCCGCTGCGGCGGCAGCTCGGCGTCACCGCGTTCGGGCTCAACCAGATCGTCCTCCGCCCGGGCGAGCGTGGCCGGATCCACCGCCACGAGCGCCAGGAGGAGGTCTACCTCGTCCTGGAGGGCACGCTCACCCTGGAGGTGGAGGCCCGCGAGCAGGACCTCGCGCGCGGCACCGTGGCCCGCGTCGGCCCGGAGGTGCGGAGGCGGCTGCTCAACCGGGGCCCCGAGCCGTGCGTGGTGCTCGCGATCGGCGCCGCCGGCGAGCACGCCGGCCGCGACGGGCTCGCCTACTCGGACTGGGACGACGACGACCCGCGCCCGCCCCAGGAGGTCCCGCTCCCCGAGGACCTGCCGGCCTCGGAGCTGCGCGCCTCCTGAGCCTCGGCGGCGTCAGGACGGGCGCAGCAGCGCCCGCGCGGGGGACCCGTCGGCGCCCTCGAGCCTGAGCGGGAGGCAGACCAGGTCGTAGCGCCCGGGGGGCGCCTCACGCAGGTCGAGCCCCTCGACCACGACGACGCCGGCCTCCAGCAGCGTCCGGTGGGTCGGCGCGGGATCGGCGCTCGGGGCGATGGAGAGGTAGTCGATGCCCAGCAGCCGCACGCCCATGGCCACCAGCTCGCGGGCCGCGTCGTCGGCGACGCCGACGTAGTCGCGGGTGAACTCGTCGCGCGCCCAGAGGTCGCCGTTCCGCGTCCGCAGCAGCAGGCGCTCGGTGCCCGGGGGGATGTCCAGAGCCGCCAGCGCGGCGGCGTCGACGTCGCTCGTCGCCGCCCGCGCGTCGGCGACGACGGCGGGGCCGATCAGCGCGTCGAGCGGCAGGCGGTCGGCGCCGGCGCCGCCCTCCACGAAGTGCAACGGCGCGTCGACGTGCGTCCCCGTGTGGGCCCCCATCTCCATCCCGCTGAGATTGGCGAGGTCTCCGCGGGCGATCTCCATGACCCGCTCGATCCTCACCGGAGGGTCGCCGTCGTAGACGATCATCCCGGTCCGCACCGGCACGCTCACATCGATCCAGGTCACCGTCGGAGTGATACCCGATCCCGGGGCGGCGGTGGCCGGGGCGGCGCGTGCCGGAATAGGGTGGCGCCATGGCGGGCCCACCCGGTTACGAGCGCGTCGGGTGCTGCGTCGACGCCCCGGAGGCGGGCCCGGCGCTCGGCGAGGCCGTTCGCATCGCATCCTTGAGCGCCGCGCGGCTCAGCCTCGTGCACGTGGCCGAGCCCCCGGGCCGCTACTCCGGCGGGCGCACCGCGTGGACTCCTCCCGAGGACGTCCTGGCCGACGAGATCGCCGCCGAGGCCCGCTCGTGGCTCGAGCGGCTGGCGGCCGGGTTCGGTGGAGCGGAGGCGGTGGTTCTCCGGGGCCCCGACCCCGCCGAGGCGATCCTCGCCTGGGCGGGCGAGACCGGCTGCGACCTGCTCGTCGTCCACCCGCACCGGCGCGGCGTGGTGTATCGGGTGCTCGGCAGCGTCACGATGCGCCTCGTCCGCGACGCGCCCTGCCCGGTGTTGGTCGTTCCCTCCCCCGGCCAGGGCTGGACGGCCCGTCAGAGCTCCCGCCGCAGCAGCCGGTGGCCTGCGCCCGCGATGGCGCGGCGCGACCTCCCCTACCCGTGCCGCCTCGTCCGCCACCCCGGCGCGCGCCGCTTGACGCTCCGCGTCTCCCGAGGGGGGGTGCGCCTGACCGTGCCGCGCTGGACACCCGCCGCCGAGGTCGACGCCTTCCTGCGCTCGTCGGCGGGCTGGGTCGCCGAGCAGCAGGCGCTGCTCGGGCCTCCCCTGCGGCCGCTGGCCGACGGCGACCGCGTGGCGCTGCTCGACGAGGAGCTCGAGCTGTCGGTGCGCGGCGGGGCCCGCCGCTCGTCGGCGCGCCGGGAGCCGGGGCGGCTGGCGGTCGCGCTCGCGCCGGCCGGCGATCTCGACGGGATCGTCGAGCGGTGGTACCGACGGGAGGCGGCGGCCGCGCTCGGGGGGCGGGCCCGCGACGTGGCGGTGCGGCTGGGCGTCCGCGTCGACGCCGTCGCGATCCGCGACCCCGGCAGCCGCTGGGGCAGCTGCGCCTCGACCGGGCGCCTGTCGCTCTCCTGGCGGCTGCTGCTCGCGCCGGAGGCCGTGGCGGACTACGTCGTCGCCCACGAGGTCTGCCACCTGGTGCATCCCGACCACTCCCCGGCCTTCTGGGCGCTCGTCGAGGAGACGGCCCCCGGCTTCCGCGCCCGGCGCGCCTGGCTGCGCGAGCACGGCGACCGGCTCCACCGGGGACCGGCGTGGAGGAGCCGTTAGGCGTCCCGGCGGGTGAGGCGGCGGGCCAGGACCGCGAGGGCCGACAGCGCCCCCGCGATCGCGGCGATCCCGAACGCGCGTCGTGCGGTCATCCCCGTCTGATCCTCGCGATCCGGCTCTCGATGTCGGCGGCGCCCAGCGAGTCGTTGCGGGCGAGGCTGTCGCGGCGAAGCACCTCGAGGCCGGCCAGCGCGCCCGGGACGTCGAGGCCGAGCCGCGCCGAGCGCTCCCAGGCCTCGCCGGCCCGCAGCGTCTCGCCGCGGTCCGAATCGACCAGCGCCATCACCCGCCACCCATGGGGGTCCTCCTCGTCCTCCTCGATCAGCCGCGAGGCCGCGTCCCCGGCCGCGTCGAGCTCGCCGCGGGCGCGGAGGGTGGCGCCGAGCGCCGCCCAGCCGGGGGCATTCTCCCGGGTGCCCGGCAGCAGGCGCAGCCCCTCGCGCGCCGCGGCCTCGCTGCCCGCGAGGTCGCCGGTGTCGCGGCGCGCACCCGCGAGCGTCGTGAGCGCCCGGGGGGTGGGCGACAGCTCGTGGGCGCGCTCTGCCAGCGCCAGCGCCCGCAGGGCGGCGCCCTCGACGCGCGCGCGGCGCGCCGCCGCCAGGGCCTCGGCGGGATCGGACACGGCCGCCGCCTGGGCCCGCTCGGCCTCCAGGCGGGCGCGGGCGTCGGGCGCAGCCAGCAGCGTCGCCGGCCCCGGCGCCATGCGCGCGTCGTCGTCGCCGTAGCGCTCGATGCGCTCGCGGGCCGCCCGCAGGCGCTCCTCCCGCTCGACGGCCGCCCGGCTCTGCGACGTGGCGTGCGGCGCGCGCGAGGACCGCAGGAGGGCGTCGTACTCCTTGCGGATCGCGGGCCGGAGCAGGGCCTTCTCGCCCTGGTCGCAGTAGGCGCGCTCGATGGCCCGGGTCCGCTGTGGCATCGGGGTGGAGGCGAGCTCGCGCCGCTTGCGCTCGGCCGCCTCGCGCACCGCGTCGTCGCCGGCGTCCGGCGGGATGCCGAACCACTCGTAGAGGTCGCGGGCCGCCAGCTCGCGCAGGAAGCGGGCGCGCCGCTGAGCGCGGTCGTCGTCGGCCACGCCCGGAGCCTAACGTCGCGGGGCTCGGGTCAGCCCACGGGGAGCTCGGCCAGCACCCGGGTGCCCCCTCCTGCGGGGCTGCTGACCTGGAGCGGGCCGTTGAGGGTCTCGAGCCGGTCGCCGAGGCCCACCAGCCCCGATCCCCGCCCCGGGTCGGCCCCCCCGACGCCGTCGTCGCCTCGGGCTCTCTGCGAGGGTTGACGGCATGTTCGACCATGTGACCATCCGCGTCGCCGACCGCGCGGCGTCGGAGCGCTTCTACGCCACCGTCCTGGGCGCGATCGGCATCGTGCCGACCCACACCGGGGAGGCCTTCCCCGAATGGGACGACTTCTCGCTCGCGGCGGCCGACGCGGAGCACTCGCCCACGCGGCGCCTCCACATCGGCTTCGCCGCGCGGTCGCGCGAGCTCGTGGACGCGTTCTGGCGGGCGGGCACGGAGGCCGGTCACCGCGACGACGGCGCGCCCGGGCCGAGGCCGCAGTACCGGCACGACTACTACGGCGGCTTCCTCCTGGACCCCGATGGCAACTCCGCCGAGGCGGTCCACCACTCCCTGACGGCGGAGCGCACCGGCATCGACCACCTCTGGCTGCGCGTGGCCGACCTCGAGGCGTCGAGGCGCTTCTCCGAGACCATCGCGCCCCACGCGGGCTTCGAGGTCAGGACCCGCGGGCCCGAGCACGTCGTGTGTGCAGGGCGGGACGGCTCGTTCTCGCTCGTGGCCGGCAGGGCGGCCACCGCGAACGTCCACATCGCCTTCCCGGCGGCCGATCGCGCGGCCGTGGACGCCTTCCACCGGGCCGCGATCGCCGCGGGCCACCGCGACAACGGCGCGCCCGGCGAGCGGCGCGAGTACCACGCCGGCTACTACGGCGCGTACGTCCTGGACCCCGACGGCAACAACATCGAGCTCGTCCACCACGCCCGCTGAGGGGCCTCGAGCCTCGGGCCTGCTGAGCCGCCGTCCGAGCAGGCTGACGGCGCCGGCGGACACCGAGGCGAGAATTCCGGCCTCTCGCCCCGCCGAAGGCGGTAAGGCCGGATTAGTCCGCATCTGCAAAATCGGCGCGCCCCGGCCGAAGGCCGGAGCCGATTTCGCCGGCGCAGCCTGGGCGATCCCGGCCCCAGCGAGCGGATCAGGTGGCGCGCGCTTGCTAGTCCCTGCCTCCGCCCAGCAACTGAAGGAAGAACAGGAAGACGTTGAAGGCGTCGAGGAAGATCGACAGGGCGATCATCGGGACGTCCGCGTTGCCGGCCCGGCGCAGCCTCCAGAAGTCGAAGACCGTGAGCCCCGCGAAGATGACCAGCCCGGCGATCGACCAGATCAGGTTCTCGCTGGGGATGCTGACGAAGATCGCGACGATCCCGAAGACGATGAGCGCGAGCAGGGCGATGAACGAGACCCGCCCGAGCCACGTGAGATCGCGCTTGGTGACGTAGCCGACGGTCCCCATGGCCGCCATGAACAGGGCGGTCAGCCCGGCGGCCTGGGCGATGACGGTCCCGCCGTCCTCGAGGCTGGAGTAGGCGGCGATCGTCGGGCCGATCGCAAGGCCCAGGAGCAGGCCGAGGCCGAAGAGCATGGTGAGCTGGAGGGCGCCGACCTCCTCGCGCCGCTTGCTGAAGCTCATCGCGAACGTGAGCGCGAGCGCGCCGCCCCAGCATGCGAAGGCCCAGCCGGTGGAGAGGTCGCGGCCGATGTAGGCGCCCGCGGCGGCGAAGCCCGCCGTGACCGCCACCAGGAACATGACCTTGCCGAAGATCTCGCGCGCCTGCGACGCGGCCGCCTCGGCGGTGGCGCGGTCCCAGGTCTCGCGCTGGTAGCCGTACTCCTCGGGCGTCTGGCTCACGCGCTCTCCTCCGTCGCCGCGTGCGTCCTGCGGAGGGTAGCCCATGCCGGCGGATGCGGGTGCAGCGGCGAATGCTCGCGGGGAGGGGTCGCGCGGCGCTCCACGCCTCCGGCCCTGCGGTAGAGCACGGCCGTCCCCACTGCCGCGAGCGCCAGGACGATGGCGCAGCATCGCAGGACCCAGGACATGCCGAAGACGAACGCGTCGGCGGCGGCCTCGCCCGTCGCGGGCGCGTCGTCGAGGCGCGACCGCTCGAGCGCGGTGAGGATCGCCCCGGCCAGCGCGACCCAGAGCGCGCCTCCCGCCCAGGATGACGTGGAGCGGATCCCCGAGGCCGCCCCCGCCACCTCGGGCGGCAGCGCGCCGAGGGCCGCCGCGCTGATGCCGACCAGCGCGAAGGCCTGGCCGGCTCCCAGGAGGCCGAACGCGACCGCGAGCAGGGCCTCGCCCGTACCGGGCTCGGCGAAGGACAGCATCAGGACCGCAACGATCATCAGCGCGGACCCGAGCAGCATCGCCGTGAGCGCCCCCGCTCGGGCGACGAGGCGCCCGGCGGGGCGCGAGAGGATGAAGAAGAGAAGCGGGAAGGGCAGCAGCCGCAGGCCGGCCTCCGCGGCCGAGTGACCCTGGACGTTCTGCTGGAAGAGCGGCATCAGGAAGAGGACGACGTAGATCGCGCCGTACGCGGGGACGGCGAGCAGGTTCGAGGCGACGAAGCGCCGGTTGCCGAAGAAGAGCCGCAGGTCGATGAGGGGCTCGGGGGAGCGGCGCTCGATCGCGACGAAGGCGCCCAGTCCCGCGAGGCCCCCGCCCAGCAGGCCCAGCACGGCGGGGGACGTCCAGCCCCACTCGGCGGCCTGGATGATCCCGACCATGAGCAGGGTCAGCCCGGCCGTGAGGGCGGTGGCCCCGGGGAGGTCCAGATGCCTGCCGGCCCCCTCGTCGCGCGACTCGGGCAGCAGCGCGGTCGTCAGCACGAGCGCGAGGACGACCACCGGGACGTTCACGAGGAAGACCGCCCGCCAGTCGAAGGCGGTGATGAGGGCGCCGCCCAGCAGAGGCGCGATCGACATCGCCAGGCCCGCGGCGACCGACCAGGCGGCGACGCCGCGCGCGAGCTCGTCCTTCGGCCGGGAGGCCGTGATCACGGCGAGCGACAGGGCGTAGACGGCACCGCCCCCGATTCCCTGGACGATGCGGCCGGCCACCAGCGCGGGCACGTCGGGCGCGAGGCCGCAGGCGAGCGAGCCGACGCCGAACGCGATCAGCCCGTAGGCGAAGACCCTGTCGCCGTCCGAAGATGTCGCCGGCGCGGCTGACGGCGATGACCGTCGCCGCCACCGCGACCATGTAGGCGCCGAGCACCCACTGGAGGCCCGCGGTCGACGCGTCGAGGTCCTCCTGGATGCCCGCGAGCGCGACGTTGACCGCGCTCGCGTCGGTCGCCATCGCGAAGATGCCGATGAGGGGCCCCGCGAGCGCCAGGCTCACCCGGCCCCACACTCGTCGCGCCATCAGGAGCCGGCCGGGCCTTTCGGCGCCGGAGCCGGGGCGCCCGGAAGGGTCCCCTCGCCCGCCCGGCTGCGCCACGAGGCCCTCCCCTTCGATGTCGACCTCCGGGATCGCCCGCGACAGCCAGCGGGGCAGCCACCAGCTCCAGCGGCCCATCAGCGTGAGGACCGCGGGAGCCAGGAGGAGCACCATGGAGGCCGCGAGGGCAACGGCCACGGCCAGGCCCACGCCGAATTGCTTGACCGTCGGGTCGCCGTTCAGGACGAAGCTGCCGAACACGCCGATCATGATGAGCGCCGCGGCCGTGATCACCGGCGCGGTGTTCGTCATGGCCCCGGCGATCGACCCCTGGTCCCCGTGGCCCGCCTGTCGCCGCATCGCGACGGCCGAGAGCAGGAACACCTGGTAGTCCATCGACAGGCCGAAGAGGACGGCGAACATCATCAGCGGGACGTAGCTCGCAATGGGCACGGCGTCGCTGTCCGTGTCGACGCCGAGGGCGTCGATGCCCCAGCCCCACTGGAAGGCGGCGGTCAGGACGCCGAAGGCCGCCCCGACGCACAGGACGTTGGTCACCGCCGCCTGCAGCGGCACCAGCAGCGAGCGGAAGGCCACCATCAGCACGATGAAGCTGAGGGCCAGCACGACGCCGATCACCAGGAGTAGGCGCGACTGGATCTCCTCGGCCAGGTCGACGTTGCTGGCGGTGGAGCCGCCGACGAACGCCTGGACGTCCTCGCCGGCCGTCGCCTCGGGGATCACGGTCGAGCGCAGCTCCCGCACGAGGTCGGCCGTCTCGGGAGCCGCCGGCTGCGTCGTGGCGATGACGCTGTAGATCGCGGCGTCGCCGCTCTTGTTGATGTCCGGCGGCGACACCAGGGCGACGCCCGATGCGGCGCCCAGGGCGTCCTGGAGCTTGACCAGCCGCGGGTCGGTCCCGCGGTCGTCCCCGCCGGCCTTGGTCAGCTCCTGGGTGAGCTGGTTCTTCAGGGACTCGGCCTGCTTCTGCTGCTGCTCTGCCTGGGCCTGGAGCGCCTCCAGGTCGGCCTGCTGGGCCTGCAGGTCGGCCGCCTCGGCCTCGAGGGCCGCACCCTGGCGCTGCAGCTCGGCGGCCTGGGCCTCGAGGGAGAGCTTCTGGCGCTCGAGGCTCGCCGCGTTCCCCGCCAGCTCCGCCTCGTCGCTCAGCAGCTGGCGCACCTGCTCGCGCAGCGTCTCGGGCGGGCGGGCGCCGGGCGCCGTCGCCGCCTGCCGGCGGAGCTCGGCGGCCTCGGCGAGGAGCTCCCGCTCCTCCGCCCGGGCGGCCGCGATCTCGCTGCGCAGGCGCTGGGCCTCGGCCTCCAGCGCCGTCACGTCGGCACCCGGTCCGCGCGCCTGGATCGATGCGAGCACCCGGGCGAGCTGCCGCTCGCGCGCGCCGCGCTGCGCCTGCGCCGCGCGATAGCGCGCGAGGGCCGCCTCGGCGCGCTGGCGGAGGTCGCCCCGGCGCCCGACGATGGCCGCGATCTCGGCCTCGATCCGCGCGCGCTCCGCCTGGACCCGGCGCTGCTCGGCGCGCAGCGCCTCGGCCTCCCTCCCCAGCTCGGCGGCCTGAGCCTCCAGGCTCGCCTGCTCGGACTCGAGCTCCGTCTGCTCGGCCTCGAGCTCGGAGGCCTGCGCCTCGAGGGCCGCCTGCTGCTGCTCGCCCTCCGCCTGCTCGGCCTCGAGCTGGGCCTGCAGCGAGTTGAGCTCGTCCTCCTGCTGCTGCACCTCCCGGCTGGCCGTGGCGGGCGTGCCGAGCTCGGTGGCGATCAGCAGGGGGCCGTTGTAGCCCGGCCCGAAGCCGGCCGAGAGCAGGTCGAACGCCTGGCGCTCCTGCGTGTCCGTCGGGGTCGCGCCGATGTCCTCCTGGCCGAACTCGAGGGAGAAGAGCGGGATGATCAGGACGCCCAGCAGGATCAGCGCGCCGGCGATCGCGACCAGCGGCCGGCGGGTGACGGCCCGGCCCCACCGCGCCCACAGGCCCTTCGACGGGTCCTTGGCGCGCGGGCGCAGGAAGGCCGGGAGCCTGAGCGAGTGGATGTGGTCGGCGACCAGCGAGAGCACCGCGGGCAGGAGGGTGATCGCGGCGAGGACGGCTGTCAGGACGGCGATCGCCGAGGCGAAGCCGAGCGACGCGACCAGCGGGATCCCCGCCACCGCGAGCGCGACCAGGGCGATGACCACGGTGCCGCCCGCGAAGACGATCGCGCCTCCCGCAGTCGCCACCGCGAGGCCGATGGACTCCCTCATCTCCGTGCCCTCGGCGAGCTGGGTCCGGTGGCGGTTGACCATGAAGAGGGCGTAGTCGATGCCGACGCCGAGGCCGATCATGATCGCCAGCGTCGGCGCGATGTCTGGGACCCCGAACAGGTGCCCCACGAGCCCGATCACCGACAGGCCCACGAGCAGGCCGACCACCGCCGACAGGATGGGCATGCCCATCGCCACGATGCTCCCGAACGCCAGGCTCAGGATGACCATCGCGACGATGATCCCCACCAGCTCGCTGCTCTCCGTCTCGGGGGTCGAGAGCTCCGAGCCGATGGAGCCCCCGGCCGCCACCTCGATGCCCAGGGGTCTCGCGGGCTTCTCGGCGGCGTCGAGCACCGCCTGGGACTCCTCCTCGTCGAGGTCGGCGGACGAGATCGACAGCAGGACGGGGATGAAGGCGGTCTTCTCGTCTTTCGAGAGGTAGGCCGCGCCCTGGTCCCCGAAGGGGCTGGGGGCGCTGACCACGTCCGGCATCCCCTGGATGGCCTTGGCGGCCTGGTTGATGGCCTTGGTGTTGTCGCTGTCGGTGAGCTTCCCCGACGCGACGTGGAAGACGATCGGGTTCGTGCCGTTCTGCTGGGGCGGGAAGCGCTCGGCGAGGACATCCGTCGCCTCCTGGCTGTCCGTCCCCGGCAGGCTCAGGTCGTTGCTGGTCTCCGCCCCGATCCGGTTGACCGCGACCAGCACGGCGACGACGGCCGCGACCCACACGAGGATGACCACGAGCCGGTGGCCCGCGATCCATCGGCCGACCCGATAGAGGAATCCCGCCACGACCAACCCCGAGCCGGGGGCCGCCCCTCCTGCGGCCCGGTGAGACCACTTGCGAACGCGGTGCGACCGTACCAGGGCCGCCGCGGTCGCCGGAAGCCCGCGTCAGAGCGGCTGAAGGCGGCTCCGGCCGCGCGCCTCAGCCGTCGCCGCCGGGCCTCCTCCGCCGCGGCGGCGCCGCGGCTCCTCGGGCTCCTGCGTCGGTCGGCCGGGCGGTGTACCCCGGGCCGTCGGCGGAGTCGCGCTCCTGGTCGCCCGCCTCGCGCCGCTCGCGCTCGATGCGCTGCTCCTGGGACTCCTCCCGCCCCCGGCGCTTCCTCCTCAGACCCGCCGCTGCGGCCCACGTCGGCCTCCTCCCGTCCGCTCAGTGGCTGTGAGGGGCCTCGCAGCCGTCGTGGTGGCAGTGGCACTCGGCCTCGGCCGGGTGCCCGGCGCACCACTCGGAGCAGAACTCGCTCCCCGCCTCGGTCTCGCAGGTGCAGATCGTGTGCGCGCAGACCGCCATGGCCGTCCTCCCTCCTCGGTATGAGAAGACCCTACCCGCCGGGCAGCGCGGCACGCATCGCCGCCAGGGGCGGCTCGCGGCCGGTCCACTGGGCGAAGGCCGCCGCGCCCTGGTGGAGGAGCATCCCGAGGCCGTCCACGGTGCGGGCGCCGCGCGCGGCCGCGGCGGTCAGCCAGGGCGTGCCCCCCGGGCGGTAGACGACGTCGGCCACCACCTGGGCGGGCCCGAGGGCGGCGAGGGGCAGCTCCGGCGGGACGCCGGCGCCCTCCAGGCCGAGGCTCGTCGCGTTGACGACGAGGGCGGCCTGCCCCGCGGCGGCGTCCAGCTCCTCGGGGACGAAGGGCACGGCGTCGCCCAGCTCGGCGGCGCGGCCCGGGGTGCGGTTGGCGACGCGCACGCGCGCGCCGCGCGAGCGCAGGGCGAAGACGACCGCGCGGGCCGCACCGCCGGCGCCGATGACCAGGGCGTCGGCGCCGGAGAGGTCGAGCGGCGCCCGCTCGTCGAGGGCGCGCAGGAACCCCGCGGCGTCGGTGTTGTCGGCCCGGAAGCCCCCGTCGCCGTCCGGGACGAGCGTGTTGGCCGCGCCGATCGCGACCGCCGCCTCCGAGGCCGACGAGGCCGCCCGCAGCGCGGCGGCCTTGTGGGGGATCGTGGCGTTGAGGCCCGCGCACCCCGCGGCGGCGAGCCCGGCGATCGCCCGCTCCGCCCGGTCCGGGTGCACCGGGAAGGCCACGTAGGTCCAGTTGAGCCCCAGCGCCGCGAAGGCCGCGTTGTGCATCGCCGGCGACAGGGAGTGCTCGACGGGCCAGCCGATGATCCCGGCCACCCGAGTGGAGGCGTCGGTCACTGTCCCGGGAGGTTCGCGACCCTCCACTCGCCGTCCTCCACGCGCATCTGCAGGCCGATGGTCCTGCCGGCGAAGGTGGCCCGGCCCTCGGCCGAGTCCTCGTCGATGTCGGTGATCTCGATCGGCGCTTCGCCGAAGTCCTCCCGCAGGTCGGCGGGGAACTGGCGCGCGGCGGCGGTGAACGCCTCGCCGCAGTCGCTCGTGCCGACGATGTCCTCCACGGCCTCGACGAACTCCCGCCGCGACTCCTCGGTGAGCAGCTCGCAGGCCCTCTCGCCGTCGCCGCCGACGAAGGCGTCGACGTACTCCTCGACCGCGGCCAGGGCCGCCGCCTCGCCGCCCGCCGGCGCGGTCCGGGCGGTGGAGGCGGCGTCGCCGTCCCCGCCCCCGCAGCCCGCCATCATCGCCGCCGCGGCCGTGACGGCAACCAGGACGCCCGTGGCGACGGCACGGCCCATCAGCCCTCGGCATTTGCGCGCGAGCGCTGCGCGTCGATCGCGAACTGCTCCGGCGTGCTCGAGAAGTAGTGGCGCCCGGTGCCGTCGTTGCGCGCGACGTAGTAGAGGTAGGTCGTCCGCACGGGGCGGGCGGCCGCGCGGATGCTGTCCTTCCCCGGGCTCGCGATCGGCCCCGGCGGCAGGCCGGTGTGGCGGCGCGTGTTGTAGGGGGAGTCGACCGCCAGGTCGGCGCTCGTGAGCTCCTCCTTCCACTCGCCGACGGCGTACTGCACGGTCGCGTCGATGTCGAGCCGCATGCCCTGCCGGAGCCGGTTGTAGATCACGCTGGCGACCAGCGGGCGCTCGCGGGCGACCGCCACCTCGCGCTCGATCATCGACGCGATGATCAGCACGTCGAACTCGGTCAGGTTGCGCGACCGGGCGTAGCGGTAGTTGACGTCGGCGGTGTTCGCCTCGTAGGCCTCGAGCTGGAGGTCGACCAGGTCGCTCGCCGTCGCGTCCTCCGGCAGCTCGTACGTGGCCGGGAACAGGAACCCCTCGAGCGACGTCGGCCGCCCGGTGCCGGAGAGCGCCTGCCCCCGCGCGCCGGGGCCGGTGAGGGCGAGGTAGCGCTCCCCGGAGAGGTCGGTGTCCGCCTCCAGCAGCGCGGCGACCTCCTCGCGCCGCAGGCCCTCGCGGATCAGGAGCTTGGCGCTCGGGGCGGCGTCCTCCGCGGCGGGGGCGGGCGCATCGTCCCCGAAGGACCCCCGGGCCAGGGCCCACCCGACCGCGGCGACCATGACCAGGATGAGACCGAGCCACAGGAGCGTGCGGCCGCCGCCGCCCTGCGGTCCGCGGCCGCGGTCGGGCCGGGCGTCGCGGGCGGGGGGGCGCCGCGACCGCGGCGAGCGGGTGCTCACCGGGCCGTCGCCAGGTACGCCTCGAGCAGGACGCAGGCCGCGAGGCTGTCGAGGTCGGCGCGCGATCCCGCCTCGTGCGCGCGCCGGCGGGCCTCGGCGGTGGTCAGGCGCTCGTCCCAGAGCTCCACGGGCACGTCAACCCGCGCCCGCAGGCGGGCCGCGAAGCCGGCGGCGCTGCGGGCCTGCGCGCTGCGCCGGCCGGCGAGGGTGCGCGGCTCCCCCACGACGATGCGCTCGGGCGCCTCGGCGGCGATCACGGCGTCAAGGCGCCGGCGGCCATCGGCGGAGTCGGCGCGCGCGATCGCCGGAAGCGGGCGGGCGAGGGTCCCGGTGGGGTCGCTCACCGCGACCCCCGTTCGCGCGCTCCCGTGGTCGAGCGCGAGGACCTTCACTCTCCCCCGGTCGCCAGCATGAGCTCCCGGGCGCGCTCCAGCGCCTCGGCCAGCCGGGAGGGGTCCTTCCCCCCCGCCCGCGCCATCGCGTCCTTGCCGCCGCCGCCGCCGCCGACGATCGGGGCGACATCGCGGATGAGCGAGCCGGCGGACAGGCCCGACGACACGGCGGCGGGGCCGAGGTTGGCCACGAGCAGCGCCCTGCCCTCCGAGGCCGCGCCCAAAACCACGGCGGCGCCCTCGCCGAGGGCCTGCTTGACCCGGTCGGAGATCGCGAGGAGCTCGTCCATGTCCAGCGCCTCGACCTGCGCCGCGACGGCCGAGACCCCGTTCGACCCCTCGGCCTGCGAGGCGATGGCGCCGATGTCCGCGCGGCCCGACTTCGCCCGGCGCAGCTCGGCCTCGAGTGCGCGGATGCGCTCGTCGCGGCCCGCGACCTCCTCCAGCAGGCGGCGCTCGCGCTCGCGCAGCCACGCGACCGCGGCCGGGCCGGTCAGGGCCTCGATCCGCCGCGCGCCCGCGCCGGTCGAACGCCTCGCCGGTGATCACGAAGGGGCCGATCTCGCCGGTGCTCGCGACGTGGGTGCCGCCGCACAGCTCCTTGGAGAAGTCGCCCGTCGACAGGACCCGCACGCGCTCGCCGTACTTCTCCTCGAAGAGTCCGATCGCGCCCTGCTGGGCGGCCGCGTCGCGGTCCATGATCTCCCAGGTCACGGGCTGGTCCTCCTCGACCCGCTCGTTGACCATCTCCTCGATGCGCTCGAGCGCCTCGGGCGGCACGCGGCCGCGGTGGGTGAAGTCGAAGCGCAGCTTGTCCGGCCCGACGTAGGAGCCGGCCTGGCGCACGCCGGAGCCGAGCGTCTCGCGCAGGGCCCAGTTGAGGACGTGGGTCGCGGTGTGGTTGGCCTGGGTCTGGCGCCGCAGGCCGCCGTTGAACGCGGGCCGTGACCTCCGCGCCCACCGGAAGGTGGCCCTCGTCGAGCCGGACGCGCAGCACCTGGTCGTCCCCGAGCCGGACGGCCCCCACCACGGTCGCCCGGCCCAGCGAGCCGGCGATCTCGCCCGAGTCGGACACCTGGCCGCCGCCCTCCGGGTAGAAGGGCGAGCGCTCCAGCTTCAGGAGGGCGGTTCCGTCCCCCAGCTCCTCCATGGCGGTGACGCGCGTGTCCACCTCCATCGCCTCCCAGCCCACGAACTCGGCCGGTGCCGCCTCCCTCCCCACCGCCGCGGCGCGCTCGGCGAGGTCGCCGGTGGCGTCCAGCGGGCCGGCCGCGGCCCGGGACCGCTCGCGCTGATCGTCCATCAGGCGCTCGAACGCCTCGGCGTCGACCCCCAGGCCGGCGTCCTGGGCGGCCTCGACGGTCAGGTCGAGCGGGTAGCCGTACGTGTCGTGCAGGCGGAAGGCGTCGTCGCCGCTGACCGTCCCGGGCGCGCGCGAGCGCTCGATCACCTCGCCCAGCAGCCGGCGCCCCTGGGTCAGCGTGCGGGCGAACTGCTCGGCCTCGGCCCCGATGACGTCCCGCACCTCGGCGGCGCGCTGCCGCAGCTCGGGGTAGGCGTCGCCCCAGCCGTCCACCACCGGCCCGGCCAGCGCGACGACGGCCTCGGGCTCGAGGCCGATCTGGGTGGCCTCGCTGACGGCCCGGCGGACGATGCGCCGCAGGATGTAGCCGCGCCCCTCGTTCGACGGCCGGACGCCGTCGGCGGCGAGGAAGGTCATCGCCCGGCCGTGGTCGGCCAGCACCCGCAGCGCACGGTCGGCCCGGGGGTCGGCGCCGTAGCGGCGCCCCGAGGCGCCCTCGGCCCAGGAGACGAGCGGCCGGAAGGCGTCGGTGTCGAAGACGGAGGGGACGTCCTGGAGGATGGCCGCCAGACGCTCCAGCCCGGCGCCCGTGTCGATGTTCTTCGACGGCAGCGGCGTCAGCGAGCCGTCGGCGCCCCGGTCGTACTGCATGAAGACCAGGTTCCAGTACTCCAGGTAGCGGTCCCCGCCCACGGCCGGACCGCCCTCGGGCCCGAAGGCCGGGCCGCGGTCCAGGAAGAGCTCGGTGTTCGGGCCGCAGGGGCCGGTCGGGCCGGCGCTCCAGAAGTTCTCGGGGTCGCCGAACGCCTGGATGCGCTCGCGCGGCACGCCCGTCTCGACCCAGAGCTCGACGGCCTCCTCGTCCGCCGGGACGCCCTCGGTCCCCTCGAAGACCGTGATCCAGATGAGCTCCGGGTCGAGCCCGAAGACCTCGGTCGACAGCTCCCAGCCGAAGCGGATCGCATCCGCCTTGAAGTAGTCGCCGATCGAGAAGTTCCCGAGCATCTCGAAGAAGGTCAGGTGGCGCGCGGTGTGGCCGACCTGGTCGATGTCGTTCGTGCGGAAGCACTTCTGGCAGCTCGTCATGCGCCGGGCGGGCGGGTCCCCCGCGCCGAGGAAGTACGACTTCAGCGGCTGCATGCCGGCGATCGTCAGCAGCACCGAGGGGTCGTCCTCGTAGGGCACCAGCGGCGCCGACGGGAGCCGCAGGTGGCCCTGGCGCTCGAAGTAGGAGAGGAACGCCTCGCGTATCTCGCGCGTCGTCATCCGGCCGCCGAGTGTACCAACGGCCCCCCGGGCCTCTTCTCCAGAGGGGCCGGTCGGTCAGCCCGCGGGCACGGCGATCCGCTCCAGCATCAGCAGCGTTCCGGCGGCCGTCATGAGCTCGATGACGAGATGCGTCTCGCTCATGGCGGCGGAGGTCACGACGACGCCGCCCAGCCGTCCGGTCAGGGCGCAGAGGCAGGCGTCGAGCGCGGCCTGCTGGCGCGGGCACAGCGGGTCGAGGTCGGGCGCCAGGGTGTACGACGGGGCGGGTGGAGGGACGATCATGGGGCCTCCACGTACGGGTCCGGGACAAGCAGTAACTACGTCTGAGCGCCCCTTCTGGATCACATGCGAAGACAATCCGAATCGCCGGTGGACAGGGGAAGATCGATGGTCGAGACTGCGACGCGCCCTGTCGTGTGCGCCACCGGCCTCATTCCTTGAGCCAACGCACGTGACGAGGGATGCGGCGTCGGTGTCGCGGTGCGCCGCGCAGCGCCCGCCTCCCACCTGCTGAAGCAGGTTCAAGTCTCGAGCCGGAGCGGCACGGCGGGGCGCTCCATCGCGCCTGGCGCGCGGGGAGCCCGTGGTAGCCTGCCGCGGTGCCGCCCTACCCGCCCGAGGCCATGCGCCATCTGGCGACCCCGGCAGGCGCCGGGCCGCTCGGGGCGGCGGACGCCGTCGGCCAGTCCGGCAGCGCCGAGTGCGGCGACCTGGTGCGGATCGGTCTGCGCGTCGCCGGCGGCCGCATCCGCGAGGCCCGCTTCCAGGCCTTCGGCTGCGGGGCGGCCACGGCCGCCGCGAGCGCCGCCTGCTCGCGCCTGACCGGCGCCCCCCTCGACGACGCCCTCCGGCTGTCGGCCGGGCGTCTCGACGCCGACCTGGGCGGTCTGGGGCCGGCGCGCCGCCACGGGCCGGAGATCGTCGAGGATGCCGTCGCCCGGGCCCTGGAGCGGTGGCACTCGGCGCGCCTCGGCGCGGCAGGGCTGCCCCTTCGCCCCGAGCGGGTCGCGGTGGCGATGAGCGGCGGGGTCGACAGCGCGGTCGCGGCGATGCTGCTGCGCGACGCCGGGCTCGACGTCGTCGGCGTCACGATGCGCCTGTGGCACGACCCGGCCGCGGCGGCCGCCGAGCGGTCCTGCTGCTCGCCCGAGACCGTGCGCCTCGCGCGGGCGAGCGCCCACGCCCTCGGGCTCCCCCACCTCACCCTCGACGTGGCGGAGACCTTCCGCGCCGGCGTCGTCGAGGACTTCATCGCCGGCTACCGGGCGGGCCGCACCCCGAACCCCTGCGTCACCTGCAACGGCAGCGTCCGCTTCCGGGCGCTCGCCCAGGCGGCGGCCCTGCTGGGCGCCCGCACGCTCGCCACCGGCCACTACGCGCGCATGGCGCGCGACCCGGGCGGGCGCGCCGTCGTCGCGCGCGCCGCCGACGCCGGCAAGGACCAGAGCTATATGCTCGCCATGCTCGACGACCCGCTGCGGGAGCGGATCGTCTTCCCGCTCGGGGGATTGACGAAGGCGCGCGTGCGGCAGCTGGGACGGGAGGCCGGCCTTCCGGCCGCGGAGGCCGTCGAGAGCCAGGAGGTCTGCTTCGTGGGCGAGGGCGGGTACGCGCCGTTCCTGGAGCGCACGGCCGGCATGGCGCCCCGGCCGGGCCCGGTCGAGGATCCCTCGGGCCGCCGCCTCGGGACGCACGCCGGCCACTGGCGCTACACGGTCGGCCAGCGCCGGGGGATCGGCGTCGCCGCCCCGGAGCCGCTCTACGTCCTCGCGACCGACGCCCGGCGCAACGCGGTGGTGGTCGGGCCACGCGAGGCCCTCGCGACCCGCCGGCTCGCGCTCGCGCCCGCCCGCGTCCTCGGCGACCTGGGCGACGGGCCCGTCGAGGTGCGGGTGCGCTACCGAGGGAAGCCGCTGCGGGGCTGGGCGGGCGCGGCCGGAGACGGCCTGCGCGTGGAGCTCGACGACCCCGCCGACGGCGTGGCCCCCGGCCAGACCGCGGCGCTCTACCGCGACGGACGGCTCGTGGCCGCGGGTACGATCGCGGCTGCCGAGCGCTCACACCCACTCGAAACGGAGCTCTAAGTGGACTGGTCCGACGTACTCAAGCTCGCGCTCTCCATCTTCCTGATCGTGACCGGGCTCGGGCTCGCGTACCTGTTCCTGCGCATGGCCGAGGTCTTCCAGCGTCTCGGCCGGTCGCTCGTCCGCCTCACCGATGAGCTCGTCCCGCTCCTCAACAAGACCCAGACGACGGTGGACGGCGTGAACCTCGAGCTGGCGCGGACGGACGAGATCATGAAGTCGGCCGTCGGCGCCACGAAGGGGGCGGAGAAGTCGGTCCAGACCGTCTCGACCGCGGTCACGGCGCCCGTCCGCAAGATGACCGGCCTCGCCGCCGGCGCGCGCGAGGCCGTGGCCACGCTCAAGGCGCGACGGGCGGCGGAGGCGGCCGACCGCGCGGCGGCGCCAGCGCCTCCCGCATTCACCGCCCCGAGACGCCGACGCCGGCCGCCCGCGCCGGCCGGCCCGAGCCGCCCCGCGCCGGAAGCCGGCCCGCCTGAGGCGCCGGGCGTCCCACGGCGTCGCGCGGCATGCGGCGGCAGCCGCGCGAACGTGCCCCGGCGGCACGCCGCAGCCCCTAACTAGTGGCTCCGCCCTCCCTGACGACGAGGAGATTTCGGTGAAGTGGTTGCTCATCCTCGGGGGCATCGGCGCCCTCCTCGCATGGCTGCACTCGATCGGCGCGCTCGACCCGAAGCTGTGGAAGGACACGGTCGCCAAGGAGAAGCAGCGGATCCCCGAGCAGCTCAAGGAGGCGGTCGCCGCCGGAAAGCGCGCAGCCGGCAAGGCCGAGGAGGACCTCGACCGCGAGGTGCGCCAGAGCTTCCGCGCCGACTCGGGCCCCGGCCCTTCGGGCTAGCGGCGGCGGCCGACCGGAGCGTCCCCGGCGCCGAGACCGTCGCTCGGTGGCCGACGACACCCGTCAGCGCCTCGAGATGCTCCTGGTCATGCAGTGGCTCGACGAGGGTGCGGACGAGGCGGGCGAGCTGGCCCTGTCGGTCGCGACGGCCGCGTCGGAGCTCGGCCTCGAGAGCGGCCGGGAGGGCCTGCTCGCGGTGATGGCCGCGCTCGGCGAGCTGGAGGACCGGCGGGTGGTGCGCGTCGCGTGGCCGGCCGGCGCCGGCAGCCGCGAGGCCGTGGTCACGCTCTCGGCCGAGCTGCGGCAGGACGCGCGACGGCTGTTCGGCCAGGCCTGATCGCGCCCGCCTAGGAGCGCCCCGCCGGGGGCGGGCCGGCGGGCCGCACGCCGACCTCGCGCAGCTGCTCGGGCGCCACCGGCGCCGGCGCCCCGGTGAGCGGGTCCGAGCCCGTCGCCGTCTTCGGGAAGGCGATCACCTCGCGGATCGAGGGCTCGCCCGCGAGCAGCATCACGATGCGGTCGAGCCCGAACGCGATGCCCCCGTGGGGCGGCGCGCCGAGGCGCAGCGCCCGGAGCAGGAATCCGAACCTCGCCTCGGCCTCCTCCGCGTCGAGCCCGATCAGCGCGAAGACGCGCTCCTGGACCCCGCGATCGTGGATGCGGATGCTCCCGCCGCCGATCTCGAGCCCGTTGACCACGACGTCGTAGGCCTGCGAGAGCACCTCGCCGGGCTCCGCCTCGAGCCGGTCGAGATCCCCCGGCCGGGGGGCGGTGAACGGGTGGTGGACGGGGTCCCAGCGGTCCTCGTCCGGGTTCCACGCCACGAGCGGGAAGTCGACGATCCAGAGGGGCGCCCAGACCCCCTCGGGAACCAGGCCGTGGCGCACCGCGAGGCGGGTCCGCAGCGCGCCGAGCACGCGCTGGGCGAGCGGCTCGTCGTCGGCCACGAGCAGGACGAGGTCGCCGGGCGCGGCCCCGACGTCGCCAGCGAGGCCGTCGAGGAAGCGCGCGACCGGGGAGCGCAGGGATCCGTCGGGCTCCACCCCCGCCCAGACGAGCCCCTTGGCGCCGAGCTCCTTCGCCTCCTCCATCAGCTCGTCGCCGACCCTGCGGGTGACCGCCTCCCCGGCTCCCGGGACCACGATCGCGCGCACCACGCCACCCGCCGCGAGCGCCCCCTCGAAGACGCCGAAGCCCGACGCGGCGGCTCGCGCGCCCCAGTCCTGGATCTCCATCCCGAAGCGCAGGTCGGGCCGGTCCGTCCCGAAGCGGCGCATGGCCTCGGCGTAGGACATGCGGGGGAACGGCACCTCGAGGTCCGCCCCCCCGGCGGCGAACGACTCGCGGAGGACCCGCTCGACCAGCGCCTGCAGCTCCGGGGGCTCGACGAACGAGGCCTCGATGTCGAGCTGGGTGAACTCCGGCTGGCGGTCGGCGCGCAGGTCCTCGTCGCGGAAGCAGCGGACGATCTGGTAGTAGCCCTCGAGCCCGCCGACCATGAGGAGCTGCTTGAAGAGCTGGGGGCTCTGCGGCAGCGCGTACCACGAGCCCGGCTGCAGTCGGCTCGGGACCAGGAAGTCGCGCGCGCCCTCCGGGGTGGAGCGCGTCAGCACCGGCGTCTCCACCTCCAGGAAGCCCTCCGCGTCGAGCGCCCGGCGCATCGCGGCGGCGACCGCCGCGCGCAGCTCGAGCGCGCGCAGGCGGCGCGGGCGGCGCAGGTCGAGGTAGCGGTAGGTCAGGCGCAGCTCCTCGGAGGCCTCCTGGGCTTCGTCCTCCACCGAGAAGGGCAGCGGGTCGGCCTCGGACAGGACCTCGAGCGCGTCGACGCGCAGCTCGACCTCCCCCGTGGCGAGGGCGGGGTTGACGGTGTCCGGCGAGCGGCGCACCACCTCGCCCTGCGCGCTGATGACGTCCTCCGGGCTCAGGGAGCCCGCCGCCGCGTGGGCCTCGGCGGCGTCGGGGTGGAACACCAGCTGGAGGACCCCGGAGCGGTCGCGCAGGTCGATGAAGACCACCCCGCCGTGATCCCGCCGGCGGTGGACCCACCCGGCCACCCGGATCCGCTCGCCGACCGCCCCGGCGGCCGCCGCGCAGGCGTGGGTGCGGTAGCGGGGGGAGCCGATCACGCCGCGCAGGGCCTCGGCCAGCTCGCCCAACGGCACCTCGCGCTGCTCGCCGCTCGCCATGTCCCTCACGGTCGCGACCCCCGCCTCGTGCTCGCGCGGTCCCAGGATCACCGCCGTACGCGCTCCCAGGCTCGCGGCGTGCCGCATCATGCCCTTCATGCTGCGCCCGCGCAGGTCGGCCTCGCAGCGCAGGCCCTCGGCGCGCAGCCGCTCGAGCAGGGCCAGCGCGTTGAACGCGCAGCCCCGCGTCGGGCACCGCCAGGTAGCAGTCGAGCGGCGCAGGCTCCTCTGCCGCCTCGCCCTGGATCGCGAGCACGATGCGCTCGACGCCCGCCCCGAAGCCGATCCCCGGCGTCGGCGGCCCGCCGAGCGCCTCGACCAGGCCGTCGTACCGGCCGCCGCCGCCAACGGCGCTCTGGGCGCCGAGGCCCTCGCTCGTGAACTCGAAGACGGTCATCGTGTAGTAGTCGAAGCCGCGCACGAGCCCCGGGTCCTCCTCGTAGGCGATCCCCAGCCGGTCGAGGGCGGCGAGGACGCGCTGACGGTGCGCGTCGGCGGCCGGCGAGAGGTGGTCCAGGAGGTGCGGCGCGCCGCGCATGACCTCGGCGACCCGCGGGTCCTTGCTGTCGAAGAGGCGCAGTGGGTTCTCGCGCATGCGCGCGCGAGCGTCCTCGTCGAGGGCGTCGCGGTGGCCCTCGAGGTACGCGGCCAGCAGCTCGCGGTAGGGGGCGCGGCTCTCGGCGTCCCCCATGCTCCCGGTCCGCAGGCGCAGGCCCGGCACCTCGAGGCGGCGCAGGATCCCGTCCAGCAGCGCGATCACCTCGGCGTCGAGCAGCGGGTCGTCGCTCCCGATCGCCTCCGCCCCGATCTGCCAGTGCTCGCGGTAGCGGCCGGCCTGGGGGGCCTCGTAGCGGAACATCGGCGCGAGGTACCAGAGCTTCACCGGAAGCGGGAGCTTGTGCATGCCGTGCTGGACGAAGGCCCGGACCACGGGCGCGGTCCCCTCCGGCCGCAGGGTCAGGGAGCGGCCGGCGCGGTCGTCGAACGTGTACATCTCCTTGCGGACGACGTCCGTGCTCGTGCCGACGCCGCGCACGAAGACCTCGGTCTCCTCGAACGTCGGGGTGACGATCTCGCCGTAGCCGTAGCGCGCGAAGGCGTCCCGGGCCACGTCAACGACGCGCTCCCGCACGCGGGCCTCGGCGGGCAGCACGTCGCGGGTCCCGCGCGGCGCCGCCGCCCGGCGCCCCCTCGCGCTCAATGCCCCTCGCGGCGCGCCCCGCCACCAGCAGCGAGGGTCCGCCCCGACTGCCCGGCGCGCCGCTCCTCCCATTTGCGCATCTCGCGCTTGTAGCGGTAGCGGTCGAGGAACATCCCGAGGGGGATCATGATCGCGAGGGCCAGCAGGGTCACGAGCAGGGCGGCGGCCGGTTCCTCGCCCACGATGTAGACCAGCGCCAGGAGGAAGATCGCGGACACGATCCCGGCGCGGATCAGCAGGCCCTTGAAGCTCGGGGGCACGGGCTCGCCCGGCTTGCGCTTCGGCGCCGCCGGCTTGGATGCCGCACCTGATGTCTCGAGCGCCGCGCGCTTGGGGTTGTGGACCGGCGGCGGCCCGGCGCTCTTGCGGCGCTTGCGCTTCGCCACCGCTAGGCGGGTATGGGGCGCCGGCGCAGGCCGGGCACCCGGAGCTCGAGGATCTGGCCGGGGCGCATCCCGCCGATCCGCAGCGCCGACGGGCTCGGCCCGCGAAGGGCGTCGCGCGGCGTCAGCCCCACCAGCTCGGCGTCCCCGCAGTCCACGCCGAGGGACTCGGCGGCCGCCCGGACCGCCGCGATCGCGACGGCGGGCGGCGCGGCCCGGTAGTCCTCGATGTTCATCGACACCTGCGCCATCCCGGCCTCGGGCAGGTAGAGGCCGAGGGCCCGCACGCCGGGCGGCCCGCCGCCGGCCTCGCGCACGCGGGCGGCGATGGCGCGGGCGTCGGTGAGGGTCCCGTCCGGCAGCCAGACGTTGAGGGCGATGAGCGGCGGGCGCACGCCCACCAGCACGACGCCCGCCGTCGGGTGCAGGCGGGGGGGCCCGTGATCGGGCGTGAGCTCGCCCTCCTCGATCGCGCGGCCCAGCTCCTCCAGCCCGCCGCGGCGGAAGTCGTGCGGCGAGGTGCGGGCGGGGTCGGTGGCCACCGCTCCGTAGAGGAAGACGGGCAGGTTGAGCTCATCGCCCAGGCGCCCCGCCAGGCCCGTCGCGATCTCGCAGGCGAGCGGGACGTCCTCGTCCTGAAGCGCGACGACGGGCGCGACGTCGAGCGCGCCGACGCGCGGGTGCACGCCCTGGTGCCGGCGCAGGTCGATGCGGTCGATGCACTCGCCCGCGAGCCCGACGAGGGCGTCCTGCAGCGCCAGCGCCTCGCCGACCACGGTCAGCACGCTGCGGTCGTGGTCGGGGTCGGAGTGGACGTCAACCACCCGCGCGCCGGGGACCCGGCAGGCGTCCGCGAGCGCGGCGACCGCCTGCGGGTCGCGGCCCGCGCTGACGTTCGGGACGGCGACGGCCAGGGGCGACGCCGGCGAGGGCGGGAGCCCCTCCTCCAGGAGGGCGCCCGGTCCTTGTACGGCCATCGGGCCGCCGCTACCGTTCACCAGTAAATCACCTTGACGATCCTGCTCCGACTCCTCGGCTTCCTCCGCCCGTACAAGGGCAAGGTCGCCATCACCGCCCTGTGCGCCGCGGCGCTGATGGCGTGCGCCGTCACCTTGCCATACCTGACCGGCCGGGTGATCGACGACGTGCTCGAGGCGGGCGACCGGGACGCGCTCGGGCCGCTCGTCGGGGCGGTGGTGCTCATCGCGTTCGTCCGGATGGGCCTCGGCATCGTGCGCCGCAGGATCTCCGGCCAGGTGAGCCTCGGGGTGGAGTACGACCTCCGGGCGCTCCTGTTCGGCCACCTGCAGCGGATGTCGTTCGCCTACTTCGATCGGATGCCGGTCGGCCAGCTCATGTCCCGGGCGACGAGCGACCTGCAGACCGTGCGCTTCTTCCTCGGGTACGGGCTGATCTTCTTCTTCATGCAGGCCTTCACCCTGGTGATCATCACCGCGATCCTGCTGGTGTTGAACTGGTCCCTGGCGCTGCTCGCGCTGCTGATGGGGCCGGCCCTGCTGGCGGTGGCCTGGCGCTACAGCCGCCGCTCGAACCCCGTGCTGATCGACGTGCAGCAGCGGGTCGGCGAGGTCACCGAGATGGCCGAGGAGAGCGCCGTCGGCATCCGCGTCATCAAAGCCTTCGGGCGGGAGTCCGACCGCGCCGAGCGCTTCGGCGCGACCGCCAGGCGCGCCTTCGACCGCAGCATGGACGCCGCCCACATCCGCGCCCTCTACCAGCCCCTGATGGGCTTCCTCCCGGTCCTCGGCCTCGGCGTGGTGCTCGTCTACGGCGGCTTCCAGACGATCGACGGCACCATGACCCTGGGCGAGTTCGTGGCCTTCTACCTCTACCTGACCATGCTGATGGTCCCGTTCCGCTCGCTGGGGATGCTGATCGGCCAGGCCCAGCGGGCGGTCGCCGGCGGCACCCGGATCTTCGAGGTGCTCGACGCGGAGCCCGACGTGAAGGATGCTCCGGGCGCCGCGCCCATGCCCGCGGGCGACGGGGCCATCCGCTTCGAGGACGTCTCGTTCGCGTACGACCCGGACGGCCCGCCCGTTCTGGACGGGATCGACCTCGACATCGCGGCCGGGCGCGCCGTCGCGCTGATCGGCCCGACCGGCTCCGGCAAGACGTCGCTGGCCCAGCTCATCCCGCGCTTCTACGACGCCACGGCGGGAAGGGTCGCGATCGACGGCGCCGACGTGCGCGGCGTGCGGCTCGACGAGCTGCGCCGCGAGATCGGCGTCGTGTCGCAGGATCCCTTCCTGTTCTCCACCACCGTCCGCGAGAACATCGCCTACGGGCGCCCCGAGGCGACCGACGAGGAGGTGCGCCGCGCCGCCCGCATGGCCCAGGCGGAGGAGTTCATCGACGCGCTGCCGGAGGGCTTCGACACCGTCGTCGGCGAGCGCGGGTACACGCTGTCGGGCGGCCAGCGCCAGCGCGTCGCCATCGCGCGGGCCCTCATCACCGACCCTCGCATCCTGATCCTCGACGAGGCGACGGCGTCGGTCGACGCCTCGACCGAGCGCGAGATACAGGCGGCGCTCGCGGCCGTCATGGACGGCCGCACGACGCTCGTGATCGCCCACCGCCTCTCGACCGTGGCGCTGGCCGACGAGCTGGTGGTGCTGGAGCGGGGCCAGGTCGTGGCGCGCGGCACCCACGAGGAGCTCTACGAGGCGAGCGACGTGTACCGGGAGATCCACGACGGCGGGCTGGCCCGCCCCGAGCTGCTGGCGCGCGAGGCGTGACGACCCGCGCCGCCACGAGCCCGGCCCCGATCGAGGCCCGCCCCGCCGATCCGCCCCCGCGCAAGCTTCGGCGCCTGCTGCCCTACTTCCGGCCGTACGCCGGGCGGGCGACCCTCACCGTGCTGCTGATGCTGGTGGTGACCGGCGCCGGCCTGGCGATCCCCGCCCTCGCCCAGTTCGGCATCGACGACGGCATCAGCGCCGGCGACAAGGGCGCGCTGGTGCTTGCGGTCGGCCTGTTCGTGCTGGCCGGCCTCGTCGGCTGGCTGGCCGGCTACTACCAGAGCTACCTCTCCAGCTGGGTCGGCGAGCGGGTGCTGCTCGACCTGCGGACGGACACCTTCCGTCACCTGATGCGCCTGGAGCTGGGCTACCACGAGCGCACCCCGACCGGCCGCACCGTCAGCCGGCTGACCAGCGACATCGAGGCCTTGAACCAGCTCGTCACGGACGGGGTGACCTCCCTGATCGTCAACGGGCTCACCTTCTTCGGCGTCGTGGCCATCCTCTTCGCCTACGACGCCCAGCTCGCGCTGCTGACGTTCGTGATCTTCCCCGCGCTGGCGATCGGCACGGCGCTGTTCCGCGTCTACTCGACCCGCGCCTACCGCCTCACCCGGGAGCGCGTGGCCGACGTGCTGGCGACCCTGCAGGAGACGCTTGCCGGCATCCGCGTCGTCCAGGGCTTCGGGCGCCAGGAGCCCTCGGCGCGCGTCTTTCAACGGGTCAACGAGGAGTACCGCGAGGCCAACATGGTCACCATCCGGCTCTCGGGGGTCTACTTCCCGGGCGTCGAGTTCCTCGCCGGCATCGGCACGGCGATCATCCTCTACTTCGGCTCGACCCGGGTGCTCGACCAGGACCTCTCCATCGGGGTCATGGTCGCCTTCGTGGGTATCTCGCGAGCTTCTTCGACCCGATCCAGCAGCTCTCGCAGCTCTACAACACGTTCCAGTCGGCGATGGCGGCGCTGGAGAAGATCTTCGGCGTCCTCGACACCGAGCCGGAGCTCGCCGACCCGCCGGACTGCGCGCCGCTGCCGCCGATCACCGGGAGCATCGAGCTCCGCGGGGTCAGCTTCGGCTACGGCCCCGAGGACGTCGTGCACGACGTCGACCTCCGCATCGAGCCCGGGGAGACCGTCGCCCTCGTGGGCTCCACCGGGGCCGGCAAGTCGACGCTCGCCAAGCTCATCGCGCGCTTCTACGACCCCGGCCGGGGCCAGGTGCTGATCGACGGCCACGACCTGCGCGACGTGTCGATCCGCTCGCTCCGCGACCAGCTGGCGATCGTCCCCCAGGAGGGGCACCTGTTCGCCGGCACGATCGCCGAGAACCTCGCCTTCGGCCGTCCGGAGGCGACCGACGACGAGCTGCGCGCCGCGGCCGACGCGGTCGGCGCGACCGAGTTCATCGAGGCGCTGCCCGAGGGCTTCGACACCCGGATCAACGAGCGCGGCTCGGGCCTGTCGGCCGGCCAGCGCCAGCTCGTGTCCTTCGCCCGCGCGCTGGTCGCGGACCCGCGCCTGCTGATCCTCGACGAGGCCACCTCGTCGGTGGACCTGCGCGCGGAGCACCGCATCGACGAGGCGCTGCGCACGCTGCTCGCCGGCCGCACCGCGGTCGTCATCGCCCACCGCCTGTCCACGATCCGCGACGCCGACCGCATCGTGGTGCTCAAGGGCGGGCGGATCGTCGAGCAGGGCAGCCACGACGAGCTGATGCGGGCCGAGGGCCGCTACGCCGAGCTCTACGGCGACTGGGAGGCGGCCGCGGCCGCGTAGCCGCGCGGGCTTGAAGGGGCCGGGGGGGCGTTTGGTTCCATCGTCGGCGCCTCCGGCGGTGGGGGATCGTCTAGCGGTAGGACGCCGGGTTCTGGCCCCGGTAGCGGGGGTTCGAATCCTCCTCCCCCAGCTGTCCACCGCCTCCGGCGGGCGGACAAACACGGCGCATTCGTCTAGGGGCCTAGGACGCCGCCCTCTCACGGCGGTAACACGGGTTCAAATCCCGTATGCGCTACT
>CAWIGI010000018.1:0-73677 GCA_963835685.1 Miltoncostaeaceae bacterium
CACGCGCGGCAGGATTCGAACCTGCGACCTCTGGCTCCGGAGGCCAGCGCTCTATCCACTGAGCTACGCGCGCTCAGCGCCTAGGTTAGCCGCCGGCGGATGACCGCGTCCGCGCGGGATGATCCCGGGTGTGCGGATCGCCGTCATCTCGGACACCCACATGCCGCGCCGGGGGACGACGCTGCCGGCCGCCTGCCTGGAGCGGCTGCGCTCGGCCGATCTGATCGTGCACGCCGGCGACTGGTCGTCGATGGAGGCCGTGGCGATGGTCCGCGCGGTCGGGCCCCCGGTGGTCGAGGTGCGCGGCAACGTCGAGGAGGCGGCGGTACGCGCGGCCCTGCCCGTCACCGCGGAGGTCGAGGCCGGCGGCGCGCGGATCGGGGTCGTGCACGACGGCGGACCCGGCGCCGGGCGGCTGGCGCGGCTCCGCCGGCGCTTCCCGGCGGCCGACGCGGTGGTCTTCGGCCATTCCCACATCCCGTGGCACGAGGTCGCGGACGACGGCTTCCGGGTCGTCAACCCCGGCAGCCCCACCGACCGGCGCCGGTCGCCGCGTCACACCATGGCCGAGATCGAGGTCGTCGGCGGGCGGATCGCCGCGGTGAGCTTCTGGGCGGTTGACGCCCCGGCGGGCCCGCTCGCGGCGGATCTGGTGCAGCCGCACCCCCGTTAGGATCGACCGATGGACCTGTACGTCACCCTCGTCGGCACGTCGGCCTCCGTGCCCACGGCCGCCCGCGGCACCGCCGCGACGCTGGTCTCGCGCGGCGGGGAGCGCTGGCTGGTCGACTGCGGCGAGGGCACCCAACGGCAGCTCCTGCGCTCGGGCCTCGGCCTGGTCGACCTGGACCTCCTGCTCATCACCCATTTGCACGGCGACCACTACCTCGGCGTCCCCGGCCTGCTGAAGACCTACGGCCTGCGCGGCCGCGACCGGCCCCTGCGCATCGTCGGTCCCCGGGGCCTGGTCCGCCTGCTGGAGGTCCTGCGGCCGGTGATCGGGCGCACGCCGTTCCCGCTGGAGGTCGACGAGATCGACGAGCGCTACGCCGGCGTCGCCGCCGCCGGCGACGGCTACCGCGTCGAGCACCTGCCGAGCCGCCACACCGTGCCGTCGCTCGCCTTCGCGCTCGTGGAGGACGAGCGACCGGGGGAGTTCGACGTCGCGGCCGCGCGCGGCCTCGGCGTCGAGCCCGGCCCGGACTTCGGCGTCCTGCAGCGCGGTGGCGAGGTGGTCACCGCCGCGGGGCGGACGGTGCGGCCGGCCGACGTGCTCGGGCCGCCGCGCGCGGGCCGCACGGTCGTCGTCACCGGCGACACCGAGCCCTGCGCGCCCGTGCTCGAGGCCGCGCGCGGCGCCGCGGTGCTCGTGCACGAGGCGACCTTCCTCGAGGAGGACCGGGACCGCGCCCGCGAGACCCGGCATTCGACCGCCCGCGAGGCGGCCGCGCTGGCGCGGACAGCCGACGTGGGGCTGCTGGTCCTCACGCACCTGTCCACGCGGCACGCGGCCCGCGAGGTGCGCGAGGAGGCCGAGCTCGAGTTCACCCGCGTGCTGGTGCCGCGCGACTTCGACCAGGTGGAGGTGCCGTTTCCCGAGCGCGGCGGGCCGATCGTGCACGCGGCGCGGGCCGGCGCCCGTCGCGGTGGGGCCGACGCGTCGTCGGAGGCACGTGCTACCGTGGCACCGATCGACCTTTAACCCGGTCCCGCGAGGCCGGAAAGGAGACGCGATGACCCTGCGCCCGTCGCCCCGCAGCAACTCCGCGCGCACATAGCCCCGCTCGCGACGAAGGTGCTGGTCGATGCCGACCAGCTGCGCCGGACGGTCGCCCGGATCGCCCACGAGATCGTCGAGAGCCACGGCGACCCCGAGCGGCTCGCGCTCGTCGGGATCCACACGCGCGGGGTCCCGCTCGCCGCCCGTCTCGCGCGGCTGATCGACGAGTTCGCCGGGACCGAGCCGGCCTTCGGCACGGTCGACATCGCCCTCTACCGCGACGACGTCGGGCTCGACAACCGCCGGGGGGCGCTGCCCGTCGTCGGCGACACCGCCCTCGACTTCGACGTCTCCGAGCGCGCCGTCGTGCTGGTGGACGACGTCCTGTACACCGGGCGCACCATCCGCGCGGCCATCGACGCCATCTTCGACTACGGCCGGCCGCCGCTCGTGCAGCTCGCGGTGCTGGTGGACCGCGGACACCGGGAGCTCCCGATCCGGCCCGACTACGTGGGGAAGAACCTACCGACCTCGCGCTCCCAGCGGGTGAGCGTCCGTCTCGAGGAGATCGACGGCGCCGACGAGATCGTGCTCGAGGACGACCCGGAGGGCCCGCGATGACGCGCCGGTCGCTGATCTCGATCGCCGACCTGGACCGCGCCGAGATCGCGCGCATCCTGCGGGTCGGCAACCGCTTCGCCGAGGTCATGCAGCGCGACATCAAGAAGGTGCCGACGCTGCGCGGGCGGACCATCATCAACATGTTCTTCGAGCCCTCGACGCGTACCTCGACCTCCTTCGAGCTGGCCGGCAAGCGGCTCTCGGCCGACGTCGTCAACGTCAAGGGCGCGGGGTCCAGCGTCGAGAAGGGCGAGACCCTGAAGGACACGGTCCTCACGCTGGCGTCGTACGCGCCCGACGTCCTGGTCATCCGCCACCCCGCCGTGGGCGCCTGCCAGATCGCCTCCCGCCACACCGAGGCGGCCGTCGTCAACGCCGGCGACGGCAAGCACGAGCACCCCACCCAGACCCTGCTCGACCTCTACACCATCGAGCGCGAGGTCGGGCCGCTCGACGGCCTGCACATCGCCTTCGTGGGCGACATCGCCCACTCGCGCGTCGCGCGCTCGGGCATCCGCGGCTTCCAGACGATGGGCGCGCGCGTCTCGCTGATCGCCCCGCCGACGCTGATCCCGCGCGAGGCCGAGGCGGCGCTCGGGGTGGAGGTCTCCACCGACGTGCGCGACGTCGCCGACGCCGACGTCGTCTACGTGCTGCGGATGCAGCTCGAGCGCATGGGGCCGGGCGGCTTCGTCCCGTCGCTGCGCGAGTACGCCGCGACCTACGGCATCGGCCACGACCGCCTGCGCCCCGGGCAGCGGGTGATGCACGCCGGCCCGATCAACCGCGGCGTCGAGATCACGGGCGCCCTGGCCGACGACCCGGCCACGCTGATCGTGCGCCAGGCGGCCAACGGGATGATCGTCCGCATGGCCGTTCTCTACGACCTCCTCACCGAGCCGGCGAGCGCGGCCGAGACCGCCGACCAGATCGGCGCGGTCGCCGTCTGATGCGCCCCCGGCTCGTCCAACGGCCCGGCCCGGCCGCGTCGCTGGTGCTGCGCGGGGCGCGCGTCCTGGACCCGGCCGCCGGCGTCGACGAGGTCCGTGACCTGGTCGTGCGCGACGGCCGCGTCGGCGGGTCGCCCGAGGGCTTGGAGGAGATCGAGGCCGCCGGTCTCGTGGCGGTCCCCGGCTTCGTGGACCCTCACGTCCACCTGCGCACGCCCGGCCGCGAGGACCTCGAGGACATCGCCACCGGCAGCCTGGCCGCGGCGGCCGGGGGCTTCGTGACCATCGTGGCCATGCCCAACACGTCGCCGGTGGTGGACACCGCCTCCGTGCTGGAGTCCCTGCTGGAGCGCGGCGAGCAGGAGGCGGCCGTGCGGGTCGGGTTCCTCGCCGCCATCACGGCGGGGCAGAAGGGCGCAGAGCTGACCGAGCAGGTCGAGCTCGCCCGCGCGGGCGCGACGGGCTTCAGCGACGACGGCCACCCGGTCGCCGACGCCGGCGTCATGCGCAGGGCGCTGCAGTACCAGCGCATCACCGGCCTACCGCTGGTGCTGCACGAGGAGGACCCGGCCCTGTCGGGCTCCGGCGTGATGCACGAGGGCGCGGTCGCAAGCCGCCTCGGGCTCGGGGGGATCCCCGCGATCTCGGAGAGCGTGGCGGTCGCGCGCGACGCGGCCCTGGCCGAGTACGAGGGCGGGCGCATCCACGTCTGCCACGTCTCGGCCGCCTCGACGGCCGACGAGATCCGCAGGGCGAAGGCGCGCGGGGTGCGCATCACCGCGGAGGTCACGCCGCACCACCTGACGCTCACGGACGCCGCGGTCGAGTCGCTCGACCCGTCGCGGCACAAGATGAACCCGCCGTTGCGGGAGGAGGCGGACCGCGACGCCCTCATCGCCGCCCTCGCCGACGGCACCATCGACTGCGTCGCCACCGACCACGCCCCCCATGCGTCCGAGGAGAAGGAGGTGCCGTTCGAGGAGGCGCCCTTCGGCGTCACCGGCCTCGAGACCGCCTTCGCGGCCTGCCACACCCACCTGGTACGGCCGGGCCGTCTCAGCCTCGAGATCCTCGTGCGACGGATGGGCGCGGACGCGGCCGCCGCCCTCGGCCTGCCGGCACCGACGCTCGCCGAGGGCGCCGTCGCGGACCTCGCGCTGCTCGACCTGGAGGAGCGGGTCGTCGTGGGCGCCGAGGGGTTCCGGAGCCGGTCGCGCAACTCGGCCTTCCTCGGGGACGAGCTCGTCGGCGGGGTCCGGCTCACGATCGCGGGAGGTCAGATCGCATGGCGGCGGTAGACGAGCGGCGCCACCCGGCGCTGCTGGAGCGCGAGGAGGCGGGGCTGATCCTCGTGGACGTCCAGGAGGCGTTCCGGCCGGTGATCGACGGCTTCGACGAGGTGGTGGCCAACTGCGGCCTGCTCGCCGAGGGCTTCGGGGTGCTGGGGCGCCCGGTGCTGGTGAGCGAGCAGTACCCCAAGGGCCTCGGCCACACCGTGCCCGAGCTCGTCGAGCGCCTGCCCGAGGGCGCACGCGTGGTCGAGAAGGTGCGGTTCTCGGCCTGCGGGGTGGGCGCCTTCGAGGAGGCGGTCGCCGAGGCAGGCGCGCGCACCTGGGTGGTGGCGGGCATCGAGACCCACGTGTGCGTCAACCAGACCGCGCACGACCTGTTGGAGCGCGGCTTCGGCGTGCAGGTGGCCGCCGATGCGGTCTCGTCGCGGACCGCCCGGAACCGCGACCTGGGGCTCGCGAAGATGACGGCCGCCGGCGCGGGCACCACCAGCGCCGAGATGGCCCTGTTCGAGATGCTCGAGCGGGCAGGCTCGGACGAGTTCAAGCGGATCTCGCGCCTGGTCAGATGATGCGCGACGCCTGCGCCTGGGTGGTGCTGGAGGACGGCCTCGTCCTCGAGGCCCGCCCCGTCGCGGCCCCGGGCACCGCCCTCGGGGAGATGGTCTTCACCACGGGGATGACGGGCTACCAGGAGGCCGTCACCGACCCCTCCTACCTCGGGCAGATCCTCTGCTTCGCCGCGCCCATGATCGGCAACCACGGCGCCGGGCCGGGGCACGACGAGAGCACGCGCGCCTGGCCGGGGGCGGTGGTGATGGCCCGCGCCGGCGACGGGCCGGGCGCGGCCGGGCCGGCCGGTTGGTGCGGGTGGCTGCGCGAGCGCGGCGTCGTGGCCGTCGACTGCTGCGACACCCGCCGCCTGGTGCGCCGCCTGCGCGACCGCGGGGCCATGCGCGGCGGGGTGTCCGACGAGCTCGGGCCGGACGAGCTGCTGGCGCGGGTGCGCGAGCACCCGGTGCTCGACGGGCGCGACCTCGCGGCCCAGGCCGCCGGGCGTCCGCGGGCCCTGGGCGACGAGGGGCCGCGCGTCGTCGCCGTCGACTGCGGGATGAAGGCCAGCATCGCCGACGGGCTCGTGGCGGCCGGCTGCCGTCTCGACGTCGTGCCCGCCGGCGCGACCGCGGCCGAGATCCTCGGGCGGGGCCCCGACGGGGTCTTCGTCTCGAACGGCCCCGGCGACCCGGCCGCCGTGACCCCGGTGATCGAGGCCGTGCGCGGCCTGCTGGGCACGGTGCCGGTGTTCGGCATCTGCCTGGGGCACCAGATGCTGGCCCACGCCCTCGGCCTGTCCACGCGCCGCCTTGCCTTCGGACACCGCGGCGCCAACCACCCGGTGCGCCGCGCGGCCGACGGCGCGGTCGAGATCACGGTCCAGAACCACGGCTACGCCGTCGAGGCCGGCGACCTGCCCGACGGCGTCGAGGTCACGCGCACGAGCCTCTTCGACGGCTCGGTCGAGGGCATCGCCGCGCCCGAGCTGCGCGCCTGGTCGGTGCAGTACCACCCCGAGGCGAGCCCGGGGCCGCGCGACGCGCGCTACATGTTCCGCGAGTTCGCGGAGTCGCTCCGGTAGTGCCCCGCCGGACCGACATCGAGACCGTCCTGGTCCTCGGCAGCGGCCCCATCGTGATCGGCCAGGCCGGCGAGTTCGACTACTCGGGCACCCAGGCCTGCCGGGCGCTGCGGGCCGAGGGCTACCGCGTGGTGCTGGTCAACTCGAACCCCGCCACGATCATGACCGACCCCTCGGTGGCCGACCGCACCTACGTGGAGCCGCTCGACCTGGAGGCGGTCGAGGCGGTCATCGCGCTGGAGCGGCCCGACGCGCTGCTGCCCACCCTGGGGGGGCAGACGGCGCTGAACCTGGCCATGGAGCTCTGGGCCGAGGGGGTGCTTCAGCGCTTCGGGGTCGAGCTGATCGGCGCCGACGCCGAGGCGATCCGGCGGGCCGAGGACCGCGAGGCCTTCCGCGACACGATGGACGCCGCCGGCCTGCCGGTGCCCGCCAGCCGGGTGGTCGGCGACGTGGCCGCCGGCCGCGCGGCGGCCGCCGCGCTGGGCCTGCCGGTGATCCTGCGCCCCGGGTTCACGCTCGGCGGAGAGGGGGGAGGGGCGGCGCGCACCCCGGCCGAGCTGGAGGAGCGGCTGGCGGTTGCGCTCGACGCCAGCCCGATCGGCCAGGCCCTGGTGGAGCGCTCGGTGCTGGGGTGGGCCGAGATCGAGCTCGAGGTGATGCGCGACGCCGCCGACAACGCGGTGGTCGTCTGCTCGATCGAGAACGTCGACCCGATGGGGGTCCACACCGGCGACTCGGTGACGGTCGCGCCGGTCATGACCCTCACCGATCCGGAGCTCCAGCGGCTCCGGGACGCGGCGCTGGCGGTCATCCGGGCCGTGGGCGTCTCGACGGGCGGCGCCAACGTGCAGTTCGCCCTCGACCGGGCGAGCGGCGAGATGGTCGTCATCGAGATGAACCCGCGCGTCTCGCGCAGCTCGGCGCTCGCGTCGAAGGCCACGGGCTTCCCGATCGCCAAGATCGCCGCGCGCCTGGCCGTCGGCTACACGCTCGACGAGCTGCCCAACGAGATCACCGGGGTCACGCCGGCCAGCTTCGAGCCGACGCTCGACTACGTCGCGGTGAAGATGCCGCGCTTCGCCTTCGAGAAGCTGCCCGGCGCGTCCACGGAGCTGACCACCCACATGAAGAGCGTCGGCGAGGTGCTCGCGCTGGGACGGACCTTCGGCCAGGCGTTCGGGAAGGCCATGGGGGGGCGCGAGCTCGACGCGCGCGAGGCGCTGCCCCGCGACCTGGCCGGGGCGCTCGAGCGCCTGCGGACGCCGTCGGCGGACCGCTACGACGTGCTCCTGTGGGCCCTCGGGGCCGGCGCGGCCGCCGGCGAGCTCGCGGAGGCGACCGGCATCGACCCGTGGTTCCTGGCCGAGCTGGCCGAGCTGGCGGGCGCCCGCGGCGCCCTGCGCGCGCCGCTCGAGGAGCTCGACGCCGGCCGCCTGCGCGCCGCCCGCCGCGCCGGCCTGGGCGACCGCGACATCGCGGCGGCCGCCGGCGCCGGGGAGGCCGCCGTGGGGCGCCGCCGCCGGGCCCTCGGCGTGCGCCCGACCTACCACGCGGTGGACACCTGCGCCGCCGAGTTCGCGGCGCTCACGCCCTACTACTACTCGGCCTTCGAGACCGAGAGCGAGCGGCCGCACGACGACCGGCCGGCGATCGTCGTGCTCGGGTCGGGCCCGAACCGCATCGGCCAGGGCATCGAGTTCGACTACTGCTGCGTGCACGCGGCCGAGACCGCGCGCGAGCTCGGCTACGCGTCGGTCATGGTCAACTGCAACCCGGAGACCGTCTCCACCGACCACGGGGTCAGCGACCGCCTCTATCTGGAGCCGGTGACGATCGACGCCGTGCTCGACATCTGCGAGGCCGAGCGCCCGGTCGGCGTGATCGCCCAGCTCGGCGGCCAGACGCCGTTGCGGCTCGCCCGGGCGCTGGCCGACGAGGGCGTCCCCGTGCTGGGCACCCCGCCCGAGGCGATCGACCTCGCCGAGGACCGTGGCCGCTTCGGGCGCCTGCTCGACCGGCTCGGCCTCGAGGCCCCGCCCTGGGCGGTCGCCGACGGGCCGGAGGACGCCCTGCGCGCCGCGGCCGACGTCGGCTATCCGGTGCTCGTGCGCCCGAGCTACGTGCTCGGCGGGCGGGCGATGGCGATCTGCGACTCGCCCGGCGCCCTTCGCGCCTACCTGGCCCGGGAGCGCCCCGAGGGGCAGCTGCTGGTCGACCGCTTCCTCGAGGACGCGACCGAGCTCGACGTCGACGCGCTCGCCGATGGGAGCGACTGCTGGAGCGCCGCGGTGATGGAGCACGTGGAGGCGGCCGGGGTCCACTCGGGCGACTCGGCGTGCGTGCTGCCGCCCCAGGGCGTCGGGCCGGGGCTGGTGGCAGAGGTCGAGGAGCAGACCGCCGCCCTCGCCCGGGCGCTCGGGGCGGTGGGCCTGCTGAACGTGCAGTTCGCCGTCCGCGACGGACGCGTCCACGTCCTCGAGGCCAACCCGCGCGCCTCGCGGACCGTGCCCTTCGTCGCGAAGGCCACAGGGGTCCCCCTGGTGCGGCACGCCGTGCGGCTGATGCTCGGCGCCGCCCTCGACGACCTGGACCTGCCCGCCGCCGCGCCGGCCAGGCACGTCGCCGTGAAGGAGGCGGTCCTCCCGTTCGCGCGCTTCCCGGGCTCCGACCCGGTGCTCGGGCCGGAGATGCGGGCGACCGGCGAGGTCATGGGCCTCGGCGGCAGCTTCCCCGAGGCCTTCGCCAAGGCGCAGCGCGGGGCCGGCCAGGCCCTCCCGCGCGCCGGTGCCGCGTTCATCTCGGCGCGCGACGCCGACAAGCCGCGGGCGGTCGCGCTCGCGGCGCGGCTGGCACGCGCCGGCCTCGGGCTCATCGCGACGTCGGGGACCGCGGCGGCGCTGACCGCGGCAGGGCTCCCCGCCCTCGCGGTCAACAAGGTCTCGGAGGGCTCGCCGCACGTCGCCGAGATGATCGCGGCGGGCGAGGTGGCGCTCGTGATCAACACGCCGCGCGGGGGGCGCGGCGCCCGCACCGACGGCTTCGAGATCCGCGCGGCGGCGCTCCGCGCCGGCATCCCCTGCATCACGACCATCGAGGCCGCCGAGGCCGCCGCCGCCGCCGTGGGGGCGCCCCGCGCAGCCCGGCCCCGAGCCCTGCAGGACGACGGGGTGGACGCCGCGGACCGCGCCTTCCGCCCGGGCGCCCGAGCGCCTTCAGCCTCAACCTGAGCGGGAGAGTTTGTGCCCTGCAACAGAGGTCACTTCGCCTGCAACATGCGTGAAAAGCAGGTAAAAATGGCTGCAAAGTCGGCTTGCGGGCGGCGAAGGCCCAGACCTAGAATGGCGCCGCGATGGCCACCACGACCACTCCTCCCAAGCCAGTGGCACAGGCACCCGAGCGTTCGCTCGATCAGCGCATGGAGGCCCTCCGCCGAGCGAACCAGATTCGTTCCCGCAGGGCACAACTCAAGAAAGACCTGAAGAGCGGGCGGACGTCGATTCAGATCGTGATCGGCAACCCTCCCGACTTCGTGATGACCGCCAAGGTGTTTGACATGCTGATGGCGGTTCCGAAGTACGGGAAGGTCAAGGCGACGCGATTCCTGAACACCTGCCGCATATCGCAGGGCAAGACGATCGGGGGCCTTTCCGACCGACAGCGCACCGAGCTGCTGGAGCTGCTGCACCGGTAACGGCGCGCTCCCGGGTCATCATCGTCTCGGGACCTTCGGGCGCGGGGAAGGGGACGCTCATCGAGCGGATCCTTCCCCGCTTCCCCGGCATCGAGGTGGCGGTCTCGGCGACCACCCGGCGGCGGCGCCCGGGGGAGGTTGACGGGGTCGAGTACTGGTTCCTGAGCCCCGGCGAGTTCGACCGCCGCGTCGCCGGGGGAGCCTTCCTCGAGCACGTCGAGTACGCGGGAAACCGCTACGGCACCCTGCGGTCCGAGATCGACCGCATCCTCGCCGCCGGCCGGTCGCCGCTCGTCGAGCTCGAGCTGGCCGGCGCGCGGGCCATCCGGCGGGACGTCCCCGAGGCGGTGTCGATCTTCATCGCACCTCCGTCGCTCGCCGAGCTCGGCCGCCGGCTCGAGCGCCGGGCGACCGACACCGAGGGCGAGATCGCCGCCCGCCTCGCCACGAGCCGCGTCGAGCTCGAGGCGATGTCCGAGTTCGACCACGTCATCGTCAACGACGAGGTCGGGCCCGCGGCCGAGCGGCTGGCCGCCACGATCGCCGAGGTGACCGGGGAGGCTCCCGATGGCTGAGGTGCTCCTGGGGGTCTCCGGAGGGATCGCGGCCTACAAGGCCATCGACGTGATGCGCATCCTGCAGCGCGGCGGGCACGGGGTCACCGTCGTCATGACCCGGGCGGCGCGCCGCTTCGTCGGCCCGGCGACCTTCGCGGCCCTCTCGGGGCGGCCCGTGGGCCTCGACCTGTTCGGCGCCGAGGATCGCCCGGGCTACGGCCACCTCGACCTGGCGCGCCGGGCCGACCTGATGCTCGTCGCTCCCGCCTCCGCGAACACGATCGCGAGGATGGCGGCCGGCCTCGGCGACGGCCTCCTCGGCGCGGCCTACCTGGCCTTCGATGGCCCGGTGGTGATCGCCCCCTCGATGAACACCCGCATGTGGACCCATCCCGCCACGGCCGACAACCTCGCCCGGCTCGTCGGGCGCGGCGTCGAGGTGATCGCGCCGGCCACCGGGCTCCTCGCCGACGGTGAGGTCGGCGCCGGGCGGCTCGCCGATCCGTCCGAGATCGCGGCCGCGGTCGAGGCCCGCCTCGCGGGCGCGCGCACGCTCGCGGGTCGCCGCGTCCTGGTCAGCGCCGGCGGCACGCGCGAGCCGATCGACCCGGTCCGCTACGTCGGCAACCGCTCGAGCGGGCGGATGGGGTGGGCGGTCGCCGAGGCCGCCCGGCGCCGCGGGGCCGACGTCACCGTCCTCGCGGCCAACGTCGACCTGCCGCGTCACCCGGACATCCGCTACGTCGAGGCGGCCACGGCGGCTGACCTCCGGCGTGCGGCCCTTGACGCCTTCGGCTCGTGCGACGTCCTGGTCATGGCCGCCGCCGTCGCCGATTTCGCCCCGCCCGCGGTGCGCGAGGGCAAGATCGACAAGGGCGCCGAAGGACGCCTCGCCCTGGAGCTCGAGCCGACCGCGGACATCCTCAGCGAGCTCGCCGGGCGCCGCGACGGCCAGGTGGTCGTGGGCTTCGCGGCCGAGCACGGGGCCGACGGCCTCGCGCGCGCCCGGGCCAAGCGCGAGCGCAAGCGCCTCGACCTGATCGTGCACAACGACGTCTCGGCCGAGGGCCTCGGCTTCGGCAGCCCCGACAACGAGATCACGATCATCGGGCCCGAGGGGGAGGAGCGGCTCCCGCGCATGAGCAAGGAGGCCTGCGCCGAGCGCATCCTCGACGCGGTCCTGCGTCTCATACGCCCTCTCCCGGCTCCGCCTGACGGCGGGGCGCGCCGTCCGAGGGGCTAGGGGCGGGTCAGAAGCACTGAGCAGGGAGCGTGGCGGGCGAGGTGGCCCGCGAAGCTCCCCAGCAGGATGCGCTCGCGCACGCCGCGGTGCGCGCTCGCCACGATCAGGTCCACGCGCGCGTCGGCGGCCCACTCGCAGATCGCCGAGGCCGCGAGCCCGAGGTTGACGAGCAGCACCGGGTGGCCGCCGGCCTCGGCCGCGGCGCCCGCGAGCCAGGCAGGCGGCGCGGGCGCCGCGTCGTGCGGCGGGCCGACGGCGACGTGGACGACGCTGAGTCGCGCACCGGCGCGGGCCATGAGGCGGGCAGCCTCCCGCAGGGCCCCGGCCGAGGCATCCGACTCATCGACGCAGCACGCGATGTGCCGCCACAGGGGAGGCTGCTCGGGGGTCGCCGGCATGCGCGCGAGCCTAGACAACCGGCGACGCGGCTTCGTCCAGGGCCTTTGTATTACGCTCGGACGATCGCGACCTCGCCCCTCGCCTCCCCGCCGCTCCGGGACGACGAGCTGGCACAGGCCTCCGCCCTGGCCGGTGCGCTCGTGGACGCCTGCGCGCGCGCCGTCCGCGCGCCCCGCTCGAGCCTGCAGGCGTGCGTGATCGCGCTGCTCTCCGGCGGCCACGTGATGATCGAGGACGTCCCGGGGGTCGGGAAGACGGTGCTCGCCAAGAGCCTGGCGCGCGCCGCCGGTTGCGACTACTCGCGGGTGCAGTGCACGGCGGACCTCCTGCCCGCCGACGTCACCGGGGTGACCGTCTGGGACCAGAACGCGGGCGTGTTCGTCTTCCGGGCCGGGCCGGTCTTCGCGAACCTCGTCCTGGTCGACGAGATCAACCGCGCCTCGCCCAAGACCCAGTCCGCGCTCCTCGAGTGCATGGAGGAGGGCCAGGTCACGGTGGACGGGGCGACGCGCGCCCTTCCGCGGCCGTTCATGATCATCGCGACCCAGAACCCGGTCGAGTACGAGGGCACCTTCCCGCTGCCGGAGGCGCAGCTCGACCGCTTCGCCGTGCGGGTGCGGATCGGCTACCCGCCGCCGCGCGAGGAGGCGTCGATGATCCTCGACCTGGCGGCCCGGGACCCGGTGGAGCTGGTGACGCAGGTCGCCGGCGATCGCGAGATCCTCGCGGCGCGCTCGGCGGCCGAGCGCGTGCACTCCGACCCGGCCCTCGCCGATTACGTGGTCGCGCTGTCGGCGGCGACCCGCCGCGATCCGCGCGCGCAGCTCGGGGCGAGCCCGCGCGCCGGGCTCTGGCTGCTGCGCGCCGCGAAGGCGCTCGCGCTCCTCGAGGGGCGCGGCTTCGTGCTGCCGGAGGACGTCAAGTCGCTCGCGGCTCCGGTGCTGAGCCACCGCCTGATCCTCACCCCCGACGCCCGGGCCCGCGGCTCGCGCGCGGAGGAGCTCGTCACCTCCGCCCTCGACGCGGTCCCCGTCCCGCTGTGACCGCCTGGAGGCCGCCGCCGTCAGGCGGAGCGGGAGAGGGCGATCGGCGCTCGCGCGGCTGGCTCGCCGGCGGGGGTGGCGGCGCTGGTCGCGAGCCAGGGCTTCGGGACCGCGGCCTTGGCGACGCTCGGCGCGGGCCTGATCGCCCTGCCGGTCCTCGTGACCGCGCTCGTCTGGGCGGTGTCGTCGGGGCTCGAGGTGCGCCGCCGCATCGAGCCGGCGCGGCTGCGTGCGGGCGAGGAGCTCACGGTCGGCCTCGAGGTGACCGGCTGGCCGGCGCGGGCCGGGCTCGACCGCCTGCTGGATCTCGCGCTCGACCCCGGTCTCGGCAGCGTGCGCGGCCCGGCGCGGCCGGCGCGCCGGGGCTCGCGGCTCTGGCTCGTCCGGTCGGCGCCGCGCGGCGACCACCGCCTGCCGCCGCCCAGGGTGCGGGTGGCCGACCCGTTCGGCCTCGCCCGGCGCACCCGCGTGGGGGGCGGGGACGACTCCGTCGTGGTGACGCCCCAGGCCCCGGCGATCGACCGACTCGTCCTGGGCACCCGTCGCGACGGGCGCGGCCCGCGCCGCCGGCTGCCCCTGGCCGGCTTCGGGGAGCTCGACAGGGTCCGCGACTACCAGCCCGGGGACCCGCTGTCGCGGGTGCACTGGGCCCAGACCGCCAAGCGCGGCCGCCTGCAGACCAAGGTGCTGAGGGCGGCCGAGGGCACCGGCAGGACGTTGATGGTGCTGGTCGACGGCGCGGCGCCGGACGGGGACGCCCTCGAGCTCGCCGTGAGCGCCGGCGCGGCTGCCGCCCGGCACGCGGGGGCACGCGCCGAGCCGTTCGGCCTCGTCCACACCGGACGCCGGCCGGCCCGGATCCCCGTGGGCCGGGCCACCTGGCCGGCCGCCGAGCAGGCCCTGACCCGCCTCGTCGGCGGCGGCGAGCGCTCGCTCGCGCTGGCCCTGCGCGCCGAGGCCACCGCGGCCGACCCGCCGGAGCTCGTCCTGGTGGCCACCTCCGCCGGCGAGCCCGCGCTCCCGGCGGCCGTCTCCCAGGCCCGCGGCCTGGGGGTCCAGGTGGCGGTCGTGCTCACCGGCCCGGCCGGCGCGGCGGCGGGCGAGCTCGCCGTCGCCGGAGCCGACGTGGCGATCGTCACCGGCCCCGACGACCTCGTCGGCGCCCTCAGCGCGAACGGTGCCCGGGCCCGTGTCTCCTAGGGAGGGCCCGGCGGCCGCCACGGCGCTGGCGCTCGCCGTGCTGGCCTTCGCGTGGTCGGGGCTCTACGAGGGCATCCGCTGGCCCCACGTCGCGGGGCTGTGCGCGGTGGCCGCGCTGCCCGCGATCGCGGCGTCGTTCTCCCGGGCGCGCGCCGCGCTCGTGACCGCCTCCGTCATCGTCGCGGTGCCGCTGGTCCTGGCGATGTCGCTGCGGCACTCGTTCTGGGACTACCTGACGTTCGACGGCGGGGCGTGGCACGACGCCCGCGCCGTGCTTCCCGACGGCCTGCGGACGGCCTCGAGCACGGGCCTGCCGGTCTCGTTCGAGGAGCACCCGGAGCTCGCCGCCCTCCTCGACCTGGCGCTCGCCGCCCTCGCCGCCACCATCGCCTGGCAGATCCTGGCGCGCCGGCGGCCCGTCGCCGGCCTGGTAGCGCTCGGGGTCGGCCTCGCCTACCGCTGGACCGTCGAGCCGCCCGAGTCCGGGGTGCTCGCGGGAGCGCTCGCCCTCGGGGCGGTCGCAGCGATCCTCGCGCTCGCCTCCTGGGACGGCGGCAACGGGGAGCGGGCCGCGCGGCGGGCGGTCGGCGCCCTCGCCCTGGGCGGGGTGGCGGTGGTTGCCGGCGCCGGCCTGGGTGCCGGGCCGGTGCAGGCCGGCGACGCCTGGTGGGAGTGGAAGGACTGGGAGGTCGGCGGCGACGATCCGGCCGCGGCATCGGCGCTCGACCTCCGCCAGCGCTACGGGGCCCTCGACTGGCCGGCCGAGCCGCGCGTGGCGCTGACCGTCGCGTCCGAGAGCAACCTGCCGCTGCGCGCCGTGGTGCTCGAGGACTTCGACGGCGTGGCCTTCCAGCTCGCCGACCGGGCGACGGGGTTGACGGGCGAGCAGCTCGTGCCGGTGGCGGACAGGGCGATCGCGCTCGACCCCGGGGAGGGGTCGAGCGGGGCGCAGGTCGTGCAGCGGATCAGGCTCGTCGGCGCCAGCACCCAGGTGCTGCTCCTGTCGGGGCGGCCGCGCCGCGTCGAGGGCCCCTTCGCGGGGACCGCCCGGGTCGCCGCCGGCGCGGTCCAGCTGGAGGAGCCGCTCGAGCCCGGCGACGCATACACCGCGCGCGCCGTGCTGCCCCGGCCGCGCCCCGCCGCCCTCGTGGAAGCCGAGCCGTACGACCCGGCCGCCATCCCGGCGGCCTCGACCCGCCTGCGGGGCGGCTTCGGGGCCGACCCGGTTGACGTGCCCGCGTGGGGCAGCGGCGAGCCCGCGCCGGCGGACGACGCGCTCGGGCCCTACGCGGGCGTCCGCGACGAGGCCCGGCGCGTGATCGGGGACGCTGCGAGCCCCTACGCCGCGGTCAACCGGATCGAGTCCCACCTGCGCAGCCGCTACATCTACAACGAGACGCCGCCGTACCCCACCAGCCTGCCCGCCGGCGCCGGCAGCCCGCCCGGCCGGCCGCCGCTGGTTGACTTCCTGCTCACCAGCCGCGAGGGCTTCTGCCAGCACTTCGCCGGCGCGATGGCGGTCATGCTGCGCTCGGTCGGGATCCCCTCCCGCGTCGCCGTGGGCTACGGAACGGGCCGCTACGACACGGACCGGGACGCCTGGGTCGTGCTCGACCGCGACGCCCATTCCTGGGTGGAGGTCTGGTTCCCGGGCCGCGGGTGGCTGCCGTTCGATCCGACCCCGGGGCGCTCGGCGCCGAACCCGGCCTCGGTGTCCTCCCCCGAGTACGCGCCCACCCGCTTCGAGATCGACCTCGGCGGCCTCGCGGACGCCGCCGTCGCGCCGCCCGAGCCCGAGCCGGGCCCGGCCGAGGAGCCGGCCGAGGAGGAGGAGGCCCCGGCGCCGGCGGCTTCGTCCGGCGACGGGGACGGACCGCCGTGGCAGTGGGCCCTCCTCACGCTGGCCGTGCCGCTCGCCGCGATCCCGGCCGCGCGGACGGCCCTGCGCGCGCGGGCACGGCGCCGCGGCGACGAGCGCGACCGCGTGATCTCCGCCGCCCGCGACCTCGAGACCTCGCTGCGGGCGCTGGGGTGGGCGCCCCGGCCGGCGGGCGCACCGAGCGAGCGGGCGGCGGACGTGCGCGAGCGCACAGGCGTCGATCCGTCCGCGCTCTACCGCCGCGCCGCCCAGGCCCGCTACGCGCCCGAGCCGCTGCCGGCCGGCGCGGGGGCGGCCGCGTGGCGCGAGTCGGGCCGTCTCAGGCGGGCGATCCGGCGGCGCGCCTCGCTCGGGCGGCGGCTGCGCGCCGCGTTCGCGATCCGCACGAGGCGCGGTACCGTTGCCACGTGAGCCCCGACGCCGCCTACGACGCGTTCTGCCACGGGACCTGGCTGCTGGAGGCCCGCGAGTACCGGCAGGCGGCCGTCGCCCTCGAGCGCGCCAAGGCGCTGGAGCCCGACAAGGGCTCCATCCGCGAGGCCCTCGGCCGCGCCTATCTGTCGTCGCGCTCCTACCGGCGCGCGGCGGAGGAGTTCGCCGCGGCCGTCGAGCTCTCGCCCACCGACGGCTATGCCCACTACGGGCTCGCCCGCTCGCTCGACCGGCTCGGCGACCCGCTGGCGGCCCGCCACTACCGCCTCGCCGAGTGCTTCGGCACGGGGTTCGAATAGGCGACCACGCGCGCACCGGGAGTCCTCGACGCCGCCGGTGTCACCAGTTCAGCCGGATCGGGGAATCAGGCGGATGATCGGAAGCTCGCGGTCGGTCTTCTTCTGATATTTCGCAAAGCGAGGTTCGGCCGCGGTGATCTGCCGCCATGCCTCTTCGCGCTCGGTCCCATGGAGCTGCTCGGGGATCACGGCGACCTTGCGGTCGGCCGTCTCGATCTGGACGTTGTCGGGGTGCGCGGCGATGTTGTAGTACCAGGCCGGGTTCCTCGCCCCTCCGTTCGCCGCGGCCACGATCAGCCAACTGCCGTCGTTGCCGGGGAACCGGCCGACCGGTGCCGTGCGCTCGGCTCCGCTCTTGCGGCCGATGGTCGTCAGAACGAGGCCGTCAAGGCCCATGATCTTGCCCCTGCGGCGGATCAGGTTCGTGGCCCGTTTCGTCCACCACCGGCCGATCGGGCCGCCTGTGCCGGGCTGCCATCCGCCACGGGTTCCAGCGGGTGTATCGAAGCTCATGTGACCTCCTGAGTGTTCGCCGCGAGGCGCTCAGGTCTGTGAGTGCCTCGCTCTGGCCGCGCGATGCGGTTGGCCCGCATCCGACGGCGCGGTCGCCGCGTAGGCGGCCACGAAGCCCTGGCGCCAGCTCGGGTAGCGCAGCTCCCAGCCAAGCTCGCGCTTGGCCTTCGCGTTCGAGGCGCCGCGGGACTCGGTTCCCATCATGACGACGGCTTCCCCCGCGAGCAGCCGCGCCAGCCAGCGGGGAACGTGGCGGGGCGGCTTGGCGCCGAGCACGTCCGCGAGCACCGGCAGCCACTCGCGCACCGGGGCGGGCTCGTCGTCGACGATGTTGTAGATGCCGGCTCCCTCGTGCTCGAGCGCGAGGGCGGTCGCCGCGGCGGCGTCGTCGAGATGGATGAACGAGGACACGCCGCCCCCGTCGCCGACGATCGGGAACTGCCGCTTGCGGACGGGCTCGACGAGCCCGTCGTTTGAGGCGCCGTAGAAGACCCCGTAGCGAAGGGCGATCCCGCCGGCCTCCGTGACGACCTCGTCGAGATGGCGCAGTGCCGCGAACGTCTCGCGCATGGCCGGCACCGGCGTGGGGTCGAGCGGGTCGTCCTCGCTCTTGACCGGCCCGCCGTCGCGTGCGTGGCGGGCGCTGGCGTAGCTCTGGGCGACGAAGCGGCGCACGCCCGCCTCGCGCGCGGCGGCCAGCAGCGCGTCGGTGCCCTCCGTCCGAAGACGGTTGGTCTGCGCGAAGCTGCGGTCGAAATGCTTGAAGTCGCGCAGATTCGCCAGGGCGGTCGCCTGATGGACGATCGCCTCGGGCTCGGAAGCGAGGACGGCCTTGCGCACGGCGCGCGCGTCGAGCAGGTCGAGCGCGACCGGCTCCGCCCCGAGCGCTCGCATGCGCTCGGCGCTGCCGGGTGACCTGAACGTGCCGATCACCTCGTGCCCTGCGTCGATCAGCTGGGGGACGAGCCGGGTTCCGATCGCCCCGCCGGCTCCTGCGACGAAGACTCGCATGACGTCTCCTTTGGGTCACATCGACTCGAATTTCAGGGGTCTGGTGATATGACCCGACGCGACGGAGTGATGTGACCGATGGATGAGCGCGACTGGCTGGCGGAGCGCTTCGAGGAGCACCGGACCCGCCTGCGCGCGGTGGCCTACCGGATGCTCGGCTCGCTGAGCGAGGCCGACGACGCCGTCCAGGAGGCCTGGCTGCGGCTCACCCGCAGCGACGCGAGCGAGATCGAGAACCTCGGCGGCTGGCTGACGACGGTGGTCGGGCGCGTGTCGCTGAACATGCTGCGCTCACGCGACTCGCGACGCGAGCAGCCGCTCGGCCTGCACCTGCCCGAGCCGATCGTCGACCGCGCCGACGGGATCGACCCCGAGCACGAGGCGCTGCTGGCCGACTCGGTGGGCCTCGCCCTGCTCGTGGTGCTCGAGACGCTGAGCCCCGCCGAGCGGCTCGCGTTCGTGCTCCACGACATCTTCGCCGTGCCCTTCGACGAGATCGCGCCGATCGTCGACCGCTCCCCCGAGGCGGCCCGCCAGCTGGCGAGCCGCGCCCGCCGCCGCGTGCGGGCCGAGAAGACCGTCCCCGACGCCGACCTGGACGCTCAGCGAGAGGTCGTCGAGGCCTTCCTCGCGGCCGCGCGCGACGGGGACTTCGACCGACTGGTCGCACTTCTCGACCCCGATGTCGTCCTGAGAGCCGACCTTGGCGCGGCCGGATCGCGAGAAATCCGGGGGGCGGCCGCGGTCATCGGCCAGGCGATGTTCTTTGCGCAGCTCGGGCTCGTCATGAAGCCGGCGCTCATCAACGGCGCGGTGGGAGTGGTCACGACGCGGGACGGCCAGCCGTTCTCGGTCGGAGGGTTCACGGTACGACACGGAAGAATCGTCGAGATGGACTGGCTCGGCGACCCCGCGCGCCTGCGCGAGCTCGACCTGACGATCCTCGACGACTGACCGCCGGGGCCGCGGTCACAAAAGGGTCAGACCGCGGGTCTTCGGGGCAGATGCAATCCATCCGCCCGCGCCCGGGCCTGGCCTTCGGCCGAGCGGGGGAAAGGAGCCAGAGCCGTGACGCCCGAGACGCAGGCCCCGGCCGCCGCCCGCGACGGCTTCGTCACATACGACGAGCTCAGGGGGCCGGACCTCGACCCTGCGCGCTGGAGCCCGGCGCGCCTACCGCTCCCGGCGGGCGGCGAGCACATCCCCCTGGACCCCAACGCGGAGCTGGCCGTCGGCGAGGGCGAGGTGCGAGTGACGATTCCGCGCTTCTCGCTGGCCCACAGCGCCAAGTACCTCATCTTCGCGACGCGCCAGTTCGAGCTGCCGCCCGATGGGCCCGCGACGTTCGCCGTCAACATGGCGGTCGAGAACATCGGCGGGGAACCGGCGGACTACCGTCGTGGAATGGCCGCCTTCGCCGTCTTCGACATCGCCGTGAGCAAGCGCGTGTTCTCCGCCGTCGGCACCTCCACCCGCGTGCTCGCGATGCACGAGCAGGTGGGCTTGGGCGGTGGCGGCGCAGGCGAGCCGTTCTTCCACGTCGTCGAGTCGCCGTACGAGGACTTCGACGACGACTTCACCCGGCTTCGCGCGTGCGAGATCACGCTCGACCGGAGCAGATCGACCGCGGCCTGGCGCGTCGACGGCCGCAGGGTGTTCGAGGCCCACACCTTCATCCCCGAACGCGCTCAGATCGGGTTCGGGATCTGGACGATGCTGCCGGACCGGGACGGTCGCAGTCGCTCGCTCGACGGGCAGGGCCTGAGTGCGCGGTGGCGCCGGTTCCGTCTGCGTGGGGTCGACGCCTGAGCCGCCCCGGGTGGCGCCGGAGACGACGCCGTAGCATCCCGCCCATGGATGTCTTCAATCTCTTCGCCGAGCAGGACTGGGACGGCGAGAACGATCGAACGGGATACCGGCACAAAGCGACGGCCATCGGGAGGCGGCTGGGCGCCACGCTGCTCGGCGCCAGCCTCTACGAGCTGCCGCCGGGCGAGAAGACCTGGCCGTACCACTACGAGATCGGCTGCGAGGAGTGGCTGATCGCCGTCTCGGGCCGCCCCACGCTGCGCGGGCCGGACGGCGAGCGCGAGCTCGCGCCGGGTGACGTCGCCGTCTTCCCGGAGGGGCCGGCCGGCGGCCACCAGGTCATCAATCGGTCAGCGGAGCCGGCCCGCGTCCTCATCCTCTCCTCCAAGGCCCCGCTCGCCGTCGTCCACTATCCCGACAGCGCCAAGGTCGGGCTCTGGTCGCATGCGGAGGGCCATCAGACCCTGCTCAGGAGCGAGCCGAAACTCGAGTACTGGGACGGCGAGACCTCGGCTGGCGCCAGTTGACGATCCCCAGCTCTTAGGCCCCCGGCGGGGGGCGGAACTCGGTGCCCTCGGGCACGTCGAAGCCGGTCCTGACGAGGCTCTCGTAGGTCTCGTTGACCACGGAGCAGAGCGACCCGAGCAGCCCGTCCAGGGCGTCGGCGTCGAGGGCCGCCAGCGACGCGTCGCACACGAGGAAGACATCGCCGTCGCCGTCGATCGCGAAGCGCCAGTGCGGGGTCGTCAGGTTCTTGTGCAGCAGGCGGCGGTAGACGTCCTCGTGGGCGCGGTCGGGGCCGCGCAGGACGAAGGCGCGGATGATCAGCGTCCGCTCCCGGACGCTCAGCGCCGCGCCGATCGCGCCGCGCTTGGTCGAGGGCAGCCGCAGGCCCCACTCCCGCTCGCCCTGCCGCTCGGCCTCCGCGCCGATCTCCTCCAGGTAGCGCGCGATGCGCGAGGGGTCGGCGTCCATCGCGCGATGCTACCCACCGGCGCCGACTACGATCGCGCCCCGTGCGGGTGGTGCTGCAGAGGGTCCGGTGGGCCCGGGTGACGGTGGGCGAGGACGTGGTCGGCGCGATCGGGCCGGGCCTCCTGGCCCTGGTGGGTGTGGCGGCGGGCGACGAGGCCGCCGAGGCCCGCCTGCTCGCGCGCAAGACCGTCCGGCTGCGGATCCTGGCCGGCGACGATCGCCCCTTCGACCGTGCGCTGCTCGACGTCCCCGGCGCCGCCCTGCTGTGCGTGAGCCAGTTCACGCTGCTCGCCGACGTCCGCCGGGGGAACCGCCCCTCGTGGTCGGGCGCCGCCCCTCCCGAGGTCGCCGAGCCCCTGGTCGAGGCCTACGCCACCGCGGTCGCCGAGGAGGGCGTCCCGGTCGCGCGCGGGCGCTTCGGCGCCACGATGGCGGTCAGCCTGGAGAACGACGGGCCGGTCACGGTCGTGCTCGACGGCGCCGACCTGCGGTCGCCCCGCCCCTCAGCCGGCTGAGGAGGCCCCCAGGCCGAAGGGGCTGCCCTCGGTGTCGCGGCAGATGGCCCAGCGCTCGCCCGGATGGATCACCTCGCCACCGAGCGCGACGACCCGCTCCAGGGCGCCCGGCAGGTCGTCGACCGCGAAGTAGGGGAGGGAGACGCGATCGCCCGGCCCAGGCCCCCGCTCGTGCAGCCCGACGGCCACCTCGCCGCCGCTGGTCTGCCAGCCCTCGCCCTCGCCGACCGCGCGCGGCTCGAGCCCGCGGTCGAGGAAGCCCTCCCAGAACCGGCGCGCCCGCTCGGCGTCGTCCGCGGGGAACTCGATCAGCGAGGGGGACGCCACCCGGCCAGGGTAGCGGCATGCGCCGGGGCGCGGGCGTCCTCCCGACATGCGAGAGCGCCTTGCGCATACCCGGGCTCCTCAGGGACCCTAAGCCGAGGCGGCCCGTCCAAGGAGGCGTGGCATGGTCAGACTTCTGGGAATCCGGCCGAGGGAGGGGCGGCGGGAGCGGTTCATCGCGTCGTACGACTTCCCCGAGGGTCTGCAGGCGAAGCTCGCCTCGGCACGGCCGGAGCTCGCCGGCCTCGGAGTGCAGAGCGCCCTCGATGGCCTTCGCGACTGGTTCCGGATCTGCCGCGAGGCGCGGCCGGCGACCTTCGTCGCGATGCCGTCCCGCGCAGTCGACGCCGCCTGGCACGAGTTCATCCTGTTCACGCTCGACTACACCGCCTTCTCCAGTCAGGCGTTCGGGCACTACCTCCACCACAGCCCCACGGAAGCAACCGGCGTCGCCGACCGGATGGAGCGCGGCCTCAGGACGACCTGGGCCGTGGCCTGCGCCCTCGAGGGGATCGATCGACGGCGGCCCGACCGGCTCCCCCGGATCTTCGCGCTCGACGACAGGCTCGGCCTGGAGGACGGCATGCGCTGGCGTCCGCCGGAGCTCGGGCCCGATGCAGGCCCGGTCGCGCTGCGGCGGGCGGACGCCGCCGGCGGCGCCGCGTGGGTGACGGCCGGCGCGGCGTGGGGCGGCTCAAGCTGCGGGGGCGGGGCGAGCCTTGGATCTGGCGACGGCGGCGGCGGTGGGGGCGGCTTCGGCGGAGGAGGCGACTGGGGCGGAGGTGGCTGCGGCGGCGGCGGCGGGTAGGTGATCGGCGGCGGACGGGCGTACGACATCCCGCCGCCGGGGGATCCGGCTAGCAGTCGGCGAGGGCGCGCAGCGCGCCGCAGAGTTCCGGTCGACGGCTCGGATCGAGGGCGCCGACCCGCTCGGTGAGATAGGAGCGTCGGATCGGCTGGAGGTTGTCGAACGCCGCTGCGCACGGGACCGACAGACCCTCCGCCGCCCCGAGCGACAGGTGCGTGGGGATCGGGCGAGCCGACCGCGTCACCGGTGCGACCACGATCCAGGAGAGGACGGACACGGCCTCGGAGCGGGTGACGACGAGCACCGGGCGCCGCTTGTCCTCGGCTTCGGCCCACCACAGCTCGCCCTGCCGTGGCGCGGTCACCAGGGCTCCTCGGCGATCATGGCCACGGTCGCCGAGTCGGCCCAGCCGACCTCGGATTCGGTCTGGGGGCGGGCGGCGTACTCTGCCGCGATCGCGTCGCCAATCCGGCGGCGGCGCAGGCGGTCGATGAGCTGGACAAGAGCGATCCGGACGGCGTCCGATCGGCTCGCGACGGAGCCCTCGGACACGAGCCTGTCGATCTCGGCGAGGAGTTCGTCGTCCACGCGGGTCACCAGCTGCGCCATGCGGGCAGCATAGCGCGGCGCATACCACTACTAGCTCCGAGAGTACGAACATACGTTCCTCATCGCTGCTAGAATGCTGGTGCTCGTGTGGTTTCAAGGAGACGGTGGGGGGATGCAGGCGATGAGACGCGGATTCGAGCGGGCGCGGCCGGACGCCAGGTGGACCGCCGCCGATCTGGCGGAGGTGGTCGAGGCGGTTCTGCGCATGTCTCCGGACGTGCTGTGGAGCGCCGACGATCTGTGCGGGAGACTGGCCTTCGGGCACGAGGGGGGCGGCCCGGCGGCGTCGTCGGTGCGCGAGGCGCTGCGGGCGCTCGAGGGGGCCGGCAGGATCGAGCGGGTGCAGGTCTGGGGCCGGGTCGGCTGGGGCGGCACCCGGCATGCCTACCGCCCCGCGAGCGGGGAGGCCGAGCAGCAGCGGCTGCGGTTCGTGGCCTGAACCGGCACCGGACGGACGGCGCGTCCGGTGCTATCGTGGACGTCCCGCGAGGGGACGAAGAACGGCGGCGACGGGAGGTGGGTGACGAACCCACCTTTTTCGTGTGCGGGGGGCGTCGGCGGAGGAGGTCATCCCGATGAGTGCCCAAGGTGACATCGAGCGACGGGTGGTCGACGCCCTGGCGGAGGCCATGCCGGAGGTCGACCTGCTCGAGCTGAGCGTGCTGCCCGCCCAGGGCGGCACCCTGAGGCTCGTGGTCGACCACCCGGACGGGGTGGACCACGGCGTCTGCGCGGACGTCACGCGGGTCCTCGACCGGGCCGGCATCCTCGACGACTACGGCGCGGAGGTCTGGTCGCCGGGGCCCGAGCCGCCGCTCCGCACGCCGGAGCACTTCCGCCGCGCCGTGGGCCGGCGCGTGAAGGTGCGAGCCGAGGCCGCCGACGGCCGGCGGTCGTTTACGGGTACCCTGGTGGGGGCCGACGACCGCGCCCTGCGGCTCTCGCTGGGGGACGCGGAGGTGGAGATCCCGCTCTCCGAGGTGCGCCGGGCGCGCGCGCTCGAGGTCACGGAGGCGGCGGGATGACGACCGGTCGCGCGGGCGCGGCGCGGCCCCGGGGGGCGCACGCCGTCGAGCACGGGAGGGGGACGAACAGGTGAACCGAGAGATCATCGAGGCCATCAAGCAGATCGAGCGCGAGAAGGGCATCGACTCCGAGACCCTCCTCGTCGCCCTCGAGGACGCCCTCCTGGCGGCGTACAAGAAGACGCCCGACGCCGCCGAGTTCGCGCGCGTGGACATCGACCGCGAGACCGGCGAGATGCGGGTCTTCCAGCTCATCCTGCCCGAGGGCGAGGAGCTCCGGACGCTGCCGCGCGAGGAGCCGGAGATCCCCGAGGGGGTGGATCCCGAGGAGTACGAGCCGCCTCCTCCCGACATCGACTGGGCCGCCTACGAGGACAGCGAGATCCAGGCGATCGACGTCACCCCCGACAACTTCGGCCGCATCGCCGCCCAGACCGCCAAGCAGGTGATCCTGCAGCGGATCCGCGAGGCCGAGCGCGAGATGATGTACGAGGAGTACGTCGACCGCGTCGGCGACGTGGTGACCGGGATCATCCAGCAGTCCGACTCCCGCTACACGCTGGTTGACCTCGGCCGCGTCGAGGCCCTGCTGCCCGAGGGCGAGCAGGTCCACAACGAGCGCTACGACCACGGCGCGCGCGTCAAGACCGTCATCACCGAGGTGCGCAGCTCCACCAAGGGGCCGCAGGTGATCGTCAGCCGGCGCTCCGACCAGCTCGTGCGCGAGCTCTTCAAGCTCGAGGTGCCGGAGATGGCAGACGGCCTCGTCGAGATCCGGGGCGTCGCACGGGAGCCCGGCTGGCGCTCGAAGATCGCCGTCGTCTCGCACGTCCAGGGCGTTGACCCGGTGGGCGCCTGCGTGGGCCCGCGCGGGTCGCGGGTGCGCATGGTCGTGAGCGAGCTCCGGGGCGAGAAGATCGACATCATCCCGTTCAACGAGGAGCCCGCCCGCTACGTGGCGAAGGCGCTGTCGCCGGCGCGGGTCAGGGAGGTCCTCGTCGAGGACGAGGCCCGGCAGGCGACGGTGATCGTCCCGGACGACCAGCTCTCGCTGGCCATCGGGCGCGAGGGGATGAACGCCCGCCTCGCCGCCCGCCTGACCGGCTGGAGGATCGACATCAAGAGCGAGTTGACCTTCGCCCGCGAGGAGGAGAGCGACGAGTTCGGGGACGAGATGGACGCGGGCGTGTCGCGCTGCGCGGCGATGCTGCGCACGGGCAAGCGGTGCCCGAACGCCGCGGTCCCGCCGACGCGCTACTGTGCCCTGCCCGCCCACTCGCGGCTCGCCGGCCTGGAGACGAGCCTCGGCCGAGCGCTGACCGCCGAGGAGATCGAGGAGGCGGGGACGGACGAGGGGTTCGACCGGATCGCCGAGCTGGCGCCCGCTGCGGTGGCGGCGACGGGGGAGGCCCCGGAGGAGGAGGCTGCCGGATAGGAGGACGCCGACGACACGCGCCCGACACACGCCGGAGCGGCGCTGCCTCGGCTGCGGCGCCCGGCGCGAGAAGCCCGCGCTGGCCCGCTTCGTGGCGGCGCCCCGCGACGGGGGCCACGTCCTGGCTCGCGACGACGCCGCCCGCCTGGGGGGCCGGGGGCTCTACGTGTGCCGGACGCGCGCGTGCTTCGAGCGGGCCGTCGCCCGTCGCGGGTTCCAGCGGGGCTCGCGCGTGGCGGGGGAGCTGATGATCGACCCGGCCCTCGGGCGCGCGGTCGAGGAGGATCGATGGGGGACGTGATGGACGACCAGAAGAAGAGGATCTACGAGATCGCCAAGGAGGAGGGGCTGCCGAGCTCGCTCGTCCTTCAGCGCCTGCAGCGGGCCGGCGTGCCCGTGAAGACCGCCTCCTCGACGGTCGACGTGGCCGAGGCCCTGCACGTTCTGAACCCGAACCGCTACCCGAAGCCCGAGCCCCGCCCGGAGCCCGAGCCCGCCCCCGCGCGCAAGCCCGCGGCGCCCAAGGCCAAGAAGGCCGCCAAGCCCGCCAAGCAGGAGGCGCCGCCCCCCGCCGACGAGTCGCCCGCCGAGCCGGAGGCCGCGACGCCGCCGCCGGCCCCCAAGCGCGCCGCGAAGCCGAAGACGGCCCCCGAGCCCGAGCTGGCGGCCGAGGCCCCCGCCCCCGAGCCCGGGCCGGTGGCCGAGGCTCCCGAGCCGCCCGCCGCCCGAGCCGCCCGCCCCCGAGCCGGCGCCCCAGGCCCCCGCCCCCGAGCCGGCGGCCGAGGCCCCCTGAGCCGGGGCTCGAGGCCCCCGCCCCCGCGCCGGCGGCCGAGCGCCCCCGAGCCGGAGCCCGAGCCCGCACCCGCTCCCGAGCCGGCTCCGCCGCCCGCCGCCGAGGCCCCGGCCGCAGAGCCCGCTCCCCCCGCCGCGCCCCCCGCCCCGGCTCCCGAGCGCGAGCCCGAGCCCGCCCGCGCGGACGCCTCCGAGGCGCCCGCCGTGCCCCCGCGCCCGACCGGGGACGGCGAGCCGGGGCCCGACGCCCCGGCGACCGGCCGCGGCAAGCGCCGGCGCGTGGTCATCGACCCCCAGGCCGGCCGGCGCGGGCCCGCCCCGCCCGGGCGCGACCGGCGCCAGCGGCCCCCGCGCACCGAGGAGAAGCCGCCCGCGCCCGTCGCGCCGGTCGAGCTGCCGCCCGTCGAGGTGCCCTCCGGCGCGACGGTCAAGGATCTCGCCGAGCTGCTCGGCGTCTCGACCGCCCAGATCATCAAGACCCTCATGGGCCTGGGCGAGATGGCCACCATCACCCAGTCGCTCTCCGACGAGGCCATCGAGCTCATCGCCGCCGACCTGGAGCGCGCGGTGACCATCGTTCACGCCGAGGAGGAGGCCGAGCGGCCCGAGGAGTTCGACGACGCGGCCGAGGACCTCGTCTCCCGGGCGCCGGTGGTCGCGGTGATGGGCCACGTCGACCACGGCAAGACCTCGCTGCTCGACGCCATCCGGTCCACCGCGGTCGCGGCCGGCGAGGCGGGCGGCATCACCCAGCACATCGGTGCCTACCAGGTGCACCACGACGAGCGGGAGATCACCTTCCTCGACACGCCGGGCCACGAGGCCTTCACGGCCATGCGCGCCCGCGGCGCGAAGATCACCGACGTCGCGGTCATCGTGGTGGCCGCCGACGACGGGGTCATGCCGCAGACGATCGAGGCCATCGACCACGCGCGCGCCGCCGAGGTGCCCTTCATGGTGGCCGTCAACAAGATCGACAAGGCGGACGCGAACCCGGACCGCGTGCGGCAGGAGCTGTCGCAGCGCGAGGTCATCCCCTCCGACTGGGGCGGCTCCCACGAGTTCGTCGACGTGTCGGCGGTCGAGGGCACCGGGATCGACACGCTGCTCGAGACGGTCCTGCTGGTGGCCGACGCCGACGCCGAGCCCAGGGCCAACCCCAAGCCGGAGGGCTCGGGGACGGTCATCGAGTCGCGCCTCGACCCCGGCCGCGGGCCGGTGGCCACGCTGCTGATCCAGCGCGGCACGCTCCACGTCGGGGACGTGATCGTGGCCGGCGACGTCTTCGGGCGCGTCCGGGCGATGAGCGACTACACCGGGAGCCCGCTGGCCAAGGCCGGCCCGTCGGTGCCCGTCGAGGTGCTCGGCCTCGGCGGCGTCGTCGACGCCGGCGAGCGCTTCCGGGCCGTGGCGAACGAGCGCGAGGCGCGCCAGCGCGCGGCCGAGCGCAGCCAGCGTCTGCGGGCCGAGGAGCTCGCGAACCGCCGGCCGGTCTCGCTCGACGACGTCTTCGCGCGCATCCGCGAGGGCGGCCTGAAGGAGCTCAACATCATCATCAAGGGCGACGTGCAGGGCTCTGTCGGCGCCCTGGTGGACGCGCTCGAGCGGATCGAGCAGACCGAGGTCCGGCTGCGCGTCATCCACACCGGCGTGGGGGCGATCAACGAGTCCGACGTGATGCTGGCGTCGGCCTCCGAGGCGATCATCATCGGCTTCAACGTGCGCCCGCGGCCCGAGGCCAAGGGCCTCGCCGACCGCGAGGGCGTGGACATCCGCACCTACCGCGTCATCTACCGGGCCATCGAGGAGGTCCGCGACGCCCTCGTGGGCCTGCTCGAGCCGGACATCGTCGAGGACGTGATCGGCGAGCTCGAGGTGCGGGCGACCTTCCGCGCGAGCCGCGTCGGGACCATCGCCGGCTGCTACGTGGTGGAGGGCGTCGTGCGGCGCAGCTCCAACGTGCGCCTCATCCGCGAGGGGACGGTCGTCCACGAGGGGCGCGTCGCCTCCCTGCGGCGCTTCAACGAGGACGCCCGCGAGGTCGGCGCCGGGTTCGAGTGCGGCCTCCTGATCGAGGACTACAACGACGTGAAGGAGGGCGACCGGATCGAGGCGTACGAGCTGCGGGAGGTCGCACGCACGTCCCAGGCCGCGACCGCCGCGCCGGCCGCGGAGTCCTCGCCGGCCCCGGCGGCGGCCGAGTAGCCGGCGGTCACCCGGGGTGGAGTGCGGTCACGTCGGGATCCTGACCGTCAACCTGCACCTGCCCGACGGCTCGTCGCTGAAGACCAAGCGCAACGAGCTCATGCGCCTCAAGAGCGCGCTCGGCAAGCGCTTCTCCTGCGCCGTCGCCGAGGTTGACCACCACGACCTCTGGCAGCGGTCGCGGCTCACGCTGGCGATCGTCGGCCGCGAGGCGGGGGAGACCGACGAGCGCCTGATGGCGGCCTCGCGCTTCCTGCACTCGGACGAGGCCTTCCTGGTCGTCGGCGAGGCGCGCGACCTGATCGCCGTCTCCGGCGATCCCGCAGGGCGCTGGGCGGGCTGATCGTGGCACGGCGCGAGCGCACCACCCGCATGCGGCGGGTTGACACCGCCCTTCGCCAGGTGCTGGCCGAGACGGTGGCGCGGGATCTGTCGGACCCGCGCCTCGGCTTCATCACCATCACGCGCGTCGAGGCGACCCAGGACACGCGAGAGGCGAAGGTCTGGTTCAGCACCCTGCGCCCGCGCGAGCGGGAGGCCAGCCTCGCGGCGCTCGAGTCGGCGCGGGGGCTGCTGCAGGCCAAGGTCGCGGCCGAGCTGCAGTCCCGGCACACGCCGCAGCTCACATTCCACTACGACTCGACCCAGCAGGATGCCGCCCGGCTGACGAAGCTGATCGACGAGGTCACGGACGACCGGCGCGGGGGGGATCCGGCGTGAGCCGGGTCGCCGCCGGACGGGACGCCTCCCGGGCCGACGTGGCGGACGTCCTCGGCCGCCCGGGCGAGCGGCTCCTGGTCACGTCCCACCACAACCCCGACGGCGACGCCATCGGGTCGATGCTGGGGCTCGCGCGGGCGCTGCGCGCCGCCGGCCAGGACGTCGTGCTCGCCCACCCCGACCCCGAGCCCGTCCCGAGCGACCTCGCCTTCCTGGTCGCCGGCGACGAGCCCATCGCCCCGGCGCCGCCGCACGACCTGGCCGACCGCGTCCTCGTGGCCGTCGACTGCGCCAGCGAGCTCCGGCTGTGGCAGGAGCCCCTGCACGAGGCGTGCGCGCGTGCTGGTCAACATCGACCACCACCAGGACAACACGCGCTTCGGCGACCTGAACCTGGTCGAGCCGCTCGCCTCCAGCACCGCCGAGGTGATCATGGGCGTCATCGCCGCCGCCGGCTGGCCCCTGACGGCGGACGTCGCCGCGCCCCTCTACGTGGGCCTGGTCACCGACACCGGCCGGTTCGGCTACGCGAACACGGGCCCGGAGGCGCACCGCGCGGCCGCGGCGCTGATCGAGGCCGGCGTCGAGCCGTCCGAGATGTCGCGCCGCCTGTACGAGGAGCAGCCGCTCGAGCGCCTCCTGCTCACCGCGCGGGCCCTCGAGCGGGCCCGGCCGCTCGCCGGCGGCCGGGCGCTGGGCTCGGTGCTGACCCGCGAGGACTTCGCGGCCGTCGGCGGCGACGACACCGAGGGGATCGTCGAGATCCTGCGCGGCGTCCGGGGCGTGAGCGCCGCCGCCTTCGTGCGCGAGGCGGGCCCGGACGGCGCCTGGCGGGCCTCGCTGCGCAGCGCGGATCCGGCGCTGGACGTCTCCGAGATCGCCCGCGAGGAGGGCGGCGGGGGCCACCGCGCCGCGGCCGGCTTCAGCACGCGGCGCGACCCGGACGAGCTGCTGGAGTGGATCGGACGAGAGCTCGAGGCGCGCCTCGACCGGGATGGGGCCGATGGCTGAGGCGGCTGCCGCGGTGCGGCCCGCCCTCTGGCTCGTCGACAAGCCCCCGGGCCCGACGTCGCACGACGTCGTCGCCGCCATCCGCCGCCGCCTGGGCCGCGGCACGAAGGTCGGGCACACCGGAACGCTCGACCCGTTCGCGACCGGCCTGCTGGTGGTGCTCGTGGGGCGCGCGACGCGCCTGGCGGCCTACCTGACCGGCCTCGACAAGACCTACCTCGCCACGGTCCGAACCGGTTTCACGTCCGCGACCGGGGACCCCGAGGGGCCGGTCGAGCGGGCCGGCGAGCCCGCGACCGCCGCCGCGATCGGCGACGCCCTGCCCGCGTTCACCGGCCGCCAGGTGCAGCGCGTGCCCGCCCACGCGGCCGTCAAGGTCGGCGGCGAGCGGCTCTACCGGCGGGCGCGCCGCGGCGAGGAGGTGGACGGGCCCGAGCGCGAGATCGAGATCCACGGCCTGGGGGTGGTCGAGGACCACGGCGACGGGGTCGTGACGCTGGAGGTGAGGTGCTCCGCCGGCACCTACGTCCGGCGGCTGGCCGGAGACATCGGCGAGCGCCTCGGCTGCGGGGCGTACCTCACGGCCCTGCGCCGCACCGCGGTCGGGTCGCTGTCGGTGCGGGACGCCGTCGCGCCGGACGAGGTCGGCTCCGGCACCGGCCTGGATCCCGGGCGAGGGCTCGCCCATCTCCCCTCGCGGGTGCTGAGCGCCGACGAGCTCGCGCAGGTCGTCCACGGCCGTCCCATCCCGGCGGGCGATGCGTCGGGTGGGGATGCGGTGGCGCTGCTCGCCGCCGACGGCCGGCTCGTGGCCGTCGCCAGGCCCGGGGGCTCGGGGCTGCGGCCCGCGGTGGTCCTGGAGGACCCCCGATGAGGCGCTACCAGTCGCTCGGGGACCTGCCACTCGGGGCCCCTCGCCGCGTGGTCGCGATCGGGACCTTCGACGGCGTCCACCTCGGCCACCAGGCCGTCATCCGGCGCGCGATCGAGCTCGCCGCCGAGCGCCGGTTCGCCGCGATGACCCTGACCTTCGAGCCGCAGCCGATCGCCGTCCTGCGGCCGGAGCTGAAGCCGGCGGTCCTGACGCCGATCGGCCTCAAGAGCCAGCTCATCGAGCGGCTCGGCGTTGACGAGCTGCTCGTGGTGCCCTTCACGAAGGCGTTCTCGCGCATCCGCGCGGAGCGCTTCGCGGAGATGCTCGTCTCGGCCCCCATCGGCGCCGAGGCGGTCGTCGTGGGCGAGAACTTCCGCTTCGGCCACGGCGGAGCGGGGACGGCGGGGATGCTGACCCAGTTCGGCCGCTCGCGCGGGCTCCAGGTCGAGTCGCCGCCGACGGTCACGAGCGCGGACGGCAAGCCCATCTCGTCCACGCGCATCCGCCGCCTGGTGGCGACGGGCCAGGTGGCCCAGGTGGTGCCGCTGCTCGCTCGCCCTCACTCCGTGGAGGGGGTCGTGGTGCCCGGCGACCAGCGGGGGCGGGCGATGGGCATCCCGACCGCCAACCTCGAGGTTCCGGCCGACATCGCCCTGCCGAGCCGGGGCGTGTACGCGGGCCGGGCCGTGCTGGAGACGGGCCGGAGCGCCGCCGCAATCAACATCGGCGTGGCGCCCACGTTCACGAGCGCCGACACCGGCGCGACCCTGCGCATCGAGGCGTTCCTGCTCGACCACGACGGCAGCGAGCTGTACGGGCACACGATGCGGATCGAGTTCCTGGAGCGCCTCCGCGACGAGCGCCGGTTCGAGTCGCCCGAGGCACTCGTCGCCCAGATCACCCGGGACATCGAGCGGACGCGCGAGATCGCCGCGCGCCCTGTGGAGGGCGCCCGCCTGATCCGTCCGCGCCCGTCGTAGGGTCGGCCGGCATCGCGGCGACGGTGATCGACGGGCGCAACCTGAAGAGCCGGTCCGTATCGACCCCCAAGCTGCAGATCGGGTCGGTGAGGAGCGCTCAGCTCGCCACCGGCGCCGTCACCACGACCAAGCTCAAGGCGAAGGCCGTGACCGCCGGGAAGATGGCGACGGGCGCCGTCGGCACGGACCAGCTCGGCGCCGCCGCCGTGCGGGCGGCGGACATCGCGAACGGCGCGGTTGAAACACCGCAGATCGCCCCCGGCGCCGTCGTGAACGCCGCTCTGGCCAACGGCTCGGTGAGTGAGGGCAAGATCGCCAACGGGGCGTGAGCCGCGCCAAGCTGACCGCCGAGCCAGCTCCCGGCGCTCGTCGTCCGCCGCTCGGCGGTCGTGGACGTCGGCCTCAGCACCCTCGGCGCCGCCACCGCGAGCTGTCAGCCCGGCGAGCGGGCGACCGGCGGCGGGGCGCTGCCCCTGGCCCCGCCGAGCGCCGAGGTGGTCCCGGCCGGCGGCGCCCCGGTCCCCAACGGGGAGGGCGACGTCCCGACCGGCTGGCAGGGCTTTGTCTTCAACGGCTCCATGGGCGCCGTCCAGATGGTCGCCTACGCGATCTGCGCGCGGGCCGGCTGAGAGGAGGCTGGCCCGTCGGATCGAGAGGGTCTAGCCTGGGCGGGGTGAGCCTGGAGTTCGTCAGCGGCGCGCCTCACCCCGCCCTGCGGGCGTGGTCGTTCGCTACTGCGGCTACGCGGAGCGAGCCGCCGCGCCCGGTCACGTTCCGCGAGCTGCCGTGCACCTACGTCCCGGTCATCATCGACCTGGACGCCGGCTGGAGCATCGCCGACCCCCGGCGGCCCGAGCGGCCGGCCGAGCGCCTCGGCTCGTTCGTCGCGGGCCTCACCGAGGGCCCGGTGATCGTCGAGCACGCCGGCTCTGCCCGGTGCCTGCAGGTGGACGTGGCCCCGCTCGCCGCCCGGCGGCTCCTGGGGCTGCCGATGAGCGAGCTGGCGAACCGGTCGGTGGCCCTCGAGGACGTCCTCGGGCGGTCGGCCGGCGAGCTCGTGGAGCGGGTGGCGGAGGCGCCGAGCTGGGCGCAGGGCTTCGCGCTCGTCGACCGAGCGCTCGCGGCGCGCCTCGCCGAGGCGCCGCCCGAGGACCCGGAGGTCGCCTGGTCGCTCGCGCGCCTCGCGCGCGGCGGCGGCGGCGCGGCCATCAGCGGGCTCGCGGAGGAGCTCGGCTGGAGCCACCGCCGCCTGATCGCGCGCTTCCGGGACGCCCTCGGGCTGCCGCCGAAGCTGGTGGCCCGGATCATCCGCCTCGAGCGGCTCACGCGGCTGCTGGCGGCAGACGCCGAGGTCGAGTGGGCTCGGGCCGCCGCCGCGTGCGGCTTCTTCGACCAGGCCCACCTCGCGCGGGAGGTTCGCGACCTGGCCGGGGTGACGCCGACGGAGCTGCGCGCGCTCGGCGTCAATTCCGTCCAAGACGAGGCGGCGTTCTGGCGGCCTAGCCTGACCTCAGGTTCTCAATCATTGGAGGAGCTGAGATGCCCGAGACCGCGACCATGAACGGCGCCTTCCCGATCATGCCCTACTCCCGCCCGCGCGAGGCGATCGCGTGGCTTGAGCGCGCCTTCGACGCCGAGGCGACCGCCGTCTACCCTCCCGAGCCCGACCAGCCGCTGGTCCACGCCGAGGTGCGGGTCGGCACCGGCCTGGTGATGATCAACGACGCCGATCGCTCGGACGGCAGCCCGTTCGCGCTCCCCGGCCCAGTGCTGGTCTACGTCGTCGTGGACGACCCCGACGCCCTCCACGACCGGGCCGCCGCGGCGGGGGCCGAGATCGTGAGCGGGCTCACGGATCAGGACTACGGCTCGCGCGAGTTCGCGGCCCGCGACCCCCATGGCAACGTCTGGAGCTTCGGGACCTACCGGCCGAGCGCCGCGGGCTAGACCGTCGCCGGCGCCGTCCGGCCGAGGCCGTCATCCCGCACCAGCTCGCGGCGGGCCGTCTCGGGCAGGCCCTTCAGCACCAGGAGGGCGGCGGTGAGGCACCCGCCGAGGATGAGCAGGAGCAGATACGGGCTCACCACGCTCGCCAGCCCGCCGAGCAGCACCAGCCCGAGCGACCCGGCCGCGACCTGGCAGACGATCACGAAGGCGGTCAGGGAGGCGCGCACCTCGGTGGGGAAGAGCTCCGCCATGTAGGCGACCGACGCCGCGAGGAAGCACGAGCCGGCGGTCGCCAGCAGGAAGAAGCCGGGCGTGAACAGCGCCGGCACCTGCGTGAAGACGAGCACCGTTCCGGCGGCGCCGAGGACGATGCCGAGGGCGAGCATCGGCCGGCGGCCGACCAGGTCGCTGATGCGCCCGCCGAGCCAGAAGCCCAGGACGCCGAAGACGGCGGCCGCGAGGATCAGGGCGGTGAAGAGCCCGTTCCAGCCGTAGTCGGTCTGGGCGAGCTCCGAGGCGTAGAAGAACCCGCTCGTCTGCACCAGGCCGAACGCCGCGACGATGGTGATGACCTGCCACAGCCGCTTGCGGTGGCGCCGCTCGACCTGCGGCCAGAGCGTCGTCTGCACCCGGTGCTGGGCCTGGGCGACCTGGTAGGCGCGCGTCTCGGGCAGGTGCCGGCGCAGGTACGCGGCGATGCCCAGCGGCACGAGCGCGACGACGTAGAAGAGCCGCCAGTCGAGCGGCGTGAGCGGCACCAGCAGCAGCAGGCCGGCGACGGCCCCGTACCCGAGGCCGGAGATGATGCCCAGCGCCGAGAGCCCGGCGCCGCGCCGGTCGGGCCGCAGCTCCTCCGCGACGACCAGGTTCGCCAGGGCCTGCTCGGTTGACAGGAAGACGCGCGCCGCCATCTGCAGCGCGACGAAGGCGAGGAACCCCCAGGCGAGCGCGGTCATCCCGGTCGCGAGGGTGAACAGCACCACCGAAGCGAGCAGCAGGGTGCGGCGCCCGAAGCGGTCGGCCAGCCGCATGAAGGGCAGGCTCCCGAAGGTGGCGAGGCGCACGAGCGCGACGCCGATGCCGAAGGTGGCGATCGCGACGCCGAGGCCCTGGGCGATGACCGGGGCGGCGAGCGTGAGGAGGGCGACGTCGTAGACCTCGAAGAAGCCCACCGTCGCCAGCGGGCCCAGGACGGCCCACTCGCGCCTGCTGAAGTCCACGAGGGACCTGATCCCCGCCTCCGCGTCGACGTCACCTGCATCGGCAACGACGCGCCCCGACTTGAGGGCGGACGCGGCGTGGACGACCGTCCGCCAGCGAGGTTAGCGGATTCCCGCGGCCGGCTCGTCCTGCAGCACCGCCGGGCGTGACGGCGGTGCCGGGGGCGTCTGCTACCCTCGCCGCACCTCCGGGTTGCGAGACGCGCGCAGCGCGCATCCCCCCGAAGGACGTGTGAAACGACCCGGGGCGGCTCCGGCTGCGCCGCGGCTGAGCGAGGACATGGATTTGCTGGCGAAGGACGCGAAGGCGGAGGTCATCGGTGCCTACCGCCGGCACGACACGGACACCGGGTCGCCGCAGGTTCAGGTGGCCATCCTCACCGAGCGCATCAACGAGCTCACGGAGCACCTGAAGACGCACCCGAAGGACCATCACTCGCGGCGAGGGCTGCTGCAGATGGTCGGGCGCAGGCGCCGGCTGCTGAACTACCTGCAGCGGGAGGACCTGGACGCCTACCGCGAGCTCACGCGCCAGCTCGGCCTGCGCAGGTAGGCGCGGCCGGGAGAAGCGGAGAACGAGAGAGACTGACAGAGGGCCGGCGCCGGGCGGCGTCGGCACAGGGGCGCCCCAGCCGAGAGCGGCGGGGCCGATAAGGGACGTGAAATGGCAGTAGAGAAGGTGACCGTCGAGGTCGGCGACGCGCCGATCGAGTTCGAGACGGGCAGGCTCGCCAAGCAGGCGAACGGATCCGTCGTCGTCCGGTCGGGCGACACGATGGTGCTGGTCACGGCGGTGGGCGCCCAGGATGTGCGCCCCGGGGTGGACTTCTTCCCCCTCACCGTGGACGTGGAGGAGCGGATGTACGCCGCGGGCAAGATCCCCGGTGGCTTCATCAAGCGCGAGTCGCGGCCGAGCGACCGCGCGACCCTGACGGCGCGCATGACCGACCGCCCGATCCGGCCGCTGTGGCCGAAGGGCTACCGCTACGAGACCCAGGTGGTCGCCACGGTCCTCTCCGTGGACCACGTGAACGCGTTCGACATCCTCTGCATCAACGGGGCCTCGGCCGCGCTGATGCTGTCGGACCTGCCCTTCCAGGGCCCGGTCGCCGCGGTGCGGATCGGCCTGACCGGGGACGAGTTCATCATCAACCCGACCCTCCCGGAGACCGACGAGTCGGAGCTCGACCTGATCGTCGCGGGCACGGCCGAGGCCATCTCGATGGTCGAGGCCGGCGCGACGGAGGTTGACGAGGAGACGATGCTCGAGGCGCTCCAGATCGCCCACGAGGAGATCCGGCGCCTCTGCGAGGCCCAGGTCGAGCTGGCGAAGGCCGCCGGCAAGCCGAAGCTGGAGGTCCCCGAGACCCCGGCCGACGAGAAGCTCCTGGCGAAGATCGAGAAGGCCGCCGGCAAGGACCTGGCCGAGGCGACGCGCGAGCAGGCCAAGCTGGCCCGGCGCGACAAGGTCGCGGCGGTGCGCGCGGCCACGGCCGAGAAGATCCTGGGCGACGACCCCGACCCCGAGGCGGCGGCCGCCTTCAGCGCGGCGTTCGACGCCCTCCAGAAGCGGCTCATCCGCCAGCGCATCGCGGTGGACAAGGAGCGCCCCGACGGCCGGGTGGCCGACGAGATCCGGCCCATCAGCTGCGACGTCCGGGTCCTTCCGCGCGTGCACGGCTCGGGGCTGTTCACCCGCGGCGAGACCCAGGTGCTCACGAGCCTCGCCCTCGGCACCACCAAGGAGGCGCAGCGCATCGACGGCCTCGGCACCGAGACCACCAAGCGCTTCATCCACCACTACAACTTCCCGCCGTTCAGCGTGGGCGAGACCGGGTTCATGCGCGGCCCCAAGCGCCGCGACATCGGCCACGGGGCCCTCGCCGAGCGAGCCCTCCTGCCGATGATCCCGGACGAGGCGGACTTCCCCTACACGCTCCGGCTGGTCTCGGAGACCCTCGAGAGCAACGGCTCGTCGTCCATGGCGTCGGTCTGCGGCTCGACCCTGGCCCTGCTCGACGCCGGCGTGGAGATCGCGCGCCCGGTGGCAGGCATCGCGATGGGGCTCATCAAGGAGGGCGACGACCACGTCATCCTCTCGGACATCCAGGGCGACGAGGACCACCTCGGCGACATGGACTTCAAGGTCGCGGGCACCTCGAAGGGCATCACCGCCCTCCAGATGGACATCAAGATCACCGGGGTCACCTTCGAGATCCTGAGGGACGCGCTCGCCCAGGCGAAGGCCGGCCGCGAGTTCATCCTCGGCGTGATGGCCGAGACGATGCCCGGGCCTCGGGACGAGCTGTCGCCGTGGGCGCCGCGCATCACCGCGATCAAGATCGATCCCGAGCGGATCGGCACCGTCATCGGCAAGGGTGGCGAGACGATCCGCGGGCTCGAGGCCGACTACGGCGTCGAGATCTCGGTCGAGGACGACGGCACGGTGAAGGTCTACGGCGTCGAGGGCCAGAAGGCCGACGAGGCCGTGGAGATGATCCGCGCGATGACCAAGGACGTCGAGGTCGGCGACACGTACATGGGGGCCAAGGTCGTCAAGACCACCACCTTCGGCGCGTTCGTGGAGCTCACCAAGGGCGTGGACGGGCTCCTGCACATCTCGAACCTCAGCCGCGGCCGGGTGGAGAAGGTGGAGGACGTGCTCAACCGCGGGGACACGGTGGACGTCCGCGTGGTCGAGGTCGACAAGATCCGCGGCCGCATCGGCCTGAGGATCATCGGCATGGAGGACGAGGAGCCCGAGGCCGGCGAGAACGGCGGCGTCGCGGCCGACGACGGGGCCTCGGCCCCGCGCCGCAGGCGGCGGAGGCTCACGACCGCCGAGTGACCGGCGCGGCCACGTCGCAACGCCCCGTCGTGAGCACGGGGCGGGGAGGGCTCCGGATCGTCTCGGAGCCCGTCCCCGGCGTGCGCTCGGTGGCCATCGGCGTCTGGATCGGGGTGGGGTCGCGCTTCGAGCGCCTCGAGGAGGCCGGGATCTCCCACTTCCTCGAGCACATGCTGTTCAAGGGCACCCCGACCCACTCGCCCGAGGCGATCGCGCAGGCGTTCGACGCCCTCGGCGGAGAGGTCAACGCCGCCACCGGCAAGGACTACACGGTCCTCTACTGCCGGGTCCTCGACGAGCTGGTCGATCGCGCGATGCCGGTCGTGACCGACATGCTCCAGCGGCCGACCTTCTCGGACCTCGACCAGGAGCGCGAGGTGGTGCTGGAGGAGATCGCGATGTACGAGGACGATCCCCAGGACCAGATCCACGACCTCGCGAGCGTCGCGGTCTTCCCCGACCAGGCGCTCGGGCGGCCGGTCATCGGGACGGCCCAGGTCATCGGATCGGTGCCCGAGGACGGCGTACGGGCCTATCACCGCGGCCACTACACGGCGCCCAACATCGTCGTCGCCGCCGCGGGCAACATCACCCACGAGCGCGTGAGCGAGCTCGCCGACGCGCTGCTGGACGACCTCCCCGTCGAGCCGGGCGCCGGGCGCTACGACGCCGCCGAGCCAGGCGCCGCCCACGCTCGTGCTGAAGGAGAAGGCCACCGAGCAGTACCACCTCTGCCTGGGCGGGCCCGGCCTGTCGCGCAACGACCCCCGCCGGCACGCCCAGTCGGTGCTCGACGCGGTGCTCGGCGGCTCGATGAGCAGCCGGCTCTTCCAGGAGGTCCGCGAGAAGCGCGGGCTGGCGTACTCGGTCGGCTCGTACGCGGTCGGCTACGCCGACACGGGTCAGGTGGGCGTGTATCTCGGCACCCGCGAGGACAGCCTCGGGACGGCCTGCGAGGTGGTGGGGACCGAGCTGCGGCGCATGGGCGAGGAGCCGCTGCCCGAGGACGAGCTGCGGCGCGCGAAGGATCACCTCAAGGGGCGCCTGGTGCTCGGCGCCGAGAGCTCGGGCAACCGGATGAACCGCATCGGCCGGGCCGTGCTCACCGACACCGAGCTGTTGACCGTCGACGAGACCATCGCGAGGATCGAGGCCGTGACCGCGGAGGACGTGCGGGAGCTCGCGCGGGAGCATTGGCAGCCGGAGTCGCTCTCGGCGGCCGCCATCGGCGCGAGCGCCGAGACGATCCGCGCCGCGGTCGGGCGGCTCTCACCGGAGCTCGCCCGCGCCTCCTAGGCCGGCGCCGCTCATGGGCGAACGGCCCAGGTTCGGTGAAGGGACGGCAAAGCGGCCCCTGGGCGGGATGCGTCCCGCGCGGCCGTCCTCTACCACTCGGCTGTGACCGCGCCCGCCACGGCCGAGTTCCCCACCCAGCCGATGCAGCGCCCCCCGGAGGTCGTCCGGCCGGCCTCGCGCTGGCGCGCCGTCCTGCTGGCGCTCGCGGTGGCGGTGGCCTTCGCGGACTCGTCGATCGTCGTCCTGGCGCTCCCGCAGCTGCTCGGGGACTTCGGCGCCACCATCACCTCGGTCTCCTGGGTGGTGACGTCCTACAACGTGGCCGTCGCAATCCTCGCCCTGGCGCTCATCCCGTTTGTGCGGCGCCTCGACGCGGCGCGGCTGACGCGGTGGGGGCTCATCGTCTTCTGCGCCGCATGCATCGCGTGCGCGGTGGCGGGCGGCCTCGGCGTGCTGGTCGCCGCCCGGGCGGTGCAGGGCGCCGGCGCGGCCCTGCTGCTCGCGGGCTCGGTGCCGCTGCTCGGGGCGCTGTGCGGCTCGCCGGCGCGCGGGGCGCTCGTGTGGGGCGCCGCCGGCGTGATGGGCGCGGCCGTCGGCCCGGCGCTCGGCGGCGCGCTGACGCAGGCCTTCGACTGGCGGGCGATCTTCATCGCGCAGGTGCCGCTGGCGGCCGCGGCGATCGCCGCCACCGTCCGGGCGCCGGCGCCCGCGCGGGAGGAGCCGGCCCGCGGGAGGGACCGGGACGCCGCCCGTCCGGCGCGCTGGATCTCCGGCGCCGCGCTCGCGCTGATCTCGGCCGCCCTGGTCGGCGCCCTCTTCCTCGCCGTCGTGCTGATGATCGACGGGTGGGGGCACGAGCCGCTGCTCGCCGCCGCCGTCGTCAGCGCCCTGCCGGCCGGCGCCCTGGTGGCCGCGCCGATCGCGAGCCGCAGCGTCCCCCTGGTGGCCGTCGCCGGCGGCATCCTGCTGGTGTCCGGCAGCCTGCTCGCCATGGCGCTGCTGCCGGAGCCGAGCCTGGCGATGCTCGGCACGGCGCTCGCGCTCTGCGGCCTGGGGCTGGGCCTGAGCCTGCCGGCGCTCACCGAGGCGTCCCTCGGCGGTCCCAGCCTGGCCTCGTCCGGAACCTGGTCGGTGGGGATCCGGCACGCCGGGCTGGTGCTCGGGCTCGTGCTGCTGACCCCGCTGCTCGCGGCCGACCTGTCCGGCGTGGAGGACCGCGCCCGCCTGGCGGGCGCCTCGGCGCTGATCGAGGCGCCGCTGTCGATCCAGGACAAGGTCGCGGTGGGCATCGAGCTCGAGCGGGCCATCGACGAGGCGCCGCGCGGCGAGGTCCCCGACCTCAGCAGCGCCGTCGCGGCGGGCGGCGACCCCAGCTCGCCGGGCCGCGTCGCCCTGCGCGACAGCCTGCAGCGGGTGATCTCGGACGCCATCACGCGCGGCTTCCGCGGGGCCTTCATCCTGTGCGCGGTCCTCGCGGCGCTCGCCCTGCTGCCGGTCGCCGTCCTGCGCTGGAGGCGGCTGGCATGACGCTGCGCCGGGCCGGTCACATCGCGATCGTCGCGGCCCTGGTGGCCCTCGTCGCGCTCATCGTCGTAGAGGTCCAGCGCGGAGCCTTCGCCGAGAGCGCGCTCGCCGTCCCAGACCCGTGCGACCGACCGGTCAACGTCGCGACCGACGGGGTCGACGGGGCGACCCAGCGCATCGGCCTGCGAGCCATCGACCTCGCCGCCTGCGAGATGGGGACCACCCGCGAGGAACTGCTGCTCTCGGTGGCCACCTCGCTGCAGGAGTCACGCGACCTGCCGCCCGGCTCCGAGGACGCGATCCGCGACGGCCTGGAGCAGGCCATCGGCGAGGAGGAGGAGGCCGGACGCCTGAACTCGGTCGCGGCGTGGCTGCTCTCCCAGGCCGCCCAGAACGCGCCGGTCGAGTGGGTCGTGCGGGCCGTGGAGGAGATCGGGCCCATCCTGGGCTGACCGGCTCGGCAGGGCGCTCGTCCGGGGTCGGCCTGCAGGTCCACCCCACCGGCCCTGCGGGCCGGCCGACGAGGTCCAGCCAGCTCTCACAGGGAGCGCTGTCCCTCGTCGGAACCCCCGAACGACGGTCACCGTGGCGCCTTCGACCCTCGAACCGCGTCCATGAGGGGGGCACGGTCACGGCGCTCGGGCTCGCGGTCGAGGAGGGGCACGGCCCGGGAGCGCTGGCCATTTGGCCCTCGACCGGTTGGCCACTTGGCCGGATCCGCCCTGAACGGGCAATCCGCCCGGATTGGCGGCGACGGTCCACCCGGCTGGGTCATCCTCGTCCAGAACCCACGGCTCCGGGGCGGTGGCCACTTGGCAGTCAAGTCGCGTGACGTGGTGTAGATCCGGATCGTCGGATCGGTCGGGGTAGGCGGCGAGGGCCTCCTTCTGGTTCGCGAGGCCGGCCAGCGCTCCCGGCCAGAGCTGGCTGGTCGGCCTCGCCCGGCCCGGAGGGCCGGCCGGGGTCGGCGTAGATGAGCGCGATCGACTCGCAGGAGAGGTAGCGGCGGCCGACCAGCCACTCGTCGTTCTGCTCGATCAGGAGCATCGAGGCCAGGCGGATGAGGGCCGCGTCGTTGGGGTAGATGCCGACGACGTCCGAGCGTCGGCCGATCTCGCGGTTGACGCGCTCAAGGGGGTTGGTCGAGCGCAGCTTGGTGTGCTCGGGCGGAAAGCTGAGGAAGGCCAGCAGGTCGGGCTCTGCCTCCTCGAGCAGGCGCGCCACCTTGGGCGCCGGGCCCGCGAGCCGGTTGACGACCTCGCCCAGGACCTGATGGGCCTCCTGGCGGGGAGCAGGCGCAGACCTGGCGGCCGGCGGCGCCCACCATCTGCTGCTGGGCCTTGGCGACGTGGCCGAGCATGTCGCGCAGAAAGTGGACGGTGCAGCGCCGCCAGGGATAGCCCAGGACGGTGTTGATGGCGGCCTTCAGCCCGGGGTGGGCATCGGAGGTGACCGGCTCGACCCCCGCTCGGCCGCGGGCAGCCAGCGAGCGCAAGAACTCGCGCCAGAACGACTCGGTCTCGGCCTCGCCGACATCGAGGCCGATCACCTCGCGCCGGCCCGACTCGTGGACGGCGTCGGCGATCACCAGGCACTTGGGGCGCACCCCGCCGGGCTCGCGGACCCGCTCGAGCTTGGCGTCCAGCCACAGGCGGGGGTAGCGGCCCTCCAGCGGGCGGCAGCGGAAGACCCTCACCTGCGCCTCGAGCAGGGCGCACATGCGCGAGACCTGGTCCTTGGAGAGCGATCCGACCCCGAGCTGCTCGACCAGCCGCTCGACCTTGCGGGTGCTGACCCCGTTGACGTAGGCCTCCTGGACGACGGCCACAAGGGCCTGCTCGGAGCGGCGTCGGGGCTCCAGGAAGCTCGGCAGGTAGGAGCCGGTGCGAAGGCGCGGGATGGCGAGCTCGATCGTGCCCACCCGGGTGTCCCACTGCCGGGCGCGGTAGCCGTTGCGGTGGGCGATCCGCGCGGGAGTCCGCTCGTAGTGGGCGGCGCCGGCGGCCGCGCTGACCTCGGCCTCCATCACCTCGGCCACCACCATGGCCACGCTCTTGGCCAGCACGTCGGCGTGCTCGTCGCTCATCGGCTTGCCGGCGGCCTCGCGCAGGCTCATGCTCTTGTCGTCGGCCATCGTGGTGCTCCTTCGTCAGCGTTCTTGGCGGAACACCGACGATCTCACGAGCCCCGATGGCCGGCCACGAGCGGCCGTGCCCTCGGGGTCGATCGACACCACCTCTACCGACTCGACCCACTTGGCCGCCGACCTGTTGGCCACTTGGCCGAATCGGCGCCACCCGGCCGGGGTCCTCGCCGGTGCACGACCACCGCCTGGGAGCGCTGGCCAGTTGGCTGCTCGGTCCTTGGCCAATCGGACCTCAGCCGAGGCACTCCTGCGCGCCTTCCGGCTCGGCGCGGCGGTGATTCGTGGCGGGCGCTGTGTGGACCATCGCGCTGTGGTGAGGAGCTTCTACAAGGGACCGAGGCTTGGGAACCGGCCTCCGTGCCTGCTGTGCATGGGTCCGGGGCGAGGAGAGCGAGCGGAGCTGCATTTGCCCCACGGGGTCACGCTCTGGCTGTGCGAGGCGCACCGGAGCGCCGAGTTCCAGACCCGGCGGGCGGGGCGGGACTTCGTGGCCTCGCTGGTCCGGGCGTGGGCGGGGGCGGGGTGCTTGTCGCGGGCGCGGCACCGGGCTCTCGACGTCCATCGGGCCCGCCTCACGGGGTCGCCAGGGGCACGGCGGCGGCCGGGGTCGTACGCGTGGCCGGAGCTGCGGCGCGAGGCGGAGCGGCGGTTCGCGGCCGGGGAGCCGCCGCGCCGCGTCATCCGAGAGCTCCGGGAAGGGGAGCGGGCGGGTCGCGCCGTGCCGCCGTCCGCGCGGACGATGCGCCGATGGTTCGGCGAGGGCCGGTGGCTGGACCCCGGCGGCTCGTCAGGGCGGGGCGGGCCGCACCGGCCCCCGGGAGGTGACCCCGAAGGCGATCACCGACCCGGGGCCGCCGTCGGGGAGCGCGATCTCGGTGAGGCTCGCCGTGGGCACCATGACGAGGCCCGAGCGGGGGAGCCCCGCGAGGGTCGCGCAGGCGGCCCGGATCGGCCCGCCGTGGGTGACGACCAGCGCCCGCTCCGCCCCGGACGCGGCGAGGGCGCGGATCGCCTCCGCCACCCGGATGCAGGTGTCGGAGAAGGGCTCGCCCCCCGGTGGGGCGGCCGAGCCCTCGAGCCACGCGGCGTAGGCCGGGCCGTCCTCGGCGACGACCTCGCGGGCCGGGCGGCCCGTCCAGCGGCCGAGGCTCGCCTCGCGCCAGCGAGCGTCGGGCGCCGCCCGGCCCAGGCCGAGCGCCTCGGCCGTCTGGCGGGCGCGGCGCAGGTCCGAGGACACCACGACGTCGGCGCTCAGCCCGGCCAGCAGCGGCGCCAGCGCGCGCGCCTCGGCGCGGCCGGCCTCGCTGAGGGGCGGGTCGGCGGTGCCCTGCATGACCCCCTCCGCGTTCCACGTCGACGCCCCGTGGCGCAGGAGGATCAGCCGCACCGGCGCAGCCTACGACTCGCCTACCTCGATGCGGAGGGACCAGGAGCGCAGGGTGCCCGTGTCGCGCTGGGCCAGGTCCCGCACGGACAGGCGCCACTCGCCGGCGATGGCGAGCCCCGCGAGCGCGGCGAGCCCCGCCGCGGTGGTGCCGTCCCAGGTGCGGACAAGGTCGCGGGTGCCGCCGCCCTGGCGGTCGTGCAGGATCGCCGCCGCGCCGGTGGGCGCCAGGAGCTCCACCCGGAGGTCGCCGATCCAGGGATGCGCGATGTCGACGGACACCGTGACGAGCCGGGCGACGCCCTGCTCGGGGACCGCGATCGCGCTGTGTACGGCAGCCGCCGGCGCATCGGGGATGGCCAGCGCGGGCTCGGCCCGGTGCTCGATCGGCGCCGTTGCCGGCGCCGCGCCGACCTCGATGCTCCAGCGGGTGAGGCGGCCGGTGTCGCGCCGCTCGGCATCGGTCACGTGGAGCGTCCAGGCCCCGCTCACCGGGCTCCCCAGGAGGGCTGCGAGCGGCGAGCCCTGCTCCGCGGAGTCCCAGGTGGCGCGAAGGTCGTCCCCGCTGTCGCCGGTGCGGTCGTGCAGGAACGCCCGCGCTCCGGAGGGGGCGACGAGCTCGACCCGGAGGTCGCCGATCCAGGGGTGGACGATCTCGAGCGAGACCCGGACCGCGTCCGCGGTCCCGGGCCCCGAGAGCGCGATTGCGCTCACCGCGCCCACCGGGTCGTCGTCCGGGATCAGGAGGTCGGCCTGGACCTCGCCCGCGAGCGGGCCGCCGGGAGCCGGGGCGCTGCCTGCGCGGAACCGGACCGCGGCCGCCGGCGCTCCGACGTCCGAGATCGTGAGCCCCGAGCCGGTCCCGTCCCAGAGCCGCGAGGACGGGGTCGTGGCGTCCGAGAGCACGGCCCCCGATCCGGCGCCGAAGAGGTCCCCGGCGTCGCCCGTGTTGCGGTTCCCCTCGAGGTCGAGGTGGCCGTCGGCCTGGAGCAGGGCGAGCTGGTAGTGGCGCTCCCGGGTCCCCTCCTCCCACTCGTTGGAGCCGAGCGTGTCGCAATGGAAGACCGCCAGGCCCGACGACGGTAGCGAGGCGTCGGTCCCGATGCGCGAGCGGTTCTCGACGATGAAGTACTCGTTCAGGCGCCCGGTGGGGGAGAAGCGGTGGACGCGGCCGTAGTCGCCCTGGCGCAGCTCGTGCTCGCCGGGATCGAGCGGCACCACGTCGTCCGGCCAGCCGACCAGGTCGCGGAGGAAGCCGCTGATGGCGGCGGGCGCGCGGCCCTGGCCGAGGTGGTTGCCGGAGCCCATCAGGCAGAAGACGCCGACCCCCGCGCTCTTCTCGAAGTCGCCGTCGCGCTTGCCGTAGTCGTAGAGGTCGGGGAACCGGCACAGCAGGTGCCCGCTCTCGTGGGCGAACGTGCCGATGCTGAGGTCGACGGGGCTCCGCCCCATGCTGGAGATCTGGTAGAAGTGGGTCCGGATCCCGCCCGGGTAGCCGATGGTGCGCACCGAGTTGTGCGGCCACAGCTCGCCCTCGTAGAGCGTCCGGCCGGCGTACATGAGGTTGATCGCGTTGAACGATCCCCTCGCCCCGCGAGTCGAAGTCGGCCAGGTCCACCCCGTGCGCCGCGACCGCCAGGTCGAGCGCCTCCTTCATCAGGGGCGTGGTCTTGTAGTGCTCGAGGGGCTGGCTGAGCTGGACCGGCCCCACGACCGTGTTGCGATAGTCGAGGCGTCCGTTCGACATCTCGAGGTAGTAGTCGCGCACCGACCCGCGGTTGCCGTTGAGCGAGTAGCCCTCCTGGTTGAGGAGGGCGTCAACGTCCGCCGGGCTCACGGTGGCCTGGAGATCGGCGAAGTTGACCAGCACCGTGAGGCCGCGGACGACGCCGTCGCTGACGCGACGGCCCTCCAGCAGGCCGTCGTTCACCCCGACCGTGCGGAGGTGGTCGGAGGTCGCCGCGGACTCCCGGGGACGCAGCTCGGCGTAGCGGCGGGCGAACTTCTCGTTGCGGACCTCCGGGGACTCGTGGAGGTGGGTCGGGATGCCGGGCGGGCACGGCTTGTCGATCGTCACCCCGGTCAACACGAAGCGGCCCCCGGCGACGGCCGCGTAGCAGTAGCGGCCGAGCGCCGTGTCGAACACGACGGTGTACCCGTCGAGGGTCTCGTAGCGCGCGTAGAACTCGTCGCCGAAGACCACCAGCCGCACCTGGGGCCCCCCGGGCTGGGGGAACGTGAGGGTCTCGCCGAAGATCGCGCTCACCGGGGAGCAGTATCCGACAGGCGGGGTGCGCGTGGCGAGCCCGCTTTCCGTAGGTTTGCGGGGTGCAGAGCGTGTGCGTCTGCGGAGCCGCCGGGCGGATGGGCAGGTCGGTGGTCGCCGCCGTGGAGGCCGAGGGCGACATGCGCGTCGCCGCCGCCGTCAACCCGGCGCTGACGCCGGGCGAGGGGCGCTACCCGTCGCTCGCGCCCGCCCTCGAGGCCGGAGGGATCGACGTCGTGGTCGACTTCACCCAGCCCGAGGCCGTACTCGGCAACGCCCGCGGCGCCCTGGCGGCCGGCGTCCACGCGGTGGTCGGCACCACGGGCCTGAGCGAGGAGCAGGTCGCGGAGCTGCGCGGGCTCGCGGAGTCCGGGCCGGCGAACCTCGTGATCGCCCCGAACTTCGCCGTGGGGGCCGTCCTGATGATGCGCTTCGCGGCGGAGGCGTCGCGGCACATGGCGCGCGCCGAGATCGTCGAGCTCCACCACGACGGAAAGCTCGACGCGCCCTCGGGCACCGCGCTGCGGACGGCCGCCCTGATGGAGGGCGAGGTGCCCATCCATTCCGTGCGCCTGCCGGGCCTCGTGGCCCACCAGGAGGTGCTCCTCGGCGGCCTCGGCGAGACGCTGACGATCCGCCACGACTCGCTCTCGCGCGAGAGCTTCATGCCGGGGGTCGTCATGGCGGTGCGGGCGGTGCCCGACCGCCCCGGGCTGACCCTGGGGCTCGAGCCCATCCTCTTCGGCGACGACCGGCGGCCCGCGTGACGCCTCGGGCGCCGAGACGGATCACCTCCGTCCTGGTGGCCAACCGCAGCGAGATCGCGATCCGCATCTTCCGGGCGGCGACCGAGCTCGGCATGCGGACCGTCGCGATCTACGCGCTCGAGGACCGCTTCGCCCTGCACCGCTTCAAGGCCGACGAGGCCTACCAGGTGGGAAAGGGCGCGGAGCCGGTGCGCGCCTACCTCGGCATCGAGGAGATCGTGCGCGTCGCGCGCTCGGCCGGCGTCGACGCGATCCATCCCGGGTACGGGTTCCTGGCCGAGAACCCCGAGCTCGCCGACGCCTGCGTTCGCGAGGGCATCATCTGGATCGGCCCGCCCAAGCGCGTGATGGAGCGCCTGGGCAACAAGGTCGAGGCGCGGGCGATGGCCGAGCGGGCCGGGGTGCCGGTCATGCCGGCCACGGAGCGCGCTGCGGCACGACCCCGCCGAGGTCCGGCGGCTCGCCGAGCAGGTCGGGTTCCCGCTCATGGTCAAGGCGAGCTGGGGCGGCGGCGGGCGGGGCATGCGGATGGTCCACGACCCCGCCGCCCTCGACGAGGCGGTCGAGGCCGGCCGGCGCGAGGCGCGCGCGGCGTTCGGCAACGACGAGCTCTTCCTCGAGCGCCTGGTCGAGCGGGCCTGGCACATCGAGGTGCAGATCCTCGCCGACCGGCACGGCGAGGTGGTGCACCTCTTCGAGCGCGACTGCACGGTGCAGCGCCGGCACCAGAAGGTCATCGAGATCGCGCCCTCGCCGCGCCTGGACCCGGCGGTCCGCGACGCGATCTGCGACGCCGCGGTCCGCCTGGCCCGCGAGGCGCGCTACCAGTGCGCCGGCACGGTCGAGTTCCTGCTCGACGCCGACAGCGGCGACTTCTACTTCATCGAGGTCAACCCACGGGTCCAGGTCGAGCACACGGTCACCGAGGTCGTGACCGGCATCGACATCGTGAAGGCCCAGATCCGGCTGTCGGAGGGGGCGGCGATCGGGTCGCCGGAGAGCGGCGTGCCCCCGCAGGAGGAGATCCGGGTGAACGGCTCGGCGATGCAGTGCCGCATCACCACCGAGGATCCCGAGAACCACTTCATCCCCGACTACGGGCGCATCACCGCCTACCGCGAGGCGACGGGCTTCGGCATCCGCCTCGACGGAGGGACGGCCTACTCGTCGGCGGTCATCACGCCCTTCTACGACTCGCTGCTGGAGAAGGTCACGGCCTGGGCGCCCACCCACGACGAGGCGATCCACCGGATGGACCGGGCGCTGCGCGAGTTCCGCATCCGCGGCGTCAAGACCAACCTCCCGTTCCTCGAGGCCCTGGTCTCCCACCCGTCCTTCGTCGCCGGCGCCTACACCACTCGCTTCGTCGACGAGACCCCGGAGCTGTTCTCGTTCCGCCCCCGGCGCGACCGCGCCACGCGCCTGCTCAACTTCATCGGCGACGTCCTGGTGAACGGCAACCCCGAGGCGGCCGGGCGGCCGGAGCCGGCGCACGTCCGCCTGCCGGCGATCCCCGCCGTCCCGCCGCGGGGCAGGGAGCCCGAGGGGAGCCGCGATCGGCTGCAGGAGCTCGGCCCCGAGGGCTTCGCGGCGTGGATGCGCGGGGAGCGCCGGCTGCTGCTGACCGACACCACCTTCCGCGACGCCCATCAGTCGCTGCTCGCGACCCGGTTCCGCACCCACGACCTGGTCGGCCCGGTGCCCTACTACGCCCGCCACCTGGCGGGGCTGCTCTCGCTGGAGGCCTGGGGCGGCGCGACCTTCGACGTCGCCATGCGGTTCCTGCGCGAGGACCCCTGGGAGCGCCTGGCGCAGATCCGCGAGGCGGCCCCCAACATCCTCCTCCAGATGCTGCTGCGGGCCTCCAACGCGGTCGGATACACCAACTACCCCGACAACGTGGTGCGCTACTTCGTCGCGCAGGCCGCCGATGCCGGGATCGACCTGTTCAGGGTCTTCGACAGCCTGAACTGGGTCGAGAACATGCGGGTGGCGATGGACGCCGTGCGGGAGTCGGGGATGCTCCTCGAGGCGGCCATCTGCTACACGGGCGACCTCTCCGACCCCACGCGCGAGAAGTACGACCTGGCCTACTACGTCCGGATGGCCAAGGACCTGGAGGCCGCCGGCGCCCACATCCTCGGCATCAAGGACATGGCCGGGCTCTGCAAGCCGGCGGCCGCGCGGCTGCTGGTGGGCGCGCTGCGCGAGGAGGTCGGCATCCCGGTGCACTTCCACACCCACGACACCGCCGGCTCCGGGGTCGCGTCCGTGCTGGCCGCCGCCGAGGCGGGCGTTGACGCGGCCGACGCGGCGATGGACCCGATGAGCGGGCTCACCAGCCAGCCCAGCCTGGGCGCGATCGCCGAGGCCCTGCGGGGCTCCGAGCGCGACACGGGCCTCCCGCGCGAGGCCCTGACCCGGGTCGCCGACTACTGGGAGGCGGTCCGGTCCAAGTACGAGGGCTTCGAGAGCGACATGCGGGCGGGCACCGCCGGGGTCTACGAGCACGAGATGCCCGGGGGCCAGTACACGAACCTGCGCCAGCAGGCCCGCGCCCTGGGGATCGAGTCGCGCTGGCCCGAGGTGGCCCGGGCCTACGCCGAGGTCAACCGGATGTTCGGCGACATCGTCAAGGTGACGCCGACCTCGAAGGTGGTCGGCGACCTGGCCGTCTACATGGTCACCAACGACCTCACGCCCGAGCAGGTGCTCGACCCGGGGGTCGAGATCGCCTTCCCCGACTCGGTGGTCGAGTACTTCCACGGCGACCTGGGCCAGCCCTACGGGGGCTTCCCCGAGGCGCTGCAGGCCAAGGTGCTCAAGGGGCAGGAGCCCCTCCGGGTGCGCCCGGGGGAGGTGCTGCCGCCGGCCGACCTGGCCGAGGCCCGGGCCGAGGCCGAGCGCAAGGTGCGCCGCCACGTGACCGACCCCGAGCTGGCCAGCTACCTCATGTACCCCAAGGTCTTCGTCGACTTCGCCGACCACCATCGCCGGCACGGCGACGTGAGCGTCCTGCCGACCCCCGTCTTCTTCTACGGCCTCAGGCGGGACCAGGAGCTGTTCGTCGACATCGAGCGCGGCAAGACCCTGGTGATCCGCTTCCTCGCGGTCGGCGAGGCCGACGAGCAGGGTCAGCGCACGATCTTCTTCGAGCTCAACGGCCAGCCGCGCGAGGTGAAGGTCACCGACGGCGCCCTGACCCCGAGCGGGCCGGCCAAGCGCCTGGCCGACGACGCCGACCCGGCGCACGTCCCAGCGCCCATGCCGGGCCTCGTCGTGGCGGTGTCGGCCCACGAGGGCGAGCGGGTCAGCCGCGGGGACCGGCTGCTGTCGATCGAGGCCATGAAGATGGAGACCGGCGTCTTCGCCGAGCGCGACGGGGTCGTCGAGGAGGTGCTCGTGACCGCCGGGACCCAGGTCGACACGAAGCAGCTCCTGATGGTGGTCGGCGGCGACGGCGCCGGGGGCCGGGGCGAGGACGACGACGGCTGAGGCCGGGCGGCGGCCGCTGACCCCTCCGGTACGATTCGGCCAGCAACCCGGGGGGAGCGATGAGCGACGGCTGGAGCAAGGTCGCCGGGAGCGACGTCGAGGAGCGCGAGCGCCGCGGCGGCGGGGCGGCGTCGCGCGACATCGCGGGGAGCCTCGGCGCCGAGAACATGGTCCTGCGGGTGTGGCGCTACGGGCCCGGCCACGAGATGGCCTACCACCGCCACGGCACCCAGGAGGAGGTCTACCAGCTCATCTCGGGCGGGCCCCAGGAGGTTCTCGTCGAGGGCGAGACCGTCACCGTGCAGGACGGCGAGTGGCTCCGGTTCCACAAGGACACGGTGCGGCGCATCCAGAACCGCAGCGACCGCGAGGCGGTGTGGCTGACGATCGGCGCGCCGCCCGGGCCGGGCATCATGGACGGCATCCGCATCGACCCCGAGACGGGCGAGGAGATCCCGCGGAAGTGAGCGGCTAGGCATGTGGGCCGCGCATCGTCGCCCTGGCGGCGCTGCTCGCGCGCCGCCACGGACCCAAGGTCGCGCAGCTGCTGCTGCTGAAGGCCCAGGCCTGGCTTGCCGACCCCGCCAACGAGGAGGCCAAGCAGGCCCTCCTGGCGCAGCTGCGGGCGATCGCCGGGAAGGCCGGGGGGGCCGCGGGGCGCATCAGCGCGGGGCTGGCGCGCGACGTCGAGAAGCGGCGCGTGTCGGTCGGGGCGTGGGAGCGAGACCTCATGGGCCTGCGCTACGAGATCGCCGACATGGCGCCGGGGCCGACGCGGCAGTCCGCCCTGATCGCCTACGCGTCCCAGGCGCGCGCCGGCGTCCACCTCATCACCGACGCCAAGCGCCCCGACGACGCCCGCCGCCAGGTGGTCGCGGCGCTGCGCTCCGAGCAGCGCATGCTGCGCGGGGACCGCCTGTCACCGGTGGAGCGCGAGCGGGCCCTCGCCGCCGTGGCGGACGCCCTCACCGCCTGCGAAGCCTCGCGGGAGGCCGCGCGGACGTGAGCTACGACGCGATCGTCTGCGGGGGCTCCTTCGGCGGGCTGGCCGCGGCGTCGCAGATCGGCGGCCGGGTGCTCGTGATCGACCGCCTGCCCATCGGCGAGGGGGAGACCTCGGCGTCGGCGGTCCCCCTCGCCTGCCTCGCGAACATGGACCTCCTGGGCTGCGTCGAGCAGGTGCACGCCGAGCTCGTCATCCACACGAGGCGCCGCACCCAGCGGCTGCGCTTCTTCGACTTCGCCACCTTCGACTACCGGCGCTTCTGCACCGACCTCTTCGCGCGGACGGGAGCCGAGTTCCTCCAGGCGCGGATCACCGGCGCCGGCGACGGGGTCGTCCACACGAGCGAGGGCGTTGTCGAGGCCCCGCTCGTGATCGAGGCCGCGGGCTGGCGCACCTCGGCGCCGAAGGGCCGGGCCGCGCGGCGCGCGCGGGCACCCCGCAAGAGCTTCGGCGTCGAGGCGCGCCAGCCGTTCGGCGGCGACGGCCTCCACTTCTACGTCGGGCCCAGCAACGGCAGCCGCCGCTTCTACTGGGTCTTCCCGGCCGGCGACCACGTACGCGCGGGCCTGGCCACCTACACCGGCCACTCGGCGCTCTCGCAGGACCTCGTCAACTTCCTCGACCGCCACGAGCTGGGCGAGCCGGGCGGTCAGCACGGCGGCTACTTCACCTCCCGCATGATCGACCCGATCCGGGACGGGATGTTCGTCGTCGGCGACGCGGCCGGGCAGTGCCTGCCCGTGTCGGGGGAGGGGATCCGGCCGGCGCTCGTCTTCGGCCAGCTCGCCGGGCGCCTGGCCGAGCGCGTGCGCCTCGGGGAGCTGCCGCTCGAGCAGGCCCTGTCGCGCTACCGCGCCTACGTGCTCTCGCGGGCGCGCGGCTACCGTTTCCTCGACCGCCTCCAGTCGGTGCTGAACGTGCTCCCCGACCCGCTCTTCGCCATGTTCGCCAGATCGATCGCGAGCGACCGCGTGCTGCCCTGGGCGGTGTCGCGCTACTGGCGGGTTGCCGACCCCGACCTGCTCACCCCGGTCCCGACGGCCGAGCCGATCCCCCTGGTGGCCTCCGCGGTCTGATCGGCGGCGCGGGCGCCGAGGCCCCTGCCGGTCGAGCCCGTTGGCCAATTGGCACGCCACCGGTTGGCCAATTGGCCAACGGCGCCGGGGCGCCGACGCTCAGCGCCGCGGGCGGCCCCGGGCGGCGCGGTCCTCGGGGCTCATCAGGCTCGGCCCCACGCGGGCGTCCAGCCAGTCCGTGACCGGTGCGGCGTCGGCCGCCACGCGGCGGGCGAAGGCGAGCGCCGCCCGCCCCTCCATGACCTCCTCGGGCGCGCGGGCGTAGACGATCAGCGAGGTGAACCGCAGCAGGTCGGCCCTGGGGTGGTCCCGCGGGACGCCTCGTGGGGTGCCCTTCAGGGCGGGACTCCCCAGCTCCAGACCGGCGTCCTCGGCGGCGTCAACGGCGGCCTCGAGCTCGGCGCCGCCGGCCTCGTCCAGCACGCCGGCGCGGTAGCGCTCGAGCTGATCGCGCGCGAGCCTGTAGTACCCGGTGGCCGCGAGCAGGCCGTCGGCGGAGACCTCGACGTAGAGGCCGGCCTCGCTGCCGGGGCGCGTCGCGATCCCGTAGCTCCTGGTCTTGAGGGGCGACTTGTCGCGGGAGAAGCGAACGTCGCGGTGGGGGCGGAACGTCCGCGCGTCGCCGCCCCAGCCGGCCGCCAGCTCGCCGAGCAGCGCCTCGAGGGGCGCCCGGACGTCCGCCTGCCAGGCGTCCTTCGTGGCGGCCCAGTACTCGCGCGAGTTGTCCTCCGCGAGGCCCTCGAACCACGCGACCGCTCGCGGGCCGAAGCCCGCGAATGGGGGCGTGTCCACGCCGTCCGCCACGCCTCCGAGGCTATACTGCCGCCCGTGTTCGGCACGATCCTGACCGCGATGGCCACGCCGTTCGCCGGCGACCTGCGCGTCGACGAGCCCGCGGCGGCGCGCCTGGCGCACCACCTGGTGGAGCACGGCTCCGACGGCCTGGTGATCGCCGGGACGACGGGCGAGGCGTCAACGCTGACCGACGAGGAGCAGGTCGCCCTGGTGCGGCTGGCCGTCCGCGAGGTCGGCGGAGGCCGCTCGACCGTCGTCGCCGGGACCGGCACGAACGACACCGCCCACTCGGTGCACCTCACCCGCATGTGCGCCGAGGCGGGCGCGGATGCCGCGCTGGTCGTGACGCCCTACTACAACCGCCCCCCGCGGGAGGGGATCGTCGCCCACATCGCGGCGATCGCCGAGGTCGGCCTGCCGGTAGTGCTCTACAACATCCCCGCGCGGACGGCGCTCAACATGCCCCCGGACCTCATCGCGGAGCTTGCCGGGATCCCGGGCGTGGTGGCGCTCAAGCAGGCGAACCCGGACCCGGGCGAGCTGCGGGCAGTCGCCGAGACCCCGCTCGCCCTCTACGCCGGCAACGACGACATGCTGCTGGACGTCGTCGAGGTGGGCGGCGCCGGCGTCATCTCCGTGACCTCGCACCTGGCCGGCGAGGAGATGGCCGCGGTCGCCGAGGACGTCCGGCGCGGGGACCTCGACGAGGCGCGCCGCCGTGACGCCGGCCTGGCCGAGTTGTACGCCGGCCTCTTCGTCACCACGAGCCCCATCCTGATCAAGGCCGCCCTCGAGATGACCGGGCTCATCCCCTCCGGACGGCTCCGGCTGCCGCTCGTCGAGGCGACGCCGGTGCAGCGCGACATCCTGCGCACCGTGCTCGAGCGCCGCGGCATCCTCTCGCGGGCCTGATCCTGGAGGCAGCGATCGCGAGCGACCGGGCCGGCGCCCGCGTGCGGGTGGTGCCGCTCGGCGGCGCCGGCGAGATCGGCAAGAACATGTACGTGGTCGAGAGCGACGGCCGGATGGTCGTCATCGACTGCGGCATCACCTTCCCCAAGAACGACCAGATGGGCGTGGACATCGTCCTGCCCGACTTCTCCTACGTGCTCGAGCGCGCCGACGCGCTCGAGGCGATCGTCCTGACGCACGGCCACGAGGACCACATCGGGGCGGTGCCGTTCCTCTTGCGCGCCGTTGGCCAGGTGCCCGTCTACGGGCGCCGCTTCACGCTGGCGCTGCTGCGCCCGAAGCTCGGCGAGCACGGCCTGGCGGAGAGCGCCGAGCTGATCGAGGTGCCGTACGGCGTTGAGGTGCCGGTCGGCCCCTTCGCGGCCGAGTTCATCCCGATCACCCACTCGATGCCCGACTGCTCGGCCGTCGCGCTGCGCACCCCGGCCGGCACGATCCTGCACACCGGCGACTTCGGCATCGAGTTCGACCCGGTGGACGGCCGCCTCAGCGCCGTCCCCGAGTTCGTGCGCCTCGGAGACCGCGGCGTGCGGCTGCTGCTGGCGGACTCCACGAACGCGGAGGAGAGCGACCTGGCGGTCCCGTTCCCGAACGAGGCCGTCAAGGACGGGCTCGCGGCCCTCTTCGCGACCTCCCGCGGGCGGGTCCTCGTCACCACATTCTCGTCCCACATCCACCGGATGCAGCAGATCCTCGAGGCGGCCTACCTCGACGGCCGGGTCGTCGCCCTCGTCGGCCGCTCGCTGACGCGCAACGTCAACATCGCCACGAACCTCGTCGACGCCGACACGGGCAGCCCGTACCTGAGCGTGCCGCCCGGCACCCTGGTCACCCTGCGCGAGCTCGAGGCCCGCCCGCTCGACGAGCAGGTCATCCTCTGCACCGGGAGCCAGGGGGAGCCGATGGCGGCGCTCAGCCGCATCGCCCGGGGCGAGCACAAGCACGTGGAGGTCGTCAGGGGCGACACCGTGCTCTACTCCGCCAGCACGGTGCCGGGCAACGAGCTGGCCGTGGCCGAGATCGAGAACCGGCTCGTCCGCCAGGGCGCGCGCGTGCTGCGCGGCGAGGAGGCCGGCCTGCACCTGTCCGGGCACGGCCGGGCGCGCGACCTGCTGTTCATGCTCCAGTGGGTGCGGCCGGCCCACTTCGCGCCCATCCACGGCGAGAGCAAGCACCAGCTCGCCCACGCCCGGCTGGCGTCGAGCGCGCCGCTCGGGCTGTCCGAGGATCGCATCCACGTGCTCGACAACGGCGACGTGCTGGAGCTGGACGGCGATCGGGCGTCCGTCGTCGGCCAGGTGCCCGTCGGTCTCACCTACGTCAACCAGGCCGGCGGGGGCGACGTCACCGAGAGCGTGCTCCGCGACCGCCGCCACCTGTCCGACGACGGGCTCGTGCTGGTGCTGGCGCGGATCGACGCCTCGGACGGGTCGCTGGCCGGGGAGGTGGAGGTCGTGACGCGGGGCTTCGCGCCTGGCGACGACGCCCAGCTGATCGAGGAGACCCGCCTCGAGGTCGAGCGCAGCCTCGCCGCCTCCGCCGAGCAGCGCGTCACCGAGGTCGGGGTCCTGCAGCACCAGATCCACGACGCCGTGGCGGGGCTGCTCCGGCGCCGCACCCAGCAGCGCCCGATGGTGCTGCCGAAGATCATCGAGGTCTAGGGTCGCGCCCGCGACGAACCGCCACTGAATCGCACGGGCCCCCCCAGAACGGGGAGGTCGGCCCCCCCGTCCGGCTGGTTCGAGGACGCCGGCGAACGGGGAGAGTAGGTTCTGCTGATTCGCACTCGGACCGACAGGGATGTCCTCGTGCCCGTCCGACGCCTCCTGATCACGGCCTCGCTCCTCCTCACGGCGGCCGCGCTCGCTTGGCCCGTCGGGGCGGTGGCGCAGTCAGGGCTCGGCGAGCTCTGGGAGGCCTACCCGCTCGATCCCCGGACGGACGCGCCGTCGACGCCCGCGCCCGAGCCGGCGCAGCCCGACTCCCGTCGCGGCTCCGGAGGACTCCGGCGACGATCTGTCGCTCCCGCTGATCCTCGCCATCGCCGCGGGCGTCATCTGCCTCGGGGCGCTCGTGGGGGTCACCGGGGTGCGGGCGTTTCGGGCGCGCGAGGGGCAGGCTGAGGCAGCCGGGCCGGCGCCCGTCGCCGCGCCGGCGCCCCGCCCCGAGCCGGCCCGGCCCGCGGCGCGGCGGCCGCGCGCCCCTCGCGACGAGCGCGACGCGCTCGACCTCGCGCGCCTCGCGGCCGACTACCTCGACATCGTCGCGGCCGGCAGCCGGCGGCCCGTGGTGGACTTGGCCGAGCGGCGCGCCTGGAGCGTCGAGCAGGCGCGCCGGGCGCTGGGGCGCGCCCGGGCCTGTGGCCTGCTCGTCGGCGCGGGCCGCGGCAGGCCCGGCGGCGCGCTCTCCGACGAAGCGGTGAGGCTCCTGAGCGGGTCGGCGCCCCCGGTCCCGGAGCCGCATCACCAGCCTCAGGCCGGACCGGGGCTCGTCGATCGCGCGGACCTCGTCGTCGACCGGTCCGGCGACGAGCAGGATGCGGCGGATCGCGTGCTCGGCGTCGCGTCGAACGGCCGAGGGGGCGGCGGCTAGCCGCCCGCTCGACGTCGGGGTCGCCCCCCGGCCCTCAGGAGCGGAGGAAGGACACGATCTCCGGGAGCACCCGGCGGGGGTCCTCGAGGTGGGGCCAGTGCCCGACCCCGGACACGGGCCTCAGCCGCAGGTCCCCCAGGAAGTGCTCGGGCTGGGAGGCGTGCACCTCCGGGCCGATGCATCCGTCCTGCTCCCCGTAGATCGCGAGCGTCGGGACCCGCACCGGCTCGTCCCAGCGCGCGGCGTCGCGGGCGAGGACCGGGTCCCGCGGCTCGGCGCCCAGCGCCGACCGGTAGTAGCGCATCGCCGCCGTGAGGGTCCCGCGCGACGAGAGCGTCCGCCGGAGGGCGTACCACTCCTCCGGCGTGAACGGGGTCCGGGGCGACCAGTCGGCGATCAGGCGCTCGACGAACGCGAAGTCCCGGTCGGCCACCACCCGCTCGGCGAAGCCCTCGGCGAGGAAGAGGAACGCGTACCAGGACCGGCGCTGCTGTGCCGGGTCGTCGCGAAGGGCCCGCGCGAACGCCCGCGCGTGCGGCATCCCGATCGTGACCAGGCGGCGGACCCGCTCGGGCTGCAGGACGGCCGCGTGGAGGGCGGCGACCGCGCCCCAGTCGTGGCCGACCAGCGTGATGTCGGCTCCCGAGGCGAGGGAGGCGCCCAGCCCGAGAACGTCACCCGCGAGGGCGGCGCTCTCGAAGGTGCGCGCCTCGGTGGTGGAGGGCGCGTAACCGCGCATGAACGGCGCCACGGCGCGGAACCCCGCCGCGGCGAGCTCCTCCAGCAGCGCGCGCATGGAGGGCGCGTGGTCGGGGAAGCCGTGCAGGCAGAGGGCGAGGTCGCCGACCCCGGCCTGGAGGTAGTGAAGCTTCACCGGCCCGAGGTCGCAGACGCCCGGGCTGATCACGGGGTCACCGGCCGGGCGCGGCGATCCTGTCGAGGCGCGGGCATCGCCGTGCACGCTATCCCGCCCGCACCGCCTCGCGCACGTCCGGCGCCGGCAGGAACGCGCCGGCCGGCGGTGTATCCCCTCCGGGCGGGATCCGGGCGCACCGGGGCCCGCGCCCGGCATCCAGGAGGCCCGCCATCGGCACCCAGCTCGCTCCCCGCACCCGCCGCCCCCGCCCGGCCACCCGCGCCCGCAAGCGCCCGCCGCCGGCCCGCGGCTCCCACCAGACCCGCGAGCTGGTGGGGCTCGGGCTGGTCGCCCTGGCGATCTTCCTCGGCATCACGCTCTTCCTGGGCTTCGGCATCGGCCCCGTGGGCGGCTGGCTGGAGAGCGGCCTGCGCCTGCTCGTGGGCCGGGCGGTCGCCCTCATGCCCCTGGCGCTGATCGCGGTCGGGATCGCGCTCATCCTCGACCACCCCCTGGCGGCCGCCCGCCCGCTGCGGCTCGGGCTCGCGATCGGCGCCGGCGCGCTCCTGATCGCGCTCGCGGGCGGCGCGCTGGGCCTCGGCGGGGCGGAGCGGACCGTCTGGTTCGACCGCGACACCGTCAGCGAGCTCGGCGGGTACCTGGGCGAGACGGGGTACTGGGTGACGAGCTCGACGGTCGGCGACGTGGGCACCGGGATCATCGTGGCGGGCGGGCTGATCGCCGCGGTGATCCTCGTCTCGGGGGCCTCCCTCGGTCACCTGCTGCGCCGCAGCGGCCGCGGCGCGGCGGTCGCCTCGCGCACGGTTGGCAAGGGGGTCGCGACGGCGACGGTCACCGCCATCCGCGGCGGGCAGTCGCTGCGCGAGCGGATCGACGCGATGGGCCCGCCCGCCGCGGCTGGCCGCGGGCGCCCCCAGCCCGCGGCCCGCCCGCCGCTCGACGGCGCCGACACGTTCCCGGACATCTTCAGCGACCCCTCGGGGCTGCCGCCCTCTCCCGCCCTCGGGCCGGCCCACGACGGCTCCGCGACCGCCGACGCCCTCGCCGGCACGCGCGCGCCGGACGCCCGCCTCCTCCGGCCGAGCCCGGGGAGGACGAGGAGATCGGGCCGGTCTTCACCCCGCGTCCGCCGTCCCGCGGGCGCGACGGCGGCTACCGCGCGCCGTCGCCCGCCCTCCTGCGGCGGTCGAGCGGCGCGGCCGCCCAACCCGAGGAGCTGGTGGCCCGCACCAGCCGCATCCTCGAGGAGACGCTCGGCCACTTCGGCATCGAGGCCACGGTCGCCGAGACGGTCAGCGGCCCCCGCGTCACGCGCTACGAGCTGCAGCTCGCGCCGGGCACCAAGGTGGGGCGGATCACCGCCCTGCGCGACGACCTCGCGTACGCGCTGGCGGCGCGGGAGGAGCTGCGCATCATCGCGCCGATCCCGGGCAAGCAGGCGGTCGGCGTGGAGGTGCCCAACCCCGAGGCCGCCCTCGTGACGCTCGGCGACATCACCCGGGAGTTCCCCAGCCACGCCGGCCCGCTGATGGCCTGGCTCGGGCTCGATCTGGGCGGGAAGCCCGTCTACGTCAACATCGCCCGCATGCCCCACCTGCTGATCGCGGGCTCGACGGGCACGGGCAAGAGCGTCTGCCTCAACGCGCTCCTGGCGTCGATGCTCCTGCGCACGACGCCGGACCAGCTGCGGATGATCCTCATCGACCCGAAGAAGGTCGAGCTGAACCACTACGAGAGCATCCCGCACCTGCTGACGCCGGTCGTCACGAACATGAAGGACGCCGCGGCGGTGCTCTCCAACATCACGCGCGAGATGGAGAGCCGCTACGAGCTGATGGGCATGGCGCGGGCGCGGAACCTGCGCGACTGGAACGAGGCCCGCCGTGCGGCCGGCGAGGCGCCCATGCCCACGATCCTGGTGGTGATCGACGAGCTCGCCGACCTCATGATGGTCTCGCCGGCCGAGGTCGAGGACGCGATCATCCGCATGGCGCAGAAGAGCCGCGCCGTCGGGATCCACCTGGTGCTCGCGACCCAGCGGCCCTCGGTCGAACGTCATCACGGGGATGATCAAGGCCAACGTCCCGTCGCGCATCGCGTTCGCCGTCTCCTCCCAGGTCAACTCGCGGGTCATCCTGGACGCCGGCGGCGCCGAGACGCTGCTCGGCCACGGCGACATGCTCTTCCGGCCGGTGGGGTCGTCGCGCCTGCAGCGCCTCCAGGGCGCGTACGTGGGCGAGGAGGAGATCCGGGCGATCACCGACCACTGGCGCGCCCAGGGGCGGCCCGAGCTGCGCGAGGAGCTGATGGAGCGCCCCGAGCCGGTCGACGACCCGCTCGACGCCGATGTCAACGAGATGGTGGAGCGGGCGGTCGAGCTCGTCGTCCAGCAGGGCACGGCCTCGGTGTCCCTCCTGCAGCGGCGCCTCGGCGTGGGCTACGCCCGGGCCGGGCGGCTCGTCAACGCGATGGAGCGGATGGGCGTGGTGTCGGGGCACGAGGGCTCCAAGCCCCGCTCCGTGCTGATCGGCGAGGCCGATCTCGACCGGGTCCTGCGGCGCCCGGCGCCGCCCGCCGAGACGCTCTCCGGGGACGACTGACACACCGTTCCGCCGGCCTTTCGCGGTTGCGGGTCGGCCGAGCGCTTCGCTAGGGTGCCGGGCCTGACGGGAGCGCCTGCCCGTCATCGCCTCCATGTTCGAGATCGGGAACACACTCCGCGAGGCGCGGCTCCGCCGCGGCCTGGACATCCTCGACTGCGAGGCGGAGACCAAGATCCGCGCGAAGTACCTCCGGGCGATGGAGGAGGAGCAGTTCGACCTCATGCCGTCGCCCACCTACGTCCGGGGCTTCCTCAAGAGCTACGCGGAGTTCCTCGACCTCGACGGCCAGCTCGTGCTCGACGAGTACGAGAGCCGCTTCGGCGACTACGAGGCGCGCTACGAGCATCCCGGTCGGACGCCCCGCCCGGCGCCCGAGGCGCGGTTCGAGGGGCGTGAGCCGCCGCGGCGGCCGGGCCCGTCGCAGCGCCGCAACCGCCGCCGCCGGCGCAGCGAGCTGCAGCTCCTGTGGCTGGCGATCGGCGGCGTCATGGCGGTCGCGCTGCTCGTCTGGCTCGGAGTGGGGGAGAGCGACTCGCCCGCGCCGCTCACGGACGTCCCCGCGGCCGCGCCCGGCCCCGCCGCCGAGGCGCCCGAGACCCAGGTCGAGCCCGACACGGCCTCCCAGGAGGCCCCGGTCCGGGTCAAGAAGATCCCCATCGTCATGACCGGGACCGGGACCATCGGGTCGTGGGTGCAGGTGCGTGGCGGCGACGCGGACGGCAGGGTCGTCTACGAGGCGATCCTCGCCCCCGGCCAGGCCAAGGCCTTCAAGGTGGTGGAGGGGATCTGGGTGCGCGCCGCCAACCCCGGCGAGTTGAGCGTCACCGTGAACGGGCGCGAGGTCGAGCTGGACGCCACCACCACGGCGAACTTCGAGATCACCCGCGAGGGGGCCGCGCTCGTCGAGTGAGGCCCCGGCCCGCGGGCCGCGCGCGGTGATCCTGGTCACCGGCGACGAGGTCCTGCGGGGGCGCATCCAGGAGCGCAACGCCGGCTCGCTCGCGCGCTCGCTCGACGCGGTGGGCGTCGCGGTGGAGCGGGTGGAGATCCTCGGCGACGACCTCGGCGTTCTGGTCTCCGCGATCCGCTCCGCCCTGGACGGCGGCGTGGACCTGCTCTGCACCACGGGCGGCCTGGGCCCGACCCACGACGACCTCACCATGGAGGCCGTGGCGGCGGCCACCGGCCGGCCGCTGACCCTCGACGCCGCCGCCCTGGCGATGGTCGAGGCGCGCAGCCTGCGGCTGGCGGGCGACCCCGAGGTCGCCCGGGAGGTCCGCGAGAAGCAGGCCTCGCTGCCGGCCGGCGCGACCGTCCTGCCGCCGGCCGGCACGGCGCCCGGGGCGGCCCTCGAGCACGGCGGGACCGTCGTGGTCGTCCTGCCCGGACCGCCCTGGGAGCTCGACGCGATGTGGGAGGCGGCCCGGGGCGCGCCGCCGCTGGCGCCCCTGCTGGCCCGCGGCGGCGGCCCGGTCGAGCGCGTGCTGCGGATCCATGCGGTCCCCGAGTCGCGCGCCGTCGCCGCCATGCGCCGGCTCGACCGCGCGGCCTGGGGGCTGCTCGGCGTGGGGATCTGCGCCCGCGACGCCGAGCTCGAGATCACGGTGCGCAGCGCCGCCGGGGACGCGTGGGCCGCCGACGCCCTCGAGGAGCGGCTCGCCGCCGAGCTCGGCCCGGCCCTCTACAGCCGCGACGGCGCCACGGTGGACGATGTCGTGGCCCGCGGCCTGCTCGACGCGGGCCAGACCGTGGCCGTCGCCGAGTCCTGCACGGGCGGGGGCCTGGGCGCGCGCCTCACCGCCCGGCCCGGCTCGTCGGCGTACGTCCTGGGCGGGGTCATCACGTACGCCGACGAGGTGAAGCGGGACGTCCTGGGGGTCGACCCCGAGGTGCTGCGTCGGCACGGGGCCGTCTCGGCGCCGGTCGCCGAGCAGATGGCCTCCGGCGTGCGTTCCCTCCTGGGCAGCGACTGGTCGCTGTCGGTCACCGGCGTCGCGGGGCCCGGCGGGGGGAGCCCCGAGAAGCCCGTCGGCCTGGTCTACGTGGGCCTCGCGGGCCCCGGCGGCGTCTCGGCGCGGGAACACCGCCTGAGGGGCGACCGGGAGCGGATCCGGGAGGGCTCGACGGCCGTCGCCCTTCACGCCCTGCGGCGTGAGCTCGCCGCGCGGGAGGCGGTGTGACGGGACGCGTCACGCGCCCGTCCGCAGGCCCTGTGAGACCGGCCGCGATCCGCGTGGGGCGCCCGGGCTAGGGTCGGTCCCGATGGGCCCTCAGGACGACCTGCGCCCCGGCAACCGGCTGTTCGTGGCGGCCGCGCTCCCGGACGCCGCGCGGGCCGAGCTGGCGCGGATCGGCGAGGAGCTCGCGGCGCGCGTGGGCGGGCGCCCCGTCCCCGAGGGGAGCCTGCACGTCACGCTCGACTTCCTGGGGCGGGTGCCGACCGACGCCGGCCCGCGGATCGTCGAGGCGGTGCGCGAGGCCCTGGCAGGCCCTCCCATCCCCGCGTCGGTCGGGGTGCTGCGGGGGCGTCCGCGGCCCGGGCGGGCGCGCCTGGTGGCGGTCGAGCTGGGGGATCCGGAGGGCGGTCTGGCCGACCGCGCCCGACGGGTCCGGGAGGCGCTCGACCGCGTGCTCGGCAGGGACTCCGGCCGCGAGCCGCTGTGGCCGCACGTCACCGTGCTGAGGTTCCGCCGGCCCGCGCGGCTCGGGCCGCTGGAGGACCTCCGGAGGCGGGAACAGGTGTTCGACGTCGGCCGAGGGGCGCTCTATGATTCGCATCAGTCGCCGGGAGGGCCCTCGCGCTATCGGGAGCTCGCCGCGGTGGAGTTCGCACCCGTTCCGTGAAGGAGGCCCTGGTGGAGAAGCACGAGGCGCTCGGCTCGGCCGTCGCGCAGATCGAGCGGCAGTTCGGCAAGGGCTCCATCATGCGGATGGGCGACGCCCCGATCGCCGAGGTGGCCGTCGTCCCCACGGGGTCGCTGGCGCTCGACATCGCCCTCGGGATCGGGGGGATCCCGCGCGGGCGCATCGTCGAGATCTTCGGCCCGGAGAGCTCGGGCAAGACCACCCTGCTCTACCACATCATCGCCCAGGCCCAGCGCCGCGGCGGGCTCTGCGCCTTCATCGACGCCGAGCACTCGATGGACCCCACCTACGCGAAGCGGATCGGCGTCGACACGGACGAGCTGCTGCTGTCCCAGCCGGACCACGGCGAGCAGGCGCTCGAGATCGCCGACCTGCTGGTGCGCTCCGCCGCCCTGGACGTCGTGGCGATCGACTCGGTCGCGGCCCTGGTGCCGAAGGCGGAGATCGAGGGCGAGATGGGCGACTCGCACGTCGGGCTCCAGGCCCGGCTCATGTCGCAGGCGCTGCGCAAGCTGGCCGGCACCCTCAACCGCGCCGGCACGATCTGCGTCTTCACCAACCAGCTGCGGGAGAAGATCGGGGTGATGTTCGGCTCCCCCGAGACGACGCCCGGCGGCCGGGCGCTGAAGTTCTACGCGTCGGTGCGGCTCGACATCCGCCGCATCGAGACGCTCAAGGAGGGCGCCGAGGCGATCGGCAACAGGGCCCGCGTGAAGGTCGTCAAGAACAAGGTCGCGCCGCCGTTCCGCCAGGCCGAGTTCGACATCATCTACGGCGAGGGCATCTCCCACGAGGGCAACCTCATCGACCTCGGCGTCGAGTGCGGGCTGGTGCAGAAGAGCGGCGCCTACTTCTCCTTCGGGGAGGAGCGCCTCGGCCAGGGCCGCAGCGCGGCGCGGGCCTTCCTGCGCGAGCACCCCGACGTGGCCGGCGTGCTGGAGGCGCGCATCCGCGAGGACGCGGGGATCGCGGCGCTGCCGGACTTCGACCCCGAGACCGGCGAGGTCCGGGAACCCGAGCAGGAGCTGGCCACCTCGAAGGCCTGAGCGCAGGCGAGAACGCCGAGCTCCTGGCGGGCCTGCCCGACTTCGGGATCACCCCCCGCGGACGCCGCGGCGGCAATCGCGGAGGGCAGGCGCCGGCGGTGATCGTCCTCGACGCCTCGGCGATCCTCCCGGGGCTGCTGGCGGACGGGGAGTCGCGGGCGCTGCTGGCTCGCGAGGACGTGCACGTCCCCCACCTGGCCGACCCAGAGGTCGTGCACGGGCTGCGGGCCAACGTCCTCCGCGGCGCGGTCCCCGCCGGCGCCGCAGAGGACGCGCTCGCCCGGTCGACCGCGCTCGGCGTGCGCCGGCATGCCGCGACAAGCCTGCTGCCGCGCGTGTGGGCGCTGCGCGACGTCCTCTCGGCGTACGACGCCACCTACGTGGCGCTGGCCGAGCTGCTCGGCTGCCCGCTCGCCACGGGGGATCGCGGCATCGCGCGGGCCGCCGGGATCCGCTGCGAGGTGGTCGCCCCGCCGACCTGACACGCGTCGGAGGTCATCGCTCGCCCACCTTCTTTGCGCTGCCGCGCGCGCTGCGGGAGGGTACCCCGATCGTGTCCGACTCAGGGAAAGGATGCCGATGAGATCCGACCGACTGTGGATCGGCCTGGCCTGTGGCGTGGCCCTCGGGCTCGCCACCGTGGCGGCCGTCCAGGTGGGCACCCAGACGGCGAGCGCCCAGGGCGCCACCTTCACCGTCAGCCCCCAGCAGCTCAAGATCAACCAGAACATCTCCTCGGCGGCGGTGAAGCGCAGCAACCGCTCGCTGAACTACCTCGCGCCGATCCGCACGACGCAGACCGACAACGCCGACGACGGCAGTGACGGCGTGAAGCCGCTCAGCTCGATCCCGACCGCCGGCGACGGCTGGGCCGTCGGCCAGCTCGCCCAGGGTCAGAAGCAGTACTGGGCGAACGTCAACGGCGCCGGCGTCCTCACCGGGTCGAGCGGCCCGACGAGCGGGACGGCCGCCTTCACCGCGACGCGCGCCGGCCTGGGCGACTACGTCGTGGACTTCAAGACGAACGTCTCGGCGTGCTCCTGGAGCGCCACGCCGTACTTCGCGACCCCGCCGCCCTCCCCGGCGATCGCCGTCGCGGTCGGCGTGCCGGGCCAGCCGACCCAGGTCAACGTGCGGACGGCCGCGCTCACGGCGGCACCGCCGCCGGCGGCCGACAACAGCTTCACCCTGCAGGTCCTCTGCTGATCGCCGAGGGCCCGCGGCGCGGCGCCGCGGGCCGAGGTGCCCTGCCGGCCGGCGGCCGCCGCCGGCCCGCCGGCCGTCAGGGCGCCAGGTCGTACGGGAAGTCGGTGAGGGTCTCGCAGCCGTCGTCGGTGACGAGCAGCAGGTCCTCGTAGCGGACGCCGCCGATGCCGTCGAGCCCCTCGATGCCGGGCTCGATCGCGATGACGTCGCCCGCGACCAGCTCGTGGTCGCTCGCAAGGCCGAGCAGGGGCGCCTCGTGGACCTCGAGCCCGACGCCGTGGCCCAGGCTGAAGTAGAAGCCTTGGGTGAGCGACGCGCCCGGCGGGCGCGTGCGCAGGGTGGGGAAACCCGCCTCCTCGACGACCTGCGCGGCCGCGTCGTAGAGCGCTCGCCCGGCGGCGCCCGGGCGCGCGAGGGCGCGGGCGGCCTCCAGCGCGCGCGCGCGCGACCTCGGCCAGGCGGGCGACCTCGGCGGGGACCTCGCCGACGACGAAGGTGCGGGTCGTGTCGGCCCAGCATCCGCTCTCCTCGTCCCGGGGCCAGAGGTCGATCTCGATCGGCAGGCGCGCGGGGAGGGGGCCGCTCCCCGGGTCGTGGCCGCCGCCGGACCAGGCGCTGGTGACCATGATGTCCGCCGGCGCGGGGGCGCGGTGGCGGGCGCAGGCCTCGCGCACGGCCGCCCGGACCCGCTCGGCCGTGAGCGGCGCCCCGTCGAGCACGAGCCGGTCGCCATCGGCCCCGGCCGCCCGGAGCAGCGCGGCCCCGGCGGCGAGGCCCTCCTCGGCGGCGGCCTGCGCCCTGCGGATCCCGGCGAGCTCGGCAGCGCTCTTGGCGCGGCGGCGGCCGTCGAAGAGCGGCCCGTCGACCTCGAGCGTCACGCCGTCGGCGCGCAGCAGGTCGGCGATCTGGACCGGGAGCTCCCGCGGTACCGCCGCGCGGGTGATGCCGGCGCGCGCGACGGCGCGGCGCACCACCTCGAGCTCGGCCTGCTCGCGCGGGACGCCCTCGCCGATCAGGTCGTAGAAGCCGAGCTCGTCGGCCAGCACCAGCTCCGCGCCGGGGACGGCCCGCGCGATGCGCTCGCGCTCCAGGACGCTGGTCACGACGATCCGCCGGCCGTCGCGCTCCATGTAGAGGAACGGGTCGCCGATCACGACCGGGATCTCGTGGCGCAGCCCGGGCGAGCGCTCGGTGTCGCCGTAGATCAGCAGGTCTGGCACGGGGCGCTCAGCCCGGCGGGACACGCCCGACCGCAGCCACGACCTCGGCCGGCAGGGAGATCCCCTCGCCGTCGGGCTCGGCCAGCGACTCGACGTGCGCCGTCATGGCCTGCCGCACCTCGTCCTGGGCGGCGGCGTCGAGCCGGTTGACGAACAGCCCGGCGAGCGGACCGCCCAGGACGGCGGCCTCGACCGCCTCGGCCGCGTCGGGAAAGCGCATCCGCCCCCCGACCGATCTCGGCTCGCCCGGCTCCATGCCGGCCTCCGCGATCATCCTCGGCAGCACCCCGGGGAGGCCGAAGAAGAACATCATCGGGCAGACGGCGGAGTAGTACTCGGCGCGGGTCTCGATCAACTCGATGACCGGCACGAACCAGACCCTGGGCGCGGGACCCCATACGACGTGCAGCACCTGGCCCCCGGGGCGGACGACCCGCGCGGCCTCGCGCAGCGCCGCGCGCGCGTCGTAGCAGTACATCAGGCCGAAGCTGCAGCTCAGCACGTCGACCGCGTCGTCGGGGAGGGAGAGGCGCTCGGCGTCGTCAACGTCGAACGAGACGTCTCCGCGATCGCCGAAGCGCGCCCGCGCCCGCTCGACCATCGCCGGCGCGAAGTCGATGCCGCGCGCCCGGCCCGGCGCGAGCCGCTCCGCCAGGGCGACGGTCGTGTCGCCCGGGCCGCAGCCCACGTCGAGGCCCTCGGCGCCTGCGGGCGGGTCGAGGAGGTCCAGCCCGGCCGCCGTGAAGGGGGCGGTGCGGGCCGCCCACATGCCCTCGTAGACCTCCGCGACGCGGCTCCACGCGTTGCGCAGGCCGGTCTTCTCGGCGGGCTGGTCCATGCTCCGGCGACCCTATCGCGGCCGCGCTCTAAGATCCGTCCGTGCGCTACCACCTGACCACCTTCGGGTGCCAGATGAACGACCACGACTCCGAGCGGATGCGGGGCGTGCTCGAGGGGATCGGCTACGCGGAGGCCGGCAGCCGCGACGACGCCGATCTGATCCTGTTCAACACCTGCACCATCCGCGGCAGCGCCGACGAGCGCTTCCTGGGCAACCTGGGGGACGCGAAGCGGGTCAAGCGCGAGCGCCCCGACGCGGTCGTGGCCGTCGGCGGGTGCTGGGCCCAGAGCCAGAAGGAGCGGGTGTTCGAGGAGTTCCCCTTCGTGGACATCGCCTTCGGGCCGGGCGAGGTCTCGCGCCTGGGCGAGCTGGTGGCGCGCGAGCGGCTCGACGCCGTGGGCGCCTTCAGCTTCGACGGCGCCTTCAGCGGGAGCCTGCCGGCGGTCCGCGAGCGCCCACATCAGGCCTGGGTGCAGATCTCCGTCGGCTGCAACTGCGTCTGCGCCTACTGCATCGTCCCGAGCGTCCGCGGGCGAGAGCGCAGCCGCCCGCCCGCGGACGTGATGGCCGAGGTCGAGGCGCTTGCGGACGACGGCGTGCGCGAGGTGACGCTGCTGGGGCAGAACGTCAACTCGTACGGCCGGGACCTGCCACGTGGGGGGAGGGCGACCTTCGCCGAGCTGCTGCGGGCGGTGGCGGCGGTCGACGGCATCCGGCGCGTCCGCTACACGAGCCCCCATCCGAAGGACATGCGCGCCGACGTCATCGCCGCGATGGCCGAGTGCCCCGAGGTCTGCGAGCACCTCCACCTGCCCGCCCAGTCCGGCAGCACCCGCGTGCTCAAGGCGATGCGCCGCACCTACGGCCGCGAGCGCTACCTCGACCTCGTCGCGCGGCTGCGCGAGGCGATCCCGGACCTGTCGCTCACGACCGACCTGATCGTCGGCTTCCCGGGCGAGACGGAGGAGGACTTCGCCCAGACGCTGACCCTCGTCGAGGAGTGCCGCTACGACGGCGCCTACACCTTCCTCTACTCGCCGCGGCCGGGCACCGAGGCCAACGACACGCTGCCCGACGACGTCCCCGCCGACGTCAAGCGCGAGCGCATCGGCCGTCTCGTCGAGACGGTGCAGCGCGTCGCGGCGGAGCGCGCGGCGCGGTTCGTCGGCAGCACCCGTGAGGTGCTGGTGGAGGGGCCGTCCCGCACCGACCCGTCGCGCCTGCGCGGGCGGCTGCGCCAGAACATCGCCGTGAACTTCACCGGCACGGCGCGGCCGGGGACGACCGCGCGGGTGCGGATCGAGGCCGCCACCTCGACGACCCTGAGCGGCAGCGAGGCCGGCGTCGCGGCGGAGGTGGCCGTTCCCGCCTGAGGTCCTGGCGCTCGCGGGGCCGACCGCCGCCGGAAAGAGCGCGCTGGCGCACGCCGCGGCGCGCGAGCTGGGGGCGGAGATCGTCGTCGCGGACCCGTTCCAGCGCTATCGCGGGCTCGAGATCGCCGCCGACAGCCCGCGCGCGGCCGCCCTCGCCGAGGTCACGCACCACTGCGTGGGCGACCTGGCGCTGACGGACCGGTCCACCGCGGCGGGCTTCGCCGAGCGGGCCCACGCGGCGATCGACGCCTGCGTCGCGGCGGGGCGGCCGGCGGTCGTGTCCGGGGGCACGGGCCTCTACCTCCGCGCGGCGCTGTCGGACCTCGCCTTCCCGGCGCAGGCTCCGCCGGGGGCCCGCGACTGGGCCGAGCGCCTCGCCGCTCGCGACCCGGAGGCGGCGCTCACGGCGCTGCGCGCGCGCGACCCCGAGGCGGCCGCCGGGGTCGACGCCGCCAATCCGCGCCGCCTGGCGCGCGCGCTCGAGGTGGCGGCCGGCGGGGGCCGGCGGGGTGACGCGCTGTGGTCGGCCGAGCCCCGGCGCCCGACCCTGCTGGTGGCGGTGACGCGGCCGCGCGAGGAGCTGGACCGCCGGATCGCCGAGCGGGTGCGCCGTGAGCTCGACGAGGGGCTCGTGGCCGAGCTGGAGGCCGCGCTGGACACGCCGGGCGTCTCGCGCGAGGCGCTGCAGGTGATCGGCGCCCGCGAGGTCGCGGCGGTGCGCGCGGGCGCCCTGGACGCGGCCGAGCTGCCCGCGCTCCTGGCGGCCCGTACCCGCCGGCTCGCGCGCAAGCAGCTCACCTGGCTGCGCAAGACCGCCGGCGGCCGTCGCCCTGGACCTCGGCGACGGCCCCGCCGAGGCGGCGCTGGCGGCGCTGATCGAGCTCTGGGAGGGCGCCGGAGCGGGTCCGGTAACCTCCGTGCGGTGAGATTCGCCAAGTGGCAGGGGCTCGGCAACGACTACCTCATCGTCGAGACGGCGGGCTGGCCGCTGGCGCTGACGCCCGCGCGCGCGCGCCGCATCTGCGACCGCCACTTCGGCATCGGCGCGGACGGGATCCTCGAGGTCACGGACGAGGGCGGCGTGCCCCGGATGACGGTCTGGAACCCGGACGGCAGCCAGGCGGAGAACTGCGGCAACGGCATCCGCATGGTCGCCCGCCACCTCGAGGCGCTGGGGCGCCTGCCGGCCGACGGGCGGATCCTCACGGGCGGCGGGCCGGTGACGGCGCGCCCTGTGGGCGGCGACCGGGTGGAGGTCCGCATGGGGCGGGCGCGCTTCCCCGCCGGCGAGGTGCGCGAGCGGCTGCGGGTGGCCGGCGGCGACGTCGAGCTCGCCGAGGTGTCCATGGGCAACCCGCACGCGATCGTCGAGCACCCCGCCCCGGACGACGTCGTCCGCTCGCTCGGCCCCGCGATCGAGACGGCCGCCCGGTTCCCGGACCGCACCAACGTCGAGTTCGTGCGCGCCGAGGGCCCGTCGGAGATCACCATGAGGGTCTGGGAGCGGGGCGTGGGGGAGACGCTGGCCTGCGGCACCGGCGCGTGCGCCGCGGCCGTCGCCGCGGTGCGCCTCGGCGGGCTGCGCAGCCCCGTGACCGTGCACCTCGCGGGCGGGGACCTCGAGGTCGCCGTCGACGACGACCTGGAGGTGACCATGACCGGACCGGCCGTCGAGGTGTACCGCGGGACGGTGTCGAGCGACCTCGCGCACGCGCTGGAGGAGCTCTGAGCGCCCGCACCGTCGGCGCCGAGCGGCTCCGGCGGCTGCCCCCGTACCTCTTCGCCCAGATCGAGCAGAAGATCGCCGCCAAGATGGCGGCGGGCGTGGACGTCATCTCGCTCGGCATCGGCGATCCCGACACCCCCACCCCGGAGGTGGTCGTCGAGGCGATGCGCGAGCAGGTCGCGCGGCCCGACACCCATCAGTACCCCTCCAACCGCGGGCGTGAGGGCTTCCGCGAGGCCGTGGCGGAGTTCTACGCGGGGCGCTTCGGCGTCGACCTGGACCCGGACTCCGAGGTGATCCCGGCGCTCGGCGCGAAGGAGGCGGTCGCCAACGTGAACCTCGCGTTCCTCGACCCCGGCGACGTCGCGCTCGCCAGCGACCCCGGTTACCCCGTCTACACCACGGGGCCGCTGCTGGCGGGCGCCGACCCGGTGCCGATGCCGCTGGTGCCCGAGCTCGGCTTCCAGCCCGACCTCGACGCGATCCCGGCCGACGTCGCCCGGCGGGCGCGGCTGATGTTCCTGAACTACCCCAACAACCCCACCGGGGCGGTCGTCGACGACGGCACCTTCGCCCAGGCGGTGGAGTTCGCGCGGCGCAACGACGTGATCGTGGTCCACGACAACGCCTACTCCGAGATCACCTACGACGGCTACCGGGCGCCGTCGTTCCTGGAGACGCCGGGCGCGATCGACGTAGGGGTCGAGATCTTCTCGCTGTCGAAGACCTACAACATGACCGGCTGGCGCGCGGGCGCGGTCGTCGGCAACCGCGACCTCGTCGGGGCCTACTGGCAGCTCAAGACGAACATCGACAGCGGGATGTTCGAGGCGCTGCAGGAGGCCGCGGCGGCGGCGCTGCGATCCGACCAGTCGTCGGTGGCCGAGATGTGCGCGATCTACCAGCGCCGGCGCGACGTCCTGGTGGCGGCCCTCCGCGCGATCGGCCTGCGCGTCGACCCGCCCAAGGGGGCCATCTACGTCTGGGCGCGCGTGCCCGAGGGCGACACCTCGGCCTCGTTCACCGAGCGGCTGCTGGAGGACGCGGGCGTCGTGATCTCGCCGGGCGCCGCCTATGGCCCCAGCGGTGAGGGGTTCGTCCGGATGAGCCTGACGGTGCCCGACGAGCGCCTCAACGAGGCCGCCGAGCGGATCGCCGCGCTCGTCTCGGCCGAGGGGTGACCGCCGAGCTGCCGGTCAGGGTCCTGCGCCCGGGCGGGCGGCTCCCGGGGCGCGCCCACCCCGGCGACGCGGGGCTCGACCTGGCCGCCGCCGAGGCCTGCGAGCTCGCCCCCGGCGCCCGCGCCGCGGTGGCCACCGGCATCGCCGTGGCCGTCCCGCCCGGGCCACGCCGGCCTCGTGGTGCCCCGGTCGGGGCTCGCGCGCCGGCACGGGGTGACCGTGGCCAACGCGCCCGGGCTGATCGACGCCGGCTACCGCGGCGAGCTCTTGGTCCTGCTCGTCAACCTCGGCGACGCGCCGCACCGCATCGAGCCGGGCGACCGCATCGCCCAGCTCGTGATCGTGCCGGTGGCGCTCGCCGAGGCGCGCGAGGCCGAGGAGCTCCCGCCCTCGGACGGCCGCGGCGAGGGTGGGTTCGGCTCCACCGGCTGACCCCGGCACCGCCTCAGGAGGCGGCCATCGTCTCCCAGAGGCCGATGACGTTGCCCTGCCCGTCGCGGACATAGGCGTAGTAGCCCATGGACGGGACCTCGCTCTTCGGCCGCACGACCTCGCCGCCGGCCGACTCGACCTTTCCGAGGTGCTCGTCGATGGAGTCGACCTCCATGACCAGGACCGGCGCCGGCGCGTCGCCGGGGCGCTTCATGAGGGCCCCGTTGATCGCCCCCGGCTCGGTGGGACGGAAGTCGGGCCCCACCTCCGTGGTCATCGCCATGAAGTAGTCGTCGCCGTCCCCGTAGGCCTGGAGCCCCCAGCCGAACACCTCGCCATAGAAGCGCTTGGCCGCCTCCATGTCGTCCACGGGGATCTCGAAGTGCACCACCCTGTTCATCTCGC
>CAWIGI010000019.1:0-130555 GCA_963835685.1 Miltoncostaeaceae bacterium
GCCTCCCCTGGTCGGAGCGCCCGAGGCTACCGACCGGCCGCGCGCGCCGTCGCCGCGCGATGGGCGGCCTCCTCGAGGCCGTCGTCGAGCGGCGGGAGCTCGACGCGCCGGCCCGTGGCGTGCTCGAGCCCCCAGGCGATGAGGCGATCGGCGAGCCAGGGGTTCTTGGGCAGCAGCGGACCGTGCAGGTAGGTCCCCACGACGCGCCCCGCGACGCCCCCCTCGCCGCCGTCCTCGCCGTTGTTGCCGTGGCCGTGGACCACCCGTCCCAGCGGGCGCGCGCCCGGCCCGAGCCGGGTGCGGCCGGCGTGGTTCTCGAAGCCGACCACCCGGTGGCGCTGCCCGTCCAGCTCGGCCTCGATCACGAGGTTCCCGATCAGGCGCGTCGGCCCCGCGACGGTGTCGAGGTCGAGCAGGCCCAGCCCCGGCATCCGGGCGCCGTCCGCGCCGGTGTAGCCGTGGCCGGCGAGCTGGAAGCCGCCGCAGACGCACAGGACCGCCGCCCCGCCGGCGACGGCCGCGGCGAGCCCGTCGGCCTTCGCCCGGAGCAGGTCCTCGGCGACGACGGCCTGGTCGCGGTCCTGGCCCCCGCCCAGGTAGTAGAGGTCGTGGGCGGCGGGGTCCACCGGCTCCCCCAGGCGGGACGCGGTCACCTCGAGGCCGTGGCCGCGCCACGCCAGCCGCCGCTCGAGCACGGCGATGTTGCCCCGGTCGGCGTAGATGTTCATCTCGCCGGGGTAGAGGTGGCAGACGCGCAGGACCGCGCTCACGGGCGCGCCCGGCACCGGTAGACCTGGCGCTCGGAACCGGGGCCCAGGGGGGCGCCGTCGAAGCCGCCGGACACCTCGACCACCTCGAGCCCCGCCGCCGCGAGCAGGTCCGCGAGCTCGTCGGGCCAGAAGATGTGGACGCGGTGGCGCCGGAGGACCTCGCGGGGCGACTCGGCTCCGCGCGACTGCGCGATGCGCAGGGTGAACTCGAGCGTGCCCGTGTCGGGGTCCCAGCCGTCGTACCAGGCCGAGTGCCTCAGGAGCGGGCCGCCGACGCCGTCGCGATAGTGCCCGTTGGGGCGCTCGATGCCCATCGTGGCGACGATCTCGCCGGGGTCCGGCAGGCCCACCTCGAACCCCAGCTCCCCGCCCTCGGCGAGGTGGGCGCGCATCGCGCGGAAGCACGCGAGGCGGTCGGGCGCCTCCGTGAGCACCTGGAGCGTGTTCATGGCGGCGATCACGAGCGGGAAGGTCCGGGGCAGGCGCAGGGCGGCGAGGTCGCCGAGCACCGGCCGTACGCGGGCGCGGACGTCCGGGGGCTCGCGCTCCAGGCGCCGGCGCAGCTCGGCCAGCATGGCCTCCGAGCGGTCAACGGCCCACACCTCGTGGCCGTCGCGCGCGAGCGGGATGGCGACCCGGCCGGTCGCCGACCCCAGGTCGAGGACCGGCGATCCGCAGCGGGCGGCGGCCGCCCGCCAGAAGGGGAGGTCCTCGTCGAAGTGGGCGTGCTCGAGCGCGAAGCGGCGCGCCTCGTCGTCACCGCTCACGCCAGAACGCCTCCGCCGCGCCCCGCCGCACCAGCGCCTCGCGCAGGCCCAGCATCGCGGTGTAGGTGGGCAGCGCGTAGAGGACGCCCCCCGGCGGCACCGCCGCCAGCGCCGCGTCGAGGGCGGCCTCGGGGTCGGGGATCACCGTCATGCGGTCGGCGCCCGCTCCCGCGTAGCGCACGCGCAGGGCGAGGTCGTAGGCGCGGTCGCCCGTCACGGTCAGGGAGGCGGCGCGCTCGAGCAGCGGCTCGTAGTCGACGTCCCAGATCCACGAGACGTCGTGGCCGTCGGCGGTGCGGTCGTTGAGGGCGAGCAGCAGGTGGGGCGGATCGGGGTCGAGCAGCACGGTCCGCACGGTCTCGTTCGTGCCGGTGGGGTTCTTGGCCAGCAGCAGCAGCAGCTCGCGTCCGGCGATGCGAACCCGCTCGCCGCGCCCGAAGGCCGCCGGGCTCTCCTCGAGCCCGCGCGCGAGCGCTGCGTGGGGGATCCCCATGGCGAGCGCGGTCGCGACCGCCGCGGTCGCGTTGTAGGCGTTGTGGACGCCCGGGAGCGCGATCGTCGCCTCGACCGGGCCCTCGGGCGTCTCGATGCGCAGCGCCGCGCCGCGGACCCCCTGCAGCTCCACCCGCACGGCCCGCACGTCGGGCGTGGGGCGGGCGGCCCCGCACCCCTCGCACCGCCAATGGCCGAGGTGGCCGAGCGCGACCATCGAGTAGCTCAGCGGCGCGGCACAGGCGCGGCAGCGGATGGAGTCGGCCGCGTGCGGGAGGGACGGGAGGGCGACCGCCGGGTCGTCGATGCCGAACGTCACGGCCCGCGGGCGGCCGGCGGCGAGCTCGGCCACGGCCGGGTCGTCCGCGTTCAGCACCGGCGTCGAGCCGGGCGGCAGCCCGGCGACCACCGCGGCCCAGCGCGACGCGATGATCTCGAGCTCGCCGTACCGGTCGAGCTGGTCCCGGAAGAGGTTCATCAGCAGGAGCACGCGCGGCCGCAGCTGCCGGGAGACCTCCGGCAGCGCCGCCTCGTCGACCTCGAAGAGCCCGGCCTGGGGTGGCGGCCGCTGCGCACGGGCGTCGAGGAGCGCCGTCGCGACGCCCGAGGCAAGGTTCGCGCCCGACGGGTTCGCCGCCAGCTCCCAGCCCGCCGTCCGGGCGCAGGACGCGACGAGCCGCGCCGTGGTCGTCTTGCCGTTCGTGGCCGAGATCAGCGTCACGCCGTGGGGGAGGGCGGCGCCGAGCTCGGCGACTGCCTCCGGGCGCAGCCGCAGGAGCACCTTGCCGGGCAGGCTCGTGCCTCCGCCGCGCCCGAGGCGCCGCGAGAGAGTCCCGGCGGCGCGGGCGAGGGTCAGGGACGGCGCGGTCACGCGACGATCGTAGCGACGGAGGCGACGCCGCCGGCCGCTTCGGCGGCGCCCTACACGTTGGCCTACCGTCGCCTGGCTCGGGCGCGTTGACAGGCGAAACCGGCTTCTTCAGAGTCGGGGCCACCCGCCGTCGCCCTTGGCGAGGCGTGGTTGCAGTCGTTCCCAGGCAGGGGAGAGGAGATGCCATGGACGACCTCAGGCCCTCGGAGGCCGCCCGGCGAGCGGGCACGCTCAGTCGTGCCGACCTCCTGAAGGGCGCCGCGGCCGCCGGCGTCGGAGCGGGCGCGATGGGCGCGCTGCTGACCGACAGGGCAAGCGCCCAGGGCCGCAAGCCGAGCGGCAAGACGAGCGCGCGCGAGCGCGGGCTCTACATCCACCTCACGCGCATCCTCTGGATCACGGTCAACGTCTCGGATCTGGAGCGCTCGATCGACTTCTACGAGCGCACCTACCCGGTCACCCGCGCCCAGCGGACCAACGGCCCCGCGCAGCCCTTCCGGAGCCTGGGCATCTCCCAGGGGCAGTTCGAGGGCCGAATCATGCGCGACAGCCAGCCCTTCCAGGGGCGCGCGCTCCACCTCGTGCAGTGGAAGTCCCCCGGCCCGGTCGGCGAGCCCTACAAGGAGGCCAACCACGTCGGCTTCTACCGCCACCACGCAAGCGCCACTCGAAGCGGCTTGACCGACCGCTACGCGAACGTGCTGGCCCAGGGGGGCCGACCCTACGGGCCCCCGAGCTTCATCTTCATCACGCCGACGAGCGGGACCAACGCCTTCGCCTTCCTCGACCCGGACGGCACGACCCTCGAGTGGGTCGGCGGGCTCAATCCGAACCCGGCCGGCCTGCCCGACAACCTCAGCGCCTACAACGCCAACTGCCGCGACCTGCGGCGGTCCTATCGCTTCTACCGCGACGTGATGGGCCAGGCGATCCAGAGCCGGCTGAACCCGATCGTCCCGCAGCCGGCGAGCAGCGGGTCGCTCGGCAACCTGCTGCGCAACCCCGACGGCAGCGTCTACGACGGCCTCATCGACTTCGACGCCGTGACCACCGGCTACCGCGCCGACTTCCGAAACGTCCACGACCTGCTCGAGTGGCAGATGCCGAGGCCCTTCGGAGAGCCCTACGAGGCCCCGAACAACCTCGGCAGCGTCAGCGTCGCCTGGGAGGTCGACGACATCCAGGCCGCCTACGAGAAGCTGGTCAGGCTCCGCGTGCGAGGGATCCGCTCACGCGTGCTCTCTCCGCCGGAGAACTGGGACATGGGCGAGTACGGGATGCGGAAGGTGCTCAACTTCCGCGACCCGGACGGGATCATGATCCAGCTCCACGAACGTCCGCAGTCCACCGCCGAAGAACCGATCTCGCACTAGCCCGCGGGCGACCAGGACCCGTCGGGGCGGCCCACGAGGACGCGCTCGAGGGGGGCGTGGAAGAGGCCGTGGTCGACGACGCCGGACAGGGCCGCGGCGCGCGAGGCCACGGCCCGCCAGTCCGACCCGGCCGGCACCTGGAGGTCGAGGAGGGTCAGCCCGTCGTCGCTGCGGCCCGGGCGGCGCCGGGGGGCGAGGTCGGCGAGCTCGGTTGCGACCCGCGCGGCGCCGAACGGGATGGCCGCCACCGGCAGCGTCCCCCAGGCATCCAGCGAGCCGACGAGCTTGGGGTCGTCGACCAGCACGAGCCAGATCGCCGAGGCGTCGGCCACCAGCCGCTCGCGCACCAGCGCGCCGCCGGCCCCCTTGACGACGAGCCCGCTCGGATCCACGGCGTCGGCGCCGTCGAACGCGAGGTCGAGCGGGCTGCGCAGGCGCTCCACCCGGATGCCGAGCTCGCGCGCGAGCGCCGCGCTGGCGCGGGAGGTGGGCACGCCGCGGCACCGCAGGCCCCGGGCGACGCGCCGGGCGAGCGCGCGTATGCCGGCCGCCGCCGCCCGCCCCGTCCCGAGGCCGACCACCATGCCGTCCTGCACCCGGGCGGCCGCGGCCTCACCGGCGGCGGCCCACGCCCGCGCTCGCGCGTCCTCCTCCACGATCCGAAGGCTATGCGACGATCACGCCCGTGCAGGAGATCGCTCCCGGCATCCGCATGATCGACACGCTCCTGGCGGGGCTCGACGGGATCACGTCGGCGTACCTGGTGGACGGCGACCGCCCCGCGCTGGTCGAGACCGGCGCACGCACGTCCGCGCCGGCCCTGCGCACGGCCCTCGCGGGGGCCGGGCTCGGCGCCGAGGACCTCGCGTGGATCGTGCTGACGCACGTGCACCTCGACCACTGCGGCGGCACCGGCATCCTCGCGGCCGCCTTCCCGCGGGCCACCGTGGTCGTGCACCGGCGCGGAGCCCGCCACCTCGCGGAGCCCGGGCGCCTGGTGGCCGCGTCCGCGGCGGTCTACGGGCGGCGCTGGTCGCTCTACGGCGGGCTCGACCGGACCGCGTCGGATCGAATCGTCGCCGCCGAGGACGGGCACCGCGTGACCGTCGGCCCGGGGCGCGACCTCGTCATGCTCGAGACCACCGGCCACGCCCGCCACCACATGGCCGTGCACGACGAGGCGACCGGCACGGTCTTCGCCGGGGACGCGGCGGGCGCGCGCCTGGGCGGCGGGGGTCTCTACCCGACGCTGCCGCCGCCCGACCTGGACCTCGAGGCGGGCTCGCGAAGCCTCGACCGGCTGGCGGCGCTGGCCCCGGAGCGCCTGTGCCTGTCGCACTTCGGGCCCTCCCCGGACCCGCTCGCCGACCTCGCCCTGGCCCGGGACCAGCTGGTGCGCGCGGGCGCCGCGGCCGCGGCCGCGGGCGACGGCCGCGATTCCCTGCGGAGGGAGCTGGAGCGGGCGCTGCCGCTCGAGGCCGCCGTCGCCGACCCGGCCGGCATCGCGCGCTGGCGGCGCTTCGGGTGGGCGGAGACGAACGTCGAGGGCATGGCCGCGTGGAGGGACCGGACGTGAAGCAGGTCACGGTGCGCCTCGTGGTGCTGAGCGTCCGCGAGCGCCGGCTGGAGGCGCTGCTGCTGCGGCTGCCGGGCAGCGTCTGGGCCCTGCCGGGAGCCGACGTCGGCTCGGGGGCGACCCTGGAGGCGGCGGCGTCGCAAGCGCTCGAGCTCCAGACGGGCGTGCGCGGGATCCGCCTCGAGCAGCTCTACACGTTCGACCGCGACGGCGGCATCGGCGTCAGCGTCGCGCACCTCGCGCTCGTGCCGGCGGAGGGCCACCCCCTCAGCCCGGGCGCGGAGATCGTCGAGGTGCGGTGGTTCCCGCTGGACGACCTGCCCGCCCTCGACGCGTCCGACGCGGAGATCCTCGAATACGGCCGCGCGCGCGTGCGGGCGAAGGCGGCGTACGCGCCGATCGCCCTCGACCTGCTGCCCGGTGCGTTCACGCTCGGCGAGCTGCAGGGCGTGTACGAGGCCGTGCTCGACCGCCCCCTCGACACCCGCAATTTCCGTCGCGACGTGCTGGCCTCGGGGGTCGTGGAGCCGCTCGGCCGCACGCGCTCGGACGGCCCGGGACGCCCGGCGCGGCTGTACCGGTCGGCGGGCGGTGACTTCCAGGCCCTCGCGCCCGAGCGCCGCATCGCCCGCGCCATCGGGGAGGCCGACGGGGCCGACCGGTAGCGGCCGGCCCCGTCGCCGCGCCTATGCGCCGAGGCCGACCGGCTTCGGGAAGCGGTGGCGCAGGCCGTAGCGGTACGGCTTGGCCGCGCCGGCCCAGGTCGCGTCCCGGCTGTAGGTCTCGGTCCAGAGCACCTCGCCCGCCGGGATGATCAGGTCGAAGCTGAAGGTCATGAGGCCGATCAGCTCCTTGGGCGGCAGCTCGTGCCCGAGGTTGTCGTACGGGGTGGCCTGCATGAACCAGTTGATGCTCTTGGGGCTGGCGGTGCGGATCGACTCCGGCTTCACCTGGAAGCGATGCGAGCCCTCGGTGTCCGGCCGGCCGATCGCCGTCGCCAGGTCCTTGGTGACCATCGACGGCAGGTAGACCAGCTCCCAGCGGGACTCCGAGACGTCCGGCGCGGTGATGACCTTCATGTTGAGCCGGCCGTAGTCGGTGTTGCCGTAGAAGGCGGGCTTCGCCGAGAGCTCCGCGTCGTCGTAGGCGCCGGTCGCAGAGTGGATGACGTACCCGTTCCGGATCATGAGGAACGAGAAGTAGTCGAACTGGTAGACCTTGGTGTCGTACACCCCGTACCCGTCGTCGGGCGCCCCGCCGTGCTCGAGCACGCGGATGAAGGCGTCCTTCTTGGGGAACCCCAGGACGCGCCCCGCATCGATGCCGGCGTCCTGCGTCAGATACATGTACGGGTAGTAGCCCCCGTAGTAGGTCTTGCCGTCGCCGCCCTTGTGGCTGGCCGCGATCGTGACGCCCATCTCGCCGTACGGGCCGATCATGGTGTGGTTGTGGTCGACGTACCAGAACTCGACGATGTCGTCCTCGAGCTCCATGCAGTCCGGCAGCACCCGGCGCAGGTGGTCCTCCTCGGCCCGGTAGAAGAACGCGGACCAGCGCGAGTTGGTGTAGGTGAGCGGCAGGGTGTCGATGTCCCACAGCGGATCGGCGATCCCGTGGACGAACGCCGTCTTCTCGTCGCGCTTGACCGGAGGTGGCGGGACCTCACCGGTGTCTGCGCCGGGGATCTGGGTCACTGCCATCTGTGCCATTTCGCGCCTGCCTGTGTCGCGGGAGGGATGGGGCCACGCTATGCACCGGCCGTTACACGGCCGAGCGGCCCCGCGCGGGCGCCGCGCGCCGCCCGTTATCGGCGGAGGCGCTCGAGCATCACCCTCGTCTCTCCCGAGGGCTCCAGGCCGACCTCGCTCAACGATCTGCGGCACTCGAGGAACACGCGGGCGACCGCCGCCGGGCCGGCGAGGCCGGCCTGGACCCGCATCAGCTCCTGCCACGCGTCCTCCCGGTAGGGGTCGAGCTCGATGGCGGTCGTCAGGACGGCGAGCGCCCGGCCCGGGGTGCCCGCCACCCTCATCGCCCGGGCGTAGTCGAGGCGGACGTCCATCGCGAGCCCGGAGAGCACCCGGCGGCGATCCATGACGCTCTCGTCGTCGAGGCCCTCCATGTACTGGCCGCGCTCCACGAGCTCGAGGGCCCGCTCCAGCGTCTCGGTGAGCCCGTGGCCGACCTCGACGCGGACCCGCCCGTGCAGCGACTCCAGCAGGGCGTCGTCGGAGGCGACCGACTCGGCCGGCCGCCAGGCGAGCTTCGTGCCGGACGATCGCAGCTCGAGCTCGGGCGGGAGCGCGCGGCGGAGGCGGAAGACGAGCTGGCGCAGGTAGTTCGGTCCGTCCCGGCTGCCCTCGAAGAGGCTGCTCACGAGCTGCGAGCGGGCGATGCCCGGCGGCCCCGCGCGGGCGATCTCCGCGGCCAGCTCCACGGCCTTCAGCGGCACGTTCGCGACGGGCTCTCCGTCCAGCTCGAGCGCCGGGGTCCCCAGGGTCCTCACCTGCAGCCGCGCGTGCTCCGTGGCCGGCGAGGCGACCGCCGGGGACGACCGCGGGACCAGCGTCCGCCAGCGCCGTTCGCTGTCGAGCGCCTCGGAATCGAGGCGCCGGGCCAGGACGCCGGGCATGAGCTCGAGGGCCGCCGCGAGCGGGTGGAGCGTGCCGCAGTCCTCCGCGGCGGCGTAGGCAGCGTCGGCGGCGGCGTCGTGGGCCTCGGCGTCGCCGGCCCTCCACTCAGCCTCCGCGAGGAAGACGGCGGCGGCCGGCAGCTCGAGGTGGCGGCGGGCGCGCCTCATCCCGGCAACCGCCTGGGCCAGGACGGCGCGCGCCTCGTCCGTCGGCCGGTCGAGGATGAGCATCGCCGCGCCCAGCCACGCCTCGGCCCACTCCCGGAACGAGGCGAGGCCGCGCTCGCCGCACCACGCGCGCACGCCCGCCAGGACGGGCACCGCATCCTCGGCCGACCCGAGTCGGACGAGCATCCGCCCCTCGACGGCGCCGAAGATCGCCCTGTCGCCCACCCGCCACCCGTGCCGGGCCGAGACCTCGCGCGCGGAGCGGATCAGCTCCAGCGCCCGCTCGCCGTTTCCCTCCTCGAGGCACAGCTCCGCCTCGGCGTGCAGCCAGAACTCGATGAATCGCGAGCTCCTGATGCTCGTGGGCACGGTCTCGAGCACGCGCCTCGCCGCCGCGGCCTCGCCGCGGGCGCGGAGCACGTTCACCTTGTGCACCTGGGCCACCGCGGCCGTCACGGGTCCGGCCGCCGCCGCCGCCACGTCCGCGAGCAGGCCGGCCGCGCGCAGCCGGCCCTGGAAGTAGAGCGCCTCCTGCAGCACGACGTGAAGCGGGTGCGTATGGGTGAGCGCCGACTCGGCCAGGTCCTCGGGCGGGTCGCGGGCGACGGACGAGACGAGCATGTACCGCATCACCTCCGCCACCCGCGATCGCCCGCGCGGGGGGAGGAGCGGGATCAGCTTGGCCCACTCGCCCGACCCGTGGAGCGCCCACACCGCCCAGGCCGCGACGTCCGGGGCCGACTCGACCAGCTCGCCGACCTCCCCGGTCGCGAGCATCTCGTGCACGAGGTCCTCCAGCTCCATCTGGCGCCGCGCGTTCAGCAGCGCGCGGACCTGGGCCTCCCGGAGGATGGGCCGCCTGCGCAGGGCCTCCTCCCCGAGGGCCTCCGTCCAGCTCAGGACCTTCGACCAGTCGCCGCGCCGCCGCAGGGCCCTGACCGTGCCCTCCGCGAGCGCCTCCGCCTCCTCGCGGCTCCCGCCCTGGAGGAGCACGTCCACCGCCTCCTCGAGGAACCCCTCCTCCGCGAGCAGCCGTCCGTAGGACCCGAGGAGCCGGGGGACCTCGTCGGGGAGCTCGCGCCGGAGGCGGTACTCGAGGAACTCGCGGAACTGGGGGTGGTATCGCAGCCCCTGCGGCTCCGCCGTCGCCGGGAGATGCAGGCGGGCGAGCTCCTCGACCATGACGGGCGGCCGCTCCTGGGGCAGCCGCTCGAGCCGCTCGTCCGTGACCGTGTCCAGCACCCCGGTCCGCAACAGCGCGCGGCGCAGGCGAGGCGTGAGCTCGTGGAGGATCTCGTCCCCGAGGTACGAGAACAGCGGCCCCTCGGTCGTCGGGAAGGCCGACTGGCTCGCGGGGGGTCGCAGGGCCTCGAAGACGATCCCCGCGGCCCACCCCCCGGTGGCGACGTGAACCGCGCGCGGATCGACGTCCACCTGCCTGGCCCGCAGCAGCGCCTGGGTCTCGTCGAGGCTGAAGGCCAGCTCGTCGTCGAAGATGCCGCTCAGCTGGTCCGTCAGGAGCCCGTGGAACAGGTCGACGCTGGGCATGCGCCGCGAGACCAGCACCGCGAGCGAGTCCCCCGGGAAATAGCGGAGGAACGCCCTCAGGGGAACGAGCGCGGGGGCGTCCGGCTCGAGGTGGTGAAGGTCGTCGAGCACGATGGTCCACCCCGCGCCCAGCCGCTCGGCCAGGAGGCCGGCGCAGTCCTCCGTGAGCAGCCCGTCCGCCAGGGAGTCCTGGACCAGCGTCTCGAGGCGCGGCTCCTGCTTCCCGACCGCGGCCGCCAGGTAGCTCACGAAGCGCCCCGCCGCCGTGTCCGACGGGTCGAGCGAGAGCCACGCCGTCCTCCCCGGGCGCTCCTCGAGGAAGCGCGCCGCGGCGGTCGTCTTGCCGGCCCCGGCGCCGGCGATCACGAGGACGACCCGATGTCCTCCTGCCGCGCCGGCGAGGGCCTCCTGGACGCGCGGCCGCGGGATGAGGACGGCCGCCAGCGGCGGGGGTCGCAGCTTGGCGACGATCATCCTGCGGGAGCTCATCTGCGCGGTCGGCCGCATTCCCTAACGACCCTCTGATGATGGCGGCGCCGGGCCCGATGCGCGGCCCTCCGGCCTCTAACGAGTCCGGCCATAGCGTGGCTCGCGCAGGGCACCGCCGAACCGCCGGGGGGCCCACGATACCCAAACGGGCATCGGAGGCTCCACGAGGCCGGCGGTGGACACCTCGTCGAGAGAGGCATCGGGATGGCTGAGCTGACGGTCAGGAGCACCCCGTGGATCGAGTCGGGCGACGCGCCGCCGCTGCCGCTCGACCGCGATCCCCGCGACATCATCTCCCAGGCGGTCGCCGACCCGCTCTACGACTACGACATCGTGCCCCTGACGTACACGAACTCGCGCTGGTCGGCGTTCTTCTACCGGGCCGACGAGGCGGACCTGAAGGGGATCCTGCCGAAGTGCCTCGAGCTCGAGGACGACGTCGTGGAGTTCTGGTACGTGGACCATCTGCACACGGGCGTGGGGCCCTACGGCGAGGTGGGCGTGACCCTCGCCACGAGCCACAAGAACGCCGAGGGCAAGACCTACTACGGCGGCTACTACCCCTACATGTGGCTCACCGCGGCGATCGGCGTCGCGGCCGGGCGAGAGCCCTTCGGCTTCCCGAAGAAGATCGCCTACATCGTCACCCAGGAGCACGGCGGCAGGGAGGACGACGGCTACGGCGGCTTCGGCAACGAGTATTTCAACTTCACGATGGAGCGGCGCGGCTACCTCGTCCACACCGCCACCGGCAAGTACGATGACGCCGAGCTGCCGGCCAAGCCCGCCTTCTACGGCGACCCCAACTACGGCCGCATGAACCTCCGGCTGGTCACGGATCCGAGCCTGACATCGACCAAGTGGGACCTGACCTACATCCCGTCCGAGGTGACCCCCGCGCTCGCGGCCGGGATGGGCCGTCCGGAGACGGAGGGCCAGCACCGCTTCCAGCTCAAGCCCGAGTCGATCCGCACGGCGTCCGCGGGCGCCATCCGCAGCTGGATCCTCCAGGCCACCCCGTGGGACAACGTGGGGGCGCTGCTGCCCGTCAAGGAGCTGCTCGGCCTGATGAGCTTCAGCTTCGACCTGGTGATCCCCGGGGCCGAGACCATCTGGACCCAGACGATCGAGCGCAGCGCCGAGGACATCGGCGACCTCATGTACGCCACGCCGTTCCAGTACACGATGCGGCACCGCTTCCCCAAGCCGCCGGGCGTCTAGCCGCGCTCCTCCCCGGGCCCCGGCGGACCACGCCGGGGCCCGCTTGCCCGATCCCCGAATAAGGAGGGACCATGGAACGAGGCGACCCTCAACTGGTGGCCGCTCCGGTCTTCACGATCGGCTCGATCGCCCTCGCCTTCAACCTCGTCGACTACATTCGCCCAGGGACGGCCGGCGCGCCGCTGGCGATCATCCTGGGCTGCACCGGCCTCTTCCTACTCGTGTCGACGCTCTGGGCCGCCTATGCGGGGCAGTCCTTCGTTGCCTGCTTCGCCGGAACGTTCGGCGGGTTCTGGCTCGGATACGGCGTTCTCGTGCTGGCGCTGATCCACGGCTGGTTCGCGCTCCCGCCCGAGGACATCCAGCGGACCATCGCGGTCTTCGCGATCGCGTTCGCGTCGTTCTTCTTCTTCCTCGCCCTGGCCTCCCTGCGGCTGCCGATCATCTATTTCCTGATCTTCATCCTGGTGGTCGCGGCGCTCTGCTTCGTGGCCGCCGCCTACCTCATGACACCCCCCGACACCGACCTGCTCAAGGTCGCCGGCTACATCGTCTTCGTGTTCGCGGGCCTGGGCATGTTGCTGTCGTGGACCGTCATGAACCTGTCCCTGGGCGGGCCCGCATTCCCGCCGCTGGGCCCGACGCTCATCAAGCCGCGGCCGGCGCCGCCCGCGTAAGCGCATGAGGGGCAGCCGTTCGACCCCAGGCACGCATCTTGCCGCACGCCCGCAGCGGTGCCGATCGACGGAGCGGGCAGAGTAAGGACAGCTGCGCTCTTCGCCGGGCCGGCCGCGACGCGACCGGCCCGGCGGGGCGCCCGCGAGCGACGCCGGCGGGGCGCCCGCGGGCGGGCTCGACCCGCGCGTCGGCGGGCTCGATCGGATGGTAGCCTTGCCCCGGCCCGACGGAGCGAAAGGACCCCCTTGGCGGCGCACGACGGCGACGGCCCCCACGACCTCCCGGCGACGTGGCCCTTCCGGGCGGCCTTCACGCTCCTCATCGCCGCGCTGGCCTGGTTCTGCCTGGGGTTCGCCATCGAGGACCTGGGCAACGAGCTCGAGGCGCACCTGACGGTCTTCTGGGTCCTCCTGGCCATCGCCGGCGCCCTCGTGCTGATCGGAGCGGCGTACAACATCCAGCTGGGGCGGCGCCGCAAGCGGCACGGGTGAGCCCCGAGCCGGTCGCCGCCCAGGCCGCCCGGCTGGCGGCGGCGGTGGCCTGGCTGAGCGAGGCGCGCTGGCGCGACGACGCGGCCGAGCTGGCCGGGGCGGCGACGCCTGCGCCCCCGCAGGACGGGCCGCCGACCTTCGGCCAGGTCGCGCGGTGGGGCACCGCCGTGGTGGAGTCGCTGGCCCGAGCGGGCCGCTGGGACGAGGCCGCCGGCCAGGCACGGCACCTGAAGGCCTTCTTCGCGCGCGAGGGACGTCACCTCGGCCCCATCGCGGCGCCGACGTTCGACGGCCTGCTCGCGGCGGTCCTGGCCCGCGACCGGCAGGAGGTCGCGGACTTCACGGCCCTCGTCCGGGAGATCTTCCCGTGAGCGTCCCGGGGCCGCCGGACCCCGTCGAGGAGCCCGCCAACCGCAAGGGCCGCCTGCTGGTGGCGTCGCCGACCCTGATGGACCCGAATTTCCGCCGGGCGGTGGTCCTCCTGCTCGAGCACTCGGACGAGGGGGCCCTGGGGCTGGTGCTCAACCGACCGACGCCGCTCGTCGCCCGCGAGGCGCTCCCGGCGGCGCTCGCCGGCGCGATGCCCGAGGAGGAGCGCGTCCACGAGGGCGGCCCGGTGCAGCCCGAGGCGGTGATCGTGCTCGCCGACTTCTCCGACGCGACGCTGGCGGCCTCGGTGGCCTTCGACGAGGTGGGGATCCTCAACCCCGATGCGGACACCTCACGCCTCGACGAGGGGGTGCGCGCCATCCGCGCCTACGGCGGCTACGCGGGCTGGGGCGAGGGCCAGCTGGAGCGCGAGATCGCCGAGGAGGCGTGGATCGACGCGACCCCGACGCACGAGGACGTCTTCGGCGACGACCCCGACGGCCTCTGGAGCCGCGTCCTGGACCGCAAGGGCGGGACGTGGCGGCTGATCGCACGTATGCCAGAGAACCCCTCCGCGAACTGATCCGCCGGGCGCACTACGGCTGGGTCGTCGCGGCGGCCGCATTCGTCGCGCTGCTGATCGCGTCCGGGGTTCGCGCGACCCCCACGATCCTGATCGGCCCCCTCGACGAGGAGTTCGGCTGGGACGTCAACCAGGTCTCGCTCGCGATCTCCGTCAACCTCGTGCTGTTCGGGCTGATGGCGCCCTTCTCGGCGGCGCTGATGGAGCGCTTCGGCGTGCGCCGGGTGGTGGCCGCCGCGCTCGCCGCGACGGCCGCCGGGACCGCGGCGACGATCGGCATGAGCGCCCTCTGGCAGCTCACGCTGCTGTGGGGCGTCGTGATCGGCGCGGCGACCGGGTGCCTGTCGTCGCCGCTCGCGGCGATCGTGGCGACGCGATGGTTCGCGCAGCGCCGCGGCCTGGTGACCGGCGTGCTGTCGGCCGCGTACGCGACCGGGCAGCTCATCTTCCTGCCCATCCTCGCGGTGCTGGTGCGCGACGGCGGCTGGCGCTGGGCATCCGCCGCCGTGGCCATCAGCGCCGCGGCCGCCGTTCCCGTCGCGGTCGCGCTGCTGCGCGAGCGGCCCGCCGACCTCGGCATCCCGCCCTACGGCGCCAAGGCGGTCGAGCCACGGGCCGCGGCGGGCGGCAACCCCTTCGCGGCGACCGCCGCCGGGCTGGTCGTGGGGCTGCGCTCGCGAGCCTTCTGGCTGCTGGCCGGGACGTTCTTCGTCTGCGGCGCGACCACGGTGGGGGTGATCGGCACCCACCTGATCCCCGCGGCGCACGACCACGGGATCGGCGAGGTGCAGGCGGCCGGGCTGCTCGCGGCGATCGGCGTCTTCGACATCCTCGGGGTGATGGCCTCCGGCTGGCTGACCGACCGCTGGGACGCGCGCCAGCTGCTGTTCGCGTTCTACGCCCTGCGGGGCCTGTCGCTGTTCTTCCTGCCCTTCGTCCTGGGCACGAGCGCGGCGGGGCTGGCGGCGTTCGTCGTGGTCTTCGGGCTCGACTGGGTCGCCACCGTGCCGCCGACCGTCGCCCTCACGGTGGAGGCCTTCGGCCGCGAGCGCGCCGGCGTGGTCTTCGGGTGGATCTTCGCGGCCCACCAGCTCGGCGCGGCCGCCGCGGCGTGGGGCGCCGGCACCGTCCGCGCGGCGGCCGAGAGCTACGAGATCGCGTTCATGGGCGCCGGGCTGCTCGGCGTCGCCGCGGCCTTCATGGCCCTGGGGATCGCGAGCCGGGGCCGCCCCGCGGCCGCGGCTCCGATGCCGATGTGACCGTCTCGAGAAAGTGGCCGGACGCGGCGTGCCAATTGGCACGCCGCGCGAGTGCCAATTGGCACGGTTGAGCCGTCCGGGCGCCCGCGGCCGAGCGCGCGAGACCTACCCGAGCCGGCCCGAGTCGGGCAGCCCCCCGAGCTTCTGGAGCGACTGGCTCTCGACCTGGCGGATGCGCTCGCGGGTGACGTTGAACATCCGGCCGAGCTCGTCGAGCGTGCGCGGCTTCTCGCCCCGCAGCCCGTAGCGCAGCTCGAGCACGCGGCGCTCGCGGTAGCTGAGCTGGTCGAGGAGGTCCCGCAGGGCCTGCTCGCGCAGGCTGGTCTCGGCCGACATCTCCGGCGCGACGGTGTTCTCGTCGGCGAGGAAGCGCCCGAGCTCCGACTCCTCCTCCTCGCCCACCGGCTTCTCCAGCGACACGGTCGGCTGGGCGCTGCGGAGGATCTCCTCGACCTCCTCGGCGGGGAGCCCGGCGGCGTCGCCGATCTCCTCCACCGTCGGCTCCCGGCCGAGCTGGCCGATGAGCACGCGCTCGGCCCGGCTGATCTGGTTGAGCTTCTCCACGACGTGCACGGGGATGCGGATGGTGCGGCCCTTGTCGGCCAGTGCGCGGGTCACCGCCTGGCGGATCCACCAGGTCGCGTAGGTCGAGAACTTGAACCCGCGCCGCCAGTCGAACTTCTCGACGGCGCGCACGAGGCCCAGCGTCCCCTCCTGGATGAGGTCGAGGAACGGCAGGCCGCGCCCCCGGTAGCCCTTGGCGATGGAGACGACCAGGCGCAGGTTGGCCTCGACCATCTGCTGCTTGGCGGCCTGGTCGCCCAGCTCGATGCGCTTCGCGAGGCGGACCTCGTCGGCGGCCGTCAGGAGCGGCACGCGGCCGATGTCCTTGAGGAAGAGCTGGAGCGAGTCGGTCGTCTGCTCGACGGCCGCGACGGGGCGCCGCGGGCGCTCCACCTCCTCGGAGATCTGAGCGGCGCGCGCGCCGGCCTCGGACTGCTCGAGGAGCTCGACACCGGCCTCCTCGAGGTGCTGGTAGACCTCCTCGGCGGCGTCGGCGTGGAGGCCCAAGCCATCGAGCACCTCGGCGACCTCCTCCATACCGAGGAAGCCCATCTCCTGCCCGCGTACGATCAGCTCGCGGAGCTCACCGTCCCGCGTCAGCCCGGTCACTTGCTGCGTTGACATCCGCCTCCGTTCCCGCGTGGGGTGCTTGTGTCCGATGGGGGTCGCGCTGAAACGTCGCCAGCAGGACACCTGACGCCCTGCACGACGCCCATCCGCGAAAAAACCGGTTCGAATTGCCGAGCATTGACGGGCACGCCCGCGCACGGCTCGCCGGCCGAACCGAGACTATGTTAGGACTCGGCCAAGACGTCAAGGGCAGATGGCCCTTCCCACAGGGGATCCGACGCCCTATCAGCGGTATCCGCAGACCGGCCAGGGCGCCGGGCCGCTGCGGGCGTAGAGAAGGGCCGCGCGCAGGTCCTGCTCCGCCTCGGAGGCGGCGGCCGGGTCGCCGGTCCCGCCGACGCCGCGCCAGGTGCCCGGGTCGAACTGGTACTTGCCCCGGTACTGGCCGCTGGCCGAGACCGCGCGCGGATTGCCCCCCGATTCGCACGACGCGATCCGGTCCAGCACCTCCTGGCTCGGCCCGCCGGGCACCGCGGACGCCGCCCCGGAGCCCGCCGGCTCGGACGTCGCGGGCGCGGGGGCCGGTGACGCCGGGGCGGCGCCCGCCCGCGCGCGCCGGCGCACCGCCTTCTCGACCTGCTCACCGGCGGCGTCGATGGCCTCGGCGCGCTCCCGGCGGGCGGCCGCGGCCTCGCGGCGGCGCTGCTCCTGGGCGACGAGCTGGTCGAGGGTGGCCACCGCCTGCTCGAGGACGGCCCGCCGGCTGCGCAGCAGGGCCTCCATCTGCGCGAGCTGCTCGCCGGCCTGGCGCAGGGCCGCGTCGGCCTCCTCGCGCCGGTCGACCAGCTCGGCCCGCAGCCTGGTCAGGCGCGCCTGCGTCGCCTCGAGGGAGCTGACGATGCGCCCGTCGGCCTCGCTGATGGCCTCCAGAGTCGCGTGCGTGTCGAGCGCGCCCGAGAGGCCGCCCGAGCTCAGCACGACCTCGACGAGCGTGGGCGGCTCCTCGACGTAGAGCGACACGAGGCGGTCGGACAGCCGCTGGACGGCGATCTCGTGGGCCTCGCGGGCCTCCTCCAGCGCGGCCGTCGTCTCGCGGATGCGCGCGCGGACCGCCTCGGCGCGCTCCTGCGCGGCGGCGTGGGCGGCGGCCGCGGCGCCGGCCTGGGCGTCCAGCCGCACCAGCTCGGCCTCCAGCGCGCGCACCTGGGCGCGCGCCCCGTCGATCACCTCCAGGGCGGGGGCCGCCCGGAGGGCGATCGCCGGCAGGGCGGCGAGGGCGGCCGCGAGGGCGAGCGCCGTGAGCACGGCGCGGCTGCTGGGCCGGCGGGGCGCACCGGCGGGAGCGGGGGGGATCAACGGAGAGGGCACCTCCTGCGCGGCCTCGGCCCGCGAGCGGCGCACCGTACCACGAGGCGCGCGGGGGGCGCGACCCGGGAGGCGGTTCAGTGGCGAATCAGGGCAATTCCGTACGCGTCATCCGCCTGGCGGCGCCCCAGGTCGCGAGCGCCGCGACGCCGATCAGGATCACCATCGCCGTCGCCGCGGCGGTCTCCGGCGCGTTCACGTCGATCACGCCCTCCACGGCGATCGCGCGGCCGTAGGCGGCGATCGAGAAGCGGTCGGCGGAGGCCGCGAAGGTCGCGATGGAGCCCTCCCACAGGAGGATGTAGAGGACGCCGATGACGACCGGGCGGCGCACGACCATCGCCAGCCAGGCGGCGACGGCGCAGTAGCAAAGCGCCGCCAGCGCCACCCCCACGAGGGGCCAGGCGATCTGGGCCGCGTCGGCCTCCCCTCCCAGGGCGATCGCGCCGGACGCGATGAGGGCGGGCGTCAGCAGGAGCATCGTCGCCGTCCAGGCGGCCGCGACCTTGGTCAGGACGAGGGTCAGCCGGGTGAGGGGGGTCGAGGCGAGGTAGAGGATCGTGCCGTCCTCGCGCTCGTCCCCGATCGCGCTGCCGCCGATGACGACGGCGATGAACGCGGTGATCGTCGGGATCACCAGCCGCTGCAGGAGCCGCGCCCAGAAGAGGTCGGGCTCGATCTCGCCGGCCGACGCGAAGACGATCGCGGCGACGACCGGGACCAGCGCGAGCACGGCCAGGGCGAGGACGCGCCGGCCTGCGAACAGGCTGCGGAGCGTGAGTCGATAGACCGGGAAGCTGACGCGCGGGGCGGCGGCGGTCACCGGCCCACCCCGCGCGCGCGCTCGTGGAGGTAGGCGTAGACGCTCTCGAGGTCGTCGTCGACCGGCTCGATGCGGCGCAGCCGGACGCCCGCATCGCGGGCGAGGCGGGGCAGCTCGCGGCCGAGGCGCTCGACGTCGCCCGACTCCACGATCATCGCGCCGTCCTCGAACCGCACCGACTCCACGAGGCCCGCGCCGACCAGCTCGCGGCCGAGCCCGCGCCCGTCGTCCGTCTGCAGCCGGATGCTGCGCGGCCGGTCGGCGATGAGGTCGCGGATCGCCTGGGTGGCGCCGCTCGCCACCAGATGCCCGTTCACCAGCACGAGGACCCGGGGGGCCATGCGCTCGACCTCGTGCAGGACGTGCGAGGAGACGAGCACGGTGCGCCCCTGCTCGCCCAGGCGCACGATGAGCTCGGCGACGTGGCGCCGCTGCGCCGGGTCGAGGCCGTTGAGGGGCTCGTCCAGCAGGAGGAGCTCCGGGTCGTGGGCGAGCGCCTGCGCGAGCTTCACGCGCTGGCGCATGCCGTGGGAGAAGCCGCGGACGACCCGGTCCGCGGAGTCGGCGAGGCCGACCTCGGCGAGCGCCCGCTCTGCGGCGGCCTCCGGGTCCCGGACGCTTCGCAGCCGCGCGCAGAGGGCGACCATGGCGCGGGCGGTGAGGAACGGCCAGAGGGCGTCCCGGTCGTGGGCGATGCCGATGCGGGTGTAGGCGCCCGGCTCGCGCGAGAGGTCCACCCCGAGAACGCGCACGGAGCCGGTGCTCGGCTGCGTGAAGCCGGCGCACAGCTTCAGCGCGGTCGATTTTCCGGCGCCGTTGTGGCCCAGCAGGCCGGTGACCCCGGGGCCGAGCGCGAAGGAGACGTCCGCGAGGGCGACGGTGTCGCCGTACCAGCGCGAGACGCCGTCGAAGACGAGCGTCTCGGCCGTCATCCCTCGCTCCCGGGCCGGTAGCGGCGCAGGAGGACGGCGACGGCGACCGCGACCACGACGAGGTAGGCCAGCGCGAACTCCCCGAGCGAGTTGGGGATCTCGTCGCGCGCGTCGGGGAAGATCTCGCCGGCGAAGCCGATCGGCAGCGTCGAGAGGGAGATGAGGTCGAGCTCCTCGGCGCCGTCGAAGGCCTCCTGCAGCAGGGCGCTGAGCAGGGTGGGGGCCACCAGCAGGAGCAGGTAGCCGCCGATGGCGAACGCCCGCCGGCCCGTGAGCGACGACACGGCGAGGCCGACCAGGCCGTAGTAGACGGCCAGGATGACGCCGGCGGCGATGATGCGCGGCAGCTCGGCCCAGTTGTCCTCGAGATAGCCCACCGGGTGCTCCTCGAACACGAGGATCCCGGCGTAGAGCACGAGCATGGGGACCATGGTGACCAGCAGGAGCGGGGCGATCGCGCCGATCACCCGGCCTGCCAGGTACTCGCCGCGGCTGACGGCGGTGGAGAAGTAGAGCTGCAGCATCCCGTCGCGCCGGTCTGGGCAGAGCAGCTCGGGGGTCGTGATCCCGGCGAACAGCAGGATGACCACGCCGATGATCGCCTGGTAGCCGGAGAACGGGAGCGCATCGGTCAGGTCGATCCCGGTCTGGTCGGCGAAGAGGGCCCGGACCCCCAGCACGATCACCGCGGGGGCGATCGCCAGCAGGATGAGGGTGATCGGCACGGCCTTCGCCTTCCACCCGCGGCGCGCCCCCAGCGAGCGCAGGGCGCCCCAGCGAGCCAGCGACAGGACGGCCGCCGCCCGTCCGCGCCGCTCGCCCGCGTACGTCCCGTAGCGCACGTCGCGGATCTCCGCCTCGGCCGCGCGGGAGGCGGGGGGGAGGCCCGAGGCGCTCACTCCAGGGCCTCCACGAGGGCGTCCTCCAGGGTCGGCCCGGCGGGGCGCAGCTCGCGCAGGGCGACGCCGGCCTCGGCCGCGGCGTCGCGGATCCCGTCGAGCAGGGCGTCCTCGGCGATGCCGCTCACGGCGATCCCGCCGTCGCGGGGCTGGGCCGCGAGCCCGCGCGCCGCCAGCCGGCCGACGAAGGTGTCGAGGTCGCCGGTGGCGCGCACCAGCACCCCGTCGGTGGCGAGGCCCTCCATCTCGTCGATTCGCCCGGCGGTCACCACCCGGCCCTCGCGCAGGACCACGACGGCGTCGCAGGTGCGCGTGACGTCCTCGAGCACGTGCGAGGACAGCAGCACGGCGATCCCGAGCTCGTCCGAGAGGCGCCGCACGAGGGCGAGCATCTCCTCGCGGCCGGAGGGGTCGAGCCCGTTGGTGGGCTCGTCGAGCACCACGAGCTCGGGCGAGTGAACGAGCGCCTGGGCCAGCTTGGCCCGCTGCTTCATGCCGGTCGAGAACGTGCGGATGAGGCGCGAGCGCTCCTCCTCGAGCCCCACCTGGAACAGCACCTCGGAGGCCCGCAGCACCGCGTCGCGCCGCGGCAGCCCGCGCAGCTCCGCCAGGTGCACGACGACGTCTCGGGCGGTCATCTCGAGCGGCAGGCAGTCGAGCTCGGGCATGTAGCCCAGCCGCCGCCGGATCTCCGCCCCCTCGCGCGCCGCGTCCACGCCGAGCACCTCGACCCGCCCCCGATCCGGCCGCACGAGGCCGAGCAGGATCTTCATCAGGGTCAACTTGCCCGCGCCGTTGGCGCCCAGCAGCCCGGTCGCCGGGGCTCCGAGCGCGAGGGTGACGCCGTCGAGCGCCGTCACCTGCCCGTAGCGCTTGGCGACCCCCTCGGCCGCGATCAGGCGCGGGGCACCGGCGACCTGCGCCGTGAGGGTGGCGGACTCCACGCGCGTCCCAGTGTAGGGGCTGCGCGCGCGGGCAAGGCCCGGCCCCGGCGCGGCGCCGCCGGGGCCCAGTTAACGGTCAGTTCAGGCCGTCGCCGCCGGGACGGGAGCGTCGGCCGGGGCCGGCGCCTCGTCGCCGCGGATGAAGGCCTCGGTCAGCTCATGGGCGACCGCGTCCGGGTGCTGCACCGGGGGGCTCTTCATGAAGTACGACGAGGGCCCCTCGAGCGCGCCGCCGACGCCGCGGTCCATCGCCAGCTTCGCGCAGCGGACCGCGTCGATGACGATGCCGGCCGAGTTCGGCGAGTCCCACACCTCGAGCTTGAGCTCGACGTTGATGGGCACGTCGCCGAAGCCCGTCCCCTCGAGGCGGATGTGGGCCCACTTGCGGTCCGTGAGCCAGGGCACGTAGTCGCTCGGTCCGATGTGGATGTCGTTCTTGTCGATCTCGGTGCCGAGGATCGAGGTCACCGCGTTGGTCTTGGAGAGCTTCTTGGACTGGAGGCGCTCGCGCTCGAGCATGTTCAGGAAGTCGGTGTTGCCGCCGAAGTTGAGCTGCGAGGTGTGGGCGAGCTTCACCCCGCGCTCGCGCATCAGGCGGGCGAGCTGGCGGTGGACGATCGTCGCGCCGACCTGGCTCTTGATGTCGTCGCCGACGATCGGGAGGCCGCGCTGGCGGAAGCGCTCCTGCCAGTAGGCCTCGCTGCCGATGAAGACCGGGACGCAGTTCACGAAGGCGCAGCCCGCGCGCAGGACCTGCTCCACGTACCACTTGGTCGCGTTCTCGGAGCCGACCGGCAGGTAGTTGACGACGACGTGGGTGTTGGTGTCGCGCAGGATTCCGGCGATGTCGGCGGTGGGACCCTCGGCCTTCGGGATGACCTCGGAGAGGTACTTGCCGAGGCCGTCGTGGGTCATGCCGCGCTGGACCTCGACGCCCTGGTGGGGGACGTCCGCGATCGTGATGGTGTTGTTCGGCTCCGCGAACACCGCCTCCGACAGGTCGCGCCCGACCTTGCGGGCATCGATGTCGAACGCGGCGGTGAAGCGGATGTCGCGCACGTGATACCCGCCGAGGTCCACGTGCATGAGGCCGGGCACAAACTCGTCGGTGGCGGCATCGCGGTAGTACTCGATGCCCTGCACCAGTGAGGAGGCGCAGTTGCCGACGCCGATGATGGCCACGTTGACGGTGTCGCTCAATTGGGGCTCCTTGCGTCGGGTCGGGGTTCGGACGCTAAATGGTTTCGTGTTTTTACACGAATACGTCGTTAGTGTACAGTCTCAACCGTGCGACAGCTTGTCGGATATGTCCGGATCGGGCCCCGCGAGCGCGATGGGGAGCGGCCCAGCATCGACATCCAGCGGCGCGGGCTCCAGAACGCCGCCGAGGCCGGGGGATGGGAGCTCGTCCGGATCGAGGAGGACGTGCGCTCCGGGCGGACCCTGCGGCGGCCCGGCCTGCGCGCCGCCCTCGCGGCCTGCCGCTCCGGCGAGGCCGAGGGCATCGCGGTCGCCCGCCTCGACCGGCTGACCTACTCGCTCCCCGACCTGGCCGAGCTCGTCCGCGAGGCCGTCGAGGGCGGCTACACGATCGTGTCCCTGCAGCCCGCGGTCGACATCGCCGCCGAGGGCGGTCGGGCCGTGGGCGAGGTGCTGGCCGAGGCGGCGTCGTGGCAGCCGCGGGCGATCGCGTCGGCCGGGCGCGCGCTCACGCGCCGGCCGGGGCGGCCCTCCTCCACGCCGGGCCCCGTCGCCGAGCGCATCCGCGACCTCCGCGCCCAGGGCATGACCCTCCAGGCGATCTGCGACGTCCTCAACGGCGAGGGCGTGCCGACTCCGCGCGGCGGGGCGGAGTGGCGCCCGACCTCGCTGCGCGCGGTCCTGCGCGCCTAGCGAGGCCCGGCGAGAGGTCTGGCGCCGGCGGGCTCGCCTGTCCTATAGTCGAGCCGCCCCGGGCTGTCGAGCACTGCTTGCCGGACACCTGGTTCGGTGCCCACGGGTGGCAGCCCGCGGGCATACGCGCGCTCAAACGCCGTTCAGCGTGCGCTCGGCGGCGACGAACGCCGGGGTCGTCGTGGCGAGGTGGATCAGCTCGGCGCCGGCCTCTGGCGCGATGGCCGTCCGCAGCGCCGCGAGGTGGGGCGCCGGGCCGTCGGTCGGCCGCCAGTACCAGGTGTGCGTGAACCTTCGCGCGGGGGGGTCGAGCGGCACGTCCTTCACCCAGCGGCCGAGCTGCGGGGCCACCGGCCCCCCCACGGGATCCCCGACCAGACCCAGCCATCGCGTCCGGAAGAAGAGGTTCGTCCACCGGGTGACCGCGAACGGGGCGCCGTGGTTGAAGACCGTGAACGTCCGCGTGGCGCCGCCCACGTCGTCGCGGTACGGCCGGGTGAACGAGCACCGCCGGTGGCCGGTCTTGGCCTCGGTCTCGGTGACCGGCGGGCACGCCGGGAGCATCCGGTCCTCCATGGCCTCCTCCAGCTCCGGCCGCCCCGCGGTCACGAGGAAGTCGGCATAGGTGAGCGGGCTTCCCACGGTGACGAGATCGGTCACGAGCCAGGGCTGGGTGTTGCGCCGCTGCTCCTGCCAGGCCGCGTGCTGGAGCCGCTGGGCCTCGTCCGGGTCGTTGACCAGACGGTCGTGGAAGCCCGCGATCACGCCGAGCTCGAGCCGGGGCAGGAACGCGTCCCAGGCGGCGCGCGGCACCTTCAGCTCCCCGACCATGCTGCTCGGGGGCGGGCCGTCGCGCACGATGGGGAGGTCGAGGTCGAGCTCGGTCCAATAGAAGACGGGCTCGGCGCTCTCGTGGCGTGCCCGCCAGTCGGAGAAGGCGCCCATCGTGATCTGGTCGTACTGCTCCCAGGGGAGCTTGGTCAGGATGCCGCGGCCGCCGATCCGCGGGTCGTCGCTCTCGATGCGCAGGCGCGGCAGGTGGGCGAGGAGGGCCAGGCGGGCCATCGGCGCGAGCCTTTCACAGCACCCCGCGCGGGCGCACGCCCCGCTCAGCGCGCCGGGCAGGCGGCTCCGGCGCGGTCGACGTAGCCCCGCCACCGCGCCGCGGTCGCGGCGAAGGACCGGTCCGGGTACGGCTCGGCCAGCGCGCCCAGGAGGCGCACGTGGTAGCAGTGGTAGTTCAGGTCGGCGAGGTAGCTGCGCCAGCGCCGGCCGGGCGTGAGCAGGCCGTAGTAGCTCCAGGAGCCCGAGTCGTGGTCGGCCAGGTGGCGCTCGAGCGTGACCGCGCCGCGGTCGGCGAGATCGCGCGCGAGGGCGATGGCCGTCGCGGACACCCGCGACTCCGCCCCGCCGCGGTCGAGCACCGCGGCCGCGCCCCGCAGGTTGAGGAGGGTGACCATGAAGCCGTTGAGGGCGGCGCCCTTCCACGGGCTCTCTCCAGGATAGGAACGCTCGACGTACCAGGGCGCCGGCTCCTGGGAGGGGTCGACGGCCACCATGCTCCGCACGCCGCCGCGGTCGACGGGCACGACGAAGGCCGCCAGCGCATCGAGCGCCGCCCGCGCGAAGCTCGGGTCGCCTGCCCCGTCGTGCGCGTGCGCCATGAGGAGGGCGACGCGGCCCTGGGCCATCGCCGAGGTCCCCGGCCGGATCGCCGCGGAGTCGTCGGCGACGTCGTAGTACTCCCAGGCGACGAACCGCCGGTCGCCCGCGATCCGCTCGACCCCCATCTCCAACAGCGCCTCCGCCAGCGCGTCGGCGGGGACGTCGTCGTTCAGCCCGCGCCAGCGGCCGGTGGTGGCCACGGGGTTGACCGCGAAGCCCTGCCCGCGCCGGTACGTGAGGATGACCCCGTCCTCGTCGCGCAGCAGCACGCGGCCGGCCGGGGAGCCGCGGGCCGCGAACCACCAGGCGTTGGCCCGCACCGCCCGGGCGATCGTGGCCCGCCTGCCCGGCGGCACCGCGCCGGCGTCAGGAGCGAGGTAGGCGCTCCAGAGGCCGAGCTGGCGGCGGACGTCGGCCTCCTCGGCCGAGCCCGGCGCCGCCGCCGCGAGGGCGGCGACGAGCGCGCGGCGCGCGGGCTCGTGGCCCGTCGGCGCCTCGGCGGCGGGGATCGCGATCCCGGCGGGGGGGTCGGCGGGCCGATCGACCTGCGGCGGGGGTGGGGGAGGGGGCTGAGGGGCCGGCCGGGCTTCGGGCGGCGGCGGGAGCTCCAGCGCCGGTCCGGGATCGGGCTCGGGCGGAGGGTCCGGGGCGTCCCGGCGCCCGGGGGGCTCGGCGGGCTCCGCGGGCTGGGCTCGCTCGGGCTCCGGCGCCGCCGGGGCCGCCGGAGGCGAGGCGGCGGGCGCGGGGGGGACAGGCGGCTCGAGGAGAGCCTCCTCGGGCGGGGCGGCGGGAAGGGCGGGAGCGACCGGCGCGGGAGCGCCGCGCCCGTCGAGCCAGGCCGCGCCGCCGTAGCCGCCGACGGCGGCGATGGCTCCCGCGGCGAGGAGGGCGGCGGCCTGACCCGCTCGGCTCACCGCCCCCTCATACCACGGCCCTGCGGACCCTCGGCCCCGAGGGGCGCCCTGTCAGCCCTCCTCGACCGCCGGCTTGGGCGGCGGCGCCGGCTGCTGGGCCGGCGTCGCGGTGCCGGTCGGCGGCTCGATGGTGAGGCGCGGCAGCACCCGGTCGAGCCAGCGCGGCATGTACCACATGCGCTCGTCCATGAGGTGCATCACCGCGGGGACGAGCACGAGCCGGATCACGAAGGCGTCGATGAGGATCGCCAGGCCGAGCGCGAGCCCGAACTCCTTGATGATCCGGTCCTCGCCGAGCAGGAAGGACAGGAAGACCACCGACATGATCAGCGCGGCCGCGACCACGACGCGTCCGATCGCCCCGATGCCGCGGGTGATGGCGGGACGCGCCCTCGAGCCGTTCACGTACTCCTCGCGGATGCGGCTGACGAGGAAGACCTCGTAGTCCATCGAGAGCCCGAAGAGGATCGCGAACACGATCACGGGCAGGAACGACTCGATGGGGCCGGTGCGGTCGAGCCCGATCAGGCCCTGCAGCCACCCCCACTGGAAGACGGCGATCAGGATGCCGAAGCTCGCGAACGCCGACATGAGGGTCGTGATCGACGCCTTGAGCGCGACCACGATCGAGCGGAAGGCCATCGAGATCAGCACGAACGTGATGCCGATGACCACGAGCAGGAAGAGCGGCAGCCGCTCGAAGATGCGCTGGGCGACGTCGTCGAAGGCGGCGGTCTGGCCGCCGACGAACGCCTGGGCGTCCTGGCCGTCCAGGGTCGCCGGGACCACGTCGTTCCGCAGCTCCTCGACCAGGTCCTGCGTCTCCGCGTCCTGCGGAGAGGTGGTCGGGAAGACCGTGACGACGGCGGTGTCGCCCGCGTCGTTCACGTTCGGGTCGCTCACCGACTCGACCCCCGGCGTCTGCCGGAAGGCCTCGGCGAGGCGGTCGGCGGCGCCCGGCGCGGACCCCTGGTCCACCGTGACCAGCAGCGGGCCGTTGAAGCCGGGGCCGAAGCCCTCGGCCAACAGGTCGTACGCCTGGCGGGTCGTCGTGTCGGGCGGGTTGGAGCCGGCGTCGCTCGAGCCGAGCTGCACCGAGAAGACCGGGATGGCCAGGATGACGATCAGGGCCGTCGCGGCGATCGCCGACGACCGGGCGTGGCGGGTCACGAAGCGGCCCCACCTGGCCATCGTCGTGCCGTCGGCGTTCGCGCTCGAGGCGTCGCGCCGCCGCGTGAACGGCACGCGGCCCTTGTCGATGCGCGGGCCCAGCAGGCTCAGGATCGCCGGCAGGAGCGTGATCGCGGCGGCGACGGCCGTGACGACCGTGATGGCCGCGCCGAGGCCGAGCTTCGTGATGAAGTCGAGCCCGATCACGGCGAGCGCCGAGATCGAGATCGCCACCGTCAGGCCGGCGAACACCACGGCGCGACCGGCCGTCGCGACGGCGCCCGCCGCGGCGTCCTCGCCGCTCAGCCCGTCGTGGATGCCCTGGCGGAAGCGCGTGAGGATGAAGAGCGCGTAGTCGATGCCGACCCCGAGGCCGAGCATCGTCGCCAGCACCGGCGTGATCGTGTTGAAGTTGGTGACCGCGGCGCCGAGGGTCAGCAGCGACAGCCCCAGGCCGACGGACACCAGCGCGAGCACGATCGGCAGGCCGGCAGCCACCGCGCTGCCCAGCATGATCAGCAGGATGATGATCGCGGCGATCAGGCCGAGCAGCTCGCTCGTGCCGGTCTCGGGCGGCTCGGAGTTCTGGATCACGGGCCCGGTGAACTCGAGCTGGACGCCCGATCCTGCGACGGCCGCCTCGGTGGTCTCCTTGAGCTGGTCCACGTCCCCGGTCGGCACGTCGAAGGACGGCTCCGTGAACTGGACGTTGACGTACGCGATGCGGCCGTCGTCGCTGACGCCCGCGGCGTCCTCGGTCAGCGGGTTGCCGACGTCCTCGACCCCCGGGACCGCGGCCGCGGCGGCGAGGGCATCGCGGATCGCCGCCGCCGCCTGGCCCTCGGCGAGGGTCTGCCCCTCGGGGACCGCGAAGACCAGCTGTGCAGCCTCACCCGACTGCTGCGGGAAGCGCTGCTCGAGCAGGTCGGTCGCCCGCTGGGCGTCCGAGTCGGGGATCGTGAACTCGTCGACGAGGGTGCCGCCGAACGTGGCGCTCCCCCCGACGATCGCGACGGCGACGACCACCCAGATGGCGATCGTGCGCCAGCCGTGGCGCGCGCAAGCACGGGCCAGGCGGGCGAGCGCCCCCTCGTGCTGCGGGGCATGGGCGGAAGCGGTGGCGTTCTGGCTCATCTCACCTCTCCGACGGAGCCGGGCTGCAACGGCGGCGAATCTCTCAGAGCGCGCCCGGCGGGTGGTAAACGGACCGACAAGTCCGGGTAAACGGACCGATAAAGCCTCGCGGCCGCCCCGAGGCCTGTCCTCTCGAAACGTGCTCGCTTCGTCCTCTCAGACCGTCCGGGCCGGCGGAACTCATCGCTCGCCCTCGGGCGGGTAAGCTCGAGCCGGGATGTCCGCCACGCCAAGGGGCTCTGGACAGGGAACGCCCGCGTCCGAGCGGCGGGTCGCGCCCAGGGTCCCGGTCGGCATCCCCGTGCGCGTCGCCCGGGGCGACCTCTCCTGTGCCGGCCGTGTCCTCGACGCGTCCGTGACGGGCCTGCTCGTCGAGCTCTCGGAGCCGCTGCCCTTCGTCGAGGCCGACGTGGTGGTCGCGCTCGTCCTGCCGCAGGCGGGGCGCCACGACCTCGACGCGGAGATCGTGCGCAGGGCGCTGGGCCGGGAGGGACAGGTCCTGCTCGCCCTGCGCGTGGGCGACATGCGCCCGCGCCCGCTCGGAGCCGCCCGCGCGCCGGCGGAGCCCCCCGTCCCTGCGCGTTGGCAGGCGCGGGAGCGCCCCCGGGCCGTCGCCCTGGCAGAGCTCCGGGCGGTCGGGACCCGCGCCTACGAGCTGGCGCTGGTCGAGCCGGAGGCGGTGGCGCCCAAGCCCCTGGTCACCTGGATCACGCGCCTCGCCACGGAGCTCGGCGTCGAGCCGCCCCGGGGCCCGACGGCGTGTCGGGAGCTTGTGACAGCGGTGTCAGACGTCAGCCGGCGGGCCCGGCGGGGTCAGAGGCCCGCCCAGCCGGAGTAGTCCTCGTCCGGCCATGGGCTCGGCGGCTTGGGCGGCGGCGGGGGCGCCGGCAGCGCGGTGGGGAGCACGGCCTCTCCAGGGGTGGGCGTCCTGATGGAACGAGGCTATCCGGGGGCTCGGACGACGAGACGCGCGCTCAGCGCACGCGAACTGAAGTTATGTCGCGTTAGGACGAGGCGGGGTCGATCAGCGCCCCCTCCAGCACGAACCCCACCCCCAGCGACAGGGTCCTGAACGTCAGCAGCTCCGCCCCCGGCTCGATCACCAGGCCGGCTTCGACGAAGCGCAGGCCCGGCTGGGGCGCGGCCGGGACCGCGAGATGGATCGTGTGGGCCCTGAACTCGCCACCGATCGGGATCCGCGCCTGGGCCGGGAACTGGGACCACACGGTCACGCCGCTCCGCCCCGGCCACGCCTTCGCGGCGATGTCGATGCTCAGCACCGCGGCGTCTGCCGGGAAGGCCGTGAAGAAGGCGTCGAGGCCGAGCAGCGGCGAGCCGTCGTGATCGGCGGGGACCTCCCAGCCGATCGTGTCGTCGAACGGCCGGTAGCTCGACGGGTTGTAGACCGACAGATACGCCGCTCCCGACGCCAGGTAGGGCGACCTCGGGGTGAGCAGGAACGACGGCCCCGTCGGCAGGTGCCGCGGCCAGACGTTCGCCGCGTCGAGCCGACGCGCGGTCGCCAGCGGCGTCGGGGGCCGCTCCAGCTCCGTCGAGGCGACCTCGCCGGTGGCCAGATGGCCGACGTGGTGGACCCACCGTTGCCCCTCGGCGAGCTCCTGCAGCCGGCGCCGCGTCCCGTCCACCCGCGCGCGGGCCCCGGCGGCGTCCGCGCCGTCCACTGCCCCTACCCCGGCGGCTTGGGCGGGATCTGCTGCACGGCCCAGGTGTTGCCGTCGGGATCGGCGAAGAAGACGAAGGAGCCCCACGGGAAGTCCTGGACGTCGCTGACGTCCACGCCGCGGCCGGCCAGCTCCGCGCGGGCGGCGTGGGCGTCCTCGACGACGAGCTGCAGCGACGCCGAGCCGATCGGCTTGTCGGTGACCCCGGTGCCGATGGTGATCGAGCAGGCCGAGCCCGGCGGCGTGAGCTGCACGAAGCGCACGTCGTCGCTCACGGTGTGGTCGTGGTCGAGGACGAAGCCGGCCCGTTCGGTGTAGAAGCGAAGGGCCTCGTCCACGTCGGACACGGGGACGGCGACCAGCTCGAGGCGGAAGTCCACGTTCCCGAGCCTACAGCCCCGGCCGGGACGGGATCAGCATCCGAGCGCGTCCCGCAGCGTCTGGCAGGCCTCCGCCATGCGGGGCGGCGTGAGCGTCGTGACCCGCCGCCGGAACACGGTCCTCGGGATCGTGTGCAGGTTGTCGAAGTTCACGACGCAGTCCGTCGGGACGTCGTCCTCGGAGCGCGTCAGCTCGAGCTCGGACGCCAGCCCGCGCCGCGTGCGGGTCATCGCGGCGACGACGACCGAGCCGATCCGCTCGGCGACGGGATCGCGCGTGAGGATCAGAACCGGCCGGTCGCCGCCCGGCGTGGCGGCGAACCAGATCTCACCCCGTCGCATCGGACCAGTCGGACCAGTCCTCGGCGGGTCCCCAATCGGCCAGCTCGCCCAGCGCCGTCTCGTCGCTCGAGAGCGGCTCCCGCTCCCACGTCGCCGCGTCCACCTCGGCCGCGAGCCGCACGAGGTGCGCGTGCAGGGCCTGGCGCAGCAGCTCCGAGCGGGCGAGCTGGAGACGATCGGCCCAGCGCTGGGCCGCGGCCGCCTCGGCGTCGTCCACGCGGAAGCTCAACATCGTCATACACGAACACTACTACGTATGACGCACGCGGGCGATAGCCTCGGCGTCCGTGCGCCTCACGCTGCTCCGCCACGCGACGCTGCGGCTGGAGATCGGCGGCCACGTGCTCCTGGTTAACCCGATGCTCGACGCGCCCGGCGCCCGCGCTCCGGTGCGCGGCACGCCCGCCGAGCGGCCGAACCCGCTCGTGCCCCTCCCGATGAGCGTGCGCGAGGCGGTCGCGGGGGTGGATGCGGCGCTCGTGACCCACACGCACGTGGACCACATCGACGCGGCCGGCGCGACGGCCCTCATCCCCCTCGGCCTGCCGGTCTTCTGCCAGCCGCAGGACCTCGCCGATCTCGGCCAGCTCGGCCTCGACCTGCGGCCGGTGCCCGACGCCTCGCCGCTGGCATGGGAGGGCCTGGCGATCCACCGCACCGGCGGACGGCACGGCCGCGAGGAGGCCATGATCGAGGCCAACGCCCCGGTGAGCGGCTTCGTGGTCGCCGCCGACGGCGAGCCGACCGTCTACGTCGCCGGCGACACGGTCTGGTGCCCCGAGGTGGCCGAGGCGATCGCGGCGCACCGGCCCGACTGGATCGTGGTCAACGCGGGCGGGGCGCGCTTCCTGCAGGGCGGGACGATCACGATGGAGGCCGCCGACGTCGCCGCGGTCGCAGAGGCGGCGCCCGGTGCGCGGGTGGTCGCGGTGCACCTGGAGGCGATCAACCACTGCCTGGAGAGCCGGGCCGACCTCGCCGCGGGGCTCGTGGCGGCGGATGTCGGCGCGCGGGTGGCGATCCCCGCCGACGGCGAGTCGCTCGGGGCCCAGGGCGCGTGAGCACGGCACCCCCGTCCCCGCGGCTGATGTGGGCCGTCGAGGCGCTCGCTGTCCGTCCGGCCGATCGGGTGCTCGAGATCGGCTGCGGGCACGGGGTGGCGGTCTCGCTGGTGTGCGAGCGGCTGGCCGGCGGGAGGATCGTCGCGATCGACCGCTCGCCGGCGATGATCGCGATGGCCGAGCGCCGCAACCGGCGCCACGTCGAGGCGGGCACGGCCAGCTTCATCGTGACCCCGCTCGCGGACGCCGACCTGCCCGGGTCGGCCTTCGACGTGGCCTTTGCGGTGGACGTCGACCTGGTTCGGAGCGGCTCCTCGCACGAGCTGGCGGTCATCCGGCGCGCGCTCGCCCCGCACGGCCGGCTGGTCCTGGTCATGCGCCCGCCGGGGGGCGGCGCGGCGGACGGCTTTGCCGAGCGCGCGGCCGCGGCGCTCCTCGCGGCCGGCTTCCGCGTCGAGCGTGTGCTGCGGGAGGAGGTCGCCGGGGCGGCCGCCGTCGCGGTCGTGGCGGCGCGTCGCGGCGGCGCGACGATCTAGACTCGCCCGCGTGCGCATGCGCTTCGGCGTCTTCCTCGCCCCGTACCACGAGCCGGGCCAGAACCCGACGCTCGCGCTGGAGCGGGACCTCGAGCTGATCCAGCTCCTCGACCGGCTCGGCTGCGACGAGGCCTGGGTCGGGGAGCACCACAGCACCGGCTGGGAGACCGATCGCCTCGCCGGAGCTGTTCCTGGCCGTCGCGGCGGAGCGGACCCGGCACATCCGCCTCGGCACCGGGGTCGTCAGCCTCCCCTACCACCACCCGCTCATGGTCGCGGACCGCATCATCCTGCTCGACCACCTCACGCGCGGGCGCGCGATGTTCGGCGTGGGCCCGGGCGGTCACCTGACCGACGCGCGCATGCTGGGCATCGAGCCGTCGCGCCTGCGCCCGATGATGGCCGAGGCGCTCGACGTGATCATGCGCCTCATGACCGATCCGACGCCGTACACGTACCGGTCGGACTGGTTCTCCCTGACGGACGCCGTGCTGCAGCTGCGGCCGTACCAGGACCCCCACCCCCCGCTGGCCGTGACCAGCATGGAGTCGCCGGCCGGCATGGTCCTGGCCGGACGCCACGGGGCCGGGGTGCTGTCGCTGAGCGTGGCCCGCGGGCCGCGGGGGCCGATCGACCTGCGCGCCCACTGGCGCATCGCCGAGGAGGCCGCCGAGGAGGCCGGCCGGACGGTGCGGCGTGAGGAGTGGCGGCTCGTCGTGCCGGTGCACCTCGCCGAGACCGGCCGACGGGCCCGCGACGAGGCCCGCGACGGGGCGGCGGCGCACGTGCTCGACTACACGCTGGGCGTCACCGGCCGGCCGAGCCCGGTGCCGGGGCCGCGCGAGCGCGTGGTCGAACCAGATGGCCGACGCCGGGTACTGGATCGTCGGCACCCCCGACGACGCGGTCGCGGCCATCGAGGCGCTGCAGGAGCGCTCGGGGGGGTTCGGCGGCCTGCTCGTGGTGGGCCACGAGTGGGCGCCGCCGGACGCGACGGCCCGCAGCTGGGAGCTGCTCGCGAGGGAGGTGATGCCCCGGTTCCAGGGGTCGCTGGCGGGCATCGAGGCCTCGAACCGGGTGGCCCGGGCCCGCAGCGCCGCGACCGGCGAGGAGCGCGTGGCCGCGGTCGAGGCCGCCCAGCGGGCCTACGAGGTTGACCGGACCGGCCTCTAGTCTGCGGCCCGCCCATGCGCGGGACGGCGTTGTCACAGCGGGTATCGCGGGCGCAACCCCCCTGTCACACGGGGGCTCGTACCCTGGGCGGCGTCGGCCCCCGCGACCCCGGCGCTTGAGCGCAGGGGCGGTGCGGCCGACACCGACGGTGATGGCCTCCACCGCCCCCACCCTCTCCCCCGCGCCCTCTCCCGGCAGCGTCCGGTCGTTCCGTCGCCGGCTCGCGGACGGCGCGACGACCACCGTCCACGTGGCGGCGTACCCGCGCGACCGGGTCGCGGTGCGCGTGGTCGCCCTCGAGGGGGCAGAGCCCCTCGAGAGCTGGTGCGGGCGGACAGGCGTGAGCGACGCGCTGGTCGGCGGCTTCTTCGTCACCTCGGCCGGCAGTCCCGCTCGGGGAGCTGTGGGTCGGCGGCCGGCGGCTCGCGAGCGTGCCCTTCGATCCGCCCTCCGGGCCGGCGCGCTCCTGCGTGGCGGTCGACGGACGCCGGGTGCGGCTCGACCGCCGTCGCCGCCTCCCGGACGCGCCGCGCGGCGATCTCCTCCAGGCCGGGCCGCTGCTCGTGCGGGCCGGGCGCCCGGTCGTGAGGGACGGCGAGGACCCCGAGGGCTTCTCGGCGGGCCGCGCCCAGTTCGACTCGGACATCTGCGACGGCCGCCACCCGCGGGCCGCGCTGGGCCTGACCCGAGGCGCGCTGCTGGCGCTGGCCTGCGACGGGCGCGCGGACGGCGAGGCGGGGCTCACGCTCGAGGAGCTCGCGGTGCTGATGGCCGGGCTCGGCGCGCGGCGGGCGATCAACCTGGACGGCGGTGGCTCGGCGGCCCTGGTCGCCGGCGGTCGCCTGCTCAACACGCCCCGCGAGGCCGGGGGCCTCGAGATCCCCGGGGGCCGGGCGATCGCGACCGCCCTGGCGTTCGCGCCGCCGGGCCGCGCTCAGCCGACCGCGCCCGCCGCCTCCTCGTAGACCCGAAGCACCTGGCGGGCGATCCGCGTCCATCCGAATCGCCGCCGCGCCAGGCGCAGGCCGTTGGCCCCCCGCAGGCGGCGCTCGTCCCCGTCGCGGGCGGCCTCCACCAGCGCTGCCGCCAGCGCGGCCTCGTCGTCCGGCGGCACGAGCCACCCCGCCCGTGACGGGGAGGCCGGGTCGGCGTCGATGAAGGAGGGCGGGGCGCCGGCGTCGCCGGCGATCGGGGGCACCCCCATCGCCATGGCCTCCACGTAGACCAGGCCGAAGCGCTCCCCCGCCGAGGGCGCCGCGAGCAGGTCGGCGGCCGCCAGGGCCTGCGGCAGCTGGTCGTGGTCGTGCCAGCCCGCGAGGACGACCTCGTGGCCCCAGGGCGACGCCGCTGCGGCGTCGGCGGGATGCTGCCCCTCCCATTCCCCCGGCGCGCCGCCCCACAGCACCAGCGGCAGCGATCGTCCCAACGCCGTCCGGGCGCGCGCGTGGGCCCGGACCAGCAGCGGCACGCGCTTGACCTCGGTGAAACGGCCGACGAACAGGACGACGACCGCCTCGGGGTCGAGCCCGGGGTCAACCCCCGCCCAGAACGCGGCGCGCTCCTCGTGCCCCGCGCGACGCCCGTCGAAGAGGCGGAGGTCGACTCCGTTCGGCACCACCTCGACGGCCTCCGGCGGGAGGTCGAGCGCCTTGACGGCCTCCGCCCGCGCGGCCTCGGACGAGACGAGCACCCGCGCCGACCGGGCGGCCCACCCGCGCATGCGCCGGGCCCAGGCTGCCGCGTGCGGCCAGGCGGCCCCGGCGGCGATCCCCTCGAGCATCAGCAGCTCGGTGCCGTGGAGGTGGGTGACCACGGGGAGGTCCGGTCTCAGGCGGGCGAGCGCCTCGTGGACCGGGGTGAGGTGGTGCAGGTGCGCGACCTCGACGTCGTCGAGGACGCCGGGCGCGTCCAGGATCCGCTGCCACTCGGCAACGAGGTGCTCGAAGGCCCCGTCGCCGACCGAGGCCATGACGCGATCGGGCGCGCCGGGCCGGTCCTCGTAGGAGGGGTGCAGGGGCGGCGACGCGGAGAGCGGGTCGGGGGCTCGCAGTGCGGCGTCGTAGTCAACCGGCACCAGGTCGAGGCCGGCGAAGAACGACCGCGCGTCCCCCGGCCCCCCGGGCGGGCCCACCGAGCCGGCCACCAGCCGCGGGCGGAAGCGGCCGCCGAGGGCGGCGATCTCCCGCGACAGGTAGCGGGCCACCTGAGCGGATCCGCCGCGCGGGAAGAACATCAGGACCTGCAGCGCGACGCCCATCCCGCGGGACTAGCCGGCGGGGCTCGCGCTCACGCCGGCGCGGGGGATCCTGCGGTAGACCCGGACCTCCTCCTCCTCGAAGACGAGCTCCCAGCGGTTGCTGCGCGACAGCAGCAGCGCGGCGTAGCGGTAGCCCGGCGGCCGGAGGGTGGGCCGCTCCTGGGCCATGCGGCGGAAGCGTTCGCCGTCCGCCACCAGGATGTACTGCGCGTTGCCGATGCGATTCGGGAAGAGCAGGATCCGGCGGCGCTCGGACAGGTGGGCGCCGGCGACGTTGACGGCCGACACCCGGGCGTCCTCGGGGATCCGGTCGACCGCCCTCTGCAGCGCCCGGGCCTGGTCGTCCATCGTGAAGGCGTGCAGCGGGCTGCCCGACCAGCCGCCCGGCAGCCAGTTCCAGATCGGGAGCGGCCCCTGCCGCACGCCGGCGAGCACGACGGCGGCCAGGAGCAGGCCGGCCACGAGGCCGGGTCGCGCAAGCGCCCGGGCCAGCCGCTCGGGCCGCTCGCGCTCGCGCAGCCGCGCGAGCCCCAGCAGGGCGGCGGCGACGAGGAACGGGACCAGCAGGACCGCGTAGTGGTACTGCACGGACTGCACCGGGCCGCTGCTGGCGAAGAGGTTGATCAGCAGCTGCGGCAGCGCGGCGGCGGCGAGGAGCGGGGCCGCGAGCGGCAGCAGCAGCAGCGGCAGCAGGAGCGCGGCGAGGTAGACCGCGCGCCCCGGCGTCGCGAGGACCGCGACCGCCTCCCACGGCCGGGTGAAGATCGTCGTGAGGATCTCGCCCGGGCCGTCGCCGAGCTCGGCGTACCGGCTCAGGTGGGGGTTGTCTCCGTCCAGCGCGAAGGCCGGCATGATCACGCCCACCGCGATCGCGACCCACGCGAGGGCACCTGCCCCCAGGACGACGGCGGCGCGCCGCCGGTCCGGATGGCGCACCCACATCCACACCGCCAGGCCCGCGACCACCAGACCGACCTGCTCCTGGGTCAGGCAGGCGAGGGCGGCGCAGATCCCGAGGACCACGTATCGCCGCTCCTCGGCGGCCCAGATGCAGAACAGCAGGAGCGGCGCCGCCAGGGTCACCGGGTGGAAGTCGAACAGGGTCGCGTGCTGCAGCGCCGGGAAGAGGAGGTACACGGCGGCTCCCGCGACCGCGAGACGGTCGTCGCCGAGCCAGCGCCGCCCGAGCCAGAAGGCCGGCAGGGCGCCCGTCGCGACGATGAGCGACTGCGCGACGAGCAGCATCTCCGGGCTCGGCCAGGCCCACCAGAGGGGGGTGAAGAGCGCGAGGACGAGGTCGACGTGCGCGCCGAGGCGGTTGAACTGCACGCCCGAGACGTCGGTCGTGGCGAAGAAGCGGCCATCGGCGGTGCTCCAGAGCGCCTGCACCATGTTCCCGAGGTCGAACCGCCCCGTCGAGAAGCTGCGATGGCGGGCGACCGAGAGCCAGGCGAAGACGCCCGCGTAGACCGCCATCATCGCGACCACGACGAGCCGCGCCCGGTCGTCGCCCAGGCGCCGCAGGCGGCCCGGGCCGCGCGGCGCGGGCGCCGGGGCGCGCGGGGGCAGCGCCGGCCGCTGGCGCCGGCCGGTGTCCTCTCGCGGATCGACGTCGGTGATCGGCCGAGCGGCCACGCGCCCTCCAGCCTCCTGCTCGCCCGCGGGGCGGGCTGACCGTGGCACTGTAGAGGACCGGGCGGCCCCGGCCCCGCGGCCCGCCGGGGCTATCCTGCGCCGGGTGCGCGCCCGCGTTACCCTGCCGCTCGCCGCCGCCGCCCTCGCCCTGGGCGCCGGCCCGGCCCTCGGCGGCGATGCCGGCCTGCGCGCCGCGGTCGACGCGCGGGCTGCCGGTCGTCAACGGGGCCGCCGCCCGCACGTCCCCCGGCGATCCGGGCTCCGTGCAGGCGCTCTACGACGCCGCGCGCGACCTGACGGAGGCCGTCGCGCGGGCCGCCCCGGCCGGCCGGCCGTGCCGCCCGCTGCTGGCGGCGGCCCGCCGGTACGCTGCCGCGCGCGTCGCTCAGGCCGAGGGGATCGACCGGCTCGATCCCGGCCGCAGCGCCGCGGCGGGCGCGCGGGCGCGAGGGGTCCGGGCCGTCGTGGCCGCGGCGCGCAGGCGCTGCCGCGGGGACGCCCGTCCCTCGGCTGAGCCCCGGGGCGTCCTGTCGCCGGGCGCCGGGGAGGCGTTCTTCGGGGAGGTCGTCGCGCGGGCCCCGGCGGGAGCCGACGCGGCGCGGATCCTGCTCGACGGCGCCGTCGTGGCCGAGGCGCCGGCCGCCGGCGGGCGGGTGCGGGCGAGCGTCTCGGCGCCGCCGGGGCGCCACGACCTCGAGGTCCGCTTCCTCGCCGGCGACCGCGACGCCGGCCTGGTCCGCGCGCCCGACGTCTGGCTGCTCCCCTCCGCCGCCCGCGCGGCGCGGCCGGGGGCGCGTCTCGACGCGGCGCTCTCGGCGCGGCTGGCGGCGGCGGCCCGGGCGAGTGGCGTCCAGGCGGCCCTCTGGACGCAGGACCTGGCGAGCGGGACCGCCGGGGGCTGGAACGCCGACGCCCGGTTCCCCGCGGCCTCGACGGTGAAGCTGGGCCTGCTGGTCGGAGCGCTCGCCCGCCCGGGCCCGGGACCGTCGGCGCTGCGCTACGACCTCGCCGCCATGACGACCTGGTCGTCCAACCTCGCCACCAACCGCCTGCTCGACCGCCTCGGCGACGGAGCGGCCCTCGCGCAGGAGACGCTCGTGCGTCTGGGCGCCCGCTCGAGCACGTTCCCCGGCGGCTACATCGTCGGCACCGAGCTCCAGCCGGCGCTGCCCTCGTCGGGCGCGCCCGACCCGCCTCCGCCGGTCTCGCGGCGGGTGACGACGGCGCGCGACCTCGCCCGCGTGCTCTTCGCGATCCATGCCGCCGCGACGGGGTCGGCGCAGGCCCGCCGCGAGAGCGGCCTCACCGCCCGCGCGGCGCGGCTCGCGCTCGGCTGGCTGCTGGCATCCGAGCAGGCCGGCGACAACGCCGGCCTGGTCGCGGGCGGCGTCGCGGCGGGCACGCCGATCGCACAGAAGAACGGCTGGCTGCGCGCGGCGCGCCACGGCGCGGCCCTCGTGTACGACGCCGCCGGACCCCGGATCGTCGTCGTCATGACCTACCGCGGCTCAGGGGTCACCCGCTCGCGGGCGGCGGCGCTCGGCGCCCGGGCCGCCCGGCTGGCCGCTCCCGGCGTCAGCGTCCGGTAGAGCGCCCACTCGGCCTCGAACGTGCGCTCCCACGCGAGGTCGTCGAGGCGCGGCCGCGGCGGTGGCAGGGTGAGGGCGCGCTCGATGCCGGCGGCGAGCGCCGCGGGGTCGCCGGGCGCGACCAGCACCGCGCCGCGCCCGGCGAGCGTCTCTCCGGGGCCGGCGGCGTCGGCCGCCACGACCCGGCAGCCGGACGCGAGGGCCTCCAACGGAGCGAGGCCGAAGGGCTCGGCCGGGTTCGGATGGACGAAGCAGTCGGCCGTCGCCATCAGCGTCGCAAGGCGCTCCCGCGAGGCGACGTAGCCCAGGAACCGGAGCCGGTCGTCCACGCCGCGCCGCCGTGCCGTTCGCCGCAGGCCCCGCTCGCCGGCGCCGGATCCGGCCAGCGCCAGGGCCGCCGGCCGCGTCAGGAGGGCCAGCGCCTCCACGAGCAGGTCGACGCGCTTGTCGCTCGACAGGCGCCCGGCAGAGAGCAGCAGCGCCTCATCGGGCCGCGCCAACCGCGCGCGCATCGCGGGGTCGGCGCGGGCGGCACGGAAGACGCGCAGGTCCACGCCGAGCCGAGAGGTCACCACCCGGGCCGACGTGTGGGGGGCCACCCGGCTGCGCGAGTCCTCTGAGGCGACCACCACGGCCTCGGGGGCCGCGAGGGCGCGCCGCTGGACCACGCCCAGGGCCGCGCCCGCCGGCCGGTGCAGGCCGGCGGGGAGCCCCGCCGCGCCGAGCGTGAGGTCGGAGTGGCAGAACATCGCCACCCCCACGCCCCTCGTCCGCGCCCAGCGCCCGACCGCGCGCGGGAAGGCGAGCGCGTCGTGCAGCACCACAACGTCGGGTCGGAGGCGGTCGAGCGCGGCGAGGACCGGGCCCGGCCGGAGCGCGATCCTGTACCCCCAGCGATCCGTCAGGGTGCGGCCGCGCACCAGCACCACCTGGCTGGCGCCCAGCGTGTCGTCGCCCGCCGCCGGTCCCGTCAGCACAGCCGCGTGAGGGAGCCCCAGCCGGCCTGCCCATTCGGCCTTCGCCCGCAGGTAGGTGCGGATGCCTCCCGAGGTCGGCGAGAACCACTGGGTGACGTCCACGACCCTCACGCCGTCGCCGCGCGCCCGGCGCCCGTCCGGGACGGCTCGCCGGCCGCCTCCTCGCGCACCAGGTCCGCGTAGCCGTCGAGCAGCGCGTCGAGCACCTCGGCCCAACCCGGGCGCCGCCGCGCCTCGGCGAGCGCCCGCGCCCCCATGGCCGCCCGGAGCCCCGGGTCGGCGGCCAGCCGCTCGATGGCCTCCGCCAGCGCCTCCGGCTCCTCCGGCACCACCAGGCCGGTCGATCCGGCGTGCACGTGCTCGGCCGCGCCGCCGGCGTCGAGGACGACGGCCGGCAGGCCCGGAGGCCGCCGCCTCGGTGACGACCTGGCCGAAGGTCTCCGTCGCCGACGGCAGGCAGAAGAGGTCCGCCGACGCGTAGGCCGCCGCCAGGTCGCGGCCCCGGAGAGGGCCGACGAAGCGGTGGGGCGTGCCCGCGAGGGCGCGGGCAAGCTCGGCGCGCGCGGGCCCCTCGCCCACCAGCGCGAGGCGGAGGTCCGGGCGGGCCGCCGAGGCTCGGCGGAAGGCCCGCGCCAGCAGCGGGAGCCCCTTCTCGCGCGACAGCCGGCCGACGTAGAGCAACACCACGCCACCCGGGCGCCGAGGCGCGCCCTCATGAGGCGCGACCGCCGCTCGGGCCGGAACAGCTCGGCGTCGGTGCCGCGGCCGAAGACGGCGATGCGCGCCGGGTCGATCCCGGCCGCGAGCAGCCTCCGGGCGGTGGTCTGCGTGGGGGCGTACACGCGGTCGGCCTGCGAGTAGAACCAGCGCACCGCACGGTCGGCCATCGCCGTCGCCAGCCGGTCCCCCGTGAGGTCGAGCACGTAGCGCGCCAGCTCGGTGTGGTACGTCGCCGCGAAGGGCAGCCCGAGGGTGCGCGCCACGACGAGCGCGGCGAGCCCCATCGGCCCGGGCGTGGCGGCGTGGACCACGCGCGCCCCCGACCTCTCGACGGCGTCGAGCACGTTGACCAGGGAGGGCGCCCCCAGTCGCCAGGCGGCGTCGCCGTAGGCGGGCACCGGCACGCGCGCGACGGCGGGCAGGTCGGCGTGTCCCGGCCCGGACGCGGCCCCCGACCCGCACGTCAGGACGGTGATGCGGCGCTCGGGGTGGGCGGCGGCGTGTGCCGCCAGGCGGCGCATGGTCCCCGCGACGCCGTTCAGCTCGGCGAACGTGTCGGTCGCCATCACCGCCGGCACGGGGCCCTGCTCGGTGGGGCGCGGTCCGAAGAACTCGCGCTCGACCTCGTCGGCGAAGCGCGCCTCGCCGGCCGTGTAGTGGGCGGCCAGGAGGTACGGCAGGGCCAGCATCCCCGCGCCGGCCAGCGCCTCGGCACGGCGGGCCAGCGTCCCGAGGCCGAGCCCCCGCGGGTCGAGCGCGCGCCGCACCAGCTCATCGTGCAGCCATGCGGTCGCCAGGCGCAGGCGCGCGTGGCTGCGCGGGCTGCCGTCGGCCGCGCGCCCGAGGCGACGATAGCGGCGCACGAGCCGCCGGTCGGCGCTGATGCGGGTCAGAACGTCCTCCCCGAGCGCGGCCGCGGGCCGGGAGCCGGGGGCGGCGGATGACAGCGGGTGCTGGAGCAGGTCTCCGACGATGCCCCGAAGCCGCTCGGGGATCGCGACGGAGCCACGGTCGAGATAGGCCTTGACCGCCAGCGAGCCCACCGAGTGCGCGAGGGCGGCGGCGCTCCCATGCGCGCCGTCGGGGCGGACACGGCCGGCCCGCAGGTGGGCGAGGAGCTCGGCCGTCGAGGCGGCCGGCGGCGTCACCGTCCACGTCGAGGCGATGTCGTACGAGCCGTGATCGTCGCTGCCGCCGGTGAGGGCAGGCGGGCCGGCGGTGCTGGCCGCGATGCCGTGCTTCTCGGCCAGGCGGTGGAGCAGGTTGCGGCTCGCGGAGCCGGCGATCCGCGCCGCCACCTCGTTGCCCTGCCGCGGCCGCGTCCCGTTGCGCCCCTCCCACAGCCGGAACAGCAGCAGGCAGCGCTCCAGGTGGTCGGCCGACAGCTCGCCGCCCACGCGGTGGAGCGGGTGCGCGAGCGCGTGGGGCAGGTCCGCCGAGCGGGCGTACTCCACGAGCTCGTAGACGTTCCCCCGCAGCCGCGCCATGTCGTCCCAGCGGGTCTCGTCGACCCCCCAGACCAGGACGTGGACCGGGACGTGGTCCTCCGGGAACTCGGCCGTGACCTCGACCCCCACGAGGACGTCCGGGTGGTGCGCGATCTCCAGGGCTCCGGCGATCGTGTTGTGGTCGGTGAGCGTGACGAGGTCCATGCCGCGGCGCTTGGCGGCCGCGTAGGCGGCCTCGGGCTCGGTGAACGACTCGGGCATCACCGCCCTGCTCAGGAACCAGCTCGCGGTGTCCGTTGACGCCCGCGAGTGCAGGTGCAGGTCGATCCGGCACTCGGCGGGGCCGGTCGGCGTGAGGGGGCGCACGTCGGATCCGAGCGTCGCAGCGCCCGCCCCCCATGGGGTTACAGCGCCGTTGGCTCTCGGTGAACGGCGGGGGCATCTCGCGCGACGAATGCCCTGCCCGGCGGCGCGCCCGCGCCGTAGGGTCCGCGGATGCCCGCGGGGAGGCGCCCATGGCCGTCCACGCTCGAGCGCTCGGTCGAGATCGCCGCACCGGTCTCGGCGGTGTTCGCCTTCCACCTCGACGCCCGCAACGCGGCGCTCGTCTCCCCCGCCGGGACGCGGGTCGTCTCCGTCGAGGGCGGCGTCCCCGTGGCGCCGGGTGGGATCGTGACCATGAGGATGCGCCAGCGGCCCGTGCCGCTGACGGTGGCGTGGAGGGTCCAGATCGAGGCCGTCGAGCCCGAGCGCCGCATCGTGGACGTCGCCGAGCGCTCGCCGTTCGCGCTCTGGCGGCACGAGCACCTGTTCCGCGAGCTCGGCCCCGGCCGCACCCTCATGACCGACCGGGTGACCTACCGGCTGCCCGGCGGCCGCCTCGGGCGCCTGGCCGACCGGCTGCTCGTGCGGCGGCGGCTCGAGGGCGCGTTCGCCGAGCGCCACCGGCGCACCCGGCGGCTACTCGAGGCTCGCGCGCCCGCCGGCGCGGGGAACGGGCGCGGGTGAGCGAGGGCCGCACCACGGTCGTCTGGTTCCGGCGCGACCTGCGCGTCGCCGACCATCCCGCGCTGCGGGAGGCGGTCGACGCCGGCCGCGCCGTCTGCCTCTTCGTGCTCGACCCCGCCCTGCTCGGGCGGCGCCACCACCGGGCGCCGGCGCGGCTGCGGTTCCTCCGCGCCGGCCTCGAGGCCCTCGACGAGGAGCTCCGCTCGCGCGGCGGCCGCCTGGTGGTGCGCTCCGGGCCGCCCGAGGCCGTGGTGCCCGAGGTCGCCGCCGAGGCCGACGCCGACGCTGTGCACCTCACCCGCGACGTCTCCCCCTTCGCCCGCGCGCACGACGAGCGGGTGACGGCGGCGCTGGAGGCCGCGGGCGTGCGGGTCCGGGCGATGCCCGCCGACCTCCTGGCCGAGCCCGAGGACCTCCCCGGCTCGTCCGGGTCCGGGTACCTGGTGTTCAGCGCCTTCCACCGCGCCTGGCGGGAGTCCGCCGGTCCCGCCCCACATCCCCGCCCCGAGGCGCATCGACGGACCCGACCTGCCGGGCGAGGGGCTCGACCGCCTGCCGGCGGGGGAGCCGCCGCTGCCCGCGGGCCCGGCGGCGGCGCGCCGGCGGCTGGCCGCCTTCGTGCGCGAGGGCGTCGACGCCTACCCGGACCGCCGCGACAGGCTCGCCGCGGACGCCACCTCGCGGCTGTCGGCCCATCTGCGCTTCGGCATGTGCACGCCCGCGCAGATCGGCCGCGCGCTCGGCCTGCCGTCTCAGCCCCTCGGAGGCGCGCCCCGCCGCCAGGCGGAGCCGGGCGAGGGGCGTATGACCCTCCCCTCTCGACCGGGCGCGAGGGGTTCTGGCGCCAGGTCTGCTGGCGCGACTTCTTCCACCACCGCCTCGCCCGCCACCCCGAGGCGCTGCGGACGGCCCTCGTCCCGGCCCTGCGGGGGGTGCGCTGGGACGACGACCCCGCGGACCTCTCGGCCTGGGCCGCGGGCGAGACCGGGTATCCCCTGGTGGACGCCGGCATGCGCCAGCTCGCCGAGGAGTCCTGGATCCACAACCGCGCCAGGATCGTCGTGGCCTCCTTCCTCGTGAAGGATCTGCTGGTCGACTGGCGCCGCGGGGAGACCGTGTTCATGCAGGGGCTGCTCGACGGCGACCCGGCCAACAACAACGGCGGCTGGCAGTGGACCGCCGGCACGGGCACCGATGCCGCGCCCTACTTCCGCGTGCTGAACCCCGTCCGGCAGGCGCGGCGGCTTCGATCCGGGCGGCGACTACGTGCGCCGCCACGTCCCCGAGCTGCGCGACGTACCGGATTCGCGCATCTTCGAGCCCTGGACGATGACGGCCGAGGAGCAGCGGGCGGCGGGCTGCCGGATCGGGGTGGACTATCCCGCCCCGCGCGTCGACCACGGCGAGCGCCGCGGGCTCGCGCTGGAGCGCTACCGGGCGGCCCGCGGCTGAGGCTCAGGCCACCTCGGCCGGGAGGCCGAAGCGGTCGAACACCGACACGTCCCGGAACGCGAAGACGACGGCGATCTCCGGGCCCCGGAGGGTCAGCACGTCGAGCGCGATCGGCAGGTACGCGCCCCGCGCCTCGTCGAGCGCGTACGTGCCCAGCGCGACCTGGCCATTGGCCCGCGTCGGGACGTAGCGCAGGCTGCCCGGCGGGCCGGTCGGCATGAGCCAGGACTCGGCGACCGCATCCCGGCCCTGCTGCCAGCCCGCGTGGGGGGGCATCGCGAATGCGGCGTCGGCGGCCAGCAGGGCGACGATCGCGTCGACGTCGGCCCGCTCGAACGCGTCGACGAAGCGCGCCACCAGGTCGCGCACCGCCGCGTCGCCGAGCGCGCGCAGGGTGGACTGCTGGCTCTCGGCGGGAAGCCGCTCGTCGAGGGTTCTGCGGGCGCGCTGGAGGGCGCTGTTGACCGAGGCGGTGCTGGAGTCGAGCGCCTCGGCGACCTCACCCGCCGAGAACCCGAGGACCTCGCGGAGGATGAGCACGGCGCGCTGGCGCGGCGGCAGGTGCTGCAGCGCGGCGATGAACGCCAGCTCGACGGACTCGCGGCGCTCGTAGCGCGCCTCCGGCGACGCGTGGCCGCCCTCCAGGCCGACCCGCTCGTCGGGGTAGGGCTCGATCCACGCGGACGCGGCCGGCGGCGGGCCGGGCTCCTCTCCCCCGGCGGTGGGCGGGCCCTGATCCATCGGCAGCAGTCGCCGCCTGCGGCGCGTGCACGCGTCGATGCAGACGTTGGTGGCGATCGCGTAGAGCCACGAGCGGGGCGGCCGCCGTCCGCGGAAGCCCCCCAGCCCGCGCCACGCGCGCAGCAGGGTGTCCTGCAGCGCGTCCTCGGCGTCGTGGACCGAGCCGAGCATCCGGTAGCAGTGGGCGTGCAGCTCGGGCCGGTGGGGCCCGACGAGCCGCGCGAAGGCGCCCTCGTCCCCTCCACGGGCCGCGTCGAGCAGCTCCTGGTCGGCGGTCGTCCAGTCGCCCATCGCGCGCACGATAGCCCCGGTGCTAGGCTGATCTCACCAGGGGAGCTGCCACGGGCGGCTGAGAGGAGGCGACTCGGCCTCGACCCTTGAACCTGATCTGGGTAATTCCAGCGAAGGGAGACCGCGGGGACGATGTCGGAGCTGGCGCTCATCGAGCGGATCGCTGCGCGCGCGCGGCGCCGGCCGGGGACCGAGCTCGGCATCGGCGACGACGCGGCCCTTCTCAGCGTCGGCGGCACCGCGGTCGTGACGCAGGACCTGCTGGTCGAGGGAATCCACTTCCGGCGCACGACCACCGGCGCCCGCGACCTCGGCCACAAGGCGCTCGCCGTCAATCTCTCCGACCTCGCGGCCATGGCGGCCGAGCCCGTCGCAGCGCTCGTCGGCCTCTGCCTCCCGCCCGGGGACGTGGGCGACGACGAGGTGGACGAGCTCTACTCGGGCCTGGAGACGCTGGCGGCCCGCCACGGCGTGACGGTGGCCGGGGGCGACGTCACCGCGGGGCCGGCGTTGATCCTCGCCGTGACGGCGGTCGGCCGGCCGGCGGGCGGGGTCCCCTCGGTCCTCCGCTCCGGCGGCCGCCCCGGCGACGTCCTCTGCGTCACCGGGGCGCTGGGCGCCTCGGCGGCCGGGCTCCTGCTCCTGGAGCGCCCGGAGCTCGCGGCGGCCGTGCCGAGCGCGGTCGGTGAGCGCCTGCGGTCCGCCCACCTGCGGCCCGAGCCCCGGCTGGCGGCGGGGCGCTCGCTGGCGCGGGCGGGCGCGCGCGCGATGCTGGACGTCTCCGACGGCCTCGCCCTCGACGCGCTGCGCATGGCCCGGGCCAGCGGCGTCGCCGCGGTTCTCGAGGCCGATGCCGTGCCGCTCGCCGAGGGCGTGGCGGAGATCGCCGCGGCCGCCGGAGAGGACCCCCGGCGCATGGCCGTCACCGGCGGCGAGGACTACGAGCTGCTGGCGGCGCTCCCCGCGCGCCGCGTGGAGGGCGCCCGCCGCGCGGCGCCGTGCGCACTGACCCCGGTGGGGCGCCTCGAGGCCGGCGCCCCGGAGCTGCGGGGCGTGGAGCCGGGCGGTTGGGAGCATGGTGTCTGAGCCGGCCCCGGCGATCGAGGCGCGCGACCTCCGGCTGTGCTTCGGCGACGTCGAGGTGCTCGACGGCCTCAGCCTGAGCGTCGCGCCGGGCGAGATCGTGGCGATGGTCGGCCCGTCGGGCTGCGGCAAGAGCACGCTGCTCTCGGTGCTCGCCGGCCTGCTCGTCCCGGACGCCGGCGAGGTGGCGCTCGACGGCCGCGTCGAGGGGCCGCGGCTCGGCCGTCTGGCCCTGATGCCCCAGCGCGACGCGCTGCTGCCGTGGCGGACCCTGCTCGACAACGTCGCGCTCGGGCCGCTCCTGGCCGGGGGCGGGCGCGAGGAGGCCGAGCGGGCGGCCCGGCGGACGCTCGCGCGGCTCGGGCTCGCGGACTTCGAGGACCACTACCCCCACGCCCTGTCGGGCGGGATGCGGCAGCGGGGCGCCCTCGCGCGCACGCTGCTGTCGGGCTCGGAGGGGTGGCTGCTCGACGAGCCCTTCGGCGCCCTCGACGCGCTGACCCGCTCAGACCTCCGCGGCGTGCTGGCCCGCGCCTGGGCCGAGGCACGGCCGCCGGCGCTGCTGGTGACGCACGACCTCGACGAGGCCCTGCTGCTCGCCGACCGGGTGCTGGTCTCGAGCCCGCGCCCGGCTCGGATCGTGGCCGAGCTCGCCGTGGATCTCCCCAGGCCGCGGCAGGCGACCGACGTCGCCCCCGAGCTCATCGAGTTGCGGCAGACGCTTGATGGACGCCCTGCGCGCGGCCGGGGCGGTGGCATGAGCACCGTCAACCGGGCCCCGGCGGCCGCGGCGACGGCGCCGGCCGCACCGGCCCCCCGCCGCGGCGGCCGGGCCTGGAGGCGCCTGCCGCTGCTCCTGCTGCCCCTTCTCGCCCTCGCCGCCTGGCAGGCGGTGATCTGGCTGGCGTCGCCCCGCGAGTGGCTCCTGCCCGCGCCCGCAGACGTCGCCCAGGTGCTCTGGGACGACCGCTCGCGGCTGTGGTTCCACGCGCAGGCGACGATCGCCGAAGCGGCGGTGGGCTTCGGCCTCGCGGCCTCGCTGGGGTTCCTGCTTGCCGTCGCGATCGTCGGGTCGCGCGGGGTCGAGGCCGCGGTGTACCCGTGGCTGGTCGCGAGCCAGGCGATCCCCATCCTGGCCGTCGCGCCGATCGTGGCGGTCTGGCTCGACTACGGCGCCGCCCAGGTGATGGTCGCCTTCGTGGTCGCCTTCTTCCCGGTCGTCGTGACCGGCGTCGACGGCCTGCGCGGGGTGGACCCGGCGCTGGCGCGCGCGGCCCGGACCCTGGGCGCGAGCCGGCCCTGGGCGTTCTGGCGCGTCACCGTGCCGGCCGCGCTGCCCTCGCTCTTCTCCGGGCTGAAGATGGCCGCCGTCTTCGCCGTCACCGGCGCGGTGGTGGCCGAGTACGTCGGCGCCGACCGCGGCCTCGGGTACCTCTCCGAGTTCTCGACGGCCGAGTTCCGCACCGACCGCAGCTTCGCCGCCATCGCCCTCCTGGCGCTCATCGGGATGGCCTTCTTCGGCGCCGTCGGACTCGCCGAGCGCCTCGCCCTCCCCCACCGCCGCCATTCCGTCCGCCCGTCGTGGAGGCCCAGATGAGATCGCGTCCGCTCGTCCTCCTCCTCGCCGCCGCCGCGCTCCTCGCGGGCGTCGCCGCCGGGTGCGGCGACGACGAGCCCGCCGGCCCCGAGTCGGCGGAGCAGGTCAACCTCATCCTCGACTGGTTCCCCAACGCCGACCACGCCGGCGTCTACGGGGCCATCGAGGAGGGCTACTTCGCCGATGAGGGCCTCGACGTGAGCCCGGTCGTCCCCAGCGACCCGGCCGCCTCGCTGAAGCAGGTGGGCGCGGGCAGGGCGCCGTTCGCGATCTCGTACGAGCCCGAGGTGCTGATCGCGCGGGCGGCGGGCGTGCCGGTCGTGGCGGTCGGCGCGGTCGCCGTGCACCCGCTCAACAGCGTGATCGCGCGGACCGACCGGGGCATCGCCCGGCCGGCGGACCTCCAGGGCAAGACCGTCGGCGTGGCCGGCGTGCCCTCCGACAGGCCGCTGCTGGACGCCGTGGTCCGGGCCGACGGCGGCGACCCCGCGAAGGTGGAGACCAGGAACGTCGGCTTCAGCCTGAGCCCCGCGCTGGCCGCCGGCAAGGTGGACGCGGTCATCGGCGCCTACTGGAACATCGAGCTGGTGGAGCTGGAGCGCCAGGACGTGCCGGCGCAGGCGTTCCGCCTCGAGGAGAACGGCGTCCCGGACTACGACGAGCTCGTCGTCGTCACCAGCGACGAGACCGTGCGCGAGCGGCCGGAGCTGGTGGAGGCGTTCCTGCGCGGCCTGCGCGCGGGCCAGGACTGGGCCGCCACCGACGAGGCCGGCGCGGTCGAGCACCTGGTGGCCGCCAACGGCGACCTCGACCCCGAGGTCGTGAAGGAGCAGCTCGACCTCACGGCGGACATCCTCTCCCCCGCCGACGAGCCAACGCTCAACGTGGACCCTGCGGAGTGGTCGGCCTTCGCGGCCTGGATGCTCGACAACGGCCTGCTGGAGGAGCCCGTCAACGCGGCCGCTGCCGCCACCGACCGCTTCGTGCCCGAGGAGCCCACCTGAGGGGCACCTGCCGGTGATCGTGCCGGGCCCCGCACAGAAAATGCGCAGGGCCCGGCGGGCGAGGCGGTGGCCGGCCTGGGGGCCGCCCCGCCGATGAGATCATCGACCGTCCGGGGCCGGGCTTGACCAAGGAACGGCAAGGCCTGCAGGGGGTCGCGGGCCCGCGCCCGCTACCATCGCCGTCGTGATGATCGGCCGGGCGGAGTTCGAGGACCTCGTGGCCGAGGCGATCGACGAGGTCCCGGAGCCCTTCGCCTCGGCGCTCGACGAGGTCGCCGTGGTGGTCGAGGAGCGCGGGCCGCGCGAGATGGGGCCGCTGTACGGCCTCTACCAGGGCGTCCCCCTGTCCGAGGGGACTCCCCCGTCGGGTGCCCTCCCCCCGCGCATCTCGGTCTACATGCACCCGCTGCTCGAGCACTGCGCGACCGCGGCCGAGGTCGTGGAGCAGGTGCGCATCACGGTCCTGCACGAGCTGGGCCACCACCTGGGCTTCGACGAGGATCGCCTCGACGAGCTCGGCTACGGATGAGCCTGCTCGACGCCATCGCCTCGCGGCGCAGCCTGGGGCGCGTTCGCCCCGACCCGGTGGCGCGCGAGACGGTCGAGGAGCTGCTGGCGGCCGCGGTCTCGGCTCCGAACCACCACCTCACGGCCCCGTGGCGGTTCGTGGTGCTCGCCGGCGATGCGCGCCGCGAGGTCGGGGAGGCGCACGCCCGCGCGGTCGCGCGCGCCAAGCCCCGTCTGCCCCCCGCGGGCCTCGAGAAGGAGGCCGCCCGCCTGGAACGGGCGCCCGTCGTGGTCGCGGCCGTCGTCCTGGGCGCCGACGACCCGGTGCGCGCCCGCGAGGACCGCGACGCCGTGGCCGCGGCCATCGAGAACATGCTCCTCGCGGCCCACGGCCGCGGGCTCGGGGCGATGTGGCGCACCGGGGAGATGGTCGACGAGCCCGAGGTGCGCGAGGCGCTCGGGCTGGGCCGGGAGGACGCGATCGTCGGCTTCGTGTACCTCGGCCACCCCGCCGGGCCGCCCCCCGAGCGTCCGCCGCGCCCGGGCATCGAGGAGGTGGCCGTGTGGCGCGGCTGGTGAGGGGCCGGGTACGGTAGCCCCATCGCCGAGACGATCGCAGACCAGGTCTTCGCGCGGGTCGAGGCCCTGATGGCCGAGGGGGCCGAGGCCTCGCGTGCCGCTGCGATCCGGCGCGTCGCCGACGAGATGGACCGCTCCGTGTCGGCGACCTCCTCCGCCTACTACGCCGGCGCCCGCAAGGCCCGCGACGCCGCCCCCCCCGAGGCGCCCGCCGCGTCCGCTCGGCCCGGCCGCCAGACGACGCGGCGCGAGTCGTCGGCGCTCTACGCCGAGATGCTCCCGCTCGTGGAGGCCGGGGCCACGGTCGAGCAGGCGGCGCGCCGCTTCGGGGGCGACGAGGAGCACGCCGAGGAGATCGCCGCGGGCTTCGCCCGGTGGCTGGCCCGCCAGGAGGGGGTCGAGGCGCCGGCCCCCGGCGCGGAGGTGGCCGCGTTGGAGGCGGAGGTCCGCGACCTCCGGCGCGAGCTGGCCCTCGTGCGCGAGGCCATCGCCCGCGCCCGGGCCGAGCTCGACGCGGCCGGCGAGTAGCTCGTTCTCAGGCCGGCCGCGCCGGGGCCGCCTCGAGCCCCGAGATGGCCAGGCTGGCCTCGCCGCCGTAGCGCTTGTTGAGGTTGATGATGATCGCCGTCATGCCCTCCAGGATGAGGGCGTTGGCGAGCGGCCCCGCGTCGAGCGCCCGCGTGCCCGGGATGGACTCCGTGAGCGCGATGACGGCCTCACGGGCCTCGCGGCTCTTGCCGCAGACGAGCACGTCGGCATCGAGGTGGTGGCGGGCCTGGAGCCCGGCGGCGGGCAGGTTGTTGTAGGCCACGACGACCTTGGCCTCGGGGGCCAGCGCCTGGATGCGCGCCCCGGCCGAGCCGTCCGGGAGGTCCTGCTCGGCGATCGCGCCGCTCTTCCCGAAGCGGAGCGCGTTCACGACGGAGACGACGACCTTGCCCGCGAGCGCGTCGGCCATCGGCGGGATGGTGGCGTCCACCCCCTCCCACGGGATCGACACGATCGCGAGCTCGCCCTCCTGCGCTGCGGCGACGTTCTCGCGGGGCGTGAAGGTGCCCTCCGGCAGCGCCTCGGCCAGGTCCGCGGCGGCCTGGTCGGCCCGCTCCTGGCTGCGCGATCCGACGATGATCTCGTGCCCCGCGGCCGCGAAGTTGAGCGCGAGGCCGAGCCCCAGGGGCCCGGTGCAGCCGAAGATTGCGATCTTCACGTGTGTCTCCCGTCCGTCAGGTGTCGCCGGCCCGGCGGCGGGCGGCATCGAGGGTGTTCGCGAGCAGGTAGGCGATTGTCATGGGGCCGACGCCGCCGGGCACCGGGGTGAGCCACCCGGCGGCCGCCCGCGCCTCCTCGCCCGCCACGTCGCCGACGAGGCCGGCGTCGGTGCGGTTGATGCCGACGTCGATGACCGCCGCGCCCGGCTTGATCCAGTCGCCCCGGATCATCTCGGGCCGGCCGACGGCCGCCACGAGGACGTCGGCGCGCCGGCACAGCCCGGGCAGGTCGCGGGTGCGCGAATGGGCCACCGTGACGGTCGCGCTGCGCGACGTGAGCAGCAGCGCCATCGGCTTGCCGACGATCAGGCTGCGCCCCACCACGACGGCCTCGGCGCCCTCCAGCTCGACGCCGGCACGGTCGAGCAGCCACATGATCCCCGCCGGCGTGCACGGCACCGAGCCCGGCTCTCCCCGGATGAGGCGGCCGAGGTTGATCGGGGAGAAGCCGTTGAACGTCCTTGTCCGGGTGGATGCGGTTGGCGATCGCGACCTCGGAGAGCTGGTCGGGGACCGGCAGCTGCACGAGCATCCCGTCAACCGCGTCGTCGGCGTTGAGCTCGTCGATGAGGGCGTCGAGCTCCGCCTGGGTGGTCTCGGCGGGCAGCACCACGCGGCGCGAGACCATGCCTGCCTCCTCGGCCGCCCGCGCCTTGCCGGCCTGGTAGATCTCGGAGGCGGGGTCGTCCCCGACCTGGATCCCGACGAGGCCGGGAGCACGGCCGTGGCGCTCCCGGAAGGCCGCCACGCCCTCCGCCACCTCGGCGCGCAGCTCGGCGGCCGCCGCCTTCCCGTCGATGATCGTCGCGGTCGCCGCCATCAGACCACCTTCCTCATCGGGGCGGCGCCGGCCATCAGGCGCCGCTCTGCGCCGTCCTGGGCGAAGCGCACCCGCACCAGCTCCCCGCCGCTCTCGATCGCGGTCACCACGCCTTCGCCGAACGTCGCGTGGAGCACGTTGTCGCCGGTCGCGAGCGCCGGGCGGCGCGGCGGGGCCGCCGTGGCGCCGGCGAAGAGCGCCCCCGCGCGGCGCGCCCCCGGCGGCTCGGCGAGGCAGTCGGGCGGGATCTCGGCGAGGAACCGCGACGGCAGGCGGTAGTCGCGGCCGCCGTGCATGGCCCGGCTCTCGGAGTGGGTCAGCACGAGCGTGCGCCGCGCGCGCGTGAGGCCGACGTAGAAGAGCCGCCGCTCCTCCTCGAGCGCCTCGGGGGTGTCGGAGCGCACGTGGGGGAAGAGCCCCTCCTCGAGGCCGGTGATCAGCACCGTGTCGAACTCCAGGCCCTTGGCGTTGTGGATCGTCATCAGGGTGACGGCGCCGGCCGACTCGTCGACCAGGTCGGCGTCCGCCTGCAGCGCGACCCCCTCCAGGAAGCCGGCGAGGGTCGGCTCGTCCGCCGATGCCTCGTACTCGGCGGCGACGCGCACCATCTCGTCCAGGTTCTCGACCCGGCCCTGGGCCTCAAAGGTGCCCTCGCGGATCAGGGCGTCGCGGAGCCCCGAGCGCTCCAGGACCTCCTCCATGAGCCGGTCGAGGGGCGCGCCCGCAGCGGCGCCGGCGCGCGTGTCCCGCACGAGCGCGGCGACCTCGGCGAGCGCCGTCCGCTGGCCCGGCGGGAGGCCGGGGGCCTCGTCGGCCTGCAGCAGCGCCTCCCCCACCGGGATGTCGCGGGCGGCCGCGAAGGACTCCAGCTTGGCGATGGCGCCCGGCCCGATCCCGCGCTTGGGCGCCCCCAGCATGCGCGCGAGGCTGACGCCGTCGGCCGGGTTGGCGACGACGCGCAGATAGGCGAGCAGGTCGCGGACCTCGGCCCGCTCGTAGAACCGCGGCCCGCCGACAACGATGTATGGCACCGACCGGCGCACGAGCTGGTCCTCGATCGCGCGGCTCTGGGCGTTGGTGCGGTAGAAGACCGCGACGTCCGAGCGGCTCAGCCCGCGGCCGAGCGCCCGGTCGATCTCCGACGCCGCGACCCGCGCCTCCTCGTGCTCGTCGCGGCAGGACACCGCGAGGATCGGGTCGCCGTCGCCGAGCGCCGTCCAGAGCCGCTTCGGGTGGCGGTGCGGGTTGTGCGAGACGACCGCGTTGGCGGCCCGCAGGATGACGCCGGTGGAGCGGTAGTTCTGCTCGAGCGCGATCACGCGGGCGTCCGGGTAGTCGCGCTCGAAGTCGAGGATGTTGCGCACGTCGGCGCCGCGCCAGGAGTAGATGCCCTGATCGTCGTCGCCCACCGCGATCACGTTGCGCTGCGGCTCGCCCAGGGCCCGGACCAGGCGGTACTGGGCGTGGTTGGTGTCCTGGTACTCGTCCACGAGGACGTGCCGGAAGCGCTGCTGCCAGCGCTCGCGCACCGCCGGGCTCGACTCCAGGAGCTCGGCCGTGACCATCAGCAGGTCGTCGAAGTCCATGGCGCCGTTGGCGCGCAGGGCGTCCTGGTAGCGCCGGTAGGCGCGGGCGACGATCTCGTCCTGGAAGGACGACGCGCCGAGGTCCTCGGGCCCCTCCAGGCGGCTCTTGGCGTCGGAGATGCGCGCCTGGACCATCTTCGGGGACACGCGCTTCGGGTCGACCTGATCCTCCACCAGGCAGCGCCGGATCAGGCGCAGCTGGTCGTCGGCGTCGTAGATCGAGAAGTCGCGCGCGTAGCCGGCCTCCTCGGCGTCGCGGCGCAGCATGCGCACGCACGCCGAATGGAAGGTGCAGGCCCAGATCGCCCGGGCGCGCGGCCCGACGAGGCGGGCGATGCGGTCGCGCATCTCCCCAGCCGCCTTGTTGGTGAAGGTGATGGCGAGGATCGCGTGGGGGTCCACCCCCTCCTCGCCGATCAGGCGCGCGACGCGATGGGTGAGCACCCGCGTCTTGCCGCTGCCGGCGCCGGCCAGCACGAGGAGCGGCCCGTCCCCGTGGACGACGGCCTCGCGCTGCGGGGGGTTGAGGCCGTCGAGGAGCTCCGTCACCGGAGAAATCCTATCCGAGGTGTCCGACGCAGCCCGGCCGGGAACCGTGAGGATCGGTGAGCGTCAACGCATCCCTCCACCCGCCGGCCGCGCGCCTCCTGTCCGGCCGTCGCGCGCTCGTCACCGGCGCCAGCTCCGGCATCGGGAAGGGGGTCGCGCTGGAGCTCGCCGCCCACGGCGCAGCCGTCGCGGTCGTCCACCGCTCGGGCCGCGAGGACGCCGACGCGGTGGTCCGGGCGATCCGGGCGGCCGGAGGCGAGGCCGTCGCGGTCGCGATGGACGTGAGCCGCGAGGACGACGTCCGGCGGGGCTTCGAGGAGGCGACCGCCGCGATCGGCGCGCTCGACCTGGTCGTCAGCAACGCCGGCGTTCAGGCTCCCCACCTCATGGTCGAGATGAGCCTCGGGGAATGGGAGCGCGTCGTCGGGGTCAACCTCACGGGGAGCTTCCTGGTCTGCCGAGAGGCCGCGCGGGCGATGCTCGCCCATGGCCGAGGCGGCGCGATCGTGGTGGTCAGCAGCGTCCACGACCGCATGCCATGGGAGCGCTTCTCCCACTACGCCGCCTCCAAGGGCGGCGCCAGGCTGTTCGTCGAGTCGATCGCCAAGGAGCTGGCGCCCCACGGAATCCGGGTCAACGCGGTGGCCCCGGGCGCCATCGCCACCCCCATCAACGAGCACCTCCAGGGCGACGAGGAGGCTCGACGCCGGGTCGAGGCCCAGATCCCCATGGGCCGTATGGGACGGGTCGACGAGGTCGCGCCCGCCATCGCCTGGCTCGCGTCCGGGCAGGCCTCCTACATCACCGGCGCGACGCTGCTCGTCAACGGCGGCCTGTCGCTCTACCCGCCCGGATCGGGGTAGGGGCCGCCTCCGGCCGGGCGCGGCGCGTGGGCGCGGCAGAACGCCCGGACGGCCTCGTTGAACCGCCCGGGCCGCTCGAGATTGCTGACGTGCCCGCAGTCCGGGATCACGACCAGCTCCGCGTCCGGGATGGCCCGCTCCAGCTGTCGCGCGACGCCGAGGGGCGAGCGCGCGTCGAGCTCGCCCCAGACCAGCAGGGTCGGCACGCCGATGCCGGGCAGCAGGTCGCGCTGGTCGGCCTCGGCCATCACCGAGAGCGCCGTCAACAGGCTCTGCGGGCGGACGGCGGCGTCCATCTCCCTGAGCAGCGGGACGAACTCGGCGGGCGGCTCCCCTGCGAACAGCCCAGGAAGGGTGGGATCGAACTCGGTGGCGGGCGCCGCGACCCTTCGACGCACGTCGGCGAGGCGAGCACGCACCTCCTCATCGGGCAGGGACCCCTTCCAGCCCGCGTAGGTGTCGGCGAGGATCAGGGTCGCAACGAGCCCCGGATGGCGGCGGTAGAGCTCCTGCGCGACGGTGCCGCCCCAGGAGAGGCCGACGACGTGCGCGGCGCCGAGCGCGAGCTGGTCGATGAGGGCCGCGAGGCAGTCCGCGTAGTCCGCGAGTCCGAAATCGGACGGCACGTCCGAGGATCGGCCCGCCCCCGGCTCGTCCCAGGCGACGACCGTGAGCTCGTCCGCCAGGGCGGCGAGTTGCGGTCGCCACATGCGACCGTCCACCGCAGCGCCGTGGAGGAGCACCAGCGGCGGCCCCTCGCCGACCCGCTCGTAGGCGATCTCGAGCTCGTTGACCCGTGCGACCGGCAACGCCGCGACCGCGCTCGGTCCCGGCGGCCCGGCTAGATCCCGGACCCCGGGTTGAGGCCGAGGATCGAGGCGATCTCCTCCTGGACGGTGGGGAGGCAGTCCTCGTCGGCGTCCTCGTCCTTGGACTCGGGGGCGCGCCCGGCGCGCAGGTCCTGGACCTCGCGCTCGAGCTCGCCGACCCGCCGCACCAAGCACGCCAGGGCCTCGGCGACCGGGTCGGGCAGGCGGGTGTGCTCGATGTCCGGGTGGTGGACGTCGCGCGGCACGCGCTGGCCGTCCACGATCACCGGGCGCCCGGGGTTGCCGACGACGGTGGAGTTGGCCGGCACGTCCTTGATGACGATCGAGCCGGCCCCGACCTTCGCGCCCTCGCCGATCACGACGGGGCCGAGCACGCGCGCGCCGGTGCCGACGATGACGCCGTCCTTCACCGTCGGGTGGCGCTTGCCGGTCTCCTTGCCGGTGCCGCCCAGCGTGACCCCCTGGTAGAGCGTGACGTCCTCGCCGATCTCCGTGGTCTCGCCGATGACCACGCCCATCCCATGGTCGATGAAGAAGCCGGGGCCGATGCGCGCGCCGGGGTGGATCTCGATCCCCGTCAGGAAGCGCGAGAGCTGGCTCACAAGCCGCGCCGGCAGCCTGAGGTCCCGGAGGTAGAGGGCGTGCGCGGCCCGGTGCATCCAGAGCGCGTGGAGGCCCGGGTAGCAGAGCAGGACCTCCGCCGTCAACCGGGCCGCGGGGTCGCGCTCGCGCGCGGCCTCGACGTCGCGGGAGAAGGACCGCCCCGCCTTCCGGATCCCGGCGAGCCGCTGGCGCCCTGGCATGCGGGCTAGTATAGGCGCCCCTCGGCAGGAGGCGCCCACCGCTGAAACGGCAGAGGCTCAAGCTCACGTTTCCCGAGCCGCTCATCCAGGAGCCGATCATCTACTCGCTGGCGAAGCGCTTCGACATCGTGACGAACATCCGCCGGGCGGACGTCCGCGACACCACCGGCTGGGTGATCCTGGAGGTGACCGGGACCGAGCAGCGCCTCGAGGAGGCGCGGCGCCACCTGGAGGGGATCGGCGTGCGGGTGGACGACCTGGAGGCCTACCTCGAGTAGCGTCGCCGTCGCCGGCGCGTCGTGCCAGCCGGGCCCCTCCGCGACGGCGCGCGCGCTGCGCCTCGAGGGGCTGCGCGCCGACGGGCCCGAGGCCCTGCGGGCGCTCCTGGCACAGCTCCCCGATCCCCCCTGGGACGCCGAGGTCGCCGACGGCGACCCCCTCGCCGCGATGCTCGCCGCCGAGGGCTTCGAGCCCTACGCGCGCGTCGCGGTGATGGCGCGCCCGATCGAGGGGCTCCCGCGGCCGCCCGTCGTGCCGGGCGTCGCGGTCGAGCCCTACCGCAACGAGTGGGCCGAGAAGTTCGCCGCGGTGGAGGCGGCCGCCATGCGGGGGCTGGCGGCGTTCGCGGAGATGGGCCAGCCGACCGGCTACGAGAGCGCCGAGGGCTTCGACGCGATGATCGTCGCCCGTGAGGCGGGCGCCGGCCTGCGGGGGTTCGCCCAGGCGATGGTCCCCGAGGGCTGGATCAACTGGATGGGAGTCCATCCGGACGCCCGCAGGCGCGGCATCGGCCGCCTGCTCGTCACCGAGCTCGCGCGACAGGTCGGCGAGGCCCGCGGAACCCACCTGGCCGCGGTGGTCGAGGCCGACGGCGCCGGCCAGGCGTTCCTGCGCGCCCTGGGCTTCAAGGAGCGCGGCCTCCGCCGCAGCCTGATGATCCGCCGGGGCTGAGCGGGTCTTATTCTGCGAACAGCGGCGTCGTGAGGTAGCGCTCGCCGGTGTCGCAGAGGAAGGTCACGATGGTCTTGCCGGCCGACTCGGCGCGGCGCGCGACCTCGAGCGACGCCCAGACGTTGGCCCCCGCGGAGATGCCGACGAGGATGCCCTCCTCGCGCGCCAGGCGGCGGGCCATCTCGAAGGCGTCGTCGGCCTCGCAGACGATCACCTCGCCGTAGGCGTCGGTGTCGAGCACCCCGGGGACGAAGCCCGCCCCGATGCCCTGGATCTTGTGCGGCCCCGGCGCGCCGCCCGACAGCACGGGCGAGTCGACCGGCTCGACCGCGATGGCGGTGAAGCCGGGGCGGCGCTCGGCGAGGATCTGAGCGACCCCGGTGATGGACCCGCCGGTGCCCACCCCGGCGACCAGCACGTCCACCTCGCCGTCGGTGTCGGCCCAGATCTCCTCGGCGGTCGTCAGCCGGTGCACCTCGGGGTTGGCCGGGTTCTCGAACTGCTGCGGGATGAAGGACCCCTCGATCTGGGCGGCGATCTCCTCGGCGCGGGCGATCGCGCCGCGCATGCCGTCGGCCCCCGGGGTCAGGACGAGCTCCGCGCCGTAGGCGCGCAGGAGCGTGCGGCGCTCCACGGTCATGGTCTCGGGCATCGTGAGGATGCACCGGTAGCCCTTGGCGGCGCAGACGAACGCCAGGGCGATGCCCGTGTTGCCGGACGTGGGCTCGACGATCACCGACTCGCCCGGCACCAGGTCGCCGGAGGCCTCGGCGGCCTCGACCATCGACAGCCCGATGCGGTCCTTGACCGACCCGGCCGGGTTGAACGACTCGAGCTTCCCGAGGATCACCGCCCCCGAGCCGTCGGAGATGCGGTTGAGGCGCACGAGCGGCGTGCGCCCGATGAGGTCGGTGATCGAGTCGGCGATCGGCACCCGGGGCACCCTACCATCGCCCCCGGCGGGGGCGTCTCAGGCCAGCGCGGCGCGTGCGAGGGCGCCCAGGTCGGCTTCGGGACGGGCCCCGAAGTGGGAGATCACCTCCGCCGCGGCGACGCCGCCGAGGCGCGCGCAGTCCGGGAGCGGGAGGCCGCGGGTCAGGCCGTGGAGGAAGCCCGCGGCGTACAGGTCGCCGGCGCCGGTGGTGTCGACCACGCGATCCACCCGCGCCGCGGGGACCTCGTGGAGGTCGCCGGCGGTCACGACCACGCTGCCGCGCTCGGAGCGCGTCACGACGGCGACCTCGCAACGGCCGCGCACCTCCGCGACGGCCGCCTCCAGGCTGGAGGTCTCGTAGAGGGCCGTGAGCTCGTGCTCGTTCGCGAAGAGCACGTCCACGTCGCCGTCGACGAGCTCCCGGAACTCGTCGCGGTGGCGCTCGACGCAGAAGGGGTCGGACAGGGTGAGCGCCACGCGCCTGCCCGCCCCCTTGGCCGCGGCCATCGCCACGCGGAACGCGTCCTTGGCGCGGGGCGGGTCCCAGAGGTAGCCCTCCAGGTAGGTCACCGCGGCGCGGGCGGCCAGCGCCGTGTCGACGTCCTCGGGCCCCAGGTCGGCGGACGCGCCGAGGTAGGTGCACATCGTCCGCTGGGCATCGCCCGTGACGAGGATGAGGCAGCGCGCCGTCCCGGGCCCGTCGTGGGCGGGCGGCGTGTCGAAGGCGACCCCTGCGGCTCGGATGTCGTGGGTGAAGATCCGCCCGAGGTCGTCGTCGCGGACCTTGCCGACGTACGCGACCCGGCTGCCCAGCGACGCCGCCCCGGCGACGGTGTTGGCGCACGAGCCGCCCGACACCTCGACGCCGGGGCCCATGCGCTCGTAGAGCAGGTCGGCACGCTCGGCGTCGATGAGCGTCATCGCGCCCTTGGGCAGGTCGTGCTCGGCCAGGAACGCCTCGTCGGCGTGCGCCAGCACGTCAACGATCGCGTTCCCGATGCCCAGCACGTCCAGCCGCTCCGCCATCCGGTCCCTCCCCTCGATGAGCCGGGCGATCCTACGGCCCGGTTACGAGGCCGTGAAGTCCCCACCCCGTCGTCCACAGGCTGTGGACTTGCCGGGGCCACGTGAGCGAGACCGAGCGCGGGACCCGGGCCGGGGAGGCGATATCCTCTGCTGAGACCGCCCGCGAGCGGTGCGCGTGAACGAGGACTCCATGACCAGCCTTCACAGCTCCGGCGGGGTCGCTCTCGAGCCCAAGAGCTCAACCAGCGAGGCGCGCAGCGCCCCCGGCGCACTCGTGCTCGACCTGCTCGACTGGCTCGCTCGGGAGCCCCGCACCCATCGGGAGACGATCGAGACCTGGGGCAGCCACTGCCCGCGGATCACACCATGGGAGGACGCCCAGGAGTCGGGCCTGGTGCAGGTGACGGGCACCCGCGAACGCGATGGGCCGCTCGCCGTCGTCCTGACGAGATGGGGCCAGACGGTCCTCGAGGACGCCCGCGCGACCCGCCGGGGCGCGCTGCACCGCTAGACCACACGATCGCGCGCGGAAGCCTGGTCTCGCTGATGAACGGCGAGGCCGAGAGCTTCCTTCCGTGAGCTGTCGATTCCGGCCCGTCCCGTGCGTCTCTAAGACAGCACGAGCGAACGGAAGGAGGCTGGTCATGAACGCACAGCAGAAGATCGCGGTCACGGGCGCAACGGGTCGCGTGGGCAGGCACCTCGTCGAGGTGCTCGAGGGCGCCGGCCACGAGGTCGTCTCGATCTCGCGCTCGAACGGCGTGGACGTCATCACCGGCGAGGGTCTCGAGGACGCCCTGGCGGGTGTGGACACGGTCGTCAACACCGCCACCGGCCCCTCTCCCGACAGGGAAGCCGCAACCCGGTTCTTCGTCACCGCCGCTCGCAACCTGGAGGAGGCCGGCGAGCGTGCGGGCGTGCGCCGGATCGTCGGTGTGTCCATCATCGGCATCGACCGCTTCACCGGCGGCTCCTACGGCGGCTACTACGCCGCGAAGGTCATCCAGGAGCGGGCGCTCCTGGACGGGCCGATCCCGTCACAGATCCTGCGCGCGGCGCAGTTCCACGAGTTCGTCGGCCAGTTGCTCGACTGGGGCACGCAAGGCGACGTCGCCTACGTCCCGGCGATGCGGACGCAGCTGGTCGCCGCCCGGACCGTCGCCGAGGCGCTCGCCGACCTGGCGACGAGGTCGGATGCCGCCGAGCCCGGATCCGCCCTCCCCGAGATCGCCGGTCCACGGGTGGAGAGGCTCGTCAACGTGGCGCGCCTGCTCGCCGCACGCCGCGGCAGTCCAGCGCAGGTCGAGGAGACCAGCGACCCCGATGACCCGGATAGCGACCTGTTCGCCGGCGACGGCCTGCTGCCTGGCCCGCACGCCAAGCTCGCCGGTCCGACGTTTGGGGAGTGGCTGGACGCTCAGGCCGCGGGCGAAACGGGCGCTCGCCCGGATCGTGCAGTAGCCCCTCCGCACTGAGGGAGCTGCGCCGGAGCGGGAACGTCCGCCTGGGCGGGGACAGTGCGGGCCACTCAGCTTCGGGGAATGGTGCGGGCCCCGCGCCGCCCGGCAGGGGAGAACGCGTGCCCCTCGATACCCGAGCTCCTCACGCGTTCGGGCACGATCCGGATCCACGCCTTACTCGCAAGCCGGGCACCCTGAGCGGCTCCCAGTCTCGACCTGCCAGTATCGTGCCATGAGCACCCTCGGCGGCCGATCCGAGCGTCTCGCGGGGTGGTCGACACTCGGGGCGCTCGTCCTGCCGGGCGCGGCTCTCGTGCTGTGCCTCGCGTTCGCCTCAGCCGAGCGAGCCGATGCGCGCAAAGCCACTCGCGCGGAGCGTCAGGCGCTCCTCGAGGTCTTCAACGCCGGCTCTTACGAGACGCCCGCGTGCCAGAACGCCTGGATCACGCGCGTCTCGGCCTACAAGCCGCGCATCGCGGGGATCCTCCCGAACCAGAAGTACCGGGTGAAGTTGGACTGCGTGCTCAGCGACGGGTACTACATTCTCCGCCGCCCGACTCCGACGAGCCGTCGCTGGCGTGTGATCTCGAACCGGAGCGATCTTCCGCGGTGCTCAGTGCTGCCACCCCGCGCGGCCAAGGAGCTCGGATTCGAAGGCTGCATGGGTCGCAATTTCCGCACCCGAACGGAGTAGCCCGCGCAAAGCCCGGCGGCGACTCGGGCGAGAGCGCCACGGAAGGCGACGCGATCGCGCGTACATACAGGCGCGGTCGTGGACCAGTGGCGCCCTCGCACGACGCACGACCCGAGGTCCCGCACCGTCCGGGGCCTGGCTACGTGGAGCGACGGAGCTCGGGCCGGTGCTCCGGACGGGGAGGCGGGGCCGGTGGGCCGGTCGTGCGGGATTGGGTCAGTCTTTCCCGAATAGGCGGCTCAGTTCCTCGCCCCGCGCTCGCCTCTCGCGCGCGTCCTCCTTGGGAGGCGTTGCAGCGCACGAAGGCCGGGCGCTTACGTGCGGGTTTGGCCTGCTTCGCATCGTACTCTTGGGCGAAGTTGCGGCCGGAGCCGGCGAAGCTCAGCCGGTACGACTTGCCGGTGCCCTCCTCCCAGAGCGCCTGCGCGTTGCCGACGCCCGGCCCACCGGGCGGGCCCTGAGATCGCCCAAGCGCGAGCGCGAGCGCGCTCGTGCGCGATGCGCCCCAACATGCGCCCCACGACGCGCGAGCGCTCGGAGAACCTCCTGCGAATCGCGAGGTTGCTCTAGATGTGGAACATCGGCGCGCTCTGGATGCGCGCCTCCCGCTCCACCATGTCGGCCACGGTCAGGACCGACAGCAGCTCGGCCAGGCTGGCGCGGGCCTCGGCCCAGACCGACTCCGCGCCCTCGGAGGACCGCTGGCCGCCGGCCGGGGACGTGAGCCGGCCATCCACCGTCTCGACGACCTCCAGGATCGTCACCTCGGCGGGGGCGCGGCGGAACGAGTAGCCGCCCTTGACCCCACGCTGGCTCTGGAGGATCCCGGCCCGGCGAAGCCCGGCGAACAGCTGCTCCAGGAAGTGGAGCGGGATCGCACGCGCCTCGGCGACCTCGAGGATCGGAACCGGGGCCGCCGATCCCCGCTGGGCCAGCTCCGTCAGGGCCAGAACCGCCGAGCGGCTCTTCTCGGTGATCGTGATCAGGACGGCTCCGAAAAACCTCGTGGGCTTACGGAGTTTAGCCCACGAGCCTCGCCTGGACCGTGCCCGCGCCCCTCGGACGGCGCGCCCCGCCGTCAGGCGGAGCCGGGAGAGGGGCTCTGGAACTCCGCTACTCCTCCATCAGCAGGGGGTTCATGTGCCCCTCGCGGCGTACGGGGGGCGCCGTGCCCTCGCCCCGCCGCTCGCGGATCTGGAAGTAGCGCTCGAGCAGGTCGATCCACGCGTCGAGGTCGCCCACCATGAACTCGTAGACGCACTCGTCGGTGTGCAGGAGCATGCGCGGGCGGCGGCCGCCGCGCGGCATGATGCCCGCGGAGAGCGGGAAGCGCTCGATCGCGCGGACGTCCTCCAGCATGATCTGGCGGCGCTTGGCGAGGAGCGCCGTGTCGAGCACCGTCGGAACGAACACGAGCCGCTCCTCGGTGAGGATGAGGTCGCCGTGGCGCGCGAGCCAGCCGTTCTGCAGGTCGGCGCCACTGCGCTTGAGCACCTTCTCGTCCGCCCGCGGCTTGTCGGCGTGCGGGAGGCGCGGGAGCCGGCCGCGCGGCCCCTCGGGCTCCGCCGCCATCAGGCGCCCTCCCCTACTCGAAGCGCTGGCGATTCTCCCATACGTTGAGCCGCTCCTTCACCGAGTCGAGCCAGTCGTCGAGGCCCCCGTGGAACACGAAGTCGTAGCTCCGCGAGGTGGTGAGCAGGCGCATGCGCGGCGCCTTGCCTCCGGGGAGCATCTCGCCCACCTGGACGGGATGGCGCTCGACGGCCGTGATGTCGGCGAAGCTTATCGTGAGGCTCTTGGCGAGGAGCAGGCGCTCGAGCGGCGTGGGAGTGAAGGACAGGTGGTCCTCGTACAGCCGCAGCAGGCCTCCGCGGGCGAGCCAGCCGTTGTTCAGCGACGCCAGCGTGCGGCGGTGACAGCCCTCCTCCAGCTCCCGCGGCCCGTCGCGGGCCTCGATGAACATCGCGTCCCAGCGGTCTGGGTCGTAATTGTCCGGGCGTCGCGAGTCTGGCAACGGGATCACCGCCGGGCCGGTCGGGGTGTGGGATGACGATACACCCGGTTCCGTCCGAGGGCACCGCTAGCGTGTTCCTTCCATAGGGCAACCCGTTCCGGGGGATCCCTGTGGACACGTACAGCGCCTGGCTCGCCGACTTCCGCCGCCGCCTCGCCCAGCACGACGCAGGGGTCGACGCACTGGCCCGCGACCTCGCCTCCCGGACCCCCTGGACCGTCCGCGCATCCGGCTCGCGCGACTTCCGCCGCCCGCCGGTGAGGGCCGGGCGGCCGCCGGACGTCTTCTGCGAGGTCCAGCCCGGGAGCGCCATCTGCTTCGAGGTCGAGCTGCCCGAGACGCTCGTGCGCCGCCCCACGCTCGCGCGGCTGCGCGCGCTGTGCGACGTCGTGGACGTGGAGCCGCGCGTGGTCCTGGTCGGCGCCCCCTGGGACCACGAGCGCCAGATCGCCGAGACCGAGAGGATGCTGCGGCGGGCCGGCCTCGACGTGAAGGTCGCCGCGATCGCGCCGGCCGAGGACACCATCACGGGGGCCGACTGGTAGGGGGTCCGACCGGAGGCGGACGGCCGTTCCCTTCCCCCTCGGCCGCCCGCTCCGCCCGAACATCCCGGGGCGCCGGTCGGACGGCGCCCCGGACGTCGATCGGTCAGTCCAGGAACGGGATGAGCAGGAGCGCCACGATGTTGGCGACCTTGATCATCGGGTTGATTGCGGGACCCGCGGTGTCCTTGTAGGGGTCCCCCACCGTGTCGCCGGTCACCGCGGCCTTGTGGGCCTCCGAGCCCTTTCCGCCGAGGTGCCCGTCCTCGATCAGCTTCTTGGCGTTGTCCCAGGCGCCCCCGCCGGAGGTCATGGAGATCGCCACGAAGATGCCGGTGACGATCGTGCCGAGCAGCAGCCCGCCCAGCATCTCGCGGCCGTTGTTGATGCCGAAGATGAACGCGGTGACGATCGGGAACAGGATCGGGATCGCCGCGGGGATGAGCATCTCCCGCTGCGCCGACGCGGTCACAATGCGGACGCACCGCGCGTAGTCGGGGCGTTCCGTGCCCTCCATGATCCCGGGCTTCTCCCTGAACTGCCGCCGCACCTCCTCGACCACCTGCCCCCCCGCCCTGCCGACGGCCTCCATGGCGAACGCGGCGAAGAGGAACGGCATCATGCCGCCGATGAAGAGGCCGACGACGACGAACGGGTTCTGGAGGGAGAAGTCGACCGCGACCGGGTTGCCCGCCTCCTCGAGGACGGACCGCAGCTCCTCCACATAGGAGACGAACAGCACCACCGCGGCGAGGCCGGCCGAGCCGATCGCGTATCCCTTGGTGACGGCCTTGGTGGTGTTGCCCACCGCGTCGAGCGGGTCCGTGATCGCGCGCACGCCCTCGGGGAGGTCGGCCATCTCGGCGATGCCGCCCGCGTTATCGGTGATCGGCCCGAACGCGTCGAGCGCGACGACCACCCCGGTGAGCGAGAGCTGCGCCATCACGGCGACGCCGATGCCGTAGTAGCCGCCGAGCTCGTAGGTCGCGGCGATCGCGCCGCCGATCACCACGATCGGCAGAGCGGTCGCCTTCAGGCCCACCGCGAGGCCCGCGATGATGTTCGTGGCGTGGCCGGTCTCGGAGGCCCGGGCGATCTTCTTGACCGGCGGCCAGAGCGTGCCGGTGAAGTACTCGGTGATCGCCACGAGCGCGATGGTCACGCCGATACCGATGACCGCGCACCAGAAGTAGTCGAGCCACTCGGCCGCGCCGGGGACCGCGTCCTCGACGCCGTCGAGCAGCCAGTAGGTGACCGGGGCGAAGCCGGCGATCGCCAGGACGGCGGCGACGCCGAGCCCGGTGTAGAGCGCCGCCGTGACCGAGCCGTTCGGCCCGACCCGGACGAACCAGGTGCCGATGATCGAGGCGATGATCGACACGCCGCCGATCGCCAGCGGGTAGATGAGCGCGTTGCCGAAGTCGGCGAGGAAGAGCGAGCCGAGGAACATGACGGCCACGGTGGTGACCGCGTAGGTCTCGAAGAGGTCGGCCGCCATGCCCGCGCAGTCGCCGACGTTGTCGCCGACGTTGTCGGCGATCACGGCCGGGTTGCGCGGGTCGTCCTCGGGGATCCCGGCCTCGACCTTCCCCACCAGGTCGGCGCCGACGTCGGCCCCCTTGGTGAAGATGCCGCCGCCCAGGCGGGCGAAGACGCTGATGAGGCTGCCGCCGAAGGCCAGGCCCACGAGCGGCTCGACGTCGGCGGCCTCCTCGCCGAGGATCAGGAAATAGCCCGCCACGGCGAGCAGGCCCAGGCCCACCACGAGCATGCCCGTGACCGCGCCGCCCTTGAAGGCGACCCCGAGCGCGGGGCCGAGGCCCCGCTTGGCCGCCTCGGCGGTCCGCACGTTGGCCCGCACCGAGACGTTCATGCCGATGAAGCCGGCGGCCGCCGAGGCGACCGCGCCGATCAGGAAGCCGACCGCGGCCTCCCAGCCGAGGAGCGCCGAGTCGACCGCCTGGCCGAGGAGGCCGATGACGACGAAGAGCACGATCGCGACGCCCGCGATGATCGTGTACTGGCGGGTGAGGTACGCCTGGGCCCCCTCCTGCACGGCCGCGGCGATGCCCCGCATGCGCTCGTCGCCCGCGGGCTGGCGCAGCAGGTAGAGCGTGAGGCCGAAGCCGTACGCCACGGCCAGGAGGCCGAGCACCACGGCCAGCCAGGTTGTGTTGTCCGACAGGAAGTCGGCCAAGTGCGCCCCCCGAGATCGGGTTCACTGCGAGCGTGGTGCTCTGCCCGACCGGGAGAGCTTGCTCAACCGCCTTGCCCACGGCATCCCGGCGGGACGCCGATCCGGCGGCGATTTCTACCACACGGGACAGGACGTCGCGGGCGGGGACCGACCTCGCGCCGCCCTCCGAGCGGCGTCAGCGCCTGGTGCCCGGAGGGACCCAGAGCCGGCTGGCGGGATCGTCCGGAGGCGGGCCCTCCGGGCCCGGGGGCTGCGTGCCGCCCTCGTCCGGCGGGCCCTCGGACGGCTGCTCGACCGCGCGGGCGTAGGCCATCTGGAGCGCGGCGAGCGGCTCCCGGAACGGCCGCACCTGCGCGGCCCCGAGCTCGCGCTCGGCGACCTCGAGCAGCGCGCGCAGCGTCTCGATCGCCTGGCGCGCCTGCGTCAGATCGCGGGCCTCGTCGCCGCCGGGGCCCAGGCCCAGGCGGATGCCCGCCATGTCCGTGAAGGTCGCCATCGTCTGCAGCAGCAGGTCGCGCACCGACGTGCGCGCCAGCTGCTCGGCGAGGAGCGCCGCGAGCTCCTCGGGGGTGACCTCGGCTCCCGCGCCCGGGTCCTCGGCGCTCATGCCGCCCCGGCCGCCGCCGCCATCTCCAGCACCTCCTCGGCCGAGCGGCGGGTGCGCTCGACGACCTCGGCGTGCGCCGCGCGGACGTCGCCGAGCTCGGCGAGGCGCGCGACCTGGCGCATCGCGCCGTTGCCGCGCGACAGCATCGCCGGGACCCCCGCGAGGAAGGGCCCCAGCCCGAGCGCGTCGTGCACGGGCGCCGACCACTCCAGCAACGCCTCGATCGCCGCCGCCGCGCTGCGCTCGGCGCGGCGGTCGAGGTCGATCAGCCGCCCCTCGAGCCCGTACCGCTCCGCCCGCCAGAGGTTCTCCTCGATGGCCGCGCGCGCGTGGGCCGGCAGGGGCCGGCCGGCGTCGTAGTCGGCGCAGAAGGCGGCGATGCACGCCAGCATCAGGGCGGCGAGGGCGAGCGCCTCGCCCATCTCGGTCTGGCCGTCGCAGATCCGCACCTCGACCGTGCCGAAGGTGTGGTGGGGGCGCACGCTCCACCAGATCTGGGTGCTCTCGACGATGGACCGGGTGCGCTCCAGCAGGTCAACGAACACCGCGTAGTCGTCGAATGACGTGTACGCGTCGGGCACCCCGCAGCGCGGGAAGCTCCTCGTGAAGATCTGCACCCGGGTGGAGTGCAGGCGGGTCGTGCGCCCCTCGAACACGGCGCTGTTGGCCGAGAGGGCCAGGAGCTCGGGGAGCACGCTGCGCATCGCCGTCGAGACGGCGATGGCCCGGTCCGCCCCGCGCACGCCCGAGTGGAGGTGGAGCGACCAGGTGTTGTTGGTCCAGGCGACGTAGCCGAGCTCCTCGTCGAGCCGGCGGTAGTGCGGGGTGTCGATGATCCGCTGCTGGGTCCAGGGGCTGAACGGGTGCACGCCGGAGATCCCCAGGACCAGGCCCAGGCGGTCGGCGAGCGCGAGGGTCGCGAGCCGCCCCTCCACCAGCTCGCGGGCGGCGTCGGCGAACGTGACGTGGCGGCGCGTGCGGTACTCGATCTCCGAGGCGATGAGCTCCCCCGCGAGGCGGTCGCGCAGGGGCTCGTCGGCCGCCGCCATCATGTCCTCGTAGCGGCTCGTGAGCTCCAGCGTCGCCGGGTCGAGGATCTGGTACTCCTCCTCGATGCCCACGGTGAAGTCGGTCGAACTCCTCGAAGCGCTCGTGGACGCCGTCGAGGATGCCGCCGGGTGGGACGGTGCCGTCAGCCATCCGGCGGCGAGTGTAGCAACGGCCCTCCGGCCTCCCGCGGCTGCTTGACTGGGGCCGTGGATCCCGGCGCGACACCGGTTCTCCGCGGCGAGCGCGTGGTCCTGCGGCCGGTCGCCGAGGCCGACCTCCCGGTGCTCGCCGCGATCCTCCGGGAGCCCGAGGTCGCGCGCTGGTGGGGCGACCTCCCGGAGGCCCGGGTGCGAGAGGAGCTTGGCAACGAGCCAGGGTGGGCGATCGAGGTCAACGGCGCCGTCGCCGGGTGGCTCAGCGTCAGCGAGGAGACGGACCCGGACTACCGGCACGCCGCCTTCGACATCTTCCTGACCTCGGCGGTCCAGGGGCGCGGCCTGGGACGCGAGGCGCTGGGCCTCGCGGTGCGACACCTCGCCGCGCGCGGCCACCACCGCTTCACGATCGACCCGGCCGTGGCCAACGAGCGGGCGATCCGCTCCTACGCGGCGGTCGGCTTCCGCCCCGTCGGGGTGATGCGCTCGTACGAGCGCGGGCGCGACGGCGCCTGGCACGACAACCTGCTCATGGACCTGCTGGCTGAGGATCTGGGGCCGGGGCCCGATCGACCAGCACCGCCGTGAGGTAGGCGACGACGACGCCCACGATGATCACCGGCGTCGCGCCCGCGCCGGCCGAGAGCGTGAGGACGACCGCGAGCAGGACCGCCGTCAGCGGGAGCCTCAACGTCGCCGCCATGGCGGCCCCGATGCCCACGGCCACCGCGGGCGTCAGGTCCAGGTCCGGGAGGTGAGAGGCGAGGACGCCGGCCGCGCCTCCCAGGAGCAGCGCGGGGAACACCGGGCCCCCCCGGAACGACGCGAGCGAGATCGAGTACGCGAGTCCCTTGAAGCCGATCAAGGCGACGAGGGCGCCGACCGACCACGTCCCGGCGTCGGAGACGAGGACGGGAAGGCTCTCCTGGCCCGAGAAGAGGACCTCGTCAACGCCGCGGTCGGTCGCCTCCGAGAAGGCGATGGCGAGGCCCGCCACCGCCAGCCCCGCCGCCGTGGTGAGCAGGTACGGGCGTGCCGCCACGACCGGGTGCAGTCGCCTGGCGAGCGCGAAGGTCGCGAGCGCTCCGAGCGCGACGGCCGCCGCCAGCGGGATCGTCCAGAGGAAGTCGGCCAGGCTGGGTCGCGCGAAGTCGGGGAGCTCGAGCGGGTCGATCGAGTAGGCGCTCGTGTCCAGCCCGCTCCAGGACCCCAACCCGATGTAGACGAGCGACCCCACGCCCGCCGCCAACAGCCCCGGCAGGAGGAGCAGGGGCGCACGGCCGCGGCCGAGGCCGGCGATCTCGAGCATCAGCACGGCGGCGATCAGGGGCGAGCCGAAGATCAGCGAGATCGCGGCGAAGCTTCCGGCTGCGGCGACGATCGTCATCGCATCAGGCGGGACGTCCCGCCGCGTAGACCCCGCGAGCCAGACCGCGAGGCCGCCGCCGAGCGCGATGAGGGGCGCCTCCGGCCCCAGGACCGCCCCGAGGCCCAGCGACGCCAGCGCGGCGAGGACGACCCCGGGCAGCTCGATCGGCCGGATTGCGCTGGGGTCGAGGCCGTGCGCGGGCACGTGCCCTCCGTTGCCCGGCAGTCGCCTGATCGCGGCCGCCGTGATCAGGCCGGCCACGGCGAGCACCGGCAACGGCCACCACGTCGGCGTCCCGTCGAACCCGAGCGCGTCCGGGAGATCGTCGAAGACCGCGTCCTGGAGCTCGTGGACGACCACGAGGAAGCCCCAGCCCACGAGCGACACGAGGGCGCCGATCACGGCCGCCACGAGGAGCAGGCCCAGGAAGGCGCGGCTCCTGAGCGCCGCTCGGGGGTCGGTGCTCAGGTCAGGTAGAAGTAAGCCCGGACAGACGGTCCGGGCGTCGGATCTTCTCTTGTGATCACAGGTTTGGCCCTGAGCAGCTCAGCCGAGCCGGGGTCAGCACTCGACGGCCCTCTCCCAGGCATTCTCGTCGAGCGGGGAGACGCTGCGGTCACACCGGAGACGGTAAGGAAGCGTCTGCCGAAGTGCTTTAGCCGAAGGTAAAGACGTAGGCCTCCACGCCGGGAGCGCGAAAGTCGATCTCGAGCGTGCGGTCAGCGATCCTGCCCCGCTGGCGGACGAGTTGATAGAGCCGTGGTTGGATCACCGTTCCGTGGCCATGGTCGTCGATGTCGAGCCCACGCGCGTCACCCGGAGGCTCTCCGTCAACGAGCACGCGGAACGGTACGGACGTCCCTCGCGCACGCGGTCCCATGACGAGATGGACGTCGCGGGCGTGGAATCGGAACGCGATCCGCCCATCGGCTCGGTTCAGCACGCTCGCCCGCCCCTCGGTGGTCCAGTCGCCGGCCAGCCCCCACTGGTTGAGCTGCAGCGAATCCGGGGCGACGTAGGTGTGCGGCTCGTCGAAGGCCGCACCACCCGGCGACGCGAAGTTCCGCCCTTGCTCATAGCCGAGGTACGTCTCGGGCGAGGCCAGGTTCGTCCAGTCGGCTTGCGCCTCGAAGCCGTCGGGCTCGACGGAGACGAGGTCGTCACCGATGCCCTCGGCACCGGCCTCGCGCAGCAACATCTGAATCGCCCACTCGCACTCGTCGTAGGCGCCCTCGCCGAAGTGGTGCTGCCGGATTCGTCCTTCTGCGTCGGCGATGTACACGGCGGGCCAGTACCGGTTGCCGAACGCCCGCCAGACGCCGTAGTCGCTGTCGAGCGCGATCGGGAACTCGACGCGCAGCGCCTTGGCGGCCTCGCGGAGGTTCTCGACGTCGCCCTCGAACGGGAACTCGGGCGTGTGCACGCCGACGACGACCAATCCCCGGTCGCGGTACTTCTCCGCCCACGCGCGGACATAGGCGAGCGTGCGCAGCCAGTTGATGCAGGTGTACGTCCAGAAGTCAACGAGGACGACCTTGCCGCGCAGGTCCGCCGCGATGAGCGGCGGCGAGTTGAGCCACCCGGTCGCGCCGTCGAAACCGGGCAGGCGGCCTTCGGAGGGCAAGGGAGTGGCCCCGGGATGACGACGGGCGCCGAACCACCTCACGTCGCACCGCCGGTGAACGCGTCCGGCGCCTCCTGCGGCGGCTGCGCGGCGCCCGCATGCGCGCGCCGCCCCACGCGCCTGATCAACGCAGCGACCTGAAGGCAGCCCGCACCTCGGTGGAGAAGAGCTCCGGCTCCTCCCAGGCGGCGAAGTGGCCGCCCCTGTTAACCTCGCTGAAGTACGTGAGGTTGGGGTACGCCACCTCGACCCAGCTGCGCGGGGCCGCCCAGAGCTCGCCGGGGAAGGTGGTGAAGCCGACCGGGAGCGAGAGCTCCGGAGGAGCCTGGCCGGCCGCGAGCGCTCGGAATCGTGCGCCCTCCCAGTACGACCGGGCCGCCGAGGCCCCGGTGCCCGTCAGCCAGTACAGCGTGATGTCGTCGACGATGGTGTCCCGGGTGAGATTGCCCACCGGCTCGCCGTCGACGAACGCGCGGGACATCTTGTAGTAGCTGTCCGTGTCGTGGTCGAGCATCCAGGCCGCCAGGCCAACGGGCGAGTCCAGCAGTGAGTAGCCGATCGTCTGCGGCCGCGTGGCCATCTCCAGGAAGTAGCCGAAGCCGCTCTGCTGGAACGTGGCGAGCGCGTCGAGCGCCGCGCGTTCCTGCTCGGATTCGGCTGGCAGCTGGTCGGCGATGCCCAGTGCCGGCACGAACAGGTTCATGTGGATGCCGACCAGCCCCTCGGGCGCCTGGCGGCCCATCGCGTCGGTCACCTCGGCGCCCACGTCGCCGCCCTGGGCGACGTAGCGGGCGTAGCCGAGGCGCTGCATGAGCTCCGCCCAGGCGCCCCCGACGCGGCCGGAGTCCCAGCCGAGCTCGGTCGGCTCGCCGGAGAAGCCGTAGCCGGGCAGGGACGGCAGCACGAGGTGGAACGCGTCCTCGGCGCCGCCGCCGTGCGCGGTCGGGTCGGTGAGCGGGCCGACGGTCTCGAGCAGCTCGGTGACCGAGCCGGGCCAGCCGTGGGTCATTATCAGCGGCAACGCGTTCTCGTGCCGCGACGTGACGTGGATGAAGTGGATCTCGACTCCGTCGATCTCGGTGGTGAACTGCGGCAGCGCGTTCAGTCTCGCCTCGCACTTGCGCCAGTCGTAGTCGGTCGTCCAGTAACGGGCGAGCTCCTGCAGCGTCGCCAGCTGCACGCCCTGCGATCGGTCCGGGACGAGCTCCCTGCTGGGCCAGCGCGTCGCCGCGATCCGTCGAACGGAGTTCGTCGAGCGCCTCGCCGGCAATATCAACCTTGAAGGGGCGGATCTCTTTGGTGCTACTCATGCCGACCTCCCAGGTAACGTCTGCCGATCGACGGAGTGACCTAAAGGCGTCTCGCACCTCGGTCGTGAACAGCTCAGGCTCTTGTCAGGCGGCGAAGTGGTTGCCCTTCTCGACCTCGTTGAAGTAGATGAGGTTGGGGTTGGCTCGCTCGGCCCAGCTCCGCGGGCTTGATAGAGCTCGCGGGGAAAGATATTCACGGCAGCCGGCACGGTGACGCCCTTGACGTCGAAGAAACCGACCTTGTTCTCCCACGACAGATAGGCGCCATTCCGTGGGGGCGGCGTTCGACCGACCTTCGCTCTGGTTCGGGGACCTCGCCGACACTACCCCGCCTCTCGGGCCGCGACTACCCGGAGCCGCCGTTAACCGGAGCCGGGACTGCCCGACGTCAGATCCACAATCCGCACCGTACGATCGAGCTGATCCTGGATCGCATCCGACGCGGCGGGTAGCCGCCTTCGGCGCGTCACAGACCCGGCCGGAGGCGCGGACCGACGTCGGGCTCCCGCCACGGGTAGGGCGCGCCGTCGCGGCCGCGCGCCCAGAGCACGATGTGGCCCACTGCCGCCCGCCGCGCGCGGGCAAGGCGAGGAGAAGCGCGCGACGCTCGGGCGCGTTCGGCCGCGACTCCACCGCCACCGTTGTGGATAATGCGCGCAGCGGGGCTGGGTCGCCGGCCGGAGGCCGACGAAACGGAGGTGGGAGTTGAGCGTCGAGGACGACACCGAGCGGGTGCGACGAGACGAGTTGGTTGTCGCCGGAGTAGCAACGACCGAGCCGGAGGCGGCGGTGGCCTGCGGTCTGCTCCGCACCGCGGGGATCTGGTGCACGAGTCGCGTGACGAACTTTGGTGCCGGGGCGTCCGACGGCCTGTCCGTCGGTGGACCGCACGAGATCCTCGTCCGTCGTGAGGACCTCGAGCCGGCTCGCCAGGCTCTGCGGGCAGGGGGCTGACGCGCCCACTCGACCGCATGATCCCGCGGATCGAGCTCGAGCCCGAGCCGTCACCCGGCCGCTCGCTGTAGCCGGACCCGTGGGGCTGGGCCCCCCCCTGCTCCACGAGAGGCGCGAGAGCCGAGCCGCGGCCTGCGCACTCGGCGATTCCCACCCTGGGGATCGCTGGTTCCCGGGCGTCCCCGTAGGGCGCGTAGTACGCCTCGCCGAGGCTGACGCCCTCCGCCTCCTCCAGCGCGCCGAGGCTCGTGAAGCCGGTCCGGTTACGTCAGGTAGAAGTAGAGCGCGTAGAGCAGCTCGACAGCCGGGCTCGACGTGTGGACGGTGACGTCGGAGGGGACGGTCAGCAGGGCGTCCGAGTAGTTGAAGATGATCTTCACGCCGGCCGCGACGAGGTCGTCGGCCACCGCCTGCGCGGCGTCGCCGGGGACGGCGAGCACGCCCACCATGACGCCGTCGTCCGTCACGACGGAGGTCAGCTCGTCGTAGTGGCGCACCTCCAGGTCGCCGAGGCGCATGCCCACGCGGTCCGGATCGACGTCGAAGATCGCGGAGATGCGGAAGCCGTGATCGGCGAACACCCCGGAGGTGGCGATCGCCTGGCCGAGGTTGCCGGCGCCGAAGAGCGCGATGTTGTGCTGCCCCGAGGTCCTCAGGATCTTGCGGATCTGCTCGATCAGCGAGTCGATGTCGTAGCCGACGCCCCGCTTGCCGAACTTGCCGAACCCGGACAGGTCACGCCGGATCTGGGTCGGGTTGACGTTCGTGTACTCCGAGATCGCCTGGGAGGAGATGCTGCTCTTGCCCATCTTCTTCGCCTGGGTCAGCACCTGCAGGTACCGCGAGAGCCGCGCGGCCACGCCCAGCGTCAGACGGTCTGTGGCCATCGCTCGCCGGCACCTCCCCGGGGACTTTGTGACATCTTGCGCAAGTTACGGCCGCGGCGCGGGCGCCGCAAGTGCCGACAGGCACGAACTTTGCGCAGGCCTTCAGTCGAGCGCGAAGGGCCCGCTCTCCCGTTGCAGCACGGTCCCGTCGGGCCCGATGCCCGTGACCCGCACCCGGTAGGTGCCGGGGATGACCTCGACGCCCGAGGCGAGCCGTCGCGCGACGAGGAAGCGGTACGTGCCGGCCGGCCAGGCCGAGGCCTGCTTCGTGCCGGCCACCGGCAGCGGCGGGCCGCCGTCGCCCGGCAGCAGGTCCAGGCGCACCCCGTGCAGGCGCACGCTGCGCACGCGCGAATCGTCGCGGCGCAGCATGCCCACCCGCACCTGCACCTCCGCCAGGCCGGAGTCGGCGCGGATCTGGGGGATGCCGAGCGCCTCTGCCGGCGTGCTGGCGGGGCGCGATGGGAGCACCACCGCGCGGGCGGCGACCTCCCCCCCGCCGGCGCGGCGCACGACCAGCTGCCCCTGGGCGGCCCCCGGAGGGAGCCGCAGGCGGAGCGTTGCGCGGCCGCCCGGACGCAGGCGCGCCGCGCCGAGCGGCACCTCGCGCGCGCCGGTCCGCAGGACGACGACGAATCGTCCCGCGCGACCGCTCAGGTCGCCGAGCACGATGCGGGCGACCGCGCCGGCGCCCGCCCGGCGGCCGGGGTGGGCCGCGACGAGGGGCGGATCGATGCGGAGCGCGGGAGCGCCGGGCGGCTGGAGGGCCCCGGCGCCCTGCCGCCGGACCGAGATGCCCTCGACCGGCACCGCCGACTGCACCAGCACCGAGTGCACGGCCCGGGGGCCGAGCTCCGGCCGGTCGATGCGCAGGCGCAGGGCCCTGGCGGCGACCTCGGCGGCCGCCGCGCTCGTGCCGGTGAGGGCCGCCTGGCGGGGTGCGCCGTCGGGGCCCCGCCCCGGCCACGCCGCCTCGCGGGCCACCGCGGGGGCGACGAGGTCGGGCTTCTGACGGCCGTCGGCGGTCGGCCCCCACGACGAGAAGGACGCGACGCTCCTGGGCGCGTCCGCGGCCGGCCCCGGCCTCAACGCGACCCGCAGGTCCGGCTGGTCGGCGGCGAGCCCGGCGAGGGCCTGGCCCTGCTGCGCGCCGATCCCCACCACCGGGATGGGCAGGCCGCCGTCGCCGGGTACCCCGGGGAAGCCGGCGGGGCCCGTGACGTCCCAGACGGCGAGCGCCGCCGCCCCCGCGGCGGCCGCCTGAGCCGCCTTCTCGGCGATCGTGCCGCCGCCGCGCGCCACCACGACCAGGGCCCCCCGCACCGTGCCGGCGCCGGGGCCGCGGTAGTTCTCCGGGGCGTCGCCGGTCGCGAGGCCGTCCGGCGCGCGCAGGAGCGTCACGGGCAGGGCTGCGTCGCCCGGCTCGGGACCCATCAGCGGAAGGGGCCCGAGCCGTGCGACGGCCGGGCCCAGAAGGGCCTCGAGGTCGGCCGTGCGCGGGCTCGCCGGCGCCGACAGGCCGCCGGCCGCGATCGCCGACGGGGCGGCCGCCGGGCCCCCGACCGAGCCGGGGCGCGCGTAAGTCGGGCCGTCGTTGCCCGCGGGGACCACCACCGTGGCGCCGATGCGGTCCGCAGCGGCCAGCGCCTGGGCCACGGGGTCGATCCCGCCGCCGTCGAACCCGGCCGCCAAGCCCATCAGGATGACCTCGGCGCCGTCGGAGGGGTCGCCGTCCCCGTCCGGATCGACCGCCCGGTCGAGCGCGGCCAGGACGCGGTCGGTGCGCGCCAGCGGCCTCAGGCGCCCGCCCACGGCCTCGCGTGCGACGACGCGGTAGGCGAGCAGGCGTGGCGTGCGGGCGGGCGGCAGCCCCGCCAACGCCGCCGAGCGCAGCACCAGGCTCGCCATCTGGGTGCCGTGGCCCTCGGCGGCGGGGTCCGCCGGGTCATAGCTCGGGTCGGGGTCGCGGTCGATGAGGTCGTAGCCCCCGATCACGGGGAAGGTGGGGCCGATCCCACCGCCCAGCCAGGGGTGCGAGGCGTCGATGCCGGCGTCGATGAGCGCGATGTGCGCGGGGTCGCCGCCGCCCGCGCGGCGGGCCGGCGGGCGGGCCCGCGGCGCGGGGAGCGGAGCCGGCGCCGGGGATCCCGCGGCCTGGGCGGGCGCGAGGAAGGCCACCGGCACGACCGCCTCGACCTCCGGGAGAGCCGCGAGCGACTCGAGCCGGCCGGCGGGCAGGCGCACGCCGATCGCATTCACGAGCACCCGCGACCGGAACGTCACCGTCGCGCCGAGGCTCGACAGCACCGGGTCGAGCGCCTGCTGGTCGGCGGTCACGGCCCGCGCGGCGGCGGCGCGGTCGGCCGGCGCCGCGGCGGCCGCCCGGGCGCCGTCCAGCAGCAGGATCGCCGACTCGGTGTCGCCGGGAGCGGGCAGTTGGGGCGTGCGGTGGGCCTCGAGGGTGTCCCGCCAGCCGGCGGCCGCGTCGAGCGCCACCGTCCTCACCGCCGCCGCGTCGGCCGGCGGCGGCGTGCCGGCCGGGACCGTCTGCCCGGCCGCCGTGGCGGGGGCGGCGGCGAGGACCGCGACGAGGCCGACCGCGATCGGCGGCCGGCGGCGGCGGCGGGCGCTCACGCGGCGATCCCCCCGGGAGGCGCCGTCGCGATCGCGTCGAGGCCCAGGTAGTCGGGCCACGGCACCGGATCGGCGAATTGGGCGGCCGCGCCGATCATCGCGGCGTTGTCGGTGCAGAGCGAGCGGTCGGGCACGGCCACCCGCAGCCCGGCGGCGGACGCCCCCTCCTGGACCAGCTCGCGGAGGCGCCCGTTGGCCGCGACGCCGCCGCCCAGGGCGACGGCCGGGACGCCCTCCGCGGCGGCGGCGGCCACCAGCCGCTCCGCCAGGGGGCGGACGATCGCCTCCTGGTAGGAGGCGGCCAGGTCGGCGCGGCCGGCGTCGTCCAGGTGGCCCGCGTCGCGGACGGCGTACAGCAGGGCGGTCTTGACCCCGGCGAAGGAGAAGTCACGGCCCCCGCGGCCCTCCAGCCCCACCGGGAAGCGGTGCGCCGTGCGATCGCCGTCGCGGGCGAGGCGCTCCAGCGCCGGGCCACCCGGGTAGCCGAGGCCGAGCAGGCGGGCGCCCTTGTCGAGGGCCTCGCCGGCCGCGTCGTCGATCGTCTGTCCGAGCAGCGCGGGCCGGGCGTAGTCGGCGACGAGGTCCAGGCGGGTGTGACCCCCCGACGCGATCAGGCTGACGAAGGGCGGGTCGAGGGCGACGGGCTCCAGCCACACGGCGGCGATGTGCCCGTGGAGGTGGTCAACCATCGCCAGGGGCTTTCCCGCCGCGTAGGCCAATGCCTTCGCCGTCGACACGCCGACGAGCAGCGCGCCGATGAGGCCGGGGCGCTGGGTGACGGCGATCGTCGCGACGTCATGGAGCCCCATGCCGGCATCCTCGAGCGCGCGGTCAACGACCGCGTTGACGGTGCCGAGGTGGTGCCTGGCCGCGACCTCGGGGACGACGCCGCCGTAGGGCGCGTGCAGGTCGGCCTGGGACGCCACCACGCTCGAGGCGATCTCGCGTCCGCGGACGACCGCGGCGGCGGTCTCGTCGCAGGACGTCTCGATCGCCAGGACGGGGCCCTCGGTCACGCCTCCTCCCCGTTCGGCCCGCCGCCGCGCCACATGATGATCGCGTCCTCGCCGTTGTCCGAGTAGTAGGCGGGGCGCACCCCGTGCTCGAGGAACCCCTTGCGCCGGTACAAACGGATGGCCGAGGCGTTGGACACGCGGACCTCGAGCGTGAAGCCCAGGTGGGCCTTCCTGGCGGCGCGGACGAAGAGCTCGTCGAGCATGCGGCCGCCGAGGCCCCGGCCCCGCTGCGACTCCCGTACGCAGAGGTTCAGGATGTGCCAGACGTCGGCGTAGCGCGAGACCATGACGTAGGCCAGGACGTCGCCGGCCCGGTCGGCGACGAGGTCGAGCGTGCCGGGCCGCCCGAGCTCCGACATGAACATCGCGCGGGTCCACGGCGTCGCCGAGGTCGCGGTCTCGATCGCGACCACCTGGGGGACGTCGCGGGGGCGCATGTCGCGGATCTTGATCGCCGGCGGGGCGGCGGTGCGCTTGCCCCGGGCCATCCTCACGCTGGCTGCTCGGACGCCGCGGCGACGGCCGCGAGCCGGTTGACCTCGGCGTCGGGGAGGCGCGCGTACACGGGCCGCGCCGGCAGCCCCGCCCCGGCCGCGACCCGGCGGGCGAGGTGGGCCGCGCGAATCCGGTGCGCGGCCGCCCCGGCGGGAGGACGCCTGAGCCCGGGGCCCTCGAGGGCGTCGCCGCCGGCCTCGATCCCCTCCCCGCCGAGCCACACCTCCTCGTCGAGGCCCCGGAGCGCGGCGCGCAGGTCCCCCGGTGCCAGCGCCGCCGGGGCGAGCAGCTCCTCGAGGCCGCCGCCGGGCGTGGCGCGGTACGCCGCCGTGAACAGCTCGCGGCGGCGGGCGTCGAGGACCGGGGCCACGACGGCCCCCTCTGGCGCGACCTCCGCGATGCCGAGCGCGAGGGCCTCCAGCGACGAGGCGCCGGTCACCGCCACGCCGAGGGCCTGGCCGAGCCCGAGCGCGGTCGCGATGCCGATGCGCAGGCCGGTGAACCCGCCCGGCCCCACCCCGACGACGATCGCGTCGATGTCCCGCGCCGACGCGCCGGCGGCCGCCAGCAGGCCGTGGGCCGCCTCGAGGACGCGGCGCCCCGCCCCTGGCTCCGGCGCGAGCCACAGCTCCGCGGTCGGCCGGTCAGCCCGGACGAGGGCCAGGCTCGGGCTCGCGGTGGCGGTGTCGAGCGCGAAGGTCGGCAAGGAGGCGGACCAGCTCGGAGCGGGCATCGGGCTCTCGCGCGTCGAAGAGTACCAGCCTCCGATCGCCGCCCAGATGCCGCAGCTCCAGCTCCAGACGGGGGTCCGGGATGACCGCGACCACCGCGTCGGGCCACTCCACGAGGCCGATCGCGTCCTCGAGGGCCGTGCGGACGAGCTCGGCGTCCTCGTCGTCGGGCTCAACGAGGCGGTAGGCGTCAACGTGCGCGATCGGGACGTCGCCCTCGTACCGCTGGGCCACGGTGAAGGTCGGGCTCGTCACCGGGCCGCGCACCCCCAGGGCCCGCGCCACGGCCCGCACGAGGGTGGTCTTCCCCGTCCCCAGCTCGCCGCGAAGCAGCACGACGTCGCCCGGCGCGAGGATCGTCGCGAGACGCGCCCCGAGCGCGGCGGTGTCGCCGGGCCCCCCGCTCTCCCAGGTGAGGCGGTCGCCGCTCAGGCGCTCAAAAGAGGCCGAGCTGCTGGGCGGACGGCTCCGGGGGCTCCGGCGCATGGGGCGGCGCCGGCGCGGCGCCGACCGCCACCAGCTCCGGGACCTCCGGAGCGGGCGCCCCGGGGCCGGCGGCCAGCAGCCCCGGGATGCGGGCGAAGTCGGCCTCGAGGGTCGAGAGCATCGCGCGCGTGTAGAGGGCCGCCGCCGGGTGGAAGAGCGGGTACAGCAGCACCGGCTCGCCGGCGATGACCAGCGGCAGCTCGTGCCCGTGGACCCGGGAGATCCCGTCGGGCCGGCCCGACAGCAGCTTGGTCGCGAAGTTGCCGAGCGTGCAGACCAGCGTCGGGCGGATCAGCGAGATCTGGCGGAACAGGTGCGGCTCGCACGAGCTGATCTCGGCGGGCAGCGGGTCGCGGTTGCCCGGCGGCCGGCACTTGAGGACGTTGGCGATGAACACATCGTCCCGCGTGAGCCCGATGCCCTCGATCAGCGAGGTCAGCAGCTGCCCGGCCTGGCCCACGAAGGGGATGCCCTGACGGTCCTCGTGGTAGCCGGGCGCCTCGCCGACGAACATGACGTCCGCGTCCGGGTTGCCGCTCCCCGTGACCACCTGGGTGCGGCCCTCGCTGAGGGCGCAGCGGACGCAGGCCGACACCTCGTCACGGTGGTACGCCTCGAGCTCGGCGAGCCGGGCTTCGCGGTCCGACATCGTGTCGCAGGCTACCCGGTGGCTCGGCCGGAATGGCGCTGGCGGCGCCCCGCGCGCGACGGTATCATGCGCTCGCCCTGAGCGTGACGCCCGGCATCCCGATCCCCGGGAGTTGGAGCAAGCGCCGGAGGAGGTTCCGTGAACATCGTCCGCACGGTCGCCGAGCTGCGCCGTGCAGTCGCCGCCCTGCGCGCCGACGGGCGCCGGATCGCGCTCGTGCCGACGATGGGGGCGCTCCACGAGGGCCACCTCTCCCTCGTCAACCTCGCGGCCCGCAACGGCCACGCCGCGGTGATGACGCTGTTCGTCAACCCGGTCCAGTTCGCCGCCGGCGAGGATCTCGCGGGCTACCCGCGAGACGAGGAGCGCGACGCCGCGCTGGCGGAGGGGCGGGGCGTCGCGCTGCTGTTCGTCCCCGGCGCCGACGAGGTCTACCCGCCCGGCTTCGCCACGGCCGTGACGGTCGGCGGCCCCAGCACCGGGCTGGAGGGCGCCGCGCGCCCCGAGCACTTCGCCGGGGTTGCGACCGTGGTCGCCAAGCTGCTCCTGGCCGCCCGCCCCGACCGCGTGGTCTTCGGCCAGAAGGACGCCCAGCAGGTGGCCGTCATGCGCCGCCTGATGCGCGACCTCCACCTGGACGACGTCGAACTGGTCGTCGGGCCGACGGTCCGCGAGCCCGACGGCCTGGCGATGAGCAGCCGCAACGCGTACCTGGGGCCCGAGGAGCGGGCCGCGGCGGCCGCCCTGCACCGCGGGCTCTCGGCCGCCGCCGAGCTCGCCGCCTCCGGCGAGCGCGACGCCGCCGTGGTCGAGGCCGCCGCCCGGGCCGTCGTCGAGGCCGAGCCGCGCTGCGCGCTCGAGTACGCGGCGGCGGTCGACCCCGACACCTTCGCCCCGCTCCGCACCCTGGACCGCCCCGCCCTGCTGGCCGTCGCCGCCCGCGTGGGCCCGGCGCGCCTGATCGACAACATCCCGCTCCCCACCCCGACCCGGAGGGCCGACGTGACGCCCCTGAGCCGCACCATGCTGAAGAGCAAGATCCACCGCGCCACCGTGACGGACGCGAACCTGAACTACGTCGGGAGCATCACGGTCAACGGCGAGCTGCTCGAGGCGGCGGACATCCGGCCGTACGAGCAGGTCGAGGTCCTCAGCATCAGCACCGGCGCCCGCTTCACGACCTATGCCATCGAGGGCCCGCCTGGCGCAGGGGACATCTGCCTGAACGGGGCCGCCGCGCGGCTGGCGCAGCCCGGCGACCTCGTGATCGTGCTCAGCTACGCGCCCTTCGCGCAGGCCGACCTCGACGGGTACGAGCCCCTGGTCGTCCACGTGGACGCGCGGAACCGGCGGGTGGAGATGCCCCCGGTGAGCGCCCCCGACGGCGTGCCCGCCTCCTGGGAGCGGTCGTGACCGCGCCCCTCACCGCCGCCGAGCTGCGCGCCCGCAAGGGCGGCAGGCGCCTGGCGATGCTCACCGCCTACGACCGCCCGACGGCGCTGGCGCTCGACGCGTGCGGGCTCGACATCCTGCTCGTGGGCGACAGCCTCGGCGAGGTGGAGCTGGGCTTCGACACCACCCGGGCGGTCACCCTGGCGATGATGGTCCACCACGTCCGGGCCGTCCGGAACGGCGTGGAGCGCACCCACGTCTGCGGCGACATGCCCGCCGCGACCTACCGGACGCCGGAGGAGGCGGTCGCCACCGCCCGCGCCCTCGTCGAGGCCGGCGCCGACTCGGTGAAGCTCGAGGGCGCGCTGATCCCGCAGGTCGCCGCCATCCTGGCGGACGGCATCCCGGTGATGGGGCACGTGGGCCTGCTCCCCCAGACGGCCGCCTCGTACACCCGCCAGGGGACGGACCCGGCGGACGCCGAGCGCATCGCGGCGGACGCGCGCGCCCTCGACGCCGCGGGCTGCTACGCGGTCGTGATCGAGGCCGTGCCCGCCGAGCTCGCGGCCCGCATCACGTCCGAGCTCTCCTCCCCCACCATCGGGATCGCCGCCGGCCCGGAGTGCGACGGGCAGGTGCTCGTGTTCAACCGACCTCATCGGGCAGGTCCCGAACCCGCCGCGGTTCGTCAAGCCGAAGGCGAACGTCTACGCCGCGGTCGTCCAGGCCGGCCGCGAGTTCGCCGACGAGGTGCGGGCGGCCGGCGCGTCCGAGGAGGGCATCGCGAGGTCGGCGTAGCCTCGTGGGCCGCCCGATGTCCGACGACGAGCGGCGCCGGTTCATGCTCGAGGGGACCCGGACCGGCATGCTCGCCACCGTGCGCCGCGACGGCCGGCCTCACGTGACGCCGATCTGGTTCACGCTCGACGCCGACGACGTCGTCTTCATGAGCGGCGCCACGACGATCAAGGGGCGCAACCTGCGCGGGACCCGCGGGCGTCGTTGGCGGTCAACGATGGGCGGCCTCCCTACTCCTTCGTCCGTATCGACGGCGCCGCCGATCTGAGCGAGGACGTCAAGGCCATGATGCCGTGGTCGATCCGCATCGCCGAGCGGTACATGGGCCCCGAGCTGGGCAAGGTCTACGGGCGCCGCAACGCAGTCCCCGGGGAGCTGCTGGTGCGGATCCGGCCGCGGAGGATCGTCTCCGAGGCCGGCGTGGCCGACTGAGCGCCTGCGACCCGATCGTCTACGTCGCGGACGGATCGAGGTCGTGCGGGCGGGCGATCCGCTTCAGGTCGAGGGCCTCCTCCAGGACGGACTCCTCCACCCCGTGCTCGCGGGCGACCTCGCGCAGGGGCCGGCCCGAGGCGGTCGCCTCCTTGACGATCGCGCTGGCCCGGTCGTAGCCGATGTGGGGGTTGAGGGCGGTGGCCATCGCGAGGGTGCCGCTCGCCGTGGCCGGTCGCGCCCTCGGGGTGCGCCTCGATGCCCGAGACGCATTTGTCGGCGAAGAGCGTCGAGGCCGTCGTGAGCAGGTGGATCGACTGCAGCAGGTTGCGTGCCATCAGCGGGATGCGCACGTTCAGCTCGAAGTTGCCCTGGGTGCCGGCGACCGTGATGGCGGCGTCGTTGCCGATGACCTGGGCGGCGACCTGGATCACCACCTCGGGGATCACCGGGTTGACCTTGCCCGGCATGATCGACGAGCCCTTCTGGAGCTCGGGCAGGAAGAGCTCGCCCAGGCCGCAGCGCGGGCCGCTGCCCATCCAGGCGATGTCGTTCGCGATCTTGGTGAGCGACACGGCGAGCACCTTGAGGGCGCCCGACGCCTCGACGAGCCCGTCGCGCGCGCCCTGGGCCTCGAACGGGTCGGCCGGCGCCCCGATGGGCAGGCCCGTGTCGGCCATCAGGAGCTCGCGGACCCGCTCGGCGAACTCCCGGTGGGTGTTGAGGCCGGTGCCCGTGGCGGTGCCGCCCAGCGGGATCTGGCCGAGCCGAGGCAGGGTGTCGGCGATCCGCTCGCGCGCGAGCCGGATCTGGGCCGCGTAGCCGCCGAACTCCTGGCCGAGCGTCACCGGGACGGCGTCCATGAGGTGCGTGCGCCCCGCCTTGACCACGTCGGCGAACTCCTCGGCCTTCGCTCCGAGCGCGGCCGCCAGGTGGTCGAGGGCGGGCAGCAGGCGCCGCGAGATCTCCTCGAGCGCGGCGAGGTGCACCGCCGACGGGAACACGTCGTTCGAGCTCTGGCCCATGTTGACGTGGTCGTTGGCGTGGGCCTCCTCGCCCGCGAGGGTCGCGATGACCTCGTTGGCGTTCATGTTCGACGAGGTTCCCGATCCGGTCTGGAACACGTCGATGGGGAACTGGTCGTCGTGCTCCCCGGCGGCGACGGCGTCGGCCGCTTGGGCGATCCGCTCGGCGATGGCGTCGTCGAGCAGCCCGAGCTCGGCGTTGACCCGCGCCGCGGCGCCCTTGATCCGGCCCAGCCACCGCACCACGGGCAGCGGCACGCGCTCTCCGGACACCGGGAAGTTCTCGACCGCCTTGCGGGTCTCCCCGCCCCAAAGCTCCGCCACCGCCCCCCCTCGGATCGCCTCGGCTCCGGCTGAAATCCTACCCGCCTCGTGCCGGGGCGATCGTCCGCACCACCCAGGACGCCCCTCCCCAGAGGACGAGCCGGCGGTCGAAGCCCGACGGCGCGCAGAAGGCCTGGTCCTGGGAGTCGTACCGGGGGGTCGGCTCCACGATCCCCCTGCGACGGCCCCGGAGCCCGACGGTCGTGAGCGACCACGCCCCGGTCTTGATCCGGAGCAGGACGATGCGCCATCCCGCTGCGGAGGCCCGGTAGATCGCCCATGGCTCGGCCGCGAGACAGCTGACCGGGCGCGTCCACCGGTAGCCCACCAGCATCTCGCGCCTGCCGCCCGCGACCAGCTGGAGGCACCGGACGCGGCCGACCGTCAGCTCACCGGGCTCGAGGTCGTACGCCCATTTGCCGTCGATCACCGGGACGGCATCGTCGAGAAGGCCGGCCGCCGTCGAGCGTCCGCACCGCGGCGACGGCCGGGCGCGAGCGCTCACGACGTCCTGCGCGACGAGCGCCGGACCCTGCAGCCCGGCGGCGGGGGTCGGGGTCAGGTAGGTGCAGACGCGCCGCGCGACGGGCCCGTTGCCCACACGCTCGCCTCCGGTGGCGAAGAACGGGCCGACGTCGAGCTCGGCGGCGTCGGTCCCGCGCCAGGAGATCGGCGTCGCGTCCGGCATGGTCGGGAACGCCGCCGGGTCCGCCGGGCAGGGCTCGAGCGTCCGCCCGTCCGACCACGCCTTCAGGGTGGCCGCCGCCCCCAGGCCGCTCGCCGGCTCGGCCGCCTCGGCGACGATGCCGCGCACGTCCAGGACGAGCCGACGCTCCTCCCCCGAGGAGGAGAGGCCCGCCGTCGTGGCGAGCTGCCCGAGGTCGCCGGCCGCCGTGGCGGCGACCGCGGGCGCCGCGCTCGCGAGGAGCGCGATCGAGACGAGCAGCGCTGCCGGCGGGCCCCGCACGCCGCGAACGTACTTCCGGGCCGCCACGCTGGGTAACTGGACGGGCGGTCAGTAACGCGTCCGCAAGCATGCTCCGTGCGCCCCTCAGTCGGCGAGTCGGCCCAGCGCGCGCAGGATCTCCATCCCCGCCCGCGTGCCGAGCTCGAGGTGCTCCACCCTCAGATGCTCGTCGGGGGCGTGGATCCCGTCGTCGGGCAGGCCGAAGCCGGTGAGGACCGTGGGGATGCCCTTCGCGGCCAGGACGGCCACGACGGGCAGCGTCCCCCCGCTGCGCACGGGCACCGGGCGCCACCCGGTGGCCGCCTCCATCCCGTCCGCGGCCGCGGCCAGGACCGGGTGGCCGGGGTCGAGGACCGCCGGCAGGGCGAGGCCGAGGTCCTCGATGGTCACCTCGGCGCCCTCGGGGGCGGCGGAGCGAAGGAGGTCGTCGAGCACCTCGCTCAGCGCCTCCGCGTCCTGCCCCCCGGCCAGCCGCAGCGAGAGCGTGGCCGTGGCCTCGCAGGGGATGTTGGTCTTGACCGCGTGGGGCTCGCCGCAGGCGAGCCCATGGACGTCGAGCGACGGCGAGGCCAGGGTGCGCATGTAGAAGCCATCGGCGGCCCCCGGATCGGCGGGGCGCAGCCCGGCGGCGGCGAGGGCCTCGTCGCCCGGGGGGAGGTCGTCCCAGACGGCGACCTCCGCCGGCCCGGCGGGGGCGAGCCCGGCGTACAGCGCTGAGGGGAGCCGGCCGTCGCGGGGTGCGACGGCGGCGAGGATGTCCACGAGGGCGTGCGACGCGTTGAGCGCGGCTCCACCGAAGAGGCCCGAGTGGGCATCGGCCTCGCCCGTCCGCACCCGGACCCGCCGGTAGAGCATCCCGCGCACCCCGGTGCAGAACGACGGGCGCCCCGGCCCGACCATCGGGCTGTCGAAGATCAGGGTGGCGAGTGCCGGCTCGGCGTCGGCCGCGAAGTGCTCGACGGCCGAGGTGCCGCCGCTCTCCTCCTCGCCCTCCACGACGAAGCCCACGCGCACGGGCAGCTGGCCCGTCGCGGCGAGGCGCTGCACCGCCGCGATCAGCATGAAGAGGTTCCCCTTGTCGTCGCTGGCGCCGCGCGCATAGAGGTTCCCGTCGCGGATCACGGGCTCGAAGGCGGGAGTCGTCCAGAGCTCCTCGGGGCCGGCGGGCTGGACGTCGTAGTGGCCGTAGACGACGACCCTCGGCACGCGGCCGTCCCCCGCGCTGGCCGGCACCTCGCCCAGCACGAGCGGGTGGCGCGCCGTCGCCGTCACCGCCGCCTCGCCGCCCGCGCGGCGGATCTCGTCGGCGACCAGGGCCGCCGCGCGCTCCATGTCGGGAGCGTGGTCGGGCACGGCGCTCACGCTCGGCACCCGCAGGAGGGCCTCGAGACGCTCCATCTCCTCGCGGGTCACGGCCGCGAGTGTACGTAGTCAGGACGCGGGCTTGCTCGGCGCCCCTCCCAGCATGTCCTTCAGGCGGTTGATGCGGGCCTCGTAGGCGGGGCCGAAGCGCTCCTCGGCCCGCGCCATCTTCTCCGGCTGCTTCGTGTAGCGCAGCCGCGCCCAGGGCGACTTCGGCTTGGCGAGGCGGATCGCGCCCGACCAGCGCCACCACGGGAACGAAGACTCCGATGCCGCCGGTGACCAGCTTGCCCTTCAGGACGGCGACGGCGGCGAGCAGGGCGTTGATCCCGAACAGGTCACCGCGACGCCCAGACGCGAGCCGTCCCCGGCGTCCTCGAGGTCGAGCGGCGCTGTGCCGATCACCAGGAGGCCGCCGACCATGAGCGCGATCAGCACGGCGTCCACCGAGGTCCGGCCCTGGTCGGCCCAGTAGACGTCCTTCATGTAGAGGGAGAGCGCGAACTCGTCGAGCATCAGTCCCGCGCCGATGCCGAAGGCGATCGCCAGCAGCTCGAACCAGGGCGTGTCGGGTTGGAATCGGAACTCGAGGAATCCGGCGATGAGGGTGATCGCGATGCCGTAGACCAGGTGGTGGATGTGGATCCCGCCGACGCTGAGGTCGCGCAGCGCGCCCTCCCGGTCGGAGCGGATCCGGCGCGTGATCCCGCGGACGATCAGGAAGGTGATCAGCAGCGACAGGAGGAGCCAGAAGGCGCCCGACTTGCTGCCGTTGACCATCTCCCGCTCGTACCAGTCGCGGAGCGCCACGGCTCAGCCCCCGTCGGCCGGCGCGACCGCCACGCCCGCCACGAGGGGCCGGATCCAGGGAGGGGCCGGGACGTCGTCCAGGCGCGTCACGGTCGTGACCGCGAACCCCGCCGCCCGGATCGCCGCAAGCGTGTCGCGGTTGGGGTGGCACCCGGCGTTCAGGCGCCGCCAGACGGGCGTGAGCCGGTCCTGCCAGCGCGCGGCGCGGCCCTCGGCGCGGACGTGCTCGATGAACAGCAGGCGACCGCCCGGCCGCAGCACCCGCCGCGCCTCGGCCAGGGCGCGCGGGGGGTCGTCGACCGAGCACAGCACCCCGGTCGAGACGACCGCGTCCACGCTCGCGTCCTCGATCGGCAGGCGCTCGGCGGGCGCGTCCAGCACCTCGACGGGGAACGGCGCCGCCGCCGCCCGGGGCGCCAGCCGGCGACGCATCGCGCCGTCGGGCTCGACGAGGGTCAGCGCCTGCAGCCCCGGATAGTGGGCCAGGTTGACCCCCGTCCCGGCGCCGATCTCGAGCACCCGCCCCGAGGCCTCGCGCAGCAGCTCGCGGCGCCGCGCGCCCATCGGGCCCCGCTCGGAGCGGCGAGCCAGGAGGTCGCAGAAGGCGGCGAAGATCCGGTGCTCGCGCTCGGGCATCAGCTTGCGGCGGCCGCCGCGGGCTCGGGCGGCGCCTCGGGTTGCGCCTCGGCCTGGGATCGGGCCAGGGCGGCGGTGGAGACGATCATCGCGACGGCCGCGAGGGCGATCAGCACCCACTCGAGGCCGTCCGCCTGCAGCTCCTCCTGCAGCAGCGCGATGCCCAGGATGACGGCCACGACCGGCTCGAGCACCTGGACGGCGGGCAGGGACTGGGCCAGGTCGCCCGCCTGGAAGGCGGCCTGCTGCATGTACGTCCCGAGCCCGATCGCGGCGACGAGCGCGTACGGCTCCCAGCTCGTCACGACCCCCACGACGCCGTCGTCGAGGAGGCTCACGGTCGACTTGGTCAGCGCCGCCGCCACGCCGTAGAGGATGCCGGTCGCGGCGGCCAGCAGCACGGCGCGCCGGGTCCCGCGGCTGCGGGCGGCCAGGAGCACGCAGGCCGCGGTGATCGGGACGAGGACGGCCGCGGCGATCAGCCACTCGGCGACGTCGGCGCGGTCAACGCCATCGGTCGGCTCGCCGGCGACCAGGAAGACGGCGAGGCCGACGGTGAGCGCCAGGGCCCAGGCGGCGTCCGAGCGGCGCAGCCGGCGCTTCGCCCACCACGCCCCCAACGGCAGGGCGAACAGCAGCGACGTCGCCAGCAACGGCTGCACCAGCACCAGCGACGCGAGCCCCAGGGCGACCGCCTGGGCGACGTACCCGAGCGTGTCGGCGGCGGTGCCGATGAGCCAGATCGGCCGCCGCACCAGCCGCGTGATCAGGCCGACGCCAAGCGACTCGTCGTCCGGCACGTCGGAGGCGGCGCGCTGCTGCATCACGAAGGCCACCGCGAACAGCAGCGCGGCAACGAGCGCGACGGCGATCGCGAGAGCGGTCACCGGGCGCCTACTCCCCCACGACGGGCGCCGCCTCCACCGCCGGGGCGGCGTCCGGCCCCGGCGGGCGCCGGCGGACGAGGAAGGGCGGCAGCGCCAGCACGATCAGCCCGAGCGCGATGCCCCCGACGTAGAGGGCCGGGTTCCCGGTCTTGAGCTGGTCGGGCGGCACGAACCCGAGGACGAACGACAGCACGCACCCGACCAGCCCCACGGTGGCGGTGATCCAGACGCCGGCGACGCCCCCGGGGATGCGGTACGGCCGGTGCACCTCCGGGCGCGTGTACCTCAGCCGAAGCACGGCCGCGAAGATCAGCCCGTACATGATGATGATGATCTGGGCCGTGAGCACCGAGAGGATCCAGTACGACGTGCTCACGCTCGGCACGAACAGGAACAGCAGGCTGAAGAGCGTCGTGCCGACGCCCTGCGCGAGCAGGATCCCCACCGGTGCTCCGGCCCGGTTCTCGCGGGCCCACGATCGCGGCGCCTCGCCGGCCTCGGCGACGCTCGCCAGGCCCGTTGCCGGCCCCATGATCCAGGGGATCATGTGGGCCACGCCCCCGATCGTGACCAGGATCGCTGTGGGAACGAGGAGCCACCCGACGTCGAGGGCGTCGAACACGGCCTCGAAGGCCTGCATGACGCCGCCGACCAGGCTGATCTCGTGCTGGGGCACCACCACCGCCAGCGCGAGGGAGCCGAGGATCGTGAAGACGGTCATCACCACGGCCGCCAGCAGGATGGCCCGAGGGAAGCTGCGAGCCGGGTCGCGCGCCTGGTCCGCGTGGAAGCCGGCGACCTCCATGCCGGCGAACATCAGGATCGCGCCGGTCAGGAAGACCAGGTTCGTGATGCCGAGGTTGGGCACGAGGGCGTCGCCGGAGAAGGGGATCTCCGAGTCGTTGTGGTCGGCCAGGAACGCCAGCCCCAGGACCATGATCAGGAGCGCCGGCACGATGGCCCCGAGCACGGTCCCGATCGCCCCGATGGCGCTGGTGGCGCCGACCCCCTTGAAGGCGGCGAGGGTCGCTCCCCAGAAGACCGCCAGCATGACGACGACGAGGAAGACCTTGTTGTTGGCCAGGTCGGGGTCGAAGGCGTAGGCGAAGCTCGTGGCCGTGAAGGCCAGCACCGTCGGGAACCAGGCGAGGTTCTCGGCCCAGTCGCACCAGACGGCGAGGAAGCCGGCGCGGCCCCTGAAGGCCTCCTTCACCCAGGGGTAGACGCCGCCGCGCCGCGGCCAGGCGGTCGCGAGCTCGGCGATCGCGAGCGAGACCGGGATCAGGAACAGCACCACGGCCAGCAGGACGAAGAAGATCAGCGACCAGCCGTACTCCGCCATCATCGGCAGGTTCCGGGGGCTGACCATCGCGGCCACGTTGATCATGGCGAGCGCGAGGACGCCGAGGCCGGCGGCGCGCCCCGGGCGGCGGGGGAGCCTCATTCCGCCCCCCGGTCGTCGAGGGCCTCGATGAGGGCGTCAACCGCCTCGGGGTCGCGATCGCCGCTCACGCGCACCAGCACCGGCCCGAGCGTCCACACCGCCCCCTGCGCCGGCGGGCGCACCTGTCCCTCGAAGCGCCGCGCCGCGCCGTCGCGGTCCTCCTGGTCGTCGAAGGCGGTCGCCACGAGGACGGCGTCCTCCTCGCCGGGGTCGTCGCAGTCGAGCCCGACGTCGTAGCGGCGCTCGCCGGCCGCCCCCGGCGTCCGGGCCTCGGTCTCGACCTCGTCGCACACCTGGAGGCCGGCGGCGGCGATCGCGGCCTCCACATCGGCGAAGGAGGCCGGCTCGGAGTGGTCGGCGCGGCCGCACCCGGCGGCCGCGAGCACCACCGCCGCCAGCAGCGCGGCGACCCTCGTCCTCACGCGCCGCGGGTCGCGACGACCGGGGGCACCAGCAGGCGCCCGAGCACCGGGACGTTGAGGAAGCCCTCGACCCCCGCGTAGAGGATGCTGACATGCGGCAGGTCGGCCGCCTCCTCGAAGACCATCGACCGCGCGAGCCACTCCGGCTGGAACTTCTCGTTGAAGTCGTGGAGCGACTTGATCTGGAAGAAGGGGTTCAGCTTCTCGACGACCCACTTGAGCGCCTTGTCGCGCGGGCCGAGCTCGGCGTCGGCGTTGAACAGCCGCCCCCAGGAGGCGAAGTTCATGGACAGGCGCACGACCCCCAGGCGGCCCAGCTCCTCCGCGGACCGGACGATGAGGAACTCGGTGATCCCGTTCGGCGCGCTCGGCTCGTGGCGCATGAGGTCCAGCGAGTAGCCGGGCTCGGCGCCGAAGCACGGGACCAGGCGGAGGAAGCCCGCCACCTTCCCGGCGCCGTCGCGGGCGAGCGCCAGCACCATCTCGTCGCTCTCACCGTCCACGTCCTGGCTCAGGGCCATCGTGAAGCCGCGCTCGGGGTGCTTGCCCCGCCAGTGCTCGCTGATCGCGTTGAGCTCGTCCACCAGCTCGGGCGCGGCCTCCGACTCGCGCATCAGCGCGAACGTGTGGTCGCGCGCGACGCGTGACACCGCGCCGCGCACCTTCTTCATCCCGGGGCCGTGGATGTCGATCCTGTCGCAGCGGATGATCGCCTCGTCGCCGAGGTACATCGCCTTCATCCCGCGCGCCTCGTAGAGCGGCAGGTCGGACTCGCGCACCGCGAGATAGGCGACCCGCCACCCGCGCTCGTGGCAGAAGGCCGCGAACTCGTCGACCACCAGCGGGACCGACCCCGGGGCGCCGATCGGGTCGCCGGAGGCGAGCGCGTACCCCTGGAGGTAGGTGTAGGCGACCATCGCCTGGCCGTCGGACGAGAAGAAGAGGCTCTTGTCGTCGCGCAGGGCGAAGTAGGCGAGCGTGTCCGATCCGTAGGCGTGCACCAGGTCCTCGGCCCGGCGCCGGTCCTCGGGGGCGACGGTCTGGCGCTGGGCCAGCGGCCGGAACACGAGGAACGCGAGCAGGGCGACCCCCGCGATGCCGAGCGCGAGCAGCGAGTCCGTGAAGAACTCGCCGAACAGCCGGCTCTCGTACTCGTACGGCCCGTCGAGCCCGATCAGCCCGCCGAAGATGGTCTCCAGCACCCCGCCGACCGAGAGGTCGGGCGTCACGCGGTTCCGCTCCACGAGCAGGGCGATGACGCCGTAGAGCAGCACGCCGCCGAGCCAGAGGGGGATGAAGCGCAGCGCCGTCCAGAGCGACGGCGGATCGCCCGGCGCCCGGAAGTCCTCCCGGAACCAGACCAGCGCCAGGGCGAGCGCGCCGCACGCGAGCGCGGCGAGGACGTGCGGCCCCTTGACCACGTGGACGACCGTGGCGCCCAGCAGGAGGGCGAGGGCCAGCCACCACGCGCTGCGCTTGCCGCGCGCGAGTTGGCCGGCGGCGAGGAGCGTGACGAGGCCGATGATGACCGAGGCGATGCTGCCCCCGGCGCGTCCGTCGATTCCCAGCAGGGCCCCTGTCCCCAGTCGCGAGTGGACGACCGGCAGCGCCGCCAGCAGGCTGATGACGCCGGCCACCGCCACGAGGGCGGCGAGCACCCCGCGGCGAGTCGCCCGGCCGCGGGGAGCGGCGGGCAGGGTGAGGCGTTCGGGTTGCGGTGTCGGGGCGGCCGAGGCGACCGGCGCCGCCGGGCCGGGGCGCGGGACCGGCACGGCCAGGGGCACGAGGCGGCGCGCCGGCGCGGCGGGGTCCCCCGCCTCCGGACGCAGGGTCGGGAACAGCAGCACGTCGCGAATCGTCGTCGCCCCGGTGAGGAGCATCACGAGCCGGTCGACGCCGACGCCGAGACCCCCCGTGGGCGGCATGCCGAGCTCCATCGCGCGGAGGTAGTCCTCGTCGACGTCGCCGGCCTCGGGGTCTCCCGCCGCCTTGGCGCGCGCCTCGGCCTCGAAGCGCTCACGCTGGTCGATGGGGTCGGTCAGCTCGCTGTACGCGTTGGCCAGCTCGCGGCCCGCGATCACGACCTCGAACCGCTCCACCAGCGTGGGATCGTCGCGGTGCGCGCGCGCCAGCGGCGAGACCTCGCGCGGGTGGTCGCAGACGAAGACCGGGCCCGTGAGGAGGTGCTCGACCTGCTCGTCGTAGATCGCGTCGCAGATCTTGCCGGCGCCCCAGGAGTCCTCCCACTCGACGCCGGCCTCGGTGCCGATGCGCCGGGCCTCCTCGACCGGCATCGAGGGGTGGATGTCGATGCCGGTGTGCTCCTTGATGAGCTCGTACATCGTCGCCCGCCGCCAGGGTGGAGCCAGCGACACCGGCTCGCCGCCGACCTCGATCTCGGTGGTGTCGATCGCGGCCCGGGCCGCGGCGCCCACCATCTCCTCGGTGAGGGCCATCATGTCCCGGTAGTCGGCGAGCGCCTGGTAGGCCTCGAGCATCGTGAACTCGGGGTTGTGGCGGGTGTCGATCCCCTCGTTGCGGAACACCCGGCTCATCTCGAAGACCTTCTCGTAGCCGCCGACGATCAGCCGCTTGAGGTGCAGCTCCAGGGCGATGCGCAGGTACATCTCGATGTCGAGCGCGTTGTGGTGGGTGATGAAGGGGCGCGCGGCGGCCCCTCCGGCCTCGGGCTGCAGCACCGGCGTCTCGACCTCGGTGAAGCCGCGCCCGGCGAGGAAGCCCCGGATGGCCGCGATGGTCCTCGTGCGGACGTCGGCGACCCGGCGGGCCTCGGGCGTCACGATCAGGTCGAGGTAGCGCTGGCGCGCGCGGGTCTCGGAGTCCACCAGCGGCCGGGTCTTCGCGGGCAGCGGCCGGACCGCCTTGCCCAGCAGCCGCGACGAGCGCGCGAGCACCGACAGCTCGCCGCGCCGGCTGGCCACCACGCGGCCCTCGAAGCCCATCCAGTCGCCGATGTCGATCGACCCGGCGTCGGCGAACCCCTCCTCCCCCATCTCCGCCCTCGAGGCCATGACCTGCAGGAACCCGCTCTCGTCCTTGAGGCGCATGAAGATGAGCCCGCCGTGGTCGCGCTTGAGCATCACGCGGCCGGCCACGCGCACCACGGCCTGGGTCTCGGCCCCGGCCTCGAGCGCCCCGTGCTCCTCGCGGATCTCGGCCAGCGTGTGATCGCGCGGGTACGAGACCGGGTACGGGTCGATGCCGCGCGCGCGGAGCGCGTCGACCTTCGCCAGGCGCCGGCGCCGCTGCTCGGCGGCGCTCCCGGTCAGGCCGGTCGGGGAGGCGGGTGGGTCGGAGGGGGTCGAGGCGGAGACCGGGGCGCTCCCTGCCGGGTGCGGGGCCGCCGCGACCATAACCCGACGCTCGCGACGGCGAAATCCCCTTGCCCCGGCGCGTCCTTGAACTCAAGGGCCGGCGCTTCCCCCGCTGACGCGGCGGCGGCGCGGTCGATCGGCTCTGGCCCTCGAGCGCGAGGTTCTTGCGACGTTGCGGACGCGGTTCGCCGATCCGGGCCTTCGGCCCGGCCGCCGGGCACGCCTGCTCTGCTCAGGAGCGTCGCGGCCCGGCGGAACCCGGGCGGGCCGACCTGCGGGCGGAGGTCGACACGGCCGACGGGCTGAGAGGTCTGGTGCCAATTGGCGGCGGCGGCCTCTGCCAATTGGCACCACCCCGCGCGCACTCGCACCACGCCTTCGAGGCGCTCATGTCCTGATCGTCGCGTGATTCCTCGGCAGGGTGGGTCCGATGGCGAGAAGCCTCTACAAGGGGGAGCGGCTGGGGAAGAGGCCGCCGTGCCTGATCTGCATGGGCCCGGGACAGGGGGAGCGGGGGCTCCTGCGGCTTCCCGGCGGGGTGTCGGTGTGGCTCTGCGCCGCGCATCGGAGCCCCGAGTTCCAGACCCGACGGGCGGGACGGGACCTCACGGTAAGCCTGATGCGGGCGTGGCAGGCGGCCGGGTGCATGACGCGGGCGCGCCATCGCGCCCTCGATGCGCACCTGGCCCGCCTCGCCGGGCCGCCCGCGCGCGCCCGGCCGGGCTCCTACACCTGGCCCGAGCTCCGGCGCGAGGCCGAGCGGCGCTACGCGTCAGGCGAGCGCCCTGCCGGGGTGATCGGGGCGCTGCGAGGCGCCGTGGCCGGCGGGCTGGCGAGGGCGCCGTCGCGGCGCACGATGCTGCGGTGGTTCGCCGAGGGGCGGTGGCTGGACGGCGAGGGCTTGGCGGGAACGAACCAGTTCCGCCCCCCGGAGCCCGGCTCCCGATCAGGCGGGCGGCAGCTCGACCGGGGTCAGGGCGAGGGCGCGGCGGGCGCCGTCGCGGACGATCCCGAGCTCGACCCGGCGGCCGATGCGGTCGGGGCCCATGAGGCGCTGGAGGTCGCCGACGTCGGCCACGGGAACCCCGTCCACGTCCACGATCAGGTCCTCGGCCCGCAGGCCGGCGCGCTCGGCCGGGCTGCCGGAGACGACCTCGACCACCTCGATCGCCGCCTCGCGCCCCAGGTCCGACGCGGCGCGCGGCGGCAGGGGCCGCGGCCCGCCGGCGATGCCGACGTAGGCGCGGCGCACGCGGCCCTCGCGCATCAGCGCCGCGACGATCGCGCGGGTGGTCGCGTTGACCGGCACCGCCAGCCCCAGCCCGAAGCCGGCGACGGCGGTGTTGACGCCCACCACGCGGGCGCGGCTGTCCGCCAGGGCCCCGCCCGAGTTGCCCGGGTTGAGGGCCGCGTCGGTCTGGATGACGTCCTCCACCACCCGCCGCGCCCGGCCGCGGCCGACGGGCAGCGAGCGGCCGAGGGCCGAGACCACCCCGGCCGTGACCGAGCCCGCGAGCCCGAACGGGTTGCCGATGGCCACCACGAGCTGGCCCACCGTCAGGCGGTCGGCGTCGCCGAGCGCCGCCGCCGGCAGCTCGGTGCCGTCCGCCCGCAGGACGGCGAGATCCGAGAGCGGGTCGGCCCCCACGAGCGACAGGGCGAGGTCGCGGCCGTCGGTCAGGCGGGCCCGCAGCCCGCCCCCCGACCCCTCCACGACGTGGGCGGACGTGATCAGGAAGCCGTCCGGCGTGATGATCACCCCGCTGCCGCTGCCCTCCCCCTGCCCCCCGCGCCGGTCGCGGCGGACCACCCGGATGCTCGCGACCGAGGGCCCGAGCGCGCGGGCGACCGCGGTGACGGCCCGCGAGTAGGCGTCCAGCGCCTCGGCATCGTCCTCGGGGCCGCCCGAGGGGCCCGGGTCCTGGATCGCCCCGGTGACGTCGTCGATGAAGCCGATCCCCACGGTCCGGCGACGGTAGCACCGCCCCCCCGGGCCCGCCCGCCGCCGCTTGAACGGCCCTCGGCGCGCGCATACCGTTGCCTCGGGGACGGAGGACGCGCGTGATCACGTGGTACCGGGAGACCATCATGGAGACCGGCCGGTCCGGTGTCCTCTGGATGCTGATCGCCTTCGTGATCACATTCGCGATCACGCGCTGGGTGACGCGGCGCATCCGCGCCCGGCCCGCCGACGCCGACCCGGACGACCAGGGCCTCGTCGCCGACATCCACATCGGCGGGGTCCACATCCACCACCAGGTCTGGGGGATCCTGCTCATCCTGGTCGCGGCGGTCCTCGAGTTCGCCTACCAGCCGGACACGCCCTGGGTGGAGATCCTCGGCGCGACCTTCGGCATCGGTGCGGCGCTCACCCTCGACGAGTTCGCGCTCTGGGTGCACCTCGACGACGTCTACTGGTCGGAGGAGGGCCGCAAGTCGATCGACGCGGTGATCATCGCCGCCTGCATCGGCGCGGTCCTGCTGATCGGCACGGCACCGTTCGGCGTCAACGACAACGTGTCCCGGGAGGGCTTGGTGAGCATCGCCATCACCGTCCTCGTCACGATCGGATTCGCGCTGGTGGCCGTGCTCAAGGGCAAGCTCGCCCTCGGCCTCATCGGCCTCTTCTTCGCCCCGTTCGCCGTCGTCGGGGCGATTCGGCTCGCCAAGCCCGACTCCCCCTGGGCGCGCCGGCGATACGGGACGCGACCGAAGAAGATGGCCCGGTCGCTGCGCCGATACGGCCAGGCGCGGCAGGAGCGGCTGGACCGCATCCGCGACCTGCTCGGCGGCGCCCCCGGCTCCCCCGAGGGCTGAGCTCGCGGGCCGGTCAGCCGGCGGCGATCATCACGACGCCCGCCAGGGCGACCCCGGCGCCGACGGCCTGGAGCCGCCCGAGCCGCTCGTGCAGCGCGACGGCGGCAAGCGCGACCGTCACCACCGGGTAGAGCGATCCCAGGACCGCGACCACGCTCACCAGGCCGCGCTGGCTGCCGGCCGCGAACATGAGGTTGGCGGAGGCGTCCAGCACGCCGGCCACGGCGATCGGCACCAGCAGGCGGCGGCCGACGGCGAGGCTCGCGCCGACGATCGCAACCCCGAGCAGGGCGATGGGAACGGAGCCCGTGCGCGCGGCGATCAGGCTCCAGAGCGCCCCGCCCCTCCGCGGACTCGGCCAGCAGCACGAAGAACCCGCCGAAGCCCGCGGCCGCGACGAGCGCGAGGCCGAGGCCCCGGCGCGAGGCCGGCCCCGGAGCGCTCGCGGCGAGGGCCGCCCCCGCGAGCGCGACGAACATCCCGACGAGCGCGAGCGGCCCCGGCGACCGCCCAGCGGCGAGGTCGACCGCGAGGGGCACCAGCGCGCCCAGTGCCGAGATCGGCGCGACGAGGCTCATCGTGCCGACCGCCAGGCCACGGTAGAACGCCGCGAGGCCCACCGCGCCGCTGACGCCGGCGGCGATGCCGAGCCCGTACGCCCCCGCCGACGGCGACCCGGGGCGCGTCAGCGCGACGAGCACGAGGGCCAGGACCAGCCCGAAGGCCTGGGAGATCGCGACCACCGAGATCGCCGACGCGCGCCGGCTCGCCAGCCCGCCGAGAAAGTCGGCGACGCCCCAGGACAGGCTCGAGGCCAGGCCGAGCGCGATGGCCAGCACCCCGGGGCTACCTGCGTCCGGGGCTCACCCCTGCCCTGCGCCGACCAGCGGGCGCGCGGCCGGCTCGGGCGCCGCGAGCAGGACCGGCCGCAGGACCTCGCCGGTGCGCGACTCGGGCGAGCCGGCGATCTCCTCGGGGGGGCCGGCGGCGATCAGCGCCCCGCCGTTGTCGCCGCCCTCGGGCCCGAGGTCGACCACCCAGTCGGCCGACTTGACCACGTCGAGGTTGTGCTCGATCACGACCACGGTGTTGCCCTGGTCGACGAGCCGCTGCAGCACCTCCAGCAGCTTCTCGATGTCGGCGAAGTGCAGGCCCGTGGTCGGCTCGTCGAGGATGTAGAGGGTCCGGCCGGTGGCGACCTTCGAGAGCTCCGTCGCGAGCTTGACGCGCTGCGCCTCGCCCCCGGAGAGCGTCGTGGCCGGCTGGCCGAGGCGCACGTAGTCGAGGCCCACGTCGTGCAGCGTCTGCAGGCGGCGGTGGATGCGCGGGACGGCCGAGAACGCCTCGACGGCCTGCTCCACGCTCAGCTCGAGCACCTCGTGGATGTTCCTGCCGCCGTAGCGCACGGTGAGGGTCTCGCGGTTGTACCGCTTGCCGCCGCAGACCTCGCAGGGCACGTAGACGTCGGGCAGGAAGTGCATCTCGATGGTGATCGTCCCGTCGCCCTTGCAGGCCTCGCACCGGCCGCCCTTGACGTTGAAGCTGAACCGCCCCGGCGAGTAGCCGCGGGCGCGGGCCTCCGGGGTCATGGCGAAGAGCTGGCGGATGTGGTCGAAGAGGCCGGTGTAGGTGGCCGGGTTGCTGCGCGGGGTGCGCCCGATCGGCGACTGGTCGATGGCGATGACCTTGTCGATGCTCTCGGCGCCCTCGATGCGGTCGTGGGCCCCCGGCCGCACCGGGCGCCGGCCGACCTGACCGGCGAGGGCCTTCAGCAGCACCTCGTTCACGAGGGTGCTCTTGCCCGATCCCGACACCCCCGTCACGCACGTGAGCGCGCCCAGCGGGATGGAGACGTCGATCCCGCGCAGGTTGTGCTCGCGCGCCCCGACCACCGTGATCCGGCCCGTGCCCCTCCGGCGCGACGGCGGCAGGGGGATCGCGCGCCGGCCCGACAGGTAGGCGCCGGTCACCGAGGCCGGCTCGGCCTCCAGGTCGGCGACCGACCCCTCGGCGACGACCCGCCCGCCGTGCAGCCCGGCTCCCGGGCCCATGTCGATGAGGTGGTCGGCGCTGCGGATCATCTCCTCGTCGTGCTCGACGACCAGCACCGAGTTGCCCTGGTCCCGCAGCCGCTCGAGCGTGCCGATGAGCTTGCGGTTGTCGATCTGATGCAGCCCGATGGACGGCTCGTCGAGGATGTAGAGGACCCCCACGAGGCCCGAGCCGATCTGCGTGGCGAGGCGGATGCGCTGGGCCTCGCCGCCCGACAGCGTCCCGGCCGCGCGCGCGAGCGTGAGGTAGCCGACCCCGACGTCGTCGAGGAACCGCAGCCTCGCGCGCACCTCCTGGATGATCCGGGCCGCGATCAGGGCCTGGGTGTCGCTGAGCTCGACGTCGGCGAAGAACCCCAGGGCGTCCGTCACCGAGAGCAGGCAGAGCTCGTGGATGTTGCGGCCCGCGACGGTCACGGCCAGCGCCTCGGGCTTCAGGCGCGCGCCGCCGCACGCCGGGCAGGGCCGCAGGGACATGAACTGCTCCACGTTCTCGCGCACGGCGCTCGACATCGAGGTCGCGTGCTGGCGCCTGAGCTGGGGGATCACGCCCTCGAACCAGCCCCAGCTGCCCCCCTTGCGGCGCCGCCCGAGGTACATGCGCTCGCGCCGCCGCGGCCCCTCCAGCAGCAGCCTGCGCTGGCGCTCCGGCAGCCGGCGCCACGGCTTGTCGAGGTCGATGCCGTGCTGCTCGGCGATGGCCGCGAGCAGCAGGTCGTAGTAGTCGGTGGTGCGGTCGGTCCACGGCAGGATCGCGCCATCGGCGAGCGTCCGGTCCCGTGAGACCAGCAGGTCCGGGTCGATCTCGAGCGTGAACCCCAGCCCGGTGCACTGCGGGCACGCGCCGTGGGGCGAGTTGAACGAGAAGGTTCGCGGCGCGAGCTCGGCCATGACGGCGCCGTGCACCGGGCACGCGAAGCGCTCCGAGTAGATCCACGACTGCGCGTCCGCGCCGGCATCGCGAGGCACCTCCTCGATGCGAACGAGCCCGTCGGAGAGCTGGGTGGCCGTCTCGAGGCTGTCGGTGAGGCGGCGGCGCAGGTCGTCGCGCATCACCAGGCGGTTGACGACCGCCTCGATCGTGTGGACGCGGTTGCGGTCGAGGGCCGGGACGTCGTCGAGCGTGTGGACCTGGCCGTCCACCGCCACCCGCGCGAAGCCCTCGGCCCGGATCTGCTCGAGGACGTCGCGGTGCTCGCCCTTGCGGTCGCGCACGAGGGGCGCAAGGACGAGGAAGCGCGTGCCCTCGGGCAGCGCGAGCACCTGGTCGGCGATCTGCTCGACGCTCTGGCCGGTGATCGGGCGGCCGCAGACCGGACAGTGGGGCTGGCCGACGCGGGCGTAAAGCAGGCGGAGGTAGTCGTAGACCTCGGTGACGGTCGCCACGGTTAACCGCGGGTTGCGGCTCGTGGTCTTCTGGTCGATCGAGATCGCCGGCGACAGCCCGTCGATGTGATCGACGTCGGGCTTGTCCATCTGGCCCAGGAACTGGCGCGCGTATGCCGACAGGCTCTCGACGTAGCGCCGCTGGCCCTCGGCGTAGAGGGTGTCGAACGCCAGGCTCGACTTCCCGCTTCCCGACAGGCCCGTGACCACCACGAGCTCGTCGCGCGGTATCAGCACATTGACGTCGCGCAGGTTGTGCTCCCGCGCCCCCACGACGTGGATGGCGTGGGCGGGTGACGGGGGCGACGGCGGCACCCGTCAAGTGTAGTGAGGGGTCCGGCGCGCCCGCCGTCCACCGCGCGCTCGTCCGTCCCTTCGCGCTTGTCCCTCCGGCCGACCGGGGCTGGAGCGGGTTGGCCGGAGGTACATACGTACCGTCACCGCCCGGCCCTACCGTCGAGGGGGTGCTATCACCTGACCGGTTGAACCGCGCCGCGCCCACCAGCGAACCAGTTGTCGTGAGGCCCTCTTCGGCGACGACCCCGCTGCGCACCGCGCTCGTCTGCCTGCTCGTCGCCGTGGCCGCCGCCCTCGCCCTCGCGGCGCCCGCGATGGCGGCCGACGAGCCCGCGACGGTGCCGGCGGCGGTCGTCGAGCCGCTCGGCGCCGAGAGCGCGGCGGTCGTCTCCTATCGCGAGCTGGTCGGCGCCGCGGACGCGCGCAACCTGAACGCCGCCGTCGTCGACACATCCAGCTACTGGGTCGCCGCGAGCGACCGGCAGGGCAGGGTCATCGCGGCCTCCATCCCCCGGCCGAAGGCGGGCCAGGACTTCGCCCAGTCCACCGTCCCCGCCGCGCCGGCGGCCCAGCGGGGCGCGGCCTCGACGGGCCTGCCGGGGGCGTTCGACCTCGCCGCCCGGCTGCGCGCCGACGGCGTGGCCGTGCTCGGCCCGGCCGCGGCGGCCGATTCCGGGTCCGGCATGAGCGGCACCCTGCGCTTCCTGCTGCTGCCGCTCGGCTTCGCGCTGGTCGCCGCGTTCATCGTCGGCGGCTTCCTCCTGATCCGCGGCCGCAACCCCGAGCGGCGCGGGCTCGGCGGGCGCGGCGGCGCGGCGGGCCACGGCAGGATCCGCAAGAGCGCGCAGGTCGAGGCGCCGCCCACGCGGTTCGCCGACGTCGCAGGCTGCGACGAGGCGGTCGAGGAGCTGCGCGAGGTGGTGGTCTTCCTCAAGGAGCCCGGGCGCTTCCGGCGCGTGGGCGCCCGCATGCCGCGCGGCGTCGTCCTGCACGGGCCGCCGGGCACCGGCAAGACGCTGCTCGCCAAGGCCGTCGCGGGCGAGTCCGGCGTGCCGTTCTTCGCCCTCTCGGGCTCCGACTTCGTGGACACCTTCGTCGGCGTCGGCGCGTCGCGGGTGCGCGACCTGTTCGACCAGGCCCGCCGCAGCGAGACGGGGGCCATCATCTTCTTCGACGAGCTCGACGCCATCGGCCGCGCCCGCGGCGCGGGCAACTCCGGCGCCGACTCGGAGCGGGAGGGGACCCTCAACCAGCTCCTCGTGGAGCTCGACGGCTTCGGCGAGCGCGACCGGATCGTCGTCGTCGCGGCCACCAACCGGCTCGACATCCTCGACGCGGCGCTGCTGAGGCCGGGCCGCTTCGACCGGCGCGTGCAGGTGGGCCTCCCGGCCGAGGCCGGGCGCCTCGCGATCCTGCGGCTCCACTCGAGGCACATGCCGATCGCCGCGCCCGGGTCGCTGGACGGCCTGGCGCGGGTGACGGCCGGTTTCGCGGGCGCCGACCTGGCCAACATCGTCAACGAGGCGGCGATCATGGCCGCCCGCGCGGGCCGCGACACGATCCTGCCCGCCGACCTCGACGAGGGCATGCTGCGCGCGATCGCGGGCCCCCAGCGCAACGACCGCCGCATCGGCGAGGGCGAGCTGGAGGTCATCGCCTGGCACGAGGCCGGCCACGCCCTGGCGGCCGAGCTGTGCCCGACCCACCAGAAGGCCCAGCGCATCACGATCCTCTCGCGCGGCGACGCCGGCGGCCTGGCGCTGTACGGCAGCCTCGACCGGGCGCTCACCTCCCAGCAGCACCTGCACGAGCGGATGGTCGTCGCGATGGCCGGGCGGGCAGCCGAGCAGACCCGCTTCGGCCTGATCTCGTCCGGCGCCGCCAACGACCTGGAGCAGGTCAACGGGATGGCCCGCGAGGCGGTCGAGCGGCTCGGCTTCTCGCCCCGGGTGGGCCAGATCATCTCGACGGCCGGGCCCCACCAGGTGCCGCTCTCGGCGGAGACCCGCCGCGTGATCGACGAGGAGATCCGGCGGATGGTTGACGCCGCCTACGAGGACGCGGTCGCCCTGCTCGAGGACCACCGCGCCGAGCTCGACACCCTCGCGACGGTGCTCCTGGAGCGCGAGCAGATCGACCGGGCCGAGATCGAGTCGGTCCTCGCCGCCGTGGCCGGCGGCGGCCGGCGCCTGCCCGCGCGGGCCGACGCCCTGCCCACGCGGCGCGAGCCCGTGCCCGTCGAGGCCTCCCCTGAGCCGCAGGCCGCCGAGCCGGTGGGCGTGAGATCGCGCAGGCGCCTGGCCCGGCCCGCCCCCCCCGGCCGCCGCGTCCGGGCCGGGGTCGAGGCCGCCGCGGCGACCGTGTACGCGATGACGCTCCCCCGCCTCCGCCGCCCGCGGGCGCGCCGCAAGCGGCCGCGCACCGCCTAGCTGCACCGCCGGCACACGTTGTGAACGGCTGAGGAGGCATCCGGGCCTCCGGTGAGGCTGTGGGTCGCCACGACTCACACCTCCTCAAAGGAGAGCCCGGATGCAGCTGCACGCTAACGCCGCCCTCGGACCGGCCGGCCGTCTCCGGCTGGTTCGGCCTCATCGAGCAGGGCCACTCCATCAGGGCCGCCGCGGCGGCCCTTGCGCGTCTCCCCGGCGACCGCCCACCGCTGGTGGCGCCGCTGGATCAGCGCCAGCGAGCCCGCCCGAGCGCACGCGGCGCCTGCCTGGCTGACCGCTCGAGCCGGCCCCGCCGCCAGCCGCGCCGGCTCAGCGCCGACGCCAGGAGGCCCCGATCCTGGCCGCCCGGGCCCAGACCAACCTGGGCCCGGGGCGGCTGGCCCACATCGTGCGGCCGGGCCCGCTCGACGATCTACAAGGTCCTTGCCCGGCACGGGCGCTCGCGCCGGCGGCAGGGCCCGCGCCCGCTCGGGCGCCGCCATGAGTGGTCGCGGCCCGGGGCGCTGATCCACATCGACACCGCCCGCCTGGCGCGCTTTGAGCGGCCCGGGCACCGCACCCGCGGCCGCCGGCGTCGGCAAGGCCAACGAGGGCCTGGGCCAGGTCCACCTGCACGTGGCCGTCGACGACATGAGCCGCTACGCCGACGTCGAGCAGCACGCCGACGAGCGCCGCGCCCACCTGCGCGGCGTTCCTGGCCCGTGCCCTGGCCCACTTTGGCGAGCTCGGGCCTCGAGCCGGCCGAGGCCGTCATGACCGATCGGCGCCATGAACTACCGGCTGGCGGCCGCCTTCCAGGAGCAGCTTCGCCGCGCCGGCGCGCGCCACATCCTCACCCCGCCCTACACGCCGCGCTGGAACGGCAAGGCCGAGCGCTTCATCCAGACGCTCAAGGCCGAGTGGGCCTACGCGCACGAGTGGCCCTCATCTGTCGCCCGCGCGCGGGCCCTCTCGAGCTGGATCAGGACCTACAATCGGCGCCGGCTCCACAGCTCGCTGGGTGACCGGCCCCCGATCAGCCGCGTTCACAACGTCCGTGGGTAGGACAGCTGATATGGAGTGATTCCTGTCAAGAGGCACGGCGAGGAGGGCCTGCGTGAGCGGGCCTTTTTCATGGGTCAGGAGAGCGCGCCGGGGTGGCGCTCGACGGTCGCGGTCAGGCTGATATGCGCGGGTTGGGTACCGCATGACCGGGTGTCCGGCGGGGGCGGGGCGCTGTCTAGGATCGAGCGTGGCCCGCGGGCTGCTCATAGCTGTATCGCGCATCGCCCCTCGCGGCGTCCTTGGCCGGCCGGCCGGCGCGCTCTCCTCGCCCAGGATGCTCGCCGGGGCCTACTCCATCACGGCCAGGCTCCAGCACCAGCCCGCCAGCTCGCGCGCCACGCCGGTCGCCACGACCGTCGAGCGCAGCCCGCGCCGGCCCTGCAGGTGCGTCCAGCGGTGGTGCAGGCGCTGGCCGGCCCGCTCGGCACGGGCCCGCACCTCGGGGCGCTGGCCCTGGCGGCGGCGCTCGATCTCGGCGCTGGCGCGCAGCGGCCGGCGGTGGTGCCAGGCCGCCTCGACCAGCAGCCGTCGGGCGTGGCGGTTGCCGGCCTTGGTGATCGGCCCGCGAACGTGGCGGGTGCCCGATTGACTCTCTGCGGGCACCAGGCCGAGGTAGGCGCCGATGCTCGCGCCCGACAGGCGCCGCCAGTCGCCGATCTCCACGGACAGGGCAAAGGCGGTCAGGGTGCTCACCCCGCGCAGGCAGCACAGCCGTGCCACGCACGCTGCCCAGCGCGGTTCGGCGGCCATCTGGGTGATCTGCTGATCGAGGCGATCGCGCCGCAGCCCCGCGTCGAGGGCGGCCCCGTAGTAGTCCTGCAAGGCCGCCCGGGCACCGGGATGCTCGAGGCGCTGGGCCGCAGCCAGGAGTCGTGGCGGGCCGTCCAGGCGCGGCCCGACTCGTAGATGAGCCCGTGGCGCAGCAGCAGCTTGGAGAGGCGATGGCGCGCGCGCATCAGGTCGGCGCGCGCATCCTCGCGGGCACGCACAAGGTCGCGGGCGGCCTCGTCGGCCGGATCGGGAACCCTGACGCCGGTGAGCTCACCAGCGCGCAGCAGCCGCGCCAGGTGCTCGGCGTCTGAGACGTCGCTCTTGCGCCCGCGCCCGGCCGGCGAGCGCGCGAGGAGGCTCGGGGCGGCCACTAGGCACTCGATCCCCGCCGCCTGGCACGCGCGCGCCAGGCCGAATCCGGTCTGCGCCGGCCTCGTAGGTCACCTGCAAGGGGTCGGCCAGGCCATCCAGCCAGCCCACCAGTTCCTCGGTGCGGTGAGGGGCGCGCGTCACCCGCAGCTCGCCCGTGTCCTCGTCGATCAGCCCGGCGACCACGCTCCTGGCGTGCACGTCCAGGCCGACAAAAGTACCGTTGCCCATGCCGGCGCCTCCCATGACTGTGGATCTACCGCCGGGCCAGATCCCGGCGGCAACCCACGATCACGCATGAGCGGGGCGCCCGGCACGAGCCGGACGCTCCATACGGTCTAGCCGGCCGCGCGCTCCGCGAGGTCGCCCAGCACGCGCTCGGCGTGGCGGTCGGGCGGGAAGACCGGGTACCAGACGCGCTCGACCGTGCCGTCGCGCACGAGCATCGTCAGCCGGCGCAGGAGCGTCCGGCCGGCGGCGGCGAAGGTCGGCAGGCTCATCGCCGCCGCCAGCTCGAGTCGCTCGTCCGAGAGCAACGGGTAGGGAAGCCCGAGGCGCTCGACGATCTCCGACTGGCGGTCCGGGCCCTGGGCCGAGAGGCCGACGACGTCGAGCCCGAGCCCCGCGAGCTCGGCGTGCAGGTCGCGGAACGCGCACGCCTCGGCGGTGCAGCCCCGGGCCCCCGGGATCGCGTCCCAGTCGTCGGCCGGCAGCGCCTCGCCGGGCCGGCCGGCCCAGGGGAAGGCGAAGACGAGGGTCGGTCGCCGGCCGAGCGCCAGCGGCCTGCGGCCGCCGGCCGTCGAGGGCAGCTCGACGCCGGCCACCCTCGATCCGGGGAGGTGATCTGCGGCGCCGTCGTCGCCCGGAGCGGGCAGATCGCGCGGGAGCGCGGTCAGGTCGTCGGCCATGGGACACAATCGCACGCGAAGCACATGGAGACACCCGAGCCTGGATCGATGGCGACGCACGCGGCACCGGACGCTGCGAGCGTCGATCTCTACTGGCTCCCGCTCGGCGCCGGCGGCCATTTCGTTCGGCTCAACGGCCGCGTCTACGAGGCGCTCGTCTCCCGGATCGGCCGGCGGGCGCCGTGCGACCTGTACCACTCGGCGCTCGAGGTGCGCGTTCCCGACGGGCGCTTCATCATCGAGATGACGCCCATCCGGCCCGGCGACGGCGCCGATCGCGGCGTCGTGGCGCAAGGGGCTGTGGGTGCGCGCCCGGCGGGCCGACTCCGGCTCTTCCGCTACGAGGTCCGTCGTTGGCGCGACGGATTCATCCCCGACCTCGCCGAGGCCGTCGAGAGCCCACGGCGGCTGAGCGACGACCTCGGCGGGGCGCGACGGGTGCTCGACCTCGTGCCGCAGGTGCCGACGCCGGTCTGGGGACGCGACGAGCTCCGCACCGGCGAGATGTGGAACTCGAACTCGCTGATCTCGTGGCTGATCGCGCGAAGCGGCCTCGCCGGACCGGCGGCCCGCCCGCCTGCCGGCGGTCGCGCGCCCGGCTGGGCCGCGGGGCTCGCGGTCGCGCGTCGCCAGGACGCACGACGCCGCGCCCAGCCGGGTCCGCCCTGACATGATCCGTGCGTTGCCCGTCCTCTCCCCCGACGAGCTGCTCGCCACGACGCGCAGCGTGCGGCGCCGGCTGGACCTGACGCGGCCGGTCGAGCGCGGGCTGATCGAGGAGTGCCTGCGCCTGGCCCAGCAGGCCCCGAGCGGCGGGAACCGGCAGTGGGCGACGTTCGTCGTGGTCACCGATCCCGAGCGCCGCAGGGCCCTGGGCGATCTCTACCGCCGCGGCTGGGACCGCTACCTGTCCGAGGGCATCCTCGGGGGCCCTCCCTCGCGCCCGGCCGACCCGGCCAAGCGCCACCAAGCGGCGCGCATCGGCCGCTCGGCCACCTACCTCGCCGAACACCTGGCCGAGGTCCCCGTCCACGTGATCCCGTGCCACCGCGGCCGCACCGAGGGCCGCCCGCAGGTCGTGCAGGCGTCCGCCTTCGGATCGGTGCTCCCGGCCGCGTGGAGCTTCATGCTCGCGGCGCGGGCGCGCGGGCTGGGCACGGCCTGGACCACCATCCACCTCTTCCACGAGCGCGAGGCCGCCGACGTGCTCGGCATCCCCTACGACGAGGTCTCGCAGGCCGCGCTGATCCCGCTCGCCCACGTCGTGGGGACGGGCTTCAAACCCGGCCCGCGCGACCCCCTCGACCGCTTCGCCCGCTGGGAGGGCTGGTGAGCGACGCGGTGCCGGGTGCGCGGCTGGCGCTCGCCCCGGGAGGCGCGGTTCGGCCCACTTGCGCAGGAGCTCCTCGTGGCGACGGCGGCGCTCGGCCTCCTCGCACCAGGGGCCCTCCTGGTCCGGGCGCGCCCACGGCCGCCCCTCGCCCCAGAAGGGGCTCGGGACCGGCAGGCCCTGCATCGCCGCGAAGAGGTCGTCCTCGTCCAGGCCCGGCGCCGCGAGCGACCGGAAGGCCACCTCGTCGCGCGCGCGGTCGTCGCTCATCGCCGGCGGCGACCCGCCCTCGCGGCCCGGCGGGCCGACTTGCGCGGCACGGGCGCCGGTCCGCGGCGCCGGGGCGCCGTGTCGCCACCGGCGCCCCCGTCCCCGTCGTCCTCCGCGCCCTGGAGGCGCTGGAGCTGCTCCTGGCGCAGGTCCGCGATCTCGTCGCGCAGGCGGGCGGCCAGCTCGAAGCGCAGCTCCTCGGCCGCGGCGAACATCTCCTGCTCGCGCTCGACGATCATCCGGTCGAGCTCGTCCGGGCCGACGTCGGCGAGGGCGTTGACCTCCCCGCGCGCCGCCGGCGGGCGGGCGCCGGGGCGTCGTCGTTCAGGCCCAGCAGCTCGACGATGTCGGAGACGCCCTTCACGATCGACTCCGGCGTGATGTCGTTCGCCTCGTTGTGGGCGACCTGGATCTCCCTGCGCCGGTTGGTCTCGTCGATCGCCGACCGCATCGCCTCGGTCTCGGTGTCGGCGTACATGATCACGCGGCCCGACACGTTGCGGGCCGCCCGGCCGATCGTCTGGATGAGGGAGGTGTTCCCGCGCAGGAACCCCTCCTTGTCGGCGTCGAGGATCGCGACCAGCGTGACCTCCGGGAGGTCCAGCCCCTCGCGCAGGAGGTTGACGCCGACGAGCACGTCGAAGTCGCCGAGGCGGAGCGACCGGACCACGCGGATCCGCTCGAGCGTGTCGATCTCGGAGTGCAGATAGCGCGCGCGGACGCCCGCCTCGACGAGGTAGTCGGTGAGGTCCTCCGCCATCCGCTTGGTGAGCGTCGTGACCAGGGCGCGCTCGCCGAGCTCGGCGCGGTCGCGGATCTCCCCGATGAGATCGTCGATCTGGTGGTGGGTCGGCCGCACCTCGACCTGGGGGTCCACCAGGCCGGTCGGCCGGATGATCTGCTCGACCACGTGGCCGGACGAGCGCCGCTCGAACTCGCCCGGTGTGGCGGAGACGAAGACGACCTGGTTCACGCGCTCCAGGAACTCGGGGAGCTGCAGGGGGCGGTTGTCGAGAGCCGACGGGAGCCGGAACCCCGCGTCGATCAGCGCGAGCTTGCGCGAGCGGTCGCCCTCGTACATCCCGCGGAGCTGGCCCATCGTGTTGTGGGACTCGTCGATGAAGCAGACGAAGTCGTCGGGGAAGAAGTCGAGCAGCGTGTGGGGGGGCTCGCCGGGGCGGCGGCCGTCGAGGATCCGCGAGTAGTTCTCGATGCCCGAGCAGAAGCCGAGCTCGCGCATCATCTCCATGTCGTACTCGGTGCGCTGACGCAGGCGGTGGGCCTCCACCAGCTTGCCGGCCGACTCGAAGGCGGCGACCTGCTCCTCCAGCTCGTCCCGGATCTCGCGGACCGCCCGGTCGATGGTCGCCGGCGGGGTGACGTAGTGCGTCGCCGGGTAGGCCGCCAGGTGCTGCAGGTCGGCGTAGACCTCGCCCGTCAGCGGGTCGTACTCGGTGATGCTCTCGACCTCGTCGCCGAACATCGAGATGCGGTAGGCGGTCTCCGAGTCGGCGGGCTGGAGCTCGACCGTGTCGCCGCGCACCCGGAAGCGCCCGCGCTCGAGCGCCGTGTCGTTGCGCTGGTACTGGATCTCGACGAGGCGGCGGTAGATCGCCTCCCGCGGCTGCTCCGCGCCCACCCGGAACAGGACCATGCGCTCCTTGTAGAGCTCGGCCGAGCCGAGGCCGAAGATGCAGCTCACCGAGGCGACGATGACCACGTCGCGGCGCGCCAGCAGCGCCGCCGTGGCCGCGTGGCGCAGGCGGTCGATCTCGTCGTTCATCGACGAGTCCTTCTCGATGTAGGTGTCCGTGGCCGCGATGTAGGCCTCGGGCTGGTAGTAGTCGTAGTAGCTGACGAAGTACTCGACGGCGGCCCCCGGCAGCAGCTCGCGGAACTCGTTGCAGAGCTGGGCCGCGAGCGTCTTGTTGTGGGCGATGACCAGCGCGGGACGGGCGGCCTCGGCGATGACCCGCGCCATCGTGAAGGTCTTGCCCGAGCCGGTCACGCCGAGCAGCGTCTGGAAGCGCTCGCCCCGCGCCAGCCCCTCGCTGAGCTCGCCGATCGCGCGCGGCTGGTCGCCGGTCGGCCGGTACGCCTCGGAGACCTCGAAGACGCTCGTGCTCACCGGCCTAGCGTAGCGCCGCCCCCGGCCTGCCACCGGGGCCAAGCCGGCAGCGCCGATGTTGCTCGCGCGGGCCAAGGCCGGCCCCCGGGGCTCGGCATATGCTCGCCATCAGTGACGTGCTGACGTGCGTCACGCACGGCCCCGCGACCGGGACGCGGGGCTTCGCACAGGCCGGCGGGTCCCACGGGTCCGCCGGCCGCCCCCCTCCCCGCGGCCTCTACTGGACCTGGGCATCGCGGCCGAGGCCGCCCAGCAGGAGGTCCCGGCCGAGCCCGCCGACCAGCCGGTCGCGGCCGGCGCCCCCGAGCATCCGGTCGCGACCCGGACCCCCGCGCAGGAGGTCGGCGCCGGTCTCGCCACGCAGCAGGTCCGCGCCCGGCCCGCCGGCCAGCGTGTCGCGGCCGGCGCCGCCGCAGATCACGTCGTTCCGGCCGAGGCCGCGCACGACGTCGTTCCCCCCAAGGGCCGCGATGACGTCGCGCCGCGACGTGCCCCTGATGCGGTCGGCCCTCGGGGTGCCGACGATCGTGACCCTCCGGCCCGCGCACCTCCGCGGCAGGGTCGTGGGGGTCGTGGCCGGTCCCGAGGCCTGGGGGTCGGGCGTGAACCTCAGGCCACCCACCCGCAGCACCTGCTCGGTCGGGCTCGTGGTGATCCGCCACGCCGCGACGGCGTCGCCGTCGGGCTCCACGGCCACCGACAGGCCGCTGCCGGTGACCATGTCCGCGATGAGCGCGGCGGGGCCGAAGGCGCCTCCGGCCGGCCGCCGGGAGACCTCGGCGAGCCGGACATCGTTGCTGAGAGACCGCGACCAGGCCACCAGCGCCGCGCCGGAGGCGTCGAAGCCCACCGATGTGGTGCCCGTCTGGCCGCCCGGCCCCGCGGGCGGGGCGAGCGGCACGACGGGGCCGGGGGCGCCGCCCGGCGGCCGCACCAGGGCGCTCGCCGCCACGCTCCCCGCGGGGCCGTGAACGATTGCGATCACCGCAGTCCCGGAGGCGGGGTCGATCGCGACGCGGGGGCTGAAGGCGTTCTCCAGGAGCGGCTCGGGAGACCCGAAGCCCGCGCCGCCGGGCGGGCGCACGGCGAACCAGACGGTGGTGACCGCGCCGACGGACCGGCTCCAGACCGCGATGGCCTCGCCGCTCGGCCCGATCGCGACCTCGGGCTCGGACAGGCCCTCGTCCGCGGACGCCTCGCTCGCCAGGAGCTGCAGCCCCTGGAATGCCGGGCCCGTCGTCGAGCCGATCCGGGCCTCGATCGCCCCCTCGCTCGGCGCCGTGGTGCGCCTCCACACGACCGCCGCCTCCCCGCCCGCGTTGACGGCGACGCGGGCGGCGATGGTGGCGCCGCTCGCGGGCGTCGACAGGGGGACCGGCGTCTCGAACACCCCGCCGAGGGCGCGGCGCGAGGCGACCACGACGTCCATCCCCGTCGTCACCGACTCCCAGACGGCGAGGGCGGTGCCGGCGCCGTCGATCCCCACCTCCGAGCCGGATTCCACTGCCGGCAGGCTCTGCGCCGGCGAGAACGTCCCGGCGCTGGGGCGCCTCGCCCAGCCGCCCATCTCGCCGCCCGTCGCGTGGGTCCAGACGGCCAGGACGGCGCCGTCGGGCTCGAAGACGAAGTCCGGGTTGATGCCGTTGGGCGTCGTGGTGAGGAACTCGACGGGGGCGAACGGGCCGTCGCCCGGGCGGAACGCGGCCAGCACCGTCGCGGGCGGGTTGTTCTGCCCCGTCCACCCCACGACCGCGTCCCCCTGGCGGCTCGCCGCGACCTGAACGCCGTTCACGAGGTCGTCGGTGAAGAGGTTGACGACCGGCAGCGGCTGAAACGCGCCGGCGGCCGGTCCGGCGCACGCCAGTCCGGCGGCTGCCAGCCCCGCGAGGGCGAGGCGGCGGAGGGCGTGCGGTCCCGGCGGCATGCGGCAGGCTACGACGCGCCGGTATCCCGTGTCACCCCCGCCGATCGGGTGGTCAGGCGCGCGCCGTAGGCGCGCCGGTAGATCGGTATCGCTTCCCGCACCTTCCGCACGAAGCCGCGGGTCTCGGCGAACGGGATGTCGTCCGGGATCACCAGGGCACGGCCCTCCGCCTGGGCCTCCTCGAGCCAGCGGCCGAGGTTGGACGGTCCGCCGTTGTAGGCGGCGAGCGCCAGGTTGACCGAGCCGTAGCGGTCGATCAGGTACCGCAGGAAGCGGGTGCCGTACGCGATGTTGACGCCGGCCTCCTCGATGCGGTCGGGCGAGGGGCCCGGCCGGTCGGGCAGGCCCGCGACGAAGCGGGCCGTGTCGGGCTGCACCTGCATGAGGCCCACCGCGCCCTGGTCGGAGCGCGAGTCGGCGGCGAAGCCGCTCTCGGTGTCGATCACCGCGGCGACGAGGGCCGGATCGAGGCCGTTCCGGGCTGCCTCGTCGCGCAGGGCCTGCTCGTGCTCCAGCGGGTACCACATCCGCGCATACCAACCCGGCATCTGCTGGTGCACCTCGTACCAGGCGCCCCCGGCAGCGCCGAGGACGAACAGCGCGGCGACCAGCCACGTCAGGCGCCGGCGACGGCGTCGGGGGCGCGTCGTGCCCGGCACGCCGGCGACGGCCTCGGCGCCGCGGGCGGCGCGGTCAGTGGTCGCGGTTCGCCGCATCGCAGGGGAGACCAGCGTACTCCGCGAACCGGTCGGCCACCCACGCGCGCAGGGCGGCGAGACCGGCGTCGTTGACGAGCACCCGGTCGGCGCGCGCCGCCTTCTCGTCCTCGGGCATCTGGCGGGCGCTGCGGGCCTGGAAGTCCTGCCCGCGTGCCTCCACGCGCCGGCGGCGCACCTCCTCGGGGGCGGTGACGAGCAGCGCCGCGTCGAACCGGCCCTCGGCCCCGGCCTCGAACAGCAACGGCACCTCGCAGACGAGCAGCGGCGGCGGCGGTTCGCGGGCGGACTGCTCCTCCACCCACGCGGCCCGGCGGCCCTCGATGCGCGGATGGAGGAGCCCCTCGAGGTAGGCGATCCCTCCCTCATGGGCGAACGCCCGCGCGCCGAGCGCGGCCCGGTCCACCACTCCGCCGGGCGCGATCTCCGGCCCGAAGCGCTCGGCCACGGCCGCGACCACCTCCGGATCCGCGTAAAGGTCGTGGACGATCTGGTCGCTCGAGAGCGTCGCCGCGCCGCACGCCGCGAACGCCGCGAGCGCCTCGGACTTGCCGGAGCCGATCCCCCCGGTCACGGCGACGCACGGGGGCGCCGCTCGCGCCCCCGCCGCCCCCACCGCGCTACGAGTCGTCGCCCTCGGCGGCCTCGGCCTCGGCCACGGGCTCGGCCTCCGCGGCCGGCTCGGCCTCCACCTCTGCCACGGGCTCGGCCTCCGCGGCCGGCTCGCCCTCCACCTCTGCCACGGGCTCCTCGGGCTCCACGGCCGCCTCGGCCTCCACCTCTGCCACAGGCTCCTCGGCCACGGCCGCCTCGGCCTCCACCTCTGCCACAGGCTCCTCGGCCACGGCCGCCTCGGCCTCCACCTCTGCCACAGGCTCCTCGGCCACGGCCGCCTCGGCCTCCACCTCTGCCACAGGCTCCTCGGGCGGGGTCTCCGCTCCGGCGACCTCGGCGGCCGGCTCCTCGACCTCGACCGCGTCGGCGATGGGCGCGTCCGCCTCGGCGACGGGCTCCTCGACCTCGGCCGTCTCCTCGTCCGCCGGCTGGGCCTCGAGGGCCGCGGCGCGCACGTCGTCGGGGAGCCGGTGCTGGATCGGATCGCTGTCCGCCACGCGCTTCAGGCTGAGCGACAGGCGCCGCCGGTCCGCGTCGATCTCGATGATGCGGACAGCCAGCACGTCGCCCTGGTTGACGACCTCGCGCGGGTTCTCCACGTGGTGGGCCGCCAGCTCGGAGATGTGCACGAGGCCCTCGACGCCCGCGTGGATCTCGACGAAGGCGCCGAACGTCACGACCTTCGTGACGCGGCCCTCGACGACGTCGCCGACCTCGTAGGCCTCGATGACGCTCTGCCACGGGTCGGCCTGGGTCTGCTTGAGGCCGAGCGAGATCCGCTGCCGGTCGCGGTCGATGTCCAGGACCTTCACGCGCACCTTCTCGCCGATCTGGAGCACCTCGGAGGGATGGTTGACGTGGCTCCACGAGAGCTCGGAGATGTGGATGAGGCCGTCGATGCCGTCGAGGTCGACGAACGCCCCGAACTCGACGATGTTCGAGATCACGCCCTCGACGACCTTGCCCGGCTGCAGCTCGTCGAGGATCTTCTGGCGCACCTCGCGCCGCTCGTCCTCGAGCACCGCCCGGCGCGACAGCACGACGTTGTTCCGGTTGCGGTTGAGCTCGATGACCTTGCACTCGAGCTTGCGGCCGAGGAACTCGTCGAGGTCCTGGACGCGGCGGATGTCCACGAGCGAGGCGGGCAGGAACCCCCGGACGCCGAGGTCGAGGATGAGGCCGCCCTTGACGACCTCGATGACCGTGCCCTCGACGTTCTCGCCGGCGGTGGCGGCCGCCTCGATGCGCTTCCACGCCTTCTCGAAGCGCGCCCGCTTCTTGGAGAGGATCAGGCGTCCCTCCTGGTCCTCCTTCTGCATGACCAGCGCGTCCACCATCTCGCCCAGGGCGACCTCGTCCTCGGGCCGCACGCTCTTGCGGATGGACAGCTCCGGCAGCGGGATGACGCCCTCGCTCTTGTAGCCGATGTTGACCAGGACCTCGTCCTTGTCGACGCGCACCACCCTCCCGGTGACGACGTCCCCCTCGGAGAAGATCGGGATCGTCAGGTCGTAGTTGGGCACCTGCACGCCGTCGACCTCGATGTACTCGGGGCCATCGAGCGTGCGGACCGGGCTTTCGAGATCCGGCGCCGGGGCGGCCGGGGCGTCCGCTGGGGGCGCCTCGGGCTCGGCGGTGGCGATCTCGGGCTGGTCAGTCGTCATCGGTGGGACGTCCTCGTTGCGGTGTGGCTCCGGGCACGAGCCGACGGTCCGGGCGTGCCGGAGGGCGAGCAGTATAGACCCGCGGGCCGGGAGCGGCCATCGGCCTCCGCGCCCCTCGCACCGGCGCTAGGCCAGCGCGGCGAGCACCCCGTCGACATCCGCCGGGGCGAGGCGGCCGGCCCGCGCCGCGCGGATGCGCCCGTCGCGGCCGACCGCCAGGGCCGCGGGCACGCTGCGAACGGGGAGCGACGCGGCGCGGGGGTGGTCGGCGAGGCTCACGCGCACCACTCCGCGCCCGCCCGCCGCGGTCTCCAGCTCGCGCGCGAACGGCTCGCAGCGCGCGCATCCCGGAGCGGTGAGGACGACCAGCCAGGGCCCGTCGCCCGTGAGGCCGAGATCCCCCCGCACGTCCTCGCGCCCGTGCGAGCGCCGCATCAGCAGCCGGTAGGCCTCGCACCCGACGCACAGCCCCGTGAGGGCCGACACGAGCGCCAGGGCGGCGACGAGGCCGGCGAGGACCCACCCCGCGGTCTCGGCTCCCCCGTACAGGAGGGCGACCGACGCCACCAGGAACGCGGCCGCCAGCGCCTGCGCGAAGCGCACCGGCGCGGCCGGCTCCAGCTCGCGCGGCGGGCGGGCGATCAGACGGAACGCCCAGGCGACCGGCGAGACGCGCGGGCCCGCCAGGCCGAGCAGCACGAGGGCGAGGGCGACCACCACCGCCACCGGCTGGTCGAAGAGGATGGCCTCGAGGCACAGCACCCCGGTGATGGCCTGCGCGAAGCGGGGCTGGAGGGGGTGGACGGCGGGCGACGCCGGCATTCCCGTCAGGTTAGGAGATAAGTCGCGGGTAAGCCCACGGGAATAGACCGACCCCGGCGGCGTCCCGGAGGAGAGCGCCGCACGAGCGCCCCCGACGCCGGAGGATGAACATGACCACGACCTACGTCCTGGGCCACGCCCCCGACGAGCTGCGCCGCCTCGACGAGCAGTCCGCGATCCTGCGGCCCGCGACCGTGCGCCTGCTGGCCGACTGCGGTCTGCGCCCCGGTATGCGCGTCCTCGACGTCGGCTGCGGCACCGGCGAGGTGACGATGCTCGCCGCGGACGCGGTCGGGCCGGCCGGAGAGGTCCTCGGCGTCGACCGGGCACCGGAGGCCCTCGAGAAAGGCCGCGACCGCGCCGCGCTGCGCGGCGCCGAGCACGTGCGCTTCGTCGAGGACGACGTCGCGGCGATGACCGCCGACGAGCCCTTCGACGCCGTCGTCGGCCGGATGGTCCTGACGCACCAGCCGGACCCGGCCGCGCTGCTCGCCCACCTGGCCGGGCTGGCGCGCCCCGGCGCCACGATCGCGTTCGCCGAGATCGTCATGGTGCCGGCCCGCACGGCGGTCCCACCGCGCCCGCTTTTCGAAAACACGGTGGACTGCATCGACCGGGCGCTGACCCGCGCCGGCGTGCACACGCGCATGGGCGTCGCCCTGCACGACACCTTCGTGCGGGCCGGACTCCCGGCGCCGGCGGCCCGGCTGGAGCCGCTGCTGACCGTTGGCGGCGACTCCGCGTACATCCGGTGGGGCGTCGAGACCCTCCGCACGCTGCTGCCCGTCCTCGAGCCGCTCGGCGTGACGACGCCGGCCGAGGTTGACATCGGCACGCTCGCCGACCGGCTCTCGGACGAGGCCGCCGCGACCGGCGGGGCGGCCATGCCCTGCATGCTCGGCACGGCCTGGACCCGGCTACCGGGCTGACGGGGCGACCGCGCCCGGCAGGGCCGGCGGCTGGGCGACGTCGCGCAGGGTGAACGCGTGCGGCGTCGGCCCGTAGGCGCGCAGGCGGGCGAGGCGCGCCTCCGCGTCGGCGACGCTCGGGATGCTCCCGGCCGGCACCCACCAGAGGGCCGTCTCGGGCTCGGCGAGCCGCTCGAACCACTCGCGCCGCCGGCGCAGGACGGCGGCGTGGTCCTCGCCGTAGACGAAGGCCCGGAGGGCCTCCACGGACTCCCAGACGGACATGTTGACGATCAGGCGGTCGTCGCCGAACGCCCGGATCGCGGTGGCGTCGCCGTCCTCGGTCTGCAGGCGCCAGACGAAGCCCGGGCTGGCGTCGGCCACCGCGTTGACGGGTGCCAGCACGGCGACGAAGTCCGCCAGCAGGGGCGCGTCGAGCGGCTCGCGCGGCAGCGCGATGTTGACCTGGGCGAGGTGCCAGCCGCCGGCGTCGTGGGCCGCCCGCAACAGCGGGTCGGCGAGCGTGCGGTGCGCGGCCATCAGCTCGGCCAGTCGCCGGGGCGCGTCGCCGGCCTCCGAGCGCAGGACCACCTCCCGCAGGACGCCGAACGCGGCGTCGATCACCTCCGGGCGGGCGTCGGGCTGCACCTGCAGGACCCGGTACGGGTCGGGCGCGCCTACGCCTTCGCGTCCAGCCACGTCTCCCCCGTGCCGACGTCCACGGCCAGCCGCGGGTCGAGGGCGTAGGCGCCGATCATGGCCTCGCGCACGATCGCCCCGGCGCGCGGCGCCTCCTCCACCGGAGCCTCGAGCAAGAGCTCGTCGTGGATCTGGAGGATCAGGCGCGCTTCCAGACCGGCCTCGGCCAGCGCCGCGTGCGCGCGCACCATCGCCACCTTGATGATGTCCGCGGCGCTGCCCTGGATGACCGTGTTGACCGCCAGGCGCTCGCCCAGCTGGCGCTGCTGGACGGTCCGGCCGCCGAGCTCCGGGATGGGGCGGCGGCGCCCGAAGAGCGTGGTCACGAACCCGTCCTGGGCGGCGGCCACCACGGTACGGTCGATGAAGGCGCGCACCCGCGGGTAGCGGGCCAGGTAGGCCTCGATGTACGCGCCGGCGTCGGCGCGCGGGATGTTGAGCTGGTCGGCGAGGCCGAAGTCGCTGATGCCGTAGACGATCCCGAAGTTGACCGCCTTGGCCCGGTCGCGCGTCGTGCGGTCGACGTCGGCCGGCGCCATCCCGAACACCTCCGCCGCCGTCGCGCGATGGATGTCCTCGCCGCGGCGGAAGGCGTCGGCCAGCGCCGGCTCGCCCGAGACGTGGGCGAGGATGCGCAGCTCCACCTGGCTGTAGTCGCAGCTCACGACGAGCCAGCCCGGGTCGGTCGTGAAGGCCCCGCGGATCTCCCGCCCGAGCGGGGTGCGGATGGGGATGTTCTGCAGGTTGGGGTTGTTCGACGACAGGCGCCCGGTCTCGGCCACGGTCTGGGCCAGCGTGGTGTGCAGGCGGCCCGCCTCGTTGACCAGCTCGGGCAGCGCCGACAGGTACGTGCTGTCGAGCTTGGTGAGCTCCCGGTACTGGCCGATCAGCTCGATGATCGGGTGCTTGCCCTCCAGGAGCTGGAGCACCTTGCGATCGGTGCTCCAACCGGTCTTGCCGCGCCGGAAGGTCGGCAGGCCGAGCCGCTCGAAGAGCACCTCGCCGAGCTGCTTGGGCGACTCGATGACGAACTCGCCGCCCGCCAGCTCCCAGATGCGGTCGCGCAGCTCGTCGGCGCGATCGCGCACGCGGGCGGCGATCTCCCCGAGCCGGTGCACGTCGAGCTTGACGCCGGCCTCCTCCATGGCGGCGAGCACGCGCGCGAGCGGAAGCTCGATCTCGCGGTAGAGCGGCTCCAGCCCCTCGCGGCGCAGGCCCTCCTCCTGGCGGGCGGTCAGCTCCCGCACGAGGACGGCGTCGAGGGCCGCGCGGTCGTCGCTGCCCCGCGCACCGAGCCCGGCGTCCGCGGCGAGCTCCTCCAGCGGGTAGCCCCGCCGGCGCGGCTCGAGCAGGTAGGCGGCGATCATGGTGTCGTGCACCGGCCGCAGGTCGTCGCCCGTCGCCCTGAGGGCCGCCTTCGCGTCGTGGGTCGTGACCGGCAGGCCCGAGAGCGCCGCCGCGAGCGCCGCCCCGACGCCCTCCCCGCGCGCGCCGGCCGCCACCTCGTCGCCGTCGCCCGCGACGGCCCAGCCCTCCTCGGACAGCGCGAGCGCGACGCGCTCGGCCCCCGCCAGCCGCATCGGCAGGTCCTCCGGCGTCGCCGGGACGACCGTCACGTCGATCGTCACGTCGGCCGGGGCCTCCGGGGCGCTCGCGCCGCCCTCGGCCAGCTCCTCGAGGCGCCGGACGAGGCTGCCGAACTCGAAGCGGTCGAACAGCTCCCGCAGCGCCTGCATGCGCTCGGGCCCGTAGTCGAGCGCGGGCACGTCGGAGAGGTCGAGCTCGACCGGGGCGTCGGTGCGGATGAGCGCGAGGTCGCGCGTCTTGCGGGCCGCCGCGGCGTGCTCGGTGAGCGCCTCGCGCCGCTTGGGCGTCTGCTCGGAGGCGTGATCGAGGATCTCGTCGAGGCTCCCGTACTTCTGGAGCAGCTGCGACGCCCCCTTCTCCCCCACCCCCGGCACGCCGGGCAGGTTGTCGCTCGGGTCGCCCACCATCCCGCGGAAGTCGGTCATCAGCTCCGGCCCGATGCCGTAGCGCTCCCGCACCGCCTCCGGTGTGTAGACGGTCGTGTCGGTGACCCCGCGGCCCGTGGCCATGACGCTGACGCGCGGGCTCACGAGCTGGAAGGCGTCGCGGTCGCCGGTGAGGATCACGACCGGCTCCTCGGCCTCCTCGGCCCGCCGGGACAGCGTGCCGATGACGTCGTCGGCCTCGTAGCCGGAGAGCTCGGTGTTGATGAACCCGAACGCCTCCATCATCGGCCGGAAGTGCGGGGCCTGCTCGCGGAAGAGGTCCGGGGTCGCCTGGCGGTTGGCCTTGTAGGTCGGCTCCTGCTCGTGGCGGAAGGTCCGGCCCGGCGCGTCCCAGGCCACGACCACGCGCCCGGGCCGCTCCTCGGCGAGCATCTTCATCATCATCGCGGCGAGGCCGTAGAGCGCGTTCGTGGGGAACCCGTCGGCGGTCGAGATCGTGTCCGGCAGGGCGTGGAACGCCCGGTACGCGAGGCTGTTGCCGTCGATCAGGAGGAGCGGGCCGGTCGCGGGCGGAGCGGCGGTGTCGGGCACGGCGCGAGGATACTCCGGGGCCCGGATCCGCCGGTTATGCTGGCCGCCCGTTCCCGCGCCCCGCAAGGAGCCACGTTGGCCGTCACGCCCAGCGCCCAGTACAGCATCACCCTCCGCGTCGAGATGGACTCGACCCAGGCCGACCTCCTGGGCCAGCTCGCGACCGCCATCGGCGACGTGGGCGGCGACATCGGCGCCATCGACCTCGTGGGGACGGGCTACGGGTCGGTGATCCGGGAGCTGGTCGTGAACGCCTCCGACCAGGAGCACGCCGACGCGATCGTGGCGGCGGCCGCGGGCCTGGACGGGGTGAAGGTGCTGTCGTCGTTCGACCGCACCTTCCGCATGCACCAGGGCGGCAAGATCGAGATGACCACCCGCGTGCCCCTCGAGACGCGGGACGACCTCTCCATCGCCTACATGCCGGGCGTGGCGCGGGTCTGCCGCGCGATCGCCGAGGACCGCAACAAGGCCTTCGACCTCACCCTCAAGCGCAACATGGTCGCGGTCATCACCAACGGGACGGCGGTCCTCGGGCTCGGGGACATCGGGGCCGCCGCCGGCATGCCGGTCATGGAGGGCAAGTCGATGCTCTTCAAGGAGTTCGGCGGGGTCAACTCCTACCCGATCTGCATCGACTCGAAGGACCCCGAGGTCCTGATCCGGACCATCGCCGCCATCGCGCCGGCCTGGGGCGGGATCAACCTGGAGGACATCGCCGCGCCGACCTGCTTCGAGGTCGAGGACCGCCTCAAGGAGATGCTCGACATCCCGGTCTTCCACGACGACCAGCACGGCACGGCGATCGTCGTGCTCGCCGCCCTCCTCAACGCCCTGAAGATCACGGGCGAGAAGATCGAGAACCTCAAGGTCGTCGTGAGCGGCGTCGGCGCGTCGGGCGTCGCGTGCTCGAAGATCCTCATGAACGCCGGCGTCGAGAACATCATCGGCTGCGACTCGAAGGGCGCGATCTACAAGGGCCGCACCGAGAACATGAACTTCATGAAGGACTGGTACGCCGAGAACACCAACCCCGAGGGCATCCGCGGCGGCCTGACCGAGGCGGTCGCGGGCGCCAACCTCTTCCTCGGGCTATCGGGGCCCGGGACCTTCTCGGCGGAGCAGCTCCAGACGATGGCGAAGGACCCGATCGTGTTCGCCATGGCCAACCCGACCCCCGAGATCATGCCCGAGGTCGCGGCGCCCTACGTGCGCGTGATGGCGACCGGTCGGTCGGACTACCCGAACCAGATCAACAACGTCCTCGCCTTCCCCGGCATCTTCAAGGGCGCCCTGGCCTGCCGCGCGACCCAGATCAGCGAGGCCATGAAGGTGGCCGCCGCCGAGGCGATCGCCGCGTGCATCTCCGACGACGAGCTCAACGAGGACTACATCATCCCGAGCGTCTTCAACCGCAACGTCGCCCCCACGGTGGCCGCCAAGGTCATCGAGGTCGCCGCCGCCGAGGGCCTCGCCCGCCGCGTCCCGCACGCCGGCGAGGACCCCCACGACATGTAGGCGGTCGGGCTTGGGCGGCGACCAGCAGGAGCAGCCCCTCGACCCCAGGACCGGCTGGGTGCGGGAGCATCTGCACCGCTACGTCGCCACCGACGGCGCCGACGGCCACGAGTGGCGGCCCGGCGTCCAGACGCTCCTGCTCACGACGCGCGGCCGGCGCAGCGGCAAGCTGCGCCGCACGCCGCTGATCTACGCCCGTGACGGCGGCCGGTACGTCGTGGTGGGCTCGTACGGCGGCAGCCCGCAGCACCCGGACTGGTACTTCAACCTGGCCGCCGAGCCCGACGTCACGATCCAGGTCGGCCCCGACGTCATGCCCGCCCGCGCGGTCACTCTCGAGGGCGACGACCGCGAGCGGCTCTGGGACCAGATGACCGGGATCTGGCCCGCCTACGACGAGTACCAGGCCCGCACCGAGCGGCAGCTGCCGGTCGTCGCCTTGGAGCCCACCGGATAGCACCCGGAGGCGGGGCTACACTCGGCCGGCCGGGGGACGTGGCGGAACGGCAGACGCGGCGGTCTCAAACACCGCTGAGGAGAAATCCTCGTGAGGGTTCGACTCCCTCCGTCCCCACTGGGATTCCGGCATGGAGACTGGGATCTCGGGAAGCGCCGCCTCGGGGGGTGAGCCAGGGGTGAATCACTCCTGAGGCGCTGTTGGCACCATCGGTGCCAACGTCGGTGCCAACGCTCAGGCGCCCCCGGCGAGCCCTGGACGCCCGCTTTGCTGCGCTTGGCCCGGCTGAGTGGACGAGGCCCGCCGAGGCATCACATCGAGGAGGGCGACCTGGCGGCCGTGCAGCTCGGCGCCAGGCAAGCCGATCCGCGTGCCCGCTGGCGAGCTGCAGGCCTTCGTCTACGGCGAGCCGCAGGACGCGCCGTGTCCATCGACCACCTCGAGGCCGCGGGCTGGGTCGCCGACGGGATCGGCGGGGCCGAGGGGAGCGTGACGATGCGGCCGCGCGACGCGGTCGCCGTCTTCAAGCTGCCAGACTGCTCCGAGGAACGCTTCACCTACGACCAGCTCATCGCCGAGGGCGAGCGGCTGCGGGCACGCGCCCTCGCCGAGGGGGCGGGCCGGGCCCAGTGGCCAGCGGTCAGCTTCGGTCCCGCTGGCGTTGTGGCGGAAAGGGCCAAGCGCATCGGAGGATGGTGCGGGAGCATCCCCGCACCTTCCGGGACAGTGCGGGAGGCGGTGCGGGGTCGGCAGGGGGTAGAGGGGGTGGGGCCACCGCTCTTGGGGGCGGGGGTCTTCCATATGGATACTTCTTTGGCCTCGTCCCAGGCGGTCGCGAACTGCGGGTCCTGCGCCCGCAGACGGTACGCCGTCGATCGGGCGATTCCCGCCGCCGCGCACGCCGCCCCGACAGAGTGGCCGGTCGCATAGCGCGCGAGGAAGTCCGCCTTCTCTTTTTCGGATGTCCGACCTGTCCGACGGCTCATGATCCGACCTCATCGTCAGCCTGCGAGAGGAAATTGTGGCGCAGATGTCGGACGGCCAGACCGACGAGGTCAGCGCAAGGCGCGGGAAGAGTTGCAGATGTTCCCGAGGCAGACGAAGCAGACGCGCAGGGGCGTCAGCCTATGACCTGTCACCGCCCGCGCTCACGCGTACCAACGCGTGTTGACGTTCAGTAGGCCGACGACCTGGCCGGCCGCGAAGGGCGGCACCGGCAGCCCGGTGGCGAACTGCACGTTCCACGCCGCCGCGCCGGCGGCCGTCAGCGTGATCGGCACGTTGTTCACCCGCAGGCCGGCCCCCTTCACCACCACGCTCGGAGCCGTGGGCGAGATGCGCAGGAGCGTCTGGCGCGGGCCGCCGTAGCCGATGTTCGAGCCCGTCCCCGCGGACAGCACGGACTTGGCGGGGCCGAGCTTGACGGTGAAGTCGGTGAAGTTCAGGTCCCTGCCGGTCGCCGTCTGCTCCAGCCCCACGTTCCCGACGGTCTTGATGACGGACTTCAGCGGGAACCTCAGGGTCGTCGTGCCGTCGAGGACCTTGTAGCGCAGGCCGCCCTGCGCCGTCGGCTTCGTCTTCCCCCGCCACTCGACGGTGATGCCGTACGCCGTCATGAGGGCGGGGTCGAGCTGCACCGTGGCAAAGCCGCCGAAGACGAAGGTCGGAGGCGGCCTCTTCGACGGCGCCTTGGTCGCCGCGCCGGCGAGCGGCGCCGCGGCCAATCCAGCGCTCAGGGCGCAGGCGGTTGCGGCGACCAGCGCGCGCATCCGTATCTTCGGGGAGACTCGCATTCCGTGGCGCTCCAGGTCCAGGCCGTTTTAGATGCGCGCGAGAACCCGGGTCGCGGGCGACCCGCCCCGCTCGCTGCGCCGAACCCTGGCCCGCGCCTCGAGCAGCTGCTTCAGGAGGTGTCGGGCGGTCGGGTCGGCCCGGCGGGCCTCCACCACATGCCGCAGATCCGCCATGGCCGCCTGGTACTCGCCAAGCTGCCGCGCCGCCGCCTCGTCGCCCATCTCACCACCCCCCGCCATCGCCTGCCGATGCCCTTAATCTCGGCAGCCTTGGCCCTGACTTGAGGGGCCCGGCCGCCGTGGTCCTTATGACCGCGAGCCGGGCGAAACGTCGGATCTCCGTACGAGCTCGGGCGGTGGAGCGGGCGCTAGGCGACGGTTGTCCTCAGCTCCCTCTGCAGCCTGCCCGGCGCGGCCGTGCGGGTTCGCGACGGGCGGTTGCTTGCGCTGCGGGGCAACGGCCGGGCTCGAGGTCCACCACGTCGTGCCGCTGGCGCGCGGGGGCAGCAACTCGCCGGACAACCTCGTGACGCCCTGCCGGGCCTGTCACCGCAAGGCGCGCTGACCAGCGAGTTACTCGTTGCTCGGGGTCCCGGAGCAGACGTAGGGTGGGGATCAAGGGAACAAGTCAGGGAGGCGCCTCATGGCCGAGCTCGAGGTAAGGAACCCCGACCAGGCGGATGAGACCCGCCCCTTCGTGGACAAGGGGCAGGTCGAGATCGTGAAGCTGGCCGGCGGAGTAGTCGGGCGCGGGACGTTCGAGCCGGGCTGGCGCTGGTCGGAGCACGTCAAGCCGATCGCCGGCACAGAGAGCTGTCAGGCGCCCCACATGGGCTACTGCATCTCGGGTCGTATGGTCGTTCGGATGGACGACGGGACCGAGAAGGAGATCGGCGCGGGCGACGTGCTCGTCATCCCCCCCGGCCACGACGCCTGGGTCGTAGGCGATGAGCCCTGCGTCCAGGTCAACTTCACCGGCATGGAGATCTACGCCAAGAAGGCCTAGAGCCAGCGTTCCGCACGGCCCTCACCGGCTACGCGGCCGATGTGCCGACCCAGACCCTTCGCCGCCTGGAGCGCGACCCCAAGGTCGAGGCGATTGAGGCGGACGTGCAGCAGCCGCCGATCGACCCGCCCCCCACCGCGGCCGCGCCCGTCGAGGAGCCAGCCCAGGTGGTGGGTAACGGCGTGAGGCGGATCGGCGGCCTTCAGAGCCCGACGGCCAAGATCGACGGCATCGACCTGCGCGTCAACCCCGTGCCCGTCGCGACCACGGAGCCGTAACCCCCGGCGTGGAGTCGGCCGCTCGCGCCAGCTCACGCCAGACTTCCGACCGCTGGCCCGCCGTCAGCCGCCGCAGGCGCGGCAGCACATGCGCCCTGCCTTTGGTGAGACGAGCACGACCCGTCCCTGTCACGCGGTCGAGCCGGTCGGGAGGGGCTGCGGCGAGGGCCGCTCCTGCTCCTGGGCTTGCCTCGGCAGGAAGAGGGCCGCCACCAGGCCGATCAGCCCGAACACGGCCAGCGCGACCATCGCCCAGGAATACGGCCCCCTCGCCAGGCCGGCGACCAGGATCGTCCCGGCGATCGCAGTCCCGAAGGACGATCCCAGGTTCGACACGCTGCGCGACAGGCCCGAGATCTCGCCCTGGAGCTCCTCGGGGAAGCTGGACTGCACGACGTTGACGGAGGGGGTCAGCATCACCCCGAGGCCGAGGCCGATGAGCGCGAGCCCGGGGACAAAGGCGATGATGCGGTCGGACGCGTAGACCAGGCCGATCAGCAGGCCGACCCCGACGACCGTGACGACGAAGCCGGCCACGATCAGCGTTCGCTGCGCATACCGCTTGGCAAGCCGCTCCGCGGCGAGGGAGGAGACCAGGATGCCGAGCGTCGCCGCCGTGAAGATCACGCCGGTCTCGATCGCGTTGTAGCCGCGGACCACCTGGAGGTACGTCGCGACCGTGAACGACACGCCCATGAGGAGCAGCCACTGCATGTTCTGGGTGACGAGTCCGAGGTTCGACGTGCGGCTCCGGAACAGCCCGGTGGACAGGAGCGGCTCCTTCCCGGCGCGCTCCTGGGAGCGGATGTAGAGCAGGAACCCCACCAGGAACACGGCCCCGACCGCCATCAGCACCGCCATCAGCACGAGGTCGTTGTCCGCCTGCAGGATCCCGAAGACGAGGAAGAACATGCCCACGGCCGACAGAATCGCGCCGACGACGTCGAAGCGGCGCGTCGGGTCGGGCGGCAGGGGATCGACCATCCGCCGGCTCAGCAGGATGATGGTCACGACGACCAGGGCCTGGAAGACGAACGCCGCCCGCCAGCTGATCCCCGTGGTGATGATGCCGCCGATCAGCGGGCCCGCGGCGGCGCCGATGCCCCCGGCGCCGGTGATCACCCCGAAGGCCTTGGCTCGCGAGGTGAGGTCGGTGAAGGCGATCGTCGCGAGGATGTAGACGGGCGGGATCAGCAGGGCGGTGCCGACGCCCTCTAAGACCGAGTTGCCGAGGATCAGCACCCCGAGGCCCGGGGAGACCGCGCTCACCAGGGCGCCGACGCCGTAGAGGGCGAGCCCGCCGATGAAGCAGCGCTTGCGGCCCCAGCGGTCGCTGAGCTTGCTCGCGGGGATCATGAAGATCGCCATGATCAGCAGGAACAGCGTGATCGCGGTCTGCACGCCGCCGACGGTGGTGTCGAGGTCGCTGCTGATGTCGGTGATCATCACGTTCATGTTCGAGCCCGCGAAGCTGCAGATGAACTGGGCGAGCGCGAGCGGCAGCAGGATGCGCCGCGGCGAGATGCCCAAGCGCGTCTGCTGCGTCGGCGGGTTCGCCGGTCGAGGCGCCACGGGCGGAGTCTATGGCGGCATCCGCCCCACAGTCCGTGATGGTGGCCCTACCCACCGGGGATCCGGACGGAGCTACACCACTTCCCGGGAGCAACTCCATGGCCAACCGCTAACAGCGGCGGGTTGACCTCCGCGCGTCTGCTGCCGATGGATCTGGCGGCAGCAATCCCGGGAGGGACTAGACCGTGAGCATTAGCCCTGGCCTGGCCGCGAGACGTGCCCGCCGCCGATCCGTCCTTGCCCTCCTGGGCCTCGCCGGCGCCGCCGCCGTCTCCCTCCCGATCATTGCCACCTCCAGTCCGGGCGGCGTCTCGCCCGACCTGCGCGCCGATCCGGTCGAGGGCATCACCGGCCCGCAGGTCTACTTCACGTCGGGCTTCGGCGCCAACCAGCTCCTGATCCGCTTCGACGGCTTCGTCACCAACGTCGGCTCCGGCCCGCTCGAGGTCTCGGGCAACCCGCAGCCGAACGGGTACTCCGTCGCTCAGCGCCGCTGGGCATCGACCGAGGGGCCCGGCCGCTTCGCCTCGGTGCCCGTCCAGCCGGTCTCGGTCACGTTCGAGACCGGCGACGGCCACAACCACTGGCACCTCAACCGGGCGATGCGCTACTCGCTCTGGAACCTGGAGCGGACCGCCCAGGTCGCGCCGGGCCAGAAGGTCGGCTTCTGCCTCTACGACATCGAGCTCGCCCCACCGCCCAGGCCGACGCCGGATCCCGAGCTCTACACCGGCGCCGTGACGCAGTTCTGCGACCGGGACACTGCTGCGAGCGACGATGGCCCCAACTCGACCGACCTGCGGATGGGGACCTCCTCGGGGTGGCGAGACGTCTACAACAAGTCGCTCGCCTACCAGTGGATCGACGTGTCCAACACCACGCCCGGGCGTTACCTCGTGGGCGCCGAGGCCGACCCGGACAACACGATCTGGGAGGGCGGCGGCGGCGCGGAGAGCAACGCGCCCGCGTTCGCCTCCACGCCGGTCACGATCCCGGGCTGGACCGCCCAGCCCGTCAATCTCGCCCAGACCGGCGCCGCCCAGGCCATCCCGCTCTCGGCGACCAAGTTCGGCACCCAGGCCAACTCGAACCTGCAGTACCGGGTCACGTCGGCGCCCGCCCACGGCACGCTGAGCGTCGCCGTGGACACGCCCTTCCCGGCGAGCACCCAGCTCGTCTACACGCCCGCGCCCGGCTACCAGGGCGGCGACAGCTTCACCTACGTCGCCCGCTCCTCATCGAGCTTCCCGCGCAGCCCCCAGAGCGCGACGGTGTCACTGGCCAGCACGGCGCCGTCGGTCGCGATCTCCGGCGCCCCGGCGCGCCTGGTCGCCGGCACGAGCGTGCAGCTCACCGCGGCGCTCAGCAACCTGCCGGGCGGGGTGTCGTGGAGCGCCAACGCCGGTTCCGCCTCCTCCACGGGGGTCTACACCGCCCCTGGCACGCCGCCCGCCGGCGGCACGACGACCGTGCGCGCCTCGAGCACCGCCAACCCGGCGGTCGCCGCCCAGGCCGTCATCGCCATCAGGCCGAAGCCCAAGCAGACCGCCAAGCCCGACCCCTTCGGGAGCCTGACGGCGGGCAGAAAGCTGCTCTCGCCGCTGAGGATCCGGCGCGTCAGCAATCGCGTGATCGTCGGCAAGGTCGTCACGGGCCGCAAGGGCGGGCGGGTCACGATCACCACGACCCTCGGCAGGAGGGTGCTCGGACGCTGCTCGGCGCGCGTCGGCGCCCGCAAGGGCTTCACCTGCAAGGTCACGCTCAAGCGCAGCTACCCGCTCACGAAGGTGCGCATGACCGCCAAGTTCACCGCCAGGGGCGGCGCCACCGCGGTGCGGCGCGCCTGGGTCGTCCGCTAGCCTCAGCGCTGCGCGGTAGTCGGTCGCCTGCCTGACCGCCGCGAACGCGTCGCCGCGAGAGCGGGGTGACCAGCGGGCCGAGGCGAATCCGCTCGGTCGCGGCGGCCACCGTCGCGAGCGCGACCCAAGGATCGGCGACAGCCCGCACCGGTGGCCGATAGCGCACGTGGTCCCAGACGAAGAACCCGTCCAGGCCGTGCTCCTCGGCGCTTGCGGCGAGCTCGGCCAGCGCGTTCGGATCGACCAGCTCATCGAACGGAGCGACGAAGATTCCGCGCTTCGCGCTCACCGCTCCACGCTACCTGGTCTGTGGGCTGGACGTCGGTGCGACGCCGCCGTCCGAACCACGCCGCCTTGCGCGCGGCGGAATCACGCGAACTGCGTGACGACCGCTCACCTCGCGCAGTGCGACCTTGGAGCGCACCGATCGGGTTGGCTCCGACCACGAGCCGCGATCGCGCCCGAGGAGCGGCATGACCGAGTTCAAGCACGAGGAGTGCCTCTCGCGCCGTCAGGCTGCGGAGCGCCTGGCGGACATGGCCTACGCGCTGACAGTCGGTGGGACGCTGGAGGTCAGGACTGAAGGCCAGCGGTTCAAGGTCCTGGTCGCCGACCAGGTGCTCCTGACGCGCCAGAGCAGGACGAACGGCGGTCGCGTCAACGTTGAGGTCAGGTTGACCTGGTCGGCATGAGGCGCCGCGAGGCCGATGCCTCACGGCCCGCCGGATCAACCAGAACATGTGATGAGCGCTCACCAAGCCCGGCACGAGACTGATCGGTGCACCTGACGCGTACCGGTCGCTCTTCGCCGCCGCCGTCCGTCCGAGGAGGACCCCATGACTGAACACGCCGCACGAGGAGATCTCGGAACGCCACCGAAGGAGTCGGGCCTGCGCGAGTTGGCGCGCGAGATCACCGGCTACTGGTGGCTCTCACTCGTCGCGGGGATCTGCTGGATCATCGTCGCGATCACGATCCTCCAGTTCGACGAGACCTCGGTCCGGACGGTCGGGGTCATCGTCGGGTTCATGTTCCTGTTCGCCGGCTTCCAGAACCTCGCGCTCGCGACCGTGCCCGTGCCGCTCAGGTGGGTGTGGGTCACGTTCGGCGGGCTGCTCGTGATCGCCGGAATCGTCAGCCTGGCCAACCCCGAGGACACCTTCGCGGGGCTGGCAGACATGCTGAGCTTCCTATTCCTGCTCGTCGGCCTGTGGTGGATGGTGCGGGCGTTCTGGAGCGGTCCTTCAACCCGCTCTGGTGGCTCGGGCTCATCGCGGGCATCCTGATGAACGTCCTGGCCTTCTGGACGGCCGGCCAGTTCTTCATCGAGAAGGCCTACGTCCTGCTGGTCTTCGCCGGGGTCTGGGCGCTGATGGAGGGCATCGGCGACATCACGCGCGCGTTCGCCTTCCGTGGGCTGCATCGGGCGGGGTAGCCGCCGGGTTCATCGGGTCCGGGCGGGCACCGGTGCGAGCAGCCCGAGGTCCCGTGCGCGCGCGACCGCCTCTCCCCGGCTGTGGGCGTCGAGCTTGGCGTAGATGTGGCGCAGGTGCGTCCGCACGGTGTTGGCGGAGACGCACAGCTCGGCGGCGATCTCGGGTGCCGTGAGGTTGCTCGGCAGGTATCTCACCACCCGCAGCTCCGCCTCGCTGAGCTCCTCCCGCAGCAGCGCCGTCTCGCCACCGGGCGGCGGCGAGCGTCCCGCGAGCATGTCGAGGATCGTCGCGAGCAGCGTCGCGTGAGTGGTGCGGTGCCTCGGATGGCGCTCCAGCAGCTCTC
>CAWIGI010000020.1:0-110495 GCA_963835685.1 Miltoncostaeaceae bacterium
CGGCCCGCGCCTCCACGAGGTCGCGCGCCGCGCGCTCAGCGGCGGCCAGCCGCTCGCCCGCGTCGCCAGCCCCCTCCGCGACCGCCGCGGCCGCGCGGGTGGAGGCCTCCTCGAAGGCGGCGTGGCGCGCCGCGACGGCGGCCAGCAGCCCGCGCTCGGGCGCCTCGCCGACCTCCTCGATCGAGGCGCCGGCCGCCTCGCGCGCCCTCCTCGAAGAAGGGCGAGGGGGCCTGCGCCACGCCGCCGGACCCGGCCGCGACGGTGGCCACCACGAGGTGGCTGCGGGCCCGCGTCATCGCGACGTAGGCGAGCCGCCGGGCCTCGGCCACGTGGGCGTCGCGGCCCCGGGGGAGCACCTCCGGCAGCAGGGCGTCCGGGATGTCGGCGCGGCCACGGTCGGCGCCCGGGAAGCCCGCCCGCGTCAGCCCGATCACGAAGACGGCGTCGAACTCCAGGCCCTTGGCCTGGTGGATCGTCATCACCTGCACGCCGGTGCGCTCCGGCGGCGACGCGCCGTCGCCGCGGAAGCCGATCTCGGCGAGCCCTGCCAGCCGGGTCGCCAGGCCGCGGACGTCGAGCGCCGGCTCCGCCGCGGCGATCTCGCGCGCGAGGCGCTCGAGCGGACGCGAGGGCAGCCAGCCGGCCGGCGCCCTCGGCGCCGCCGGCCGCGAGCGCGGCCGCCCGCAGGCCGCACCCGTCGATTTCTGCCCGGAGGGCGTCGGCGGGCGGCAGGTCGGCCGCGGCGCGGCCCGCCTCCTCGAGAAGCGGGGCGAGGGCGGGCGCGACCCCGACGAGCGGCCCCGCCACCGGCCGGCCGGCCGCGGCGGCGGCCGACACCGCGTCGGCGGCCTCGGTCCAGGGCACGTCGAGGCGCCGGTCGGCGGCGACGCGCAGGTGGGCCTGGGCGTCGGCCGGGTCGGCGGCGGCGCGAGCCACGCGACGGCCGAGCGCACATCGCGGCGCTCGAAGAGGCCGAAGCGGCCCCGCACCTGGTGCGCACGCCCGCGCGCTCGAGGGCGTCGGTCACCGGGCGGGCCTCGAGGCGGACCGGCCGCATGAGGACGGCCTGCTCCTCGAGCGGCGTGCCCGCGTCCGCTAGGCGGACGATCTCCTGGACGACCGCCCGCGCCTGGCCGTCCGGGTCGGGAGCGCGCCAGAAGCGCGGCGGGGGCCCGGCGGCCTCGGGGCGGGCCGCGATGCGCTTGGCCGCCCGGTCGGGGATCGGCGCGACGACCGCGGCGGCGGCGTCGAGGATCGCCTGGGTCGAGCGGTGGTTGACCTCGAGCCGCAGCTCGGCCGCCTCGGGGAAGCGGCGGCGGAAGTCGGCCACGTTCTTGGCCGACGCACCCCGGAAGCGGTAGATGCCCTGGTCGTCGTCGCCGACGACCATCAGGCTGTCGGCGCCTCCCGCCACGAGGTAGAGGAGCTCGGCTTGGGCGTGGTTGGTGTCCTGGAAGTCGTTGACCAGGACGTGCCGGGCCTCCGCGCGGACGGCCTCCAGCCGGTCGGGGTGCGCGCGCAGGAGCGCGAGCACCGAACGATCGAGAGGCCGAAGTCCTCGCGGCCGTCCTCGGCCAGCCAGCGCTCGTGCGCCTCGAACACCCGCGCGATCTCGACCTGGCGCCGCGCCCTGTGGGCCGCCGCGCCCGACCCGGCGCCCGCCAGGCGCTCCTCGGCCCAGGCGCGGTAGCGGGCCGCGTCCACGAGCTGGTCGCGGCACGTGTCGATGCGGTCAACCAGGTCGGCGACCAGCCGGCCGCGGTCGCCGCGCAGGTCGTGCTCCCGGAGGTCGAGCTCGTCGAGCCGCTCGAGCAGCATCAGCATCCGGTCCTCGGTCCGCGCCACCGACGTCGCCGGCAGCAGCCCGCGCTCGCCGCCGTGCACGCGCGCCAGCTCGAGGGCGTACGCGTGGAACGTCGTGACCCCGAGCGTCTCGTGCGAGCGGCCGATCAGCTCCTCCGCACGGGCGCGGAGCTCGACGGCGGCCTCGCGCGTGAAGGTCAGCGCGACGATCTCGGCCGGCGACGCCCCGCCCTCGACGAGCCACGCGAGGCGGTGGCAGAGGACGCGCGTCTTGCCGGCCCCGGCCCCGGCGAGGACCAGGGCGGGGCCGCCGGGGTGGGTGACCGCGGCGCGCTGCTCGGGGGTGAGACCGTCCAACATCGGACCGACTAGGGTAGCCGCGGCCCCGGACGTCCCCGGCGACAGCCTGCGCCGGGCCCCAAGCGTACGCCGGCCCTCTTGCGGGCCCGGCGAGAGGCCTCCGGGCCCCTGGCCGGGGCCTCCGGCAACCGGCGGCACCGCCTGCGGCGGGGCTGGCCGCCTCGGAAGATCAACACCGCCGAAGCCAAACCCCGAGGGGGTCCTGTCCCGCGTCCAGCCCCCCCCGAGCCCCGCCTCCCCCCGGGCCCGCTAAGAGCCCCGCTGTACGCTTGGAATATGGCCGATGTCCGCCCCTTCCGAGCCCTGCGCTACACCGCGGCGGCCGGCCCCCTCGGCGACCTGGTCGCGCCGCCGTACGACGTCATCTCCCCGACGAGCGCCGCCTGTACCTGGCGGCGAGCCCCTACAACGCGGTCCGGCTGATCCTTCCTGAGCTCCCCTACGAGGAGGTCGGCGGGCTCATCGCCACGTGGCGGGCGACCGGCGTCATCGACGCGTCACCCGAGCCGGTCCTCATCGCCTGGACCCAGAGCTTCACGCTGGGGGACGGCGTCCCGCGCGAGCGGCGGACGATCCTGGGCGCCGTGAGGCTCGAGCCGTACGAGCGCCGCGTCGTGCGGCCGCACGAGCGCACGCACGCGGGGCCGGTGGAGGATCGGCTGCGCCTGACGCGCGCGGTCCGGACCAACCTCTCGCCGGTCTTCGGCCTCTACCGCGACCCCGGCCAGGCCGCATGGGCGGCGCTCGGCCTCCAGGGCCCTTCCGACGCCGAGCTCGCCGACCGCGACGGGACGGTGCACCGCGTCTGGCGGTGGCCGACCGGGCGCGCACGCCGCCGTCGCGGCGGCGATGCGCGATGGCTGGATCCTCATCGCCGACGGGCACCACCGCTACGAGACGGCCCTCGCCTATCGCGACGAGCGCCGCGCGCAGGCGGGGGGAACGGGTCGGACGCCCCCTACGATCGGGTGCTCATGGGCCTGACGGCCCTCGAGGACCCGGGCCTCGTCGTGCTGCCGACCCACCGCGTGCTGACCCGGTGGCCCGAGGGCGCGGAGTCGGCCTTCGCCTCGCGGCCGGTCAACGGCCTCGACGCCCTGCGCGCCGCCCTGACCGACGCGCCCGAGGACGCGCCCGCCCTCGGCCTGGTGCGGCCGGACGGGATGCGGCTCCTCACCGGCCAGGCGCACGGCGACGCGGGCCCGGGGGAGCGCCTGGACGCCGCGGTGCTCGAGCGGGAGATCCTGGTCGCCATCTGGGCGCCGACCAGGCCGCGCTGACCGCCGACGGCGCCTGGGCTACACGGTGGACGCCGCGCGGGCGGCCCGGCTCGTCGCCTCGGGCGAGGCCGCGGCGGCGCTCCTGATGCGCCCGATCCCCAAGGCGGAGGTCGCGGCGGTGGCCGAGGCCGGCGAGACGATGCCCCGAAGTCCACCTACTTCTTCCCCAAGCTCCTGACCGGGGTGGCCTTCCACTCGCTGGGGGGCGTCTGATCACGGGGGCGGCACCCGCAGCGACTGCAGCGTCGCGCTGACCGTCAGCCCGGGCCTGCGGGCGCGGAGAAACTGGTACAGCGTGCCCCGATGTCCACGACCGCCAGCCCGTGCCGGGGCCTCGGGCTGCGAGGCAGGCTCCGCCACGACCCGCGCTCCGGGTCTAGGCGTCAACGGGCCGGATGGCTCCGTCCGGCCCCTCGCCGCCGACGGCCACGGCGAGCCGGCCGGCGACCGTCGCGCCGTTGCCGCCGCGGCGGGTGGGGGCATCCGGCAACCGCGACCAGCGCCGGGAGATCGGGTCGTATGCGTCCGCCGCGGCGGTGTTCGTCTCGAGCCCCGCGGTGCGGCCGCCGATCGCGTACACGCGGCCGCCGAGCGCGGTCACGCCGAGGTGCTCGCGCGGCCGCGGGAGCCCGCCGAAGCCCTGCCAGCGGAGCGTCCGCAGGTCCAGCAGCAGCGAGCCCGCGGCGAGGCTTCCGGGCGCACGCGAGGTGGTGCCGCCGACGACGTAGATCCGGTTGCGGACGATCGCCGCGCCGCCCGCGGCGCGCGGCTGGGGTAGCCGCGGCAGCGCCCGCCAGCGCCGGTCGAAGAGCACCCACGCGCGGTCGCTGGCCTCCCATTCGCCGTCGCGGAGGCGGTAGCCGCCCACCACGTACAGGCGCCCCGCCCGCGAGGCGGCCATCGCGTGGTGCAGGCCCTCGGGCAGGTCGGGGAGCCGCAGCCAGCGCTCGCGCCGCGGGTCGTAGAGGTCCACGCGGGCGGACGCCCGGCCGTCGGCGGTGAGCCCGCCGACCACGGCGACCCTCCCGGAGAGGGCCGCGCCCACCACCTCGGTGCGGGCCTCGGGCGCCGGGGAGCTCCTGCCACGCCGGCTTGGCCGTGGAGCAGCCGGCGAGCAGCAGGGTGCACAACAGCGCGGCCACGGGGTAGCGAGCATCGCGCGAGCGTACTATCGGTGCGGGAAACGACCGATCCGGGAGGGCGCGTGGCGCTGTTCCGCAACAGGGGGCTCACGGACGAGGAGCGCGCGCGGCTGCCGCCGGGGCAGCACGCCGTGCGCGACTTCCCCGTGCTGCACGCCGGCTCGGTCCCCTACCAGTCGCCGCTGCCCGACTGGGACTTCCGCGTCTTCGGTGCCGTCGAGCGGCCCCGGGGCTGGAGCTTTGACGAGCTCCGGGCGCTCCCCACGCGCAGCGTGACCACGGACATCCACTGCGTCACGACCTGGAGCAAGCTGGGCACGGCGTGGGAGGGCGTGCCCGTGTGGCCGCTCCTGGAGGAGCTGGGGGTCCGCCCCGAGGCGACCCACGCCGTCGCCCACTCCGAGGAGGACTACACCGCGAACGTCCCGCTCGAGCGGCTCCGCGCCGACGACGTCCTCCTGGCGTACCGCTTCGACGGGGCCGAGCTCGGGCCGGTCCACGGCGGGCCGCTGAGGCTGCTGGTGCCCAGCCTCTACTTCTGGAAGAGCGCCAAGTGGCTGCGCGGCCTCGAGCTCGTCGAGGGCGATCGGCCCGGCTACTGGGAGCGCCTCGGCTACTCGAACAGCGCCGACCCGTGGAAGGAGGAGCGCTACGGCTTCTGAGGGGCCGGGGGACGATTTCGACCAGGTCGAGCGGATCACCCAGCGCGTGGTGCGCGGCGCCGCCATCGGCGTGCCGACCTGGATCGTCCTGCTCGCCGCCCTGCCCGCCACGGGTCTGGGGGTCGTCGCCTGCCTCGCCCTCGCCACCGGCCTTGCGATCGCCACGGTGGTCGTGGCCGAGCGCCTGCGCAGGCGCGAACCGCGGGCCGGCGGCGCGGCGGGCGGCGCCCGGCCCCGCAGGGCGATGAGCCCGCTGGCCGCGGCCGCCCTCACGCTGGGCGCCGTCGCCGTGCTGGTCTACGTGATCCTGGTGATCCGCGCGGCTTGACGCCCACCTACGACCAGGCCCGCCAGTTCGGGAAGACCTACGTCGGGGCGCTCAACACCTCGGCCGAGGCCTTCGCGGCGCTGTTCGCGCCGGACGCCGAGGTGCGCGTGGGCGGGGCGCCGGCCGACCCGCAGGGCGTCCGCGACGCCACCCCTCCCGGCCGCTCCGGGTTTCGGCGGGCGCGCCTCGACCCGCCCGACGTCCTGCTGACGGTCCGCGTCCTCGACCGCGCCGCCGCGAGCGTGGACGACCGGGTCCACCGGCTGCGCGTGGACGCGCGCGGGCGGATCACCGCCCTTGAGGCGTAGGCTGGCGAGCGATGAGCCCGCTGATCCCCATGGTCGTCGAGCAGACGTCGCGCGGCGAGCGCGCCTTCGACATCTACTCGCGCCTGCTCAACGAGCGGATCGTCTTCCTCGGCACGCCGGTGGACGACCAGATCGCGAACCTGATCGTGGCCCAGCTGCTGCACCTGGAGAGCGAGGACCCCGACAAGGACATCTCGCTCTACATCAACTCGCCCGGGGGCAGCGTCTACGCCGGCTTGGCGATCTACGACACGATGCAGTTCATCAAGCCGGACGTGCAGACGATCTGCGTGGGCATCGCGATGAGCATGGGCGCCCTGCTGCTCTCGGGCGGGGCCCCCGGCAAGCGGATGGCGCTGCCGAACGCGAAGATCCTCATCCACCAGCTCACGGGCGGCTTCAGCGGCCAGGCGACCGACATCGAGATCCACGCGCGCGAGGCCCTCGACCTGCGCAAGCGCCTCGACGAGATCATCGCCAAGCACACCGGCCAGTCGCTCGAGAAGGTCGGCGCGGACACCGAGCGGGACTTCTTCATGAGCAGCGAGGAGGCCCGCGGCTACGGCATCATCGACCGGGTGATCGAGTCGCACTGACGCCCCCGGGACCGTCGTGAGCAGGGCCTCGGGCACGCCTTGACCGGGGTGCGGCCGAGTGCGAGCATCGGGCCACGGGATGAGCAGCCAGCGGGTCCGGTGCCTCGGACCCCGAGGCCTATGTCCCGTCCGTAGGTCGGACCGGATCGTGGACCGCATGCACCGCAGCCACAAGCAGGTGAGCGTCCTTGACCCCTCGGGCTCCAGCACCGGCCGCGCGCGGCCGGCATCCGGAGCCTCCGCGCTCTTGCGCGGTGGTCTGGCGCCCCGTGCGGAGTGGGGCGGGCGGCGGAATCGCGACCCGGGCCTCGCCACCCCCGACGACTCCGAGGAGCGCGTGGGCCCTCGCAGCGCCACGGGGTGGATGCGACGACCGAGCGACCCGACGGCGTCCGTCGGCACGGGCGCATGGGTCGCGGGGAGGTGACGCCTCTGGATGCGGCGACCACGGGCGGTCCCACCGGCTGACGAGGCCGTGGGGGCCGCCCAGGACCCCACCGAAGTCAGCACGGCTCGCGCCCCGCGCTCCCCGCGGGGGGCGGGAGCCGAGGTCCGAAGGACGTGGGGCCGTCGCCACGGTAGGCAGAGGGTGGCGACGGCCCCGGCGTGTGCCGGGGGCGTAGTCTCGCGCAACGGCGAGACACGACGCACGAGGTGCCGCGCATGAGCGAGTTCGACGAGATGAACCGGCAGGTGATCGAGGAGTTCCGCGCCAAGGGCGGAGTCGTTGACGAGGCCGCGGGCGGCTATTTCAAGGGCAAGCCGATGATGATCGTCCACACCACCGGGGCGCGGACGGGGGCCGAGCGCGTCAACCCGCTGATGTACCTGGAGGAGGGGGACCGGCGCTTCGTGTTCGCCTCGAACGGCGGCGCCCCGACGAACCCCGACTGGTACTACAACCTCAAGGCCCACCCGGGCGTCAACGTCGAGATCGGGACCGAGTCGTATCAGGCGACCGCGAGCGAGGTCATGGGCGCCGAGCGGGACCGCATCTACGCGGCGATGGCCGACCGCTTCCCCCAGTTCGCGGAGTACGAGGAGAAGACCACCCGCACGATCCCGGCCGTCGCGCTCGAGCGGACCGAGCCGAGCGAGCTCGTCGCCTCAGTGCGCGACGCTACCAGCGGGACGGCTCCCTGCCCCTTGGCCCCGTGGCCAAAGCCGGGGCGCGGCGCTTCGTCCCGGGGAGGGCGCGGGCGAGCCAGACGGTGATCGCCACGGTCGCCGCCGAGGCGATCAGGGTCGTCGCCAGGAAGGGCAAGCCCGCGCTCGCGGCCGCGCCGACGAGCGGCCCGGCGACGTAGCCGATGGCGAAGATCACCGTCAGCGCCGCCGCGCTCAGGCCGTAGCGCCCCGCCATTCCCGCCTCGTCCACGGCCTCCACCATCAGCGGCCCGGTCGGGGCGATCATCGCCGCCATGCCCGCGCCGGCGACGCAGAAGGCGATCGTGACGGACCAGACCGGGCCGACGGCGATGAACGGCAGCCCGACCGCCATGAGGCCGCCGCCGACGATGATCGGGCGCGCGGCGCCCGCGCCGGTCCGACCAGCGCCCGGCGATCGGCACCAGCAGGAGGTAGGCGGCCAAGCCGATCCCGAAGACGATCCCCACGCCCAGCGACGACAGCCCCAGCCGGTCGGAGAGGTCGAGCGGCAGGAGCGGCTCGACCAGCGCCAGCACAGCCGCGCCGGTGGCCAGCGCCACGCCGGCCACCCTGGAGGTGCGCACCCGCCAGAGCCGGCGCAGGTCGGGGATCAGCCGGGCGCCCGCGGCAGGACCGCGGCGCGTCTCCGGGCACGAGCAGGGTCGGGACCAGCGCGAGCACGGGGAGCGCCGTCGCGATGTAGAAGGTCGTCTCGAGGCCGACCGCAGCGATCAGCGCCCCGGCGAAGGGCGGGCCCGCGAGGCCCACCACGCCGCCCGCCGTCTCGGCGAGCCCCATGCGGAGGCCGAGCTCCTCCTGCGGGTAGACGTCGGAGATCGCCGCCAGGGCCGCGGTCCAGACCAGCCCCGCCGCGAGCCCCTGCACGAACCGCGCCAGGGTGATCAGCGCGACGCCGTTGGCCAGCGCGAACGCCAGCGTGGCGGCGGCCAGGGTGAGGGCGGCGAGGATCATCACGGGCCGGCGGCCGAAGCGGTCCACCAGCCCCGCCGCCCACAGCGCCGTGACGAGCATGCCCACCGGGAAGGCGGCGAAGATCAGCGACGCGACCGCGTCGGAGAAGCCGTAGCGGTCCTGGTACTCCGGCAGCGCCGGCACGACCATCGTGAAGAGGATCGTGTCGACCGCGATCAGCGTCGTCGCGGTCCAGAACACGAGCGCCCGGCGGTGGACCTGGGGCTGGGCGCTCACCGGGGGGATCGTATGCGCTCGCGCGCGCCGGGGGCCGAGTGGCATAGTGGTCGCGAGGACGCAGAGCGCGCCCACAAGGGGGTGGACCGATGGAGGCTCTCGAGCTGGCCACGCGGTAATCGACGCGTGGAACCGTCGCGACCCGGAGGCGATCGCACGCCGCCCTCGCCCCGGACGGGACCTACTCCGACCCGAACGATGCCCGCGAGCCTCGGGCCGGAGGCGGAAGCCGCGGGGTACGCGGGCGGCCTCTCACCGCCTTCTCGGACCTCGCCTTCGAGCTCGACGTCGGCGGCGGAGTGCGGCAGGGCACGGTCGCCGCGCAGTGCGATCATGACCGGCACCAACGACGGGCCCGTTCCAGAGCCGGCCGCCCACGGAGTGACGGTGCGCCTGCCGGGTGGTGGACTCATCGCGACCGAGGGACGATCGCGTGCGAACGGTCAGATCGGTCATCGACACGGCCGTCGTGCAGCTCCAGCTGGGCCGGTAGGAGATCGTGCAGCCGTCCGAGATCGGCGCCGTTCTCGATCGGCATCAGCATCTACGTGTCGAAGAGCGGCGCCGAGCCCGGCGCCGTGAGCCTGACACGGGCATCGAGGCGCGGTCGGAGCGAGGAGATCGAGGATGCTCCGATCCCGGTCCTCGCGACAGCGCGATGTCGGCGACCGGGGTCACCCTCCGGCGGGATCGGCAGCGCGTCGACCGCCGGCGCGAGACGCCTCCCGTCGATCGCCGAGGTTGAGCGCCCCCCACGAAGCGCCGCCGCCGACCGGCGTGTGGGCATCGGCTCAAGGATGTGGCGCGCGATGCCCGCGAGCAGCCGGCTCGAACGGCCGGTGGCGCCGATCTACGAGCGCCGAGGCGACGGCACCTCGTACTACCCGGAACGGCGAAGGGGGCCCTCGATGGGCCCCCCTCGGTGACTGCTGGAATTCGGCGCGGCCGAATTACATGTCCATCCCCATGCCGCCCATGCCGCCCATGCCGGCCGCGCCGGCGTTCTCCTCGGGCTTGTCGGCCACCACCGCCTCGGTGGTGATGATGTTCTTGGCGATGCGAGGAGGCGTTCTGGAGGGCCGAGCGGGTGACCATGGCCGGGTCGATGATGCCGGCCTTGACCAGGTCGACGTACTCGCCCGCTCTCGACGTCGAGGCCCACGCCGACCTTCTTTGCCTTGACCTCGCCCACCACCACCGAGCCTTCCAGGCCGGCGTTCTCGGCCAGCTGGCGCAGGGGCTCCTCCAGGGCCCGGCGCACGATCGCGGCCCCGGTGGCCTCGTCGCCCTCCAGCTTGAGCGCTTCGAGGGCCGGGATGCTGTTGATCAGCACCACCCCGCCGCCGGGCACGATCCCCTCCTCGAGGGCCGCCCGGGTGGCCTGGAGGGCGTCCTCGACGCGGTGCTTTCGCTCCTTCATCTCGGTCTCGGTGGCGGCGCCCACCTTGACCACGGCCACCCCGCCGGCCAGCTTGGCCAGGCGCTCCTGGAGCTTCTCGCGGTCGAAGTCCGAGTCGGTGGTCTCGATCTCGGCCTTGATCTGCTTGATGCGGCCCTTGATCTCCTCGGAGGCGCCGGCGCCGTCGATGATGGTGGTGGCGTCCTTTGAGACCACCACCCGGCGGGCCCGGCCCAGCTGGGAGACCTGGGCGTTCTGGAGCTTGAGGCCCATCTCCTCGCTGATCACCTCGCCGCCGCGAGAGGATGGCGATGTCCTCCAGCATGCGCTTGCGCCGGTCGCCGAAGCCCGGCGCCTTGACGGCGATGCCGGTGAAGGTGCCGCGCAGCTTGTTGACGATCAGGGTCGCCAGGGCCTCGCCCTCGACGTCCTCGGCGATCACCAGCAGCGGCCGGCCCTGGCCGATCACCTGCTCCAGCAGGGGCAGGAGGTCCTGCACGGAGCTGATCTTGCCGCCGTTGATGAGGATGAAGGGGTCCTCCAGCACCGCCTCCATGCGGTCCTGGTCGGTGACCATGTAGGGGCTCATGTAGCCGCGGTCGAACTGCATGCCCTCGGTGAACTCGAGGTCCATGCCGAAGGTCTGGCCCTCCTCGACGTTGACCACCCCGTCCTTGCCGACCTTCTCGATGGCGTCGGCGATCACGTCGCCGATGGCCCGGTCGCGGCTGCTGATGGTGGCCACCCGGGCGATGTCCTCCTTGCCGGCCACCTCGGAGCTGGCGGCGGCGATCCGCTCGACCACCACCTCGACGGCGGCCTCGATGCCGCGCTTGAGGCCCATCGGGTTGGCCCCGGCGGCCACGTTCTTGAGGCCCTCGCGGACGATCGCCTGGGCCAGCAGGGTGGCGGTGGTGGTGCCGTCGCCGGCCACGTCGTTGGTGGCGGTGGCCACCTCCCGCACCAGCTGGGCGCCCTGGTTCTCGAAGGGGTCCTCGACCTCGATCTCGCGGGCGATGGTGACGCCGTCGTTGGTGATGGTGGGCGCGCCGAACTTCTTGTCGAGCACCACGTAGCGCCCCTTGGGGCCGAGGGTCACCTTGACCGCGTCGGCCAGGGTGTTGACCCCGCGCTCCAGGGCGCGGCGGGCGTCCTCGTCGAACTTGATGAGCTTGGGCACCGTCAGACCGCCTTCGCCAGGATGTCGGACTCGCGAAGGATCAGAAGATCCTCGCCGTCCACCTTCACCTCCGTACCGCCGTACTTCGAGTAGATGACCTCGTCGCCCTCCGCGACCTGCGGCTCGACGCGCTTGCCGTCCTCGAAGCGGCCGGGGCCGACGGCGAGGACCTTCCCCCGCTGTGGCTTCTCGGCCGCCGTGTCCGGGAGGACGATGCCGCTGGCGGTCACCTGCTCAGCCTCGATGGACCGGACGACCACCCGGTCGGCCAAGGGCTGCAGATTCACGAACTTCCCCCTCGTTGGCACTCGTTGGATGAGAGTGCCAAGAGACTGCCACCGCGCCCGGCGGGATTCAAGCGGCGGGCGCGCCGCTCCGGGTCACTTGAGCGACGGGTACTCGATGATCTCGCTGAAGTGGATCACCGAGACCGTGTCGTCGAGCGTCACCTCGCGGGAGTAGATGTGCGAGAGGAAGTGGAGCGTGTCCTCCACGAGGCGGAATTCGGGGTTGTCGCGCTCGATCTCGCGCTGGGTCAGCTCGCGCACCGGCTTGACGTCAACCTGGTCGATGATGGCCGTGAAGATGCGCTGGCGCGGCCCGTGGCGGTGACCGACGGTGACCCAGACCAGCAGGCCCTGCTTGTACTTGTGCGACTTGTCGCCGAGCCGGATCGTCGCCGTCTTGCGCCCCTTGCGGAGCTGGTCGATGAACAGCGGCGAGTAGAAGTTGAGCGCAAACACGGGCGTCCTCGGGGGGTCGGGCCGGTCGGGGCAGGCGGGCGGGGCGCGGTCGGGCTCTCAGGGCCCTTCCTCGTTCGCGCCGGGCCCACCGTAACCTCCCGCCCTGAGCGTGGCGAGGGCGCCCTCCATCACCCTCCGCTCGCCCGGATAGGTGAGGGCGGTGGGGGCCTCGGCCACCGGCACCAGCCTCACGCCCTCCACCTCCGCGTCGTGGTGCGCGGGCGACCCGGCGCGGTAGGCGAGCAGGTAGAACGCCACCCGCTTGGCGATGCGCGCGCGGCTCGTCCGCGACCAGTACATGTACGAGATCTCCTCGAGCGGCGCGATCACCGTCCCGCTGATCCCCGTCTCCTCGCGCGTCTCGCGCACGGCGGTCTGCTCGGGCTGCTCGCCCGCCTCGATGTGGCCCTTGGGCAGCGCGAGGACCTCGCCCGCCGCGGAGGGAGATCAGCGCGACGAGCAGCGCCGAGCCGACCGGGACCAGCAGCACGCCCCCGGCGGACCGCTCGTTGATGACGCGCGCCACGCCGACGCGCGGGCTCGGCTACTCGGCCGTCGTGGGGTCTACTTGCCGCCGAAGAGGCGCTTGAGGAAGCCCTTGAAGCCGCCCGACGGCTGCGCGGCGCCCTCCGGGGAGGCCGCCGCCGTGGCGGCCTGCTCCGCCGCCGCGCCGTTGGCCGCGCTGGCCTGGGCGCGGCCGTCGCCGCCTCGCCGCCGCCGTCGCCGACCCACTTGTCCAGGGCCTCCCAGCCGGTCTTCTTCTCGCCGGCCGGTGCGTCGGCAGCCGCAGCCGCCCCGGCGGCCGCAGCCGCGGGCGCCGCCTCCTCGCCGCCGCCGCCGACCCACTTGTCCAGGGCCTCCCAGCCGGTCTTCTTCTCGCCGGCCGGTGCGTCGGCGGCCGCAGCCGCGGCCGCCGCGCGCCGCCTCGCCGCCGCCGCCGACCCACTTGTCCAGGGCCTCCCAGCCGGTCTTCTTCTCGCCGGCCGGTGCGTCGGCAGCCGCCTCGGCCGCCGCCGGCGTCGCGGGCGCGTCGGCCTCGCCGCCGCCGCCTCCGACCCACTTCTCCAGGGCCTCCCAGCCGGTCTTCTTCTCGCCGCCGGCGACGGGGGGCAGGAAACGGCGCGGACGGGTCATGTACTCCTCCAACAGGGGTCGGATCTCGCCGGGGAAAGATTCGTGCGGTGCCGCACGAACTTACGGGGTCGCGTCGGGGCAGGTCAAGGTCGCCGAGCCCTCGTGGGCGATCCCCGATCAGCCCGTGTCGTCGAGCATCCGGCGGTAGCTCTCGAGGCGCTCCGGGCTCACCCGGCCGGGCACGGCGCAGCCCGCGTCGCCGTCGTGGGCGCAACCTCGGAAGCGGCAGTCGCGCCCGGCGGCGGCGATCTCGGGGAAGCCCGCCTCGAGTTGCTCCCGGGACAGCCGCGGGAGGTGGAAGGTGCGCACCCCAGCCATGTCCACGACCGCGCCGCCCCCGGGCAGCGGGATCAGGCGCGGGTCGGTGGTGGTGTGCCGGCCGGTGCCCGCCTTGCGGCTGACCGATCCCACGGCGCGCTCCACGCCGGTGAGCTCCCGCGTCAGCGTCGACTTCCCGACCCCCGACGGCCCCGCCAGGATCGCCGTCCGGCCGCCGATCAGGGCGCGCAGCCGAGCGGCCAGGCCCGGGTCGCGGCTCGAGCCGGCGAGCGTCGGATAGCCCACCGCCTCGTAGCGATCGAGCAGGGCGCGGAGCCCCGGCTCGTCGTGCGGCAGGTCCGTCTTGGTCACCAGGAGGGCCGGCTCGAGCGACCCGACCTCGCCCACGACGAGGTAGCGGTCGATCAGTGCCGGGCGCCACGGCGGCTCGGCCGCCGCCGACGCGACGATCAGCAGGTCGGCGTTCGCCGCCAGCGGGCGGGGCCGGCCGTCGGTCCCCTGACCCCGGGCGAGCAGGCTGCGGCGCGGGGCGACGCCCACGACGGTGAGCCGGTCGCCGTCCCTCCGCAGCTCGACCCGGTCACCGGCCACCGCCGGCCCCCCCGGCAGCCGCCGCGCGACCAGGGCCTCCACCTCCTCGCCGCCCGCCCAGACGCTCGCCGTGGGCCCTGAGACCCGGAGGACGACCGGGCGGTCGTCCGGCGCCGCGTCGGCGGGGCTCACGACGAGGAGCGCCCGGCCTCGAGAAGCTCGGGGGCCGTGAAGAGGGCGTGCAGCGGGGCGTCCCCGAGCGCGGCGCTCGACCGCGTCGCGACCGCCCTCGCCCCGGTCGATCACGACCAGCGCCGCGACGACCACGCCGCCGGCCTGGCGGGCCACCTCGGTGGCGGTCACCAGCGAGCCGCCGGTGGTGAGCACGTCGTCGACGATCGCGACCGGCGTGCCCTCCTCGATGAAGGGTCCCTCGATCCACTGCTGCAGGCCGTGCTTCTTCGCCTCCTTGCGCACGAAGAACCCCGTGACGCGGCGCCCCTGGGCCCAGGCGGCCGCGCTCACGGCGCAGACCAGCGGGTCGGCCCCCAGCGTCAGGCCGCCGACGGCCGCGGGCGACGCGGCCCGGAGCGCACCCCAGGCGAGGGCCCCGGAGAGGGCCGCGCCCTCGGGGTCCAGCAGAACCTGGCGCGCGTCGAAGTAGTAGGAGGACCGGCGGCCGGATGCGAGGACGACCGACTCGCGCACCAGCGCGTGCTCGCGCAGCAGGGTCGCGAGACGGGCGCGGGCGGCGTCGGCGGGCACGCGGGCATCCTATGGACCGCTACCGTTGCGGGTGCCCGGATGACCCGCCCAGCGGAGGAGCTCGCAGATGACCGAGGTGGTGCCGGAGCCGACGCCGAACCCGAACGCCGTCAAGTTCACCCTCGACCGGCCGACCACCGAGGGGCGCTCCCAGACGTACAGGGCGGGCTCCGACCCGGCCGAGTCGCCGCTCGGTGCCCGCATCTTCGCGCTCGACGGCGTGACCAACGTCTTCATGACGGCGAACTTCGTCAGCGTCACGAAGGAGGACGCCGCCGACTGGGACGAGCTCGTCCCCCGGGTGATCGACGAGCTGCAGGCCCACTTCGCCGAGGCCGGATGAGCCCGACCGGCGTCGCCTTCTCGTACGCGATCGGGCTGATCTTCGCCGTGGGCGGGATCCTCTTCCTCGCGCTGCTGGACGAGAACCGCTTCCTCTTCGGCATCCCCTACCTGCTCATGGGGCTGGTGATCCTGGGGGGGGTCGCCGCCAGCCAGCGCCGCACGCGGCGCCGCGCGCACGGCGAGGAGGACCGCGGGCGCGGCTCCGGGCCGGGGCGGCCCACGCCCTACTAGCGCCTCTTGGGCGGCGCGACCGTCATGGCCTTCGTCGTCGTCACGACGAGCGCGCCAGCGCGGGCGCGCACCCTCACGACGTAGCGCCCGGCCGCCGGGCGCTTCTTGAGCGTCAGGACGACCGTGCGCTGCCCGGCCTTCAGCGACCGCGAGGCCTTGCGGCCGGAGCGCCGTGAGCACGACCCTGCGGCGCGGCTTCAGCCGCACCGTCCTGCGCAGCAGCGTCACGGTGACCCGTGCGTCGGCGGCCAGGCGGAAGCGCACCGTCAGCACCTTCCCCTTCAGCGACGCCTTCAGGCGCTGGATGCGCGGGCGCAGCGCGGCGGGGCGGCCGGCGACCGCCGGGGTGATGGTCCTCGTGGCGGTGGCGGCGTTGCCGGCCCCGTCGACCGCCCGGACGGTCTGGGTCCCCGGCGCGACGGAGACGGGGAAGGTCCCGCCGGCTCCCACGGCCACGGCCGCGCCGTTCACGGTCACCTCGCCGATTCCGGAAGGGTCGCTCGCCGTCCCCGTCGCCCCCGAGAGCGCGACCGCCGGCGGCGCGGTGTCGGTCGGAGTGAGCTCCTTCGCGAGGACGTCCGGGAGGTTGTTTGTATCAGCGACGATGAGCTCAGGGGTTGCACCCTGGTCGTCGTTCACAAAGGACACGATCGAGCCATTGCCAGCGATCACTCCGCGATCGGCGGGGGTGTTGGTCTCCGTGGTCCCGTTGGCCTGCACGCTCGCCCGCCGGGTGACGCGGGGGCCGAGATCGCGAACGTAGACGTCGGCAACGGCGTTGGCGTCGGTGCCGAAGAGATCGGTCGAGGCGGAGCGGAAGGCGACCCTCGCGCCGTCGGCCGAGATCGCCGGCCGGGCTCCCCCTTGGTTGCCGCCCGTCGCCACGCCGTCCCGCGCCGACGCGAGCGTAATCGCCCCCGTGACCATGTCGCGCCGGTAGGCGTCGTTTGCTCCGACATCGTTGGCGGGGTCGTACGCCTGACCAGTCTCGAAGACCACGTAGCGGCCGTCGCCGGAGATGTCCGGGAAGTTCGAGGGGCTCGTGACGGTCGGGTCGCTGGCGCCCGCTGTCGTGCCCGCAGCCAAATTGCGCACGACGATGTCATTGACGTCCATCATTGGCGGGTCGCCGGGGAGGAGGTTGTTGGTGCCGGCCACCGCCTCGAATGCGACGATGCGGCCGTCGGCGCTGATGGCAGGGCGCTCGGTGGTTCCATTGGCCTGGACGCCCGCCGCGCTCTGGGCGGCGAGCACCGTGGTCGAGGCGGCGAGGTCACGCACGAGGACGTCGGAGGCGGTTCCATTGGCGTCCGGGGCGATGAGGTTCGTGGCCGCACCCGACGTGAAGACGACGCGCCGACCATCGTACGAGATGTCGGGGTCCCCGCCGATGGCGGCGTTCGCCTTCTGGCCGGCCGAGTTCACCGAGACCAGCGCCACGGCACCGGTCTGGAGGTCCTTGCGGTAGACGTCCAGCGTCGCGTCCCCGTCGGCCGCCGTGAGGCTCGCGGCGGTCGAGAAGACCGCGTAGCGCCCGTTCCCCGAGATCGAGAACAAGACGTTCTCCACCATCTGGGCCTCTACCGCCGCACCCGCTGGCGCGCCGGCCGCGTTTGCCGACGCGAGGACGGTGGTTCCCGCAACCCGGTCGCGGACGTAGAGCTGCGCGACGGCGTTCACCTGCGTACCGGCGAGGTCCGCGGCAGACGTGAACGCGACGAAGCGCCCGTCGGCCGAGACCGCCGAGGCCTCGGCCGGCTGGTTGCCCGGTGCCTCGCTCGAGGAGACCGAGACCAGGGAGATGTCGCCCGGCGCGCCCAGCGCGACGCCGGCGGCCGCCGCCGCCGAGGCGGCGACGATGCCGAGGGCGGCGAGGCGGCGGCGTCTCACCCGGCGATCCTGCCCCGCCCCCGGCCGCGGGCGCAACCGCCGAAGGTCGAGGCCGGCGTCAGGCCGGGAGCGCGGGGAGGCCCTCCAGCTCGGCCGCGGCCTGGTCGAGCTCCTCCTGGGGCAGCTCGTAGTCGGTCATCTCGCCGTTCAGGAACGCGTCGTAGGCGCCCATGTCGAAGTTGCCGTGGCCGCAGAGGTTGAACAGGATCGTGCGCTCCACGCCCTCCTCCCGGGCCCGCTCGACCTCCTCGGCCACCGCGCGCAGCGCGTGGGAGGGCTCGGGGGCGGGGATGATGCCCTCCGCGCGGGCGAACCGGACCGCCTCCGCGAAGCACTCGCTCTGGTGGTAGGCCCGCGCCTCCATGATCCCCGTCTCGACCATGTGCGAGATGAGCGGCGCCATGCCGTGATAGCGCAGGCCCCCCGAGTGGATCGCGGCCGGCACGAACCCGTGGCCCAGCGTGTGCATGGCCAGCAGCGGCGCCGTCTTGGCCGTGTCGCCGAAGTCGTAGCCGTAGTGGCCCCGCGTGAGCGTGGGGCACGCGGCGGGCTCGGCGGCGACGATCCGGATCTGCCTGCCGGCGGCGACGTCGGGGATGAACGGGAACACCAGGCCGGCGAAGTTCGACCCGCCGCCGACGCAGCCCACGATGACGTCGGGCTCGGCGCCCGCCTCGGCGAGCTGCTCGCGCGCCTCCTGGCCCACGACGGTCTGGTGCAGCAGCACGTGGTTCAGCACGCTCCCGAGGGCGTAGCGCGTGTCGTCGCGGGTCGCCGCGTCCTCGACGGCCTCGCTGATCGCGATGCCCAGGCTGCCCGTGCTCTGGGGGTCGGTCTCGAGGATCGCGCGGCCCGCGTTCGTGTCCGGCGACGGGCTCGGCACGACCTCGCCGCCCCAGGTGCGGATCATCGAGCGACGATAGGGCTTCTGATCGTAGGAGGCGCGCACCATGTAGACCTTGCACTCCAGGCCGAAGAGCTCGCAGGCGAACGCCAGCGCCGAGCCCCACTGGCCGGCGCCGGTCTCGGTCGCCAGCCGCGCGACGCCCTCCTCGCGGTTGTAGTAGGCCTGCGGCACCGAGGTGTTGGGCTTGTGGCTGCCCGCCGGGCTGACGCCCTCGTACTTGTAGAAGATGCGGCAGGTCGTCCCGAGCGCCCGCTCCAGGCCGAGGGCGCGGTGGAGCGGCGTCGGCCGCCACATCGAGTAGACCTCGCGGACGGGGTCCGGGATCGGCACCCAGCGCTCGCCGCTCACCTCCTGCAGGATCAGGGCCATCGGGAACAGCGGGGCCAGGTCGTCCGGGCCCACGGGCCCGCCGGTGCCGGGGTGAAGCGGCGGGGGCGGCAGCGAGGGGAGATCGGCCGCGACGTTGTACCACCGGCGCGGGATCGCGTCCTCGGGCAGGATGTAGCGCCGCTGGGCCACCGGGATCCCCTTCCCTGGGGTCTACGCCGGTCCCGAGCCTACCCTGGCGCGGCGCGGAGAGGGGACGGCGCGCGCCGGGAGCCAGAGCGTGAAGGTCGAGCCCACCCCGACCTCGCTCTCGGCCGTCACCCGGCCGCCGAGGAGCGACGCCAGGCGCTGGACGATGGCCAGGCCGAGGCCCGAGCCACCCGCCTCGCGGTCGCGCGAGGCGTCGGCGCGGTACAGGCGGTCGAAGATGTAGGGCAGGTGCTCGGGCGCGATCCCGTGACCGGTGTCGGCGACGGCGATGCCGACCTCGCCGGGTTCGGACCGGGGCAGCAGGCGCACCGAGCCGCCGGCCGGCGTGGCCCGCAACGCGTTCGTCACGAGGTTGACCAGGATGGTGTCGATGTGGTCGGGGTCGCCGGTGACGGGAAGGGCGCCGTCGGGGCCGGTCAGCTCGACGCCCCTGATGTGGGCGTCGATGCTCAGGCGCGCCACGCACTCGCGCGCCGCGGCCGCGAGGTCGACCGGCTCGGCGCGCACCTTGGGCTCGAGGTCGAGCCAGGTCAGCTGCTGGAGCTGGCGGACGAGCTCGCGCAGCCGGGCCGACTCGGCGCGGATGAACTCGGCCGACTCGGCGCGCGCCTCGGGCGTCGAGGCGGTCCCGTCGCTCAGGGCCGTCGCGAAGCCCTCGATCGCCGTGACCGGCGTGCGCAGCTCGTGCGAGACGTCGGCGAGGAACTCGCGCTGGCGCGCGTCGGCGGCCTCGAGCCGCTCGGTCATGCGGTTGAAGGACTGGCCCAGGCGGCCGAGCTCGTCGTCGGTCTCGTGCACGCGCACGTCGAAGCGGCCCCGGGTGACGGCCTCGGCGCTGTCGGCCAGCTCGCTGACCGAGCGCCGCAGGCGGGAGGCGAGGCCGCTCGAGAGCGCCCACACGAGCGCGCCCGCGATCGCGATCCCGCCGATGACGAGCGACGAGATCACCCAGTCCGAGACGGCGGCGCTGGGGTCGGGCCGCTCCAGGATGACCTCGACGTCGCCGCTGCGCGCGGTTGCCCGGGCCTGGAGGTCCGCCACCGGATCGTTCCAGTGGACGACCTCGCCCTGGACCAGCACCACCAGACGCGCGTCCCCGACGAATCGCTCCGCGTTGCGGGCCTCGCCGGCCGCGCTGGAGATGCCCCCGCGGTCGATCGCCGCGGCGATGGCGTCGGCCTGCTCCTGCAGCGCGGCCTCGACCTCGGCGCGGGCGCGGCCCTCGACGATGGAGCTGAACCCGATGACGATCACCGCGACGACGGCGAGCGCGATCGCGATGGCGATGGCGGCCCGCGCGCGGATGGTGCGGGGCCGCAGCCGCTGCAGCAGGGCCTTCACGCGTCCGGCTCCAGCTTGTAGCCCACCCCCCGCACCGCGACGATGCCGATGTCCTCGCCGAGCTTGCGGCGCAGGTTGGCGACGTGGACGTCCACGGTCTTCCCGCCCACCGCGGACTGGTAGCCCCAGACCTTCTCCAGCAGGCGATCGCGCGTGTAGACGACCCGCGGGTGGGCCGCGAGCTCCGCCAGCAGGTCGAACTCCAGCCGGGTCAGCTCGACCTCGCGGCCGCCGAGGGTGACCCGCCGGCTGGAGGGCTCCAGCTCCGCCGGCCCCGCCCGCAGGGTGCGGTGGGGGTCGGGCGGCGCGTGAACCCGGCGCATGACCGCCTTCACGCGCGCGACGACCTCGACCGGCGAGAACGGCTTGACGACGTAGTCGTCGGCGCCAAGCTCGAGGCCCGTCACCCGGTTCATCTCGTCGGTCCGCGCGGTGAGCATGATCACCGGGACCTGCGCGGTCTCCCGCAGCCGCCGCACGACCGTGAAGCCGTCCATCTCGGGGAGCATCAGGTCGAGCAGGACGAGGTCGATGCCGCCCCGGCGCACCTGCTCGACCGCGGCCGGCCCGTCCGCCGCCTCGGCCACCGTGAAGCCGGCGTCGGTCAGGTACATGCGGAGCAGGCGCCGGATCGCGCGCTCGTCGTCAACGATGAGGACGTGGCCGCGGCTCGCCATCGCCGCGATGATAGTGGCAGACGACGCGAGCCTTGAATCGACCGGAGGCGGCGCCCACCGTTCGCAGGCCCGCCCTCGGGAGAGGACGCGGCGGCGGGATAGCTCAACTGGTAGAGCACACGACCGAAAAGAGTGTGCTCCCCCTCCCCCTAGATCAGTCGCTTACCGCTTGGCTATGGGCTTCCCGGGAGTCAGGCGAGAGCAGTGTTCCTTGGCCGTCAATCGAAGGCGCCTTGACTGCGCGGAGTCGACCGCGCGCGCGGCGTTGCCGCCTCCGCAACGGGGCCCGTCCTGATAGACCACCGGCGGTCCCGTCGCGAGGAGCGATCCGTGGAGTTTCGCCGGAGGCGGCATGGCGGTCATCCGGACGCCTGACCGGCGTCTGCGCGTGTTCGTGAGTTCCACGATCGGCGAGCTGGCCGACGAGCGGCGCGCCGTCTCCCGGGCCGTCTCGGCGCTGCGCCTCACGCCGGTGCTGTTCGAGCAAGGGGCCCGCCCGCACCCTCCGCGAGAGCTGTACCGGGCCTACCTGGCCCAGAGCGACGTCTTCATCGGGCTGTACTGGCAGGGCTACGGGCGGGTCGGCCCCGGCATGGAGGTCTCCGGGCTGGAGGAGGAGCTCGAGCTGTCGCGAGGCCTGCCGCGCCTGCTGTACATCAAGCGGCCGGCGCCGGACCGCGAGCCCCGCCTGACCGAGATGCTCGGGCGGGTCAGGGCGGAGGCCGCCGACTCGTACCGGTACTTCAGCACCGCTCGCGAGCTGGGCCGGCTGGTGCGCGACGATCTCGCGACGCTGCTCAGCGAGCGCTTCGCGGCCGCCCGGGGTGAGGGCGCCGCGGAGTCCCCGCCGCGCCCGCGGCCCCCCCGCGCCCTGCCGGTGAGCACCACGTCGCTGGTCGGGCGCGAGCGGGCGATCGAGGAGCTCGCCGGGCTGCTCGGGCGGCCGGGGGGACGTCTGGTCACGCTGACAGGGCCGAGCGGGGTCGGCAAGACCCGGCTCGCGGTGGCGGTGGGCGACCGGCTGAGCGAGCGCTTCGACTCGGGCACCCTGTTCGTGCCGCTGGAGGGGGTGACCGAACCCGAGCTCGTACCGATGGCGATCGGGCGGGCGCTGGGGGCCGAGCTGGGGGGCATGGACTCGCCGCAGGAGGCCCTGGTCGAGCAGCTCGGCGACGGCCGGTGGCTGCTGATCCTCGACAACCTGGAGCAGGTGCTGGACGTCGCTCGCGACCTCGACGAGCTCCTGTCCCGCTGCCCCGGTCTCGCGATCGTGGCCACGAGCCTCACGCCGCTGCGGCTGCGGGCCGAGCGTGAGTATCCGGTGCCGCCGCTCCCGCTGCCATCCGATCCGGCGGGCGTGCCGGTCGACGAGCTGGCCGCGTCGCCCGGAGTCGCCCTCTTCCTCGACCGGGCCCGCGCTGTGCGCCCGGATCTCACCCTCACGGAGGGCAACTCTGCGGCGGTGGTCGAGATCTGCCGGCGCCTGGAGGGGCTGCCGCTGGCCATCGAGCTGGCAGCGGCGCGGACCCGGCTGCTCGACCCCGACGCCCTGCTGCAGCGGCTGGCGAGGTCGCTCGACGCCCTGGGGTCGGGCACGGTTGACATGCCCGCGCGCCAGCAGACCTTGCGGGCGACGGTCGAGTGGAGCGTCGGCCTCCTCGACGTCGCCGAGCGGTCGCTGCTGGAGACGGTCGCGGTGTTCGTCAACGGCTGGACCGTCGAGGCCGCCGCCGATGTCGCGGGGCTCGACGAGGACCGGGCGCTCGACATGACCGAGGAGCTGGCGCGCCACAGCCTCCTCCGTCTCGACGACACCGAGCGCGGCCCTCGGCCGCGGATGCTGGAGACCGTCCGCGAGTTCGTCGCCGAGCGCCTGCGCGCCCGGCCCGACCTCGCCGAGATCGAGCGCCGCCACGCCGATCACTACCGGGCGCTGGCCGAGCAGGCAGACCGTCCCCTGAGGGGACTGGGCCAGGGCGCGTGGTTCGAGCGCCTGCAGGCCGAGGCGGGCAATCTCGGCGCCGCGGTGCGCTGGTACCTGGCCCACGACACCGGGCCGCTGCCCCACGTCTTCCGCGTCCTCTGGCCCTTCTGGTTCCTCGGGGACCACATGGACGAGAGCCGCGCCTGGGTCGACCGGCTCCGGCCCGCCACCGTTTCTCTGAGCCCCCGGGCTCGCGCGGAGCTGGAGTGGACGGCGCTCGTGGTCGCGCTCGACGTGGGCGACGACGAGGCGGCTCTGGCGGCCCGCGAGCGCCTCGAGCCCCTGCTGCAGCAGGTCCAGGACCCCTTCCTGCACGCGGTGTCACAGCTCGCCGCGGCGTGGACCTCCCCGATCGCGGGCGACTTCGACGGCGCCATCCGAAGCGCGTCGGCCGCGCTGGATTCGCTGCGCGGCCAGGAGGAGCCCTTCTGGACCGCCATGACCCTTGGCTCGCTCGGCTCCCTCGAGATGTTCGCCGGCCGCGAGGACGACGCCCTGCCCCATCTGATCGAGGCGCGCGAGCTGGCGGGGCGGTTCGACCACACCTGGCTGGCCTCCTGGACCCGGACGATCCTCGGCGTTGTCGCGACCAGGCGCGGGCGCCTGGGGGAGGCGCGGACGCTCCTCGACGACGCCCTGCGCTTGAGCGTGGCCGCCCGCAGCACCGCCAGCGTGACCCTCTGCCTGGTCGCGTTCGCCCGGTGGTTCCTCGTCGAGGGCGAGCCGGAGAGGGCGGCGTTGGCGCTCGGCGCGGCGGAGGGCCTCCGTGGGCGGGTCGGCCTGCGGGCCTGGCCGATGCTGCGGCGGCCGCAGGCTGAGCTGGCGGAGCAGATCCGCGAGGCGCTCGGGTCGGATCGGTTCGACGAGAGGTTCGGCGCCGGCTCCCGGCTCAGCCAGCGAGAGGCGGTGGAGGCCGTCCGAGCTCCGGCGCGGGGCAGGCCCGCGTCCTGAGCCGGGCTGCCGACGGCCGCGTTTGCCAGACTCGCCCACGCATGCCCGAGCTCCCCATCCCCGGCCACTTCGACCCCAGCCGCGTCGGCGAGGTGTGGCGGGTTCCGTACGAGGACCGCGCCCGCGAGGCGCCGGCATGGGCCGAGGCGCACGGCGTCGGGCCGGCCGCCGGGGACGTCTTCCGGCTCTGCCTGCTCGCCGTCGACGTCCAGAACACGTTCTGCATCCCCGGCTTCGAGCTCTTCGTGGCCGGCCGCTCCGGCTCGGGCGCGGTTGACGACAGCCGCCGCCTGTGCGAGTGGGTCTACCGCAACCTCGGCTCGATCACGCGGATCGTCCCGAGCCTCGACACCCACCACGCGATGCAGGTGTTCCACGGGATCTGGCTGGTCGACGAGCACGGCCGGCACCCCGAGCCCTACACGCTCGTCTCCGCCCAGGACGTCGCGTCGGGCCGCTGGCGGGTGAACGACGCCGTGGCCGAGGCCCTCGGGATCGACGCCGACTACGCGCGGCGCCACCTGGCCGACTACACGAGGCGCCTGGCCGAGGGCGGGAAGTACGACCTCACCGTCTGGCCCTACCACGCCATGCTCGGCGGCATCGGCCACGCGCTCGTCTCCGCGGTCGAGGAGGCGATCTTCTTCCACGGCATCGCCCGCCACAGCCGCCCCGAGTTCCACGTGAAGGGCGACAACCCGCTCACCGAGCACTACTCCGTGATCGGCCCCGAGGTCACCGAGGGCCCCGACGGCGATCCCCTCGCCGAAGACGACCCCGGGCTCGTGGCGCGGCTCCGCTCCTTCGACGCGGTGGTCATCGCTGGTCAGGCGAAGAGCCACTGCGTGGCCTGGACCATCGACGACCTCCTCGAGCACGACGAGCTCCGGACGCTCGCGAAGCGGACCTACCTCCTCGAGGACTGCACCTCCCCGGTCGTCGTCCCCGGCGTCGTTGACTACACCGACCAGGCGGACGCCGCCTTCGCGCGCTACGAGGCCGCCGGGATGCACGTCGTGCGCTCCACCGACCCGATCGACGCCTGGCCGGGGCTGGCCGAGCGGATCGCCCGGACCTCAGCGATCGATCCCTGAGCCCCCGGCTGGCGCTCGCGGCCAATTGGCCAACCGCACTGCGGCACGGAGGTGCCCGCTTTCGTGGACACGGTTTCGCTGTGCTCAGGCGCTGACGGCGGCCGCTGATTGGGTTCCCGCGACGAGGGCCGGCGCTCCCTGAGAGCGGATCTGAGGACGAAGGGCGGGCCGGCACTCCTGCCTCCCCGCCGTCCGGTCGGTGCTCACAGAAGTTGGATCCAACTTTTTCGACGCATCCCGGACGCTCTCGGACGTCTCCCGGCGTGCGCTGCCCCCCGCGAGGGGGCAGCCGGATCAGCCTGAGAACGGGCTCCTCGACCGGTATCCTCGGGTCCGCGGCGGGATAGCTCAGTTGGTAGAGCACACGACTGAAAATCGTGGTGTCCCCAGTTCGAGTCTGGGTCCCGCCATTCCCAAGGGCTTCAGGGTTTGGGGCCGTCCCGTGTACGGCCCGTATCCGTCGTTTGGGCGTCTCGGTTGTTGCGAGCTTGTTGCGAGAACGCGTCCTCGAAGGCGGCCGGGACCGCGGCCAACTGGTCGTCTCGGAGTAGATGGCTGTAGACCCGGGCCGTCACCAAGGGCGTCGCGTGCCCCAGGTGGCGGGACACGACGATCTGCGGGACGCCCCGGGAGAGCATGAGCGAGCCGCACGTCCGGCGGCGGTCGTGGAGCGTGAACCCGGAGAGGCCCGCTCTGTGGAAGGCGCGGGTGGCGGCCTGGGTGGCGCTGTGGATGGCGAGTTCCTTGCCGCCTCTGCCGGGCCACACGGGCGCTTGGGGATGTGGGGTAGGCCCGGCTATCGAGAGGGCCGTGCGGTAGGCCCGGAGGCGGGAGACGAACGTCGGGCCGATGTGGATGGTGCGGGAGCGCCACCCCTTGGTGAGCCCGTTTTGGTAGCCGTGGCGGATGTGGATCAGGCCGCCGGGAGAGTCGGACAGGTCGAGGTCCTGTCACCTCAGGCCGCAGATCTCGGAGCGTCGGAGGCCGCCCTCGGCGGCGGCGCGGAGCATCGTCTCGATGCGGAGGGTCTGCCGGGGGTGCGTGAGGACGGCGACCAGCTCGTCTTCGGTGAGGACGCGGCTGCGAGCCTCGGGGGATGGGAGCCGCAGGCCGAGGGCGGGGTTCAGTGGGATGAGCCCGTGCCGCTTGGCGTCGGACAGGATCAGGCGGAGGACTGCGAGGGCGCGATGAGCGCCAGAGGCGTCCATGGTGGCGAGCCACGCCTCCACCTGGCGGCGGGTGATGCTGGCGACGGGCTGGTGTCCATCACGGGCCGGACGAGAACCTCGCCGTACCGACGGGATGTCCACCTCCGGGCTACGCAGGCGGCGGGCATCGCCCGCCGCCTGCGCCCCTTCGCTGCTCCACTACTTGCGCAGTGATCTCAAGCCAGTGCGTACCTCTTCTGAGAAGAGCTGCGGCTGTTCCCAGGCGGCAAAGTGCCCGCCTTTGGCGACGGCGTTGAAATGGATGAGATTGTGGTAGGCGCGCTCGGTCCAACTCCGCGGAGCTTGGTAGACCTCTTCAGGGAAGACGCTTACGGCCGCCGGAACGGAGATGTTGTAGTCGTTGAAGAAGGCGCCCTTGTATTCCGCATAGAGCCGAGACGAAGACATCCCCGTGTTCGTCAACCAGAAGAGGGTGATGTTGTCGAGAATGTCGTCCCGGGTCAGGTCGCCGTAGGGACTGCCGTCAACAAAGAGTTTCGCGATGTGCCCGTAGCTGGCCACGTCGTGGTCGATCAGCCAGGCGGCAAGGGCGACGGGTGAGTCCGCCAACCCGTACAGGGTTTGCGGGTGTGCGGCCATCATCAGTTGCGTAGGGACGTGCTGGTAAAGGAACGCCATCTGGTCGTATGCCCGCTGCTCCTCAGCCGAGAGACCGGCCGGCGGCGGTTCGCCAAACTGGAGCGCCCGGGCAACGTCAGGGGGCGCGGCACCGGAGAAGTTCAAATGGATGCCGATTAACTCCGGAGGTGCCTGTTCAGCCATCACGTTCGTGACGAACGCACCCCAATCGCCGCCTTGCGCCGCGAATCGGCTGTACCCGAGGCGCTTCATCAGCTCCACCCACGCCCGCGCCATGCGAGCGGGGTCCCAACCGGGCGTCGTGGGCTTGCCTGAAAACCCGTAGCCGGCCATCGACGGGATCACCACGTGGAAGGCGTCCGACGCGCTGGCGCCGTGAGCCGTGGGGTTGGTCAGTGGATCAATGATCTTCAGCTGCTCGATCGGCGAGCCGGGCCAGCCGTGGGTGACGATGAGCGGCATCGCATCGTCATGTTTCGAGCGGACGTGAATGAAGTGGATGTCCAACCCATCGATCTCGGTGATGAACTGGGGGAGAGCGTTCAGTCGCGCCTCGCACGGCCGCCAGTTGTAGTCGGTCGCCCAATACCGCGCGAGCGCTTGAATGAACGTGAGTTGCACGCCCTGCGAAAAATCGGAGACGTACTCCCCGTCGGGCCAGCGCGTGGCGGCGATGCGCGCACGCAGGTCATCGAGATCTGCCTCGGGGAACTCGATCGTGAACGGACGGATCGCTGTGGCGTCCGCTGACTTTGCGGCAGCCATCTGGGTCCTCCTTTGTTGGGACGGTTTTTTGGTGAGCTGCGGTCCGGGCCGGTGGCGGGCAGGTCCTGTCCGCATCGCTGTGATCCGTGAACTCGTGCTTGAGCAAATCGAGCACGCCGCGAGTCGGTCGCTGGCAGGGTTGCGAGAGCGAGAACCCGCGACCGAGATCCCGCGACCGAGATCCCGCATCGTTGAGCATCGCCGCAAGCACGGTCTGCGCGACCCGGCCGAGCGGTGTTCAGCGGCCTTGACTTCCGGCCGCTCCCGCGTGAGCGTAAACATCCACCGCAGCCATGTGCGGCGAACCACGCCGCCACCACGACGCCCCTCTCCTTGGTAGCCAGGGGCTGCCCGGGGTTGTTGCAGCCATCATCGAGGGTATGGCAGCGGGGGCGGCACTGTAAATGGTTCGATCGGGCCTTCTTGGGCGCGAAAGGGGGTCCGATCGAACTACCCGCCACTGTTGGCCCCGGCCGCTCTAGCCCGTGAGCGTCGGTGCTGGAGACCCTCACCGACCTCATCTCGGACTCGCCGCTGACGTACGGGCTGGTGGCACTGCTGGTCGCGGGCGACGCCATCATCCCGGTGTTCCCGGGGGAATCGGGCGTCGTCGCCGCGGCCGTGCTGGCCGCCGACGGCGAGCTGATGGTGTGGCTCGTGCTCGCGGCGGCCTTCGTCGGCGCGTTCGTCGGCGACTTCGCGATGTACGGCATCGGGCGCTGGGCGGGCACCCGCCTGGTGCGCCGCTACGCCTCCGAGGGCGACCGGGCGGAGCGGGTGCGCTGGGCGCGGGGGCTGCTCGAGCGGCGGGGCACGGCGCTGATCGTGGCGGCGCAGTTCATCCCCGGCGGGCGCAACGTGGTCATGTTCTCCGCGGGCACGCTCCACTATCCGCTGCGACGCTTCGTCGCGGCCGAGGCCCTCGGCGCCGCGCTGTGGGCGTCGTTCCAGACGGCCATCGGCTACTTCGGCGGTCGCATCTTCGACAGCACGCTGACCTCCCTGCTCGTGTCGCTCGGGATCGCGTTCGCCGTCGCCGGGCTAATCGAGCTGGTCGACCGCCTCAGGCGGTCAGCTCGCGCTCGAGCGGCGTCCGGAAGCGCGGGGTGACGCGCACCTGCCCGAGCCAGCCCGCGCGCGCGCTCCCCGACCTCGGGGACGCCAGCGTAGTCCCGGCCGGGTAGTCCGAAAATTGCACGAGGCCTCAAGGGGGCGGTCGTGCGTTGCGAGGTTGTTGCGAGCGTCAGGGAAGCGAGGCGGAAACGGCTTGTCCGTGGGGCCTCAGGCCAGGGGGACACCACGTCTGAAAATCGTGGTGTCCCCAGTTCGAGTCTGGGTCCCGCCATTCCCAAGGGCTTCAGGGTTCGGGGCCATCAGCGGGTCGAGCTGAGGGTCAAACCGCCGCGACGGCGATCGCGTCTCCGACGCGGCGGGGCCGGCGCCGGCCGCGGACGCCGATGCTCCACAATTACGCGTACGCGAGGCCATGGCAGGCCGAGACCACGCACAGGGGGGAATCGACATGATGCGCTACATCCGAGCCGATCGCATGCGGGTCGGCATGACCGTCGACCTCGGCGGTCGTTTCACCAAGGGCCCCTACAGGGAGATCCTGGACATCGCGCCCGCGGCCTGGGGCGAGGGCTACCTGAAGTTCTCGTACTCGCTCGCCTGGGGCGGGGGCGTCTGGGACTTCACCCCCAACGCCCCGATCCAGGTCCGCTATCACGCATCGGACAAGTTCTGGTACGAGGACCCGGACGAGGAGATCGAGGCGGCAGGCGAGGGCGAGGGCGAGGGCGAGCCGCTCACCTTCCCGGCCGAGTGGGTGCCCGCAGCCCCGGCCGAAGTGCCCGAGGGGGTGCCCGCCGGCGGATGCCGCACGGGCGAGGCGGGCCGCGATCCCCATGCCTGAATACCGCGTCTACGTCGTCGAGCTCTCACCCGATGCGGCGTCTCGCCGCGAGCATGTGGAGGCGCCTGCGGGGCCCGTCTACGTGGGGCAGACGGCTCATCCGGTCGCGAAGCGCTTCGCGCAACACAAGGCCGGCGGCTACCTGTCGGCAGGGGTCGTGCGCCGGTACGGCGTGCGCCCGCGCCCGGATCTGTCCGAACACGTCGCGCCGCTGAGGTCGCGCGAGGAGGCCGAGGCGGCGGAGCAGCAGCTGGCCGAGGAGCTCGAGCGGGCGGGCTACGCGGTCTTCTGGGGGTAGCGGGTCGCCACCGGATCCCGCGCGGTCGCCGGGCAGCCGCCCGAGCGGCCCAGTATGGCGTCGAGCACCCGGCCGGGATCGACGCCCACTCGCAGGGTCACGATGCCCGGCGCCTCGGCGTGCAGCGTGGTGCCCCAGGGCTCGCGCGGCTCGGCGCACGCCCGTCCCTCGACCCGCCAGTAGGGCGTGTACGTGAGGCGCAGCCGGTACGTGCCGGCGCGGGTGACGCGCAGCGACACCGTCTCCGCGTCGAGCGCGGTGACGCGGATGCCGCTCGCGGGGGTGGCGATGGGGGTCGCGCCGGGCAGCTCGTAGACGGTCCATCCCGGCAGACGGGCGACCTCCGGGAGCACGGACCGCCGGTGGACCATCAGCGCCTCCGCGCGGGCGCTGCCGTCGCGGTGGTCGTCCGGGAGGACGACGTAGCGCACGCCGAGGTCGCGCAGCCAGCGGCGGTAGGCGGCCGGGGTGAGGGGATCGTCGTAGAGGGGCGCGTTCTGCGGCCAGTCGTCCTGGCGGAACCAGCCGCGGGCGATCGGCACGCCGTGGCGCGGCAGGTGGTAGGCCTCCCACTTGCCCGTCGTGGCCACGGCCTCGACGCGGTAGCCGGGGTCGGCGTGGCGCGCCAGGAACTCCTGGACCGGGCGCCAGGAGGCCTCCTCGGACGAGCGGCTCGCGGCGCTCTCGCGCGCGACGGAGACGACGTAGGCCAGCTGCCAGGCGAGCGCGAGGGCGAGGACCGGGAGCGCGAGGGCGCGCGGGCGGAAGCGCCGGGCGGCCGCCGGGATGAGCAGGAGCGGCGCGGCCATGACGACGGCCAGCCGCACCCAGTTGCCGCCGAGGGGGGACGGCACCGCGAGGGCCACCGCGCCGAGAGCCGCGTAGACGGCGAAGACGCCCAGCATGAGCCGCTGGCCCGCCACGCGCCACGCCAGCGCGAGCCCGGCGGCGCACACGAGCCCGATGACGACCGCCTCGCCGGCGCCGGCCGGGTAGCGGGCGCCGGGGCGGGCGAACGCGCGCTGGTGAAGCCACGCCATGGCGACGATCGCGCAGACCCCCGCGGCCGCCGCCACGAGCCGCCGCTGCCGCCACCAGCCCGGCGTCGTGACCGCGGCTGCGGCCAGGGGGACGAGGGCGAACGCCAGCGCCAGCGGGCTCGCCAGGCCGGTGAGCAGGAGCAGGGCGAGAGCGGTCGCGACGCGCCCCGCCTGGAGGGCCGCGAGCGCGCCCAGCGCCAGGGCGAGCCCGAGCAGGAACGGAAGCTGCCCCGACAGCACCGCCATGGGCACGAGGAGCGCGAAGGCGGCCGCGGCCCAGGCCGATCGCGGACCCCAGCGGGCCCGCAGCACGTGCGCGAAGGCGGCCGAGGCCCCGGCCGCCGACCCCGCCGCCACCGCCGCCGGGCCCAGCAGCGCCGCCAGCGGAGGAAGGAGCGGCGAGTACGAGACCTGCGCGTACCGGCCGCCGTACCAGAGGTTGTCCCAGACCCGGAAGCCGTGCTCGCGCCAGGCCACGGTCTCGTAGAGGTGCGCCGGCAGGTCCGTGCCTGGCGGCCCCCAGACGGCGAGGGCGAGGGCGAGCGCTCCCGTCAGCGCGCCGAGGCCGAGCGGATGCGTCACGACGCTCACGAGGGCGCCCAGCCGCTCGAGGGCGGGTGCGAGCGGTTGTGCGCGCGGTGGCATCCCCGAGTCCTCCCTGCGCGACGATCATGCCTGGCCGGGCCCGGTCCCGCCCGGCCTGCGGCGAAGGGCCCGCGGAGGCGGGGTCCCCTATCGTGGGCCGCCGCGCATGAGACCCCGGCACGCCCTCATGCTCGCGCTCCTGTCCGCCGTGTGGGGCGCCTCGTACCTCCTGATCGCCGAGGCGATCGAGGAGATCCCCGAGTCGCTCGTCGTCTTCGCTGCGCACGGCGCTCGCGGCGCTCGCGCTGCTCGTCGATCGCCCGGCTCCGGGGCGGCGAGACCGCCGCGTTCCTCGCCGACGCGCGCCGGCGGCCGCGGACGGCGCTCCTGCTGGGGCTGTTCGCGATCGCGCTGCCGTTCATGCTGATCACGTTCGGCGAGCGGACGGTGCCGTCGGGCCTGACGGCGGTGCTGATCGCCTCGGCGCCGATCTTCATCGCCATCCTGGCCCCGTTCCTCGACCGCAGCGAGATCATGTCGCCGCTCCAGTGGGGCGGGCTGATCGTCGGCCTCGTCGGCGTCGGGCTGCTGGTCGGCGTGGAGCAGATCGGCACGCCGGGCGAGTTCCTCGGGGCGATGGCGATGCTCGGCGCGGCCGCGAGCTACGCCGTGTCGGGGTTCATCCTGAAGCGGGAGTACGCCGGCTTCCCGCCGGTCGTGACCACCCTGTTCTCGGTCGGCGCGGCCGCGGTGCTGACGCTCCCGGCCGCCGCCGCCCAGCCGCCGGACGCGGCGCCGGGGGCGGTCGCGGTGCTCGCGGTGGTCGTGCTCGCGCTGGCCGGGACCGCGTGGGCGTTCGTCGTCTACTTCCGCCTCATCGCCGAGATCGGGTTCGGCCGGGCGTCGGTCGTGGCGTACACGATCCCCCCGGTGGCGCTCGCCTACGGCTGGGCCCTGCGCGACGAGCCGATCTCCGCGGCGACGTCGGCGGGATGGTGCTGATCCTCGTCGGCGTGTTCCTCGTCGCGCGCGGGCGGCGTCTACGCTCTCGCGCGCCAAACACCGCGGATCCGCCGCTCCCCCAGCGGACGGACGCGCTCGGATGAGAGGAGAGCCTCCATGGAACGCGCACGACGCATGGGGTGGTGGATCGCGGTGCCGGTGGGCGTGGCCCTCGGGCTGCTGCTGGCGCTCGGGCTCGACCGGGCCGCCTCGCCCGCGAGCGCCCAGGGCGGCTCGGGCGTTCGCGCTGAGCGTGGAGCAGCTGCGCATCAACCAGCGCATCGCGCAGGCAGGGCGTGCAAGCGCGCCAACGGCGCGAACGCCCGGCTCGACGCCCTGAAGCCGGCCGCCACGGGACCCGCGGGCCCGGCGGGGCCCGCCGGCCCGGCCGGCCGCCGGCGGCGTCGCGGATGGCCTACTCGGGCGCCGTCGGCGTCACCGGCCCAGAAGGTGCTGGACGTCGCCGGCATGACCATCACCCTCGGCTGCGAGGCGGTCGCGGGGGGCGGGGTGAGCGTCGCGACGACCGCCGGGCTCGAGCAGCCGACCACGCTCGTCGGGAGCGCTGACCGTGGACACCGGCGTCGACCCCGACAACCCGACCCCGGCCGGCGTCAACAACTTCCGGCTCCGACCTCCCGGCGCGCCCGGCGGTGCCGCTCGGCGGACCGGCCGCGCCCGATGGCGAGTACGCCCGGGCGGTCGCGAACGTCCTCTTCATCACGCCGACCCGCACCATCAGCGTCAACGGCGTCTCCTTCGCCGATGGGGCGGCGGACCGCTGCTCGTTCAACGGGGTGGCCGTGGCGTCGTAGGCGGCCCGGGCGCCGCTATCGTCCCGTCGCATGGCGGGCATGCGCGACAGGGCGTGGGAGACGCTGACGCGGTACACCGCGAGCGAGGCGCTGCGGCGCCACGCGCTCGCCGTGGAGGCCTCGGTGCGCTTCTACGCCCGCCGCGACGGCGAGGACGAGGAGTTCTGGGCGGCCACGGCCCTCCTGCACGACTTCGACTACGAGATCCACCCGACGCTCGACGAGCACCCCCAGGACGGCGCGCCGATCCTGCGCGAGGAGGGCTACCCGGAGGAGCTCGTCGAGGCGGTCCTCTCGCACGCCGAGCACCTGGGCCTGCCGCGCGACACTCCGCTCAAGCGCACGCTGTTCGCGTGCGACGAGCTGTCCGGGTTCGTCCACGCCTGCGGCCTCGTCCGGCCCACCGGGCTGGACGGCCTGACGCCGAAGTCCGTGCGCAAGAAGCTCAAGCAGCCGTCGTTCGCGGCGGGCGTGCACCGGGACGAGGTCTACGCGGGCGCGGAGCTGCTCGGCCTCGAGCTCGACGACCACGTGGCCAACGTGATCGCCGCGCTTCAGCCGATCGCCCCGCAGCTCGGCCTGCGGACCGCCGGCGGGGGCGCCTGAGCCGCTAGGCTCCATTCGTGGACTCGGTCCGCGACCCGGAGCGCGTTGCGGCGGTCCGGGCGACGCAGCTGCTCGACACGGGCCCCGAGGAGCCGTTCGACCGCCTCGCGGCCCGCGCCGCGGGCTTGCTCGACGCCCCGCTCGCCTTCGTGACGCTGGTCGACGACCGGCGCGCGTTCTGGAAGAGCTTCGTCGGGCTCGCGCCCGGCGACCCGCCGCGGGACGAGCTGCCGGTCGGTGAGGCCCTCTGCCGGCACGTCGTCGCGACCGGGGAGCCGCTGCTCGTGGCCGATGCGCGCGAGGACGCCCGCACCCGGGGGGCCGACGCGATCGAGGCGCTCGGGATCGTCGGATGGGCCGGGCATCCCATCCGCTCGGCCGACGGTCACGTCCTGGGCGCGCTGTGCGTCGGCGACCGGCGGCGGCGGGAATGGACGCCTCAGGACGCGGCCGCGCTCGCCGACCTCGCCGTCGCGGCGTCGAGCGAGGTCGCCCTTCGCTCGGCGCTCCAGGCCGGCGAGGCCGGGGCGCGGCGCGTGGCCCGGTTCGCCCGGGTGACCGCCGAGCTCTCGGAGGCGCTGACGCCGGACGAGGTGGTCGCGATCGCCCTGCGCGAGACGACCTCGGTGCTCGGGGGCGACGGCGCCGCCGTCTGCCTGCTGGGCGACGGCGAGCTGACGCTCGCGGCCGTCGAGGGCATCGATCCGAGCATCGCGGAGCGGCTCCGCCGGGTCCCGCTCGCGGCGCAGGTCGTGCTGACGCGCGTCCTGAGCGAGGGCCAGGCCGCGTGGTTCGGAGACCGGGCGACATGGCACCGGGAGTGCCCGGCCGGGGCCGAGCTCTTCGCCGGGCGCGCGAGCGCCGCGGGGATCATGCCGCTCGCCGGGCATCGCGGCACGCTCGGGGTCGTCCTGGTCGTCTTCGCCGACGAGCGCCACGTGCCCGCGACCGAGCGCGAGCTGACGGAGACGCTCGCGCGCCAGTGCGCGCAGGCGCTCGAGCGGGCGCGCTTCTACGCGGCGGAGGCATCGGCGCGCACCCGCATCGAGCGGCTCCAGCGGATGACCGCGGCCCTCGCGGCGACCCTCGACGAGGAGGAGGTCGCCCGCCTGATCGTCTCGGAGGGCATGGCCGCGCTCGGCGCGATCGCCGGCGTCCTGATGCTGCGCGAGGACGACGGCGTGCGGGTCCTGGCATCGACCGGGTATCCCACCCACGTGCTCGTCCCCGGGCAGCGCCTGCCGCTGGACGCCCCGCTGCCGCTGGTGGACGTCCTGCGCACCGGCGAGCCATTCTGGTTCGAGTCCGAGGGCGACTGGCCCGCGAGCTTCCCCGCGCGGCGCGGCGGCATGAGCAGCGTCGCGGTGGGCCTCCCCCTGTCGGCGCACGGCGCGCTGACGGGCGCGGTCGCGTTCCGGTTCTCGGAGGACGAGCGCCGGTTCAGCGCCGAGGAGCGCGAGCACGCCCTCGCGTTGGCCGCGCAGTGCTCGTCGGCGCTCGAGCGGGCTCGCCTCCACCACGCCGAGCAGCGCGCCCGCGAGGCGGCCGAGCAGGCGGAGGATCGCGCGCGCCTGCTGGCCGACGTGAGCCTCGCGCTGGACGCCCCGGTGGGGCTGGCCCAGCGGTTCGACGCGCTGGCGCGCGCGGTGGTGCCGCGCCTCGCGGACTGGTGCACCGTGCGGGTCATCGACGAGCACGGCCACCCCCCGCTGGTCGCCTGCCGGCACGCCGACCCCGCCAAGAACGAGCTCGTGCGCGCGACCTTCGCCGGCGACCAGTCGCTCGGCCTGCGCGGCGGCACCGCCGAGATCATCCGCTCGGGCGAGGCCGTCCTGATCTCCGAGGTCACGGAGGAGCGGTGGGAGGAGCTTCCCCGGGACGAGGAGTTCGTCTCCAGGCTCAGGGAGCTCGCGCCCGCGTCCTACATCGGCGTCCCGCTGACCGCCCGCGGCCGGGCCGTGGGCACGCTCGCGCTCATCTGCAGCGAGTCGGGCCGCCGCTTCACCGAGGCGCACCGCGACCTCGCGGTCGAGATCGGCCGCCACGCGGGCCTCGCCCTCGACAACGCCCTCCTCTACGAGGGCCAGCGCCAGGTGGCGGAGACCCTCCAGGAGGCGCTCCTCCCGCTGGAGCTCCCGGCCATGGAGGGCGGGGCGCTGGCCCGCCGCTACGTCGCGAGCGCCGAGCCGGGCCGGGTGGGGGGCGACTGGTACGACGCCATCCCGCTGCCCGGCGGCCGCGTCCTGCTGTGCGTCGGGGACGTCGTGGGCCGCGGCCCCCACGCGGCCGCCGTCATGGGCCAGATGCGAGGGGCCCTGGGCATCTTCGCCGACGAGGACCCCGAGCCCGGACCGCTCCTCGACCGCCTCGCCGGCTTCGCCGCGGGCGTCCCGGACGCGATGGGCACGACGGCCGCCCTCTGCCTGGTGGACCTCGCCTCGCGCGAGGTGCGGTACGCCTGCGCGGGGCACCCGCCGCCGCTCGTCATCCCGGCGGGCGCCGGCGCCGGGGCGTGGTTCCTCTGGGAGGGGCGCTCGCCGCCGCTGGGCCTCGCGACGACGGGCGCCCGTCCGCAGGCGGCGCGGGGACTGGCGCCCGGCGACACCGTGCTCCTGTACACCGACGGGCTGGTGGAGCGCGCCCGCGAGTCGATCGACGACTCGCTCGAGCGCCTCCGGAGGGCCGCGACGGCCGCGACGGCGCCGTCCGCCGACGCCCTCTGCGACGCGCTGCTGGGATCCATGGCGGCGGGCGGGTCCGATGACGACACGGCGCTCCTGGCCCTCCGCCTGGACGCGACGACCCCCGACCCCCTCGAGGTCGCGGTGCCGGCCGCGGCAGTCGAGCTGGCGACGCTGCGGCACCGGCTGTCCCGCTGGCTCCACGAGGCCGGGGCGGGGTCCGCGATCGAGGACCTGGTGCTGGCCGGCAGCGAGGCGGCGGCCAACTGCGTGGAGCACGCCTACCGCCGACGGCCGGTCGGGAAGATCCTGATGAGGGCCCGCCTCGACCGCGGCGCCGTCGAGCTGGAGATCCGCGACTCGGGGCGTTGGCGGGCCGCGCCGGCGCCGGGCGACCGCGGCCGGGGCCTCGGGATGATGCGCGCCCTCATGGACGAGGTCGCCGTGCGGACCGACGCCCGCGGGACCGTCGTGCGCATGGTCCGGCGCCTCGGCCGTGGACCGCGCCGCCCGGGGACCCCCCCGCCGTCGGTCGAGGGCGGCCGGGCCGGGCACATCGAGGTGTCGCGGCACGGCGACGCGGCCGGCGCGGGCGCGGTGCTCGCCCGCCTGACCGGGGACGTCGATCACGCCTCGGCGCCGGCGCTCCTCGCGCGGCTGCGGCGCGAGACCGTCCCCGGCGACGAGCTCACGGTGGACCTGCGGGAGGTCCCGTTCCTCGACAGCGCCGGGACCCGCCTGGTCGGTGAGCTGATCCCGCGCACCGGCGCGGCCCGGCTGCGGCTCGTCGTGCGCCCCGGCTCGACCGCCCACCGCGCCATCGAGCTCGCCGGGCTCGGCGCGACCCCGCGCGTGGAGCTCGAGGCCCGGGGCTGACCACGCGCCCGGACGAGCACGACCACGCCCCGCGCCGGGCCGGCGACGCCCGGGCCCTGGGGCTCGTGCTCGGCCTGACGCTCCTCCTGGCCGTCGGCGAGCTCGTCGGGGGGCTCGTCGGCGGGAGCCTCGCCCTGCTCGCCGACGCCGGCCACATGCTGTCGGACGTCGGGTCGCTGGCCCTGGCCCTCGGGGCGCTCTGGCTCGCCGCGCGGCCGCCGACGGCCCGGATGTCGTTCGGCTTCCGGCGGGCCGAGATCCTCGCGGCGCTGTTCAACGGGGTCGCCCTGGTGGCGATCGCGATCTGGATCTTCGTCGAGGCCGCCCAGCGCCTGTCGGACCCTCCGGAGATCCTCGCCGGCGTCACGCTGGCCGTCGCGCTCGCGGGGCTGGCGGTGAACGTCCTCGGCGTCGTGATCCTCTGGCGCTCGGGGGGGCGGAGCCTGAACATGCGCGCCGCCCTCCTGCACGTCGTCGCCGACCTGCTGGGCTCGGTGGGCGTGATCGTGGCGGCGCTCGTCATCCTCGCCACCGGATGGCTCTACGCCGACCCGCTGGTGAGCGTGCTGATCGGCGTGCTGGTGCTGGCGAGCTCGTGGCGGGTGCTGCGCGAGTCGCTCGGCGTGCTGCTCGAGGCGGCGCCCGAGGGCATCGACGCGGACGCCGTCGGGCGGCGCATGGCGGCGGTCGAGGGCGTCTCGGAGGTCCACGACCTTCACATCTGGACGATCACGTCCGGCTTCCCCGCCCTGTCGGCGCACGTCCTCGTCCCCGAGGGGGAGGACTGCCACGCGCGCCGCCGCGAGCTCAGCGAGATGCTGCGCCGCGACTTCGGCATCGCGCACACCACCCTGCAGGTGGAGCACGGCGACGCCGACGGACGCCCCGTCCGGGTCCGGCTCTCGGAGCGCGGGCCCGCCTAGCGATCGGCCGCGCCGCCCGCATCGAGACCCACCGCCTCGTCCTGCGCCCGCCGCGGGGCGAGGACTTCGAGTCGTGGGCCGGCTTCATGGCCGACCCGGAGGCCGCGCGCTGGATCGGCGGGCCCCTGTCGCGCGCGATGGCGTGGCGCGGGTTTCTCACGGTCGTGGGGGCGTGGGAGATCCAGGGCTTCGGGATGTTCTCGGTGCTCGAGCGCGACACCGGGGCCTGGGTGGGCCGCCTGGGGCCCTGGATGCCGGAGGGGTGGCCGGGGCCCGAGGTGGGCTGGGGGATCGTGCGATCCCACTGGGGGCGGGGCTACGCGACCGAGGGGTCGGCCGCCGCCGTCGACTGGGCCTTCGACGTCCTCGGCTGGGCCGAGGTGATCCACTGCATCGAGCCCGCCAACGCCGCCTCGATCCGGGTCGCCGAGCGGCTCGGGGCCCGCCGGCGGGGACGGGGCCGCCTGCCGGAGCCCTTTCCGGTCCCGGTCAACATCTGGGGGCAGACCCGGGAGGAGTGGCGCTCGCGCCGGCCCGCCGCATGACGGTCGCGCTGGTCACGGCGTCGGTCGCGCGCGACCTCGACGAGGACCTGCCGCCGCTCACCGAGGCCCTGGAGCGGCGCGGCGTCCCCCACGAGGTGGTGGAGTGGGACGACCCCGCGGTCGACTGGGGCGGGTTCGGCCTCGCGGTGGTCCGGTCGGTCTGGGACTACCCGCGCCGGCGCGCAGAGCTGCTCGCCTGGGCCGAGGCGGTCGCCGCCGTCACGCCGCTGATGAACCCGCCGGCGATCCTGCGCTGGAGCAGCGACAAGCGCTACCTCGCCGAGGTCGCCCTCGCCGGCGTCCCGGTGGTCCCCACGGCCTTCGCCGCGCCCGGGGACGCGATGGCCTGGCCCGAGGGGGAGGTCGTGGTCAAGCCGGTCGTCTCGGCCGGGTCGCTGGACACCGACCGCTACCCGACGGGGCGCCGCGCCGACGCCGAGGCGCACGTCTCGCGCCTGCACGCCGACGGCCGGGCGGCGATGGCGCAGCCGTACCTGGCCGCCGTCGAGGAGGCCGGCGAGACCGCGATGGTCCACATCGGCGGCGCGTTCAGCCACGCCGTCCGCAAGGGCCCGATGCTCGTGCCCGGCCTGGAGGTGGTGGGCGGCCTCTTCGTGGAGGAGGAGATCGCGCCCGCGGCCGCGACGGCGGCCGAGCGCGAGGTCGGCCCGCGCGGCGCTGGAGGCCGTGCCCGGCGGCCCGCAGGGCCTGCTCTACGCCCGGGTGGACCTCGTGCCCGGCCCGGACGGCGCGCCGCTGCTCATCGAGCTCGAGCTGGTCGAGCCCTCGCTGTTCCTCGCCCACGCCCCGGGCGCCGCCGACCGCCTGGCCACGGCCATCGCCGCGCGGCTCACCAGCGCGCGAGGGTGACCCCGTCGCCGGGCGACGCCGGCAGGCGCGCGGCGGCGCTCCCGCCGTTCACCGCGAGCGCCACCAGGCCGTGGCTGTCGACGTGCACGAGCATCCCCCTGGGGGGGACGTCGCCGAAGGCCCGCGCGACGGTCGCCGGGTGGCGGCGCTCGCCGGTGGCGGCGGAGATGCGGTCGCCGCGGGCGAAGCCCGCGCGCTCGAGGTCGCCGGCGCCGGCCAGCAGCTCGACGTTGCCGAAGCGATCCACGATCACGGCCGTCGCGCGCAGCGTCCCGGGCGCGACCTCCGGCGGCGGCAGGTCGGCCTCGGCCAGGGTCGCCGGGTCGGTCGGGTCGCCGAGCTCGCCCAGGGGGATGCCCGACGCCAGGCGGGCGGCGGCAGGCGCGAACAGGTCGCGGCCGTGGAAGGTGGCCGGAGCGCCGGCGGGCGGCGGGGGGAGGACGACGGCCGCCCGGGCGCCGAGCTCGCGGGCGGCGGGGCCGAGGAGGCCGTTGTCGGGCCCCACCAGGGCGCCCCCCGAGGCGAGCGCCACGGCCACGCCCCGCCGGGCGCCTCCGACGCCGGGATCGACCACCGCGACGACCACGGCGCCGGGCGCGAGCGGGGCGAGCCGCGTGAGCAGCACGGCGCCGGCGCGGACGTCGCCCGGCGGCAGGTCGTGGGCCAGGTCGATGCGGTCGGCGGCCGGGCAGCCCGCGGCGACGACGGCGTGCAGCGCCCCGACGTGCTCGCTGCCCGGCCCGTAGTCGGTGAGCAGGGCGACGACCGGCCGGTCAGGGGCCGGCATCGTCCAGCAGCGCGGCCACGAGGCCGGGGATCGTGTGCTCGGCGGCCTCGGCGTCCACGCGCAGCCCCTCCTCGCGGGCGGTCGCGCTGGTCACGGGGCCGATCGAGACCACCCTCGGGCCGCCGTCCGCGAGGCGCTCCCGGTCGGCGTCGGCGAGCAGCCCGGCGAAGGCGCGGACGGTCGAGGAGGCGGTGAAGGTGAGGTAGTCCGCGCCGAGGGCCTCCTGGACGGCCGCCGGGTCGGCGGGCTCCGGCACCGCCTCGTAGAGCAGCACCTCGTCGACCCGGGCGCCGAGCCGCTCCAGGCCGTCGACCAGCTCGGGCCGCGACCCTGCGGCGCGGGCCACCAGCGCCCGCGCGCCGTCGAGGCGCACGCCGGCGAGCGCCTCGAGCACCCCTTCCGCGACGAAGCGCTCCGGGACCAGGTCCGCGCGCACCCCCCGCCGCGCCAGGCGCTCGGCGGTCGCCGGGCCGATCGCGACGACCGTCGCCGCCGCGGAGAGGGCGCGGGCGTCGCGGCCGCGCGCGTCCAGCGCGTCGAAGAGGGCGTCGACCCCGTTGACGCTCGTGAGGACGACCAGGCCGTAGTCGCCCAGGGCCTCGACGGCGGAGTCGAGCTCGGGCCCGTCCGGCAGCCGCTCGATGCGGATCGCGGGCAGCTCCGTCACCGCCGCCCCCAGCGCGCGCAGGCGCTCGGACAGCTCGCTCGCCTGGGCGCGGGCGCGGGTCACGACGACCCTCCGGCCGGCCAGCGGGCGCGCGCCCGCCGTCGCCTCGGCCGACGCCAGGCCGGCGACCGGCCCGACCACGATCACCGCCGGGGGCGCCGAGCCCGGCCTCCTCGATCCGGCCCGCGAGCGTCCCGAGGGTGGCGACCGCGGTGCGCTGGCGCGGCGTCGTGCCCCACTGGACCGCGGCCGCGGGCTCGTCCGGGGGCCGGCCCGCCGCCATCAGGGCGTCTGCGATGTCCCCGAGGCGGCCCATGCCCATCAGGACCACGAGCGTCCCCGGCACCCGGGCGAGCGCCGCCCAGTCGGTCTGCTCGGAGGGCTTGCCGGGGTCCTCGTGGCCGGTCACCACCGTGAACGACGTCGCGAGCCCGCGGTGGGTGACCGGGACCCCCGCGGCGGCCGGCGCGGCGATCGCGGTCGAGACCCCGGGCACCACCTCGAACGGGACGCCGGCGGCCGCCAGGGCCTCGGCCTCCTCGCCCCCGCGCCCGAACACGAAGGGGTCGCCGCCCTTGAGGCGCACGACCCGCCGCCCGCCGCGGCCATGCTCCACGAGGGCCGCGTTGATCTCGTCCTGGGACATCGCCGCCCGTCCCGGGGCCTTGCCGGCGTCGAGGAGCTCGGCGCCCGGGCGGCAGAGGGGGAGCAGGCCCTCGGTGCCCAGGCGGTCGTACACGACCACGTCGGCCCGCTCCAGCACCTCGCGGCCGGCGACGGTGATCAGCCCCGGCGCGCCGGGACCCGCGCCCACGAGGTGGACGATCCCCGTCACGGGAGGGTGTGCGCGACGGCCGACGCCGCCTCGCGGCCGAGGGCCTCGGGCTCGGCGGCCGGGCCCTCGCGGACGCTACGCCATCCGGGCCCGCCCGACTCCGCGCCGGCGAACGCCGTGATCCTGAGGCGGCCGCCGCGCAGCGGCTCGCACAGCGCCCCCACCGGCCGCATGCAGCCGCCCCCGAGCTCGCGCAGGAACGCCCGCTCGGCGCGCAGGCAGGCGTGGGCGACCGGGTCGTCCAGGACGGCGGTGGCGTCCGCGACCTCGGGGTCGCCGGCGCGCCCCTCGACCGCGAGGAGGCCCTGGCCCGGCGCGGGCGTGCAGACGTCCGGCTCGAGGGGAGCCGTGCCCTCCGGCCAGAGGCCGAGGCGCCGCAGGCCCGCGGCCGCGAGCACCAGGGCGTCGGCGTCGCCGCGGGCGAGCTTCTCGAGCCGGGTGCCGACGTTGCCGCGGATCGCCACGACCGAGAGGTCGGGCCGCTCCGCCCGCAGCTGGGCCGCGCGCCGCGGGCTGCCCGTCGCGACCCGCGCGCCGGCCGGCAGCCCGGCGAGCCCGCCCGGTGCGCCGACGAGGACGTCGCGCGGGTCCTCGCGCGGCGGCACCGCGACCACGGCGAGACCGTCCGGCAGCTCGCCGGGCAGGTCCTTGGCCGAGTGCACCGCCAGGTGGGCCCGGCCGTCCAGCAGCGCCTCCTCCAGCTCCTTGACGAACAGGCCCCGGTCTGGGGCCGGCGCCCGGTCCTCGGCGCTCCAGCGGTCGCCGGTCGTCGTGAGCGGCAGCGCCTCCGGCTCGTGCCCCGCCGCCCGCAGGCCGGCGGCCACGAGCTCGGTCTGGGCGAGCGCCAGGGGCGAGCGCCGGGTCGCGAGGATCAGGCGGACGGCCGCCGTCCCGCCGTCAGGGCCCGGTCGGCGCCTCGAGGGCGAAGAGGTGGCGCAGGCTCTCCAGGTGCCTCAGGGCGTCGCCGTCCTCGGCCGCGGCCCGCACCCGGACCGTGGGCTCGTGCAGCAGCTTGCCGACGATGCCCTTCGTCAGGGCCTCGAGCCGGTCGCGGTCGGCGTCCGAGAGCCCCTCCCACTGCGCCTCGATCCGCGCGAGCTCGGCGCGCCGGATCTCCTCGCCGCGGGCGTGGAGCGAGGCGATCGCCGGAGCGGCGGTGAGCCCGCGGCGCCAGCTCGAGAACCCCTGGACGGCGCCGATCACGAAGCCCTCGGCGCGCTCGGCCTCGAGGTGGCGGCCGTTCAGGTTGATCTCGACGACCCGCTCGAGGTCGTCGATGTCGAAGAGGGACACCCCGTCGAGCTCGGCGACGGCGGCGTCAACGTCGCGCGGCACGGAGATGTCGACGATCACCATGGGGCGCGCGGTGCGCCCGGCCATGACCGGCGCGAGCTCGTCCCGGCGGAGGATCGCGTGCGGGGCGTCGGTCGAGGAGATCACGATGTCGGCCTCGCGAAGCTCCTCGGCGAGGCGGTCGAACCCGACCCCGCGCCCGCCGACGCGGCCCGCCAGCTCGCGGGCCGTGCCGACCGTGCGGTTGGCGACGACGACCTCGCCCACCCCGTGGGACACCAGCGAGCGGGCGGTGGACTCGGCCATCTGGCCGGCGCCGACCAGCAGCACCTGGAGCCCCGGCAGGTCGTCGAGGACCTGCTCGGCGAGCTCCACCGCCACGGCCGAGACCGATGCCGGGCCGGCGCCGATACGCGTCTCGGCGCGCACCTGCTTGCCGACCTCGAGGGCCTGGCGGAAGAGCTGGTTGAGGATCGCGCCGGTCGCGCCCTCCTCGGCCGCGAGCTCCCAGGCCTGGAGCACCTGGCCCTGGATCTCGCTCTCGCCCACGACCATCGAGTCGAGGCTCGACGCCACCCGGAAGAGCTGCGTCGCGGCACGGTCGTCGCGCAGGATGTAGCGGGCGCACGCGAGCTCGTCGGCCGACATCTGGGTGTGGGCGACCAGCGCCTCGGCCAGGGCGTCCTCGGCCCGCGCCGGGTCCGCCGCCGAGGCGTAGATCTCGGTGCGGTTGCAGGTTGAACAGCGCGACCGCCTCGGAGACCGCGCCCGCCGCCGTGAGGTCGCGCAGCAGCGCCCGCGACTCGGCCTCCGACAGCGCGGCCTTCTCGCGCTGGGCGATCGGCGCCGTCTTGTGGGAGAGCCCGAGGACGAGCAGCGTCATGCCCGCACCCCGATGTCCAGCACCCGGCCCGCCAGCTCGCGCGCGCCGTCGTCGTCGCCGTCGGCGAGGCGCCGCACGATCTCGGTCTCCAGCAGCCGCTCGACCGCGTCGCGCCGGCCGGGCATGTCCGGGTAGCGGGCCTTCAGCTCGTCGCGCAGGTCGCGCAGGAGGTCGAACGAGCGCCTCCCACTCCGGCCCGTACGCCTCCTCCAGCTCGCGCCGGATGTGCTTCGCCACGACCGGGCTCGCCCCCCCGGTGGAGATCGCGAGCGCCAGCTCGCCGCGGCGCACGATCGAGGGCACGATGAAGTTGCACAGCGGCGGGACGTCCACCACGTTGCAGAGCAGGTTCATGGCCTCGGCGTCCTGCCAGACAATGCGGTTGATCGCGTCCAGGTTCGTCGCGGCGATCACCAGGAAGCAGCCCTCCAGGTCCTCGGTCCGGTAGCCCCGCGCCCGGTGCTCGGCGACCGCGCCGGAGTCGACCAGCGCCGCCAGCTCGTCGGTCATCGCCGGCGCCACGAGCCGCACCACGGCGCCGTGCTCCAGGAGCTTCCCGACCTTCTCGGTCGCGACCGGGCCGCCGCCGACGACCAGGCAGCGCCGGCCCTCGATGTCCACGAACACCGGGTAGAAGACCTTGCCGGGGCCGGGGGCCCTGCCCGGGGCGACGCGGCTGCCGCTCATGGGGTGGCCGCCGGCTCGGGGCTTTGGCGTTGCTCATCGCCTCGGCCAGGCGGGAAAGCAGCTCGGCCTCGCGGGCCAGGCGGGCGGTGCGCAGGCCGAGCACGACGACGTAGAGCAGCAGCCCGAACAGCACCACGCCGTAGGCCGCGACCACGTACTGGGCGCCGGTGCTCACGCGGCCGCCTCGAGGCGCAGCTTGATGGCCCTAAGCGCCCGGTCGGCGCGCCGCTGGGCCAGCTCCACCTGCATGATCGTGAGGAAGACGCCGATCACGGCCAGCTGGCTGAGCGCGAACCAGACCAGCATCGAGTTGGGCATGTTCGCGCCGCTCTGGGTGAACACCACCGGGTGGACGAACGAGCGCGCCACCCGCACCGAGTAGAAGGACAGCGGCACCGAGGCGAAGGCCGCGATCGAGTAGATCGCGCAGTAGCGCGCGCGCCGCTCGCCCTCGGCCGAGGACCGCAGCACGAAGTAGGCCGCGTACAGCAGCAGCACCACCAGGAAGGTGACCAGGCGCGGGTCGGTCCAGACCCACCAGGTGCCCCAGGAGGCCTTGGCCCAGATCGAGCCGGTGATCACGACCAGCACCGAGAAGCCGATGCCGATGCCGACCGCCGTCGAGGAGACCTCGTCGTGGCGCTCGCTCGCGCGAGCGCAGGTAGGCGATGCCGTAGAGGCAGGCGAGGGCGAAGGCCAGCAGCGAGCCGATCGCGATGGCGACGTGGAAGTAGAAGATCTTCTGGATGATCCCCTGGTCGGCGTCCTCGGGGGCGACGAAGAAGACCCCGTAGACGGCGAGCGCGGTGAGGGCCGCCGTCACCGCTCCCGTGACCGCGAGCCGCCGGCCGGGACGCGCGTCAGTCATCGAAGACGTGATCGTACGTCGCGTAGGCCACAAGCGCGAAGATTACCGCATAGACCCCGAGGAACAGGCTGTAGCCCCGGTACTCGGCGAGGTCGTTCGTCCCCCCTGCGACCGCGTTCACGGCCCCCGCGGCGGCGATCACGACGGGCAGCAGCGAGGGCAGGAACAGCACCGGCAGCAGCAGCTCGCGGGCCCGCGCGAAGAGGGCCAGGCAGGCGTAGAGCGACCCGAGGATCGCGATCCCGAGGTTCGCCAGGAGGCACGTGAGGGCGATCAGCCCGAGGTCCGCGGCGACCGAGCCCCGGACGAAGAACAGCGCGACCAGCGGCACGGCGACGATCTCGACGGCGAGCAGGTAGACGTAGATCGCGGCGGCCTTCGAGGCCATCAGCACCAGCCGCGGCACCGGGGCGGCGAGGATGCCGTCCAGCACGCGCTGCTCGCGCTCGGGCACCCAGGAGCGTCCGACGCCGAGGACCGCCGTGAGCGACAGCGTGGCCCAGAGGATCCCTCCCGTGTAGCGGGTCAGGTCGTCGCCCCGCGAGCCGATCGCGAACTGGAAGATCAGCATCGCGAGGACGGCGAAGAGCACCATCGCCACGGCGGTGTCGCGCGTGCGCAGCTCCAGCCGCAGGTCCTTCAGCAGCAGCGCGCGCATCTGGCGCGGCCAGCCGGGGGACCCCGCGCTCACGCGACCAGCTCCTCGTAGCGCGCGCGGAAGGCCGCGGCCTCGACCGTGCCGACGCGCTCCGAGAGCACCGCGCGCCCCGCGCGCAGCACCAGCAGGCGCCCGGCGAGCGCGACGCCGCGCTCCACCTCGTGGGTGACGATCACCACCCCGCGGTCCCGGGAGGCCTCGGACAGCAGGGCGTCGAGCAGGTGGGCGCCGGCCGCGTCCAGCCCGGCGTATGGCTCGTCGAGCAGCAGCAGGCGCGGCTCGTGCAGGAGGACGCGGGCGAGGCCGAGCCGCTGCGCCATGCCGCGGCTGAAGGTGCGGACGAGGTCGAAGGAGCGGGCCAGCAGCCCGACGCGGTCGAGCGCCTGGTCAACGCGCCGGCGGGCGTCCGGGAGCCCGTACAGGTCGGCGTACAGCTCCAGGTTCTGGCGCGCCGTGAGGTCGAGGTAGACCAGCGGGTCGTGGCCGAGGTACCCGATCTCCGCCCGCGCCCGGCGGGCTCCGTCGGGCAGGGCGTGTCCGCAGACGGCCAGCTCGCCGGCGTCCGGGCGCAGCAGGGTGGCCAGCATCTTCAGGAGCGTGCTCTTGCCCGCCCCGTTGGGGCCCAGGACCGCCAGGCACTCGCCCGCGGCGAGCTGGAGGTCCACGCCATCGACCGCGCGGCGCTCGCCGAAGCGCTTGACGAGCCCGGACGCCCTCACGAGCTCGGTGGGCGCTACAGCGTCACCTCGAGCAGGGTGAAGATCAGGAACACGACCGCGAGCAGGCCGTTCGACTGGGCGAAGGCCACCGAGACGCGGGTCGTGTCGCGGGGGCCGACGATGGTGTTCTCGTACGCCAGCACCGCGCCGCAGGCGCCGACGCCGACCATGTAGACGGCGCCCGCCCCCGCCGCGAGCCCGGCGACCACCAGCAGGGCGAGGGCTGCCGCGTGGAGCCCGCGCGTGACCCAGAGGGCCTGCGCCGCGCCGAAGCGGGCCGGGATCGAGTGGATCCCGGTCGCCCGGTCGAAGTCGAGGTCGAGCAGCGCGTAGATGATGTCGAAGCCCGCGATCCAGCACGCGACTGCCAGCCCCAGCAGGATCGGGGCGGCGCCCAGGTCGCCCGTCACGGCCAGCCAGGCGCCGATCGGCGCCAGCCCGATCGTGAGCCCGAGCGCCAGGTGGCACGCCCACGTGTAGCGCTTGGTGAACGGGTAGATCACGAAGGCCGCGACCGGGATCGGCCACAGCACCCAGGTCTCGCGCGGGAGCTGGGACACGGCCAGCAGCAGCACCGCCAGGCTGATGACGCAGAACCAGGCGACCTGGGCGGCGGTGAGGCGCCCCGACGGGAGCTCCCGCTCGGCCGTCCGCGGGTTGCGCGCGTCGATGTCGGCGTCGACCAGCCGGTTGAGCGCCATCGCCAGGCTCCGCGCGCCGACCATCGCGACGGTGATCCACCACAGCACCCCGGCGCGGGGCATCTCCATGCGCGCCATGACCGCCGCCGCGAAGGCGAACGGGAGGGCGAAGATCGTGTGCGAGAAGCGCACCAGGCCCAGCAGCGCGGGCACGAGCCCGAGCCCCGCGGCCGGCGCCGCCGCCCTCGACGAGGTGGTCACGAGGTCGATGTTACCGGGGCGGGAGGCCGCTCCGGCGGGCCCGAGCCGCCGGGCCGCGCGCCGGGCGCGGGGCGTAGGATGGGCCGATGGGGACGAGCCGCCGGGTCTGGAACGTGGCCCACCGGGGGGCGTCGGCCGAGCGGCCCGAGAACACGCTCCCCGCGTTCGAGCTGGCCATCGCCCAGCGCGCCGACGTCGTGGAGTGCGACGTGCGCCGGACCTCCGACGGCGCGCTCCTGATCCTCCACGACGCCACGGTCAACCGCACCACCTCGGGCACCGGCGAGCTGCGCGCGATGACGGCGGCCGAGGCGCAGGCCCTCGACGCCGGGCAGGGGGAGCGGATCCCCGCGCTCGCCGAGGTCCTCGCCCTCGCGGCGGGGCGCGTGCGCGTGAACGTCGACCTCAAGGAGGCCGACATCGTCGACGACGCCGTCGCCGTCGTGCGCGCCGCGGACGCCGAGCGCGGGGTGACGTTCATCTCGTTCCTCCCCGAGGTCTGGCAGCGCCTCGACGAGCTCGCGCCCGACACCCCCGTCATCCACCTGGTCGACTCGGCCGCGAGCCTCGCCAGCCTGGCCATGGGCGAGGCGGGCGGCGCGCGCGTCGCCACCGGCCTCGGGGTCCCGTTCGACATCGTCAACGAGGGGATGGTCGACCGGATGCACCGCCACGGCTACGGCGTCTTCGCCTGGACGGTGGACGACGAGGACGAGATGCGGCGCCTGATCGCCTGCGACGTCAACGGCATCGTCAGCAACCGGCCGGCCGTCCTGGCCGAGGTGATCCGGGACGTCCAGGCCTCGGCCGTGGGGGGCTGACGAGGCTCCCGAACCTGCCGGAATCTCGGGTGGACAGGGGCGGGGCGCCGGGCGGATGATCGCCGACGTGCTGGTGGGGCGCTCCACGGAGCGGGCGGTCGTGCGAGGGGCCGTCGGAGAGGCGCGCCGGGGGCGCGGCCGCGCCCTGGTGCTGATGGGGCCACCGGGGATCGGCAAGACCGCGCTGCTCGAGGAGGCGGCGCGCGGGAGCCGAGGGGTTCCGGGTGCTGCGGGCCCGCGCCCTGGAGTCCGAGTCGGGCCTCGCCTTCGCCGGCCTCGTCGGATCTCGTGAGGCCGGTGCTCGAGTGCCTGCCGAGCGTGCCCGGCCGCGCAGCGGGCCGCCCTGCGCGCCGCGCTCGCGCTGGGTCCGCCCGCCGCCCCCGACCGCTTCGCCGCCTACGCGGCCACCCTCAGCCTGATCGGCACGGTGGCGTCCTACTCGCCGGTGCTGATCGTCGTCGACGACGCCCATTGGCTGGACGCCCCCACCCGGGAGGCCCTCGCGTTCTGCGCCCGGCGCATCGAGGACGAGCCGGTCGCGATCCTCGCCGCCTCGCGCGAGCGGCCGCCCGAGCGGCTGGAGATGCCGGGCGTCGAGGAGCTGCACGTCGGGCCGCTCGACGGCGACGCGGCCGCGGCGCTGCTCGAGTCGGCGACCGCCGCGGCCCCCCTGGCCCCGGCGGTCGCGCGCGAGGTGCTCGCGGCCGCGGAGGGCAACCCCCTCGCCCTCGTGGAGCTGCCCGGGGCGATGAGCGGCGAGGAGCGCGCCGGGCGGGCCCCCCTCCCCCGACCGCTGCGGGCGGGCGCGGCGATCGCCGAGGCGTTCCGCCGGCGCGTCGAGGCGCTCGAGCCGGGCCCGCGCCGGGCCCTCGTGGTCGCCGCGGTCAGCGCCGACGGGGCGCTCGGGCCGCTGACCGCGGCGCTCGGCGAGCTGGGCGGCGGCGCCGAGGACCTCGCTCGCCGCGGAGGCCGCGGGCTTCCTCGTCCTGCATGGACGACGCGGCGCTGCTGCGCCACCCCGTGCTGCGGTCCGTGGTGCTCGAGCTGAGCGCGCCGGGCGAGCGGCGGGACGCCCATCGGCGCGCATGGCGCGGGCGCTCGACCCCGAGCGCGACGTGGAGCAGCGCGCGCGGCACCTCGCCGAGGCCGTCGGTCGGCCCGGACCCGGACGTCGCCGGGGCCCTCGAGCAGGCGGCCGGGCGGGCCGCAGGACGCACCGGCTACGCGGCGGCCGCCGCATTGCTCGAGCGCGCGGCGCTCTTCGCGGAGGCCCCGGCCAGGTCCGGGGCCGACCTGCTGGCGGCGGCCCGGATGTGGTTCGCGGCCGGCGACGCGCCGCGGGCCGTGGCGGTCGCCGAGCGGCTCTGGGAGGCCGAGCCCGAGGGGCCGCTGCGCGCGGAGGCCGCCCACCTGTGGGGCTTCCTGACCATGCTCTCGAGCCGCGCCGAGGACGCCTTCGTGCTCTTGGCGCGCGAGGCCCGGCGAGCCCGCGCCCACGACCCGGCGAAGGCCGCGCAGATGCTGTGCGACGCGGGCCTGGCGAACGCGATGTCGGGCCGCTGCCGCGAGGCGCTCCGGTCCATGCAGGAGGCGGCGTCGTACGTCCCCCTCGACGAGGCCCCGCAGCTCATCGGCTCGCTCGCGGCCGGCCTCACCCTGGCCGGGAGGGCGCGGGAGGCCCGTCCGCTGTTCGCCCGGGCCGAGCGGTACCTGGAGGCCGTCGAGCCCCTGTCGCCCGAGGGCCAGACCGTGGTCCTGTCCCTCACGCCCCGCACCTGGCTCGGGGAGTTCGACGCCGCCGAGCGCCACGTCCGGAGGTGGCTCGACGTCGGCCCGCGCGGCCGGGTGCCTCGCCTACGTCGGCTTCCCGCAGGCGTACGCCGCCGAGATCGACTTCCGGCGCGGGCGCTGGCACGACGCGCGTCGCCCGCGCCCTCGAGGCGGTGCGCTCACTCGAGGAGACCGGCCAGACGAGCCCGCTCTCCTTCGCCCTCGTCACGCTCGCCCAGGTCGAGGCCGGGCTCGGCCGCGAGGAGGACTGCCGGGCCCACGCGGAGCAGGCCCTGGAGATCGGGAGCGCCCTCGGCCTGGGCTCGATCAGGGTGTACCACGCCTTCGCCCTCGGGCCTGCTCGCGCAGGGGACGGGCCGGCCGGACACGGTCGTGGAGCTGCTCGAGCCCATCGTGGACTACACCGCCGAGCAGGGCCTCGGCGAGCCGGCCACGGTGATGTGGCAGCCGGAGCTGGTGGAGGCGTACGTCCGGCTCGGCAGGACGGTCGACGCCCGCCGCGCGCTGGCGACCCTCGCCGAGCAGGCCGACCGCACCGGCGGCGCCTGGTCGCGGGCCGCCGCATCCCGCTGCCGGGGGCTCCTCGACGACGACTTCGACCGCCACTTCACGGAGGCCCTGCGGCTCCACGACCTCACGCCGATGCCGTTCGAGCGGGCACGCACCGAGCTCGCCTACGGCGCGCGCCTGCGGCGCGCCCGCCGGCGGGCCGAGGGGCGCGAGCTGCTCCGGCGGGCCCTCGCGACCTTCGAGGAGCTCGGAGCGGCCCCCTGGGCGCGCCGCACCCGCGAGGAGATCGCGGCGAGCGGCGCGGGCCTGCCGCGGCGGGAGGCCCCGCCATCCGACGAGCTGTCGCCCCGCGAGCTGCAGGTGGCCGTCATCGTCGCGGAGGGGCTCACGAACCGGGAGGTCGCGGCGCGGCTGTTCCTGTCGGAGAAGACGTGGAGCGCCACCTGGGCAGCGTCTACCGCAAGCTCGGCCTGCGCTCGCGCACCGAGCTGGCGCGCCGCGTCGCCGGTCGAGCCACGTCCGGCCGGGATCCGGGCTAGTCGACGGCCGCCGCCCCCTGGCGGCGAGCCGACCATCAGCATCGTGTCCCAGTAGGCGAGCTCCTCGTCGATGCCCCGCTCGCCGACGCGGAAGATCGACACCCCCGAGAAGTCCACCGGCTCACCGCGCGCCGGCCAGGGCCCGAGGTCGGTCGCGTGGGTGCCGCGCAGCCTCCACTCGGTCCACACGCGGTCGTCGCTGCCCTCGCTGAGCGCGCTCACCTCGAGCTCGAGGTCGGGCACCGAGGCCATGAACTGGGCGATCCGGTCCGCGATGGCGGCGCGGCCCGCGAATCGCGGGAAGGGCGACCCGCCGATGTGCGGTGGCGCGAGCACCCGCCACTCCCGGACGCCGTCGGGGGCGAAGCACCCCGCGCACGCCGCGGCGTCGTGGTCGTTCCACGCGTCGAAGTAGCGGGCGATCACGCCGGTGAGCATCACCGCCGTCCCTCCTCCCCCTCCCCGTTGTGCGGCTCGCGCGCCGGGGCGCACCACGCCGTCTCCAGGCCGGCGACGGCGACGGTCCGCATGAACCGCTCCCGCGCCGCCGCGAACTCCGCCCACCCCGGAGGGCCCAGCCGGGTCTGGGCGACCCCGCCCTCGTCCTGGCCCACCGCCGCCGATCGGTCGGGCTCTGGCATCGCCGCTCGCCTCCTCTCGGGTCCGGTCCGACTGGACGCGACGCTATGACGGACCCTTCGCCCGCGCGCATGAGGGATTCCCCTCAACTTGCGAAAACTCCGGTTATCCGCAGGTTATGAGGGCGCGTCCGCACCCGGATAGCGCGCGGGGCGGCCGCGCACGAGGCCCCAGAACTGGTCCCCGAGGTCGAAGTGCCACCACTCCTCCCGGTACGCCGTGAAGCCCTGCGCCGACATCGTCCAGAAGAGCAGGCGACGCCGGTCGCGGGCCGGGACGGCGAGGTCCTCCAGCGCCCGGGCGCCCGCCTCGGGGACGAACGCGTCGAAGTCGGTGCCCATGTCGAGGGGGCGGCCGTCGCCGTCGCCGAGCGTGAGGTCGACGGCCCCGCCCGTGAGGTGGGGGGGCGGCGCGTCGGCGGCGCGCGAGGGCGGCGTCACGTAGCGGGCGGCCGCCTCCTCGAGCGCGTCGGCCGGCTGGTCGGGGTGGACCATCGTCAGCTCGGTCAGGTACGCGTCGAAGAGGGCGGCCTGGGTCTCGAGCGAGCGGTACCCGTCCCAGACGACCAGGGTGAGCCCGTCCGGCAGGGCCCCGGCGACGCCGGCCAGCGCCCGCGCGACCCCCTCGCGCACCCAGCCGGCCCGCTGCGCTCCCGGCAGCCCCGCCCGGTGGTAGCGGGGCTCGTCGCGCACCCGCGCGTCGATGTCGGCGACCCGGACGAGGGGCTCGTCGACCGGCTCGATGGGGACCTCGCGCCAGCCGGTGGTCGGCCGGAGCGGGGGGATCGGGCTCAGGCGGGGGTCCACTGCGCGGCCTCGACGTGGGGGCCGGGGTCCTCCCCGGCGAGGATCGCGATGAACGGCGCCACCCGCGCCGAGGGGTGCGGCACGGTGGCGGGGTCCTCGCCGGGGTACGCCGCCGCCCGCATCGCCGTCCGCGTGCCGCCGGGGTTGACGCCGACGCAACGGATGCCCCGGGGGGCGAGCTCCTCGCGCAGCATCCCGGTCATCCCGTCGAGGGCGAGCTTCGACACGGCGTATGCCCCCCAGGTCGCGCGGCCCGCCGCGCCCGAGGTCACGTTGACGATCGCGCCGCCGTCGGCCATCGCCGGCAGGACCGCCTGGGTCAGCAGCAGGGTGCCGGTGACGTTCGCCGCCATCACCCGCTCCCACTCGGCGAGCGGGTACTCGGCCAGCGGCCGGCGGACGCCCAGCAGGCCCGCGTTGTTCACCAGCCCCTCGACCCGCCCGAGGGCCGCGACGGCCTCCGAGGCCGCGGCCCGGACCGATGCGGGGTCGGTGAGGTCCAGCTCCACGGGGTGGGCGGCGGCGCCGCGGCCGGCCAGCCCCGCGAGCAGGCTCTCCAGGTTGGCGCGGCGGGTCGCCGTGACCACCAGGCGGCCGCCCTCGGCGGCGACGGCCTCCGCGACCGCCCGGCCGAGGCCCCGGGAGGCCCCGGTGACGATCACCCGCGCGCCGTCCAGCCTCCCGCCCACGGGCTAGTGGAGTGGCTGGGGACGTTGGTGGTGTTCTGGCCGCGAAAATCCCGCGAGGAGGGCCGCCGCTGGCGCGGCGGCTCTCCGCTCGTGCGGGCCGGGCCTGAGCCCGGCCCAGCACGAAGGAAGCAGGGAGCCCGCATAGCTGGGCCTATGCGGGCGACGGATGACGCCGCATCCGCGCTGATTTGCAGCCCGCCAGAACCCGGAGGACGTTCCCGGCCACTCCACTTAATCGGCGATCTGCTGTCGGGGCGGCTCGGGGACCTCGGGGGTGGGCGGCGGCGCCGGGCGCGCGCGGCTCTCGGGCTGGGTGCCGGCCACCTCGGCGATGTACGCCGCCACGTTCGTCTTGTCCTGGCCCGTCACCAGGTTGCGCGGCATGGGCAGCTGGGCGATCTCGATCCACCGCTCGACCACGCCGGCGAACTGGTTCTCCTGCATCCCCACCTGGCGCGCCGCGCGGAAGGCGTCGTCGAGGTCGGGGCCGATGATCGTCGGCGCCGTGCCCGCGTCCTGGAGGTTGTGGCAGCTCGCGCAGAGGGTGACGAAGGTCTGCTTGCCGGCCTCGGTGTCGGCGGCCTCGAGGTCGTCGCCGCAACCGGCGGCGGCGAGGGCGCCGAGCGCGAGGGCGAGCGCGGCCGCGATGCGGCCCGCGCGGGCGATCCGGCGGGCGCTCATATGAGGTAGACGAGGATGAACAGCAGCACCCACACGACGTCGACGAAGTGCCAGTAGATGCCGCTCGCCGTGAGCGGCGTGGCCCACTTCGACGAGAAGTCGCGGGCGCGCTTGACGCGGATGAAGGAGAAGGTGAGCAGCGTCAGGCCGATGAAGACGTGCAGCCCGTGGAGGCCGGTCAGGGAGTAGAAGGCCGACCCGAACGCCTTGTCCTGCGGCGTGAAGCCGATGTGGATGTACTCGTTGATCTGGATGATCAGGAAGGTCGCGCCCAGCATGATCGTCACGAGCAGCGCCGCGCTCGACGCCCTTGCGGTCGTTGTAGTGCTTGAGGCGGTGCTCGCCCCACCAGACGGTGAAGCTCGACGACACCAGGATCGCCGTGTTCACGCCCGTGATGAGGACCGGCAGCTCGAAGGGCTCGCCCTGGTCGTTCAGGGGCGGCCACCGGTCGGCGACGTTGAAGCGGACGAAGAAGTAGGCCGTGAAGAACGAGGCGAACAGCATCACCTCGGAGCCGATGAAGAAGACCATCGCCAGGAGGCCGGGGCTGAGCTGCGCGCCGCGCGAGGGCGGCGGCGCCGCCTGCGGCGTGACGGTGACGCTGGGCTCGACGGTGGCCACGCGCCCTATCCGCTCGCCGGGGCGGTCGGGGCCTCGACGACGATGCGCTCCACCGGGACCGGGTCGGCGGCGGCCGTCACCCGCTGGACGGCCTCGTCCGAGTCGAGGCGCCCGCCCCGGGTGGCGACGACCAGGACGGCCTGGCGCCTGGTGCGCGTCGCGCGCGATGCGGGCTGCGTCGGCCGCGTCCCCGTCGAGGACCTCGCCGCGGGCCTGGACGCCGGCGGCCTGGAGACGGTCGATCGCCAGGCGCACGCGCTCGGAGGCGGCCGAGCGGATCTCCTCGGCCTCGTCGGTCCAGCCCGGCCCCTCGAGCGCCATGGGGTAGAGCAGGACCGTCGCCATCGGCTGGCGGTCGGCGCGCTCGCGGAGCGCCTCGACCAGCCCGCCGTTGGCCAGCGCGTCGTCGGCGATGACCGCGACGCGCGTGACCCCCGGACGGGCGAGCGGCTCGCGCGCCTGGTCGGGCCGCACCACGACGCGGGTGACCCCGAGGCCGGTCTCCTTGCGGAGCCGGTCGACCGTGTCGCCGCCCATCCAGCCTGAGCGGCCGGTCGGGTAGGTCGCGAGCATGATCTCGTGGACGTCCTCCTCGTCCATGACCCGGCGGGCGGCGTCGAAGGGGTCGCCGTCCACGACGAGGCCGCTGGCGTCGACCCCGGCCTCGGCGAGCACCGACAGCGCGACCTGCAGGCGCCGGTCGGCGGCCGTGCGGTCGCCCTCGCCGGCGGCGACCGCGATCGTGAAGCGCCAGAGGCCCTCGTCGGCGCGGCGGCGGATCTCGTCGACCAGCGTGGAGGAGGCGACGGTCTCGTTGGCGATGACGAGGATCGTGCGCTTCTCCGTCTCGGTGAGCTCGCCGCCGATCTCCTCCGGCGCGAAGACCACCGCGTGCCGCGCCCCGGGCACGCCGTACTGGTACGGCCCCCCGACCACCTGGGGCGTCGCCTCGAAGTTGAAGGTCGACGGCGGCGACGAGACCAGCCACTCGAGGGTGCGCCCGCGCCACGGGTTCCACGGCGCCTTCGGCCCGCTCCGCCAGGACTTGACCATGTTGTAGAAGAAGATCAGGACCGCGATCGTCATCAGCCCCGACGCCGCGCTGATGAACATGTTCATGTCGGCGAAGCGCTCGTCGTAGGTCGCCACCCGGCGCGGCATCCCCTGCAGGCCCAGCCAGTGCATCGGCATGAACGTGAGGTTGAAGCCGATGAACAGGAGCCAGAAGCTGCCACTTGCCGAGGGTCTCGTTGTACATCCGGCCCGTCATCTTCGGGAACCAGTGATAGACGCCCGCGAAGATGGTGAAGACGCTGCCGCCCAGGAACACGTAGTGGATGTGGGCGACCACGAAGTACGTGTCGGTGACCTGGATGTCAACAGGGATCGTCCCCAGCATCACGCCCGACAGGCCGCCGATCGTGAACGTGATGATGAAGCCCATCGCGAAGAGCATGGGCGTCCTGCAGGTGGATCTTCCCCTCCCAGAGGGTGCCGAGCCACGAGAACACCTTGATGCCCGTCGGGATCGCGATGATGATCGTCGTGATCATCATCGGCACGCGCAGCCAGGCGGCCATGCCGCTGACGAACATGTGGTGCGCCCAGACGCCGAAGCCGAGCACGGCGATCGCCACCGTCGAGAACGCCAGCGCGCGGTAGCCGAATATCGGCTTGCGCGCGTGGGTCGCGATGACCTCGCTGATGATCCCGAAGCCGGGCAGCATCATGATGTACACGGCCGGGTGCGAGTAGAACCAGAAGACGTGCTGGTACATGATCACGTCGCCGCCGCCGGCCGGGTTGAAGAAGTCCGTGCCCATGACGCGGTCGAAGAGCGTCAGGAACTGCGAGCCGGCGATGAACGGGGTGCCGAACACCACCAGCGCCGAGGTCGTGGCGTTCGCCCAGACGAGCAGCGGCATGCGCCAGACGGTCATGCCCGGCGCGCGCATCGTGAAGATCGTGACCAGGAAGTTGATCGCGGTCATGATCGAGCTGGCGCCCGGCGAACTGGACGCCCACCTCGAAGAGGGTCTGCCCGGTGCCGCCCTGGCTGGCGAGCGGCGTGTAGGCCGTCCAGCCGGTCGAGAACGCCCCGAAGGCGGGGCTCACGGCCATCATCAGCCCGCCCGGGATCAGCATCCAGATCGACAGGGCGTTCAGACGCGGGAACGCCATGTCCTTGGCGCCGATCATGATCGGCAGCACGAAGTTCGCCAGGCCGGCGAACGCCGGGATGACGAAGAGGAAGATCATCAGCGTGGCGTGCACGCTGAAGAGGCCGTTGTAGGTCTCGCCGTCGCCGATCGACTGGCCCGGCTCGGCCAGCTCGGCGCGCACCAGCTCGGCGAAGATCCCGCCGATCACGAAGAAGGAGAAGACGGTGACGAGGTACTGGACCCCGATGACCTTGTGGTCGGTGTTGACCTTGAAGTAGTCGCGCCAGCTGTGGGCGCCGTGCATCGAGTGGTCCTCGTAGTCGAACGCGGCGGCCCGTGATCCAGCGCCACCACCAGTCGAAGCACCCGATGCCGATGAGGAAGCCGACCGCCCCGAAGGTCGCGGCGACGGTGTTGTAGACCTGCGGCTCCCACGTCGGCGTGTTGCCGAACGCGTTCCGCAGCAGCCACACCAGCGCGAAGGCGAAGAGGATCGAGCCGACCGTCCAGAGGGCCGCGCGCTTCCACCAGTAGGAGAGCGGGCGCGGGTCCATGTGGTGGACGTGCGTGCCCGGGGGGGGAGTGGGTGGGAGCGTGGGTGGCCATGGTCCTCGTCTAGGGGGTCACGGCTGGGCGGGGGCGGGCTCGGCCTGGGCGGGGGCGGTCGTGGCGGGCGCCGCGGCGCCGCCGGCCGGCGCCTGGCCGGGCTGCGGCTGCCTGGCCACCTGGGCCTGCGCCTGCGCGACCCAGGCCTCGTAGTCGGCGGGCTCCATCACGATCACGCGGGCCCGCATGAGCCCGTGCCCGACGCCGCACAGCTCGGCGCAGACCACCTGGTAGGTGCCGGGGCGGTCGGGGTTGAAGATCAGCCGTGGTCGTGATGCCCGGCACGACGTCCTGCTTGACGCGGAACTCCTTGACGTAGAAGTCGTGGATGACGTCCTGCGAGCGCATCTCCAGCTCGACCTGGCGGCCCGCCGGCACCCGCATGTCGCCGGAGGCGATGCCGGCCTCGCGGTTCACGAACTCCCAGGTGAACTGCTCGGCGGTCACCTCGACCACCATCCGGTCGCTCGCGAGGGCCTCGTTGTCGGAGAGCACGAGGTAGGCCCACACGGCCATCACCCCCAGCAGGACCGCCGGCACGATCGTCCAGACGATCTCGAGCTTGGTGTTGCCGTGGATCGGGGGGCCGTCGCTGTCGTCGCCGGGCTTGGCGCGGAAGCGCCAGGCGCAGTAGACGATCACCACCGTCACGAGGGTGAAGATCACGACCGAGGCCCAGACGACGAACCACAGCAGGGTGTCGACGCGCTCGGCCTGCTCCGCCGCCTGCACCGGGATCCAGTCGATCGCCAGCGCCACCGCGACCGTCGCGCCGCCGATGATGAGCGTGAGGATCAGCAGCGGAACGGTGTGGCGCGACCTCAGCACGCGGGCAAACTATCAGGTGCCCTCCGGCCCGAGACGGGCGTCGTGATGGGTCACACGTCCCCTTCGTGACGGCGTTCAGCGGGCCTCTCGCGGGCCCGCTGGGACGCGCTGGGGACCCCCTACGCAGACCCCGGCCGCGCCGCCGCGCCCGGCGACCAGTTGGTCCTGAGCCTCATGGCGCCCGCGGCGCAGAGGGCGAACAGGACGGCGCCGAGGATGAGGGGGCTGGCGATGCCGACGTGCTGGAAGAGCAGCGTCCCGATGACCGGGCCGGCGATGCGCGCCGCCCCGCCCACCGAGGCCGTCAGCCCCAGCACCGTCCCCTGCTCCGCCTCGCCGGCCGTCAGCGAGATCAGCGCGGTCGTGGCCGCGAACACGAGCCCGGAGCCCACCGCCAGCACCGCGAGCCCCGGCAGCAGCGCCCAGAGGCTCTCGGAGACGGCGACCAGCAGCAGCCCCACCGCCGTGCCGGCGAGGCCGGCGATCATCACGCGGCCCTCCCCGAACCGCTCCGCGAGCCGGCCGACCAGCAGCCCCTGGGCCACCGCCGCCATCACCCCGATGAAGGCGAAGAGCGCCGCGATCTCCACCGCCCCGTAGTCGAAGCGCCGCTCGCCGAAGAGGGCGAAGGTGGCCTCCATGGCCACGAAGGCGAAGGTGGCGACGAACGAGAGCCAGACCAGCGGGCCGAGCTGGCGGCTGGCGAGGGCCCGGCGCAGGACCTCGAGCCGGGGGGCAGGGGCGCGGGGCGCGTCCGGCCGGAGCGACTCGGGCAGCCTGCGGTGGGCGATGACCAGGTTCAGCGCCGCGAGGCCCGCGGCCACGAAGAACGGCAGGCGGGCGTCAACGGCCGAGAAGACCGCGCCGAAGGCGGGCCCGAGGATGAACCCCAGGCCGAAGGCGGCGCCGATCAGCCCCATCCCGCGGGCGCGGTCGCGGGCGGTGGTGACGTCGGCGACGTACGCCTGGGCGGCCGCGTAGGAGGCGCCGGCGACGCCCTGCAGGACCCGCGCGACCCAGATCAGCACCAGCGTCTGCGCCAGGCCGATCAGCAGCGCGGCGACCGCGCTGCCGGCGAGGGAGGCCAGGATCACCGGCCGGCGTCCGTAGCGGTCGGAGAGGCGGCCCCACAGGGGCGCGAACAGCAGCTGGGCGACCGCGTACGAGGCCGTCAGCAGCCCGATCTCGGTGGGCGAGGCGCCGAACTCCTCGGCCCAGAGGGGCAGGATCGGCAGCACGATCCCGAACCCGACGAGGTCGATGACCACCGTCGTGAAGACGATGCCGAGCGGGGAGAGGAAGAACGACGGCCCCCGCCCCCCCTGAGCGGTCCCGCGCCTCATCGCCGCAGGCTAGGCGGCGTCGATCGCGAGGGCGACGAAGATCAGCGCGAGGTAGAGGAGCGAGTAGTGGAAGGTCGCCCGCGCCCAGCGGAGGCCGCCGTCGCGGGCGAGGAGCGCCGCGAGCGCGCAGAAGACGGCGCCGAGCGCGAGGGCGGAGGCGAGGTAGAACGTGCCGGCCGCGCCCGACACGACGGGCAGGAGCGTGACGGCGACCATCACCAGGGTCCACAGGAGGATCTGCCGCCTGGTCTCGGCCTCCCCCCGCACGACCGGGAGCATGGGCACGCCCGCCGCCGCGTAGTCGCGCTCGAGGATCAGCGCGAGCGCCCAGAAGTGCGGCGGCGTCCAGTAGAAGACGATCGCGAACAGCAGCCAGGCCGACAGCGCGAGGTCGCCGGTCACGGCCGCCCACCCGACGAGCGGAGGCACCGCGCCGGCCGAGCCCCCGATCACGATGTTGTGCACCGTGGTGCGCTTGAGCCAGAGCGTGTAGACGCCGACGTAGAGGGCCAGGCCCAGCAGCGCCAGCGCCGCGGCGAGCCAGTTGGCGAACACCCCCAGCACCAGGGCCGACAGCGCCCCGAGCGCCACGCCGAAGGCGAGCGCGCGGCCGGGCGCGACGCGGCCGGCGACGACCGGGCGCGCGGTCGTGCGGCTCATGCGGCCGTCGATGTCGCGGTCGACGTAGTGGTTGATCGCGTTGGCCCCGCCGGCCGCGAGGTAGCCGCCCACCATCGTCCAGAACAGCAGCCAGCCGTCCGGGACGCCGCCGGCCGCGACGAACATCGCGCCGGCCGTGGTGACGAGCAGCAGCGAGATGATCCGCGGCTTGGTGAGGCGCACGTAGTCGGCGGCGACCGAGAGCGGCCGCGCGGCGGCGGCGGCCGGGAGCGTCCGCGTCGTCACGCGGCCACCGCGAAGCCCACCAGCGCGACGAGCAGCGCGATCGGCACGACGACCCAGAGCGCCTCGAGGCGCCGGTGGGCGGAGGTGCCGCCGCGGTCGCGCCCCGCGACGGCCGAGCGCGCGAGGACGACGATCGCCGGCAGGGCGAGGGCGACGACCAAGACGAGTGCGAGGACGCGGAGCGTCATGACGGCCGGCCGGTCACCGCGCCGAATATAGCCCAGCCCATGGGCCGGGTCGGGTGACGGACGTCCCGCGCCGGTTGACGCCGACACCGGCCGGCGCTGATGTTCCGGGCGTGCCGACCTACGACGCGCTGGTCCTCGGGGCCGGCCCCGCGGGCCTCGGGGCCGCGCTCCTGCTCGTCCGCGAGGGGGCCCGGGTCGCCGTGGTCGAGGCGCGCGACGAGGTCGGCGGCCTCTGCGTCACGCGGCGTCGCGACGGCTTCGCGTACGACGTCGGCGGCCACATCCCCTTCGTCCGGGACGGGGCGCGCCTCGAGTGGCTCCGCGCCCTCCTCGGCCCCGACCTGCGCCTCGTCAACCGGCCGGTGGCGTGCGTGCGCGACGGCAGGATCGTGCCCGGCCGCTACCTCGACCAGCGCCCCGAGCCCCCGTTGACGCCGGCCCCGCGGGACGAGTCGGCCGGCGGCGAGCTGGGCGCGCGGTTCGGGGCCGACTTCGTCGACGGCGTCCTGCGCCGCTACCTCGAGAAGATCGACGGCGTGCCGCTGGAGCGGATCCCCGGCGAGCGGGCCCGGCGGCTGCTCGAGGACCAGGCCGCACCGAACGGGTTCGTCTTCCCCGCCCACGGGATCGGCCAGCTGATGGACGCGATGGCGGACGCCGCGGTCGGCGCCGGGGCCGAGCTGCGCCTGGGCACGCGCCTGGCCGCCCTCCGGGTGCCGGCCGGCCGCGTGGCCGGCGCGCTCGTCGAGGGGCCGGGAGGCCCGGAGGAGCTGGAGGCCGGCCAGGCCGTGGTGGCCCTGCCGGCCGGCGCGGCGGCGAGGCTGGCCGAGCCGGCGCCGCCCGCCTCCGCGACGCCCGAGGTGCGGATGCGGGCCGTCTGCATCGTGTACCTCGAGCCCGAGACGGCCGGGCGGGCGGCTGACGCCCGAGGCGTGGATCCAGGTCGACGACCCGCGCGTGCCGTTCGCGCGCGCGTTCGAGCCGGTCAACTGGAGCCCCGCGCTCGCGCCGGCGGGCCGCACCGTCGTCGGCCTCGAGTGCTACTGCCAGGCCGACCCCGCCGACCCGGTCTGGGGCCTCGACGACGCCGCCCTGGCGCGGGCCTGCGCCCGGGCGCTGTCCGACCCGCTCGGGTGGCTGGAGGACCCGGACGCCGCGGCCCTCCTCGAGGTGCTTCGCCTGCCGCGCGCCTACCCGGTGCCGGACCTCGCGCAGGTGCCGGCCGTCCGCGCCCCGGCCCTCTGGCTCGACGGCATCGAGGGCGTCCACCTCGCGCCCGGCTCCGCGGTGATCGAGGCCATCGAGGCGGGCGAGCGCGCCGCGCGCGCCGTGCTCGCCGGCGAGGCCGGCCCCCGGATCGACCCGTCCGGGGTCCCGCCGATCAGCTAGCGTCAACCGGTGGCGACGGTCGCGACCCGCGATCTCCGAGCGCTTCCTGGCGCTGCTCGACCGCGAGCGCGTGATCGACCACCCGCTCGAGCGCCGCCTCTACTCGCGCGACGGCTCGATCGCCGAGGGCGACTGCGGCCTGGTGGTGCTGCCGGAGACGACCGAGGAGGTCGTCGCCTGCGTGCGGCTCGCCCGCGAGCTCGACCTGGCCGTGGTGCCGCGCGGGTCCGGCACCGGGCTCTGCGGCGGGCGCCGTGCCGCTGGACGGGGGGGTGGTGCTGTCGGTCGCGCGCATGACGCGGGTGCTCGAGATCGACCCCGAGGTGCCGTGCGCGCGGGTGGAGCCCGGGCGTGCTCAACCTCGACCTGTCCGGCCGCGGTCCGCCACCTCGGCCTCCACTACGCGCCCGACCCCTCGAGCCAGCAGGCCTGCTCGATCGGCGGCAACGTCGCCACCAACGCGGGCGGCCCCCACTGCCTGGCCTCGGGGGTCACGGCGCAGCACGTGCTGGGCATGGAGATCGTGCTCGGCGACGGCGAGGTGCTGCGCCTCGGCGGCACGGCGCCCGACCCGCCGGGCTACGACCTGCGCGGCTTCGTGGTGGGCGGCGAGGGGACGCTCGGGATCGTGACCGAGGTGACCGTGCGCCTGATGCGCAACCCGCCGGAGGTGCGGACGATGCTGCTCGACTTCCCCACGGTGCGCGCCGCGGGCGAGGCGGTCGGCGGCATCATCTCCGCCGGGGTGATCCCCGCCGCGATGGAGATGATGGACCGGCGCATGACGGCGGCCGTCGAGCAGTTCGTGCACGCCGACCTGCCGGTCAACGCGGCGGCGGTGCTGCTCGTGGAGGTCAACGGCACCCCGGCCGAGGTGGCGGCGCACACCGCGGTGGTCGAGGGCGTCGGCCTCGGGCACGGCGCGCGGCGGGTGCGGGTCGCGCGCGACGAGGCCGAGCGGGCGCTGTTCTGGAAGGCCCGCAAGAGCGCCTTCGGGGCCGTGGCCCGCGTCGCGCCGAACTACTACCTCCACGACTGCGTGGTGCCGCGCACCCGGCTGGTCGGGGTGCTCGAGCGCATCGAGGAGATCGCGGCCGCGCACGACCTCATCGTCATGAACGTGTTCCACGCGGGCGACGGGAACCTGCACCCGCTCATCGCGTTCGACCGCCGCGACGCCGAGCAGGTCGAGCGCGTCCACGCGGCCGGGAAGGAGATCATCGAGGCGTGCGTCGCGGTCGGGGGGGTCCTGTCCGGCGAGCACGGCATCGGCCTGGAGAAGCGCGACTTCATGCCGCTCACCTTCGACGCGGTCTCCCTCGCCGCCCAGGCCTGCGCCCGCGACGCCTTCGACCCCGGCGGGCGGCTCAACCCGGACAAGGTCCTGCCGCTCGGCAGCCGCTGCGGCGAGCTGGTGCTCGACGCCGGGTCGCTGCCGCCGGGCACCTGGCTGTGACCGAGGTCCTCTCGCCCGCCTCGCCGCAGGACGCGGCCGCGGCGCTGGCCGAGGCGACCGCCGCGCGCGCGTCCGTCAACGTCGTGGGCGGGGGCACCCGCTCGCGCCGGGGGCGCCCCGGCCCGCCGCCGGACCGCGAGCTGCGCACCGCCGGGCTGCGCGCGGTCGTCGCCCACGAGCCGGCCGACCTGACGGTGACCGTGGAGGCCGGGCTGCCGGCGACCGACCTCGCCGAGCTGGCCGCCTCGGCCGGACAGAGCTGGCCCCAGGCCGACATCCGGCCCGGCTCGACGGTGGGCGGGGTGCTGGCCGCGGCGGCCAGCGGGCGCGAGCGCCTCCGCATGGGGGCCGTGCGCGACTCCCTGCTCGAGGTGGTGCTCGCGACCGGCGACGGGCGGCTGGTGACCGGCGGCGGGCGGACCGTGAAGGGCGTCGCCGGGTACGACATCCCGCGGCTGGCCGTCGGCTCGCTGGGCACGCTGGGCGCGATCGTGCAGGTCACCCTCAAGCTGTGGCCGATCCCCGCCGCGCGCGGCTGGTTCGGCGCCGAGGGGCCCCTGCGGCGAGCGCGTCGCCGCCGTCGGCCGCGCGCTGGCCGGCCCGGCGCGGCCGGCCTCGGTGCTGCTCACTGCCGGGCGCGGTGGCCGTGGAGCTGGTGGGCCCGGAGGAGGACGTCCGGCCGCCCGGAGGGGATGGCGGCCGCTCGCCGCGCCGCCCGCCCGAGCCCGCGGGCCGCGGGCATGCTGGAGGCCGGCGTGCCGCCGCCGCGGCTCGGCGAGCTGGTCGCGCGCCTGGAGGACGCGGCGCTGGGCTACGAGGCGCGCATGGGCGTCGGCACCTGCCTGGTGGCCGTGGACGGCCGCCGAGGACGTGTCGCGCGCGCTCGCGCCTGTCGCGGTCGATCTCGGCGGTCATGCCCAGGTGGTCGACGGCCCGGACGACCTCCGCGCCGACCCCTGGGGCCCGCCGCCGCCCGGCCTTGAGCTGATGCGCCGGCTGCGCGACGCCTTCGACCCGGCCGGGGTCCTCAACCGCCGGATGCTGCTCTGGGAGCCCGCGCCGGCATGAGCGCGGTCGCCCGCTGGGACCCGGACCTCCTCGCGCCGGCCACCGACGACGTCGTCAAGTGCGTGGCCTGCGGCCTGTGCCTGCCCCACTGCCCCACCTTCCGGCTCACCGGCCGCGAGACCGCCTCGCCGCGGGGCAGGATCGCCGCGATGCGGGCGGTGGAGGAGGGCCACGGCGAGGTCAACGCCTCGTTCACGACGATGATGGACGAGTGCCTGGCGTGCCGCGCCTGCGAGGCGGCGTGCCCCAGCGGCGTGCCGTTCGGGCGGATGATCGAGGCGGCGCGCGCCCAGGCCGAGCCCACCCGGAGCGCCCGGGAGCGGGGCGTCAAGCGGCTCGGCCTCGCCGGCGTGCTCCCGCGTCCTCGGCTCGTGCTGGCGGCCGGCTGGCTGCTCGCGGCCGCGCGGGCCCTGCGCCTCGACCGGCTCGCCCCGCCCGCCCAGCGGGCCTCCACCCCGCCCGCGAGCCTCGGCGAGATGCTGCGCCCGATCCCGGAGCCGGCTGGGCGCCGGCCCGACGGCGACGGTGCTGTCGGGATGCGTCATGGAGGTCGCCTTCCGGCCCGTCCAGCGAGCGACGATGCGCGCCGTGGCCGCCGCCGGCTACCGGGCCGTCCGCACCGCTCCGGGCGCCTGCTGCGGCGCGCTCGCGATGCACCACGGCCAGCCCGAGGCGGCCAGGGAGATGGCCCGCGCCCGCATCCCGGAGCTGGAGGCGGGCGAGATCGTGGTCGTCAACGCGTCGGGGTGCAGCGCCCACGTGCGCGCCTACGGGGAGCTGCTGGCCGACGACCCGGCCTGGGCCGAGCGGGCCGAGCGGGTCGCGGCCAGGGTGCGCGACCTGATCGAGCTGGAGCTGCCCGAGCGCGACGGCCGCCTCGGGCGGGTCGCGGTGCACGACGCGTGCCACCACCTGCACGCGCAGCGGATCGAGCCGCGCGCGATGCTCCGGCGCGCCGGCGCCGAGTGCGTCAACCTCGGCGACGGGGGCCGTTGCTGCGGCGCGGCCGGCCTCTACAGCGTCCTGCAGCCGGAGCTCGCCGGGCGGCTGCGGCGCCAGAAGGCCGAGGCGATCGCCGCGGCCGGCGCGCCCGTCGTGGCGGTCGCCAACCCGGGCTGCGCGATCCAGATCGCGGCCGGCCTGCGCGAGATCGGCTCCACCGCCCGCGTCGCGCACCCCGCCGAGCTGGTGGCGCCCGCGCGACCGGAATCGCTCGCGGACACCGGTGCTCGATCGGGAGGGACGGGATGACGGCCAATGGCGAGCGGGTGCGGAGCTTCTACGAGCGGATGGCGCAGGGCGACTTCGCGGCCATGGAGATCTTCCACCCGGAGGTGGAGTTCGCGATGCCGGAGGTGCTGCCGCACGGCGGCACCATCGTGGGGCGCGACGCGCTCGCGGCGTACTTCGGCGAGGTCCAGTCGCGGTGGGACGACTTCAGCGCGAACGCGGACGACTTCATCGACGGTGGCGATCGCGTCGTCGCCCTGGGGCGGTTCTGCGGCCGCCCGAAGGCCAACGGCCGGTACGTCGAGATCCCCTTCGCGCTCGTCTGGACCCTGCGCGACGGCCAAGCCGTGCGGGTGGACGAGTTCACCGACACGGCGATGCTCCTGGAGGCCCTGCGGCCCGTGGGGTGAGCGATACCGAGGCGTACCTCGCCGAGCTGACGCGCCGCATCGCGGCGGCGCTGGGTGAGGGGCTCGTCGGCGTCTACCTGATGGGCTCGGCGGCGATGGGCGCGTACGTGCCGGGGGTCAGCGACCTCGACGTCTGGGCGCTCGTCCGCGGGCCGGTGGCGACCGAGGTCAAGGAGGCGCTCGCCGGCCGCGTCGACCAGGCGGCGCTGCCGTGCCCGGCGCGCGGGCTGGAGCTGGTGGTCGCGCGGTTCGGGGACGGGGGCGGCCGATCGTCGAGCTGAACCTCGTCGACGGCCCGCGGATGGATCGTCGCGTCGCGCTCGACCCGGCCGGCGAGCCGCGCCACTGGTTCGTGCTCGACGCCGCGATCGGGCGCGAGCACGCCCGGGCGCTGGCGGGCTCGCCGCCGGCCGAGGCCTTCCCGCCCGTGCCGCGGTCGCTGCAGCTCGCCGCCATCGCCGAGTCGCTCGACTGGTACGCCGCGCACGAGCCGGACAACCGCAAGGCCGTCTTGACCGCCGCCCGCGGCTGGCGCTACGTCGTCGAGGGCCGGTGGTCCTCGAAGGAGGACGCGGCCCGCTGGGCGGCCGCGCGCAGGCCCGACTGGGCGGCGGAGATCGCCGCCGCCCTGGCGGCGCGCCGCGGGACGGGTAGTTTCAGACGGAGTCGCAACAGGGAGGAGAGGGGCCGAGTGATCCCGGCACGCGCGAGTCGCCTGCCACGGCGGCCCGCAGGGCGGGGCCTGATGGCGCGCGTCGTCTTCGAGGACGTCGGCAAGGTCTACCCGGGGGGCGCCAGGGCCGTCGACGACTTCGACCTCGAGGTCGAGGACGGCGAGTTCATGGTGCTGGTGGGGCCGTCGGGGTGCGGCAAGACGACGGCGCTGCGGATGGTCGCGGGGCTCGAGAACATCACCGAGGGGACGATCCGGATCGGCGACCGGGTCGTGAACCACGTCCCCGCCAAGGACCGCGACATCGCGATGGTCTTCCAGAGCTACGCGCTCTACCCGCACCTCAAGGTGTACGACAACATCGCGTTCGGGCTGCGCCTGCGGAAGGAGCCGAAGGACGAGATCGACCGCCGCGTGCGGGAGGCCGCCGAGACCCTCGGGCTGACGGAATTCCTCGACCGGCGGCCGGGCGCCCTGTCGGGCGGGCAGCGACAGCGCGTGGCGATGGGGCGGGCGATCGTGCGCCGGCCCCAGGTCTTCCTCATGGACGAGCCCCTGTCGAACCTCGACGCCAAGCTGCGCGTGCAGGTTCGGGCCGAGATCAGCCAGCTGCAGGACGAGCTCGGCGTCACGACGATCTACGTCACCCACGACCAGGTCGAGGCCATGACGATGGGCGACCGGGTCGCCGTGATGCGCAAGGGCGTCCTGCAGCAGGTCGCCTCGCCGCAGGAGGTCTACGACAGGCCCGTGAATCTGTTCGTGGCGGGCTTCATCGGCAGCCCGGCGATGAACATCCTCGAGGCCCGGATCGAGGAGATCGAGGACGGCCTCTGCGCGGTGGTGGGCGAGGCGCGCCTCGCCATCGCGCCGGAGCTCGTCGAGGGCCGCCCGGGCATCCGGGAGTACCTGGGCGAGCCGGTCGTGCTGGGCATCCGGCCCGAGAGCCTGGAGGATGCGGCCCTCGCGCCGGAGGCGCCGGCCGACCGGCGGATACGGGGGACTGTGGAGCTCACGGAGGCGCTGGGCTCCGAGATCATCTGCTACGTGCGCGTCCCGCACGCCGTCCCTGCGGTCACCGAGGACGTGGTGGAGCTCGCGAAGGACGTGGCGGGCGAGGACGGCGCGGCGGGCGTCGTGGCCGAGGACCGCGGCGCAGTGGTCGTCGGCCGCCTCGGGGCCCGATCGGCGGCGAGCGAGGGTGAGGCGATCGAGCTGGTCGTCGAACACCGGCGCGATGCATTTCTTCGACGCCGGCTCAAGCCTCGCGATCTATGGAGAACGGCCGAAAGCCGAGGAGGTGCAGGATGGACGGGGCGAAGACGAGACGCCGGAGGCCCTTGTGGCTGCTGGCGCTTCTGCTGGTGGCGGTGGTGACGGCGCTGGCGGCCGTCGCCTGTGGCGACGACGACGATGACGCGGCCGACACCGCCGGCGGCGGCGCGGTCAACGAGGACGTCAGCGGGTCGATCAGCACGCTCGGCATCTGGGCCGGCGTGGAGCAGGACTCGTTCCAGACCGTCATCGACAGGTTCAACGAGACGTACCCGAACGTCACCGTGAACTACCAGACGGCGGGCGACAACCTGGTCACCGTCCTCGGGACGGCGGTGCAGGGCGGCAACCCGCCCGACGTCGCCTTCATCGCCCAGCCCGCGACCGTCCAGGAGTACGCGACCCAGGGCGAGGCCCAGCCGCTCGACTTCGCCCAGGACGCGGTGGTCAGCAACCTCGGCCAGTCGGTCGCCGACACCGCGACGTTCGACGGGCAGCTCTACGGCGTCCTCTTCAAGGCGGCCAACAAGTCGCTGGGCTGGTACAACACCCAGGTCTTCGAGGACGCAGGCGTCGAGCCCCCCGCGACCTACGAGGACCTCGCGACGGAGGCCGACACCATCAAGGCGTCCGGCGTGACCCCCTTCTCGGTGGCGGGCGCCGACGGGTGGACCCTGACCGACCTGTTCGAGAACATCTACCTGCGCACGGCGGGCCCCGAGATGTACGACCAGCTGGCGCGCCACGAGATCCCGTGGACCGACCCCACCGTGGTCGATGCCCTCGACCGCATGAAGACGGTCATCGGCACCGGCGGCAACATCGCCGGTGGGGCGCGGGGGGCGCTGCAGCAGGCCAACCCGCAGGCGGTGCAGCAGCTCTTCACCAGCCCGCCCAAGGCGGGGATGTACTTCGAGGGCGACTTCGTGCTCACGAACATCACCCAGGAGACGGACGCCCAGCCGGGCGACTACGGCGTGTTCACCTTCCCCTCGGTCAACGGCTCCGCGCCGGCGGTCGTGGGCGCCGGCGACTTCGCGGTCATGTTCAAGGACTCCCCGGCGGCCCAGGCGTTCATCACCTTCCTGACCACGCCCGAGGCCGCGGAGGCCTGGGCGTCGCGCGGCGGGTTCCTGAGCGCGAACAAGAACCTCGACCCGGCGGTCTACCCGGACGACATCACCAGGCAGATCGCGACCGACCTGGCCGAGGCCGAGACCTTCCGCTTCGACCTGTCGGACCTGACGCCGCCGGCGTTCGGCGCGACGGCGGGCCAGGGCATGTGGGCGATCCTGCAGGACTACCTGGCCAACCCGGGCGACCCGCAGGCCGTCGCCCAGAAGCTCGAGCAGGCCGCCGCCCGGGCCGACTGACGGCCGATCGCGGTGGGCACGGGCTCCGTCACCGCATCCCCCCCGCCGGCTCCCTCACCGGAGCCGGCGGGCGGTGACGGGCGCCTGCGGGGCCTGCTGACGGCGGGCGCGTTCCTCGCGCCCGCCTTCGTGCTGCTCGCCGTCTGGATCCTCTATCCGACGGTCTGGACCGTCATCCGCAGCTTCTACGACCGGGCCGGCGACGCGTTCGTCGGCTTCGACAACTACACGGAGATCTTCACCAACGACGCGCTGCTGAAGTCGGTCACCAACAACCTCATCTGGGTCGCGGTGGTGCCCGCGCTGGTGACCGCCCTGGGGCTGATCTTCGGGGTGCTGACCGAGCGGGTGAGCTGGGCGACGGCCTTCAAGCTGCTCGTGTTCATGCCCATCGCGATCTCGCTCTTCGCGGCCGGCATCAGCTGGCGGATCATGCTCGACATCAGCCCCGAGCGCGGCGCCGTCAACGCCGCGATCGCCACCGTCTACGACGCGATCGAGCCCCCGGGGCCGCTCACCGGGGCCGAGCCGTCCGGCCAGGCGCTCGAGGCATCCGGGGGCGCCATCGCCCTGACGGATCCCGTGCAGCCCGGACAGGCCGCGCGCCTCGGCCTCACCGGCATCCCCGCCGGCGAGATCCCGGAGAACGCTCAGCAGGCCGTTCAGCCGGAGCCGATCCCCGACGGCATCACGGGCGTGGTCTGGCGCGACTTCCGGCCGGGGGGAGGCCGGCCCGGCGTCGTCGAGCCCGACGAGGTGGGCCTGCCGGGCGTCACCGTGGAGATCCAGGGGCCCGACGGCGAGAGCCGGACGGCCACCACGGCGGCCGACGGCACCTTCGCCTTCGAGGATCTTCCGCCGGGCGACTACCGGCTCGGGATCGGATCCGCGTCCTTCCGCGCGCCCTTCGACGGCGTCGAGTGGCTCGGCGCCTCGCTCATCACGATGTCCTGCATCATCGCCTACATCTGGGTCTGGGCCGGCTTCGCGATGGTCGTGATCGCCGCCGGGCTGGCAGCGCTGCCGCGCGACCTGCTCGAGGCCGCGCGCACCGACGGCGCGAACGAGTGGCAGGTCTTCCGCCGCGTCACGGTCCCGTTGCTGGCGCCCGTGCTCCTGGTCGTCCTGGTCACGATGGTCATCAACGTCCTCAAGGTCTTCGACATCGTGCTCGCGGTCGCGCCGGCCTCGGTGCAGGACGAGGCGTCCGTGATCGCGCTGGCGATGTGGCGGGTGGCGTTCACGGGCGAGAACGACTTCGGCCTGGGCTCGGCGATCTCTGTGCTGCTGTTCCTGCTCGTGATCCCGATCCTGGTGCTGAACATCCGCCGCTTCCGGAGGGAGTGATGACGACCGCCACGGCTCCGGCGCCGGCGACCGCACCCGAGCGCGAGCGCCTCGGCGCCCGCGTCGTGCGCGGGCTCACCCACGCCCCGGTCCAGGTCGTGCTGATCGTGATCGGTCTCGCCTGGCTGATCCCGACGGTCGGCCTCTTCCTCACGTCGCTGCTCTCGGCCGAGGACGCCGGCGAGAACGGCTGGTGGCGCATCTTCTCCGAGCCCAGCCTCGCGACGTTCGACAACTACAACGAGATCTTCTCCAACGAGGACATCACCTCGTCGCTCGTGACGACCGCGATCATCGCCGTCGGCGGCACAGTGCTGCCGATCGCGGCCGCGGCGGCCGCCGCCTACGCGTTCGCGTGGCTGGACTTCCCCGGCCGCGACTGGATCTTCGTGCTGGTCATCGCCCTGCTCGTGGTGCCGGTCCAGATGGCGCTGATCCCGATGTTCTCGCTCTACAGCGACCTCGGCATCTTCGACACCGAGCTCAGCCTGATCCTCTTCCACACGGCCTTCGGGCTGCCGTTCGCGATCTTCCTGCTGCGCAACTTCTTCATCGGCATCCCGAAGGAGCTGCTGGAGGCGGCGCGCCTCGACGGCGCGTCGGAGTGGCGCATCTTCACGCGCGTCGTGCTGCCGCTCGGACTGCCGGCGATCGCGGCGCTCGCCGTCTTCCAGTTCATCTGGACCTGGAACGACCTCATCGTCGCGCTGACGCTCGCCCGCGAGACCCAGCCGATCACCGTCGCGATCTTCTCGCAGCTGCGCCAGTTCGGCTCCAACATCGACATCATCGCCCCGGCGTCCTTCATCTCGCTGGTGATCCCGCTCGCGCTGTTCTTCGCCTTCCAGCGCTTCTTCGTCCAGGGGCTCCTGGCGGGCGCGGTCAAGTAGCGCCGGCGGCCAGCGCCGTGCGCCTGGCGGTCACCTCCAGCCACGGGCGCACGGGGCGGTGCCCGGGGGCGCTCGCCGCCGCCAGGGACGAGAACTCCCGGCCCACCACCCGCTCGACGCGCAGGCCCTGCGCCTGGATGGCCCGGGTCAGGGCCCCGGCGGAGAAGCACCTCGCATGGGGCATCCCGAGCAGCGCGTTCGCGCTCGCCGCCCGGCGCAGGAGCGCCCCGGCGCGCCTCCCGTAGAGCACGCGCAGGAACGCCGCGTTGGGGGTGCGGATGACCAGCGTCCCGTGCGGGCGCAGGACGCGGGCGACGCCGGCGAGCACGCGCGCGGGGTCCGGGAGCTGCTCGAAGCAGTTCAGGATCCACACGCCGTCGAACTCGCCGGGCCCGAAGCGACGCGGGTCGAACGCCTCGCAGCGGATGTCGAACCCGCACGCGTCGCAGTGGGCGGCGACGTCCGGGTTCACGTCGATGCCCGTCGCGTGGCAGCCCGCCTCGCGGGCGAACTCGAGGAACGCCCCGCCGTAGCAGCCGATCTCCAGCAGCCGTGCGCCATCGACCACGCCGCGGGCGCGGATGCGGAGGGCGTCGCGATCGAGCTCGGCCCGCCCCCGGCGGCGGAGCTCGTCGAGCGTGTCGCCGCGGTACCGGCAGCCCGCGTACCGGGCGAGGTCGTCGGCGCGGCTCGCGGGGGGGTCGCGGAAGGTGCTCTCGCACGACTCGCACCGGTAGACCGCCCTGGCGTCATCGTGGAGGAAGCCGTCGAGGCCCCGGCGGGCACGCCCGAGATCGCGGCCGATGGTCTCGGCGGTGCAGAGCAGCGCGACGGCCCGCGAGCCGCACACGGCGCAGCGGCGGTCGGGAGAGGGGGTCTCGCGCGCGCTCACACCGCTGTTCTACCCGCGGCGGCGTGCGCCGTCACGAGCCCGCGCCGACGCCCTCCGCCCTAGGCCCCCGTCGCGCGCGCGCCGGCGCCGACCCGCGGCGGACGGGGCCGGGCCAGGCCGGCGAGGAGCGCCGCGAGGGCCACCAGCGCGATCGCCAGCCCCACGAACCAGACCGTCAGCTCGCGTAGCTCGTCGACCGGCGCGACGATCGAGCCGATGTCGGCGAACACGGCCCGCAGGTCCTCCGCCGTGGTGCTCTGGGCGAAGACGCCGCCGGTCTGGGTGGCCATGGCGGCCAGGGTCTCGGACGGCAGCGGCTGGTCGGGCCTGCCCGGGTCGTCCCCGAGGAGGATCGGGTAGACCGGCACGCCCGCGGCGGCCGCGCGCTGCGCCGCGGCCTCCGGCGAGGTGGCGCGGCGGATGGAGTTCGCGCCGTCGGTGAGCACGAGGATCCGGCCGGGGGAGTCGGACGGGTCGGCTGGCGGCGGCTCCTGCACGGCACCCGCGGCCCGGAGCGCGGTCAGCGAGACGGCCACCGCCTCGCCCAGCGCCGTGCCGACCCGGGTGCCCTCGACCGCCTCCAGGGCCGCGCGCGCCTCGTCGCGGTCGGTGGTCGGGGCGAGCACCACCGAGGCCCGGTCGGCGAAGGTCGTGAGCCCGACCGCGGAGTCCGGCGGCGCCTGGTCGAGGAACCGCTCGGCCGCATCGACCGCGGCCTCCAGGCGGCTCGGCTGGATGTCGGTCTCCAGCATCGAATCCGACACGTCGAGCGTGATCATCACGGTGCTGCGCCGCTCCTCGCGCGTCTGGTCCACCGACGGGCGCGCCAGGGCGACGATCCCGGCGCCCACGGCCAGGACGGCGACGATCGCGGCCGCGGCCCGGAGCCACGGGACGCGTCCGCCCGGGGCGACCGCCATGGCCCCCGGCTCGGCCCACTCGGCCGCCGCGCGCCGGCGCCCGCGCGCCCACATCACCAGCCCGGCCGCGAGCAGGGGCAGCGCCGCCAGCGCCCAGAGCCAGTCCGGCGACTGGAAGGTCACGAGAGCCTCGGCCCGAACCGCCAGGCGGCCACGCCGGCCAGGACGAGGAGGCCCGCCGCGATCCCGGCCGGCCAGCCGGTGACCTCGGTCTTCACCTGCTCAGTGCCGATGAACGACCCGAGCTGCTCGTAGACCGCGCTCACCTCCTCGGCGTCGCGGCTCTCGTAGGCGTCGCCGCCGGTCGCCTCGGCGAGCGCGCGCATCCCCTCGACGTCGGGGGGCACGCGCTGGCCGTTGGGGAGGACCCCGTCGGCCGTCCCGAGCGAGACGGTGAACACCGGCACCCCGGCCCGCGCCGCCTGCTCGGCCGCGATCGGCGGCGGGAGGCCGACGGTCGTCGCGCCGTCCGACAGCACGACGATGCGCGCGGCCTCGAGCCGCCCGCCCTCGTCGGCGAGGCCCTGGGATGCCCGGAGGGCGTCGAGCGACGCGACGACCGCCTCGCCCACCGCGGTGGCGCCGTCGGGCACCAGGCTCTGGATGGCGCGGTCGAGGGCGTCGCGGTCGGTGGTCGGCGCCACGAGCAGGTTGGCGCGCCCGTTGAAGCTCACGAGCCCGACCTGGTACTGGCGCGGCACCTCCCGGGCGAAGGTCAGCGCCGCGTCCTGGGCGGCGCGCAACCGGTAGGGCGAGACGTCGGCCGCGGCCATGGAGCCCGAGACGTCGATCACCAGCATGATCGACGCGCGCTCGCGCGGCTGGGCGCGGCCGACCTCGGGCCGGGCCAGCGCGAACGCCAGGCCGGTCAGGGCGAGCAGCGCCAGCGCGAGCGGCAGGTGCCGGCGCATGCGCGGCCCCGGGTCGGCGCGGGCGACGACGTCCAGGTCGGGGTACGGGATGCCGGGCGCCGGGCGGCGCCGCCGCCACCAGACGACCAGGGCCGCCACGAGCGGCACGGCGAGCAGCGTCAGCAGGAGGAGGGGCTGCTGGAAGCTCACGCGGCGCTCCGCCGCCGGACGGGCCGGGCGAGCGACCGCGCGAGCGGCAGCACCCAGTCGCGGCCCGTCTCGGCGATGACGTGCCGGGCGCCGGCCCGCGCGAGCAGCGCCTCACGGGCGCGGTCGGTCGCCGCCACGGCCGCGGCGAACCGGTCCTGGAACCGCGGGTCGGCGGTGTCGATCAGCCGCCGGCGGCCGGTCTCGAGGTCGCGCAGCTCCACCGGGCCGATGCGCGGGATGTCGCGCTCACGGCGGTCGCGGAGCTCGATGGCGATGACGTCGTGGCGCCGCGCGAGCCCGCCGACGGCGCGCTCGAGGCCCGGCTGCAGGGGGAAGTCGGAGATCAGCACCACGGCGCCCCGGTGCCGGGCGATGCGCCCGAGCGACGTGATCGCGCGCACCAGCTCGGTGCGCCCGCCGCCCTCGGGCGCGGCGGGCAGGGCGTTCACGGCCGCGATCGCCGCGATCAGGCCCCGGCGGTCGGCGCGGGGCTGGCGCACGAGGTCGAGGTCGCCCGAGCGGGTGGCGACCACCCCGAGGCGGTCACCGCGGCGCCGCATGACGATGCCGAGGCCGGCCAGCACCTCGCGCGCGAGCTCGTCCTTCGTCTGGCCGAGCGTGCCGAAGGCCATCGACGGCGACCGGTCCACCAGGACCCAGGCCGTGAGGACCGGCTCGATCTCGGGCACGCGCACCATCGGCTCGCCCAGCCGGGCGCTGAGGGGCCAGTCAACCCAGCGCACGTCGTCGCCGTCCTCGTAGGCGCGCGTCAGCGACGCCTCGCCGCCCGGCCCGGGCCGCCGGCCACGGCGCTCGCCCTGCAGGATCCCGTCGAGCCTCCGCGCGACGCGCAGCTCGACCCGCCGCAGGACCGCCTCGGGGCTGGCGCTCCCCGTCGGCGGCGGTCCGCTAGGCGACGGAGCGCCCACTGCCGAGCTCGACGTCGGGCTGGGGCACCGCGTCGATGATCGCGTCGAGCACCTGGTCGGGCTTCACGTCGGCGGCGAGCGCCTCGTACGACAGGATCACCCGGTGCCGCAGCACGTCGTGGAAGAGGCTGTGGACGTCCTCGGGCATGACGTAGTTGCGCCCGCGGATCACGGCCAGCGCGCGCCCGCCGCGGATCAGGGCCAGCGACGCGCGCGGGGAGCCGCCGAGGTCGAGGTAGGGCTCGAGGTCGCCGAGCCCCTCCTGCGCCGGCTCACGGGTGGCGTTGACGAGCCGCACGGCGTACTGCCGCACGCGGTGGTCCACGAAGACCGCGTCGGCGATCTCCTGCAGCTCGATGATCTGGGAGGGGTCGAGCAGCTGGCGCGGCTGGGGCGGGTCGGAGGCCATGCGGCGCACGATCTCCTCCTCGTCGGAGACCGACGGGTAGCCCACGATCAGCTTCATGGCGAACCGGTTGACCTGCGCCTCCGGCAGCGGGTAGACGCCCTCGCTCTCGATGGGGTTCTGCGTGGCGAGCACGAAGAACGGCCGCGGCGTGGGGTGGGTCTCGCCCGCGATGCTGGCGTGGCCCTCCGCCATCACCTCGAGCAGCGCCGACTGCACCTTGGCGGGGGCGCGGTTGATCTCGTCGGCCAGGACGAAGTTGGCGAACACCGGCCCGAGGCGGGTCGTGAAGTCGCCGTGGCGGTCGAGCACCTGGCCGCCGACGACGTCGGACGGCACCAGGTCGGGCGTGAACTGGATGCGGCGGAAACGGCCGCCGCTGACCCGCGCGACGGTCTCGAGCGTGAGCGTCTTGGCGAGCCCCGGCACGCCCTCCAGCAGCACGTGCCCGCGGGCCAGCAGGGACACGAGCACGCGGTCGAGCAGGCGGTCCTGGCCGACGACGACCCGCCGCAGCTCGTAGAGGACGGCCTCCATGCGCTCGCGGGGCGTGGAGCCCGCGGACGGCACCGCCGTCGGCTCGCCGCGCTCGAGGGTGCTGTCGTCCATCGCGTGCACGTCCTTCCGTTCGGAGCCGGTGATCCGGGTCGCTCGGGAGCCTAGGGGGCGCCGGCGACGAGCTCGCGGACCCGCGAGGCGGGCACGGCGAACCCGATGCCGACGTTGCCGGGGATCGGGCCGAGGATCGAGGTCGGGATGCCCACCAGGCGGCCGCGCAGGTCGAAGAGCCCGCCGCCGGAGTTGCCGGGGTTGATCGGGGCGTCGATCTGGATCATCGGGACGCCCTCGGGGTTCGTGCGGCTCACCGCGCTGACGACGCCGGCCGTGACGGTGTTGGGCAGGCCGAAGGGGCTCCCGATCGCGAAGACGCGGTCGCCCTGGCGCAGGCCGCCGTCCGGCTCCTCCGCCAGCTCCGCGCCCCCCGGGACGGCGCCCTCGGGGCGCAGGATCGCGAGGTCCTGGCGCGGGTCGGCCTCCACGACCTCGGCGGGCACCTCCCGCCCGTCGCTCGTGACCACGCTCACCGAGCCGCCCGCCTGGATGACGTGATAGTTCGTCACGACCAGGCCCGACGGGGCCAGGATGACCCCGCTGCCCTGGGCCTCGGCGCTCGTCTGAACCTGCACCACCGACGTCTGGACGCGCGCGACGGCGTCGGCGAGGTCGGCCTCCGCGCCGAGCGCCGGCGGCGTGCTGGTGGCCGCCGGGGTCTGGGCCACCGGCTGGGGCGCCGGCTCGTCGTCGCCCACCAGGCCGCCGACCAGCGCGCCGGCGCCGCCGGCCAGCACGAGCCCGGCGGCGACGGCGGCGACCAGGCCGATCCGGCGCCGGGACACCCTGCGCTTGGGCACGACGGCCGGGCGCTCGCGCTCGCCCTCGCCGCCCCGCCCGGCGAGCGGCGGGAGCGGCCCTGCCGGGGGCGGGGGATCGAGCGGCGGGAGGCCGGGGCCCCGCTCCGGGCGCGGGGCCAGCGGGGGCAGGCCCTCGGCGCGCGGACGGGGCTCGATGGGCGGCAGGCCTGAGCTCACGACAGGAGGTTGTATCGCGGGAGGGCGAAGGCCGGGTTGAACGGACGTTAAGGGAATTGGGTGCGGCGGCGCCCCGCCGCCCGCGCCTCGGCGACCATGTCGGCCAGGTGGTCGGCCAGCCGCGCCCGCTCGGCGGCCCGGCCCGCGCGCACCCGCAGGGCGTCCAGGCGGGCCCGGCCATCCTCGTCGAGCGTCCCGAGCGCGTCGGCCTCCTCGTAGCGGGCGACCCGCTCGGCCAGCCGGCGCACCCGGTCCCACTGCTCGTCGGCGACGGCCTCGGACCGGTCGGCGCCGCGGGGGCGGCTCACGCCCCGGCGGGCTCCGGCGGCGGCATGTCCGGCCCGGCCGCGGCGTCCGCGCCGGCGGGAGCGCCGCGCGGGCGCCGGCGGCGTCGCCGGCGCCGCCGCGTCGCAGGCGCCGCCTCGGGAGCCGCGGGCTCGCCCTCGCGCCGCTCTTCGCGCCGCTGCGGCTGGGCCTCGCCGCCCGGGGAGGCGCCCTCGGCGCCGGGCGCCGCGCGCAGGCGCCGCCGGCGGCGGCGGCGTCGCGGCGCCGGGGTCGCGCCCTCCTCGCCCGCGGCGCGCTTGCGCGGCTCCCCCACGCCCACGAGCTCGGGCTCGGGGAGGCGCGGGAAGCGGGCGCGGAGCGCGTTGTAGGCGCGGCGCGAGAGCAGCGCCTTCGGCTGCATGGCCCCGACCGCCGCCCGCAGTGCCCGGCGCGCGTCCGGGCTCGAGAGGTCGAGGGCGTCGAGGTGCCCTCGGAGCTTCGCCCATCCGCCCGCGGCGGCCGCCGCCCGGCCCGCCAGCCGCAGGTGCTCGCTGCGGGCGGGCACGTCCCCCGGCCCCAGCATCACGAGCAGCCGCGCGGCCTGGCCCAGGCGCAGGGCGCCCTCGTCGTCGGGCGCCACCGGGTCGGGCGGCGGCTCGCCGGCGGCGCGCAGCCAGATCCCGATGAGCGCGAGCTCGCCGCCGTTCGAGATCAGGTGGTGCGCCTCCCAGGCGGCGATGCGCGCGACCTCCTGGTTGCGGCCGGGGCGGGCGTTGTCGGCGAGCCCCCGCGAGACGTCCCAGGCCCAGCTCGGCGCCCAGGTCGAGGCCTCGTCGAGCGCCGACCAGCGGCGGCGGCGGTCGCCGGACCGCCCGAGCTGCTCGAGGGTGGCGAGCCGCTCCCAGCGCCCGGACTGGTCGGCGTGCCACCACAGGGCCCGCAGCCGCTCGCGGGAGGTCATGCGCAGACGGTCGAGCACCCGCCGGGGCACGTCGTCGGGCAGCGCCCGCCGCAGGTCCGGCTGCACCAGCAGGGCGGTCGCCCACGCGCGCCAGAGCGGCTGGTCGGCGCCGTCGTGGAGGCGCCGCGCGACGAGCCCGCTGAGCGCCCACCACGGCACCGCCGCGAGCGGGTCCACGCCGGCCGTCACAAGCTCGATGAGCTCGTCGACCGTGACGTCGTGGGCCGCGGCCTCCACCCACTCCTCCATGAGCGTGACCGGCAGCAGTGCCGGGTCGGCGTCGCGCCAGCCGCCGTTGACGAGCCCGGCGGCGATCAGGCCCGGGGCGGCGGAGGGGTTGACCAGCTTGGCGGAGCCGCCGTTCTGGTCCGCCAGGAGCTGCGCCGCCTGCGCGAGCTTTCCGCGCTCGCCGGTCTCGGGCGGCCCGGCCACCCGGCCCAGCGGCTTGTACCAGCCGAGGCCGAAGACGTCGTGGCTGGTCTGCACGCCCATCGGGTCGCCGACCGGCAGGAACTCGACCGACACCGCCTCCTTGCCGGGAGCGGGCCGCATCACCCGCCCCAGGCGCTGCACGAAGACGCGCTCGGAGGTCGTCGGCGCGAGGTGCATGACGACCGAGGCCCGCGTCTCGTCCCACCCCTCGGTGAGCAGGTCCGCGTTGCAGAGGACGTCGATGCGCTCGGAGGCGAAGTCGAACAGCACCCGCTGCAGCTCGCGCGACGGCGTCTGGCCCGAGACCGCCGCCGCCCTCACCCCGCGGGCGGCGAGCTCCTCGGCGAGGGCGTGGGCCTGCGCGACGGTGGCGGTGTAGGCCACGCCGGCGAGCCCCATCGGCGCGAAGTGCTCGTCCCACACATCGGCGCAGGCCCGGTGCCATTTGGCGCGGTCGAGCGCCCGGCCCAGCGAGGCCTGGTCGAAGTCGCCGCGCACCCTCGCGACGTCGGAGAGGTCCACCGCCCGCTCCACCCGCAGCGACCGCAGCGGGCAGAGGATGCCGCGCTCGATCGCCGAGAGGCGGTCGAGGGTCGTGGCCACCGGGCCGAACACCTGCTCAACATGGCCGGTCGTGGTCGCGCCGGTCGCCGTGAAGCCGACGATCACCGCGTTGGCCGCCCGGTCGAGCATCCGCCGCGTCTGCGCGCCGAGGGTGGTGTGGGCCTCGTCGCAGATCAGGAGCGTCACCGGCTCCCAGTCCATCCGCTCCTGGTGGCGGAGGGCCGCCTGGTAGGTGCAGATGGCGACGCCGGGCTTGCCCGCCGAGTCGGGCCCCTCGGGATGCGACTCCACCGCCGGGAAGTGACGCGCGAGGCCGGCGGCGGTCTGCTCGGCCAGGTTGCGGCGCGGCACCAGCACGAGGGTGCTCCCGCCCAGGGCCGCCGCCAGGGCCAGGAACATGATGGTCTTGCCGGACCCGGTCGGCGCGTCCACCCAGGTGCGGGTGGCCCCGTGCGACAGGCGCGAGGCGAGCTCGTCGAGCGCCTCGAGCTGGTGCTCGCGCAGCACGACGTCGGGCCACGCCGACGCCGGGTCGGCGAGCGCGCGCGACAGCGCCTCGCCGGGCGGGGCCGGGGCGGTCGGTTCGGTCGTGGGATGCGATCCGTCTGGCATCTCGTGCCGGCCTCCCGACATGCGGGCACGCTCGGAGGCCGCGGCCTTACCACGGTCGCGCGTCGTACTGGGATGCCGGCGTGGGAGCGGTCTCCGGAGACGCCGGCAGCGCGGGGCAGCGCGACCTGGGCGGAACCATAGCACCGGGCCCGGCGGACGCGCAGGTTCCAGAAACCTCATGGTCCGGCCGTGCCGACCGGGCGAGCGGGTAGCATCGCCCCGGTCCCCGCGTTTCCGCGCGTCCGCGTCCGCATGGCATCAGACCCCGACACCGCCGCCACCCAACGCGCCCCGGGCGGGCGCGCGTGGCTGCGGCCCGCGATTCTCGTGATCTCGTGCCTGGTGATCGGCTTCATCGCCGGCTGGGTGCTGCGCGGCGACGACGGCCCCGCGACGGTCCTCGCCCCGCCCGCGCCCGAGCCGGCCGGCCAGGCGCCCGCCGACACGGCCGGCGGCACCACGACGGCCCCCTCGACCACGGCGCCGCCCACGACCACCGCCGAGGAGCCGCCGGCCGCGCCGCCCACGCGCGACCAGATCCGTCTCGCCGTCCTGAACGCGACGGACGTGCAGGGAGCAGCCGGGCGGGCCGCGGACGAGGCCGAGAGCCTCGGGTACACCGGGGTGACCTCGGGCAACGCCCCCACGACCACGGATCCGGACACCGTGTACTACCGCGACGGCCAGCAGGCGGCCGGCGAGCGCGTCGCCGCCGACCTCCAGGTCGACCAGGTGGCGGCGCTGCCGGCCTCGGGAGGGCTCGCCTCGGCCGTCCCCGCCGACGCCCAGGTCGTCCTGGTCATCGGCCCGGGATAGGGGATCGAAGGGGCGGCACCGGCTGGGGCCGGGGCCGGCCGCCCCGCGCTCTCGACTCATGCCGCGCGGATCGGGTACACCGTCCGCATGAGCGCGCCCTCGATCGGGGTCCGGATCCCGCAGTACGGCTCCAGCTGGCCCGAGGTCCGCGACTTCGCGCTGCGCGCCGAGCGCCTCGGCTTCGCGTCGCTGTGGGTCAACGACCACCTGCAGTCCCCGGGCCGGCTCAAGGCCGAGCCCACCTTCGACGCGCTGGCCACCATGGCGGCGCTGGCCGCGCTCACCCGCAGGCCGCGGCTGGGCGTCGCGGTGCTCTCGGCGAGCTACCGGCCGGCGCCCCTCGCGGCGAAGATGGCGACGGTCATCGACGTGATCTCCGGCGGCCGCCTCATCGTCGGCCTGGGCACCGGCTCGGACCTCGCCGAGCACCGCGCCTACGGGATGCCGTTCGGCTCGCCGGCCGAGCGGACGGCGGGCGTGCGCGAGGCGCTCGAGGTCATGCGGGCGATGTTCGAGAACCCGGACGGCGCCGACGTCCCGGGGGCGCTGGAGGCCGCCCCCAACCGGCCGGCCCCGGCGCAGCCCGGCGGGCCGCCGATCCTGCTCGCCGCCCACAAGCCGCGCCTGCTGCGCCTGGCCGGAGAGCGCGCCGACGGCATCGTGGCCGCGTTCGTCGAGGCGGAGACGGTGGCCGAGCGGCTCGGGGTCGCCGGCGAGGCCCGGCGCGCGGCGGGACGGCCGCCGTTGCGCTGCGCCCTCTACACCTTCGCCCTGCCCCATCCGAGCCGCCGCGAGGCCGAGGCCTGGCTGCGCCCCGAGGCCGAGGCGCTCGCCACGACGCCGCGCTCGCTGCTGCGGTGGCTGCGCGGGACCGGCATCGTCGTGCCGGCGGACGAGATGCCGGCGGAGCTCGCGCGGCTCGGGGAGGCCGGCGTGACCGACGCGGCGCTCGTGCTGCCGTCGCGGGTGCCGCTCGAGGCGCTCGACGCCCTCGGCGAGGCGGCGCTGGCCCCGGCCGCGCCGGCAGCCGCCCCGGCGCCGGCCATCGTCCCCAGCGCCCGCGCCGGCGAGAACCTCGTCGAGCTCCTGGTCGAGCGCCACGCCGGGGGCGGCCTCGCGGAGGCCGGGGCGGCGGTCGACGACTCCGGCTCCTGGACCTTCGCGGAGCTCTCGGAGGCCGCGGCGCGCGCCGGCGGCGCGCTGTACGAGGCGGGGGCGCGGCGCGGCGACCGGGTCGCGATCGCCCTGCGCGACGGCAGGCCGTGGCTCGCCGCCTTCCTCGGCACCGCCCGCATCGGCGCCGTCGCCGTGCCGCTCGACCCGGCCGCCGGCGACGCGCGGCTCGCCGACGTCCTCGACGACTGCGAGCCGGCCGTCGTCGTGGCCGAGCCCGACCGCGACGCCCCGCCCGGGCCACCGCGGATCGACCCGGCGGCGCTCGGCGCCGGCCGGCCGGCGCCGGTCGCCGCCGTGCACCCCGAGGACCTCGCGTACCTCGTCTACTCGTCGGGCTCGACGGGGCGCCCCAAAGGAGCCATGCACGCCCACGGGGACCTCCGCGTCGGCGTCGAGTCGTACGCGGCGGAGGTGCTGGGGCTCGGGCCTGGCGACCGCTGCCACTCCATGGCGCGCCTGTTCACGTCGCTCGGGTTCGGCAACGGCTTCTTCCGCGTGCTGGGACGCGGCGCCACCGCCGTGCTGTCGGGCACGATGCCCACGCCCCGTGCGGTGCTCGGGCTCGTGGCCCGCGAGCGGGTGACCGTGCTGACCGGCGTCCCGACCTTCTGGTCCCAGCTCGCGCGGTTCCTCGAGCGCCACCCCGACGACGGGGCGCTCGGGTCGGTGCGGATGGCGGTGTCCTCCGGCGACAGCCTGCCGCCGCCGGTCGCGGCCCGCCTGCGGGAGGTCGCGGGCATCGAGCTGCTCGAGGGGCTCGGGTGCTCGGAGTGCTCGAACATCGTGATCTCCACCCGGCCGGGCGAGCCGCTGCCGGGCACGCTCGGCCGCGCCGTCGAGGGCGTGGAGATCCGCCTCGCCGACGACGAGGGCCGGCCGGTCGAGCCCGGGGCCCCGGGGCGGCTGTGGATCCGCAGCGACTCCAACACGACGGGGTACTGGCGGCGCATCGCCGCCACCCGCGAGCTGGTCTACGGGCCGTGGCTGCGCATGGGCGACGTGCTCTCGGAGCAGGACGGCGTCTACCGCCACCTGGGCCGCGCCGACGACCTCTTCAAGGTGGACGCCCGCTGGGTGAGCCCGGTCGCGGTGGAGGGCGCGCTCCACGACCACGAGGCGGTCGCCGAGGCGGCGGTGGTCGGGCGGCCGGACGCCGACGGCCTGCTGCGCCCGGCGGCGTTCGTCGTGCTCGCCGCCGGTTCCGAGGCGGGCGAGGAGCTGGCCGACGACCTGCGCCGGCACGTCGCGCGGACGCTGGCCCCCCACAGCGCGCCCCAGACCGTCACGGTCCTGGAGGAGCTCCCGCGCCTTCCGTCGGGCAAGCTCGACCGGCGGCGCCTGCGCGAGGCGTGAGCGGGCGCAGCCGCCGGTCGGCGGTCACCTCGTAGAGCCGGGCGTCGCCTCGCAGCAGGTCGGCCAGCGCGAGCCGGACCCGCTGCGCCGCCGCCGGCGCCCCGCCGGGGGCAGAGGGGTGCTGCTGGTGCATCGCGTGCTCCTCGTGCGCGTGTCCGTGCACACGTCCAACCGCGAGGAGCGCGGCGCCTCACGGGGCGAGATGTTCGCGATTTGTTAAGGGGCGGCGGCCCGCTGCGCGGACAGGAAGTCCAGCAGCAGGGCGTTGACGCGCTCCGGCGCCTCCTGCTGCACCCAATGGCTCACGCCGGGCAGCCGCTCGACGCGCAGCGGGCCGGTCACGGTCGCGGCCGAGCGCTCGAGCAGCAGCGGGTCCATGTACGCGTCGGCCTCGCCCCAGATGATCATCGTCGGGACCGTGATCTCCGGCGGGTCGGGCGGGTCGCGCAGCCACGAGGAGGGCGGCATGTTGGCCCGGTAGTAGTTGAGCGCCGCCGTGAGCGCGCCGTCGCGGCGGAGCGCGTCCACGAACACCTCGCGGTCCTCGGGCGGGAACGCATCCGGCGCGGCGGTGTCGAAGACGAAGCTCCGCAGGTTGGCGAAGTCGTCGTCGGAGAGCCACGCCTCGGCGACGCCGGGGAACTGGAACAGGAGCATGTACCAGCTCTTGGCCTGCTGGCCGCGGTCCTCGCGGCGCAGGCGCGCCGAGACCGGGCCCTGGGGAGCGTTGAGGATCGTCAGGGAGCGCACCGTCGCGGGGCTGCCGCCGGCCAGCCCCCAAGCGAGCGCCCCGCCCCAGTCGTGGCCGACGACGTGGGCGCTCTCGTGGCCGAGGGCGCGGATGAGCCCGGCCACGTCGCCCACCAGCGAGCGCGCCGCGTAGGCCTCGACCGCCGCCGGCCGGTCCGAGCGGCCGTAGCCGCGCAGGTCCGGGGCGACCGCGTGGAAGCCGGCGCCCGCGAGGGCGGGGAGCTGATGTCGCCAGGAGTGCGACTGCTCTGGAAACCCGTGGAGGAGGACCACCGGCTCGCCGGCCGGGTCGCCGGCCTCCGCGACCGCCAGGCGCACCTCGCCGACGTCGATCCGGCGCCGGGCGGGCTCAGTCAGAGAGCGCCTCCTCGAGGCTCTCGAGGCGGTTGGCGGCGTCCAGCGCGGCCACCTTGTACGCCTCGGCGAGGGTCGGGTAGTTGAAGACGGCGTTGACGAGGTAGTCGACGCCGCCGCCGAGGGCCATCGCCGCCTGGCCGATGTGAACCAGCTCGGTGGCGCCGGGGCCGAACGCGTGGACGCCGAGCAGCGTGCGGTCGCCGGCGTGGACCATCAGCTTCAGCATCCCGTGGGTGTCGCCCATGATCTGCCCCCGCGCCAGCTCGCGGTAGCGCGACACGCCGACCTCATAGGGCACCCCGGCCTCGGTCAGCTCGGCCTCGGTCCTGCCGACGAAGCTGATCTCCGGGATCGCGTAGATCCCGAACGGCAGCAGGTTGTCCGTGAGCGTATCGAACGGGTGGCCGAAGGCGTCGAGGGCCGCCACCCGGCCCTGCTCCGCGGACGAGGCCGCCAGGCTCGGGAAGCCGATCACGTCGCCCACCGCCCAGACGTTGCCGGCCGAGGTGCGGTAGCTCTCGCCGACCTCGATCAGGCCGCGGTCGGTGGGCGTGATCCCGACCGCGTCGAGGCCGAGGCCGTCGACGGCGCCGCGCCGGCCGGCGGAGTAGAGGACGACCTCGGCGGCGATCATCTTGCCGCTGTCCAGCCGGGTGACCGTCCCGGACGAGTGCGCCTCCACGGCGGTCACGCGCTCGCCCAGACGGAGGGTGAGGCGCCGGTCGCGAAGGTAGAAGGACAGGGCCTCGACGATCTCGCGGTCGCAGAACGGCAGGACCTCGTCCCGCCCGTCGACCAGCGTGACCTTGCAGCCGAGGGCGGTGAACATGGAGGCGTACTCCACGCCGACGACCCCCGCGCCCACGACGACCATCGTGTCCGGGATCCCCTGCAGGTGCAGGATGCCGTCGGAGTCGAGGATCGTCGCCTCGTTGAAGTCGATCCCGTCCGGCCGGGTCGGCCGCGACCCCGGCGCGATGACGAAGCGCTCGGCAGTGATGTGCCGCTCGCCGTCCGCCGCGGCGACGCGCAGCTCGTTCGGCCCGATGAAGGAGGCCGTGCCGTCCACGAGCGCCACGTGGTTGCGCAGGAGCTGGTCGCGGACGACGTTGCGCTCCACGTCGATCACCTGCTCCATGCGGCTCCGCAGGTCGTCGAACGTGAGGTCGGCCTTGACCCGGAACGCCTGCCCGTAGATGTCGCGCTGCTCGAGGCCGGTGAGGTAGAGGATCGCCTCGCGCAGCGTCTTGCTCGGGATCGTCCCGGTGTTCGTCGAGACCCCGCCCAGCATGGGGCCGCGGTCGATGACGACCGCGCGGTGGTGCAGCTTGGCCGCCTGCATCGCGGCCTTCTGGCCGCCCGGGCCCGACCCGATGACGGCGAGCTCGTACTCGGCGCCCACGCAGCGAACCTACACCGGCCGGCGGGCTAGGATGGCCTCGTGGCCTACCTCGCGCCGTCCTGGTTCACCCGCCGGGTCTTCAACCCGATCGCGATGCGGTTCGGCCTCAGCGGCACCGAGACCGTCACCGTGCCGGGGCGGCGGAGCGGGCGGCCGCTCCGCGTCCCGGTCATCCCGGTCGAGCACGGCGGCGCGCGCTATCTCGTGTCGACCCGCGGCGAGTCGGACTGGGTGAAGAACCTGCGCGCGGCCGGGGGAGGCGAGCTGGCGCGGCGCGGGCACACCCATCGCTTCGCGGCCGACGAGATCGCCGTCGCCGACCGGCCCCCGGTCATCGAGGCCTACCGCGCCAGGATCGGGCGCGAGGTCGATCGCTACTTCGAGAAGCTGCCCGACCTGGCCGACCATCCGGTGTTCCTCATCGACGCCGAGGAGTGACCCGCCCCCTGGCGCCCGCGCTCAAGTCGGCGTCCCCGCTGCCGACACATCGCTCGTGGGGACACGTGTGCTCGTCACCGTCGTGCTGATCGCGATCGTCGCAGCGGCGCTGAACCTCCTGGTCACGCGCGCCGACGCGTCGGCGCCGCCGTGGGGCGCCGTCGGCGCGCCCGCCCACGCTCAGGCCGCGGTCTCCGGGCGGTAGCCGGCGGCGATCGTCGCGACGATCGCCCGCGGCGTGAGCACGCGCACCGGCCCGGCCGGCGCGCCGCGCGCCGGGCCGTAGCCGGCGGGGCTCCACATGGCGATCCTGCCCCGCCGCACCAGGTGCGCGGCGCCGCCGACCTCGACCATCGCCCCGTCGGGCAGCGCTCCGGCCTCGGCCGACCAGCGCCGCATGCGCCCCGGCGCCTCGAGCCGGTCCTCGTGCAGGCGCCGGTTGACCAGCTCGAGCGAGGCGCGGGGGTCCTCGCCGGCCGCGCGCGCCCAGGCCTCCCGGAAGCGGAGCGCGTCGTCGCGGCGGCACTCGTGGCAGGGGCGGTGCCCGGCGGCGAGCGCGGTCGCCTCGTCGAGGAAGAACAGCTCCGTGTAGCGGCCGGGTGTCATCGGGTCCCGGCGCCGCCCCCTGAAGTCGGTGAGGCAGGCGATCCAGCGCCGGCCCTGGCTGAAGCGCACGATCCGGCGCCGGCCGTCGTGCAGGACGCCGCGGTTGCCCATCAGCGCGCCGCGCTCGGGGACCGCGACGATCTCGGAGAAGGGCGTCACGCGATTCTGCAGGGGCACGGCGGCGGTCAGCGCTTGACCGCCGACACGATCGCGCCGTGCAGGCCGTCGGCGACGTCGTGGGTGAAGGCGATGGCGACGTCGTCGAAGCCCGCGCCCGCGAGCAGGCGGGCGTACTCGCCCTCCGCCAGGGCGCCGGCGATGCAGCCCGCCCAGTCGCCCCGCTCGGCGCGCTCGGCCTCCGTCAGGCGGTCCTCGGCCACGACGTCGGTGATCCCCAGCCGCCCGCCCGGGCGCAGGACGCGGAAGGCCTCCGCGAGGACGGCGGCCTTGTCCGGCGAGAGGTTCACCACGCAGTTCGAGATGACGACGTCGATCGTCTCGGCCGGCAGGGGGATCCGCTCGATCTGCCCCTCGAGGAACTCGACGTTCGTCGCGCCCGCGTCGGCCGCGTTGCGACGCGCGAGGGCGAGCATCTCCTCGGTCATGTCCAGGCCGTACGCCTTCCCCGAGGGCCCCACCCGGCGGGCCGACAGCAGGACGTCGATGCCCCCGCCCGAGCCGAGGTCGAGCACGACCTCCCCCTCGCGCAGCTCGGCCACCGCGGCCGGGTTGCCGCAGCCCAGGCTCGCGAGGACCGCCGTCTCGGGAAGCTGCTCGCGGTCGGCATCGCCGTAGAGGGCGCCGCCGAAGACCGCCTCCGCGGGCGGGGAGCAGCATCCGCCCTCCCCGCAGCCACAGACGTCTCCCGGCTCGGCTCCCGCCGCGGCCTCTCGCGCCGCGGCGGCGTAGCGCTCGCGGACGCGCTCGTGGACCTGCTCGGCGCTCATGGCTGCCTCCTCCCGCCCAGCCAGTCGCCCAGCGCGGCGAGGGCCTCGGGCCGCACGTAGTAGTAGGCCCACAGGCCGCGCCGCTCGGAATCGACCAGGCCCGCGTCGCGCAGCACCTTGAGGTGGTGCGAGACGGTGGGCTGGCCCACGTCGAACAGCGGGGTGAGCTCGCAGACGCAGACCTCGCCGGCGTGCCGTCGCAGCACGTCGACGAGCTGCAACCGGATCGGATCGCCGAGGGCCTTGGCCACGGCCGCCAGGCGCGCCGCCTCGGAGCTCCCGACGTCGGGGCGGGCCGGCGGCTCGCAGCAGGGCTCGCCGGCCGGGCGCTTCCGCTTCGGGGCGAGCTGCAGGTCGACGGCCACGCATTCATATCTATCGATTGAATCGGTGGATGTCAACGCAATCGCTCGCGCCGGCGCCCTGACCGAACCCTTACCGCCGCCGTGCCGTTCGCTGGCGCGCCCCTCGACGACCGCCTCCTAGCGTGATGGGCGATCGATTCCGATCACCCACGAGAGGAGACCGACATGTCACGAGGGAGAGGCGGCGGACACTTCGAGGACCTCGCCCCGGCGCGCCGCCGGCGTCGCCGGCGCCGCAGGACCCGCACCGGGACGGGCACGCGCACCCGGGGGCGGACCCGGACGCGGACCCGCACCGGCCACTAGGCGGCCGTGGCCGGCTCGCCGCCGCCCCGGGGCCTGCGGGCCCGCCTGCGCCGCCTGCTGGTCCTCGACGAGGACCCGGCGGCGCTCGTGGCGGCGGCGCCGCCGGTGCCGGTGCGCTCGATCGTCCGCCGGTTCTGGCCCTACGCGCGCCCGTACCGCGCGACCCTGCTGGTCGTGCTGGGCCTGGTGGCGCTCGGGCCCGTCATCGACGCCGCGACGGTCTGGATGTTCAAGGTCGTGGTGGACGACGTCCTGGTGCCGCGGGACGCCGGCCTGTTCGTGTGGGTGGCCGCGGCCTACCTCGGCCTCGTGCTGCTCGACGGCGCGGTCTCGTTCGCGGACGACTACCTGCTGACCTCGGTGAGCGCCCGCTTCGTGCTGCGCCTGCGCACCGACGTCTTCCGGCACCTGCACCGCCTGTCGCCGAGCTTCCACGACCGGCGGCGGCTTGGCGACACGATGTCGCGCGTCACGGGCGACGTCGCCGCCATCGAGGGCTTCGTGCTCTCCGGGGTGGTCGAGGCCCTGTCGGCGGCCCTGCGGCTGGCCGTCTTCGGGACGGTCCTGCTCGTGCTGTCGTGGCGGCTCGCGCTCGCGGCCCTCGTGGTCGCGCCGCTGTTCTGGCTCGCCTCCCGCTACTTCTCCCGGCTGATGCGGGCGGCGTCGCGCGAGCGGCGCCGGGTGAGCGGGTCGCTCGGCGCGCTGGCCGAGGAGAGCCTCTCGAACGTCTCGCTGGTCCAGGCCTACGAGGCGGCCGACCACGAGGCCGGGCGCTTCGACCGCCAGGGGCGCCGCGCCATGGTGGCCGAGCTCACCGCGACGCGGATCAAGGGGCTGTTCGCCCCCCTGGTTGACCTGATCGAGGTCGGCGGCGGGCTCGTGGTGATCGGCATGGGGACCTACGAGATGAGCCAGGGGCGCCTGAGCCTGGGCGGCCTGCTGGCGTTCATGGTCTACCTCAGCCGCATGTACTCGCCGCTGCGCGGCCTCACGAGCCTGGCGAACTCGCTCTTCTCGGCGGCGGCGGCCGCCGAGCGGGTGATCGAGCTGCTCGACGAGCGGCCCGCGGTGCCGGAGCGCCCGGGCGCGCTGCGGCCGGGCCGCCTGCGGGGCTCGGTCGCCGTGGAGGACCTCTGGTTCACCTATCCGGGCTCGCCCGCTCCCGCGCTCCGAGGCGTGAGCGTGCACGCCGAGCCGGGCGAGCTGGTCGCGGTCGTCGGCGCGAGCGGCTCGGGCAAGTTGACGCTCGCGCGCCTCCTGCTGCGCCTGGACGACCCGGGCGCCGGCGCGGTGCGCCTGGACGGGCACGACCTGCGCGACCTCGCGCTCGACGCGGTGCGCGGCAACGTCACGCTCCTCCTCCAGGAGGCGCTCGTCATCGACGGCACGGTGGCAGAGAACATCGCCTACGGGCGGCCCGGCGCCACCCCGGCGCAGGTGGCGGCGGCGGCGGTCGCGGCCGACGCCCACGACTTCATCATGCGCCTGCCCGAGGGCTACGCGACCCAGGTGGGGCAGAAGGGGCGGGCGCTGTCCGGCGGGCAGCGGCAGCGCGTGGCCATCGCGCGTGCCTTCCTCCGCGCCAGCCCGGTGCTGGTGATGGACGAGCCCACGACCGGGCTCGACCCGACCTCCGGCGCCAACGTGATGGCGCCGCTGATGCGCCCCGCGCCGGACCGCGCGACCGTCGTGATCTCCCACGACCTCGACGTCGCCCGCTGGGCGACCCGGGTCGTCTGCCTGGAGGGCGGGCGGGTGGCCGAGGTGGGCACGCACGCGGAGCTGCTCGCGCGCGGTGGCGCCTACGCGCGCCTCTGGCTGCGAGACGCCGAGGACGCGCGCCCCGCGGCGGCCGGAGCGCCCGCGTGAGCCGGCGCTCCGCCTCCCGGCCCCTGCGGCGCGGTGCCCTGCTGGCGCCCGGGTACCGGGTGGTCGAGCACATCAGCAGGGGCCGGCCGCTGGACGTCTACGACGTCTGGAGCGACGCCCGGCGCACCCGCTGCGTCGCGAAGCGGCTGCGGCCGGACTGCGCCGGCGACGCCCGGGCTCGCCGGCGCCTGCTGGCCGAGGGGCGTCTTCTGCGACGCCTGTCGCACCCCCACCTGGTGCGCGCGTACGAGGTGATCGAGCGGCCCGAGCCGGCCGTGGTGCTCGAGCCCCTGCCGGGCGACACGCTCGACCGCTTCCTCCACGAGGGGCCCGGGCGCCTCCCGGCCGCCGCCGTGGCCGGGCTGGGGCGCCAGCTCGCGGCGGCCGTCGCCTACCTCCACGGCGAGGGGATCCTCCACCTCGACCTCAAGCCCTCGAACGTCGTCGTCCACGCCGGGCGGGCCACGCTGATCGACCTCAGCGTCGCGCGCCCGCCCGGGCGGGTGCGCCGCGGCTTCGGGACGCCCGCCTACATGTCGCCCGAGCAGGCGCGCGGCGGCGGCGTGGACGAGAAGGCCGACGTCTGGGGGCTCGGGTGCGTCCTCTACGAGGCCGCCACCGGGGTCATGCCGTTCGGCGACGACCCGTGCGAGGACGGTGCGGACGCCGAGCGGGTTGCGGCGCCGGTGCGCGCGCGGCGCCGGCTGCCGGCGGGGCTGGGGGCGGCGATCGACCGCTGCCTGCTCCCCGAACCGGCCGGCCGGCCGGCCGTCACCGATCTGTGGCGGGAGCTCGGCGGGAGGGGCTGAGGGCCTCGGTCGGCGCGGAGGGGTCGTCGCCGGCGCGGCCGCCGCCCGGCCTCCCGGGCCCGTCCCCATCCCCGGCCCCGGCGGGGAGGGTGATGACCGCGTCGACGCCGCCGCCCGCGTCGGGGCGCAGCTCCGCCGTCCCGCCGGAGGCCGTGGCGAGGCGGTGGACGATGGCGAGCCCGAGGCCGGAGCCGCCCCGGCCGGTCGCCCCGCTGCGCCAGAAGCGGTCGAATGCGTGGCGCCGCTCCTCGTCGCTCAGCCCCGCCCCCTGATCGACCACGTGGATCTCGACGCCGCCGGCCGTGCGCGCGGCGCGGACGGCCACCGCCGACCCCCGCGGCGAGGCCTTGACGGCGTTGTCGATGAGGTTGTCGAGCATCTGCTCCACCGCGCCGGGGACCGCGGTCGCCCAGACCGGCTCCCCGCTCGCGCTCAGCGTCACCCCCTGCCGGGCGGCCAGCGCCTCGTGGGCCGCGACGCGGTCCGCGACCGCCTCGCCCACGTCGATCTCGGCCAGCGGCGGCTCGGTCGAACTCGGCCCGCGCCAGCACGAGCAGGCCGTCGATGATCCCCGAGAGGCGCTCCACCTCGACCAGCGCCGCGTCGACGTCCCGGCGCGCGTCCGGCGAGCTCCCGTCGCGCAGGTTCTCGAGCCGCAGGCGCAGCGCCGCCAGCGGCGTGCGCAGCTGGTGCGAGGCATCCGCGGCGAAGTCGCGCTGCGAGGCGACGAGCCGCTCCAGGCGGCCGGCCATCGCGTCGAAGCTGGTCGCCAGGTCCTGCACCTCGCGTGGCCCGGGGGCCTCGCCCACGCGCGTGGAGAGCTCCCCGCCGCCGAGGGCGACGGCCGACCGGCGCAGCCGCTGGAGGGGGCCGGTCATCGTGCGGGCGAGCACCACGCCGATCGCCCCCACCGCGGCGATGCCCACGAGCGTGACGCCGGCCAGCAGGAGCCAGTAGCGCCGGATGTCGGCGTCGAGCTCGTCGGTCGGGAAGGTGATGCGGACCGCGCCCAGCACCTCGCCGCCGGACGCGACCGGCACGGCGACCACCATCAGGTTCTCCCCGAGCGTGCTCGAGAACCGCTCGCCGGTCGCGATGCCGCCCGCGAGAGCCTCCGCGATCTCCGGCCGCGAGGCGAACGAGCGGCGCGCGCCCGGGCCGTCGGGCTCATCCGAGTCGGCGATCAGGCGGCCGTCCGCGTCGACGAGGACGACCCGCCCGCCGGTGTCGCCCTGGTAGCGCCGGGCGATCTCCCAGAGGTCCCGGCGCTGCTCGGCCGTCGGGGCGGCCACCGAGTCCCGGCCCAGCGAGGCCAGGGTGAAGGCGTCGCGCTCCACCCTCGCGCTGAGGTCGTCGCGCTGGCTGTCGGCGAAGGTGAGCCCCAGGGGGATCACGAGCGCGAGCAGCAGGATGGCGGCCAGCACGAGGTATGTGCCGACCAGTCGGCGGGTCACCCGGGGTCCCTCAACCTGAAGCCGACGGAGCGGGACGTCTCGATCCAGCCGGGATCGCCCAGCTTGCGGCGCAGCGCGCCCACGTGCACGTCGATGGCCTTCGGCGACCCGTACCACTCGCCGCCCCAGAGCTCGCGGAAGATGGTCTCGCGCTCCACCACCACGCCCGGGCGGGAGGCGAGCAGGGCCAGCAGCTCGAACTCCCGGGGTGTCAGGTCGAGCTCCCGGCCCTCGAGGCGCGCGAGCCGCGCCGGCACGTCAACCTCGAGCCGCCCCACCACCAGGCCGTCGGGCGACGCGGCCGCGGCGCCGTCCGCGCGCCGCGCCACCGCCCGGATGCGCGCGAGCAGCTGACGGAAGCCGAACGGCTTCACCAGGTAGTCGTCGGCGCCGATCTCGAGCCCGACGACGATGTCGACCTCCTCGCCCCGGGCCGTGATCATGATGATCGGGACCCGCGAGCGGCGCCGCAGCTCGCGCGCGACGTCGAAGCCGTCGATGTCCGGCAGCCGCAGGTCCAGCAGGACCAGGTCGGCCTCGGGCGCCGCCAGGGCGTCGGTCCCGTTGTCGACGTGCGTCACCGCGAAGCCCTCCCGCGTCAGCCCCTCGACCAGGGGCTCCGCGATGGCGTGCTCGTCCTCCACCAGCAGGATCCTCATCCCGACCATTGTTGGCGTCTTCGGCGCCGCGCACCAGGGCCTTTACCGTTGCCTTGACGAACACTCGCCCGATGCAGGCCGTCGAGCGCCTACCCTCCCCGCATGACGTCCACTTCGACCGGGGAGCCGCCCGCATGAGGTCCTGGATCCGCGACCGCGCGGCGCTGCTCCGCATCGGGCTCATCGTGGTGGCGATCGCCGCCGCCGCGTTCGCGCTCAACCTGTTCCTCTTCGACGCGGCCGAGTCCACCGGCGGGGCCGGGCAGCTCAGCCCCCGCGCGGACGACCTGCCGCTGCGCACCGTCACGACGGAACGGGCGGGAACAACCGAGGACCGCACGAGCGGCACGACGGCGCCCTCCATCACCGATCGCACGACCACGGTCCCCCCGGCCGGCCCCACGACGACCTCGGACGACGGCTCGGATGACCGCGGGTCCGACGACCGCGGCTCCGGCGACGACCGGGGCTCCGACGACCACCGCTCGGACGACGACTCGTCCGGATCCGGGTCCGGCGACGACGGCGGCCGGGGCCGCGGCCGCGGTCGCGGCGGCGAGGACGACTGACCGAGGGGCGGCGGGACCCAAGAGAAGTCGGGGCCGCTGTCGAATTCATCGCTGCGCGTTCGTCTGAGGGGCGATCCTTCCAAGGAGGCAGCGATGAGGTACATCCTCTTCATCCATCAGGGCACGGCCGCGACTCCGCAGGCTGAGGAGGAGTGGGCACGGCTCTCCGAGGACGAGCAGCGGGCGGTCTACGCCGACTACCAGGCGATCAACGAGACCCCCGGCGTCACCCCCGGCGTCTACATGCAGCCGCCCGAGACCGCGACCACCGTCCGGGTGGAGGACGGCAAGACGCTGGTCACCGACGGCCCGTTCGTCGAGATCAAGGAGGCGGTCGGCGGGTACCTGCTGCTCGAGGCCGACGACCTCGACGCCGCGATCGAGCTGGCCTCGCGGATCCCGGCGGCGCGCATGGGCGGCGCGGTCGAGGTGCGCCCGCTCGTGGGGCAGTAGCGATCCTCGAGCAGGCCTTCCGCGACCACTGGGGACGCGTCCTGGCGGCGATGATCGGCTTCCTCGGCGACTTCGACCTCGCCGAGGAGGCCGCGCAGGAGGCCTTCGCCATCGCCGCGGAGCGCTGGCCGCGCGACGGGGCCCCGGCAAGCCCGGGAACCTGGCTGGTGACGACGGCCCGCAACCGGGCGATCGACCGCCTCCGCCGGGATCGCACCCTCGCCGCGAAGACCCGGCTGCTCGAGGTGCCGGAGGCGGTCGAGGACCCGATGGAGGAGACGATCTTCCCCGACGAGCGGCTCGAGCTCGTCTTCACCTGCTGCCATCCGGCGCTCGCCACCGACGCGCAGGTCGCGCTGACCCTGCGGACGCTCGGCGGCCTGACCACCGGCGAGATCGCCCGCGCCTTCCTCGTCCCCGAGCCCACGATGGCGCAGCGGCTGGTGCGGGCCAAGCGCAAGATCAAGGGCGCAGGGATCCCCTTCCGGGTGCCTCCCGACCACCTGCTGCCCGACCGGCTCGCGGCCGTGCTCGCGGTCGTCTACCTGATCTTCAACGAGGGCTACGGCGGCCGCGGCGAGCTGGCGGCCGAGGCCATCCGGCTCGGGCGGGCCCTCGCCGAGCTGATGCCCGACGAGCCCGAGGTGCACGGCCTGCTTGCGATGATGCTGCTGCTCGACGCCCGCCGCGAGGCGCGGTTTCACGAGGGCGAGCTCGTGTTGCTCGCCGACCAGGACCGCTCGCGCTGGGACGCCGCGCAGATCGCCGACGGGCGGGCGGCGCTCGAGCGGGCCCTGGCCCTGCGCGGCCGCGGTCCCTACGTCGTGCAGGCGGCGATCGCGTCCCTGCACGCCGACGAGCCGCGCGACTGGCCGCAGATCGCAGCCCTCTACGGCGAGCTCGCCCGCCTCACCGGCTCGCCGGTCGTCGAGCTGAGCCGGGCGGTCGCCGTCGCCGAGGAGCAGGGCCCCGAGGCGGGGCTCGACATCGTCGACGGCCTCGCCCTCGAGGACTACCGCTACCTGCACTCGACCCGGGGCGAGCTGCTGCGCCGCCTCGGCCGGACGGCGGAGGCCCGCGACGCCTACCGCCGCGCGCTGGCGCTGGTCCACGACGACGCCGAGCGGCGCCTGCTCGAGCGGCGGCTGGCGGAGCTCGAGGCGGCGGCCGGTCCCGCCGAGCCACCCGTCATCGGGTAAGTTGCGCACGTCGCAGCGTGCGTGAGGAGGGTGAGCCTGGCGGTCACGCCATCAGCGGCCAAGCTCCCGGCGCGCATCCGCGAGCACAACCTCACCCTCGTGGCCGCCGGCGTCGCGTTCTACGGCTTCCTCGCGCTGGTGCCGGCGCTCATCGCCTTCGTCTCGGTCTACGGGCTGGTGTCCAGCCCGGAGGACGTCACGCGCCAGGTTCAGGACCTCGGTGACGCGCTTCCCGCTGAGGTCCAGGACTTCCTCGTGTTCCAGCTCACCTCGATCGTCGAGGCCAACAGCGCGGGCGTGTCGATCACGGCAGTGGTCGCCATCGTCCTGGCGCTGTGGAGCGCATCGGGCGGCATGGCCGCGCTGATCACGGGCATCCACATCGCGCGGGAGAAGGAGGAGCCCACGGGGTTCGTCGTGAAGCGCGGCAAGGCGCTGCTCCTCACCCTCGGGGCGATCGGGTTCCTGGCGATCGTGCTCTTCCTGATCATCGCCCTGCCCCCGCTCATCGAGGACGCCGGGCTCGGCGATACCGGCCGGCTCGCCTTCGACATCCTGCGCTGGCCCATCCTGGCGGTGCTGATGGTCGTCGGCATCGGGTTGCTCTACCGCTTCTCCGTGAAGGCGTCCCGCCGCGGCTGGCTCGGCTTCATCACCAAGGGGGCCGTGGTCGCGACGGTGGGCTGGCTGGTGGTATCGGCCCTGTTCGCGGTGTACACCGCGAACTTCGCGAGCTACGGCAAGACGTACGGCGCGCTCGCGTCGATCGTGGTGGTCCTGCTCTGGCTGTGGCTGAGCGCGCTCGTCGTCCTCTTCGGCGCGGAGGTTGACGGGGCCGACGAAGCCTGACCTCCGCGGGCGCCCCCCGGCGTCGCGTCCGTGGGGCGGCGGTCCCCCGCCCCGGCCGGGGCGGGGGACCTCAGGACAGGATCGGGTCACCCAGCGACTTGAGCTTGTCCGCGTCGAGGCCGAGCTGCTTCCCGGGCGCCCTCAGCAGCTGTTTCGGCGACCGGCCTCGCTGTGGCCGGTCCCTTGGGAGGCGGACGCCCGCAGCGCAATCGGTGGGGTGGGTCCTCGTGCATCGAGTGGGAGGGCGCGGGAAGGCTCGCCGGATCACGCGGCGCGCAGCGCGCAGCGGAAGCCGATGTGGCTCGTGCCGGTGTTGACCATCTGGGATCGCAGGACAAGCTGGCGACGCTCGTGCCTGGCGCCCGCCACGTGATGGCCACGAAGAGCGGGCACTACATCCAGCTCGACCAACCCCGCCTGGTGACTCGCGAGATCCGCCGGGTGGTGAGCGCGGCACGCAGTCGCTGAGGGACGCACCCTCGGGCCCCGAGAGCCTGTAGGGATCCCACCCCGCCGAGAGGAGGACGGCATGTCCACTGGTACGCCTGAGCAGGTGCTCGAATCGATCGTCACTGGAATCAACTCCGGGGATCTCGAAAGCCTCATGCCGCTCTACGAGAGCGAGGCGGCATTCGCGACTCAGCCCGGGAGCCTCGCCCACGGCGCACCCGGCGTCCGCGAGGCCCTGACCGGCTTCATCTCGATGAATGGCACGCTCGACCTCGAGGTGACACGGGTCCTGGAGGTCGACGACCTCGCCCTCGTGATCGGCGTCTGGTCGTTCAGCGGCACGGGGCCAGACGGCGAACCGGTGCGGCTGGCGGCCAGGAACGCAGATGTCCTGCGTCGTCAGGCAGACGGGACTTGGCGGTTCGTGATCGACAACCCATGGGGAACCGACTGAATCGCCGCGTCGGGAAGAGCTCGCCCGGCGATCGCTCTGGATCCAGAAGCGCCTGAGGCCCGGACACTGAGGGGACGGCCACCTGCCATGCGCATCCGCACCCGCTGGTTCCGGGGGCAGGAGACGAGCCGCCGCTCGGGCGGGAGGGCCAAGGTCGGGAGGCTCGACGTGGCGCCCATCGGGCCGCGATGATGCCGGAGCCGACTCCAACGAGCTGCCCAAGGGGGTTCCATGTCGGAGCAGATGAAGGCGGCCGCCCGTCGCTTCATGCAAGAGGTCGTGAGCGAGGGTCGGCTCGACGTGATCCCGGAGCTGGTCGCGGAGCACTTCGTCGAGCACGAGACCATGCCGGGCGCGCCCGAGGGCCGCGAGGCCGTCGGCTGGTTCGTGACCGGCTTCCGGAGCGGGGTCCCCGACCTGCGCGCCGAGGTCGATGACCTCATCGCCGAGGGGGACAGGCTGGCCGTCCGGTCGACCTGGTCGGGGACGCAGGAGGGCGAGCTCTTCGGCATGCCCGCGACCAGCAAGCGGTTCGCCATCACCGTCATCGACATCGTGCGCTTCGAGGGGGACAAGGCCGTCGAGCATTGGGGGGTCACCGACGTGGCGGGGATGATGGAGCAGGTGGGCCTCGCCTGATGAGCCGACGATGCGCCCCGCCGCGGTCGGCCCGCGCGCCCCCGGGCAGGGGCGCGCGGCTCCTGGCGACGCCCTACCCCAGGGCGGAGGCGATGGTCCAGACGACCGGAATCAGGAGCACCGCCACCGCGAGGACCGCGGCCGCGGTGCCGATGCGGCGGCCGCCCGTGGTTGCCGCGGGGTCGCGCCGGGCCCGCAGCCCGAGGACGAGGCCGGCGAGGGCGAGCGGGGCGCCGATGACGATGCCCCCGGCGGTGAACCAGTCCCAGGGCAGCATGCTCCCGGGCAGGGAGAGGATGGCGAGGGCGAGGGCGAGGTGGGGCGCGCCGAGGCGCCCGGGGGGCGAGACGTCGATGTGGCGGGTGCTTGTGCTCATGGCTCCTCCAAGGGCGTGGTCGAACCGTCGGAGCGATCCTCCCGCCACCCGGTCCGGGCGGCATCGTGGCGGCCGCGGGACCGGGCTACGTGGTGGCGCGGAGACCGGGCCCCGCGTCGGCGCGCAGATAGGCGAGGACGGCCAGCACGCGCCGGTGATCCTCGTCGGAGGCCGGCAGGCCGAGCTTTCCGAGGATGCTGCGCACGTGGGTCTCGACGGTGCGGTCGGTGAGCCATAGGCGCCGCGCGATGCCCGCGTTGGTGCGGCCCTCGGCCATCAGGGCAAGCACCTCACGCTCCCGCGGGCTGAGCGCGGCGAGGGGATCGTCGCGGCGGCCGGCCACGAGCGCCGCCACCACCTCCGGGTCGAGCGCTGACCCGCCGGCGGCCACGCGCCGCAGCGCGTCGAGGAAGTCGTCGACGTCGAGCACTCGGTCCTTCAGGAGGTAGCCGAAGCCGCCGGCGGCGACGAGGTCGAGCGAGTGACGCGTCTCGACGTGCTGCGACAGCAGCATCACCGCGACGCCCGGGTGCCGGCTCCGGATCTCGGCCGCGGCCCGGGCCCCGTCGTCCTCGTTTCTCGGGGGCATCCGGATGTCGACCACGGCCAGGTCCGGGGCCTCGCGGGCGACGGCCTCGATCAGCGCCGGGGCGTCGCCGACGGCGGCGGCGACCTCGTGCCCGGCGTCGCGCAACAGCAACGCCAGGCCCTCACGGAAGAGGGCCGAGTCCTCGCCGATCACGACCCGCACGGGAGCACCACCTCCAGCCGGGTGCCGGCGCCGGGCGGGCTGTCGACGGTCATCGCGCCGCCGTGGGCGGCGACCCTGTCGGCGAGGCCCGCGAGCCCGCCGCTGGCGGTGGCGGCCGCCCCGCCGCAGCCGTCGTCGGCGATGGTCACGACGAGCCCGCCGTCGAGGCGCTCCGCGCACACGTCCACCCGGGTCGCGTCGGCGTGCTTCACCGCGTTGGCCACCGCCTCCAGCACGATGTAGTAGGCGGCGGTCTCGATCTCGGGTGGAAGGCCCTCCGGCGGCCCCTCCACCCCGACCGGCAGCGGGCTACGGCGGGCCAGGTCGGCGAGGGCCGGCCCGAGCCCGCCGTCGAGGGCGCTGGGACGCAGGCCCCGGGCGATCTCGCGCAGGCCCGCGACCGCCTCGGCCAGCTCGTCCACGGCGGCGTCGAGGCTGCGCACGACCTCGGGATCGGCGCCCGGGCGGCGCTGCACCCGCCGGAGGGCCATACCGAGGGCCACCAGGCGCTGCTGGGCGCCGTCGTGCAGGTCGCGCTCGAGCCGCCGGCGCTCCTCGTAGCCGGCTCGGACGATCCGCGTCCGGCTCTCCTCGACCTCCTCGAGACGGCGGCGTAGCTCGCAGCGCAGCCGGGCCACCTCGACTGGCAGCGCCGCGGCGCGGACGACGTCGGCCAGCAGGCCGGGGCGCTCCAGGAGACTGTCGGCGTGGACGATCAGGCCGAGCGGAGCCGACCCGCGCCCGACGCCGGTCACCGTGCGCCCCACGCCGGCAGCGGGCACATCGCGCACGACCCCGGCCAGGTCGGCGTGCACGCCGTGCTCGGGCAGCCACACGAGCAGGCGCAGGCCCGGGTCGCCGAGCGTGTCCCGAAGCACGGCCTCGATGTCCTCGGGCTCGGCGGTGCCGTCGCGGAGGCGGGTGGCGAAGGCGTCCACGCGCGCCACGGCGCTCGTCCGGTCGCGATCGAAGCGCCGGTCGACCACGCGCTGCAGCCGCCGCCGCAGCGGGTCGAATGCGAGCGCGGCGGCGGCAGCCGCGGCGGCGGCGCCCGCGGTCGAGCCCCCGCCGAGCGGCACCGCGACGACCAGCGCGACGGCGATCACGCCGGCCGCGAGCACGACGGACATCGCCAGCCACGCGATGGTCCGGCTGATGACGCGGTCGACGTCGTACAGGCCGTGGCGCAGCATCGCGACCGCCACCCCGCCGGTCAGCGCGAGGTAGGCCAGGATGAACGAGACCAGCGTCACGGGCCCCGTCCCGTCGCGCACCATCCCCTCGGCGATCCCCGCAACGAGCGCCACGGGCAGGAGGATGGCCGCGGCTGCGAGCCACTTGATCTGGATCCGCTCGACCCCGCGGGAACGGCGGAAGCGGACGATCATGGCCGTCGCGGCGAGCGCCACGGCCGCCACCAGTGCGCTCAGGCCGACGGCGGTGAGGGCGGCGTCCACGCCGTCCGGAAGGGCGGGCAGCGGGCGGGCGACGTCCGCGTAGGGAGCGTCGAACGGCTCGTCGCGGAACGCCCCGATGACGGCCACCAGCACCGGAGCACCGATCGCCAGCCACACGGCCCAGCGCCAGCGCGGCCCCGGCGGCCGGCCGTCGGGGAAGAGCAGCAGCAGCAGCGCCAGCAGCCCGAAGACCGGGATCCAGTCGCTGCTGTAGAGGAGCGCGGCCCACCCGGCACCGGCGACGTGGCCGTCAACCGCGGCGCCCGCCCAGGCGTCGAAGGCCGCGTCGAGCGCCGGCACCAGGCCGAGGCCGGACACGATCGGCCCCACCGGGTTCGCGGGGCGCCTGCGCGCGATCGCGACGCCGGCCGCCAGCGCGGGGATCGAGAAGGCGGCGAAGCCGAGGACGGCGAACGTCGAGCTCGCGGGCTCGTCGTCGATGCCCCGCAGCACGAGCGCGGCCGCGAACGCGGCTCCGGCGAGGGCCGCGCAGGTCCATGCCACGACGGGTGGCCAGCGCACGGCGCGATTCTCCCACCGCTCCGGCCCTCCCGGGATCCGTGCCACCACCGATCCCGGGCGGACGGGCTCTGGCGGAGGGAACCGCCTGGCCTCTCCCTCGCGAGCGACTCCCACGTCGGCTCCTGCCGGGTTGAGGATCCCGTGGACGCTGGAGCGATCCCGCTGAACCGCGTGCCCGACGGGGTTCTCTGATCGAACCGGGTGCCCACGACCAGGGATCAGGTTCTTTCGCGGGACCTGCTCGGCCAGTCCCGGCGCCTCGCCGGGGCGGTGGCCGGCCCGGGGGCGGTCAGACGGTGACGCCGAGCTCGGCCAGTCGCCGGAAGGCGAACGCGGCGGCCATGGCGCCCTCCCCGACCGCGCCGGCGACGCGCTTGGTGGAGCCGTGGCGGACGTCGCCGGCGGCGAAGAGCCCGGGGCGGCTGGTCTCCAGCGGGAGCGGATCGTGATCCAGGGGCCAGCCCTCCGGGCGCGAGCCGCCGGCGAGAAGATCTTGTCCCGTCAGGATGAAGCCGGCGCCGTCGGTGAGGACCCGCTCGGCCGGACACCAGTCGGTGTAGGGCCGACCGCCGATGCAGACGAAGACGGCATCCGCCGACTCGGTCCGCGCGGTGCCGGCGGCGTCGGTGACGCTCACGCCCGCAAGCCGGCCGCCGCGTTCGTGCAGCCCGGTGAGTTGCGTGCCAAGACGAACGTCGATGCGCGCATGCCGCTCGATGCGCTCGACCAGGTATGCCGACATCCGGGTGCCGAGCCGGTCGCCGCGCACGAGCATGGTCACCCGTGCACCCGCGTTCGCGAAGTTGAGCACCGCCTGGCCGGCCGAGTTGCCGGCACCCACCACGACGACGCGCTCGCCGACCGATCGGGCCGCCTCGCTGCGCCCGACGCCGTAGTAGACGCCGTGCCCGAGCAGGGCGTCGATGCCCTCGAGCTCGAGGCGGCGCCACTCCATGCCGGTCGCCGCCAGCACGACCCAGGCGGTCACCACCCGGTCGCGCTCGAGGATGAGCTCCACCGGCTCGCCATGGGGGTTGAGGCGGCTGCCCCGCACGCCCTGCAGCACCGTCACCTCCGCGCCGAACCGCTTCGCCTGTCGTCCCCCCAGCCGCGCCAGCTCGGCACCGCCGATCCCGTCCGGGAAGCCGAAGAAGTTCTCGATCAGCGACGTGTGCGACGCCTGGCCCCCCGGGACGTCATGCTCGAGCACGATCGTCGACAGGCCGTCCGAGGCAGCGTGCACGGCGGCAGCGAGACCGGCAGGGCCCGCGCCGATGACGACCAGGTCGTAATGAGAGCGCCTCGGCGGGGCGAGATGGTTCCAGGCCGAGGCGAGCACCTCGACGGTGGCGCCGGTGAACGTCCGGTCGCCGTCGATGACGATCGGCAGCGGCGCGTCGAGGAGGCCGAGGCCGCCGAGCAGGCGCACGGCCTCGGGGGAGCCCACCTCGAGCCACTCGTGCGGCTGCGCGACGCGGGTGAGGAAATCCCGCAGGCGGTGGTGCTCGGCCTCCAGCCGCCGGCCGACGACCTGCACCTCCGGACGGATCGAGCTCATGCCGTCACCGCGCGCACCTGCGGCTGGCTAGGCCGGCGGAGAGCGCGCGAGGCCGACCTCGAAGTCATCGAGAGGCTGACCGTCCCATCAGGGGATAGCCGCGTGGGTTCCGGGCGTTCGCCGTGATTTCGATGTCGCTCATCCGGTGCCTTGCCGGGTCATTCGACCAGTGGCTCTCATGGCCCACTCTGCGTCCCGGAGGAGCCGATCCGCATCGGGGGTGACCCCAACCTCGCCCCTACTGTTCCTTGCAGGCTGGACGTCGGACGGCCAGCGACTAGGCGGAGGCGGCCGCCGGGCTCGGTGCGGGAGTGGCGAGGGCCTTGTCGAGCTGCGCGCGGGAGCTGATCCCGAGCTTGCGGTAGGCGTGGCTCAGGTGCACCTCGACCGTCTTGATCGTGACGAAGAGCGCTTGCGCGATCTCCTTGTTGCTCATCCCGTCGGCCGCGAGCTGCGCCACGCGCCGCTCGCTCGGGGTGAGCGCATCGAGCCCCGTCCGGAGGACCCTTCGCGGCCGCGCACCGGTGGCGGCGATCTCCTCGTTCGCCCGCTCGGCGAGCCCGAGTGCTCCGACCCTTCGCGCGAGGTCAACGCCCTCTCGGAGCCGCTCGCGCGCCTCGGTCCGCCGGTTCGCGCGGCGGAGCGCTGCGCCGAGGTCGACGAGGGCGCGGGCGTGCTCGAGCCGGGCCTCCGAGCCGGCGAGCACCTCGACCGCCTCCCGGAGCAGCCCGATTCCTGCTTCGCCGCCCTCGACCAGACCGAGCACGCGCAGGGAGGCGCCGATGGCCAGCGGGTCACCCCAGCGTCGAGCGAGCGCGAGCTCCTCCTCGGCGAGCGCGCGCGCTTCGTCGTTCCGGTCGAGAACTCGGAGGCCTTCGGCGGCCCAGCTGCGCCACGGCACGCCGCTTGGGTTGTCGAGGGAGACCAGCCGAGCGGTCTCGCCAGACTGGAGCAGCTCCTCGACTCCCCGCGCGGGGCTTCCGGTCTCGATGCGCAGACGGCCGAGATAGAGCCGAAGCCAGGCGAAGTGGAGCTGGTCGAGCGGGAGCTGCTCGGGGAAGTCACCCTCGTCGATGACGCGCGCCGCCTCGTCCGTCTCCCCCTGCTCCAGCAGCGCATGCGCCAAGGACCCGATGGTGTACGGCCAGGCGATGAGCATGCCGTGCGCGACGCAGAGATCGGTCGCCTCCCGCAGATCCGCGACCGCCGCTCGAAGATCGCCGCGATGCGTCTGACAGCTGCCGCGCCACATCAACACGAACGCGACGTTGAAGATGTCGCCGCGCCGGCGCGCCTGAGCGACCGCCTGGTCGAAGATGGAAACCGCTTCGTCGAGCAACCCCGACCGAGGGAGCACGTCCACCGCGTAGAGGAACGCCATCGAGCCGCTGGCCAGCAGGTTCCCGGGCGCGAGCGCGCGCCGGGCGAGCTCGACCGCGCGCTCGCGGCGCAGCCCCAGCCGGTACTCGTAATGGGCCATCGTCCCGAGCAGGATCTCGCTGCCGAGGCCGCCGTGGAGCGCATCCAGGTCGAGCTCGCCGATCGCTGCCTCGGCGATCGGATAGGTCTGCGGGTCGAACCACGCCGAGCTGATCAGCTCCGCCACGAGCAGCTCGTAGAGGTCCGGATCGCGCTTCCGATCGACCTCGTCGAGCGCCTGCTGGAAGACCGCAAGGGCATCCCCGATCCGGTCCGTGAACCAGAGCGCGCGGCCGAGCTCGAGCGCGACCTCGCAGCGCCGCGTCGGGTCGGTGAGGAGCTCGAGACCGGCGCGCAGGTGGTCGGCCGCGGCCGGGCCGTTCGTCCGCCGCTCGGCAAGGCCGAGCTCGACGAGCACCTCGGCCCGCGCGGCCGGATCGATCCGCTCCTCGAGCGCGCGGCTGAGATATCCGACCGCGGCCTCGGCCGCGCCCTGGGCGAGCGAGCGCTCGGCCGCTCGGCGGAGCGTCGCGACCACGAACGCGTCGGCCCGCGGGGCGACGCGGAGGAGGTGCCCGGCGGCGCTCTCCGGCGGCGCGCCGGCCTGGAGCAGCAGCTCGGCGGCCGAGCGGTGGGCGGCGTCGCGCTCGACCACATCGAGCGTCTCGTAGACGGCGCCGCGGACGACCGGGTGGAAGAACTCGAGCGGGTCCTCGCGCCGGAGGAGGTCGAGCCGAACGAGGATCGGCGGCCGCCGGGCCAAGCTCGCGTGCCTCCACGCCGGCGAGCGCGGCCGCGTGGCGCAGCTCGGCCCCGTCGCCGAGGATCGCGGCCGCGCGGAGCAGGGCGAGCGCCTCCGGCGGCAGGCGGGCGAGGCGAAGCGCGACGGCGCGAGAGACGCCCTGGGCTCCGATCTCCAGCAGCCGGGGCGCGTGCGCGGCGGTCGGGCTGGTTCCCTCGCGTGCGACCGCGTCGAGCACCGCGCCGATGAAGAGCGGGTTGCCGCCGGTCGCCCTCTGCAGGGCGGCGCAGAAGGCCTCGTCCGGCTCCAGGCCGTGCAGCTCGCGCGCGAGCACGGCGATCGAGGCAGGCCCGAGCGGTTCGGGGCGGATCGCGGCGGCCTCGGGATCGGCGATCAGCTCCGCGACGAGGGCGGGATCGCGGCCCTCGCCCTCGGGCGGGCGGGTTGCGGCGGCGACCAGGAGCGGCACGCCCTCGAGCCGTCGCGTCAGGTAGAGCAGCCAGCGCAGGGAGGGGGTGTCGGCCCAGTGCAGGTCGTCGATCGCGAGCAGGCTCGGCTCTTGCAGGGCCACGTTGGCGGCGAGCCAGTAGAGGCCGTGGAGGATCGCGAAGGAGCCCTCGGCGGGCGGCGCGTCGCCTGAGGCGGCGGGCTGGGGGGCCCCGAAGAGCGGCTCCACGAGCGCCGCGGGCCCGGCGAGCAGCTCCGCGCGCAGCTCCGGCGAGGCGGACGCGAGCAGCGGCTCGAACAGCTGACGGACGATCCCGTAGGCGAACTCGCCCTCGAACTCGCCGCCGCGGGCGGCGAGCACGCGCATCCCCGCCGCCCCGGCGATCGCGCGCGCCTCGGCGAGCAGGCGGGTCTTGCCGATGCCGGCGCTTCCCTCGATGACGGCCAACCGCCCGCCCCCGCTCCGCGCCGCGCCGGCCAGCGCCTCGAGCGCCGCGACCTGGGCGTCGCGCTCCAGGAGCGACGTTCCGCCCGAAGGAAGGACGCTCGCCGGCGCCATCACGACCGATCCCGTTGAACCCTCAGAACCACAAGTGTAGGGATGCGATTGGGGTTGGCCCCGATGCGAGGCGCGCCCGTCCGAGTCCAGTCTCTCCGACGAGGTGGTCGCAGCAGCTCTCCGTCCTCGGTCTGCACGACTCGAGACCGGGAGGCCCAGTCGCCCCGCGCCATGACGGGGCGAACGCCGACGCGGTCAAGCGCACGCGGCTCCGGCGTCTGCGACATGGCGTGCATCGCGAATCGATCGCTCCGGCGATGAATCCGGGGAACGGCGGCGATCTGCACCTGTGAGACCCGATGATGCACACCTCGCCGAGCAAGCGCATCGAGGCGGGCCTGCCGCCAGCGCGCCGCGCAGGCGGTCCTGCGGGCCGTGACCAACCGCCGGCCCGCCGTGCCCCGTCAGCGAGAGCGCTACGCCCACCACAGAATGGGAGACATGAACATGAGCGCCCAGCAGAATCCGCGCGAGCGGAGCCCGGTCCCACCACCGGCCGATCTCGAGGGGATGGAGGTCCGAGACGCCGCGGGGGAAAGGGCCGGACGCGTCGAGGAGGTCTACGTCGATCGCGAAGGGAGCGCAACACGCTACGTCGCGCTGCCCTGCGCGGAACCCAGCGACTACCGCCTCGTGCCGGTGGGCATCGTGCGCGTGGAGGAGGAGTGGCTGGTCATCGCGGTCGAGGGCGAGCACCTGAGCGGGGCTCCCACGGTGTCCCGCGACGCGGCAGTGACGCGCGAGCACGAAGGCGACGTCGCCGCCTACTTTCGCAACCTGCACGACGCCGGCTATATGCGGCCATGGGCGGAGCCCCCCCAGGTGCACGGCGCGGGCTACATGCGCCCGGACGACGAGCCGCCCGAGCTGCGCGGTGCGGGCTACATGCGCCCGGGCGACGAGCCGCCCGAGCTGCACGGCGCGGGCTACATGCGCCCGGGCGACGAGCCGCCCGAGCTGCACGGCGCGGGCTACATGCGCCCGGACGACGAGCCGCCCGAGCTGCACGGCGCGGGCAGGATGGACCCGCGGTTCCAGAGCGCGGTCAAGCGTTGGAGGGGGTAGGGCGTCGGCAGCGGGCACCGACGTCGCGATGACGCAACTCGCCAACGCGAAAGGGAGGAACCCTGATGTCCCAGAACCCAGACCCGCCTGAGCTGCCGCAGCCCGATCCGGCGCTGAAGCGGCTCGACCGCATGGTCGGGACCTGGACGATGGAAGGCAACCTCGTGGGCTCGGAGGAGAAGAACATCAAGGGCGAGACGACGTTCCGCTGGCTGCCCGGCGGCTTCTTTCTCGAGCAGCGCGTGCGCATCGACTTCGCGGGTGTTGAAATCGACGCCCTCGAGCTGATCGGCTATGACCCCGAGAGCGACACCTTTCCCTCGACGGTGTTCTCCGGCTTCTCGCCGACGCCGCTGCCGTACCGCTGGGAGGTGCGGGATGACTCCGTGAAGATCGCTGTGTCGTACGATCCGCTGAACGCGACCTTCACGGGCTCGTGGCGCGACGACGGCACGTTCTCAGGCGGCTGGCGCCCGAACCCTGGCGCTGACGAGACCGCGAACCCGCCCTACGACATCAGCGGTCGCCGCATCCAGTGAGCACTGCGTCGAGCCTAAGGCCTACCGGCGAAAATACGGCGGCGATGTTGCTGCCCTCCGATCGATCCCCGAGGCCGCGCCGCTCGCGCAAGCGAGCCTGGTTGTCAGCCATCAGTTCGGCCACGAGTAGTCACGACATCGACCCTCCGAGCGAGAGCGGTGTGGGGTGCCGAGGCTCGTACAGCCCGAGCTCGCCGCCGCCCGGCAGCCGGATCGCCGTCATGAGGCCGAACCCCTCATCGCTGACGGGCCGGACGATGTCGACGCCTTTGCCCCGCAGCTCAGCGACAGTCGCGTGGAGGTCGTCGGACATGAGGTAGAGCTCGCATCGGCCGTCCTCGTCCGCGGGATGGGCTGCCAGCTCAGCAGGCGGTAGAGCGAAGATCAGCCACCCGTCTCCGGCATCGGCGAACGGCAGCTCGAGCACGTCTCGGAAGAACGCGCGATCCTGCTCCGCATCCGCCGTGAAGATCACTGCATGGACTCCCGTGATCATGTCCGAACCTCCCGGCTCGAGATGTCGTACTCCAAATTGGTCAAGCGGTCAGGGAAAGCAGTCCACCCTTGGCCGCAATCGTCAACGAGCTTCGCGGCCTTGAAGTCGCGGCTTCGGCGAGCCCGGTGCGTCCGATCCTGATCCGTCACGAGCTGCGCCCAGCGCCTGAACGCGGCGGCGCCGGCCGGCGGCGGTTCTTGCGCCGGGAGGCGGCAACGATGAGGGCGTGAGACGTCCTCTCCTCGGAGATGGCCGCGTCTCACGTCTTCGAACGGGCGCCGGACGATTCGTTCGGTCATTCGCAGTGGCCGCGATCCAGCTCGAGCCCGCGACCAGAAGAATTCAACTCCGCTCGCGCAGCAGCGCGCCCAGGTCGGCCAACGGCCCCAGGTGCCGCAGCTTGTCCGGGTTGACGATCGAGCTCACGCCCTGGATCTGGCCCTCCGCGACGTCGAGGCTCATCACGGCGATCAGCCTGTCCTCGCGGTTGACGAACAGCGCGCCGGGTTGCCCGTTGACCTCTTCGCGGCGCCTGGTGATGCCGAAGCGGGTGGTGGCGCGCAGCCCCCCGATGAGCGTGCGGGCAACCCTGGCACGGCCGTGGACCGCGCGTTTGAGGGCGGGCGCCTTGCCGCCGCCGTCGCCGCGGAGCACCACGTCGTGGGCCAGCAGCTCCTCCAGCCCTTGGAGATCGCCCTCCTCGGCGGCCGCGAAGAAGCGGGTCGCGAGCTGCTCCCGCTGCTCGCGCGAGGCCTCGAACCGGGGGCGCCGCTCCTCGACGTGGCGGCGGGCCCGGGTGACCAGCTGGCGGGCGTTCTGCTCGCTCGTGCCGACGATCTCCGCGATCCGGTCGTAGGGCTCGTCGAACACCTCGCGCAGCAGGAACGCGGCGCGCTGCTCGGGCGACAGGCTCTCGAGCACGACGAGGAAGGCGAGCGCCAGCGAGTCCGCCCTCTCGGCCTTGCGGGCGGGATCCTCGTCCGCGCTGGTCACGAGCGGCTCCGGTAGCCACTCGCCCACGTAGGTCTCGCGCCGGACCGCCGCCGAGCGGAGGTGGTCGAGCGAGAGCCGCGAGACCACCGTGAACAGGTAGGCGCGCGGCGACGCGATCCGTTCGCCGCCCGCGCGCGCCCGGTGCAGGCGGAGGAACCCCTCCTGCACCACGTCCTCCGCCTCGCTCACGCTGCCGAGCATCCGGTAGGCGATCGCGAACGCCGACGGGCGAAGCTGGTCGAACTCCTCCTCGGTCATCGCTCAGCCGAGCCCCTGGGCGAAGCCCTGCCGCCAGCTCGCATAGCGCGGCCTCCAGCCGAGCTCGCGCTTCGCCTTCTCGTTCGAGGCTCCCCGCACCTCGGTCATCATGACGGTCGCCGTCTCGCCGGCGAGCAGCCGAGCGAGCCAGCGCGGCACGCGCCGCGGCGGCTTGGCGTCCAGCGCGCGGGCCAACTCGGGCACCCAGTCCCGCACGGGGGCGGGATCGTCGTCAACCACGTTGTAGATACCCGGCTCGCCGCGCTCGACCGCAACCGCGGTCGCCGCCGCGGCGTCTTCGATGTGGACGAAGGACCAGACGCCACCACCGTCGCCGACGTCAGGAACCGACGCTTGCGAATCGGCGCCGCCATCACCGCGTCCGGAGCCAGGCTGATGCCGGTCCCCGGACCGTAGAAACCGCCATAGCGCAGCACGAGACCCTCGCCCCACTCGATCGTCGTCACCGCCCGCTCCAGATGGAGGATCGCCGCCAGCCCCGTCCGCATGGCCGCTGGCACATTGGGATCGAGGGATCGGCCTCGGTCTGCACCGGCCCGCCCGCGCGGGCCAATCGGAAAGCCGCGATGCTCTGCGCCACGAAGCGCCGTGCCCCCACGGCGCGGCGGGCAGCCAACAATGGTCCGTCGCCTCGGTACGCAGCCG
>CAWIGI010000021.1:0-36697 GCA_963835685.1 Miltoncostaeaceae bacterium
CAAGCGCAGCATCGCCTGGGCCATCGCGCGGCGCCTCGACGCGGCCGGGGCGCGGATCGCGCTCACCTACCAGAACGAGCGCACCGAGGGCGACGTGCGCAAGCTGGCGGACACGCTGTCCCGCTGCGAGGCGGTCCTGCCGCTCGACGTGCAGGACGACGGTCAGGTGGCCTCGGCCGTGGCCGGCGCGGCCGGCGCGCTCGGCGGCCTCGACACGCTCGTGCACGCCGTCGCCTTCGCCCGGGCCGAGGACCTCGGGGGGCGCTTCGTCAACACCGGGCGCGAGGGCTTCCACACGGCGCTCGACGTCTCCGCCTACTCGCTTGCGGCGCTCGCGCGCGAGGCCGAGCCGCACATGCGCGCGGGCGGAGGCGGGTCGATCATGACGCTCAGCTACATCGCCGCGGAGCGCGCCGTCCCGGGCTACAACGTCATGGGGGTCGCCAAGGCGGCCCTGGAGGCGATCGTCCGCTACCTCGCCTGGGACCTGGGCGACGCCGGGATCCGCGTCAACGCGATCTCGGCGGGGCCGGTGCGGACGCTCGCCGCCCGCGGCATCCCGGGCTTCGGCTCGATGGCCGACCAGGCCGCCCAGCGCGCCCCGCTGCGACGCGAAATCACCGCGGACGAGGTCGCCGACGCGGCGGTCTTCCTCGCGTCGCCGATGTCGGCCAGCGTCACCGGGGACACCCTCTTCGTGGACGCCGGCTTCCACGCCATGGGGTTCTGAGCGGGCGCCGGCGCGGCCCGGTGCGCATTGGCGTCGTGGCCGACACGCACGTGGGCGAGCACCTGCCCGTCCTGCCCTCCGAGGTCGCGGAGGTCCTCGACGGCGTGGACATGGTGCTGCACGCGGGCGACCTCACCGACACGGTCGTGCTGGAGGAGCTGGGCAGGATCGCCCCCGTCGTCGCGGTGCGCGGCAACCACGATGAGGAGGCAGGCATCGCGGGGCTGCCGCGCGACGCCGTGGTGGAGGCCGGCGGTCGGCGCATCGGCGTCACGCACGGCACGCGCGCGAAGGCCGTGGAGCTGCCGGCGGCCGTGCTGTCGCTGCTGGCGGCCCGCGCGGTGCTGCTGGGGTTCGACCGTGCCATGCGGAGGCGCTTCGGCGACGTCAACTGCGTCGTGGTCGGCCACCTGCACATGCCCATCCACCGGATGGTCGGCGGCGCCCTCCTCTTCTCGCCGGGCGCCGTCTACGTCCCGGAGCTCGACCCCGGCTACTCCTGGTCGAGCCTGAGGGCGCGCGGCTATCGGCGCTTCCGCGACCGCCTCCCGCCCGCCGCCCGGGCGCCCGGTGTCGGCCTGATCGAGGCGGGCCCCGGCGGCGTCTCGGCCAGGGTCCTCCCCCTCACGCGGCCTATACGGGAGGTGAGGTGAGCCCGGGGGAATCGGCGGTCGGGTGACGTATCGTCCGAGGGCGCCGTGACGCTTCTACGCGACAGAGAGGTCCCCGCCCGGATCCTGCAGGCGTGGCGCGACGGGCGCCTCGTCGGAGCGCTGCGCTGGCGGTGGCTCGTGCTCGAGTCCGAGGGGTGGCGGCGCCTCGGGCTGGCGCCCCGCTACCGGAGGCGCATGCTCCGCCGCGTGGCCGTCATCGGCGTCACCGGGAGCTGCGGCAAGACGACGACCAAGGAGCTCATCGCCGCGGTGCTGGCGACGCGGCTGACGGGCCGCAGGACCCGCGCCAACGCCAAGGCGTCGCCGTACCTGGAGCGGACCATCCTGCGCACCAGGCCATGGGACGACTTCTGCCTCGTCGAGATGACGATCTCCAGCGGCGGCGCGCTGGTGTTCGACGACACCCTGCGCCAGATCCGTCCGGACATCGGCGTGGTGACCGTGATCGGGACGGACCACCTGAGCATCTTCGGCTCCGCGGAGGCCGTCGCCGCCCAGAAGGGGCGGCTGATCGAGTGCCTCCCCGCCCACGGCACCGCGGTCCTGAACGCCGACGACCCGCTCGTCCGCGACATGGGGCGGCGCACGCGCGCGCGCGTCATCACCTACGGCGAGGCCGAGGACGCGACCGTGAGGGCGCGGGACGTGAGCGCCCGCTGGCCGGAGCGGCTGTCGTTCACCGTCCACCACCAGGGCCAGGCGCTGCGGGTCCGGACGCGGCTCTGCGGCGCCCACCTCCTGCCCAACGTCCTCGCCGCCCTGGCCGTCGGCCTCGCCATGGGCATCCCCCTCGCCGAGGCCGCCGCGGCCGTCGAGGACGTCGCCCCGGTCGACGGGCGGCTGAGCCCGGTCGACCACCCCGACGGGTTCACGATCGTCCGCGACGGGTTCAAGGCGTCGCTCTGGTCGATCCCCGCCGCGCTGCGGTTCGTGGGGGAGGCCCGCGCCCCGCGGAAGATCGTCGTGTTCGGGACCGTCTCCGACTACGCCGGCAACTCGAACAAGGCGTACGCCGGAGTGGCGCGGCAGGCCCTCGAGGTCGCCGACCGGGTGATCTTCGTCGGCAACAACTCGTCGAGAGCCCTGAGGGCGAGGCGCCACCCGGAGGACGAGGCGGTCCAGGCCTTCTACTCCGTCGAGGTCGCGGCCGAGCACCTGCGGGGCGAGGTGCGGCCGGGCGACCTCGTGCTGCTGAAGGGCTCCCTCGCCGACCGCCTGGACGTGATCGCAGACCGAGGTCATGCGCCCGCGCGACGCCGGCCGACGGCCGCGCGACCCCGACGGCGCCGGATCCGGCGGCCGCTTCCAGGTCGTGCTCGGCCTCGGCAATCCCGGCGCGGCCTTCGACGACACCCCCCACAACGTCGGCCACCGCGTCGTCGATCTCCTCGCGCGCGCCCTCGGCGCGTCCTGGACCCAGCAGAAGGACGCGATGGTGGCGCGACTGGACGGCGGAGGTCGGACGACCTACCTCATCAAGCCGGGCGCCCGGATGAACGTGATCGGGCCGGCCGTGCTGAGGATCGCGCGGCGGCTGGGGTTCTCCGCCTCGGACTGCATCCTGGTGCACGACGACCTCGACCTGCCGATCGGCACGGTGCGCGTGCGGACGCGCTCCAGCGACGGCGGCCACCGCGGCGTGCGCTCGATCTTCCAGGCGTTCCGCACCGACGAGATCCGCCGGGTGCGGGTCGGCGTCGGACGGCCGGCGCGCGGCCAGCCGGTCGAGGAGTTCGTCCTGACGCCGTTCGCGCCGGGGGACCGAGCCGACCTCGACGAGGCCCTCGCCGAGGCGGCGGACCGCGCCCTGGAGCTGCTGGGGCGCCCGGAGCGGGTCGGGCGAGGGGCCGCTCGGGGAGCGGTCGCGTGACCGAGCTCGTCGATCGGGCCCGGGCGGCCCTGCGCGACCGGGCGCCTCGTGGAGGCGCTCGAGTGGAGGTGGCTCAAGCTCGAGGCCGCGGGCTGGACGCGGCTGAACGTGGCGCCCTTCTACCGGAGGCACCTGCTGGCCCGCGTGACCTTCATCGGCGTGACCGGCAGCTGCGGCAAGACGACGACGAAGGAGCTCATCGCCGCGGTGCTGGCGACGAGGATGTCCGGCCGCCGGAACCCCGCGAACCTCACGGGCTCGCCGTACCTGGAGCGGACCGTCCTGCGGACCCGGCCCTGGGACGACTTCTGCGTGATGGAGACGCCCCTGGGCAGCGAGGGGCCGCAGCGGTTCGAGGCCATCCTGCGCCTGATCCGGCCGGCGATCGGCGTCGTCACGGTGATCGGCACCGACCACCTCTCCTTCTACGGCTCCGCCGAGGCCATCGCCGCCCAGAAGGGCAGGCTGATCGAGACCCTGCCGCCGCGGGGCACGGCGGTGCTCAACGCCGACGACCCGCTCGTCCTCGACATGCGCAGCCGCACCCGCGCGCGGGTCATCACGTACGGACTGGCCGAGGACGCGGCGCTGCGGGCCCGGGACGTCAGCGCGCGCTGGCCGGAGCGGCTGTCGTTCACCGTCCGCCACGGGGACGAGGAGGTCGAGGTCCGCACCCGGCTGTGCGGCGCCCACCTCCTCTCCAACGTGCTCGCCGCCCTGGCGGTGGGCGTCGCGACGGGCATCCCGCTGGCCGAGGCCGCCGAGGCCGTCGGGACCGTGCCGCCCTTCCACCAGCGGCTGAGCCCGGTCGAGCACCCGGACGGGTTCACGATCGTCCGCGACGACATCAAGGCGCCGCTCTGGTCGATCCCCGCCGCGCTTCGAGTTCATGGAGGAGGCCCGGGCGCGAGCGGAAGGTCGTCGTGCTCGGGACCATCTCCGACTACCCGGGCAAGGCGGACAGGGCGTACATCGCCCTGGCGCGGCAGGCCCTCGAGATCGCGGACCTCGTGGTCTTCGTGGGGAACAACTCGGCGAAGTGCCTCAAGGCGCGGCGGCACGAGCACGACGACGCGCTCCAGGCCTTCTACTCCGTCGAGGCCGCGGCGGAGTTCCTCCGCGCCGAGCTTCGGCCGGGCGACCTCGTGCTGCTCAAGGGCTCCGAGTCGGACCGGCTCGAGCCGCATCGCCGCGCGAGCTCATGGCGGCCGGCGAGCGCCGGCCGGCGGGACGGCGCGCGGCGTGCCGGACTCCGGCGGCCGTTTTCAGGTCGTGGTGGGCCTCGGCAACCCCGGCGCCCGCTACGCCGGCACGCCGCACAACGTCGGGCACCGCGTCCTCGACCTCCTGGCGCGCGCCCTCGGCGCCGACTGGGTGCCGGCCCGCCGACGCCACGGTGGCGCGGGTGGAGGAGCGACGGCCGCGCGGTGTACCTGGTCAAGCCGACGGCGCGGATGAACGCCACCGGGCCGGTGCTGCAGCGGGTCGCCCGGCGGATGGGGTTCGGGCCTCCGGACTGCATCCTGGTGCACGACGACCTCGACCTCCCGATCCGCTCGGTGCGCGTGCGCACGCGCTCGGGCGACGCCGGCCACCGCGGCGTGCGCTCGGTGCTCCAGACGTTCCGGACGGACGAGATCCGCCGCGTCCGCATCGGCATCGGGCGGCCCGAGGCCGGTCAGGGGGTCGAGGAGTTCGTCCTGAGCCCCTTCGCGCCCGAGGTGCGCGCCGACGTCGACGGCGCCGTCGCCGAGGCGGCCGACCGCGTGCTGGAGCTGCTGGGGCGGAGCGAGCGGATCAGGGGGCGGGCGAACCGAGGCCGGGGAGCGGCCGCGTGACCAGGCCCTGCGCGACGTACCACTCGGCCGCCCGGCGCAGCGACTCCTCGATCGGCGTGTAGGCCAGGCCGAGCTCCCGCGCCGCGCGGGAGCCGTCGTAGCGGTGGCCGTGGAGGATCGTGCGGACCATCTCCCGGCACACCGGCGGTCGCCGGCCCCGTGCGCGCGCGAGACCCTCGGCCGCCGCCGCCATCGCCATGGCGACCGGCCCGGGCAGGCGGCGGGGCCGCTCGTCGGTGCCGGCGACGCGCCCGAGCAGCCCGATGGCCTCGCCCACGGTGAGGGTCGCCCCGGAGAGCAGGTAGCGCTCGCCGGGCTCGCCGCGCTCCTCGGCCAGCACGTGCCCCTCGGCGCAGTCGGCGACGTCGACCACCGACAGGCGCGAGTCGACCACCAGCCGCAGGCGCCCGTTGAGGGCGTCGATGAGGATCTTGGCCGTGCCCCGGACGCGCCCGGGCCCCTGGACGGAGGCCGGGTTGACCGCCACCAGCTCCACGCCGAGGCGCGCCGACTCGGCCAGCGCGACGCGCTCGGCCTCGTGCTTGGAGCGCTCGTAGTGCGACAGGAAGCGGCCCCGGTGCGGGGAGCGCTCGGTCCCGAGGGTCCCCGCCTCCTCGCCGACCGTCGCCGCCGAGGAGGTGTAGACCACGCGCCGCACGCCGGCGGCCGCGGCGGCGCGGACCACGTTGCGGGTGCCCTCGACGTTGCCGCGGTAGAGCACGCTCGGGTCGGGGAAGCAGAAGCCGTTCACCCCCGCGACGTGGTAGACGACCTCGGCGCCCGCCATCGCGGCCCCGAGCGACCCGGCGTCGAGGATGTCGCCGCGGGCCGGCTCGGCGCCGGCGGCCGCGAGCGCCGCGGCCGACTCGTCCGAGCGCGCCAGCGCCCTCACCGGCCGCCCGCCGGCGAGCAGCCGGTCGAGCACCGCCCGGCCCACGAAGCCGCTGCCGCCCGTGACGAGGACCGGTGCGCTCACGGCACGGAACCGTATCCTCCGCGCGTCGGCCGGCACGACCCGCCGGCTATGATGCTCTTATGGCCACCAAGAGCATCACGAAGCGGCGGGCGTCCGCCGGGGCGCGCACGACGGTCCGGGTGCCGCCGGAGGTCGAGGCCGAGATCCGGGCCCTCGAGCAGGCGGGCGCGACCCGGGGCGCGGCCCTGCAGGAGCTCCTGCGCGCGGGTGCGGACGCGATCGGACGGGCGCGCGCCGACGAGCGGGCGCGCGAGGCGCTCCGCCGCGCGTGGGAGGCGCCCCCGGTGGACGTTCCCGGCTTTCTGAGCGACGAGGAGTGGGAGCGCGCGGTGGCTGAGGCCGCCGAGGAGTGAGCCTGAGGACACGCCGTGGCCGGCGTGCTGTGGGACACGATGTTCGCCAGCCGGCTGCGTCCCACCCGGCGGGACCTCCTGGGGATGGCGCGGGAGTCCAGGGGGACCGAGCTCGAGCCGTTGCTGGCCGCCCCGGTCGTCTCGGAGGTGGTCTTCGGCCTTCGCCGCCGGGCGGCCCGCGATCCCGCGAGCGCGCCCGAGCGCTGCCTGGTGGGAGGATCACGTACTCGTGGGGCCGGCGCGCCTCCGCCTCGTCTCCGCGAGCGTTCGGAGTCTCGTTCTCGCCGCCCGCGTCCGCGCCCTGCGGCCGACGTCGCCGAGCGAAGGCCGCGCCGCACGGACGGGCGCAAGGACCCGGAGCGCCGCCTGTCCTGGACCCGCGACATCGAGCTCGCGGCGATCGCGGCGACGTCGGGCCTGCCTGCTCGCGACGGAGAACGTCCGCGACTTCGCGGCCATCGCCGACCTGATCGGCGAGATCGCGCCGCGCCTCACGCTGGAGCTGCGCGACTCCGTGTTCTCCTGAGTCGATATCCGGGCTCCAGGATCGTCGCACTGACGAGAAGCACGACGCGACATTGGAGGCCGGTGACGTTGCTGGCCGACAAGACCGCGGTGATCTACGGGGGCGGAGGGGCGATCGGGGGCGCCGTCGCGCGGGCGTTCGCGCGCGAGGGGGCGACGGTCTTCCTCGCCGGCCGCACCCTCGCGACGCTGGAGGAGGTGGCGGGCGAGATCCGCGCGGCCGGCGGCAGGGCGGAGACGGCTGAGCTGGACGCGCTCGACGAGCGGGCGGTCAACGAGCACGCCGACGGCGTGGCCGCAGCGGCCGGGGGCATCGACATCTCGTTCAACGCCATCTCGCACAACTCCGTGCACGGGACGCCGATGGCGGAGATGGCGCTCGGCGACTTCGCCGGGGAGATCATCACGACGGTCACCACCCAGTTCCTCACCGCGAGGGCCGCGGCGCGCCACATGATCCCGCGCGGCTCGGGCGTGATCCTCGCCTTCGGCGGCTCGGGCGATCCCCTGCGCGACTACTACATCGGCGGGACCCAGGTGTCCTTCGAGGCCGTCGAGCAGATGCGGCGCCAGCTCTCGGCCGAGCTCGGGCGCCACGGCATCCGCGTCGTGACCCTCCGGACCGGCGGCGTGCCCGAGTCGCTCCCCGAGGGCTTCGAGGGCCGGGAGCGGATCGTCGAGAGCATCGTCGGCCCGACGATGCTCGGCCGCGCCGCGACGCTCGAGGACGTGGGAAACGTGGCGGCCTTCGTCGCCTCCGACAGGGCTCGCACGCTCACCGCCGCGGCGGTCAACATCAGCTGCGGCGCGCTGGTCGACTAGAGCTCGGCGGCCACCAGCTCGCGCACGGCGGCGGCGTCCTCGAGCTCGAGCGCGCGGGCGGGCGAGCTTCCGGGCGGCCTCCATCTCGACCTCGCGAACGGCCTCCTTCACCAGCGGGACCCGCTTCGGCGCGACGCTCAGCTCGTCGACGCCGAGCCCCACGAGCAGCGGGATCGCCGCCGGGTCGGAGCCGGCCTCCCCGCAGACGGCGACGCGGCAGGCGTGGCGCGAGGCGGCCTCGGTCACGCCGGCGATCAACCGCAGCACCGCCGGGTGGACCGGGTCGGACAGCCGGGCCACGCCCGCGTTGCCCCGCTCGGCGGCCATCGTGTACTGGACGAGGTCGTTGGTGCCGATCGACAGGAAGTTCACCTGCGCCGCGAGCGCGGCGGCGGCGAGGGCGGCGGCGGGGACCTCGACCATCGCGCCGACCTCGACCTCGCCGGCGCCGCGACCCTCCTCGGCCAGCGAGGCACGCGCCTCGTCGAGCAGTCGCAGGGCCTCGCGCAGCTCGGCGGCCTCGCTGACCATCGGGAACATCACGGACAGCGGCGCCTGGGCGGCGGCCTCGAGCACGGCGCGCAGCTGGGTGCGCAGCAGCTCGGGGCGGGCCAGGGCCAGGCGCAGGCCGCGCACCCCGAGGAAGGGGTTCTCCTCGGGCGGCTGCCCGAGGTAGGGCAGCGGCTTGTCCGCGCCGGCGTCGAGCGTGCGCAGCACGAGGCGCCTGCCGCCCAGCGCGGCCGCCGCCTCGGCGTAGGCCCGCCGCTGCTCGTCCTCGGACGGCGCGGCGCCGCGGCCGAGGAAGAGGAACTCGGTGCGGAAGAGCCCGATGCCGTCGGCGCCCTCGGCGACGGCCCGCTCGACGTCCCCCGGGGCCCCGGCGTTGGCGGCGACCTCCACGTGGCGCCCGTCCCGGGTCACCGCCGGCTCGCCCGCCCGCTCCCGGGCGGCGGCCGCGCGGCGCTCGGCCTCCTCGCGCCGGGACCGGTGGGCGGCGCGAGCCTCGTCGCCGGGCGCGACGACGACGGTCCCGGCGTCGCCGTCCAGCAGCAGCGGCGTCCCCTCGGCCACGGCCAGGATGCGCGCTGGCCGAGGCCGGCCACCGCCGGGATGCCCAGCGCGCGCGCGATGATCGCGGCGTGCGAGGTGGGCCCGCCGGCCGCCGTCGCCATTCCCGCGACCCGCTCGGGGTCGAGCGCCGCCGCGTCGGCGGCGCCCACCTCGGCGGCCACGAGGATCGCCGCCTCGGCGGCGCCGTCGGCCGCGGCGTCCCGGGGCCCGGCGCCGGCGAGGCGGTCGAGCACGCGCCGGCCGACGTCCAGCAGGTCCGTCGCACGCGCGCGCAGGTACTCGTCGTCGAGCGCCTCGTAGCCGCGGGCGGCCGCCCGGACGGCGTCGTCCCAGGCGCGCGCCGCGGGCGCCCCGCTCGCGATCCCGGCCTCCGACGCCTCGAGGAGCGCCTCGTCGCCCAGCAGCAGGAGCTGGGCGTCGAGGATGTCCGCCGCCTCCGCGCCGGCGCGCTCGGCGGCGGACGCGCGCAGGTCGCGCAGGTCGGCCTGGACGGCCTCGCGGGCCGCGCGCAGGGCCGCCCGCTCCTCGCCGGGCGGGCCCGCGGGGGCGTCCGGGATGGGCGGCGCGGCCGCGCCCGGCGTGAGCGCCGGCCCGGCCGCCTGGCCCGGGGCGGCGGCGACGCCGACCAGCTCCTCGCCCGCCGCCGGCGGCTGCGGCGCGCCCTCGCCGGCGTCGGCCGCCGCCGCCGGCTCGGCCGCGCCGCCGTCCTCGGCGACGAGGGCGGCGACGGCCGCCAGCGCCTCGGCCGCCTCGGGGCCGCGCGCGAGGATCCGCACGGTGTGGCCGCGCAGGGCGCCGAGGGTCGAGAGCGCGGTGAGGCTCCTGGCGCCGGCGGGCCCGCGCCCGGCGGTGACGTTCTCGAGCCGCACCTCGGCGTCGAGCGAGGCGGCCGCCCGCACGACGGCGGCCGCCGGGCGCGCGTGCAGCCCGTGCTCGGCGCCCACGACCGCGGTCGCGCTGAGCCAGGCCTCGCCGCCCTCGTCGGCCGGCGCGTCGGCGGGCACGGCGTCCGGAGCGCCCGCGCCGAGGTGGGCCTGCTTGCCGGCGAGCCCGCGCCGGGCCTCGGCGGCGGCCTCGTCGAGCGAGGCGCCGGCCCGCGCGGCCGCCGCGGCCGCGACCGCGCCCTCGACGAGCGGCGCCTCCAGCAGCCGGACGCGCGCCCGCGCCTCGTCGTCGAGGAAGTCCAGGGCCGTCTCGGCGCTGAGGACCGCCGAGCCCAGGTCCATCAGCACCAGCGTGCCGCCGTCGGCGGCGTCCCCGACCTCCTGCATCGCGGCCACGACCCGCGCCGCATCGGTGCCGAGCGGCTCGCCGGGCTCGTCGAGGCCGCCGGCGGCCGCGATCGGCACCTCGTCGCCGGCCATCTCGCGCGCCAGCTCGACCACGCCCTCGGCGAGCCGGGCGCTGTGGGACACGATGACGATCCCGACCACCGGCGCGGCGGCGCTCAGCCCAGCCCGTAGGCGCGGTGCAGGATCTCCACCGGGTGGACCGACGGCGTCCCCGTCGCGTGGGAGATCTGCCAGCGGCAGGTCTCGGAGTCGCAGACCGCCAGCTCGGCGCCGGAGGCGGTCACCTGCTGGAAGAGCGGGCGGCCCACGGCCATGGCGATCTCGTACTTCTCGCGCTTGAGGCCGTAGGTGCCCGCGATGCCGCAGCAGGTCGCGTCGACCTGGGTCGCCGTCAGCCCGGGCACGAGATCCATCAGGTCCAGGGCGGGCGTGCCGATGCCGTGGCCGCGCTGCTGGCAGGGCGCGTGGTACGGCACCTCCATCGCGACCTCGTGGAAGTCGGTGCGCAGCTCGCCGCGCTCGGCCATCAGCACGAGGTACTCGCAGATGTCGTAGAGCCTCCCGCGCACGGCCTGGAGGTCGGCGTCCTCGATGCCGAGGATCTCCTCCGCCTCGCGCTTGAGCATGAGCCCGCAGCTCGTGGAGGTGGCGACGATGTCGTGGCCGGCCCGCGCGTAGGGGGCGAGCGCCGCGGCCAGCTTGCGCGCGTAGCGGCGGGCGTCGGGGAAGAGGCCGTTGCTCTGCAGCGGCAGGCCGCAGCAGCCCTGGCGGGGGATGATCACGTCGAGCCCGTTGTGCTCGAGCACCTCCACCGCGCGCCGTCCCGTGTCGGGCTCGTAGTAGTTGGCGCCGCAGCCGTGGAAGTAGACGACGCTGCCCAGCGCCCCGGGCTCCGGCGGCCGGCGGCGGCCGGTGCGGTGGGCCCAGGCCTGGAGGGTCCGCCCGGCCCAGCGCGGCATCGGCGCCGAGCGGTGGATCCCGAGGGTCCGCTCCAGGAGCCGGCGCGCGAGCCGGTTGCGAAGGGTCGCGTTCGCGAGCGGCGCGGCCGGGGTGCCCAGTCGGCCGGTCAGCGTCGGGCGGGCGATCAGGCGGTCGCGCAGCGGGACGCCCCGGTCGGCCTTCATCAGCGCCCGGGCCTGGGAGTTGATCTCGGCGATCTTCACCCCCTGCGGGCAGACCAGGGTGCAGATGCCGCAGCTCGAGCAGTAGTCGAGGGAGGCGTCCGGCGACGGGCCCGCCGGGTCGCGGTAGCGCTCGGCCTGGGGGCCGACGTACTTGGGGCCGGGGAAGAGGGGCGTCGCGGCGGCGACCGGGCAGAAGGTCTCGCAGATCGTGCACTTGACGCAGTGGTCGAGCGAGTCGCGGATCATCGCCTGGACGGTCGTCGTCCCTCATCAGGCCTCCACGATCGCAGATGCGGCCGCCACGGCGCCGGCCAGGCAGATGCCCTCGCCCGACTTCTCGCGCCACGGCTCGGCCCCGGCGACCAGGCCGCCGGCGGCGTGGAGGTTGGCCCAGACCGGCGCGCCGTCCTCGCCGACCGGGCGCATGAGGTCGTCCACCGCGAGGCCCGCTGCGCATGAGCGGCTGATGGTCGAGGTGACGGGGGCTGAGCGGCGCCTCGTCCGGCCCGGGCCCGCGCACCGGGAGGCCGGCGACGGTCTCCCGCAGGGCGCCGCGCGAGTCGAGCTCGATGCCGCCGGAGGCGAATCCGCCCGTCGCCAGCACGACCGCGTCCGCCGGCAGGTCGCGGACGCGCGCCGCCTGGTCCACCCGGACCGCGGTCAGCCGTCCGGCGGCCCCCTCCACGCCGACGGCCGCGACGCCGAGCACCAGCCCGCCCCCGGCCGCCCTCAGGGCGTCCACCAGGGCCCGCTGGAGGCGCATGCCGGGCACGCAGGGCGGGATGGTCGGGACCTCGACCACGGCCGTCCCGAGCAGGTCCTGGAGGTCGTCCCACGCCTCGGCCGCCCGGGCGAGGCCGAGCACCGCCGGCATCGCCACGGCCTCCCCCGGCTCGAGCCGCGGGCGCAGCTCGTCGGCGAGCCGGCGGCGCTCGCCGGGGTCGTCGAGGCCGCGCGCGTGGACCGGGCCGGTGACGTCGGCGCGGCCGGGGCGGGCCGACCAGTCCACCTCGAGCGCGCGGGTCTCGACGCCGCCGTCGGATCTCGAGCCCCTCGGACGGCGCGGCCCGCCGTCAGGCGGAGCCGGGAGAGGGGCGGATGAGAGGCCCAGGTTCTCCGCGAGCAGGGCCGGGTAGAAGTCCTTCAGCGAGCGCACCCCGACGACCGCCAGCCGCGCGCCGCCCTCGCGCAGGTCGCCGGCCGCGATGCTCGCCGGGGCAAGCGCGGTCGGCCGCACCGCGCCGACGGCGGTCGGCAGCAGCATGTTCCGCCCGGGATCGCCCGTGTAGCGCAGGGAGGGGACCAGGCCGCGGAACCACTCGAGGGCCTCGCCGAGGGGCTCGGGAGCGAGGCGGGCGTAGGGATGGTCGGGCTGGCCGGCGACGAAGGCCGCCATGGCCTCGGCGGGCTCCTCGACCCGGTCGGGCGCGTAGCCGAGGACGTCGATCGTCCCGGGCGACAGGTGGAGCCCGCCCGAGCCCTTGGCCACCACGGTCACCGACGCCCCGCCCTCGGCGAGGCGGATGCCGGCGGCGAGCCCGGCGAGGCCCGCTCCCACGACCACCGCGCGGCTCATACCGGCCGCGCGGGGAGCCCGGCCGGGAGGTGCTCGACGTCGAGGATCCCCTGGAAGATCCAGTCGTCGAGCACGGCCTGCCGCACCTGGTCGCCGTAGAGGATCGGCTCGAGCCCCTGCCAGCGATGCTGGAGGAACATCAGCACCAGCTCGTCGGCGCGCTCGGCGTCGGCGTGCCCCAGGCCGTGCAGGATGCCGGCCGCGCGGTAGGTGCAGAAGCCGCCCTGGCAGGGCCCCATGCCGAGCCGCAGCGTCCGGCGGACGTCGTCGAGGTTCATCCCGGGGCGCTGCTCGGCCACCTCGACGAGCGCCCGGCGCGGCAGCAGCTCGCACTCGCACACGATCTGGTCCTCCGCCATGTCGCCGCTCGCGGGCCGCGAGGCGGGAGCCGAGCCAGTAGGTGGTGCCGTCCTCGGAGCCGGGCAGGGCCTCCTGCGCCGTGCGGCAGGGCCGCTCCTCGCCGAGCTGCTCGCACATCGCGTCGACCACGGTCTCGGCCATCAGCCGGTAGGTGGTCGCCTTCCCGCCCGTGATGGTGAGGAAGCCGTCACGCCGTCGCGGCGCCGGTGGTCGACCAGCGCCAGGCCGCGGCTCATGTGGCGGGTGTCGCCGCCCGCCTCGCCCGCCCGCTCGTCCTTGAACAGCGGGCCGGGAGCCCGACCAGGCATGGAGCGCGCGCGCCTCGCGGAAGCCGGGGACCAGGACCTCGCCGGCGTCGAGCATCTGCTGCACCTCGTCCCGCGGGATGCCCAGGTCGTCGGGCGTGTCGGCCTTGGAGTCGGTCGTGCCGATCACGCAGACCGTCCGGATGGGCACGAGGATGTCGCCGTCGCCGGGGGGATCGCAGCGGTTGACCACCGAGGAGACGAGCCGGTGGTTCATCGCGATCATGATCCCCTTGCCGGGGACCACCGTGACGCCCGGGGCAGTCGGCCATGTCGGCGATCTCGCCGGCCCAGATGCCGCCGGCGTTGACCGTGAAGCCGGCCTCGATCCTCACCTCGCCGCCGCCGCGGTCGTCGCGCGCGACCACCCCGGCGACGCGGTCGCCGTCCCGGAGGACGCCGGTCACCCAGTGGTAGGTGAGGATCGTCGCGCCGTGCTCCCGCGCCGAGGCGGCGTTGCCCCAGAGCAGCTTCCAGGCGTCAACGGCCGCGTCCCGCACCTCGAAGGCGCGCGAGATCCTCGGGTTGACGCGCGGCTCGCGCGCGAGGGCCTCCGCCGTCGTGATCTCCTGCGCCGGCACCCCGGCCTCCGCGCAGCCGGCCAGGAAGCGGTCGGCGTAGTCGGCGTCGTCGGCGGGCGTCGTGACGAAGAGGCCCCCGGTGTCCTCGACCGCGCCGGCGGCGATGCGGCGCACGATCGTGTTCTCCTCGGCGCACTCGCTGGCCGAGCGCGGGTCGGACACGACGTAGCGCCCCCCCGAGTGCAGCAGCCCGTGGAACCTCCCGGTGGTGCCCTGGCCGAGGTCCACCCGCTCGACGAGCACCGAGCGGAAGCCCCGCATGGCGGCGTCGCGCACGACCCCGAGGCCGGTCGCGCCGCCGCCGATGACGAGGACGTCACACTCCATGCGCCCAGCCTGGGCCAGTCAGCCCTCCTCGTCCACCCAGTCGAACGACTTCGTCACCGCCTTCTTCCACTGACGGTAGTACTCGTCGGCCTTGGCGGAGTCCATCTTCGGCGACCAGCGCTTGTCCTCGACCCAGTTCTCGCGCAGGTCCTCCTGCTCGGCCCAGAGGCCGGTCGCCAGCCCGGCCGCGTAGGCGGCGCCGAGCGCCGTGGTCTCGGCCACCGCGGGGCGGATGGTGTCCACTCCGAGCAGGTCGGCCTGGAACTGCATGAGCGTCTCGTTCGCGACCATGCCGCCGTCCACCTTGAGCGACTCGAGCTTCACCCCCGAGTCGGCGTCCATGGCCTCGGCGACCTCGCGGGTCTGGTAGGCCGTCGCCTCGAGGGTCGCGCGCGCGATGTGGCCGGCGTTGACGTAGCGGGTCAGGCCCGCGATCACCCCGCGCGCGTCGCCGCGCCAGTAGGGGGCGAAGAGCCCCGAGAACGCCGGGACGAAGTAGGCGCCGCCGTTGTCGTCGACCGTCTTGGCCAGGTCCTCGACCTCCGGGGAGGTCTTGATCAGCTTGAGGTTGTCGCGCAGCCACTGCACGAGCGCCCCGGTGATCGCGATCGCCCCCTCGAGCGCGAAGACCGTCGGCTGGTCGCCGATCTTGTAGCCCGCGGTCGTGATGAGGCCGTTCTCGGACTGGACCGGCTCGTTGCCGGTGTTCAGGAGCAGGAAGTTGCCGGTCCCGTAGGTGTTCTTGGCCTCGCCCACCGCGAAGCAGGTCTGGCCGAAGAGCGCCGCCTGCTGGTCGCCGAGGTCGCCCGCGACGGGGATGCCCTTGACCGCGTCGAGCGCGGCCTCGCCGTAGACCTGGCTCGAGCCCTTGATCTCGGGGAGCACCGCCCTGGGCACGCCGATGGCGTCGAGCAGCTCCTGGTCCCAGTCCTGGGTCTCCAGGTTCATGAGCATCGTACGGCTGGCGTTGCTGACGTCGGTGATGTGGAGGCCGCCGTCAGGCCCGCCGGTGAGGTTCCAGATGACCCAGGTGTCCATGTTGCCGAACAGCAGGTCCCCGGCCTCGGCGCGCTTCTCGGCGCCCTTGACGTTGTCGAGGATCCAGCGGACCTTCGGGCCGGAGAAGTAGGTCGCGATCGGCAGGCCGGTCTTGGGGCGGAAGCGGTCCTGGCCGCCGTCGGCCGACAGCTTGTTGCAGATCTGGTCCGTCCGCGTGTCCTGCCAGACGATCGCGTTGTGGACCGCCTCGCCGGTGTTGCGGTCCCACACCACCGACGTCTCGCGCTGGTTGGTGATGCCGATGCCGGCTGAGGTCGTCCTTGGCGACGCCCGCGGAGTCCATCGCCTCGGCGACGACCTCCTGCGTGCGCGCCCACACCTCGGCGGGGTCGTGCTCGACCCACCCCGGCTTGGGGTAGATCTGCTCGTGCTCCTTCTGCGCGATGGAGACGACGTTCCCGCCGTGGTCGAAGATCATGAAGCGGGTGCTGGTGGTTCCCTGGTCGATCGCGCCTGCGTACTGCGCCACGTCGTTTCCCCCTATCCGGTCGAACTCAGGAGTCGGCCCACGTGCGCGCCGCGCACCCGACGAGGAGGGCGCTCGATGTCGCGCCGGGGTCCTGGTGCCCGGCGCTGCGCTCTCCCAGGTAACTCGCTCGGCCCTTGCGCGCCACGAGCGGGATCGTGGCGGCCACCCCCTCGTCGGCCGCGCCCGCCGCGCGGGCCAGCGCCCCGCCGAGGCCGGCGCCCTCGCCGAGGGCGGCCCTCAGGGCCTCGCCCGCCGGCAGCAGGGCGTCGAGCATGGTCTTGTCGCCCGGCTCGGCCTTGCCGCGCGACTTCACGCCCGCGACCGCGGCGTCGAAGCAGTCGGCCCACGCCCCGGGCGACAGCTCCGCCACGGCGCCGGCCGCCGTGCCGAACTGCAGGAAGAAGGTGCCGTACAGCGGCCCGCTGGCGCCGCCGACCTTCGAGATCAGGGTCATGGCGACGCTCTTCATGAGCGCGCCGACGTCGCCGGGCTCGTCGCCGTCGAGCTTGTCGATGACGGCGCGCATCCCGCGGTCCATGTTGATGCCGTGGTCGGCGTCGCCGATCGCCTGGTCGAGCCGGGTCAGCTCGTCCTTGTTCTCGGCGACGACGGCCGCGAAGGCCCTGATCCAGGATGCGACCTCGGGGGCCGTCGCCCCACCGGCCCCCGAGGCGCTCGCGTCCTGCGTCATGCGCCCCAGCGCAGCCCGGCGGTCCTGACCGGGGCGTCCCAGAGGCGGGTCATCTCCTCGTCCAGCTTGAGGAGCGTGATCGAGCAGCCGGCCATCTCCAGCGAGGTGATGTACGGAGCCGACGAGGCTGCGCGAGCGCGGTCACGCCCCGCTCGTCGAGGATCGCGCGGAGCTCGTTGTAGACGATGTAGAGCTCGAGCTCCGGCGTCCCGCCCATCCCGTTGACGAAGGCCAGGACCTCGTCGCCGGACTGGAACGGCAGGTCGTCGAGGATCGGGTTGGCGAGCATCGCGGTGATCTCGCGCGCCGACGCGAGCGGGACGCGCTCGCGCCCCGGCTCGCCGTGGATGCCGATCCCGATCTCCATCTCGTCGTCGCCGAGCTCGAAGGTCGGGCTGCCGGCCGCGGGGACCGTGCAGGAGGTCAGCGCCATGCCCATGCTGCGCCCCTGCGCGTTCACCCGCCGGCAGACCTCGGCGACCTCGGAGAGGGCCTTCCCCTCCTCGGCCGCCGCCCCGACGATCTTCTCGGCGAGGACCGTCACGCCAACGCCGCGGCGGCCGGCCGTGTAGAGGCTGTCCTGCACGGCGACGTCGTCGTCCGTGACCACCGCCTCGACCTCGATCCCGTCGGCGCGGGCGAGCTCGGCGGCCATCTCGAAGTTGAGGACGTCGCCGGTGTAGTTCTTGACGATGTGCAGGACGCCGGCGCCGCCGTCGACGGCCTTGGTGGCCTCGTACATCTGGTCGGGCGTGGGGGAGGTGAAGACCTCCCCCGGGCACGCCGCGTCCAGCATGCCCATGCCGACGAGGCCGCCGTGCATCGGCTCGTGTCCCGAGCCGCCTCCGGAGAGGACGCCGACCTTCCCCTTCACGGGGGCGTCGGCGCGCACGATGTACGCGGGGTCGTGGTTGACCCTGCACGATGTCGCCATGGGCCGCCTCGAAGCCGCGCAACGCCTCCGCGACGACGGCGTCCGTGGCGTTGATCAGCTTCTTCATCAGTAGTCCTCCTCCACGGTCTCGCCGCGGGCCTCCAGCCCCTCAGCCTCCGGCTTGTGCCGGGACCTGAGGACGTAGGAGATGAAGAACTCGTAGAGGATGCAGCCGACGATCGCGCCCACGATAGGCCCGGCGATCGGGATCCACCAGTAGGCATCCAGGGTGCCCTGCTCGCCCGGGAACGCCGCCGCGCCCCAGCCCTCGAGGGCCGCGAGGATCCGCGGGCCGAGGTCGCGGGCGGGGTTGATGGCGTAGCCCGTGCTGGCGCCGAAGGACATGCCGATGGCGAACACGCAGAGCCCGATGATCAGCGGCGCGAGGTTGGCCCTCGGCGGCAGGTTCATGAGGTCGACGACCGCGAACACGAAGATGAGCAGGAACGCGGTGCCGATGGCCTCGCTCAGGAACGCATCCCCGTAGTTGTCGATGTAGGCGGCGGGGCCGGTCACGAATATCCCGACGCTGCCCGCGCCTCCGTCGCGGACGATCGGCGGGTCGGCGCTCGCCTCGAAAGCGCGATGGCGTCGTGGTAGGCCCAGTAGACGAGCGCGGCACCGGCGATGCCGCCGAGGATCTGGGCGATGATGTACCCGGGCACCTTCGACCACGGGAAGCCGCGGAACGTCGCGAAGGCGATCGTGACCGCGGGGTTGATGTGGGCGCCGGTGATGCCGCCGGCGACATAGATGGCGAAGGTGACCGCCATCCCCCATCCAAGGGTGATGAGGAGCCAGTCGGCGTCGGTGGTGATGCCGGCGCCGCGGCCCGACTGAGGCAGGCCCGCGACGTCCATCGCGACCACGCCGGTGCCGAAGCTTATGAGGACGAAGACCCCGAAGAACTCCGAGAGGTAGTCGCCCAACGCGGTCTGGCGCCAGGCGGCGTTCGGACCGATCGTCGAGGCGAACCCGCTCGCGGGTCTGGGTGGTGACTCGGTTGCCACGCGACCTCCTTCTCGCGATGGTCCGGGACGCGGGGCGCGATTGGGGCACTCGCCCCGCGGAGATCGTGTCGATCGCCACGAATATCCACCCGCCGCCGACCACTGTCAAAAGCTTCGCGAAACCCCCGCGCCGGCGGCGAAAATCCCTCCGCCGGAGGGACTCCGGGTACCCGGTTGGGGGACTAGCGCGAGTCGGAGAGCTCGGCGCGCGCGCGGCGGCCCCGCCGGAGCTCGATGCGGGCCTCCTCGCCGCGGAGCAGCCGCCGGGCGTTGCCGCGGTGCAGCACCAGCACGGCGGCGGCGGCGAGCCCCGTGAAGACGAGGTCCGAGACCGGGTAGTCGAGCGCCCAGACCAGCGGCGTCGCGACCAGGGCGCCGACGATGGCGCCGAGCGACGTGTACCGGGTCGTGGCGACGACGACGACCCAGATCGCGAACAGGATCAGCGCCGCGAGCGGCATCAGGCCGAGCACCGCCCCGCCGCCGACGGCGACGCCCTTCCCGCCCTTGAAGCGCAGCCACACCGGGAAGACGTGGCCCGCCATCGCGGCGGCGGCGGCGACGGCCGGCCAGGGATCGTCCGTGAGGATCCGGGCGATCACGACGGCCACGAGGCCCTTGAGGATGTCGGCCGCCATCACGGCGATGCCCATGTCGCGGCCGAGGGAGCGGAAGACGTTCGCCGCGCCGAGGTTGCCGCTCCCCACCGTGCGCAGGTCCACGCCGCGGGCCCGGCCGGCCAGGTACGCGAACGGGATCGAGCCGAGCAGGTACGCCAGGGCGACGACCAGCGCCTGCGTCACGGCTCCTCCACCGCGTCGGCGCCGACCGTCTTCTTGCCCCCGAACAGCCGCCAGCGCGCCATGAGGAAGTAGTGGGCGCCGCTGAGCACGGTCAGGACCAGCGCGATCCCGAGCAGGACGTCAGCCGCTCCGCCGGGGAAGCCCGGGAGGATGATCGCGCCGAGGGCGACGTTCTGGCTCAGGGCCTTCGCCTTGCCGAAGCGCCCCGCCGAGATGATCACGTCCTGGGCCGCGGCCACCAGCCGCAGCCCGGTGACGGCGAACTCGCGGGCGATGATGACCATCGCCACCCAGGCCGCGACCTCGCCGGTCTCGACCAGCGACACGAGGACCGCGCTGATCAGGAGCTTGTCGGCGAGCGGGTCGAGGAAGGCGCCGGCCACGGTGACCTCGCCCCGCGAGCGCGCCAGCCACCCGTCGATCGAGTCGGTCGCGCAGGCGACCGCGAAGATCGCGAACGCCCACCACCGCGCGCCGGGGATGTCGTTGACGAGCAGCAGGACCATCAGAGGGGGGATCGCGACGATCCGGACCGACGTGAACCAGAGCGGCGCGTTCATCAGCCCCGACCTCATGCGGCGAGCATAGCCCCCACCCCGGGCCGTCCCCCGCCGCCGGCCTCAGGCGTGCGCGGCCTCCTGGAGCCGCTCGCCCGGCGAGAGGGGGTACCAGCACGCGACCGTGTGGCCCGGCGCGACCTCCTCGAGCGGCGGCATCTCGGAGCGGCAGTTCTCGGGCACCTCGTCGTCCGACCCCGACACCGTCCGCGCCTTGGGGCAGCGCGGGTGGAACGGGCAGCCCGGGGGAGGGTCGGCGGGGGAGGGCACGTCCCCGGTCAGCACGATGCGGTTGCGGGCGGCGCCCTCGTGGCCCTTCGGCACCGCCGACAGGAGGGCCGCCGTGTAGGGGTGCCGGGGGTCGTCGTAGATGCTGTCGGCGCTCGCGACCTCCACGAGGTGGCCGAGGTACATCACCGCGATCCGGTCCGAGACGTGCCGCACGACCCCGAGGTCGTGGGAGATGAACAGGTACGTCAGGTTGCCCTCGTCCTGGATGTCCTTCAGCAGGTTGAGGATCTGGGCCTGGATGGAGACGTCGAGCGCCGACACCGGCTCGTCGGCCACGATCAGACGGGGGTTGAGCGCGAGCGCCCGGGCGACCCCGATCCGCTGGCGCTGGCCGCCGGAGAACTCGTGCGGGTAGCGGTTGTAGTGCTCCGGGTTGAGGCCCACGCGCGCCATCAGGGCCTGGACCATGGCCCGCCGGTCGCCCGGGATGCCGTGGATCTGGAACGGCGCCGAGAGGATCTGTCCCACCGTGTGGCGCGGGTTGAGCGACCCGTACGGGTCCTGGAACACCATCTGCATCTCGCGCCGCAGCGGGCGCAGCTCCGCCCGGCCCAGGTGGGTGATGTCGCGGCCGTCGAGCCGGACCGTGCCGCCGGTGGGCTCCAGCAGCCGGGTGATGAGGCGCGCCGTCGTCGTCTTGCCGCACCCCGACTCGCCGACCAGCCCGAGCGTCTCGCCGCGCCCGATGTGCAGGGTCACGTCGACGACGGCCTGGACGGCGCCGATCTGCCGCTGGAAGATGATGCCCTGGGTGATCGGGAAGTGCTTCGTGAGGCCCTCGGTCTCGACCAGCGGGGGCGGGTCGGGCGCCGGGACCGGCCCCTGGGGCGCCGGGTGGGCCGAGGTCGTCACGCCGCCGCGTCCTGGAAGCGCTGCTGGCGCTCGAGCCACAGACGCCGCTTGTCGTCGAGCGACAGCAGGCAGGCGTCCCTGTGGCCGGAGCCGTCGGCGTCCACCAGCGGCGGCTCCTCGCGGTCGCAGCGGGCGAAGCGGTGGGGGCAGCGCGGGTGGAACGCGCAGCCCGGGCGGCAGGTGGATGAGCGAGGGCGGGGAGCCCTCGATCGGCACCAGCCGCTCCACCCGGACATCCGGGCGCGGGATCGACTCGAGCAGCCCCCAGGCGTAGGGGTGCCGCGGCGCCTGGAAGATCTCGTCCCGCGTGCCCATCTCCACCGGCCGGCCCGCGTACATGATCATCACCTTCTGCGCCACGTCGGCGATCACGCCCATGTTGTGGCTGATCAGCACCACGCCGATGCCGAGGCGCTCCTTCATCTCGCCGATGAGCTCGAGGATCTGCGCTTGGACGGTCACGTCGAGCGCCGTCGTCGGCTCGTCGGCGATCAGCAGGTCGGGGTCGAGCACCAGCGCCATGGCGATCATCGCCCGCTGGCGCATGCCGCCGGAGAACTCGTGCGGGTACTGCCGTGCGCGCTGCTCCGGCGCGGGGATGCCGACCTTGCGCAGCGCGTCCACGGCCATCTCGTCGGCCACGGCGCCGCTGACGTTGCGGTGGGCCACCACGCCCTCGGCGATCTGGTCGCCGATGCGGTACATCGGGTGCAGGGAGGTCATCGGGTCCTGGAAGACCATCCCGATGCCGTCGCCGCGCAGCCGGCGGAGCTGGGCCTCCGGCACGGACAGCAGGTCGCGTCCCGCGGAACAGCACCTCGCCGCTGACCTGCGCCGACTTCCGGTTGATGAGGCCCATCACCGTCATGAACGTGACGCTCTTCCCGGAGCCGGACTCGCCCACGACGCCGAGGGTCTCGCCCTCCTCGAGCGTGAACGTCACACCGTTCGACGGCCTTCACGAGGCCGTCGTGGGTGGGGAAGTGCACGCGCAGGTCGCGCACCTCCAGCAGCGGCGGGCTCACCGGTAGCGGACCCGCGGGTCGAGGTAGGCGTAGACGATGTCGGCGATCAGCGAGAGGAAGGCGACGGCGAACGACGCCAGCACGACCACGGCGAGCACCCCGGGCAGGTCGCCCGAGTCGGTCGAGATGAGGATGTAGTTGCCGAGGCCGGGCAGGTTGAAGACGGTCTCGGTGACGACCGTGTTGCCGACCAGCAGCGCGAGGTCGATGGCCAGCAGCGTGACGACCGGCGTGAGCCCGGGGCGCAGGCCGTGGCGCCCCACGACGCGCCGCTCGGGGAGGCCCTTCGCGCGCGCGGTGCGGATGTAGTCCTCGCCCATGGTGTCGAGCATGTTGCCCCGCACCACGCGGGCGTACACGGCGGCGAACAGCAGCGCGAGGACCGACCACGGCAGGATCATGTGCAGGAACCAGTCGACCGGATCGTCGAAGAACGACACGTAGCCGGTCCCCGGCAGCCAGCCGAGCTGTTCCCAGAAGATGTAGAGCGACACGAGGCCGAGCCAGAAGACCGGCGCCGACACCCCGAAGAGCGCGAAGCCCATCGCGGCGCGGTCGGCCGCGGTCCGGCGCTTGAGCGCCGAGATGACGCCGATCGGGATCCCGATCAGGAGCCAGAGTATGGCCGCGCCGATGGCGAGCTGGATGGTCACGGACGCCCGGTCGAAGATCTCGTCGCGCACCGGCGAGCGGGTGTTGTAGGAGAGCCCGAGGCCGGGCCAGCCGTACTCGTCGCCGAGGAACAGGCGCTTGACGTAGAGCGCGTACTGCACGGGGACGGGCTCGTCGAGGCCGAGCTGCTCCTCCACCTCCGCGATCAGCTCGGGGGAGGGGTTGCGCCCGGCGAACGCCACCGCCGGGTCGGTCGAGGGCAGCAGGAAGAAGATCGCGTACGCCACCAGCGTGACCGCGAGGACCACGATCACGACGTAGATGAGGCGCCGGATGATGTAGCGGGTCATGTCGGCGACGTCCGCGGAGCGGGCCGAGGCGTCGCCGCCCCGGCCCGGGTCCGCCTAATGGTGGTCTTCTCCTCCTCTCAGCTCTGCTTGGACGGGTCGACCGCGACGCGCGCCAGCGACACCTCGAGGCCGAACTGGTCGAAGTCGAACTGGGTGACCGACGGCCCGACGAGCTCGACCGAAGTCGCGTCGACCAGCCCCACCTGCGGCACGATCTCCTCCGTGAGCTTCTTGTCGAGGGCCGTCCAGCAGTCGGTGCGCTCCTGCCCCGTGAGCGGGACGCACCTGTCGATGTCGGCGTTGATGCTCGGGACGCCGCCTGCCGGGACCGTCACCCCGAGCTCCTGCTCCTGCGCCTTTGTCACCCCGACGAGCGCGAACGCGGTGTTGCCGACCGGGATGATGTTGCGCCCGTCGTAGATCACGAAGAACGTTGACGGGTCGGCGAAGTCCTTGCCCCACCCGTTGCCGGAGCTGAACGGGATCTTGCGGGCCGTCGTGTTCGAGGTGTTGTTCACGGCCGTGCGGGACGCCTCGCGGGTCTCGATCTCGATCCCGATCTCCGCCGCCGACTGCTCGATGATCGGCGACATCGTTGACCACGGGCGCGAAGTTGCGGTTGAGGTTGATGACGCCCTTGCAGGGCGCGGCGTCGCAGGTGCCGTCCTGGTTGGTGTCGTACTTCGACTGGGCCATCTCGGCCTTAGCGGCCTCGACGTCGCCCGCGAAGGGCGGCTGCTGGAACGGGAAGTAATCCGGGATGTCGAGCAGCGACTGGGGGAGCGTGTGGGTCGGGGTGGAGCCCGATCCCCCGGCCCCGCCCCACGCGCGCAGGATGCCCTCGAGGTCCATCACGAGGTTCATCGCCTTGCGCACGTGGACGTCGTCGAACGGCGGCGTCGTCAGGTTCATGTAGGCGAACCAGATGCGGTCGCCCGGGTTGATGCGCAGGCGCTCACGGATCTCCGGGTCCTGCAGGTGGCGCCGCACGACGGCGTTCGGGGGCTGCTCGAAGGAGCTCTCGAGCTCGCCGCGCTCGATCTGGTCGAAGATGTTGTCGAGGTTGGTGTTGACCGTGATCTCGAACCGGTCGGGGTTGCTCTGGCGGTACTCGGTGTTGTCGGTCGCCGGGTCGTAGCTCGGGTTGCGCACCAGCGTGAGGCCCGCTGTTGGGGTTGAAGCCCGAGATCGGCTTCTGGCTGGCGCAGCTCGAGATGTCGAGCTTGTCGGCGCCCTCGATCATGTACGGGCCGGTGGTGACGATGTAGCGCCCGTACTCGGCCGCCTGGGTGTGGCACTTGGCCACCTCCTCGGGGATCGGCGCCGTGGCCGGCATGGACAGGCGGTAGAGGAAGTCACCGACCGGCTGGGTCAGCTTGAAGGTGATGGTCTTGTCGTCGGGGGTCGTGATGCCCGAGATCGTGTTGGCATCGCCCGCGGCGAACTCCTCCATCCCCTCGATGACGTTGTAGTAGAAGGCGTACTGGGCCGCCACGCTCGGCGTGCCGATGCGCTCGAAGGAATACTTGATGTCCTGCGAGGTGACCTCGCGGTTCACCGGCGGGCCGAAGCTGATTCCGTCCTTGAGCGTGAAGGTGTAGGTGAGGCCGTCGGCCGAGGGCTCGGGCACCTCGGTGGCGATGTCGGGCACGAGCTCCTCGCCCGCGTCGCCGGCGGTGAACGGGGTGGACACGAGCGTGCGCAGCATCGTCGTGCTGTAGATCATCCAGTCGGAGCCGAAGTACTCGCCCGAGGGGTCGAAGCCGTCGCTGTTGGCGAAGTCGGTGTTCGCGATCCGGAACGTCCCGCCCTTGGCCACCTCGCCGAACGTCGCCGGGCCGCCGAGGGCGTCGACGAGGGCGGCGAGGTCTTCGGCGCCGTCGCCTCCCGAGGTGTCGCGCCGCGTCGTCGTCGTCGCCGCCGCAGGCGGCCGCGCCGAGCGCGGCGGCCGCGGCGAGCGCCGCGATGCCCGTGCGCGTGAGCCACCGTCGTCTCATGTGATCTCTCCTTGTCGGGGGTGTCGGGAGGGGCCGGGTCATCGGTCGGCCCGCGGGTCGAGCGCGTCGCGCAGGCCGTCGCCCAGGAGGTTGAAGGCCAGCACGGTGAACAGCAGGAAGAGCCCGGGGAAGAGCCACAGCCACCAGACCACATCGAAGTTCTCGAGCGAGTCGCTGACCATGTTCCCCCAGGAGGGCTGGTTGTCCGGGACGCCCAGCCCGAGGAACGAGAGGTACGCCTCGAAGAGGATGCTCGCCGGGATCAGCAGCGAGGCGTACACGATGATCGGCGAGATCAGGTTGGGGAGGACCTCGCGGAACATGATCCGGACGTTGCCGGCGCCGAGCGAGCGGCTGGCCTCGACGAACTCGCGCTCGCGCAGCGACAGCACGTTGCCGCGCACGAGGCGGGCGACGTAGGGCCAGGTGAAGAGCGAGATGATCACGATCACCAGCGTCAGCCCCGGCTTCAGCGTCCCGTTGAGGCAGCCCTCCACGGAGGTGGAGCACGCCGCCACGATGCCGATCGCGAACAGCAGCAACGGCACCGCGAGGATGATGTCGGTGGTCCGGGAGATCAGCGTGTCGACCCAGCCGCCGAGGAAGCCGGCCAACAGCCCCAGCACGATGCCGATGAACACCGCGATGCCCGTCGCGACGACCCCGACGATCAGCGACACGCGCGTCCCGTAGATGGTGCGCACGAAGACGTCGCGGCCGCTGTTGTCGGCGCCGAACCAGAACTCGGCGTTCGGCCCCTCCGGGATGCCGAAGATGTCGGTCGTCTCGCGCTGGAAGAGCTCGTTGGGGCCGTGGCCGGTGATGGCCGCGAAGGCCGGGGCCAGGATCGCCACCAGCACGATCAGGCCGATGAAGACCAGGCCCCCGAGGGCGAACCGGTCCTGCCTGAAGCGGATCCAGAACAGCTGCCACGGCGACTTGCCGACGATGACCGGGCCCGCGGCCTCCGGCGCAGGAGCGCCAGGGGCGCCGGCGGTCTCGGCGGCCGTCGTGCTCACGGGCGGGGGGAAGTCGGGGTCAGGTGAGCCGGTCCGGTTGGGTGATGGGGATGCGAGACCCTACCCCGCCGTTGTGCCGAATTGCACGAACGCTGGACGTCACTGCCGTGCGTCCGTCTTTCCCCTCATTTCCCCCAGCGTTTCGGGTGTTTTGGTCCGGGCACGGCGGCGCCGGCGCCACCGCGTGGCCCAGAGCACGACGAGGATCAGCGCCGCGAGGCCGATCAGCGTGCCCCAGCGCACCTCGGCGGGCCGCGAGCCGCTCGGTGAGCGTGATCACGGCGGCGATGACGATGAGGGCGACCGTGGCGAGCTGGATGCGGCGGAAGGGCCGCGGGTCGGGGAAGCGGATGTCGTCGTCGCGCTCCGGCGGCCGCTCGGGTTCGGTCACGGCGACTCGTCCTCGTCCCCGCGCAGCACCGCGCGCCGCCGGGCGACGGCGAAGGCGAAGGCCAGCACGAGGAGCACGCCGATGATCGCGCCCCAGGGCAGCTCGTCGGCGGTCCCGGTGGCGAACGCGACGACGATCACCGCGACCACGACCAGCAGCGCCCCCCATCCGATGAGCCCGAACGGGCTGCGCCCCCGCACGGGAGCGTCCTCCGGTTGCTCGGCCGGCGGATCGGCAGGCGGCTCGGCCGGGGCGGGCGCCCGGGCGCGCGGGCGGCGACGCGGTGAATGCGGGTCCACGGCGCCAGCGTAGACCTCCCCGCCAGCCGCCGATCAGCCCTCCGGGGATCGCCTCGATCGGGATGCGGTAGACGGCGAAGGACGTCGTGGGCCGAGGCCCAGAGCTGGCCGTCGCCGGCGGACGCGCTGCCGCTGCCGGCCGGCTCGCCGATGCGGCTGACGACGCGGTTGGTGGCGGGGTCGATGCGCGCCACCAGCTCCTCGGTCGCGCGGACCCAGACCGAGCCCGCCCCGACCGTCAGGTCGCCGCCCTCGATGGCGAGATCGACCGGGATGGTCGCGACGACTCGGTTGCTCCCGGGGTCCACGCGCGAGACCGACCCGTCGCCCTGGTTCATCACCCACACGGCGCCGGCGCCGACGTCCATGAAGCGGGGCCCGGCGCCGACGGGGATCCGCGCGACGATGCGGCCGTTGGCCGGATTCACCCGCAGCAGCCGTCCCTCGTCGGGATAGGCGATCCAGACGGCGCCGAGGCCGGCGCGCACCGATGCTCCGCCGGCGGGCACCGGGAAGCGCTCGTTCACGAGCTCCACGTCCGGGTCGATGCGCGCGAGGCGGCACCCGACGCAGCCCACGGTGTCGGTGATGGTCCAGACGCCGCCCTCGCCGGCGCCGATCGTGTACTCGCCCATGGCGGGCGCGTTCACCGGGATCGACGCGGTCACGCGGCCGCTGGCCGGGTCGACCTTGTGGATCGCCCGGTTCTCGCAGGTCGGCACCCAGAGCGCGCCGAAGCCGTCGTCGGGGGCGCCGCAGGGAACCCCTCTCACCGGAGCCGAGCCGATGAGACGGCCGGTCGTCACGTCGTAGCTCGCGATGCCCTCGTCCACGCCGGTCACCCAGGCCCGCCCGAAGGCCACCAGCACCCAGTCCGCGAAGGGTCGCGCCTCGATCGTCTGCGCGCCGACCGCCTCGAGGGGGACGATGCCCTCGCTCGCGGGCGCCGTCGCAGTCGCTGCGGGGGCGGCGGTCGTGGCGGCGTCCGGTGAGGACGCGGAGTCGTCATCTCCCGACGAGCACCCGGCGAGCGCGGCCACGAGGGCGATGGCGGCCGCAGCCGCCGCGATGCGAGCCGCGGGCATCGCTGTCTTCCTATGTCACCGACGCCTCCGCAGGCAAGCGACCCGGAGCGCGTACGCTGCGACTGCGGGACGGGGCGGGGGCGAGCGAAGGAGGCGGGATGAAGGCGAGCGTGTACCACGGGCCGCGCGACATCCGGGTGGAGGAGGTGCCCGACGCGGGCATCCGCGAGCCGGGCGACGCCCTCGTGCGCGTGACCCACGCCTGCATCTGCGGCAGCGACCTGTGGCCGTACCGCGGCGAGCTCGAGGTCTACGGGCCGGGCCCGGCCCGCACCGGCCACGAGTTCATGGGCGTGGTCGAGGAGGTCGGGGCGGACGTGCGCACGCTGCGCCCCGGCCAGCGGGTGATCGCGCCGTTCGCGTTCTCGGACGGCACCTGCGACTACTGCCGCGCCGGCCTGCAGACCTCGTGCCGCACCGGCGGCTACTGGGGCGGGCAGGACGACGGCGGCCAGGGCGAGGCCGTGCGCGCGCCGCTCGCCGACGGGACCCTCGTGGCCATGCCCGACGACGCCGACCTCTCCGACGACCGGCTCGCCGCGGCGCTGGCGACGCTGACCGACGTCATGGGGACCGGGCACCACGGGGCGCTCGCGTCGGGGGTGGGCGACGGCGGCACCGTCGTCGTCGTCGGCGACGGCGCGGTGGGCCTCTGCGCCGTGCTCGCCGCCCGCAGGCTGGGCGCGGAGCGCATCATCGTGCTGGGCCACCACGCCAACCGGCTGGAGATCGCGCGCGCCTTCGGCGCCACCGACGTCGTCGAGGAGCGGGGCGAGGCGGCCGTCGAGCGGGTGCGCGAGCTCACCGACGGCGGGTCGCCGCACGTGATCGAGTGCGTGGGGACCGCCGGCTCCTTCGCCACCGCCATCGCCGGCGCCCGACCGGGCGGGATCGTCGGCCACGTCGGCGTGCCGGCCGAGGCGGTCGAAGCTGCTCGACGCGCACATGCGCAACGTGCAGCTGATCGGCGGGGTCGCCCCGGTGCGGTCCTACATCCCCGAGCTGATGGACGACGTCCTCGCCGGACGCCTGGACCCGTCGCCGGTGATCGACCTCGTGATCCCGCTCGAGGAGGTGCCGGCCGGCTACGCCGCCATGGACGAGCGCCGGGCCATCAAGGTCATGGCCCGCACGGGCGCGGCCTGACCGCGCTCAGGTGGAGCCCTACTTCGATCTCGGCAGCTACACGCGCGGGACGTCGACGGCCTCGACGAGCGCCCAGACGTGGTTCGACCGCGGACTGGTGTGGTCCTACGCGTTCCACCACGAGGAGGCGATCCGGTGCTTCGAGCGCGCGGTCGAGCACGACCCCGGCTTCGCGCTGGCCCACTGGGGTATCGCGTACGCGATCGGGCCGAACTACAACAAGCAGTGGGAGGCGTTCGACCCGGTCGACCTCGCGGCGTCGCTGGAGAAGGCGTGCGACGAGGTCGCGGCGGCGCGCGCGTGCGCGGACCGCGCCGCGCCGGTCGAGCGGGCGCTCGTCGAGGCGATCGGGAGCCGCTACCAGGTCAACGACCCGTCGGCCGACCTCGTCGCGTGGAACGCTGACTACGCCGAGGCGATGCGTGCCGTGTATCGCGCGCATCCCGACGAGCTCGACGTCGCGGCGCTCTTCGCCGACGCGCTGATGAACCTCACGCCGTGGGCGCTGTGGGATCGCTACACGGGCCTGCCGTCCGAGGGTGCGGCGACGCTCGAGGCCAAGGAGGTGCTCGAGCGCGCGCTCGAGCGGCCGGGCGGCCGCACGCACCCCGGGCTCGTGCACCTCTACGTGCACCTGATGGAGATGTCGCCGTTCCCCGAGCAGGCGCTGCCGGTCGCCGACGAGCTGCGCTCGCTCGTCCCCGACGCCGGCCACCTCGTGCACATGCCGACGCACATCGACGTGCTGTGCGGCGACTACAAGAGCACGCTCGAGTCAGAACCTGCGCGCGATCGAGGTCAACGAGAAGTACGTCGCGCGCGAGGGCCGGGTCGGGTTCTACGCGCTCTACCACGCTCACGACCGCCACTTCGCGATCTACGGGGCGATGTTCCTCGGCCGGTCGCAGGTCGCGCTGGGCGTCGCCGCCGACCTCGAGGCCTCGCTGCCCGAGGAGCTGCTGCGGATCGAGCAGCCGCCGATGGCCGACTACCTCGAGGCGTTCGTCCCCATGCGCCTGCACGTGCTCATCCGCTTCGGGATGTGGGAGGACATCCTCGCGCTGCCGCTGCCCGGCGACCCCGGGCTCTACTGCACCACGACGGCGATGACGCATTACGCGCAGGGCGTCGCGTACGCGGCGACCGGGCGGATGGAGGAAGCCGAGGCGGCGCGCGACGCGTTCCTCGCCGCCGTCTCGCGCGTGCCCGACTCGCGCTACCTGTTCAACAACACGTGCCAGGACATCCTCGCCGTCGCCGGGGCGATGCTCGACGGCGAGCTCGAGTACCGGCGCGGCCAGTTCGACGCGGCGTTCGAGCACCTGCGCCGGGCGATCGCGCTCGACGACGCGCTGCCGTACGACGAGCCGTGGGGCTGGATGCAGCCCACGCGCCACGCCTACGGCGCGCTGCTGCTCGAGCAGGGTCGGGTCGAGGAGGCCGAGACCGTCTACGCCGAGGACCTGGGCTACGACCCATCGATCCCGCGCTCGTCCTGGCACCCCGGGAACGTCTGGAGCCTGCACGGCTACCACGAGTGCCTCGTTCGGCTCGGGAAGCCCGAGCCGGCGCGGATCGTCAAGCAGCAGCTCGACGTCGCCCTCGCCCGCGCCGACGTCCCGATCAGGTCGTCATGCTTCTGCCGCATGACCCACCACGCGGCGATTGCCGAGACGTAGATCCTCCGGCCCCCCGGGCGCCCGCGCCCTGTGAAGCAGAAAACCCCGCACGAGAGGCTGTCGCACAAAGGAATGCGACACAGCCCTGCGGCGGGGTGAGGTAGAGGGTCCGGGGAGCGGAGCAGGCGGCCAGCCGGCCTGATCAGGCCGGCTGGAGGGCGCCGCCGGCCCGCCAGAGCTTGAGCAGGTTGTGGGTGGCGGCGATCAGCTTCCATTCGGCCTGGCAGGCCCGCAGCCCGCGGCGGTGGAAGCGGCCCATGCGCCGCAGGAACTTGGTCTGGGCGAAGACCGGCTCGACGATCTGCTGGCGGCGGCGGTAGCGCGCCGCGCCCTCGGGCGTGGCCAGGATCGCCTCGATCCGGCGGGCCTCCTCGCCCTGGCGAGCCGCGAGCGTCCGCGGCGCCGTGCGCCGGGGATTCGCGGTCGGAATGAGCACCTCGATCCCGCGCTGGCGCACCTCGGCGATCGCCCGCGCGCTCCAGTAGGCGCCGTCGGCCACGAGGGTCCCGATCTGCTCGCTGATGCCGGCGGCGCGGATCTCGGCGATGGCGCTGGCCGCCATCGGCCCAAGCTGGGCGCTGTCGTTGTGGGCCTGGGTGACCTCGGTGGCCAGGATGACCGGCTCGGGGCTGGCGAGGACCTGAACGTTGGAGCCCTGGACCGAGTGCCGCCCGCGCCGGGCGAGCAGGCGCGTGTCGGGATCGGTCGTGTTGATCCGGCGCACCTCGAGCGCCTCGGGGTCGGGCGGGGTCGGCTTGCGCCCGGCGAGCTTGCGCCCGTGCTCGGCCTCCCACTGCGCCCGCCAGGCCAGGTTGGCCTCATGGCGGGACTGCTCGGCGGCCTGCTCGGCCTCGAGCTGCTCCTTGCAGCGGGCCAGTCGGGCCCGGCGCGAGCGGCGCTCAGTCAGCTCGGCCGGCAGCTCGTCACCGCGGGCCGCTCCCAGGCGCTCGTTCTCGTCGGCGTCGGCGCGGGCCGCCTCGCCGAGGATCGCCTCGACCTCGTCGGCGATGGCCCGAGGAGCTGCGCGTGGCCGCCGCGGCGGCGTTGCCGGCGACCAGGGTGCCGTCCAGGGCGACCAGCCCGACCGAGGCCAGCCCCGCCTTGGCGCAGAGCCGGAGCACCTGGGTGAAGGTGTCGGCCAGCGCCCGCTCGTGGCGGGCCCGGAAGCGCGCGATGGTGGCGTGGTCGGGGGTGGCGTTGGCGCAGACCACCCGGAAGGCGACGTCCTCGGCGCAGCGGCGCTCGATGGCGCGGCTGGAGCGCTCCCCGACCGCGTAGGCGTAGAGCAACAGCGCCACCATCATGGACGGCTCGTGGGCGGCCCGGCCCCAGCCGTCGTGGCGGTAGTCGGCGGAGAAGGCGCCGAGATCCAGCGCCTCGACGGCGTCGACCACGAACCAGGCGAGGTGGTCATCGGGCAGCCACTCGCGCAGGCTCGGCGGCAGCAGCAGCTCCTGCTCGCGATCGCAGGGCAAGAAGTTCTGGGCCACCTCACCACCTCCGCCGACGCTGCCGTCAGCGCAGATGGTTGACACCGCCCCGGACAGCACAAACCCCGCCGGAGCGGGGTTTGTGCGACAGCCTCACGAGCGGGGCTTTCAGAGGCGGGAGTGACGGGACTCGAACCCGCGGCCTCCGGATTGACAGTTGTGCCCGACGAGTGCCGCTCAGTACGGCTGAGTCCTTCTGGAGCGGGTTCTCGGCGGTGATGTGCTCGGACGAGTACCCCGGAATGCCGCCGGCTCCCGTGACCCCTTGCGTGACCCGCGTCCACGCGCGGGGTCGCCGGCGCGGGCTCCGGCAGGTTGAGTCCACGATGCGCGCGGTCGGGAGGAGCGGAATCCCGATGCGCCGCCTACCTGTCCGCCGGGTCGTACCAGGTGATCGCCTTCGCCTCCTCGACGCCCCATCCGTCGCGGATCTCGAGCACGTCAGCCCACCTTCAGCCCGGGTCCCGGCACCAGCTCGAGCTCGTCGAACCGGAGCACGTCGGCTCCCTTCGGCACGAACGCCGCGATCACCGGTTTCTTGTCCGCCTTGCGGCGCAGGAGCCTGGGTGGCTTCTCGCTCAGGTACTTGTCCCCCCACTGCCGCAGACCGCTGAGGGCGATGCTGAGGTCGCGGCCCTTGGCGGTGAGTCGGTACTCGTAGCGGGTCGGTCGCTCGCTGTAGGGGACGCGCTCGAGCACGCCCTCGCGAACGAGCCGGTTCAACCGGTCGGTGAGGACGTTGCGGGCGACCCCCAGGCTCTCCTGGAGCTCGTCGAAGCGGCGAATCCCGAGGAACACGTCGCGGATGATCAGCAGCGTCCAGCGCTCGCCGACGATCTCCAGCGCCCGCGCGATCGAGCACTTCTGGCCTTCGTATTCCCTCTTCAGCATGTCCGAAGCGTACCGGGCTTCAGTTGCGTTACGCAACGCGCTGTGGGATAGTCCCGCCAGACGAGTCTCTTGACGCAACCTAGCGAGCATCGCGGCCCAAGGACCATGGCCGCCGCCGCCCGGCTCGGCGGGCGAGACAGCCAATGACGGGACTGAAGGAGGAGACAGTCAGATGAGCACAGAGGCGGTTTCGCCGATCAGTACCTACTTCCGAGTCTGCGACGGGGTGCGAGTGCGGTTCGCCGATACCAAGGCAGACTCGGACGTCACCGTGCTGCTGCTGGCGCCGTGGCCCGAAAGCCTTTGGGCGTTCCGTGGAATCTGGGACCGCGTCTCGGCAGTCGGGCGCGTCGTCGCCATCGACATGCCGGGATTCGGCCACTCCGACGGTCGCCCGGAACTGATCGCTCCGGACGCCTCCGGGGCGTTCCTGGCCCGCCTGATCGAGGAGTGGGGCCTGGGGGCTCCGCACGTCGTCGGCCCGGATGTCGGCACGGCCGCTGGGCTGTTCCTTGCCGCGCGGTCTCCAGAGCGCGTGACGAGCTTGACCATCGGCGCCGGCGCGGTCCGCTTCCCGATCGACGCGGCCGGCGCCCTCAAGGACATCATCGAGGCGCCGAGCCTGGACGTCGTGCGCGGGCTGGATGCCAGGACCAACATCGGTTACGCGGTCGAGCCGGGTGCGGCGCGCGACAGCGAGCCCGACGTCCACGAGGACTATGTCAGCGCCTACGACCTCGGGCGCTTCGCGGAGTCCGCTCGCTTCGTGCGGCACTACCACGAGCAGAACCCGGTCTTGCGCGACCTGCTGCCGACGATCGTCACGCCGACCCAGATCCTCGCCGGGCGCGATGACGACCTCGTGCCGTGGTCGAACAACCAGTACCTCCACGACCTCCTCCCTCACAGCGAGATCCACGCTCTCGACGCCGGTCACTTCGCTTGGGAGGAAGCGGCCGAGGAGTACGGCGGCCTGGTCGCCGACTGGGCCAGCGGCGGATATCGTCGCGTCGGCGCGAGCTGAGTGCCAGAGTTCGCCGCAGTGCGACGAGCCGGCCTGGTGGTCGCTGCCCTCGTGGTATCCGGTCGCGGAGACGGAGGCGATCGACCGTGACGGGATCGAGCCCGCACGTGGTCGTTCTGCCGGGCGGAGGATATGCGGCGCACGCGCCCCACGAGGGCGAGCCGATCGCGCGGTGGCTGAGAGGCTTAGGCGTCGCGGCCAGCGTGTTCCTCTACCCGCTCGAGGTTCGCCACCCTACGCCCCTCGATGCGCTGCGCGCCGAGATTCGTCGGCTGCGCGAGGGCGGCTCAACGCGGATCGGCGTCATCGGGTTCTCGGCGGGCGGACATCTCGCCGGCCTCGCGGCGCTCGCCGAGGGCGCTGACGCGGGCGAAGCGGTCGACTTCGCCGTCCTCGGCTACGCGATCACCTCGATGGAGACCGAGACCTACCGGCCGGCGCGCCTGATCCTTCTCGGTGAAGAGGCGACGCCGGAACTGAGGCGGGCGACGTCACTCGACACGCTGGTGACAGGCTCCTCGCCACCGTTCTTTCTCTGGCACACGGCCGAAGACGCCTACGTCCCGCCGGAACACACATACCGGCTCGCAGCCTCGCTCGCCGCTCACGACGTTCCACATGCCGTGCATGTCTTCGCCCACGGCCCTCATAGCCTCGGCTTGGCAGGCGGTGCGGGTGAGGCCGCGGCGTGGACGGATCTGGCCGCCTCGTGGATCGGAGAACAGCGTCAACTGGCGGTCCGTCGCTGAAAGGGGCGCTCATGGCAACCACAGACCAACCAACGCCGGCCGGCCCGCCGACCGGCTACGCCGCTGCCTCGACCAAGCGAGTCACTGCCGAGAATGCGATCGACTACGCCTACCGCGACCCCGGCGCCGGCGATGTGCCGCTCGTCCTGCTGCAGCACTTCCGCGGCAACCTCGACAACTGGGATCCCGCGCTCGATCGACGATCTCGCCGCGGAGCGATGCGTGGTCACGTTCGACAACGTCGGCGTCGGCGGCCACGACCGGCGCGACGCCGAACACCGTCGAGCGATGGCCCACGACGCGATCGCGTTCATCGAGGCGATGAGCCTGCAGCGGGTGGATCTGCTCGGCTTCTCGCTCGGCAGCTTCGTCGCGCAGGAGATCGCGCTCATCCGCCCCGACCTCCTGCGGCGCGTCGTCCTTGCGTCCTCGGCCCCGCAGGGTGCGGCCGGCATGCACGGCTGGGCACCGGAGGTGATCGGCGCGGTCGGGCAGCCGGAGACGAGCCCGCAGGGCTACCTCGACGTCTTCTTCGCACCCACCAGCACGAGCCAGGAAGCGGGGCAGCACGCCGCCGGGCGCATCTTCGGCAGAACGAGCAACCGGGACGAACCAACGACATGGGAGACGCGCCAGGCGCAGTACGACGCCGTGTGCGCGTGGGGCATCCCCAACCACTCGCTGCTTGAGCGAGTCACCGCGATCGATCTCCCGGTGTTCGTCGCCAACGGCGACAGCGACCCGATGATTCTGCCCCGCTACTCGTACCTGTTGGCCGGGCTTCTGCCGGACGCCCGGATCACGATCTACCCGGACTCGGCCCACGGCTTCCTCTTCCAGCACCACAGCCAGTTCGCGGCCGACGTGAACGCGTTCCTCGCGGAGGCCGGCTGAGGCTGACAGCGGGAGGGTCGGCAAGGTGCCTCCCCGTGCCCTGCCGCCCCTTCAATCTGACGGTCGGGGCGAGAAGCCAGGGCCTGAGGTGCATGGAGGGGGCGGCCCGCGGCGGGTGACGTCGACCTACGTGATCGCCGGGGCCGGAGGGGTCTGCGAGATCACGCCAGGCTGCCCGCGCCCGGCCACGTCTGTCATCTATACGGCGGGACGGTCTCGATCACCAGGTTCTGGCGAGGCCTCTCACCTGCTGTCAGAGGACGCTGCCGCCCAACCCGAGCGCAAAGGAACCAGAATGGCCGCCCACACCGAGATCTCGCCGTCGGAGGCCGCCGACCGCCTCGCCATTCGCGAGCTGTTCGACGCCTACGCACACTGCGCCGACCGCCGAGACGCCGAAGGGCAGAAGGCGCTCTTCACCGCCGACACCCGCTTTGCCGTCTACATGGACGGCGAAGGCAGCGAGGCGACGTATGTGCTGGAGGGACGAGACGCGCTCACACCCGTCTTCGCCGACCTGAACCGCTACCAGGCGACGACCCACTTCAACGGACAGAGCACGGTCGCGCTCGACGGCGACCGCGCCACCGGCGAGAGCTACACGATCGCCTACCACGTCTTCATGGAAGACGGCGACCGCAAGATCATGGTCGCGTCCCTCCGCTACCTCGACACGTTCGTCAAGAGCGAGGGGCGATGGTTCTTTGCCGACCGCAACCTCATCCTCGACTGGAGCGAAACCCGCGCAGCATGAGCGCACCCGCCGACCGGCTGACCTCCCAGGCGGGCCGGCCTCAGCCTTTGCCTCGTGGACTGGGCCATGCAGGAGGCGCCGGCCTTGCACGGCTGAGCAGGGCCGCGCTTCGGCGCCCTGCGGAGCGGTCCCTACCCCGCGACCGCACGGTCTGGCCTATCTACGACGAAAGCCCCGCACAAGCAGGGCTTTCTAGGAGCGG